>NZ_LT904908.1:1535451-1731011 GCF_900199705.1 Collinsella provencensis | reverse complement strand
AGTCTGGAGTAAAGGTGAATTGAACGGGGCCTGACGTATGATTATCAGACCTTACGCTCGACTCTTCGATACATTCGACTGCTGGCTCCATCCCATCGGATGGGCCTGCCTCTCTCTTCCGTCTCTTCGCGGTATCCGGTTCTCAAGGTACCCGCCGCGGTCCCCGTGGGGCCGCGCGGCAAGGAGATATAATGCCAGAGAAACCCCGCCCCCCGGGCGACTTTCTCGCTCTCCACGACTCTTACACAATTGATTGGTTCGGAGATCTTCCCGACTTGCCGTCACCCGTTTCTGATATACCCGTCTAGCTGCTCTTTTAACCAGATATACGGACTGTCCGAATTGAAAGGCCAAAGATCTCCCCGATTCGGATTCGTCCATATACATGTCCTTCAACGCCAGAAAAATAATTTTTAGTCGCTGAATTGCGAAGTCAAACGCTATTGCCCATGCGTTTCGAGCGACATTGAATTCGAAGCCGGCCTTATCTGAACGGTCAATCCCTACATCAAAGTTGCGTTGCCTATGAATTAATGCACTTTGAGGCCGTCAAAAGGGAGAAAACCATAGGCAACAGCCAGAGAGCATAGGCGACTGCCAGAAACCATAGGCAACAGCGACGAACATACATCTTTATGCAGCATTCACGTCTATTACTCTACGTCTACTGCTCTATTACCTATGAATTGATGCGCTTTGAAATCTCCAAAACGCAGAAAATCATAAGCAACCGCAATGGAAGATAAATGCCGTGTGGATGCATCAGTGCCGCGCGGGTGCATAAATGCCATGCGGATGCATAAGTGATACGCGGTCACCAATCCACAGATATCGGTATACAAAAAGCGAGGCGTCCGAAGACACCTCGCTTGCAAACCCAACGGGTATTGATATGAGACTTAGGCCTCGAGCGCCTTCTTGGCGATGGCTGCGAGCTCGTTGAACGACTCGATGTCCTCGTAGGCCATCTGAGCGAGGACCTTGCGGTCGAGCTCGATGCCGGCGAGCTTCAGGCCGTGCATGAACTGGGAGTAGGAAATGTCGTTCATGCGGGCAGCAGCGTTAATACGGGTGATCCAGAGGCTGCGGATCTCGCGCTTCTTGTTGCGGCGATCGCGGTACTGGTACTGGAGGGAGTGCTGGACCTGCTCTTTGGCGTACTTATAAGAACGGGATGCCTGACCGTAGTAACCCTTTGCGCGGCTCAGGACAACACGGCGCTTCTTCTTGGCGTTCACAGCGCGCTTCACACGTGCCATAGTTAATCAACTCCTAAAACAGATAGTGGGAAAAACGGGGATTAACGACCGGCGAGGCGGGCGTTGATGACCTTGGCGTCGGCGGCGGCGAGCTCGGTCTCCTGACGGAAGCCGCGCTTACGCTTGGTGGTCTTCTTGGACAGGATGTGGCTCTTGTAAGCCTTGGCACGCATGATCTTGCCCGTGCCGCTGCGGCGGAAACGCTTCTTGCTGCCGCTGTGGGTCTTCATCTTAGGCATTGCAAACTCCTTCTATTACCTAGGAAACTACTACTTATCGCTCGGCTCGCCAGCGCCCTCGTTGTCGAAGGCTCCCTTGATGGGGGCGAGAAGCATGAGCATGTTACGGCCTTCCAGTTTGGGCTGGGATTCGACCGTAGCGTACGGCTTGAGATCCTCTGCGAGGCGCTCGAGAACGTTAAGACCCTGCTCCGGATGGGCCATTTCACGGCCGCGGAACATGATGGTGATCTTGACGCGTGCGCCCTTCTTGAGGAAACGCAGAACGTGGCCCTTCTTGGTCTCGTAATCGCCCACATCGATCTTCGGACGGAATTTCATTTCCTTGACCTCGATCTTGGACTGGTTCTTACGAGCCTGTTTGGCCTTCATGGCCTGCTGGTACTTGAACTTGCCATAGTCCATAACCTTACACACCGGCGGATCGGCATTGGGCGCGATTTCCACCAAGTCGAGGTTCTGGTCATCGGCGATGCGTTGCGCGTCACGCGTGGCGAACAGTCCCAGCTGCGAGCCGTCCACACCAATGAGACGAACGCGCGAAGCGGTGATCTCATCGTTGATGCGGGTGTCATCAGACTTAGCTATGTCCTTACCTCCTTTTGCATCTC
This sequence comes from Collinsella provencensis, assembly GCF_900199705.1. Classification (GTDB taxonomy): domain Bacteria; phylum Actinomycetota; class Coriobacteriia; order Coriobacteriales; family Coriobacteriaceae; genus Collinsella; species Collinsella provencensis. The sequence continues at coordinate 1,728,902 of NZ_LT904908.1, read as the reverse complement.
GAACAAAAAACCCGGAACCATGGCGGTATCCGGGCGAACAGCTTCTTTGCAGTCGTGCGGCCACAGGGGCGAACACAGGCAACTCAGTTGTACGACCAGACAGCTACCGCAATGGCGCCGAAAGGTGGGGACCCTCGGGTCCCGCTTCCATGGCTGGAAAACCCAGCGACTCGTGAAGTTTATCACAAAACACGGGGGCTTCATGCATTCATCACGAGAATATGCAGATATATGGTGCCCGAGGTGAGATTCGAAGCGTGCGCCTTGCGGCGCCCGCACCGCTCGAGCTTGCGCTCTCGCGACCTCGCTACGAACAGGCCGCAGGCCTGTTCGCTTGACGCTCGGGCACTCGCGTGAGTTCGGCACGAAACCGCCGATCGCACAAGGCCAAGCTCCACCAAACAGGAATGGTGCCCGAGGTGAGATTCGAACTCACACGCTGTCGCCAGCGGAGGATTTTGAGTCCCCTGCGTCTGCCATTCCGCCACTCGGGCAACAAATACGCCGGGCTATGATACCACATGATATCGACAAGGATGTTGTACTTTTGAGAACGCAACGCACTTTGCGTCATGACGAATACCTCCGCTCGGAGCAGTCCGAGGAACCCTTCTCCATTCTCAGAACATTCCATATCGAACAATTCGCAGACAGCTGCACCCACATCTGAAGGCGTTTGGCGCTCTCAGATGCGAACGGCAGAAACAGTAGGGTAAACGGAGGACAGGTAGTAAGGCGACCACATTGCTGCAATGCTATATTGCTATAAATATATTAACCTCGTTAAATAGTGATATAGTTTGATTGCGTATATTTTCTAATTACATTTAACGAGGTAGACGATGCATGATGACATTTCTTTCGTATCGATGGCAGAGGCGGCTCGTGAGCTTAAGGTCACCAAGGCGCGCATTTCGCAGCTCCTCAGTGCCGGACTGCTGAAGGGAACGCTGGTTGAGGGACGACGCATGATTGATGTTTCGTCAATCGAAGCGTATCGCCGCGGTAGCTCTGGCGCATCTTCCCTCTTGAGAAAAAAACAATTCACGCTCATGTCTGCTCAGCATGAAATTGCACGCATTGACTACGATGACCGGAGAAATAACCCCTTGTCCGTTCTGGAGATAGTCGATCCTGCGCGGATGCCATTTGGAACCATAACCTCAAATGACACGATCAAGACACGGGAGTTCAACGACTGGTGGCGGCATCGATCGGTCCCCAATACCAGACCTGGCCTGATGCGCAAGCTTGACGAGTTCGGCCTTACGGATGCATCGGGCTTGCCCGTACGTAATCTCGGACTGTCCCTTTCCGACTGCTATTGGTTGCGCCCAGAAGACCAGAGCGCCCTTTCATGGGATGCGATCAACTACTTTGATAACGACTTTGAAGGAGCCGATTCCAATCGATGGGATGAATGGCTTGGAGCAATCGGCCTTGACTCTCCCGATAACACATCTGAAGGAGAGTTGCCCAAGCGATGGGGTATTAAGGACGGGATGCGCGTCTTGATAAAAGGATGCGGTTTCGATGATCAAAGACCGTATAACGAGGCCGTTGCAACGGCACTGTATCGCCGCCTGTTGGATGCCGGCGCTTTCGTAGCCTATGAGATTACGCGCGTAAGCGATAGGGCCGCCTGCATGTGCCCCTGTTTTTTGGGGGCACATGAGGAATATATCCCAGCGGTCTATGTAAAAAACGGCATCGGCAACACGCGGGGCGCGTCGACGTATGACAGGTTTGCGCGATACGCAGGCCGATGGACCGGCGATGAGGAAGAAGCGCGTCTAGCGCTATCCCAAATGATCGTGTGCGACGCGATAATCGCAAATACAGACAGGCATTGGCGCAACTTTGGCTTCGTTCGCTCCGTCGATACGCTCCAGATGCGCCCTGCGCCGATTTTTGATTCGGGCAACAGTTTGTGGTATCAAAAGTCAACTGTTGACTTGAAACAAGGAGACTGGACGTTCTCAGCACGGCCTTTCGATATTAATCCCGATCGCCAGCTAGCTATGGCAGACAGATTGGATTGGTTCGATTCAAGCCGCCTGTCAGATTTTGTCGACGAGGCGATGGCCATACTGTCCCAAAGCGAAAGCGCAACACGAGGCGGCAGATTGGACCTGCTTGCGCAGGGATTGAAATTGCGCGTTGAAACTGTTTCCGCGGCGGTTAAGACGCTAAGACACGTTCCGCGCTAACTCACTACCAGACGAAAAAGAGGGACGCCGTCGATTAAGACCGCATCCCTCCTATTAGCTGGGAATTAATACCAAAGTGCCCTTAGGCCTTGTTCACGCTGCCGAACTCCTCCATGAGCTCCTTGGTGCGCTCGACAATGGCGTCGCGACCGGGCTTGAGGAGCTTGCGGGGGTCGTAACCCTTGCCCTGCTGATCCTTGCCGGCCTCGATGTACTCACGCGTGGCAGCGGCGAAGACGAGCTGGAGATCGGTGTTGACGTTGATCTTCGCAACGCCCATGGAAATGGCCTTCTGAATCTGGTCCACCGGGATGCCGGTACCGCCGTGCAGCACGAGCGGGAGATCGCCGACCTCGGCCTTGATCTCGGCAAGGCGCTCGAAGGACAGGCCCGCCCAATCCGCGGGGTACACGCCATGGATGTTGCCGATGCCGCAGGCGAGGAAGTCGACGCCCAAATCGGCAATCTGCTTGCACTGTGCAGGGTCGGCAAGCTCACCGTTGGAGGTCACGCCGTCCTCGGTACCGCCGATACCGCCGACCTCGGCCTCGATGGACAGGCCCTTGGAATGGGCGAGCTCAACGAGCTCCTTGGTGCGGTCGAGGTTGATCTGGAAGGTTTCCTCGTGGGAACCGTCGTACATGATGGAGGTGAAGCCGGCCTCGATGCAGGCAAGGCACTGCTCATACGTGCCGTGATCGAGATGCAGGGCGACGGGAACCGTGATGTTGAGGGCGTCGATGCAAGCCTTGACCATGTCGGCGCAAACCTTGAAGCTGCCCATCCACTTGGCAGCACCACCGGTGCACTGGATGATCAGCGGGGACTTGGTCTCCTCGGCTGCCTTGAGGATGGAAAGCGTCCACTCCAGATTGTTGGTGTTGAACGCACCGAGGGCGTAATGACCGGCCTCGGCATCCTTGAGCATGTCAGCGGCATTTACGAGCATAGTCGGACCTCCTGTTGTCCATACTCGAACAGTAACGTTTCCAAGTTTACCATCGGGGTGCCATCACCTCGTAATCTACAGCACGGCACCCTACTTACGGAAATGCCGCAAACCGCGGCGCATGAAGAGATTGCCTTCGAGCTCCTCCGCGATCGTGGTGGGATCGTTGTGTCCGATCAGGCACAACGTGTCGGGAGGAAGCATCGAACCGAGCTTACCGAGCGAATGGAAAATCGCCGCCTCGTCTCCCCCCTCCAAATCCGTACGTCCATGGCCTTTGGGGAACAGCGTATCGCCTACCCAGGCGATATTGCCCGTCTGTGTTGCGGCGAACAGCACGATGCCGCCCGGCGTGTGCCCCGGCGTCTCCAGAACCTGCAGAGTTACATCGCCAAACGAAATGGTATCGCCCTCGCTGAGCAAGCGATCGGGCACAGGCGGCATCTCGTACTCGTAACCCCAGGTCACGAGCATGTGGCGAATCGCTCCCGGAATAATGTCGGCATCGTTTTTCGAAATGAGGAACGGCACGTCATCGCCAAGTGCGCGTCGCACGCCCGGTACGCCGCCGATATGATCGGCATGGCCGTGCGTGCAAATGATCGCCTTGAGCGTGACGCCCGGGCACTCTTCCTCAAACGCCGCTGCGAGCTTCTCCCCCTCCCAACCGGGGTCGATCATCACAGCTTCATTGCCACTCACGACAAAATAGGTGTTCGTTTCAATCGGTCCGTTCACCACGCAGTGGATTTCGAGCGACCCGGCAGGATTCAAATCGAGTTCCATACTCCCTCTTTCCAGATAAGACACAGCGCCCTTTTGCAAGAACGCTGTGCTGATGCTTTCCTTCAAGCGCCGTCATTTTCGACTGCGCTACACCTATCGGGCACGTTTCTTCTTCGACTTTGACCCCTCGCCCGGCATGAGGCGACGTGCGTCGTACACGTTTTCGACCGCGCCGATGGCCCCCAGCAACGGATCGAGACGGCTCGAATCGGAGATCTCAATAAGGAAGCGCAACGTGGCAATACCCTCGCGGCTTGTGGAAATAGCTGCGGAAAGAATGTTGCCGCCCGCATCTCCAATCGCGATGGTCACGTCTTTGAGCATGCCCATACGATCGATGCCCTCGACGATCACTTCCACCTGCACCGCGGCATCGGCGGCGTTATCCCAACTCACACCAATCATGCGCTCGGGATGCTCCATAAGCCCCTTGACGTTGGGGCAATCCGCACGGTGCACCGAGACGCCGCGGCCGCGGGTGATGAAGCCCACGATCTCGTCGCCTGCCACCGGGTTACAGCAGTGCGCCAAGCGCACGAGCATGCTGTCGCCATCGGCGCCTTCGACGCGAACGCCCGACTTGCTGCGCTTTCTTTGGGCGTTTCCCGTTCGGGGCGGCTGGTTTATCACATTGGCAATCGCTTCGGCCTTCGCAGAGGCAGCATCGGCCGGACGCGGATCGAGAATGGCCTGGACCTTATTGCCAACGGCGCGCGGCTGGACCTTGCCCGCGCCCACAGCGGCAAACAGATCCTCGAGGCTCTTGTAATTCATGTCCTCGGCAACGGCGTTGAGGGCACGCGTCGAGCGCGGGGTAGAAATACCGTAACCGCGCTTGCGCAGGTCCTTGGCGAGCATTTCGCGGCCGGCCGCTGCGTCCTCGTCCTTCGTTGCAGCGGCGAAATAGCGGCGGATCTTCGACTTGGCACTCGGCGTACGCACGATGTTCAGCCAGTCACGCGAGGGCTTGGAATTCTTGTTCGTGAGAATCTCCACGCGATCGCCCATCACCAGCTCGTGCGTAAGCGAAACAACCGCACCATTGACCTTGGCGCCTACACAATGGTTGCCTACCTCGGTATGGACGGCGTACGCAAAGTCAAGCGGCGTCGAACCCGCGCGCAGGCTCATGACCTCGCCTTTGGGGGTAAAGACGAAGATCTCCTGGTCATACAGGTCGACCTTGAGCGAGTGCAGGAACTCCTTGGGGTCTTCGATCTCCTCGTTTGCGACCCAATCGAGGCTGCGCTTGAGCCAGTTGATCTGGTCATCCAAACGCTGGGAGCTCGAGTCCTTCGTAGCCGTCGAGCCGCCTGAGCGCTTGTAGAGCCAATGGGCGGCGATGCCGTATTCGGCCTGCTCGTGCATCTCGTACGTGCGGATTTGAATTTCGAGCGGACGCGCCATGGGACCGATAACGGTCGTGTGCAAGCTCTGGTAGTTGTTGAACTTGGGCATGGAGACATAGTCTTTGAAGCGACCTGGCATCGGGTGCCACAGAGAGTGCACGGCGCCCAGCGCCGAGTAGCAATCTCCCACCGTGTTCATAATGACGCGCAGCGCAACAAGGTCGTAGATCTCGGAAAACTCCTTGCCCTTGCGCTTCATCTTCTGGTAGATGGACCAGTAGTGCTTAGAGCGACCCGTGATCTGGTAGCCCACAAGGCCCGCCTTCTTGAGCTCGTCGTCAAGTGCCTTTGTGGTTTCGGCCAAGAAGCGCTCACGAGCCTCGCGGCTCTCGGACACCATGCGGGCGATGCGCTGATACGCTTCGGGTTCCAGATAGAAGAACGAGAGGTCCTCGAGCTCCCATTTAATTGAGCTCATGCCCAAACGATCGGCAAGCGGAGCGTACACGTCCATGGTCTCGCGCGCCTTGAACAGACGACGATCCTCACGCAACGCTGCAAGCGTACGCATGTTGTGCAGACGGTCGGCAAGTTTGACAATCACCACGCGGATGTCGCGGCTCATAGCAAGGAACATCTTACGCAGGTTGAGTGCCTGCTTGGCATCCATCGTGTCGACATCGATGTTCGTGAGCTTCGTCACGCCGTCCACGAGCTCGGCGACGGTTTCGCCAAAAAGCTTCGTCACATCATCGAGCGAGGTGGTCGTGTCCTCAACGGTGTCGTGCAGCAACGCCGCACACACCACATCGCAGTCCATTTTGAGCTCAGCAAGGATGATAGCTACCTCGACCGGATGGTTGATATACGCCTCGCCGCTCCTACGGCGCTGGGCGCAGTGCTTTTCGGCGGCAAAACAATACGCGCGCTCGACCAGGCCCCGATCGTGCTCGCCCATGTACTTTTCCACCAAATCGAGCAGCTTGTCAAAGTTGTCCGCCTGGTACTCGGCAGGCAAGGCATCAGCGCTGGGATAGTGCACCATCTCGTCGCTCGGACGAAGTGGCTCGGAGCCCTGCTTCCACTCCTGCGCCTTGGGAATGCGCTCAAGGTCGAGCATGTCAGCCCTGGTTTCTCTCTTAACCATCTCAGTTGCCTCCCTCGCTCGTGTGCGGGGTAATTGGACGATTCACGCGTGCCAGCATATCACGAGGCGATGCGCTCAAAGCCCAATCCTTGAATGCGGAAAACTCAAGTTGGGCGTGCAGCCCCTCGAGATAGCGAATGGAACGATCAAGGTCCACGTGTCCGGGATTCTCAACCATCTCGATATGGTGAATGCCATCCACCTCGCTCAAGCCCACAAACCCGAGCTCTTCGAAAATCGCCAAACCGCTTGGAACCATGCGGTCCTCAACGGGTATGCGCGCGTCAACAGCCATGCACATCTGGGCAATATCCAAATCACTCGCGCAAAAAGACCGCTCACTGGTTTCCGCACGATGGCTGCGCCACATGGTCTGCAACGCACGGTACAGCGTCACGAGCGCCTTGCGCTCGGGAGCCGCCGCGTTAAGCAAGCGCTCATTGATGCGCGCATCGCGGCTTGAATACAGCAAATGAATCGTGGCAGGTTTGCCATCGCGCCCCGCGCGACCGCTCATCTGATTGAACTCGATGCTGCCAAAGGGCATGTGATAGAGCACCACGTGGCGAATGCCGGGCAGGTTCACGCCCTCACCAAACGCTGAGGTTGAAATGATGCACGTCAGCTCGTCGGCGCGGAAAGCCGCTTCAACAGCCGCGCGATCGGCGCGGGAAAGCCCGGCGTGATAAAACGCGATACGGCCGCCGAGCTCGGGAACACGACGGCGCAACGTCCTACAGAGCGCCACGGTCTGCTCGCGCGAGTTGACATACACCACGCACTTCTCACCCGTCGCGACAATGGACACCAAGCAGTTTTCCCTACTCGTCAGGTCGCGCTCATCATCCAAATTGAGATTCTCGCGCACGGCGGTATCGAGCACGCGCTCGTCGATGGGCAAAACGCGTTCGATTTCCTGAGCAACCTCATAGGAAGCCGTGGCCGTCAGGGCAAGTACGCACGGATTTCCCAGCGCTTTCAAGACAACGGGCATGTCGAGGTATGCACTTCGATTGCCGCCCTTTGCACCCGCCACGTGATGCGCCTCGTCAAACACGACGAACCCCACGCGCTGTGACGCGGCAAGGCGGTCGTAATGAAGCGCCAGGTATTCTGGCGTCGTAAGGATGATGTCGAGCTTGCCCGCAGCGAACTGCTGGTAGGCGCGTTCACGCGCAGAGGGAACCGTCTCTCCGGTGAGCACGCCCACGCGGACTCCCAACTCGGCGAGGTCCTCAGCAAGATGGAACGACTGGTCGGACACGAGCGCTCGGAGCGGATACACAAAGATGCTCGCACGATTGTTGAGCAGCGCCTCGCGCACCGCATGCACGTGGAAAATCAGAGATTTGCCGCGACCCGTTCCCATGACGGCGAGAACGTTCTTGTGTGCCTGCAGCGCATCAAGCGCCTGCAATTGAGCGCGATGGGGCTGCGCTGCCCCGATAAAGGTATGGATGAGGGAGCGCGTGAGCTGGTCATACGGCAACTTTGCATACGCCGCACGGCGCTCTGCGCTAGGAACGCATTCAGGCATAAGCGAAGAAACAGAGCTTGATGCCGAAATACCATCCTGGACATTCGTCCCGCTCGAATCATTCAGCTCCAACGGGATCTCGATTGTCGGGCGTGTGTCATCGCAGCTGCGACACAAGATGTCCTTCACCATGAGCTTGGTTTTGGTGCGCCCCTGCCAGCACTCCGCAACTGCCTCGAATACCAAGTCGACAACCGTGTCGCAATTCACCAGGTCTTCGACCTGCGGAACGCGGAACATGATGGCGGGGATGCTCGTCAGGCCGTCCGTGGCGAAAAAGCGCATATGATCGCCCGTTTTTCCCACCACGGTGCGGTCGCACATCGTCACGCCGCACGCGGCGAGCAACGGGACCTTGTTGCCCTGACCAAAGGGCTCAAGCGCGCTCATCTGCTGAACGGTTTCGATATCGAGCTCGGAGAGTTTAACCGTCGCCGCGATCTCCCCACGATCCTCAAAATCCTCGAGAGGAGCTTCGGAGAGCACGGCATTCAGGCGCTCACGCAAAGCATCCAGGTTCTCCGCAGCGCACGTCACACCCACAGCGCCCGCATGGCCGCCGAAGCGAATGAGCAAATCCGAACACTTCTCAACCGCTTGGAACAGGTTGATCTGCCCCACCGAGCGACCCGAACCGCGTGCGATGCCGTCTTCGATGGAGAACAGCAGCGTAGGAACGTGATAGCGGTTGACCAGGCGACTTGCCACGATGCCCTTGACACCCTCATGCCAGCCCTCACCGCCGACCACGATAACGCGGCCGCCGTCATACGTGCTCGCAACCAGGGCCTCCGCCTGTTCGGTGAGTTCCGCCTCGATGGAGCGCCGCTCGCGGTTGATGTCCTCGAGCTCCGAGGCAAGACGTCCCGCCTCAATGGCGTCGGTCGCCATCAGCAAATCGAGCGCCAGCGTCGGATCAGCCATGCGGCCGGCGGCGTTGAGGCGCGGAATCAAAGAGAAGGACAGCGCGTCTGCCGTAATCGTCGAGAGGTCAGTGCGTGAAAGCGCGGCGAGCGCCACATATCCAGGACGCGTTGTCTGCCGCATATGGGCAATACCATCTGCCACCAAGGCGCGGTTCTCGGGCGTAAGCAGCATCATGTCGCTCACCGTTCCGAGTGCCGCCACCTCGGTGAACGTCCGCCAAAGACCGGGATTTCCCATGCGAGCACCCAGCACCTGAACAAGCTTGAGCGCCACGCCCGCACCCGCAAGTTCGCGGCTCGGGCTCTCAGCGTCAAACTTGGGGTCGGCAACGGGAATGCCCTGCGGAACAAGGTCAGCAGGCTCGTGGTGATCGGTCACCACGATGTCGATACCGCGTTCTACGAGATACCCAACTTCATCTCGGGCGGCGATACCGTTGTCGACGGTGATGACAAGCGATGGATTGCATGCTTCGATAACACGATCGAGGGCATGTTGTGTTAAGCCGTATCCCTCGTCGAAACGGTGCGGAATAAAGGGGTGCACGCAGGCGCCCAGCGCACGAAATGCCTCGGTGAGCAGGCATGTCGACGTGATGCCATCGACATCGAAATCGCCAAAGACCGCAATGGTCTCATGGGAGCGAATCGCACGCTCAACACGGTCGGCAACTTCACGCATGCCGGGAATGATAAGGGGGTCTGTCCAATCGCGCTCCAGCGAGGGTGTGAGGAAGCGCTTGCCCTCCTCTACATCCGCAATGCCGTGAGCGACCATGACGCGTGCTACGAGCGGCGCGACGGAAAGACCGCGGACAAGTTCCGCCTCGAGCTCTGAATTGTTAGGCGCAATGCACCATCGGTGCGAGGTCTTAAGGGAAGCCATATCGTTTGATCCTTTTGCAACTGGCCCACACCCCTTCCACAAACTCATGGAAATGGGGCGCAGCCCAGACCCGCTGCGGCGGGCGTCTTTGTTGAACATGCATAAGTATACACGCGCATGCGGACATGCAATTGCACATGCCGTATTCCCAGCGCGCTTTTCACCTTGTTGAAATGCGGTCTGCATTCCTTTTCGGAAGGATTAACGAACATGGCGCGGACCCAGCGATGTCGCGCGCGCCCTATATACTTGCCCTCACAACCTGACACACGGCGCGGCGATTGGAGAGTTTTGGACGCGTGGCAAAAACTGGGAAGATTTATCGGGTCACACATGCCCTTCATCGTGCCGCTCTGCGTTGCGACGGGCGTGCTCTTTCCCGACCAAATCGGTCCAGTCAAGACAATCGTTCCCACGCTCTTCGCCTTCATGACGTTTCAGGGGGCGCTCAACAACACCCTAGAGCAACTGGTTCAGGTGTTTCGTAAGCCGTTGACGCTCATCGCCGTCCTCACAACGACGCTCGTGGTCATGCCCACACTCGCCTTCCTTCTGGCAAGCCTGCTGTTCGGCGGCAACATCAACATCGTAACGGGCATCGTGCTTGCCTATAGCGTGCCCGTAGGCATCGTCAGCTTCATGTGGATCGGTATGTTCTCGGGCAATGGACCACTTGGCCTTGCCATCATCTTGATTTCGACGGTGATTTCCCCCGTCTCCATTCCCCTCACCTTGAAGGTTCTTTTGGGTCAAACCATTCAGGTTGATGTTATGGGCATGTTCACCGACATGGTGTTCATGATCGCATTGCCTGCACTCGCCGGCATGTTGCTCAACGACTTCACGCACGGATGGGGGCACTCGAAGCTCTCCCCCGCCACCGCTCCGCTCAGCAAGATACTGCTGATCGTCATCATCACGTCAAACGCGACGGGCGCAAGCCCCTATGTGCTGCACATGAACGGCGAGCGCGTGCTGGCAATGCTGTTCGTGCTGCTTTTCACCACATCGGGCTTTGTGTGGGGTCTTTTGCTCTCACGTGTGTTGGGTAGCAGCCGCGAAGACTCCGTCACCCTCGCATTTGACTGCGGTCTGCGCAACATCTCCTCGGGCACGGTCATCGCCACGCAGTACTTCCCCGGCGAAGTGGTGTTCCCCGTCATGTGCGGCACGCTGTTCCAGCAGATGCTCGCGGCGCTCTTCGGCCGCGCCGTCGGATATGTTGTGGACAAGCGAGAGAAGAAGCGCGCGGAAGCGTGAAGCTGAATGCGCTGGTACATGAAACCAGCGCAAAGACGCGGCGCTCGCATGCGGGGTTTTGTATGCGATGAAATCCGGCGTCTCGTTATTATGCGTTTGAACTGAATAAGGCCGGTGTTTCTAAAGCTTGACGATGTTCGTGCCGTGAAGCTCCTCGACACCGAGTGCCCGGGCAACCGCCGCGGCGTTTTCGTGGGTGATACCGCCGCCGGGCAGAATGATAAGGCGATCGCCCGCATAGTCGATGAGCTCGCGCAGGTGATCGAAGTTGTCCTCGATCGGGGCGCCCGCAGCACCACCATGGGTGAGAATACGATCGACACCCAGCTCAACCAAGGCGTCAATGGCAGCGAGCTGGTTTGCAGGATCGATGGCGTCAAATGCCATGTGGAAAGTGATACCGAGCTCACGACCGCGCATCTCGCCCGCGCTTTGGGCAACCTTGACCAAGCGCTCCGTCGCCTTTTGATCGAGCATGAACCCACCGCTCTTGCGCGTTTTGAGGCACCCGAGCGCCACGCCGTCGATACCGTTGGCGGACGCCATGCGAATGTCGGTCTCCATGGCCTTGAACTCCGCCTCCGTATATACAAAGTCGCCACCGCGCGGACGGATCATGCAACGGACCTCGGCGCCATCGTATTCGCGCACCAGGGCAACGGCTTGCTCCATCACGCCAAGCGAAGGAGTCGTCCCTCCGACAGCAAGGTTGTCGCAAAGCTCGATACGGCCTGCGCCCGCGTCAAGTGCAGCGGCAATGTTGGTAAGGTTCTCGGCACAATACTCGAACAGCATGGCATGGCTCCTTGCGGCTTTCCGATGTTTCGCTCACAGAATAGCGCAACCGACGTGCGCGATGCGCGGCATTTAACGCACGGAGCTATCGAATGACGATTGCAAAGCGAGGTCACGCGGGTCGTGCGTGGCGACGATGAGCGTACGCCCCTGCAGGTGCTCAAGCACAAACGCGATTGCACAGTCATGCGCTGCAGCGTCAAGCCCCGTAAAGGGCTCATCGAGCAAAACGACGTCACCTGGAATAAGCATGGTGCGCACCAGTTCGACACGACGACGTTGCCCGCCGGAAAGCTCATTGACTGGCGCATTGGCGTCAATGTCAGGGATGAGGTCTGCAAGCAGCGCCTCAACTTCGTTCGCTTCAACGTTGCGTGGAGCAAAGAGCAGAACGTTTTGCAGAGCTGAAGCATGCTCAATCAAACACGATTCCTGAAACATCATCGAGCATCGAGGAGGGGCGCAGACCTCGCCCGAAGCAGGTTTCAGCAACCCCGCAACCAGGCGCAATGTGGTCGTTTTGCCCGACCCGGATGGACTCGTAAGGCACACACGCTCACCGGGAGTAACCGTTAGGTTGATATCTTGCACGAGCGCAGGAAAGGGCACGCGCACACCGTGCAGTTCGATACCCGTTGCAGAACACTCAGAGCTCTGCTCTTCAGCGGACCCCCTAAAGCGCAGCGCCAACGACACGGCTGCCGGCCCGCTGGCGCGCAGCAGGAAAAGCACCATTCGCTCGCAAAGCATCGACAGCACGATGATAGCGAACGTCCACGCAAGCACATCGGCCGTCTCGAGCAAAAGCTTCGACTGATATACACGCTCTCCGATACTCCCCAGCGGAACGCCGATGAGCTCGGCCGCCACACCCGCCTTCCACGCCATGCCCACCACATTCGCGCTGGCGGCGCATACGTACGGAAGCAGCTGTTGCCATGTGAGCGCAAGCGAGCGGCGTGCACCGTGAACCGCATGAGCGTCGAACAACTCCACCATATGCGAATCTTGATGCGCCAGGCCCTCAAGCGAGGTGAAATACAAGTTGGGCAGCGCCATGAGCAGCACCGCAGCAAAACTCACGTTGGCAGAACCCAACCACAGCAGCAGCAACACCACCAAACACGCGATGGGCGTGGCCTTGATGACCTGCAAGGGAGGATTAAGTAGCGTGCGTACGACAGGAAAACGATATGCCAGCACGGCGGCGGGAAGCGCTAAGACGTAGGACGCAAGCAAGCCCCCCATGATACGCAGGGCTGAAGAGCATACCGTCGTCCAAAAAGCAGCGCTCGGTACGAGAGCTACACAAGCGCGGAACACCTCGATTGGCCCCGGTAAGATAATCGGCTGCCCCATACACCACGAGGCAAATTGCCATACGCACAGCCACGCAGCGACGGATGCAACTGAGGCGCCCGTCGCCTTCAAGCTCTGTTCTGTCGAGTGCAACTGCGACATCGAGCGCTTACGCCTCTACATCCGTTAAGTAGAAATCCTCGTCGGGCAACGCACCGCCCACCGACGCGGAGTCGGCGTCGTACAGTACCTCGAGATAGCCCGAAAGCGCGTCGTACATCTCAGTGCCGGACAGGCACACGATGTTGCACCCGGGAATCGCCTTGGCAGCGACAGCAGCCTGCTCGACGATGCCGGCGTCCACCACGCCCTGCGCCCACGCCTCGGGATCAGCCACCACTGCCTCAGCACTTGCTGCATGCTCGCGCAGGAACTCGACCACAACCTCGGGATGCTCTTCCGCAAAGGTACGGCGCACCACCGTAACGCCCGTAACGAGCTGGGAGCCATCCTCCCCCGCATACTGAGCCCACACATCGGCGAGGCTCACCGGTGAAGACAACGCCTCATTTTTGGCAAGAGCCGCAGTCTTGAACGGCTCGGGCAGCACGCCCACCGCCGTGGGGTCGGCAACGAGGCCGGAGACGACCTCGGTCGCCTCAGATTTGAACTCGAGTGTCACCGAATCGACGAGACCCGCGGCGTTGAGCAGGTAGTTCATCACGTACTCGGGCGTAGTTCCCTTGCCCGTAAGGTAGACCGTGCGACCGGCGAGGTCTTCAAATGAGGTGATCGATGCGTCGCCCGTCACCACGTTGAGCACGCCGAGCGTGTTGATGTCGAGCACGGCGACTTCGCCCTCGGTTTTGTTGTACAAAACACTCGCCACGTTGGCAGGCACGAGCGCGATGTCGAGATCACCCTTGACGACCAGGGGCACAATCTCGTCAGCGGCAGCTGTGATCGTAAAGTCGTAGTCGTTTTCGAGCTCACCAGCACCCGCTTTATCCATGAACGGAACGAGGCCAATCGAGGTCGGGCCCTTAAGCGACGCCACACGAACGGCAACGGGCTCTGAATCAGAGTCGCTCACTGCCGCCGAGCCCGAGGCAGAACCGGAACCCGCAGGCGAGCCCGCACAGCCGGAAACAACAAGCGACAGGCCGCCCGCCGCCATCGCAACAAATCCCCTACGTGTCATGAAATCCATGTTCTTCATGAAGACCTTCCCATGCCAAAGCTCAGCGGACACCGAGCACATGTTCAAACGATGCACATTACTTCGATTATTCCACGGTTCCGTCCTTCGACCCTCTTCATTTTCAGGTGTGTGACGTCTTCTGTCGCGTAACAAAAAGAGCTCTCCCCATGCAATCATCGGGAAAGCTCTTTTTGGATTGGACTATATCGGGAGGAAGGGCGTGGTAAACGTGCATTTCCTCCAGGCGCTGTCATACCAACAAGGGGCTCATGGCCACGTCCGGCGGCACGCGAGTCCCAACGCAAAACTAGCCGCCGAGGTATGCCTTGCGCACCTCGTCGTTGTGCAGCAGCTCATCGCCCGTGCCGGTGATGGTGATGTTGCCCGTCTCCATCACGTATGCACGAGAAGCGATAGAAAGCGCCATCTGGGCGTTTTGCTCCACCAACAAGATGGTGGTACCAGCCTCGTGGAGCTCCTTGACGATCTGGAAGATCTGCTCGATCAGGATGGGCGCGAGACCCATAGACGGCTCGTCGAGCATGAGGAGCTTCGGCGAGCTCATAAGCGCGCGGCCCATGGCGAGCATCTGCTGCTCACCGCCGGAAAGCGTACCGGCAACCTGACGACGGCGTTCCTGCAGACGCGGGAAATGCGTGTACACGCGCTCAAGACCCGGCTCGATTTCGCTCGCGGGACGCGTGTAGGCGCCCATCTGGAGGTTCTCTTCGACGGTCATCTGCGCAAACACGCGACGACCCTCGGGAACGTGCGCCAAACCGCGCGCAACGAGCTTGTCGGCCGGAACATGCATGATGTTCTCGCCCAAGAACTCGATGGAACCCGTCTGCGAACGCAAAAGGCCCGAAAGCGTCTTCAGCGTGGTGGACTTACCTGCGCCGTTCGCGCCGATGAGCGCGACGATCTCGCCCTCATCGACCTGGAACGACACGTCCTTGATGGCGTGGATGGCGCCGTAATACACGTTGATGTCCTCAACGGACAGAATGCGGCTGCTCATCTACTCCTCCTTCTGCTTGCCGAGGTACGCCTCGATGACGGCATCGTTGTTCTGAATCTCCTCGGCGGTGCCCTTGGCGATGACCCTGCCGAAGTTGAGCACGCAGATGCCCTCGCAGATGTTCATGACGAGGCTCATGTCGTGCTCGATGAGCATGATGGCGATGTTGAACGTGTCGCGAATCTTGACGATGTTCTCCATGAGCTCGGCCGTCTCGGACGGGTTCATGCCCGCGGCGGGCTCGTCGAGCAGCAGCAGGCTGGGGTTGGTCGCCAGCGCGCGGACGATCTCCAGGCGACGCTGGGCGCCATAGGGCAGGCTGCCCGCCTGGTGGTTCGCGAGATCTTGCATGTCGAAGATGGACAGCAGCTCGAGCGCCTTCTCATGCGCCTCTGCCTCGCGGCGCCAGTACGACGGCGCGCGCAGGATGCCCGAGAGCGTGGAGTACGCCTTAGTGTTGTGCAGGCCCACCTTGACGTTCTCCTCGACCGTCATGGTGTTGAACAGGCGGATGTTTTGGAACGTGCGGGCGATGCCCATGCGGTTCACCTGGCTGACGCTCTTGCCGCTCGTGTCGTTGCCGTTGAGCAGAATCGTGCCGCGGGTGGGCGCGTACACCTTTGTGAGGAGGTTGAACACCGTGGTCTTGCCCGCACCGTTGGGGCCGATGAGGCCGGCGATCTCGGTCTTGCCGATGGTGAGGTTGAAGTCGTCAACCGCCTTGAGGCCGCCGAAGTCGATGCCCAGGTGCAGCGCCTCGAGGACCGGGACGGAGTTGACGTCGCGCTCGGGGACGATGGAGTGGCTGGGCACCGGCACCATCTTGCCGCGCTCGAATTCGAACTTAGGCATCTGCACGCACCTCCTCTTCAAGCGACGTGCGCTTGGGCAGCACGCGGGAGATGAGATTCTTCAGCGTGTCGTTGTTCGTGGCGATCATGACGATGATGAGCACGATGGCGTACACCAGCATGCGGTAGTCGGAGAACTGGCGCAGGGCCTCGGGAAGGATGGTGAGCACCGCCGCGGCCACAATGGAGCCGCGCATGTTGCCCAGGCCGCCCAGCACCACGAACACCAGGATGAGGATAGACATGTTGAAGTCGAACTTCGTGGCGGAGAGCTGGGAGAAGCTGTTGCCGAACAGGGCGCCCGCGGCACCGGCGAGGGCGGCGGAGACCACGAAGGCGATCATGCGGTACTTTGTGGTGGAGATGCCCACCGACTCGGCTGCGATGCGGTTATCACGCACGGCCAGGATGGCGCGGCCGGTGCGGCTGCGCACGAGGTTCAGCACGACCACGAGGGCGACCATGACGAGCAGGAACCCGGCGAAGAATGACGAGATGGTCTCGGTGCCGGCGGCGCCCTGCGCGCCCTTGATGATGGCGAAGCCGGTTTCGGTGAGGCCCAGGTCGTCAACGGTGAGCTTGCCTGTGAGGTTGAACAGCGCGTGGATGCCGCGCTCGTCCACGCCCACGATGAGGCAGGTCACGACCTCCTTGATGATCTCGCCGAACGCGAGCGTCACGATGGCGAGGTAGTCGCCGGAAAGACGCAGGACGGGGATGCCGATGATGAAGCCGGCGAGAGCGGCGGAGGCTGCACCCACCAACAGGGCGATGACCAAGCGAATGCCGTCGTTGGGGACGGCCTCGGCAAGGCTCATGGCGGCGACGATACCCGTGTAGGCACCCACGCTCATGAAGCCGGCGTGGCCGAGAGAGAGGTCACCCGCGACGCCCACGACCAGGTTGAGCGAGATGGCCATGACGATGTAGGCGCAGATGGGGACCAACTGGCCTGCGATCATGCGGGGGATCATGTGGTTTGCCTGCATGAAGCTCACAACGATGAACGCCAAGATCACCAGGCCATACGTCACGAAATCGTGACGCGTCTTCTTGTTCTTGAGAAACTGAGGCATGGCGCTACACCTTCTCCGGGACGTACTTGCCAAACAGGCCGGCGGGCTTCACCAACAGCACGACGATCAGCACGGCGAAGACAATCGAATTCGCGAGGCTCGTGGAGATGTAGGCCTGCGCCATCGCCTCGATGATGCCGAGGAGGATGCCGCCGACGAATGCGCCGGGAATCGAGCCGATGCCTCCAAAGACGGCGGCGGTGAACGCCTTGATGCCGGGCATGGAGCCCGTGGTGGGCTGCAGCACCGGGCTGTAGGAGCACAGCAGAACGCCGGCGATGGCGGCGAGCGCCGAGCCGATGGCGAAGGTCATGGAGATCGTGCGGTTCACGTTGATGCCCATGAGTTGCGCGGCGGCTTTGTCCTCGGAGCAGGCGCGCATGGCCTTGCCCATCTTGGTCTTGCCGGTGAACCACATGAGCGCCGCCATGATGACCAGGCACGCCACGACGGTGACCAGCGAGACGGCGGAGACGTTGTAGGCCTTGAGGAACGCGGGCACCTGGAAGCTCACGATGGACGTGAAGTTTTTGGGCGTGGCGCCCCAGATGAGCTGCGCGGCGTTTTGCAGGAAGTACGACACGCCAATGGCGGTGATCAGGACGGCGAGCGGACCGGCCTGACGTAGCGGCTTGTACGCAAGCCTCTCGATGAGGATGCCTAGCACCGTGCACACCACGACGGCGGCGAGCACCGACACGACCGCCGGCAGCCCCAGATACGAGGTCACGCAAAACGAGATGTAGGCGCCGATCATGATGACGTCGCCGTGGGCGAAGTTCAGCATCTTGGCGATGCCGTACACCATGGTGTAGCCGAGCGCGATGATGGCATACACGCTGCCCATCGACAGACCGTTCACAAGATATTGCAGAAAGACCGTCATGGCGCTTCTCCCCCTTTCATATGCAATGCGCCCGCAGGCGCGACAGGCAAAAGGGACGAACCTTGCATCCAAGGCCCGTCCCCCGTAATTCTATCTGCGCACCGATTGGTGCAGGACGGGCGCGCTTACGCCGCTACGTACTTCCCGTCCTGAATGACATAGACCATCGGGTCCTTCTCGACCTCACCCTTGTCGTTCCAGGTGAGGGTGCCGGTAAGACCCTCGACCTTGATGGAGGTCACGGCCGCCGGAAGCTTCTCGGCGATCTCGGCGGGATCGGCGTCGATGGCGAGGCCGGCCTCCTGCATGGCCATGACGATGGCGTGGACCGCGTCGTATGCGTCGGCGGCGAACTGATCGGGCACCTCGTCATAGGCGGCCTTGTAGGCGTTCACGAAGTCGGCGTTCTTCTCCTCGTCAGCCGAGAACGGCGTCATAAGGAACAGGCCCTCGGCGAGGCTGGTGTCGAAGCCCTCGACGCCCAGGATGCCGTCCATGCCGTCGCAGCCCATCATCTTGACCTCGTAGCCCATTTCGTTGGCGTTGGTGAGCAGCACGGAGGCGGGAGTGTAGTAGATGGGGGCGAAGATCATCGTGGCGCCGGCGTCCTTGGCCTTGGTGAGCTGGTTGGTGAAGCTCGTCTGGGAGTCATCCTTGAAGGACTCCTCGTCGACGACCTCGAGCTTGAGCTCGGCAGCCTTGGCGACGAACGCGTCGCGAATGCCGGCGGAATACGGGTCGCCGGAGTTGTAGAACACGACGAACTTCTCGTCGGGGAACATCTCGGCGAGCTTGACGGCAGCGTTCTCGCCCTGGTTGGGGTCGTTGAAGCACGCCTGGAAGACGCACGTCTTGTTGGCAGTAACGTCAGGGCTGGACGCGGACGGGGTCATCATGAAGACCTTGGGATCGGAGTTGGCGACCTCGGCCACGGCGATGGAGGCGCCGGTGGTGGTGGGGCCGACGAGCGCCTGCATGCCCCAGTCGGCGAGGCTGTTGAAGGCGTTGACGGACTTCTCGCCGTCGGCGACGTCGTCCTCGGCCTTGGACGTGAGCGGGAACTCATCGGTGGAGAAATCCTTGCAGCCGAGCTCGACGCCGTTGCACACGGAGTTGCCGTATGAAGCGGCGGCACCCGTCAGCGGGCCGATGGCACCGATCTTGAAGGCCGCGCCGTCGGAAGCGCCAGAGCCGCCCTCGGATGCGCTATCGGAGCAGCCAGCAAGAATGCTCGTTGCCCCCAGACCTGCTACGCCTGCGATAACGCTCCTGCGATTCATTACGGGATTGAACGTACCGGTGAGGCTCGACATACGGCTCTCCTTTCAATTGCGGCCAACGCTCGAGCGAAGGCAGTTGATGGATCCAAGCGATCGGGCGCATCGCAGGTGCCCGCCGCTCGGTTCGCATCACTTTACACGCTTTAGCAAAGAAAAGTACGAAATTCGACATCTTGAAATACGGGTGTAACAAACATGCAATTTTTGCCAGGGGCTTTGACATGCCGCAGCGTGATGTTCATGCGGCACGTACAATGCTTTCCCATGCAGATACCCAGCAGGTATCATGTTCATTAGACCCGTTTTCCCATCAGCTTCCCAAGGAGGCACCATGCAAGCACCTGCACAAACCGTCAATGTCGGCATCATCGGCCTGGGAACCGTGGGCGGCGGCACCGTGCGCGTCATCAACGAGCATCGCGCCGAATACTTGGATGCCTATGGCATCAACCTGCGCGTGGCGTGCGGCTGCTCGCTCGAACCCGAGGCCGCCGCTGCCCTGGGCCTTGAGGGCGACGCGTTCACGACCGACTGGCACGACATCACGTCCAACTCCGACATCGACATCGTGGTCGAGCTCATCGGCGGTGTGCACCCCGCAACCGAGATCTACCTCGACGCCTTTGCGCACGGCAAGCACGTGGTGACTGCCAACAAGGCGCTGCTGGGCAAAGAGATGGAGCACCTAGCGGGTGCCGCACGCGAAGCTGGCGTCCAGCTGCGCTGCGAGGCATCTTGCGGCGGCGGCATCCCCATCATCGACACGCTCGAACGCGGTCTGGCTGCAAACGGCATGCGCACCATCGCGGGCATCGTGAACGGCACCACCAACTACATCCTCTCGCGCATGGATGCCGAGGGCCTCGACTTCGCCGAGGTGCTCGCCGACGCGCAGCGTCTGGGCTACGCCGAGGCGGATCCCACCGCCGATGTCGATGGTCTGGACGCCGCCGCCAAACTGGCCATTCTCTCTTCCATTGCGTTCAAGTCGCGCGTGACGAGCGACGATGTGTACACGCAGGGCATCCGTGACGTGGGCGCCCTCGATATCGAACAGGCGTGCGCGATGGGCATGCGCATCAAACTGTTGGCGGTGGGCCGCAAGACGAGCGCCGGCATCGAGGCGCGCGTGCATCCGGTCATGATCCCGGCAGACCATATGCTCGCCGGCGTGAACAACGCGATGAACGCGATCTTCGCCGTGGGCGACGCCGTGGGCGAGACCATGTTCTACGGCGCGGGCGCGGGTTCGCTTCCCACCGCGAGCGCTGTGGTGGCCGATATCCTCGCACTCGCCGAACCGCTGGCGCATGGCCGCGCGGTCGTGGCGGAGGCCGAACCTTATGCGCGCGAGTTCCCCGTCGTGCCGATGGACGAGCTGGAGACCTGCTTCTATGTGCGCGTCGCGCTCACCGAGGACACGGAAGGTGCAAAGGTTGCGATTGCCGAGGAGTGCGGCGAGCGGGGCGTGACCCTGGCAAGCGTCGATCTCGTTGGGCAGGAGGTCATATTCACCACCGAGCGCGTGACCGAGTGCACGATGTCCGCAGCCCTTGAGACACTCGAGGGCCNATCGACGCCGTGCTGCGCAGCCAGGCCCCGCGCATCGCGGAGGCGACCGGCCGCAGCCCGGAGG
The DNA here is from genome assembly GCF_900199705.1 of Collinsella provencensis. Taxonomy (GTDB): domain Bacteria; phylum Actinomycetota; class Coriobacteriia; order Coriobacteriales; family Coriobacteriaceae; genus Collinsella; species Collinsella provencensis. Next base: position 1,707,807 of record NZ_LT904908.1, on the reverse strand, counting down.
AGGTCGCGCGGGCTATCGGCGAACTCGACATACCCTCATGGGGCATCGGGTCCCTTCCCGCCGGCGCCGTCGAGAGGCTCGCCGTCGAGACGAGCCTCTCGGGCATCGACGCCGTCCTCACCATCTACGACGACCCCGGCTACCTCACCCTCGAGGCCGGAGGGCAGCGCCTCACGCTCTCGGTCCCGCAGGGGGCGCAGGACCTCATCTCCCACCTCGGCGACTTGTAGCCGCGCACCCGGGACGCCTGAAAGGAGACAGCCATGCCGTTCGAGCCCATCGATGCGCACCTGCCCGCATTCAACCCGTTCGAGAGGTTCGGCCGCGACTGGGCCCTGCTCACCGCCGGGGACGCCGAGGGCGTGAACACCATGACGGTCAGCTGGGGCGGCCTCGGGGTGCTCTGGAACCTCGACGTCGCCACCGTCTACGTCCGTCCGCAGCGCTACACCAAGGAGTTCATCGAGCGAACCGGCCGCTTCACGCTCTCCTTCTACGCACCCGAGCACAAGGCCGCGCTCGGGGTGCTCGGACGCGTAAGCGGGCGCGACGAGGACAAGGTCGCGCGCGTGGGGTTCACCCCGGTCGAGCTCGACGGCGACTTCGCGTTCGAAGAGGCCGAGCTCGTGCTCGCCTGCCGCGTGCTCTACGCCGACGAGATCGACCCGAAGCTGTTCCGGGACGCCTCCTGCGATGCGCGGAACTACCCGGAGCGCGATTACCACACCGCCTACATCGGAGAAGTCGAGCGGACCTACGTCCGAGCGCGGGGCGTGCCGCGGGAAGGAGCCCTGCGAAGCTATGGCGGCTGAGGCTCATCGTCGAGGTCGCGGTGCACGGCGGCTTCACCGAGGCGGCGCGACGCATGTTCGTTTCGCAGCCGAGCGTCACCGCCGCCATGCGCGACCTGGAGCGCGAGGCGAGCATCTCCGTCTTCGAGCGAACGAGCGAGGGCATGGTTGCCGCCATGGAGGGCCAGACCTTCCCTGGTTACACCCGGCAGGCCATCGAACAGGCGGACCTCCCCCAAGATCAGGCACACGAGGCCATCGAGGATGTCGCCGACCGCCCCGCCCCTCAAAATGGGCACAGGCACCTTCTCGAGCAGGCGAACCGTACCGAAATGCGGTGCGGCTCCGAGCTCAATTTAGCGCCCGCCCCCAATCTGAGACCCGGGCGTCCCGCATGCGCTGCGCCCGTCCCGGCGCGCATGCGGGACGCCGTTATGTCAAGTACACTTCTCTCAGCATGACAATTGATATCGAGGAGGGGGCGGAAACATGGCACCGGATGCATCCGAGGGCTTCTTTGAACGCGTGTACGGAATGGTCGAGCAGGTACCCTGCGGCATGCTGGCGACCTACGGACAGATCGCCGCGCTCATCGGCGCGCCGGGGCGCGCCCGCCATGTGGGCTATGCGCTCCACGCCAACCCTCGACCGGGATGAGTACCTTGCGGCCGCATCGTCTTCGCCGACGGCCGCCTCGCCAAGGGCTTCGCGTTCGGAGGGCCCGAGGCCCAGCGCGCCCTGCTCGAGAATGAAGGCGTCACCTTCCTCGCAAACGGCCGCGTCGACCTCGCCGCCTGCCGCTGGCACGCCGGCATCGAGTGAGGTGCGCCCCGATGCGGAGCCGAGCGCCCTGACGGGAGCAGTGAATCGAGAGCAGAAGCGACCCTCGCATGCAATTCCTCCGACTTTACCCATCCGATTCAAGAAAAGCCTTTGTATACCGGCGCGCAAGCATTTTGTGAACTGGGGTTTTGTTTCTTGAAACCGGAGTCTACTCGACCATTTTCAAAAATGATGGGAAAAGTCGTCAAAACTGCATCTGAAACACCCCCGTTCTCTTGCAGCAATGCCCCTCGCGCCCGACCCCCCATAAAGGAGCGTCTATGGTCATAAGGCCCATCGAACCCCGCGACGACACCGCGATAGCGGAGATCGTGCGCCGCAGCCTCGAGGCACACGGACTCGATATCCCCGGCACCGCATACTACGACCCCGAGCTGGACCACCTGAGCGCGCAGTACGAGGACGGGAACGGCCGAGCTTACTTCGTGGCAGAAAAGGACGGCGAGGTGGCGGGCGGGGCGGGATGCTCCGCCGTCGCCGGCACGGACGGCGTCATCGAGCTGCAGAAGCTCTATGTCGCAGCCGCGTGGCGGCGGCACGGCATCGCCCGCGCCCTCGTCGCAGCCGTCGAGGGCTTCGCGCGCGAAGCCGGCTTCTCGACGCTCTATCTCGAGACGCATCACGACCTCGAAGCCGCCGTCGCGCTCTACCGCGCGCTCGGCTACCGCGAAACCGGCGAACCGCTTCCGGGCAGCCCACACACCACGATGGATGTGTTCTTCGAGAAAGAGCTGTGAGGGCCTTCGTGCAAGGCGAACGCACCCCGGAATCGCCCCGGGCCTTCTAGCAAATCGTCTCGCGCGCGTCGGTCGCCCGAGCCGCCGTACCCCTCTTCCCCGCGCCGCGCTCGAACCAATTGCGCAGGTCCTCCAAGGTGCTTCCGGCTGCATAGACCCTGAACTTCCGGCCGTCCGCGGCCGTGACCGCGCAGCGGTCGCCGCTCTCGCTCCCCTCGTGGGGCCCGACCCTCTTGAGGTAGTCGCGTCGAAACGCCACCACGCGGGCGTTGCTGATCTCGATGAACCAGTCGTCGACAACGAGCGAGGTGCCCGTGGCTCCGCGCTCGGCCATCTCGTCGGCGAACGAGAAGCCGAGCGCGGTCCGCACGAGGATGCGCTCCCCGTCGACATCGAGGCGGGGCAGGCTGACGAGCGCCCACACGCCCGCTCCCGCGAGCGCCATGGCGTGGCCGAACCACACGAGCTCGTTGTCCCACTCGCCCAGCGCGACGCCCTGCCATACGTAGACCCCGAGCATGAGCAGCTCGAACAGCACGGCGCACTCCGCCAGAGCGCTACCCAATCTTGCGGATGCTCGGGATCGCCCAGGTGATGCCTGCTAGGATCACCATTGCAGCACCGATGAGCACGAAGCACGCGCTTACGCCGATGGCGTCCGCGAACAAGGTCGATGCGACGAGCCCCACGGGCATGGCCCAGCTGCAGACCGCTCCGTACAGGCCGAAGACGCGGCCCATGCACTCGGGATCGACGCGCTCCTGCATGAGCGCCATCTGCGGCGCGCTGTACAGCGGACTCGAGACCCCCATCGCGAACGTAAGCCCCAGAAACACAACGAGCGCGGAAGGGGGCACGAGGCCGCCCGCGAGCGTGCCCGCTCCGAAGAGGCCGATGGCCAGCGTGCACGAAAGCGCGCGGTTCTTAAGGCCACCCGTCGCCCCGATCCAGCCGCTCGCCGCGATCATGCCGACCGAGAACGCGATCTCCACGATAGCCGACTGCGTAGTGGTGCCCCCAAAATGGTCGAACACCATGAGCGGGAACAGCGCGGATATGGGCGAGAACAGGACCGAGAAGGCGAAGCCGATCCAGAGCATGGCGAACAGACCGTGATGGCGTTTGAGCTCGCGGTACCCGTTGGCCGTCTCCAATAGGAAGGCCCGCACCGCGTGGTGCGACGCCTCGGCGTTCTCCTCGGGCGTATGGCGCTCGGGCGCCGGCGTCTTGATGCCGGAGGTCGCCACCGCGATGCTCGCGAGCACCGCGCCGGCGACATCGAGCGCGATCATGAAGGTCAGACCAAACGCCGGGTAGACCACCGCGGCGATGGCGTTGCCGATGATATAGCTACCCGACTGCATGAACTGCAGCATGCCCGCCAGCTTGCCGAGCACCTCGGGCGGGGCGATGAGCGGTGTGAGCGCGTTGAAGGCGGGCGTATGGAGCGTGCTGCCCAGCGCACGGACGAACAGCACCGCCGCCACAACGGCGACAGAGAGGTCGCCCCGAAGCGAGCCGAAGACAAGCGTGAGGCTCACGGCCGCGATGAAGAGATCGGCGCCGATCATGAGACGCTTGATGGACGTGCGGTCCACGATGGTGCCCGCGAAGGCGCCGAGGAGCGCCATGGGCAAGAAGGCCGCCAGGCTCACGAACGACAGGGCGCTCGCGGAGCTGGTGGTGAGGGTGACGTGCCAGATGAGACCCATCTGCAGAATGGAGCTCGTGAGCACGGAGAAGAACTCGCCGATCCAGACGATGGCGAGCGAGCGCTTCCAAGAAGCGCAGGGATTCGGTTGTGTCATGGAATAATCCTTTGATGCGATCGGTGGTATGCAGCGAAGTACCGGTCGCTCACGCGACCGTGGCTAGAGCCAAATCCTCATGGAAGCAAGCATGGTGCAGTTCCCCTTTCCAAATCTCGAGGTAAACCTTCAGCCGTGAGTGGGGGCTATTGTAGGGACTTGCGAGCCGAGATGCAACAGGAAGACCTCTACGGAGCGTAGATGCCGGGCGCCCCGAACCACTTATGCCATGAGAGACGGCATCCGATTCTCCTTGACTTGGTCTCAATGTGATATCACAATGCAATCAGCAGCCGCACGGACTGCTCGGGGATTCGCCTCCTCCCCATCGCAATCTGGAGGCGGCGCCGGGGCCGTCACGCAAACGCCAGCGCAGTCGTGAAAGGAACTCACAATGAGCGTGGAAAAGCAACTCAAGGCCACGTCGGGCTATGGCGTGCTCGCCGCCGTCATCGCGGCGCTGCTCGCCATCGTCGGCCTCTTCATATGGAGCGTCGCGGGGCTAGCCGGAACGCCGGACGGCGTCGACGCGCCGGCCGCCTACGGCTGGGGCCTAGGGCTCAGCATCGTATCCTTTTGTTTTTGGTTCCTGCCGCTGAACGGCTTCTTCTCACTGCAGCCCGGTCAGGCGCGCGTGTGCATCCTCTTTGGCAAGTACGTGGGCACCGTGCGCGACGAGGGCTTTTTCTGGGCAAACCCGTTCTTTAGCAAGAGCATGGGCGTGAGCGGCACCTCCGAGGACGCCATGGCCGCAGCCGCCGCAAAGGCAAGTCTTTCCCTGAGCGAGAGCGTCAAGGCGGCGGGCAACGCCGCCAAGGGCTTGTCCACCACCATCTCCACCCGCGTGCGCACCCTCAATGGCGAGCGCCTGAAGGTCAACGACAAGATGGGCAACCCCATCGAAATCGCCACCGTCGTGGTGTGGCACGTGGCCGACACCGCCAAGGCCCTGTTCGACGTGGACGACTACCAGAGCTACGTGGCCANCGAGCGCGGTCCGCACGAGGATGCGCTCCCCGTCGACATCGAGGCGGGGCAGGCTGACGAGCGCCCACACGCCCGCTCCCGCGAGCGCCATGGCGTGGCCGAACCACACGAGCTCGTTGTCCCACTCGCCCAGCGCGACGCCCTGCCATACGTAGACCCCGAGCATGAGCAGCTCGAACAGCACGGCGCACTCCGCCAGAGCGCTACCCAATCTTGCGGATGCTCGGGATCGCCCAGGTGATGCCTGCTAGGATCACCATTGCAGCACCGATGAGCACGAAGCACGCGCTTACGCCGATGGCGTCCGCGAACAAGGTCGATGCGACGAGCCCCACGGGCATGGCCCAGCTGCAGACCGCTCCGTACAGGCCGAAGACGCGGCCCATGCACTCGGGATCGACGCGCTCCTGCATGAGCGCCATCTGCGGCGCGCTGTACAGCGGACTCGAGACCCCCATCGCGAACGTAAGCCCCAGAAACACAACGAGCGCGGAAGGGGGCACGAGGCCGCCCGCGAGCGTGCCCGCTCCGAAGAGGCCGATGGCCAGCGTGCACGAAAGCGCGCGGTTCTTAAGGCCACCCGTCGCCCCGATCCAGCCGCTCGCCGCGATCATGCCGACCGAGAACGCGATCTCCACGATAGCCGACTGCGTAGTGGTGCCCCCAAAATGGTCGAACACCATGAGCGGGAACAGCGCGGATATGGGCGAGAACAGGACCGAGAAGGCGAAGCCGATCCAGAGCATGGCGAACAGACCGTGATGGCGTTTGAGCTCGCGGTACCCGTTGGCCGTCTCCAATAGGAAGGCCCGCACCGCGTGGTGCGACGCCTCGGCGTTCTCCTCGGGCGTATGGCGCTCGGGCGCCGGCGTCTTGATGCCGGAGGTCGCCACCGCGATGCTCGCGAGCACCGCGCCGGCGACATCGAGCGCGATCATGAAGGTCAGACCAAACGCCGGGTAGACCACCGCGGCGATGGCGTTGCCGATGATATAGCTACCCGACTGCATGAACTGCAGCATGCCCGCCAGCTTGCCGAGCACCTCGGGCGGGGCGATGAGNTCTTCGCCGACGGCCGCCTCGCCAAGGGCTTCGCGTTCGGAGGGCCCGAGGCCCAGCGCGCCCTGCTCGAGAATGAAGGCGTCACCTTCCTCGCAAACGGCCGCGTCGACCTCGCCGCCTGCCGCTGGCACGCCGGCATCGAGTGAGGTGCGCCCCGATGCGGAGCCGAGCGCCCTGACGGGAGCAGTGAATCGAGAGCAGAAGCGACCCTCGCATGCAATTCCTCCGACTTTACCCATCCGATTCAAGAAAAGCCTTTGTATACCGGCGCGCAAGCATTTTGTGAACTGGGGTTTTGTTTCTTGAAACCGGAGTCTACTCGACCATTTTCAAAAATGATGGGAAAAGTCGTCAAAACTGCATCTGAAACACCCCCGTTCTCTTGCAGCAATGCCCCTCGCGCCCGACCCCCCATAAAGGAGCGTCTATGGTCATAAGGCCCATCGAACCCCGCGACGACACCGCGATAGCGGAGATCGTGCGCCGCAGCCTCGAGGCACACGGACTCGATATCCCCGGCACCGCATACTACGACCCCGAGCTGGACCACCTGAGCGCGCAGTACGAGGACGNGATGCGCCTGGCGCCCGCCGGCGTCGAGGTCGACGACGCGCGCCTCACGCACCTCGCCTATGCACCCGAGATCGCCCAAGCAATGCTGCGCCGTCAGCAGGCCGAGGCCGTCATCGCCGCGCGCAAGAAGATCGTGGAGGGCGCCGTCTCCATGGTGGACATGGCCGTGAAGGAAATGGCCGCGGGTGGCACCATCGAGCTTGACGAGGAGCGCAAGGCGCAGATGGCCAGCAACCTCATGGTGGTGCTCTGCGGTGAATCCGAGGCGCACCCGGTCCTGAACGCAGGCTCTCTGTACTAACCACCCAACCTCAGTTTAGGGACAGTCCCTAAACTGAGGTTTTGATACGCTTGGAATCGTTCCAGTTACACGCATCTCAGCTCGATAAGAAAGCACGTCATGGCACGCAAGCAATACCCCCTTCGCATAGACCCCGCCATATGGGAGGCCGTCCAACGCTGGGCGGACGATGAGATGCGCAGCGCCAACGGCCAGGTCGAGTGGATCTTGCGCGACGCCCTCAAGCGCGCGGGAAGACTTCCCAAAAAGGAAGCCTTACCCAAAAGCGCGTCCAAAGACGATGAGGGCTAAGCGGCCCCGCGGGCGTCGCGAGCCCAACGCGAACTCAACGCAAAGTCAGGGCGGCACTCACTCCATATGTGAAAGCCAACCCCCGGAGGCATTCGCCTTTGGGGGTTTTATTTTCCCAGCTAGATGGCATATATAAAGCCTTTTGACAGCTCGTTTTTGCGCTGCGGGCGACAGATATAAAGACCTTTGATGGTACGATTTGCCCGCCAATGCCATGGTGGCCCTCGACAGGGGTCACCCCGACCCGCAAGGAGCAGACGCATGGAGCTGGGCTCGCACATCAAGGAGCATCGGACGGAGCTCGGACTGTCCCAGGACGACCTGGCGGAGCGCATCTACGTGTCGCGCCAGACCATCAGCAACTGGGAGTGCGGCCGCACGTACCCGGATGTCCAGAGCCTGCTGTTGCTCTCCAACGTGTTCGGGGTGACCGTGGACTCCCTCATCAAAGGAGATGTGGAAACCATGGCACAGGTAATGAACGAAGCGGTCAAGAAGTACAATGCCCTCTCCACGGTCACGGTCGTGAGCGCGGTCGTGTTCCTGGCGCTGAGCGCGTGGGCGGCGTTCCAGTTCGAATGGGGCTGGGGCGCCCACATCGCGCCCACCGCGGCGTTCGCCGCCGCGGCGCTCGTCGTGATGCTCGTGGCGTTCGTGTATATGGAGCGAATGAAGAAGCAGCACGACCTCGTCACGTACCGCGAGGTGCTGGCGTTCAGCCGCGGCGAGCAGGTCGAGCGCGACACGCTCGAGGGACGCCGCGAGCGCGAGATGAGCCCCTGGGTCAAGGGCGCGCGCAACGGCGTGCAGATCATCCTCGGCGCGATCGCCGGCGGCCTCGTGGGTGTTGGCATCGGCATGCTCGCCAAGATGCTGAGCTAAAAGCGCAGCGGGGAAGCTTAAGACCTCAATTTAGGGACTGTCCCTAAATTGAGGTCCACCCGCCGATACTGTCGCCCCGTTTCCGGTCGCTCATGCCAGAATGGGGGCGATCCCCGTTTAAGAGGTACCCCATGAACGTCACCGCACGCGCATCCCTCATCGCATTGATCGCAATCGTCGGCGCCTGCTGGGCGATCCCCGTCCTCCTGGTGAGCGTCGTCCCATCCGATGCCGGCATGATCGCCATGATGGCGCTCCTCTACGCCCTTCTCCCAATCACTGCGGTCGCCCTCGGCATGCTCGCCGCGGGCTCCGCGCGAACGCTCTTCTGGATACCCGCGGCGCTCGGAATCGGATTCGCGCTCCTGCTTCCCCTCGCCATCGAGGGTAGCCGGGACCTCGCGTTCCATGGCGTCGCCTATGCCGCGATCGGCTATGCCGCCATTGGCCTGCGCGTCTGGATGGCCGCTCGACAACATCGCTAAGCCATCGCCCCGCAAGCCTCCACAAGCCAGATCTCCCCGCGGCGATGGCATGCATCGCAGCAACAATCATGCAGGTAAACCCCGTGCAAAACAGATTTTGCAGCGCCCGGCAAGCCTTACCGCATATGATGTACAGCAGATTCGATAGCGCAGCCGGCGTGTTCGCGGGACGCTCCTTCACGACCGGGAGGTGACGATGGACATCAGCAACCAGATCAAGACGAGGCGCGAGGCGATGGGGCTCTCCCAAGAACAGCTCGCCGAGAAACTCTACGTGTCGCGTCAGACGATCTCGAACTGGGAGCGGGACAAGACGTATCCGGACGTCCAGAGTCTGCTCATGCTGAGCATCCTATTCGACACCTCCATAGACACGCTCGTGAAGGGAGACGTGACCGTTATGGAAGAGGCAGTCGAAAGGGACCGCAAGCGCATGGGGACGCGGATGCTATGGCTGGCTGTATTGATGCTCGCGTTATTGGCGGTGGCGTTCGCGCTGATATTGTCACCGGCGTTTAGCTGGATGGAGGATACCTGGGGCGTCGGCGTCGCCGCGGCCATAGCGTTCCTGCCGGCGATAGCGGCGCTTGTTGTCGCAACGGTCCTAGAGCGCATCAAGCGTGAGAACGACCTGGTGACCTACCGCGAGATCCTCGCCTTCATGAACGGCGAGGCGAGCATCGAGCGCGATCCGCGGGCACTCCTCCGCCGCGCATGGCCGGCGAAGCATCGACTGGCGTACGACTTGCTGACCTTCATCGCCGCGGCCGCCATCGGCGGCGCGCTCGGCTTTGCCGCATGGGGCCTGCTGAACTAGAGGCCGCATCTGCCGAAGTCCGCATCACGCGCGTCAAGAATCGGCGCTTTTCCCATCGGCGTTGCACTCGCGATGCGACCTCAATTTAGGGACTGTCCCTAAATTGAGGTCGCGAACGTCCTATCGGTCTCCGTCGATGCCCTTGAACACGATAGACACGATGCCGCATAAGATGCCGCCGATCACCCAAGGGAGCCAGAAGTAGCTGACAGGGGAATCCGCCACCGAATGGCCGCTGCCGATGGCGTCCCAAGTGGTCCCAGCGAGCGAAGGACCCATGAACAGCCAGCTCAGCGCAACGATAGTGGCAACGAGCATGATGACGCCACAGGCAGTCTCGATCTTCTTGTGCGTGCGCTTGGCAGATCGTAGCTCGGCTCGCACCGCTTCGGGAACATCTATGCGGGCGATGTCCTCAACCTCGAGTTCCTCGACCGCATCGCGGTTGTACTCATCGATATCCACGCGACCGTACATCATGCCCGCATGGACAATCAGCCATACGCCCACCGCGACCAGGGCGAGCAACGCAGCGGCCGCAGGAGCCTCCGTGCCAGACTCATGCTCGATGAAGTTGCCCAGCAGAACCCCCATCATGATGAGCATGAGCCCGGTAACCAACCCGCGTACCAGCAGTTGGCGTGCCTGAAGACGATCCTCGTCAGTATAAAAATCCTCGATAAAGGGATGCGCCTTCACAAAGGCAGAGTGCTCCATGCCGGCGGAGACCAAGATGCCAATGCCCGTAAGCACGCCGGCGAACAGGGCACCCAACCCCAGAAGCTCTCCCCAACTTGCAGCCATGCCGCTATTGAACAGGCCGCGCAGAGCCGTCCCCTCCCCAAACAGTACGAGTCCCACAACGCCCAGGATAAAGGCGGAGACGCCCGTGGGAACCCGCTTGGCAAACGAGCGCATGTGGTCGTCATAGCCGCACACATCCGTCGCGGGACCGGGCGGCACGGTAGCTGCGGCGGGTGCCGGAACTCGATCGGTAAGGTCACCCTGCACCAGATCATCGAGCGAGCACTCGAAGATCTGGCACATCTTGATGAGCTTATCCATCTCCGGGTAGGACTTCTCGGCCTCCCACTTGGTGACGGACTGGCGGGACACCCCAAGCAGCATGGCGAGCTGCTCCTGGGTCATGTGGCGCTCGGCGCGCAGATACTGAAGGTTGGTACGGAAGCTCATAGTAGGTCCTCTCGTTGGCTGGGAGCGACCGCTCGGGCGTTATGATCTTGGCTCACGGCGACGGCGCGGGCGCGGCATCCCAGCGTTTAGCGTTTTCCTGCCGGCGACTTACACACTACGGTAGCCACATGGCGGAAACCACCAACTTGAGGCTTCATTTTACGCAACCTGCGGGCACCCTATGGTTGCAAACCGCAGGTAGACTGAATGGACGTCAAATTATCAGGAGCTTGCATCCCCTGTGAACTCAAACAATCCCCGCCGATGTTACGACCCGTTGCTTGCGGCAACGGACCATCTGCGGGCAGCATTGCGGTAACGTAGGAACCGGGCGAGAGAAAGGATCCGCCATGCTGAACGAGAACATCCAGGCCCTCAGGAAATCGAAAGGGCTATCGCAGGAGGAGCTCGCGCTCAAGCTGAACGTGGTGAGGCAGACGGTTTCCAAATGGGAACGCGGGCTCTCGGTGCCCGACGCGGAGATGCTCGTCGCCCTCGGTGAGACGCTCGACGTGCCGGTGAGCACGCTGCTGGGAGAGACCGTTGCAGCGGCCGAGCCCGATGGCCTGCAAGCTCTCTCCGAAAAGCTCGAAGTGCTGAACGACCAGTTCGCGCGGGCGAGGGAATCCAAGCGGAGCGCGTTGCACGCCCTTTGCATCGCAATCGGCGTCGCGACGGCCCTTGTCCTCCTCGTGCTGGGGCAATCGGAGGCTCGTATCTCGAATGGGATTTCTCGAATCCCGAGTACGCGGTGGCGGGAACGATGCTCCACGGGTTCGAATGGCTCTTTGTGCGGATCGCGCCCTTCGTCCTGCTCGCCGCCGTAACGGGGGCTGTCGCCACCCGCAAGCGGGGCTAGAGAGATAACGCAGCAACAAGAGTCTCGGCACCGCATGCCAATCTCCTCGCAGACGTGAATTTCGAATGAGCGCAAAACCTTCGTTTGAGGTCATTCAAATATAGGTTTTGCGCACACCCGATGTGAGCGATCGGGAAAACCGCGCCTTATCACTTGCCGCGATGTTTCCGGCGCTTCTTTTCTTGACGCTGCTTCCAACGCTCCTGCGCTTCGCCCTGATGCCGATTTGCACGCTCGGATCGCGCCCGGTCCTTCATGCGCTCCCGTTCGCGAGCGAGTGCGAGCTGTGATGCAGTTGACGCCCCTCGCATATGCAAGACCTTTGCAGCTTCTCGTGCACGGCGCTTGGGATTGCCCGGCAGACGATTTGAACGGGACTCAGCTGGCTCGGTCTCCGCACTCAAACGCAAACTCGACCAATGTCCAAGCACCCATGTATAGACTTCTTCATTTGAAGGCTCCGCGCCAAACACCACACGCGCAACGCTCAACATGCCGTTTTCGACATGCTCGACCACGCCCACCCAGAACTGACCGTCGTGATAGACCGTCAGGGTCGATGAGACCTCACTCTTTCGCATAGCCGCGACCTCCTTCTATGTAGGGCTACGCGAAGAAGGGACAACCAAGGAGGCAGGTTACTGGCAGGCGGGCGCCCACGGCCCGACTACCCGACGGGCACTGTGTTTTATCTTCGATAAGCATTAGTATAGCGCCATGAAACTCGCCACATAAGGGAACAGCCGCCCTGGCCGGAGCGGCTGTTCGTGCGGGTTTTACCCCACCAACTCTGTTCCAGGAGGGCGTACGCCTCCCTAGTCGCCACCAGTATACCCGCTTTCCCGGCGCCCCTGCACGCCGTCTGCAGGTTTCTGGGCGGCGCCGGGCCTCGCGAGCTCGGCGCCGTTCTCTGATAATCGGACCTCAGCGTTGCGATGGCATGACTCTGCACAAAATCCCACAAACGAGCCTTCTACGGTCGCCCATCTACGCCCTGCGAATCGGATGCCTGATCACCGTCTTGAGCTTCTCGGGCGCAGTGCGACGGGCATCGTTGAGATAGATCTCGTGATGCAGGCGCTCATCGGAGAAATCCTCGACACAGCCCTGCTCCTCAGCGAACGCGCGCATCAACTCGACGGTCACCGGCTCGTCATCATACGGCCCGATATGCAGGCACTGGACGCACAGCTCAACCATGTCGGAACTGCGGCGCGAAGCGGCCTGCCACGTGTAGTAACCGACGAGTTGCACCATGAAGGGATACCCGGCGGCGGCGGCCGTAAGCGAATCGGACACCCCGGGGGCGACGGATTTGCCCGCGCGTACCATCGTGTCCTCGAACGAATCGCCGACCTCGAAATCCATCAGGCGCTTGAGCTCGATGTGCTTTGCCCGCTGCAGGAACGTCAAGGCCTCGCCAACCACAACGCCGTCGACCGAAGCGGGAAGTCCCGCGAAGGCGAACGCCACGTTCGCGCCCTGGCGAACCAGCAGCTGAATCTCGTTGCCGAGCTCCCGCATCTCGTCAAGAGGCGCGTCTTGAATCTCGTCTCGACCGATGAGCTCGGGTGGATTCATTCCAGCCGTCGGCTTGAACGGATTGACACGCGCCGCCATGCATCACCTTCTGCAGTCGCCGAAGTTTAACAACTTGAACAAGGTTTAACGAGATTAGCAAGGTTTAACAAGTTAAACAGACAATGCGCGTGCCAGCAGGCGGCAATGATGACCACGGGAACGCCAGGGGTCAGCGCGCGACAGCCGAATCGAGTGCGAGAAGGACGCAAAAGAGTCCTGCTCGAGAACTCCCGCAAGCTCCCCGCACGTATCCAGCAGATCAGCCCCCACCCGCTCTGCCACCGAGCACCGCCCGCTCCACCGCACGCGCGGTCACCAGGCCGTACACCGCCATGAGGCCGATGGTGAACGCCAGCACGCCCGCGACGATCGAGAAAAATCCGCTGGAACCGATGGCGAAGGCGAGGAAGGCCACGAGGAAGAGCCCGAAGACATCGTGCACGAGGGCGCCCGCCATCGGCGCGGCGAAATACAGGCAGATCTGACGCCGCAGTGATGAGCGCATAAGGGCCCGCTCGCATCCGAGCCGGTCGAGCACGCCGTATGCGCGACGCGCGTCGGCGGCGCCCGACAGCTGCTGGAGCGCGAGCACCGCCGCGGCGCTCAGCAAGAAAACCGCCCCGTAGAAGATGCCGATGTATCCGATGGGGGCCATCGACGCCGCGACACCGCTCGGCGGCATCTCGGGTGACCGCAGGCCGACGCTGAACGCAAAGCCCGCGACCATCATGCACACGGCCACGGCGATAAGCGCGCACACGCAGGCGAGCGCCATGGACGTACTGGACACACGGCCCTCGACCTGGCGCACCGTGAATGCCCGAAGGCCGCTCAGGTAGCGCTCGGGGCGGCGGCGCTCGCGCGCGCCCCAGGCCGATACGCCCAGGCGCGCGACGAGCGATGTCGCGAAGCACGCCGCGAACCCCATGGGGATGATGAAGGCGATGAAGTACACGGGCTGGAACAGGCAGGCGCCCCACACGACCGCGAGCAGGACCGCGGCCAGCAGCGCCTGGGCACCGCGCGCCATGCGCCCGCCCAGGCGCATGCGCTCGGGGACGCGGTCGGCGGAGAGGAGCTCGATGATCGGACGGCGGACGATATCGCGAGCCCCGTCCACCGCGTTAAAGGCGAACACCATGGCGAAGCACCCTGCGGTCCAAGCCGCGGCGTCGTCTGAAAACGTGAAGACGAGTCTCCACGGCACGTCGAACACAAACGCCGCGACGGCGCCGAACGCGGGCGAGAACGCGACGCCCACCGCGATACCCAACGCCAGCGCCCCGGAGCCGACGAGTGCCGTCTCCCCCACGAGCACGGCCGCAAGCGGGCCGCGACCCATGCCGCACAGCTCGTACAGCGCGAACTCGCGCTTGCGACGGCGCAGCAGGAAACGGTTGGCGTAGCGCACCAGGAACAGGAAGACGAGCACGGTGAAGATGGAGAACGCCTCGAGCACGTCGCCGGCACTGCCCAGCACTCCCATCTGGTCGGGCGAAAGGCCCATCGCGCGCAGATGGTCCATGGACCCGACAAAGGAGTAGAGCAGGCACGCTGCGAAGCCGAGCGTTATGAAATAGACCGAGTAGTCGCGCGCGCTGCGGCGCACGTTGCCGAGGGCGAGCTTGAGATACAGCCGCATACGAGTCCCCTTCCATGCGAGTTGCCGTGCTCATTCTCGCGAACGGGACTCGTCGCTACCATCGATTCGGCTTACGCGCGGCGAACAATACCGTAAGGTTGCCGCGGTCGGGGCGCCGTCGGCGCGGACCTCAGGACCGGGTCCTCTATAGGTCAAAGCTCGCGGATGATGCGAGCGGGCACCCCGGCGACCATGACGTTGTCGGGGACGGAATGCGTGACCACCGCCCCCGACCCCACCACGACGTTGTCGCCGAGCGTGACACCCGGGTTGATGGTGGCGTGCCCTCCGATCCAGCAGTTGCGTCCGATGGTCACGGGCTCGCCCCACTCGCGTCCCTGCGCGCGTTCCTCGGCATCGAGCGGATGCGTCACCGCGTAGATACCCACCTGCGGGCCGATGAGGGTGCCGTCGCCGATGCGCACGGGGGCGCAGTCGCAGATGACACACTCGACGTTGATGAACACGTCGTTTCCCAGGTGGATGTTGGAGCCGTAGTCGCACTTGAAGTTCGATTTGACGTTCACGTTGCTCCCGCAGGAGCCGAAGAGCTCCCGGAAGATCTCCCGACGCTCCGCTTTGTCGCCGTTGCTGGTCGCATTGAGCCGGTCGAGCAGGGCGTAGCAGCCGTGACGCATGGCCATGAGCTCGGGGTCGTCGATGAGGTAGAGTTCGCCGGCGAGCATCTTCTCGCGCTCGGTCTTCTGCTGGGACATGGGGCTCCTTTCGCGTCGGGCGTCTTCCCGTGCACCCATTGTAGCGACGCGCACGCCGGAAGATCGTGCTCTCGCACTGCCCGATGACGGAGTGGCAATCCATGTCGCACGGGTCCTGGCACCTGCACGGCAACATCCACAGCGCGGGCTCGGCATACAACGAGCTCAACCGCAGGCAGGGCCTCATGTGCTACGACGTGGACATGGACGCGAACGGGCTCGCCCCCCCGTGAGCCTGGACGAGGTCCGCGCACGGTTCGACGGCGTCGAGTTCCAGGGCCGCGCGCGGTGGTGGGAATGGGTGAACGGCACGAACGACCCGGATGTGGCGCGCGATTGCGAGGCCATCCGGGAGCTCATGGTCGAGACCCCGACTACTCGCTGCGCAGGGCCTCGACGGGATCGCGGCGGGCGGCGGAGCGGCTCGGGATGAGCCCCGCGACCACGGTGAGCACCACGGAGATGACGATCAGCCCCAGCGCCGACGAAACGGGTAGGTGCATGACACTCTCCACGTCGTAATCGGCGAGCACCCAGGCGTTGACCGGGAACGACACGAGCACCACCACGGCGATGGCCAACACGCCGGCGATGAGCCCTTCGATGAAGGTCTCGGCGTTGAACACGTTGGCGATGTTGCGCTTGGAAGCGCCCATGGCGCGCAGGATGCCGATCTCCTTCTTGCGCTCGAGCACACTGATGTAGGTGATGATGCCGATCATGATGGAGCTCACCACCAGCGAGATGCTCACGAACGCGATGAGCACCAGGCTGATCATGTTCACGATGTCCGTGACGCTGCCCATGAGCACGCCCATGTAGTCGGTGTACACGATGGCCTTGTCCTCTTCACCCGCGTCCGTGACCTCGGCGTTATAGGTGTCGATCACCTGGAGCACCGTTTCCTTGGCCTCGAAGTCCACGGGATAGATGCTCACGGCCTGCGGGTCGGCCTCGTCGGCATATCCCAAGGTCATGAGGTTGTTGTCGTAGGTAAGCCTGCTCGCGTTGGCATAGCTCGTCATGAGCGATGAGAGGTCGTCGGCATCCATGTTGAAGTGGATGGCGCTAGCGAACGCCGCGCCGTCCACGGAGAGCGCGTTTTGCATATTGACGGCAAGCTGCTGCGCCATCTGCGTGCCGAGCTGCCCCATTGAAACGGCGAGGGCGGACTGCAGCTGACTGGAAACCTCCGCCGCGATCTTGTCTCCCACCTGGTCGAGCAACGTTGCAAACACCTGCTGCATATAGGCGGACAGGTCATTTTGCACGTAGTCCTGCATCTTCTGCTGCACACGCTCCGCCACCGGCTCGCCCGCGTTCTTGGCAATGATGGAGAGCTGCGCCTGAGCCTCGGGGGTCTTGTTGTACTCCTGCAAAGCCGCGACCAGCTTTGCCGAATAGTCGGGGTCGCTCGGCGAGATGCCCCCGCCGTGGGTAGTGAGATACACCAGGAATCCCTGCTGGTATTCGACGACTGCGCGCACGGTATGGTCGAGCTGCTCGGGCGTGAGCAGGTCGCCTTGCTCCAGGTCGTCCAAAATGCCCGAGAAGTCAGGTGTCGGCGCGCCCGCAACCAGACTGTCGACGTCAATCGAATCCATCACGCCCGAAAGGTCGATGTTCACGCCACCCAGGTCGAGCCCCGCAAAATCGAAGCCCGAAAGATCGAGCCCGGCACCCAGTGCATTCTCGTCAAACTTGAATGCGCTCTTGATGCCCGCCTCGTCCACCGAGAACAGGCTCGACAAGTCGACACCGTGCTTGGCCTCTTCCTGCAACGTGTCAAACGACTTGCCGGTAAACACATCCGTCTCGGGATGGGCAAGCTGCTGTTGCACGATCGCAGAGTCGGCGGAGCGCTCCATGAGCTCGGAGGTCAAGCCGCTCGTATAGGCGATGCCCTGCGTGAGCGCCGCGGATTTGGCAGTGGGGCTCGGCTTCACCACGCCCACGATCTTGAGGTCGATGCCGTTTGCCACCTGCGCATTCATGAACTCTGCGTCGTCAGACATGTCGGTCCAGCCGCCCGTTTCCTCGTTTTTGCGATACGCGTCGGAAGCGGCGAGCACCTTGAACTCCGTACCGAGGGCGTCCTCGTAGGTGAAGTCGACGTCGACCTCGGGCACCTCGACCTCACCCGCACCCGACATGGTGCGGTCGACCATCTGATCCAGATCGGCAGGGTCGAGCACGCCGATGCTATAGAGCGTGAAGTCGGAAATCTTGCCGCGCTTGCTGAGCACGAGCACGCACTCGTCGGGCTCGGTTGCCCAGCGACCCGCCACCACGTCGTACTGCTCGTCCAAAAGCTCGGGGTTGTCGATCATCTCGTTGAAGGCGGTGGTACCGCCCGTCATCATCGTCCCGGCCATGGCGCCGCTCGACGCACCGCCGCTCATGGCATCGCTCATGCTGTTGGGGCTCAACTTGACCGCCTCGCCCTCGTCGTCGACGCGGTATACAACGGGCATGATACCGTAATCGTATTGGATGGCGGTCGCGTGGTCGGCAAGCTCGTTGGCGTGATCGTCGAGGTAGGTCTTGAAGCTCTTCATGTCGTTTGAACGCACCGTGGCGAACATATCGGAAAGCATGGTGAACACGGGGATTTTGTCTGTTGCCGCCGGGGCCTCGGAGGACGAATCACTCGCTTTGTCTTGAGCCTGGTCTGCGGTGGCCTCACCCGTGCCTTCTTCGCCCGACATGCCTCCGGCGCTGTCAGTGAGCATGCTCGTGAGGTCGTAGCTTTGCCGCGCGATGGTGAGCGGGTAACTCGACAGCGTGTCCTGCTCGACCTTGGCGATGTAGTCGTTCACGCCGTTGGAAAGCGCCAAAATCGACGCGATGCCGATGATGCCGATCGACCCGGCAAAGGCCGTCATAATGGTGCGGCCCTTTTTGGTCATAAGGTTGTTGAACGAAAGTGCAAGGGCTGTGAGCAGGCTCATCGATGCGCGCTTGGGCTGCGTGGAGGCGTCCTCGTCGACCTGACGTGCCGCCGCCAGCTCCTCTTCGGTCACCGGTTGCGTGTCGCCCACAATGCGGCCGTCCTTGATGCGCACGATGCGCGAGGCGTAGTCCTCGGCGAGCTGGGGATTGTGCGTCACCATGATCACCAGGCGCTCCTGGGCGATCTCGGCGAGGATGTTCATGACCTGGATGCCCGTCTCGGTGTCGAGGGCGCCCGTAGGTTCGTCGGCAAGCACGATCTCGGGGTCGTTGACCAGGGCGCGCGCGATGGCGACGCGCTGCATCTGGCCGCCGGAAAGCTGAGCGGGCCGCTTGTTGATGTGATCTCCAAGTCCCACACGCTCGAGCGCGGCACGGGCACGCTCACGGCGTTCTGCGCGGTCCACGCCCGCCAACGTGAGCGCCAACTCGACGTTGGCAAGGACGGTCTGATGCGGAATCAGGTTGTAGCTTTGGAAGATGAAGCCGACGCGGTGGTTGCGATACGCGTCCCATTCCGCATCGCCGTAATCGTGCGTCGAGACGCCGTTGACCACGATGTCACCGGAATCCGCATGGTCAAAGCCGCCGAGGATGTTCAAGAACGTGGTCTTGCCCGAACCCGAAGGGCCCAACACCGCCACGAACTCGCTCTCACGGAAGGTGATGGATACCTTGTCCAACGCCCTCTGCACCAGGTCGCCCGTGGTGTAGCTCTTGGAAATGTCACGAATCTCGATCATGCGCCGCCTCTTTGCCGCTATGCGTCTCAGATAAAAGATGCTATTAGATACCCAAAAATGGACGCATCCATCCATATTCCACGGGCGTGTTGCGGAAATCCACACCGTCGGTAGTCGACGCAAAGAGGGCGCGTCCCCATGGGAACGCGCCCTCCTGTTCAGCGCAACGTCTGCCTAACCGAAACTTCTCTCTTATATTCCAACACCACGCGCTACTCGCGCTCAGGTCCAAGCGGCAACGGATCCGCTTGCATGGCGACGTGACCCTTGCCGTTCGGATGCGGGCAATACGCTTTGCCGGAAATCGAATCGAGATGCACGACCCAGATCGCGGTCTTGTCGATCTCGCGATCGATGGCGCCGCCAATCTCCTTCTTGAAATCGGGAACGTACTTCAGACACAGCTTGGCGAGCGCCCAGCGGATCTTGGTCTCGTCGGTCACGCGCTCGACAGAGCCGCGTGCAATGATGCTCGCATAATACGTGGTAAAGAGAGTGCGCTCGTACACGGGCTCCATGTCGACCGCCACGGTGAGGCACACGCGAGCATCGCGCTGCCAGTCATCGGTCTTTTGACCGCCCTCGGCGCCGGTGTGGATAAACAGGTCGTTTCCATCAATGACGTAAGAAAGTGGTGTGCAGTACGGTGCACCGTCCTCATCGACCGTGGCGACTACACAATACTCTCCCGTTTCGAGAATCTCACGAGCGGCCTCATCCGAAATCGCGCATTCTGGACACTGCTTGATTGGGCGTTCCATATCGGCTCCCTTTTCGTGGACGAACGTCTACCGCATTATACCCGCACGCAAAAATGACGGAAATGCATAAATCATTCCGGGATTCCCGAGTACAGGCCTGTTTTCCGAGAAGAACCCACAGGTCAAAAGCTCGCACAATCACGCATACTCGACGAATCGCAAACGAATTGCGCATTTCCGTCATTTTTGTTTTGTACAAGGCCAAGCTTGGCATTTTTGCCCGGTAATTCGCCATCTCCCGCAACATCCGACCCCGCACCGGCTGCGCCGCCATGCACTGATATAGAAATACGCTCGAGAGACGCGAATAGACGTACTGACCAGCGACCCGCTGTCGTATCATGGAACAGTTAGCCATCCCCGCTGGACTATGGGCGAGCGACGGTGCACACGCACCGCGCACATACGTCGCAATGCCGTCCATTACCTGCGGGCCAACCGTTCACAGAAGGGCAGGACTTCATGGTCTCTCGCGTGTACGTAGAAAAGAAACCCGGGTTTGACGTCGAGGCGCAGCAGCTCAAAAACGAGCTGCGAACCATCCTCGGCATCGAGGGTCTTTCCGAGCTGCGCCTGATCAACCGGTACGACGTCGAGGGCATCGACGAGGAACTCTTTGCCCGCTGCGTCCCCACCGTGTTCTCCGAGCCGCAGGTCGACATCGTCTCTGACGAGCTTCTCGAAGATGCCGACGCCATCGTGTTCGCCGTTGAGTCGCTCCCCGGCCAGTTCGACCAGCGCGCCGACTCCGCAAGCGAGTGCGTGCAGCTCATCTCCCAGGGCGAGCGCCCCACCGTACGCACCGCCAAGGTCTACGTCCTCACCGGCGAGCTTTCCAACGCCGACATCGAGACCGTCAAGGGTTACGTGGTGAACCCCGTCGAAGCGCGCCTCGCCTCACTCACCAAGCCCGAGACGCTCGCTACCTCCATCCCCGATCCCGAGCCCGTCGAGATCATCGACGGCTTCCGCACCATGAACGCCGCCGCCCTCGATGCCTTCATCGCCGAGCGCGGCCTTGCCATGGACGCCGCGGACATCGCATTCTGCCAGCAGTACTTCCAGGAGGAGGACCGCGACCCCACCATCACCGAGATCCGCGTGATCGACACCTATTGGTCGGACCACTGCCGCCACACCACCTTCGGCACCGTGCTCGAGAACATCGAGATCGACGATTCCGTGGTGCAGGCCGCGTTTGACCGCTACATGGAGATGCGCCACGAGCTCGGCCGCGATGAGAAGCCCGTCTGCCTCATGGACATGGGCACCATCGGCGCCAAGTGGCTCAAGAAGCAGGGCATCCTCACCAACCTCGACGAGTCGGAGGAAATCAACGCCTGCACCGTCAAGGTGACCGTCGACGTTGACGGCGAGGACCAGGATTGGCTGTTCCTGTTCAAGAACGAGACCCACAACCACCCCACCGAGATCGAGCCCTTCGGCGGCGCTGCCACCTGCATTGGCGGCGCGATCCGCGACCCGCTCTCCGGCCGCTCCTATGTGTACCAGGCCATGCGCGTCACCGGCGCAGCCGACCCCACGGTCCCCGTGTCCGAGACCATCGCCGGCAAGCTGCCCCAGCGCAAGCTCGTGACCACCGCTGCCGCAGGTTATTCCTCCTACGGCAACCAGATCGGCCTGGCAACCGGCCAGGTGAGCGAGCTGTATCACCCCGGCTACATGGCCAAGCGCATGGAGGTCGGCGCCGTGGTGGGTGCCGCTCCCGCAAATCACGTGCGCCGCGAGTGCCCCGCACCCGGTGACAAGATCATCCTGCTCGGCGGCCGTACCGGCCGTGACGGCATCGGCGGCGCCACCGGTTCTTCCAAGGCGCACAACGTCGAGTCCATCGAAAAGGACGGCGCCGAGGTCCAGAAGGGCAACGCCCCCATGGAGCGCAAACTGCAGCGCCTCTTCCGCCGTGGCGATGCGTGCCGCCTCATCAAGCGCTGCAACGATTTCGGCGCGGGCGGCGTCTCCGTGGCCGTGGGCGAGCTGGCCGACGGCCTGTACATCGACCTCGACATGGTCACGAAGAAGTACGAGGGTCTCGACGGCACCGAGCTTGCCATCTCCGAATCCCAGGAGCGCATGGCCGTTGCCGTGGCAGATGAGGACGTTGAGGAGTTCATGGGCTACGCCGCCGAGGAGAACCTCGAGGCGACCGTGATCGCCGAAGTCACCCACGAGCCGCGCGTGCGCATGGCTTGGCAGGGCGACGCCATCGTGGACCTTTCTCGCGCGTTCCTCGACTCCAACGGTGCGCCCAAGTACCAGGACGTGCACGTTCCCGCCCAGGGCATCGCCCCCATCAACCCCGACAGCGAGCTCGCCGAAGCCGCACTGGCTGAGTTCGGCAGCCTCGAGGGCATCTACGAGAGCACCGTTCCCATGGTGCCTGGCGCCGAGACCTGCGAGTCGTTCCACGACGCCATGATCGAGCTGCTGAGCGACCTCAACGTGTGCTCCAACAAGGGCTTGTCCGAGCGCTTCGACTCCACCATCGGCGCAGCCACCGTGCTCATGCCCTTCGGCGGTGCCACCCAGCTCACGCCCGCTCAGGCGATGGTCGCCAAGTTCCCCGTGGACGGCGAGACGACCACCGTCTCCGGCATGGCATGGGGCTTCAACCCCTACATCATGGACGCCGACCAGTTCCGCGGTGCCTACCTCTCCGTGGTTGAGAGCATCGCGCGCCTGGTGGCAACCGGCTTTGACCACACCAAGGCATACCTCTCCTTCCAGGAGTACTTCGAGCGCCTGCGCGACGTACCCGAGCGCTGGGGCAAGCCCATGGCTGCCGTGCTCGGCGCCCTCATGGCCCAGGTCGACCTGGGCGCCGGTGCCATCGGCGGCAAGGATTCGATGAGCGGTTCCTTCGAGGACCTCGACGTCCCGCCCACCCTGGTTTCCTTCGCTGTCGCCGTGGACAAGCTCGCCAACGTGGTCTCCCCCGAGTTCAAGGGCGCCGGCCATCGCGTCGCGCTGATCGAGCCCGCTTACCGCGAGGACGACCTGCTGCCGCAGACCGACTCGCTGCTCACCGCTTTCGGCCTCGTCGAGGAACTCGTGCGCTCCAGCGCTGCGCTCTCCGTCTCGACCGCGGGCTTTGGCGGCCTGGCCGAGGTCCTGTTCAAGGCCTGCCTGGGCAACCGTCTGGGCTTCGAGGTCTCCGACGCGTACTATGAGGCTGACTGCCGCGACCTGTTCGATCACTCCTACGGCTGCTTCATGGTGGAACTTGCCGAGGGTGTTGAGCTACCCACCGCCGAGAACGTGCGCGTGGTTGAGCTCGGTTGCACCACCGATGAGTACACGCTCGTCGCTTACGGTGAGACGCTCGACCTCGCTGAGCTGCAGGAAGCCTGGGAGTCCGGCATCGAGTCCGTGTTCAGCTACCGCACCTCTCCCGAGGAGGACGCCAAGCTGGAGCCCGTCGCCGCCGAGCATTACCGCTGCGAGGAGGAGGGCCGCATCCGCGCCACGTACGGCGGTCTCAAGATCGCCCGCCCGCGCGTGATCATCCCCGTCTTCCCGGGCAACAACTGCGAATTCGACTCTGCGCGCGCCTTCACCGCCGCCGGTGCCGAGGCCGACGTGTTCGTTATCAACAACCTCACACCCGAGAACGTCGCCGAGTCCACCCGCGAGCTTGCGCGCCGCATCCGCGAGAGCCAGATCGTCATGATCCCCGGCGGCTTCTCCGGTGGCGACGAGCCCGACGGCTCCGCCAAGTTCATCACCGCGTTCTTCCGCGCACCCGAGGTCACCGAGGCCGTTCGCGATCTGCTCCAGGCGCGTGATGGCCTGATGCTCGGCATCTGCAACGGCTTCCAGGCGCTCGTGAAGCTCGGCCTCGTGCCGTACGGCGACATCGTCGATGCCACTGCCGACGCGCCCACGCTTACGTTCAACACCATCGGACGCCACCAGAGCCGCTTGGTGCGCACGAACGTTGTGAGCGATCTGTCCCCGTGGATGTGCCAGTGCGACCCGGACGAGCTCTACACCGTGGCGATTTCCCACGGCGAGGGCCGCTTCGTCGCCAACGACGAGGTGCTTGAGCAGCTGCGTCTTGGCGGCCAGATTGCCACGCAGTACGTGGACGAGGCGGGCGTGCCGTCGATGAACCTCGACGTGAACCCCAACGGTTCTGTTGCCTGCATCGAAGGCATCACGAGCCCCGACGGCCGCGTGTTCGGCAAGATGGGCCACGTGGAGCGTCGCGGCGACGGTCTGTACAAGAACGTCCCCGGCGAGAAGTTCATGCCGATCTTCGAGAGCGGCGTGGCGTACTTCGGTTAAGCCGAGGTTTTGGCGTACGTCGCGTCTCGTACCGTGCTTCGCGTCAGCGCCTGGCTTGCATCACAAACTGGGCGTTGGTTCGTACCGCAAACTGAGTGTTGGTTCGTACCGCACTCCGGACGCTCCCCATCAAGGTCAAGAGGCCGTCGTCCCATGTGGGGCGGCGGCCCTTTCATTCTCAACTGACGACCGTCGGCTCTGCACTCCTCAATCAATTGCACGAAGTACAGGAAACAGGGTACAAGGTGGATATTTAATCGCCACCAAAAGGAGGCGCCATGCCCATGAACGACCACGACCTCGTTTTATACATGAAACCGACATGCCCATTTTGCGTTAAAGTGCTCAATTTTATGAAGGAGCGCGGCATCGTGCTGCAGCAGCGCAACATCTCTGTTGATGCCGAAGCCGCCGAGGCGCTCGTTCGCGTAGGTGGAAAACGCCAGGTTCCATGCCTGTTCATCGATGGTGAACCGCTATACGAATCGAGCGACATCATCGCTTGGCTCGACCAAAATGCATAACGTCGCTTTCGCATAACGCTGTCTCGCTGCAACTGAATTACACCTGTTTCCTATGCGGGCTGCTTTTCCTTGTCCGCTCCTCACGCGCCGCTTTTCCGCTATCTCGATTTCCGGCACCGAACCGATATCCATGGGTGCTATGCTGACGTGCGAACAAATGGATGATTTACGGCGGAGGCACGCTGCATGATAGGTTTGGGAACGCTCATCAACGTTGGGCTCGTCATAGCGGGCGGTCTGGCCGGGCTTATGTTTGGCAGGTTCATCACCGAACGCATCCAGGACACGCTGCTCAAGGCTATTGGCGTTTGCATCCTGTTCGTGGGACTGAGCGGCGCCATTGAACACATGATGAGTGTCGAGGGAACGCATCTGGTCGGCAGCGGCTCCATGATGATGCTCATCTCGATGTCGGGCGGAGCCCTGATTGGCGAGATGCTCGACCTTGAAGCGCACATTGAGCAATTCGGCGAGTGGCTCAAGCAACGCACCGGCAGCCAGAACGACGCCTCCTTTGTCAATGCATTCGTGACCTGCTCACTGACTGTCAGCATTGGCGCCATGGCGATTGTCGGCTCCATCCAAGACGGCGTGACGGGCGACTGGTCCACCCTCGCTCTCAAGGGGGCCATTGACGCGGTGACCGTTTGCGTGATGACCGCGGGTATGGGACGCGGATGCATTTTCTCCGCACTGCCGATCCTTGTGTTTGAAGGCGGTATGACGCTGCTGGCACGCGTGCTTGAGCCCATCTTTACCACGGCGGCACTGTTAAACCTGTCGCTCGTGGGCAGCTTGCTGATCTTCTGCGTTGGCGTAAACCTCATCTGGCCTAAGACATTCAAACCCGCAAACTTGCTACCTGCCGTGGTCATCGCCGCGTTGCTCGCGTTCATATAAACGATGTGGTGCGCTTGGTTATGGCGGCGCTGAACCGGTCCATTTGAGCAGAATCGATAAGCCTGAAATCCCTTTCCCGCAACTTTTTTTGATGAAACAAAGTCAATTTGGCAAAAAATGCCAGATTGTAAGCTCGAGTCGCATACACAGAGCGCTTGAGACTCAGCTGCCGCAACAACATAACTGTTGCAGTTCTCCACGACCTGCGCTTTTAATGGGAACGATTGGCCGGCAGATTGCACAAAGCGTTTGAGACGCCTCTCGATTGACTTTTCTTCCTAACCCAACCGTGCAAATCTGGCATTTTTTGCCACTTTCGGCTCAAAACAAAAGAAAAAGTTGCCGGACAGAAATGCCCGAAGACTCATCAAACGTTAAATCCATCCCAACAAACAAAAAGGCCGGCTCGCCAATGGACGAACCGGCCTTTTCAACGACATGTTGATGACAACTACTGGCGGTTATAGTTAATCAGGCAACCGGCCTTTACGATCTCGCGCTCTTCGGGCGTCATCTCAGCGATGCTCAGCTCGATTTCCTCAACCGAGCCGTCCGCACGAACTACCCAAGCGGGAATGCGGGACAGATCGCCATCGAGCGTGGCGCGAATGCCCGGGACGAACACGTAATCCCCCACCTCAAACATGGGGTCGCCATCGAGTTGGAACGGCAACATGCCCCAGTTCATCACGTTGGAGCGATAGCGCTTGGTGGCATATTCGCGCGTGATGTTGGCAAGACCGCCGAGCACGCGCTGGCAGCTCGCAGCCTGCTCGCGAGCAGAGCCGTCACCGGGCTTCACCGCGTAAATCATCGAGCCAATTTCAACCTCGGCGGAAGCAACACCCTCAAGCGCGCCTGCGCCGCGAAGGGCATCGAACACAGGGGTAACCTCAGGGACAGCCTCGCCTGCAAGACGCGCGGCCTCAAGTTTGGCAATCTCCTTGGCGCGACCCACGTACTCCGGATCGCGACGGCTCAGCGTGAACTCAGCCAAACCGAGCGGGTTGGAGCGATACGAACTCGTCTCGCCCGAGGGAATCAGCTCGTCGGTCGTAGTGACATCGTCCATGATTTTGGATGCCACACGCAGCAGGATGTTATCGGCCAGCGGTTCGATCTCGGGCCAGTCCTTGATATTGGGTCCATAGACGAGCTCGGAATCCTTGTTGCCCGCACCAAAACCCTGGTACACGCGATGCTCATACGCGCTTGCATCAAAGTGGTACACCACCTGCTCATCCCACGTGTCGACGGGCAAATCGGTTGCCGGCGTCAGCACTCCGCCCGCAGCGGCAGTTGCCGCAATGGAACGGGCATCCATGAGCGCAACGCCCGTGAGCTGGCCGTTTCCCGGCTTTGAACCCTCACGGTTAGGGAAATTGCGCGTAGTGTGGCGGATGGAAAGACCGTTGTTCGCCGGCGTATCGCCCGCGCCAAAACACGGACCGCAGAACGCCGTGCGCAGAATGGCGCCTGCCTGCATGAGCTCCAACGCGGCGCCGTTGCTTGCCAACTCCAGGAACACCGGCTGCGAACTCGGATAGACCGACAACGCGAACTCGCCGTTGCCGCAATTCTTGCCGCGCAAAGCGCGCGCGGCCTGCATCACGCTGGTAAACGTACCGCCCGAGCAACCGGCGATAACACCCTGCTGCACGTGCAAACGACCATTGCTATCAATCTTGTCACGCAGCGAAAGCGTTGCACGCCCGCCACCGATCTCGAGAGCACGCTGCTCAACCTCGGCCAAAAGCTCGTCGAGGTTGCCGTTGAGCTCGTCGATCTCAAAGGCGTTGGACGGATGGAACGGCAGAGCGATCATGGGGCGAACCGCCGACAGGTCGACGCGCACACAGCCGTCGTAGTACGCAACCGGCGCGGGGTTGAGCTCGCGGTAATCGTCCGCACGGCCATGTTCGGCCAGGAAGGCGCGGGTGTCCTCGTCCGTGCGCCAAATGGAAGACAAGCAGGTGGTCTCCGTGGTCATGACGTCCACACCGTTGCGGTAGTCGGTCGTCATGCTGGATACGCCCGGACCCACGAATTCCATAACGGCGTTCTTGACATATCCGCAGTTAAACACCGCGCGCACGAGTGCGAGCGCGATGTCCTGCGGACCGACGCCCGGCACGGGGGCACCTTCGAGATACACCGCGACCACGCGCGGATACGCCACGTCATACGTATTGTTCAGCAACTGTTTGACCAGCTCGCCACCGCCCTCGCCAATGGCCATGGTGCCCAGAGCACCGTAACGGGTGTGCGAGTCGGTGCCGAGGATCATCTTGCCGCAGCCCGCCTGCATCTCGCGCATGTACTGGTGGATAACAGCGATGTGCGGCGGAACAAAGATGCCGCCGAACTTCTTGGCAGCGGAAAGACCGAAAACGTGATCGTCCTCATTGATGGTGCCGCCGACCGCACACAGCGTGTTGTGGCAGTTGGTGAGCACGTACGGCAGCGGGAACTCGGTCATGCCCGAAGCGCGAGCCGTCTGGATGGCGTTCACATACGTAATGTCGTGGCTGGCAAGAGCGTCAAAACGAATCTTGAGCTGGTCCATGGAGCCGCTCGTATTGTGCGCCTCCAAAATGCCGTACGCCATGGTCCCACAACGAGCGGCTTCGGGGTCGAGCACGCGTCCGTCACGCTCCGCAACACCTTGGGCATCCTTGGCAGCAACAAGCTCCTTGCCGTCCAGCAGGAACACACCACCGTCGTAAAGCTTCACTGGATCTGCCATACTCGTTTTCCTTCCCATCAATGACATTCGATACGGCTGCGGCATCAGCCCCGGCACGCATCGACGCGATTGCACGATAGCTTTAGCATGGGAAAGTATAGCCGACCGATTGGAGATCAACGAGGGGACGCGTCATTCGGCCCTGAAATCGAGCAGCTTTAACATACCGCACGCTTTGACTGCACGATTTGACAACGCCCAGGCGAACAGCGAACCGCCCCCCGTCTTATTGACGACGTCCTAACGGACGGCGCATCGCGTCCTTCCCCCTTCCTGACGGACGGCGCATCGCGTCCTTCCCCCTTCTTTTCAATTCCTTGACGAGCAGCGCGCCACGCCCTTCTCTCTTGATAACAAGAACGCACGTTCGATGTCATGATAGAATGATTTGTTACCACAAGCGTCGAATTGCCGTTGCAGATGAACGTGCAAGACGCATCGAACCGCGAAGGGAGGGGACATGGACGATCAGTTGTACCGGGACGAACCGATTCCGCAAAGGAGATCGAGCCGCCCCTCTCCGCGCACGCCCATGAACGGCAGCAAGCCCGAGGCAAAACAGATCATCGAGCGCATCCTGGCCGACGAGCGATTCGCACATGTGCGTCTTCCAAAAACCGTTACGCATGCCGTAAACGACGAGCGACCTGCACATGCGCATCCGTCGATCGAGCCCACGTTCGAGCTCGAACAACGGACGGCTTCGAACTTGCCGAACCGCTATCGGGAAATGCGCGCGATATCGCGGTGGGAGCAGAGCACTGACGGTAAGCGGGGCAGATGGCTCTCGGAAGCCGAGCTCTTCTACCGTCAGGGCAAATTCATGGAGGACTTTGAGGACAACTGCCCGTACGAAGGTTCCTTCAAGTCGTATTTCCCCACGTACAATGCCATGAGCGACCGTCAGTTGCGGGGGTATTTCGCATGGCGCACGGCGGTGCGGAGCGGTGAAATTGAGCGGACCTCGCTGTCCTATGCGTATGTGTACCTCTATGAGCTCATCAACGGCATCGGCGTGACGGACCCGCTCGGCGGGTTCCGCACAATCGAACGCTTCTGGCAAGCGTATCGTGCGTTCTCCCCCGAAATCGACCGCTTTGCAGGCGTGTGGCTCCAAGACTACGCGGTCTACCACAACCTGCCCGCAGAGCTGCTTGAACCGTATAAAACGCTGGCGTTTGACCGTTCGCTCATCGCGTTACGCCGAGCGGACGAACAGGCCGCGCGTTACTTTGAGATGGAGCAGATGGGTACAGCTGAACATTTACAGGAGCCCGCTGCAGCTCAAAGCCCAAGTGAATCGCTTGAGACGCCGCAGAGCCGCACCAAATCGCGCAGGAAAAAGAACGCTGCATCCGCACTCCCTCTTCCCGTCCGCACTGAGCTGGAAGAACCGCTATTCCACGCCATCAACGCGCTTTCGACGTATCGCCTCACTGGAAGCAAACTGTACAAGGAACAACCCGCTGCCCTGTGCCATGTTGCCTGTGCGGTCTTTGTCCGCATGAGCGCATACCATCGTAAACATCGAAAAGGGACCTTGTTGGAGAGCTGGTTTGGCGAGGAGGTGGCACTGCCTTATACGATGTTTGGGTCGGCGGTCTTTTTTGCCGAGAAGGAGCACGAGGATTGCGTCTATGAGCTTGACGAAATCCATCGATATCGGTGCTCGCGCGGGTATTGGACCTGCGAGCGACACCATGGAAGTAGATCGAAAAGTCCCAAATTGGGAAGCATGATGCACGCTGTTGATCGCTCATTGCGAGAGGCCCTGGAGTTCGAGCACCCGCTCAAGAAAATGGATAAAACTCCGAAGTACCTGCAGAAATTCATTGATCAGGAGATTGAGATCTGGCTTTCTTGGAGCGAAGCACACGCACCGCGACGCATCGACATCGATCTTTCGCAGCTTGCGGGTATTCGCTTTGCGGCGGAGGCCACACGCGAGTCCCTACTCATCGATGAGGAACGCGACGGGCGGGGCGGGGCAATGCTTGATGCCGCGATACCCGATGAGGGAACGACCGGCAGGAAGGCAGGCAGCGAAGTGATGATCAGCGCAACAACTCCGTTGCCTGAATGTGCGGAAACGCCTGCCGAGCTTACAGGATGTATTGATGTCCCCGCTAAGTTGAACGAGCACATGTACACACACATGGACACGTCCCCCAAACCGAGCTCTTCAACAGGTTCCTTCGATGGAAAAGATAGTGCCCTAGAACGTGGCAAACCTGTTGACGTTGCGCCAACTTTAATGCAACCACTGGGCGCGGCGACAGAGTTAAATTCGCCTTTGACGTGCGATCAACGCGCCTATATCCAAGCCCTGTATGAGGGGGACGAAACGGCGCAAAAGGAAGCTTTGCGGACATCGGACATGTCGGAAGACATGCTGGTCGACGCCATTAACGAAGCGCTATTCGACCTCATCGGGGACACCGTGATCGAATATGGATCAGAGGGACCCGAGCTCATTGAAGACTATCGAAGCGATGTGGAAGGATTCATCGACCATGCCCAATGCGCATAACCCTGCGAACCAACCCACACCGACTCAAACGAGCCTCGGCCAGAACGCACCGCGCGTTCCCAAGCGCGTGGCTGCCGTGGTGCTGAACTCCCTCAAGGGCGGCGTGGTGCCGCGCATCGGCTTGCCTTACATCACCGTGGGACGCGAGTTTGAAATCCAAGCGCTGCTCACAGACCTAAAGCTCATCGAAGATGGAGGCGCGAGCTTTCGATTCCTCGTGGGGCGTTACGGTGCGGGCAAAAGCTTTTTGCTGCAAACCATTCGCACACACGCCATGGGTGAGGGCTTCGTAGTCGCCGATGCCGACCTCTCCCCCGAACGACGTCTGCAGGGAGGCCAGAGGCAGGGCCTTGCCACATACCGCGAGCTTGTGCGCAACCTTTCCACCAAAACGCGCCCTGAAGGAGGGGCGCTCAACCTCATCCTCGATCGCTGGGTCGCCAACATCGAAGCGGAAGCGACCATGGATGCCGATTCGGTTGCGTCGTGCAGCCTCAGCGCGCAAATGCTGGAACTGCAGGAGCTCGTACACGGATTCGAATTCACCCGAGTGCTCGACATATACCGCACGGCCAATCGCGAGGGCGATGACGAGCGGAAGGCAAGCGCCGTCAAATGGCTGCGCGGCGAGTACCGCACCAAAACTGAGGCGCGGGCAGATCTGGGCATCACGACCATCATCGACGATGACGGCTGGTACGACTACATCAAGCTCATGGCGCGCTTCTTGGTCGGCGCGGGATACAAGGGACTGCTTGTGCTCATCGACGAGCTGGTAAACCTGTACAAGATTCCCAACGCCATTACGCGCCAATATAACTACGAGAAGATTCTGCAGATGTACAACGACACGCTGCAGGGAAAAGCTCAGCATTTGGGCATCATCATGGGCGGTACGCCCACCAGCATCGAAGACCGCAGGCGCGGCGTGTTCTCCTACGAGGCGCTGCGCAGTCGTCTGACGCAGGGGCGATTTGCCCGCGAGGACATGCGCGACATGCTCGCACCCATCATTCGCCTGCACCCGCTCACGTATGAAGAGCTGCTCGTTCTGATTGAAAAACTCGCGCAAATCCACGCCGGATATTTTGGATATGAATGCACGCTTGCGGTAGATGATCTGGTCGATTTCCTGAAGATCGAGTTCGGTCGCGTTGGCGCAGATACGCACCTCACCCCGCGCGAGGTCATCCGCGACTTCATCGAACTGTTGGACATCATGTATCAGAATCCCGATGCCAACATGGCGGATCTTCTAGCACGGACAGGCGGATGGAATGGAGCATCGGAGGGCATGGGCGTTGAATTTGCAGGCACAGCAGGTGGGGCAACCATGTCGGATGGAATAAGAGTAGAAAGTGCGACCAGCGCCATGGGAACGAGCGGAACTTCATCGGACGCCCCATTCGCTGAGTTCACGATTTAAGAAAAGAAATTCGTCGCTGAAACATAACATCGCGGACACCATCGACAGTTTCATCTTTTATAGCTATTTCAGTTATAACTGAAATTTTTTCAATCAATCGCATATAATTCAGTTGTATCTGAATTATCTTAGGAGCGCCTCATGATTGAACGGCCAAAATATATCGAAAAGGTCTCACGATGGGCCAATCGAAACGTAATCAAAGTGTTGACCGGCGTGCGTCGTTGCGGAAAATCCACCCTCATGGAAATGTGGGCAAATACCCTCCGCTCGCGCGGAATCGAGAGCCGTAACATCATTCACATCAACCTTGAACTACTAGAAAGTGAAAAGCTCCTGGAATATCACGTGCTTCACGATGAAGTGCTGCATCGCTGCGCGCCATCAGGAATGAATTATGTGCTCATAGACGAAATCCAAAACGTACCCGAATTTCAAAAAGCAATCGACAGCCTCTACATCAGGCCTAATATCGATCTGTATGTGACCGGCTCCAACGCGAAACTGCTGCGTGGCACCCTCGCAACACTTATGTCTGGCAGATACGTAGAAATCGAGGTGCTTCCGCTTTCTTTTGCGGAATTCGTATCAGCAAAAGCTCAACATCCAAACGAGCCCCTCTCTTCGCTAACCCGTATCTGGTCTGAATACCTACAAAATGGATCAATGCCCGCCGTGTCCGAATTCGCCAATCATCCCAGTATTGTCCACGATTACCTGCAGGGAATCTTGGATACCGTCCTACTGAAAGATGTTATTGCGCGCCTCGGAATCAAAGGAACCGACAAACTCTCATCGGTTGCCACGTATCTATTCGACAACGTTGGAAACCTCATAACGCCAAACTCGATCTCGAAGGCATTCGCATCATCTGGCATTCGAATTGCCCCCGAGACGGTTTCTGATTATCTTGAGGGCCTTTGTTCTTCCTATATCTTTTATTCTGCGTCCAGATTTGACCTGCGCGGCAAACGGGTGATGCAGCGAGAGAGAAAATACTATGCTGCCGATTTGGGTATGCGTCGCATATCCTGTTCAAACAACCTTCGAGATGAAGGCAGGTTGCTAGAAAACATCGTTTACCTCGAACTTCGAAGACGTGAAGGCGAGGTCTATGTCGGCCAAGGAACACGCGGTGAAATTGATTTCGTAACCAATGGTTACGAAGGTCGGAAGTATTATCAGGTCTCTCAAAGCGTGAAAGACCAAACAACACTTGAACGAGAGCTATCGTCTCTCGAAGCAATAAACGACAGCTACCCCAAAACACTCATCACTCTGGATGACATTGGAGAAATATCGCATAACGGTATCCGTCAGGTTTACGCACTGGACTGGCTTCTTGAATGAGAGACACGCCAGGCGTGAAGTATCACTGCGAACGTTTCTAAATGCATGTAGCAAATCCAACCGATTACTCGAGAAAGATTCCAGGCAATCGCGACACAGACAGTGTCAGATTACTATAATAATAGAACATTTGTTCGTATTATGCTAAGATGAAGCTGCTCGATGGAGGGAGGTTGATTCGTGAACACGTTTGATCGATACGCGCCGTTTGTGCAGGACTTCATCTACGCTCATGAATGGGAGTCGTTGCGCGCCATTCAGGTGGCTGCGGCCGATGCCATTTTCAATACCGATGACCACGTGCTGCTCACCGCCTCGACCGCATCGGGAAAAACCGAAGCCGCCTTCTTCCCCATCCTCTCAGAGTTCTGGGGAGACCCACCTGCAACAGTGGGAGCGTTGTATATCGCCCCGCTCAAAGCCCTTATCAACGACCAATTTTACCGACTGAACGACCTTTGCGAAGAGGCGGACATCCCCGTATGGCACTGGCATGGAGATGTGTCTGCCTCGCACAAAGCCAAGCTACTCAAACATCCATCCGGCATCTTGCAAATCACGCCC
Organism: Collinsella provencensis; assembly: GCF_900199705.1. GTDB lineage: Bacteria > Actinomycetota > Coriobacteriia > Coriobacteriales > Coriobacteriaceae > Collinsella > Collinsella provencensis. The sequence continues at coordinate 1,673,434 of NZ_LT904908.1, read as the reverse complement.
GAGTCACTTGAGGCACTCCTCTTGCACAAGCATCAAATGGTCGGACGGCTTTTCGGCGACTTACGCTATATCGTAATCGACGAGGTGCACTCGCTGTTGCGCGGGGACCGCGGTGGACAAACCCTCTGCCTGATTGAACGCCTCTCGCGCTTGGCGGGTGTCGATCCGCGCCGCATCGGGCTTTCGGCGACTATCGGCGATCCGGAACGAACGGGAGCATTCCTCGCTGCAGGAACCACGCGCGGATGCGTGATTCCACGCTTTGAGGAACCGCGACGCACGTGGCGCTTGTCGATGGAGCATTTCTACATCTCGGGTCCCCAGGCACCGGAACGCGCGCAGGACGCACAGGGGATTATTCCTGCGGATGTAACAAACACAGGACAATCCCATGAGCTGCCCAAACCCGACGAAGTGCGCATCGAGGGACCGAACGAGCAGGCACTTCTTACCACTACCGACATGGCGCCGCGTGATGCCGATCCGGGTCTTGGCTATATCTTCGAGCACACGCGAGGTAGCAAATGCCTGGTATTCGTCAACTCGCGCGAAGACGCTGAGGCGGTTTGCACGAGTCTGCGCGGCTACTGCGAGGCAAACGGCGAACCCGATCGATTCCTCATTCACCATGGCAACCTCTCTGCCGCCTTTCGTCAGACCGCCGAAGAGCTCATGCGCGATGAAGAGCAAGTGCAAACCACCATCACCACCGCAACACTTGAGCTGGGCATCGACATCGGTCGCCTCGAACGCGCATTCCAAATCGACGCACCCTTTACGGTGTCGAGCTTCTTGCAGCGCATGGGTCGAACCGGACGTCGCGGTATGCCACCGGAGATGCATTTTGTAATGCGAGAAGAACAGCCCGAACCGCGAATGATGATGCCCGAGAGCATTCCTTGGAAACTACTCCAAGGCATTGCACTCGTGCAGCTCTACCGCGAGGAACACTGGGTCGAACCGCCTGCCCTCGATCGTTTGCCCTATAGCCTGCTCTACCATCAGGTAATGGGAATCCTCACGAGTTGCGGAGAAATGTCCCCCGCTGAATTGGCCGCTCGCGTACTCACTCTGACCTATTTTCACCGCGTTTCACCTGACGACCTTCGCTGCCTATTGTGTTATCTCATCGAAATCGACCACATCGAAGTTACCGAAACGGGTGGGCTCATTGTGGGTATCGCCGGCGAGCGAATCATCAACTCCCACAAGTTTTATGCCGTGTTCCAGGAAAACGAAGAGTTCACGGTCAGATCGGACAGCGCCGAGCTTGGAACGATCGTCAACCCACCGCCTGCGGGGGAGCGAATCGCCATTGCAGGTCATTGCTGGCTCGTTGAAGAAGTGGACTGGAAACGACGCCTGGTTTACTGCACGCAGGTCAAAGGCCGCGTGCCGGCGTATTTTGGCGATGTTGCGGGAGATATCAATACACGCATCCTCGAACGCATGAAACGTGCCCTTGAGGAGCATGAACCCTACCCGTATCTAATGGAAAACGCACGGGCACGCCTCAATCACTCACGTCATGTTGCTCACAACGCCGGCGTTGTTGGGCGAGACGCCAGCCCCCTTATCAATTTGGGGGGCAACACCTGGGCGCTCTTTCCTTGGCTGGGCAGTTATGCATTCCTCGCCTTGGAACGTTTGCTCAAAATCAAGTGCGCCTCGCAGCTGGGCCTGCGTGGACTGGACCCTTCTCGCCCCTACTTCATGCAGTTCCAGATGGATGCCGATGCCGAAACATTCTTCGATGTGGTAACCGCAGAAGCCGAAGCGGAATTCGAGCCTTTGGAACTCGTATATCCAGGTGAAGTTCCACGTTTTGACAAATACGACGAGTTCCTACCCGAGGAGCTCATTCGCAAAGGATTCGCCGAAGGTGTGCTCGACATCGAAGGGATGCGCAAACGCGTGCTCGAATGGCGCGCATAACCTTTGAGACGGCTGATGAGGGCGCAGTAGAACGGAGGTCGATTCGAATTAATGGGACATGCTCGGCACATTAGGATGCAGGCGAATCGCCGTCATGAAGCACCGTGCTGAAAAGGGCCTCATCAAATGGCATACAACCTGAAAAGTCATAGGACGCGTCAGAAGCAACGAGCAGATAGTTATCTTCTCCTCCGAAGACCTCGTCCTCGCAGGGAATGATAGCTACGCGAGAGAAAATGACCGCGGCCGTCGTCAGCGCATTGCGCAGGAACTCAATGTTACATCCAGCGTTTTCAGATACCACATTGGCAAGATACAAACCTCCTGGACGCAAGCACTCCTTAACTTGACGCAAAGCTTCGACCGTTGCCAATGCGCAAACGGGATTCGCACCCGTAAAGCAGTCATTTACAATCACGTCATATCGTACGTCTGCGTTCGCGGCCTCGGCCAGGTAGATGCGCGCATCCTCGGTGTGTATATTCAGGCGCTCGCCCACTTTACGCTCGAGCTCATCGAGGAAGAACCAGCGGCGAGCGATCCTGACAATACCCGGGTCGATTTCCACCACGTCCATGGTCAGTTCAGGATGTTGCGATAACGCGTGCTTTGGATAAGAAAAACCTCCACCGCCAAGCATCAAAACGCGCTCTATGCCGTGACCTGCCAACTCGCGCATAGCGGGCTCAGCCTCAAACATCGCATCAAAGGCTCGGTAATACGAAAACACGGGTTCAAAGCGTCGCTCATCCAGATACGTCGCGCTTTGGAATACGCCACCTTGCTGCAAGACGCGCACGCGCTCGCCTTGCTCGCCGCGAATCATCTTGACGCGTGCAACTCCAGCGCGCGTGCGAACGATCTGCAAGCATTGAGAACCAACGGCAACAGCCGCGGCACCCACAGCAACCGCGCCGATTGCCACGCCGACAGCGATTCCCGCGGCGGAGGTGATATCGAGCTTTCCCCTGCTCATGACAACCTTCTTTGCTGGTACAAACCGTGATCCACAAATCCCAAGTGTCGGTAGTATTCGCGCGTCCCCACGGCGCTGATAACGTTGAGCCGCTGATAGCCCGCCTCACATGCTAGCCCGCACGCGCGTTCTACGAGGCGCTTACCCAGGCCAAGATGCTGCGCTGAAGCGCCGTCCTCGCCGAGTTGCGTCGATATGCCATACACGTGAACCTCGCGAATCATCGCCTCATCACATTCAACGGGAAGGTCGCCGGCACGCCGCTCAACATATGCAGCGTGAGGAAGTGAGAGACGAAGGAACCCAGCAATGCGATTCTCGGGAGTAACCCACTGAAGGAATCGCTCACTCGTATTGCTCGTCTCATACGAGACGATGTCAAGTCGAAGCGCGTTCACGTCGACATTCGCCGTGCCCACCTCGCGAAAACGAATCTCCTGAATACCCTGGGTATTTCCCTGCTCGCGAAGACGTTGCTCAACAAGTTGGCGCAGGTTAGGCTTTTTGTTACCCACCAAGATGTCTTTGGATGAGAAATCCCTAATCATGCGCGAAATACGACAGAACGGAGGCGTTACCGCCACATCGCTCACCAGCACATCGAGCAACTCGTCCTCAGTGTAGGGACGCCATGAGCCATCTTGGAAATACTTGCACAGCCGCGCGCCTTCAATCAGCGCGCACGGATAGAGCTTGATTTCGTCGGGTTGGAATGGAGCATCTTCGACCAAACGCTGGAAATCCTGCTTATCGAGCTCGGGCGTGGCGGTGTACAGATTCGCCATCGCATGCGCATGGATTTTGAAACCGAAGATACGCAGCAGCTCAAAGGCATCCTGGATGCGAGCAACCGAAATACCGCGGTCATTTGCATCGAGTACGTCCTGGCGAAGCGTTTGGATTCCCATCTGGACCTTGGTGCACCCGAGGCGCCGGATGAGCGCAAGCGACTGCGGAGAAATGGCATCGGGGCGCGTCTCGATAACCAAACCCACCACGCGATGCCGCGCCGTCTCATTTGCGTGCTGCAGCTGTTCGAGATCTTCCAAGTTCGCTGTTTGCATGCGCGCGGCGCGGCTCCACGCGGAACTTGTACCGTAAAGCTCTCGAAACGCCTGGTTATACGAATACCGCAATGCATTGAGTTCGCTTTGGGACTGCTGGGAAAACGCATCGAAGTCAGTTGCATTTTGGGGGAATCCGGCGTGTCGGTAAAACGCCCGCCGCTCTGAAACGGTACGCCCCATGTCGCCGAATGCATTGCCAGGTGCCTGCACCGCATCTATTGGACGAAGATCCACATCCTGTGAACAACCCACGTGATGCGAAGAATCGCCATTTTGCACTGTCGCCGTTGCGTTGTCGTTGAGCGCCCGGAACAGCTCCGAGATGAACCAGATTTGATAGCCTTGCGGATAATCGCTCCACGTACCACCAAGCACGATGAGCTCGATTTTGTCCGTCGAATGCCCCATCTGGGACAACGCGGTGAGGCGAGATGCCACCTGAAGATACGGATCGAACCAGTTTTGCTCAGCCCGCTCGCACGCAGGTTCACCATGTAGGTAACTTTTGGGCATGCGAATGTCGTTGGGGCAGAACAGACAATCGCCACCGCAGGGCCACGGCTTGGTAATGACCGTGATGGTCGCCACGCCGGAAGCGCTGCGTCGGGGCTTCATGCGCAAAACGGAAACGAGCTGTTCCTCCAGCTCGGGCGTAACGTTCCAGCTTTTCCATCGCACGGGGTCATTGCGCTTGATATCTTGGTAAAACGGCAGCAGACGGCGCTTGGCAAACATGCGCTTGTCGGAGTCCGCGCGACGCGCTGCGGCATGGCTCAGCTTGAGCAGCGTGCGGTCATCCACCGTGCCGCCTGCCCGCAGCGTATCAAGTATCTGCAAAATAATCTCTTCCATGCGTACAAATTGTACGCCATTCCGTACGTCGGGCGTCTGATGCCCCCATCAACATGGAATTCGTTTCCAATAAGGCACCCCATGTCCGGATGGGCCATTACAATACCAACGGAAGGAGGCACATGGACACCGCAACTGCTCGCGCGCTCATCGCGCTCAACAATTCGTTTTACTCGCAGCATACGGCATCGTTTTCCTCTACACGCTCTGCACCGTGGGACGGATGGAAACGCCTTGTCGATGTGCTCCGCTCTTGTGGGTGGGGCGACGTCGACACGAATAACAAAGCTCGCACGGTACTTGACCTCGCATGCGGTAACTTGCGTTTCGAGCAGTTCCTCACCAGTGCTTTTTTGGGTGAGAAGGATGCAATTGAAAGCCGTACAGCAGGTGAGCGCCACACTGATTCTCCCCTCACCTTCCATGCCGTTGATTGCTGCCCAGCCCTTGTAGACACCGACACGCTTCACAGCCGATCGATTGTCTATCACGAGGTCGATATCCTCGAGCGCTACTGCAATCACGCAGATCCCCTCGGCGGGATTTCCGTCTGCGATCTCTCCGTCTGCTTTGGATTCATGCATCATGTCCCCGGCGTCGACCTGCGCAAACAAGTGCTTTCCGACCTGCTTGCACATACTAAGGCCCATGGCTTGGTCGTCATATCTTTCTGGCAGTTCATGCATGACGAGCGTCTTGCACGCAAGGCCTTGCAAGCCGATGAGATCGCACAACGCAAGGATTTCGGGGCTGATGCCGATCCGCCCTTCAACCCTACCCACCTCGACGAAAACGATCACTTCCTGGGCTGGCAATCGGACAGCAACCCGCTGCGGTACTGCCATCATTTCTCCGAAACGGAAATCGACGAGCTTGTAGCCTCTATGGGCGCGGACGTTCGCGAGCGCGAACGCTACTCAGCAGACGGCGCATCTGGTAACCTCAATCGGTACCTTGTCCTCGAAAAACTCTAGAAAAGCGAGAGCACATCCATGCATGCACGCATGCCCAAAAACTTCGTCCTCGACCAGCGCATTGAACGTGCGGCCGACGCCATTGAGACCAACGCTGCCGCATATCGCGGGCGTTGGGCAGAGGCCTGTTTTCCCTTGTGCGCCGAAGGCGTATCGCGCTTTGAACGCGTACATCTCGACCTTGGTTGCGGAAAGGGCGCCTACATTGCCGCCATGGCCAAGCGGCACCCTACGACGCTTTTCATCGGCATGGACAGCGAGCCCGTCTGCGTGGTGCACGCCGCGCAGCTCGTGTTGGACGAGGATATCAAAAACGCGCTGGTTATCCCGGGCGATGCGGCAAAGCTCGACCAGATTTTCGCCGAAGGGGAGCTTGACGCCATCTCGATCAACTTCCCCACGCCGCACCCCAAGCGCCGTCATGCACGTCTGCGTCTAACGTCGGCACAGCATCTGGAAGGCTACCGCCCCCTGCTCGCCGGCAGCGCTACCGTTGCGTTGCGCACCGACAGCGAACCTCTCTATAAGTATTCGCTGCCGCAGTTCGAGGCACTCGGGTGGAACATCTTATGCGCCACGGACGACGATCGCGCCGCCCATCCCGAGCAGCCCATCACCGAATACGAAGAGCGATTGACGGCGCAGGGTGCCACCGTTCATGCGATTTACGCTACACCGCCGTCGACTCCCGCAACGACCGAACAGCTCCAAGCCGCAGAGGATATGCCGCTGAGTCTTATCGACTATCTCCCCGAAGACCTGTTTGCCAGCGATTACATTCCCTATGGCATGAGCTATGCTGTGGACAACCTGCGCAATCGTCGCCGTAACGAAAGCCGTAAAAAGCGTGTGTAATGCGCGCATGCGATAAACGCAGGCAACGCGACGCACTCCGCCTGAGACAACGCCCCCAGCCTTGCTCCCACCCAGAACAAACGCCCACGTCATGCACATCAGAAGAGAGACCTCATGACCGATCAAACGGACACCCGCACATTCGACCCCTTCGTCCACGGTTCGCTGGGCGATCTGGCTCCCAGCTGGTGGGAACCGGAGGACGGCAGCGAGCCAGAGCCCTGGCTCACCACAGAGGAGGCATACGAGCGCTTTTTGGAGTGGACATCGGCGCGTGGCATCGAGCCATGGCAACACCAGGAGGACGCCCTCTTCAGCATCGCCGCCGGCAGCAATGTGATTTTGGGCACGCCTACCGGGTCGGGCAAGTCGCTGGTCGCACTCGGCATGATGTTCATGGCGCGTGCCACTGGACGCAGGGCGTATTACACTGCACCCATCAAAGCGCTGGTCAGCGAGAAGTTCTTCTATCTTGTCGAGATTCTCGGACGCGATAACGTGGGCATGATCACCGGCGACTCGCATATCAACACCTCCGCCCCCGTTATTTGCTGCACCGCCGAAATCCTCGCCAATCAAGCGCTGCGCGAAGGCGAGGACACCGATGTAGCCTGCGTCGCTATGGACGAGTTCCACTTCTTCAGCGATCCCGACCGCGGCTGGGCCTGGCAGGTTCCGCTGCTCACACTCCCCCACGCGCAGTTCCTGCTCATGAGCGCCACGCTGGGCGACATGAGCGCCATCGCCGCCACGCTTTCGCGCACCACTGGCCGCGACCTCGAGCTCATCGCGGACGCACCGCGACCCGTCCCGCTCTCCTATGAGTATGTGAAAACGCCACTCGAGGCCACCGTCGAACTCGCCCTGCGCCAAGGCGACTCTCCGCTCTACATCGTTCACTTCTCCCAAGACGCAGCGCTCACCAGCGCACGTGCCCTGGCAAGTTACGGTGTCACAACTAAGGAGCAACGCGAGGCCATCAAAGACGCCATCAAGGGCGAACACTTTACCACGGCATTTGGCAAAACGCTCAAGCATCTCATTTCGAGCGGCGTGGGCCTTCATCACGCCGGCATGCTTCCCCGCTACCGTTTGCTTGTCGAAAAGCTCGCGCAACAGGGGCTGCTCCCCGTCATCTGTGGTACCGACACGCTGGGCGTGGGTATCAACGTCCCCATCCACACGGTATTGCTCACGGGTCTCACCAAATTCGACGGTTACAAGCAGCGCCGTCTGCGCTCGCGCGAGTTCCACCAAATCGCCGGACGCGCAGGGCGTTCGGGATTCGATACCGAGGGCGTAGTAATCGCCGAAGCTCCGGAGTTCGAGATTGAAAACCACAAAGCCGAACTCAAAGCCATGGGCGACCCCAAAAAGATGAAGAAGTTCAAGAAGAAAAAAGCGCCTGAAGGGTTTGTGGTATGGAACGAGACGACGTTCGATCGCCTTATCGAGAGCGAACCGGAGACCCTACGTCCGCGTTTGCGCATCACGCATTCGATGGTGCTCGCGGAAGTCGAGCAAGGCGGTGACGCGTGGACACGCATTTTGGAGCTTATCGACGCCTCGTTGCAAACCGAGCCGGAAAAGGTAAAGCTCAAGGCACGTGCCGCTGAAATCTTCGCAACGCTGATCGATGCGGGCGTCGTTGTGCGCACGCCCGTTGACGAAGAGGGCATCGTGGCACGCACGCCCGTTAAAGCGGACGACGAAACTCAAGAGCGCAAAGCGGAGGAGGCAGATACCTCGGTGCGTGCCGCAACCGGGGATACCGCCTCGCAAGAGCAAGCGGCAATCGGGGAAACCGTATCCGATCATCCGCTCGACGGACCCGCAAATTACATGCTCACCGTCGATTTGCCGGAAGACTTCGCGCTTGACCAGCCGCTTTCTCCCTTCTTGCTCGCCGCACTTGAACTGCTCGACCCGGAAAGCGAGCAGTATGACCTCGATCTCATTTCGATGGTTGAGGCAACGCTTGAGGATCCCAAGCAAATCTTGCGGGCGCAAGAGCGTCACGCGCGCGATGCCGCGATGAATGCCATGAAGGCGGAGGGCGTCGACTATGAGGAGCGCGTTGAGCGCTTGCAAGACGTGACCTATCCCAGGCCGCTTGCCGAACTGCTCGACACCGCGTTTGCCCAATACTGCGCCGAAGTCCCCTGGGCCAACGATTACGAACTCTCTCCCAAGTCCGTCCTGCGCGACATGCTCGAATCCGGCTGTGACTTCAAAAGCTATATCGCACAATACAAAATCGCACGTTGTGAGGGTATTTTGCTGCGGTATCTCACTGAGGCGTACCGTTCGCTCGACCGCACGGTTCCCGTAGAGCACCGCACCGAACAGCTCACCGACATCATAGCGTGGCTGGGCCTGGTCATCCGCTCCGTTGACTCGAGCCTGGTGGACGAATGGGCATCTGCGGGCAGTGATGCCGGTGCATTGCCGCCTCAACTCAAGGATGCGGTGGTCAAGGATCGCCGCGGTTTGCACCTGCTCGTACGCAACGCGCTGTTCCAGCGCGTCCGTCTTGCCGCGCGCAATAAGGTTGATGATCTGGGCGAACTCGACGAAAATTGGGGCTACGGCAAGCTGCGCTGGCAGCGCGTGCTCGATGCGTTCTTCGAAGCACATGTGGAGCTGCTCACCGATGCCGATGCGCGCTCCGCCGCGTTCCTGTCCATTGACGAAACGGATGAGGAAACCGACCACATCTGGCATGTCCACCAGGTTTTCTCCGATAGCGATGGCGACCGAGACTTCGGCATCATGGCCGACATCGACTTGGATGCCACGCAGGACGGCGACGGCATCGTGTTTAAGAACTACCGTGTCGGCGTGATTGAGGATCTGCTGGATTAAGTTCCGCAACATTACGTACAGGAACTGAAGCGAAGGGAGGGAAACGTGAACCGAGAATGTATCTTGGCGCTCGTAGATGCCGGGCTCTCCAATCCGGATATCACTTTGCAGCTTCTCGCCGATGATCTTTTGGAAGCACTCGAGGTGTATGAGCGTATCTTCGCCAGTGATACGGTGCCCGCGCGCCCCTTCCCGCTCCAAACCGTCATGCTTTCGCATGAAGCCCTCCCCACGCCTTCTGATTCCTCCCAACCGATGCGTCTCTATGCTCTGAGCTGCACCGATGACCCTGAGCCAACCAAAGCAGTAGCAGCGCTCACGCAGCTTCGCGAACAATGCAATAACAAGGGCGTTGCCTGGCAGGGCGGTGCCGCCTTGCCTGGGGGACGGCTCGTTGCCCCGTGCGCAAACGGTCCCCGTATGGGTCGCATGCGTCGATCGCAGTCCGAGGCGATTGATCGCCTCATTCTTGCCATGCGTTGCGGCTGCTCCTTGAGTGATTTGCTGGCCAACGAGCAGGCTCTTGCCGAACACAACCCGCGCACGCGAAAGCCTTGCAACACCGACACCGACATCATCGTCGCTCGCTGTCCTGTTCCCTTTTGCATCTACAACCAAGTAGCCACGTTCTACGAAAGCAAGCGCATTTCGAGGTGCAAGCGTTAACGAATCGGATCAAAACTCGCCACGCCTAAAATCCGGGCATTGGAACCAGATCGTATGTAACAAATGCGCTCGCCGCGTCTCAAAATAGCGATTCTTCTTGACAGTTATTTAGAAAAGTATTTAAATATCTAACAATCTAAACGACCCGCAATGTTGCAGGCACTGTCATTGAAAGGAACCCTATGGGAGGAGAAGCATTCAAAGCTCTCGCGGATCCAACGCGACGGCGCATCCTCGAGCTACTGCGCATGGGCGACCTCACCGCGGGTGAACTCGCCGAGCATTTTGACATGACCAAACCGTCGATCAGCCATCACCTCAATACGCTTAAGGCATCTAAGCTGGTAGATGTTCGACGTGAAGGTCAAAACATGGTGTACAGCCTCAACACGACCGTTCTGCAAGACCTCATGAGCTGGTTTTACACCTTTACCGACAAGGACAAGAATCATGACTGAAACTGACCGCATAACCACACAGAGTGAGGAGTCCGCACTCGAGCCGCTTCGCGAAGGCGCAGGTCCGCAAGAGAAAAAGACACCCAACCCCATAAACAAACGCGCATGGATCGTACTTGTGGCCCTCTGCGTGTTGAATCTCGTCCTTCATCTGCTGTGTTATCCGCATCTGCCCGAACTCGTACCGCTTCACTGGGGCGCCGATGGCAGCGTTAACTCATGGGGTGAGCGCTGGACCGCGCTTTTCCTCGATGCTCTTCCGCTCCTTATGCTCCTGCTGTTTTACGTCACGCCAAAAATCGATCCGCGCGGGCACGCCTATGAGCGGGTATCCGGGCTTTACTCTGCCTTTGTAGGTGCATTTACTGTATTCATGATTTGCATAAGCTGGAGCATTGAGCTCACGGTCTTCGGCATCATGCCCACAGATAACAGCCCCATGGGTGCTGCCGTATGCACAGCACTGGGCGCCCTCTTTCTGTTCTTGGGCAATTACCTGCCGCGCGTTCCGCGCAACTACACCTTTGGCATCAAAACGCCCTGGACGCTCGACAACGAGCAAAACTGGCGTCTCACACACCGATTCGGTGGATTCATCTTCATGCTCATGGGCGTTGTGATCATGATTATCGGCCTGGCGCTTCCCCGTTTTCAGGAGCTCTTGGTGCCCACCTTCGTAATCGCCATCTTGGGTCTTACGGGAGTGGTTTTCGTATACAGTTACCTCGTTTTTCGTCATGGCAACATACCGCTGCGTAAGAAGGAATAGCTGAACGGACGGCCAGAAGCCGAGTGACGATTTAGAGGCTCGATAAGCCCAGCACACAAAAACAGCCCGCGTAACGTAACGACGAAACGCGGGCTTCGTTATCTGCGAACAAGAACGATATGCTGCTACCCCTCGGAAACGGGCACGTCCTTGTGCATGACATAGCGCGTGATGAGCGCAAGCAGCACCAAGCCGTCAACATGAGCCTCGTCTTTGACATCGAGCTCGTACGTGTCGCCGCGCTCCCCAGCGACCTGCCGTGCCTGAAGCAAAACATCACCGCTGCTGGAACGAATCTCAAATCTGCTGGTCCAAGCTCTGCGCGTTATGGCCTGCCATCCTGTGCTACCCACCTTTATGTAACTCTCGGTCGTGCTCGCGGGATTGCGGAACTTACGCACCAAGTCAAAAACGCGGCCATCGGAGGTGACCACGTGATGGGCGCGGTTCTTATCGTCCATGCGCACCGTGGTGATAGTTGCCAGGATCTCGTCGTTGGCGTCTTTGAAATAACTCTTGCGAGGAGCGGAAAGCGGCTCGGTGTCGGAAGAATACAGCAGCGCTCCTTCCGGCGTCGCAACCTCAACTTCGCTGTATACACTGGTGGGCTTAGGCCTCAAAATGAGCTTCATATCACGCTCCATTCATCCGATACTAAGCAGATTCTACCCACCTTTTGTCCAGGAACGACAGCCGTATCTCATAAAGAAAACCCGCCGCAACCTTTCAGGTCACAGCGGGTTTCGTTGTTTTCAATACAGCCAGAAGGGCAGCCGAACTAGCTCAGCAGCATGCGGTCGTTTGCCAACTCGCCGCCGGAGACCTCCTCGAACTTCTGAAGCAGGTCGGGAACGGTAAGGGCCTTCTTCTCCTCGCCACGCACATCGTAGATGATGTTGCCCTCGTGCATCATGATCAGACGATTGCCCAGGCGAATGGCATCGTTCATGTTATGGGTCACCATGAGCGTGGTGAGGTTGCGCTCCGCCACGATCTGCTCGGTGAGTTCAAGCACCTTGGCAGCCGTTTTGGGGTCAAGCGCCGCCGTATGCTCGTCAAGCAGCAAAAGCTTAGGATTGGTAAGGGTCGCCATAAGCAGCGTGAGCGCCTGACGCTGGCCACCGGACAGCAAGCCCACCTTGGCGGACATGCGCGTCTCGAGGCCAAGGCCGAGCTTGGCGAGCAGCGCCGGATACTCCTCGCGTTCCTGCTTGGTGATACCCCAGGCAAGACCGCGATGCTGTCCACGACGACGAGCGAGAGCAAGGTTCTCCTCGATCTGCATATCAGCGGCAGTACCGCGCATGGGGTCCTGGAACACGCGACCAAGATACATGGCACGTTTGGGCTCAGACAGACGCGAAATGTCGTGACCATCGAGCTCCACCGTACCGGAATCCAGCGGATATACGCCCGCAATCATGTTGAGCAATGTGGATTTACCTGCACCGTTACCACCGATGATGGTAACGAAGTCGCCATCCTCAAGCGTGAGGTCGACGCCGGTAAGCGCGCACTTCTCGGTTACGGTGCCTTTGTTGAAGGTCTTCTTAACACACGTGAGCTTAAGCATTCGCCTCACCGCCCTTCGAGTAACTCGATCGTTGCTGGTACTTCTCCCACACAACGGGCACACACAGGGCAATCGCCACGATAATGGCCGAAAGCAGCTTCATGTCGTTGGCGTCCATACCCATCTGCAGCACGATTGCGCGGATGAGGAAGTACACCACAGAGCCGACCACAGCGGAAATGAGGCGGCTCTTGAATCCCGTGAGCTTGCCCGGCGTCAGACGACCGAGCACCTCGCCGATGACGATGGCCGCAAGGCCGATGACGATGGCGCCCGTACCCATGCCGATGTCAGCGTACTTTTGGCTCTGGCAAATCAGGCCACCCGAGAGGCCCACCAGCGCATTCGAGAGCGTAAGGGCGATGACCTTGGTTTTTGCCGTGGACACACCTAGCGCGCGAATCATGTGCTCATTGCTGCCGGTTGCACGCAGGGCGGAGCCGATCTCGGTACCAAAGAACCAGTACATCACAACGACCACGATAATCGCAACGACCACGCCCACGATAATGGCAATCGAGCTCTGCGGCAGGCCCGTGAGTTCGGATGCGCGCGAGAACACCGTGGGACTCGTGAGCAGCGGTGTGTTGGACTTGCCCATGATGCGCAGGTTGATGGACCACAGAGAAATCTGCGTGAGGATGCCCGCGAGAATGGCGGGAATCTCAAACAGCGTATGCAGCAAGCCGGTGACTGCGCCCGCCAGAGCGCCCGCCGCCGTTGCGGCAAGAACCGCCACAATGGGGTCGCAGCCGCTCAAAATGGCAACTGCACACACGCAGCCACCCAAGGCAAAGCTGCCGTCCACAGTGAGGTCGGCGATGTCGAGCAACTTGTAGGTGACGAACACGCCGAGCACCATAATGCCCCAGAGCACACCCTGGGACACGGCACCCATAAAAGCGATATCCATGCCATCTACCTCCTAAAACATGAGCGCGCAAAGCACCTCGGCAAGCGCATGCGCCTTACCGAGGTGCCAAAAACCAAATATGCGAACGCCTATCTTACTCGTCGAGCACGGAAAGGTCGATACCCAAAGCCTCAGCAACCTCTTCGTTCTTCACCACGACAAGGTCCTCGGCAGGGAGCTGCTCAATTGCCATATCGGCAGGCGTTGCCTCGCCCTTGAGAATCTTCACAGCCATCTCGCCTGCGCGGTAGCCCAGGTCCTCGTAGTTGATGGAGAGGGTGAACAGACCGCCGGCCATGCACATGTTCTCCTCGCCCGTGATGAAGGGGATCTTGGCCTCAAGGCAGATCTGACCAACCTGAGCGGCGCCCTGAGCGATGGTGTTGTCGGTGGGCGAATAGATTGCGTCGACTTTGCCCACGGCAGACTCGACGACAGACTGAATTTCGTTCGTGCTGGAAACGGTGTAACGCTCGTGCGCGATTCCCAGCTCATCGAGGGCTTCCTCGGCCATCTTGATCTGGATTTCGGAGTTAGACTCGTTGGAAGCGTACAGCAGGCCGACCGTCTTGGCATCGGGCAGAACCTTGTGCAGCATCTCAATCTGCTGCGCCACCGGGGTGAGGTCGGAGGTGCCCGTCACGTTGTTGCCGGGCTTGTCGTTGCTCGCCACAAGACCGGACTCCGCAAAGTCGGTGATGGCGGTACCCACGATGGGGATGTCAGTCGTGGTGCCGGCAGCAGCCTGGGCAGCGGGAGTCGCGATGGCGAAGATGAGGTCATCGTTGTCGCCTACGAACTTGGACGCGATCGTCTGGCATGCGGACTGATCGTTCTGCGCGTTCTGCTGATCGATCTCAACGTCGAGACCGGAGTCCTCAATCGCCTGGACAAAGCCCTTGTTGGCCGCATCGAGCGCCGGGTGCTCGGTGAGCTGGATAACGCCGATCTTATAGGAGCCGCTGCCCGTCTGAGCAGACCCCTTCGGAGCATCCGTGCCGTTGCCGCCGCACGCGGCGAGTGCAAGCGCGAGCATGCCCGCTGTCAGGGCCGCCCCCATGGTTTTGAGTTGTTTCTTCATGGTGCAACCTGCCTTTCTGTGTCAAAACCAACCGCGCGCCGGGCAATACGCAAACAAAAACGCCCTGTGCCGCGGTAATGCATCATGGTAAAGCAGCACAGGGTGTTTTATTGAACGAGCGTTCGAGTTACGGAATGTTAACCAAATGCGGCCCCAAGCGTCCGTTCACCTTCTGTGAACGGCATAAGCGCAGGTCGAGGCAGTGGGTCAACGCGCAAAGTCAGAAGTCGCAAAGACGGAGCCCACGGGAATTAGAACTCGCAGGAACCCACGGTGCGCGGGTGCGGAATGGCATCGCGGATGTTGCCCACGCCCGTGAGGTACATCACGAGGCGCTCGAAGCCCAGACCAAAGCCCGCGTGCTTGCAGGTGCCGAAGCGACGCAGGTCCAGGTAATACTTGTACTGGTCGATATCCATACCAAGCTCGGCGATGCGGCGCTCGAGCACGTCGAGACGCTCCTCGCGCTGCGAGCCGCCGATAATCTCACCGATGCCGGGAACCAGACAGTCGGCCGCGGCGACGGTCTTGCCATCGTCGTTCATGCGCATGTAGAACGCCTTGATCTCGGCGGGGTAATCGGTCACAAACGTCGGGCGCTTGAAGTGCTCCTCGGTTAGGAAGCGCTCGTGCTCGGTCTGCAGGTCGACACCCCAGCTCACAGGGTAGTCGAACTTGTGGCCGGAGGCGACAGCCGCTGCGAGGATCTCGACGGCCTCGGTGTAGGTCACGCGCGCGAAGTCGGAGCTCGCCACGTGCGTCAAACGCTCGACGAGGCCTTTGTCCACGAACTTGTTGAGCATGGCGAGTTCGTCGGGGCAGGCGTCCATCACGGTGCGGATGACGTACTTGAGCATCTCCTCTGAGAGGTTCATCTCGTCCTCGAGGTCGGCGAAGGCAATCTCGGGTTCGACCATCCAGAACTCAGCGGCGTGGCGCGTGGTGTTGGAGTTCTCCGCGCGGAAGGTGGGGCCGAAGGTGTAGATGTCGCCGAACGCGCAGGCGAAGTTCTCGCCGTTGAGCTGGCCGGACACCGTGAGCGAGGCGGGCGTGCCGAAGAAGTCCTGGCTCCAGTCGATGTTGCCCTGCTCATCCAGCGGCGGGTTTGCCGGGTCGATAGTGGTGACGCGGAACATCTCACCCGCGCCCTCGCAGTCGCTCGCGGTGATGATCGGCGTGTTCACGTACAAGAAGCCGCGCTCCTGAAAGAAGCGGTGGATGGCACCGGCCGCGACCGAGCGGATGCGGAAAACGGCGCGGAACAGGTTGGTGCGCGGGCGGAGATGCTGCTGGGTGCGCAGGAACTCGACGGTGGTGCGCTTCTTCTGCAGCGGATAGTCGGGCGTGGACGTGCCCTCGACCATGATCTGCGTAGCGGAAAGCTCGAAGGGCTGCGGCGCGTCGGGCGTGAGCTTGAGCTCGCCCGTACAGATGAGGGACGCGGAGACGTTCTGATGCGCGATCTCGTCGTAGTTTTCGAGCGCGTCACGGTTCATGACGACCTGCAGATCCTTGAAGCAGCTGCCGTCGTTCAAGGTGACGAAGCCGAAGTTCTTCATGTCGCGGACGGACTTGACCCATCCGGCAACGGTGACGGTCGTACCGCCGAGCGCCTCGGCATCGGCGTAAAGCTGGGCAATCTTTGTGCGATCCATGCGTGCTCCTTGTATATCCCATATGTCTCTTCAATATCTTCATCGGCGCGTTATTCAACACGCCAATTGTTCATTGTAGCAGGCACGGTATCACGTGGGTGTATGCCGATGCACACTCTCGAAAAGCCTCTTACTTATATGTCCCAGGAAAAGGCAGTTGCAGCAAACCGCGACTCTGCAAAATGAGTTCGTTGTATAACCCGGTAGTCTCCTCTCGCTCTTGCCCGCGTCCTCCTTGTAGATACATCTGTATAGATTTGGCGACGGTTCGGCATCGAGCACAATGACGCAAAACTCACTAATTTGTCCAAGATGCATGCGCAGCCCATTTTTCTTGCAAATTGGCCTCTTTGTGGCAAAAAATGCCAGATTGTGAGGTCTTCGATTGCGACTTCCGGTGCGAAAGTATCCGTCGGAACCAACAAGATTAAGGTGTCGCTCTCGTAACCTGCGGTTTCTTCAATACGCATTACGGTCTGATAAAGGAAAATACTTGACGAGCCCTCTTTCAGCAGGCTTCAAACAACATAATCTGGCAAAAAATGTCATTTCGAACCCGAATAGTAGAAAAACTTGTCTTATGGGCGAAAAGGATTCTAGCGTTTCAGCGAAGCTTAACCTTGGGCTGTTTTTCTGTATTTGAGCGCTTGAAACAGGGGTCAAATGCCGAAAAACAGCCCAAACTTGCGTTCCGTAGAATACGAATGCCGGACACGAAACGCATATGCGCGGTGCACGGCACCCACCCATACAAAAAAGCGGGGCAACACCGTGCAAGCAAACGGGGTTTATCGGACAAAAAGTGTGCCCGGATCAGGGTTGGCGGCGCGGGCTGTCGTCTGCCTTTTCCCGTGTCATTCGGCGGAGAGCTCGTCGAAGTCCGACCTCATGCACGATACGGTAGGGTTTTTGCATTCCGATCGGGTTTTGCCGAATAGCTGGAAAGCCGCGTCGATAAAACCGCTGGTAGAAGCGCCAACGTTTTCCGAAACGGGCCGTCTACTCGGGATTTCGCCGAGGCGATGCAAAAACCCTACCGTATCGTGCAGAGGCACTTCCGGGACGTGAATATAACGCGGCGACCAACTGGGAAAACGGCAACGGAGATGAATACGCGCAAATACGTGCCGTGCTATGGCGCCGCTTTGCCGCCGAATCAGGTGCCGGGCGTAACCCCCATTGCTTTTTCGGTCGCACCGCACCGCCGCCCCGTACGCGCTTTCCGTCCGAGCGGTTAAATTGCGCCGGTGAATATAAAATGTGCGAAAAGGGCTATCGACCTGCGTCGACGGTCCTGAAACGGACACACATTTTGTCCTATAAGCCCAAACGGGGCAGAGTCCAAAGCTCTGCCCCGTTTCCATCGCATGGTCCGAAAATGAATCTTGCAATGAAGCAACTAACTTATACTTGCGCTAAAGTCCCACGGCATCAGCACCATATACTGCCTGCTCATACGTAAAACCTTCGAACATGAGCTGATCTATCAATCCGTAGCGCGAGAAACCCATTAAGTCCAAATAGTCTGCGGCTTTTTCCGCAGCTTGTTCATTCCAATCTGCGCCGCAATTATCAACGGCAAACGTCGCATCTTCCGTTGTATAACCTTCAAACTCAAGTTGCTCTATCAAACCAGAATATGAGAACGCCATGAGATCAAGATAGCTCAAGGCGGTACGGAACGCATTTTTCTGAGAGGTTGTCATTTCAATCGTGTATGTTTCAGAACTAATCGTCTCGCCGCAAACCGCGCAGAACATCTCTCTCGTTCCAGGAGTAAGTGCCCCATCTGAAGCAACCGAAACGGGTCTGGTAATAACCCACTCCCCTTCAGTGTGAGGCAACTTCTCGATCGTCTGTGTTACTTCTTTTCCACACCTAAGACACGTTCCCTTTTCTATGCCCATCTCTGAGCAGCTTGCCTCTTTTTCAACAGCCCAATCACCACAAACATGCCCTAGCGACTTGCCCTTCTGCTCTCCGCATCGCTTGCAAGTTCTAGGCTCTTCACAGGTTGCTTTCTGCCAATCATGACCAAGCGGTTCGCCTTCCGTCGCTTCGCATTTCTTACATGTTTTTGGGCTTTCGCAAGTTGCCGGCACCCACTCATGCTGGCATGGAATCAGCTGGACAACGACAATCAAGAAAACAATCGCACCGATTACACCCATTATCTTGCGTAGATCAACAGGCTTGGATTGTTTCTTTATGTATTCTTTTCCGCCTTTTCCTTCTGAAATTGAGGCTGAAGACACTTCTTCATCAACCGAGGAGGACGCGGCATCTTCCTGTTCGTCTTGCAAGCCTTCTATTTCAGATTTGATCTCATCCCGTTCTTTTGCCGGAGGCGCCTCGAAATTATCAGAATTCTCTAAACCGGCCGCCTCATTGTTTTCCGATTGAACCTGACCCGTTTCACCCGGCTCCAATCCACGCTCATCTTCATCCATGTTGCACTCCAATTTTGAAGGGATACTGACAATGCCCAGAGTACTGCCCCCCCCCCGCAATTACGCAACACTATTTGAGGCGAGTATCGGCGAACGGTTTCTATTATTCAATTAACATTACATATCGCACTCTTTTGTTTCAAGGTTTTCTTTTCACCTCGATTCTATTGTTCAAAATTGTCAAAAAAGCGGGGCTCGCGCTATGCGAACCCCGCTTCAAAAGAGCGACTATGCTCAAGCAGCTTGCAGGTGATACACCTGCGGGAAACTACTTAAGGGTGACAGCAGCGCCGGCAGCCTCGAGCTTCTCCTTGGCAGCCTCGGCGTCCTCCTTCTTGGCACCCTCGATGACGGCCTTAGGAGCGGACTCGACGACCTCCTTGGCCTCCTTGAGGCCGAGGGAAGTGAGCTCACGGACAACCTTGATGACCTGAATCTTGTTGTCGCCGAAGCCCTCGAGCACGACGTCAAACTCGGTCTTCTCCTCAGCCTCGGCAGCGCCAGCAGCAGGAGCAGCCACGACGGCGGCAGGAGCAGCGGCGGAAACGCCGAAGGTGTCCTCGATAGCCTTGACGAGCTCGGAAGCCTCGAGCAGGGTCATTTCCTTCAGAGCCTCGATGATCTCATCGGTGGTAAGCTTAGCCATTTCTAAGTCCTTTCAGTTACCCTGCGCATGCAGGGAGTTCAGTGTAGCGTTTGGCGCATGTGCGCCGGGATGCGCGACGAGTGCCGCGCGCAAAAGCAACCGCTAGGCTGCCTTCTGCTCGGAAACCTGCTGGATCGAACGGGCGAGACCGCTGGCAACACCATTGGTGCAAACGGCGATATCGCGAGCGAAACCAGAAATGAGACCGGCGATCTGGCCGAGGAGCTGGTCCTTGGTCGGAAGATCGGCGATAGCCTTGACATCGTCGGCGGTAACGGCAGCGCCGTCGGAAATGCCGCCCATGATCTCGAGAACGCCCTTGGACTTCTCGGAGAACGTCTTGAGGGCCTTGGCGGCCTCAACGGGCTCGGTCTCGTAGAACACATAAGCGCAGGGGCCGACGAGAATCTCGTCGATCTCCGGCTGCTCCTGGTTCTTGAGGGCCAGACGCACGAGGTTGTTCTTGTAAACCTTCATCTCGGCGCCAGCCTCACGAAGCTGGTGACGCAGTTCCTGAGCCTGGAGAACGGTGAGACCGGAGTAGTTCACGACGAACATACCCGCGTTGGACTGCACCTTGGACTCGATCTCGGCAACTGCATCGATCTTGTACTGCTGTGGCATGTGGTACACCTCCTTCTCGTTCTTTCTCAGGCACGACCCGCCTTAAGAGGGACGGGGGCGTGTCTAAAAAAGAAAACCCCCGCGCTGCATAGAGCGACGGGGGCGAGAAGACATATCTACTCGACCACCTCGGCTGGCGGGTTTACCCTTTACTCCGTTGCGCTCGCTTGCGCGGGCACGCAGGTACCGGCTGTCTCTGGCAGCGAATCGTGCGTGTGCACGGGATATTGTGACGGGTGCGAGCAAATGCGTCAAGGGTTTTGCAACAGTTACCTGCCACTTCCCCACCGGTTGACCATATTTGAATATATTGCCGGGGAAATTCTTTGCCGCTGCCTGTCGATAATACGGAAATCCGCATTGGAAAACGCGCTCGTTTTGAACTTGAGAGGATGAGGCGTGCCTCGTCAAGCAACCACGCGTTTCGAATACAAGTTTTACTATCATTCGCCCAGTTGAATGCAATGACAAACTATGGTCCATTTTACTGCCATCGACTTACCATCCCATTTTCGAAAAGGGCGAGCAAAATCCATCCAACTCGTTGCGAAATTCTGAAGGTAAAACTTACCACGCCGAGTAGACACCCGTTTTGGATGCAACCCCGCTTCCATTTTCCCAGATATTTGCTTTATTTCGCTAAAGTGTACTTTGACCTTGCCGCCTTACCTTCAGAACTTCGAAACGAATTGGCGAGCACCGTTCAAACTCGCTTCGAAATGAGAAGGGTATTACCGGTGAATGTATCAATGGACAGGGTTTCCGACTATCAACTCGCCACGAAATTAGGAAGAACTACCCCGTTCCGTATTAGCCCTGGACAAGCAGGGAAAACCCATCTGACCTGCGCATCTTACACCAGTCCAAGCGCCAAGCCAATCAGACGCACGGCAAAGGCAACGACCCATGCAACGAGACACTGCAGCACGAACACCGCCAGTGCCCAACGGGGCCCAAGCTCGTTTTTCACAGCACCGATGGCAGCCACACAGGGCGGATACAGCAGCGTAAACACCAGGAACACATAGGCAGAAAGCGGAGTGAACAGCTCGGAAAGCGCACCCGCTGAGGCGGAACCCAGCAGCACGGCAAGCGTGGAAATGACACTCTCCTTGGCGAGCAGTCCCGTGACCAACGCCGTCGAAGCACGCCAATCGCCGAACCCGAGCGGCGCCAACACCGGGGCAATGAGCCCTCCCAAACCTGCAAGCAAACTCTGTGACTGATCGGTCACCACATTCAAACGCATGTCAAACGTCTGCAGGAACCACACCACGATGCTCGCCACGAAAATGATCGTGAACGCGCGCTGGATAAAGTCCTTCGCCTTATCCCACGCGAGCATCACCGTCGTTTTCGCACTCGGTAGGCGGTAATTGGGAAGCTCCATAATGAACGGCACGGGTTCGCCTTTGAACACCGTGTGCTTGAAAATTAGCGCAACCACGGCAGCAACCGCCACACCTAACAGGTAGAGAGAAACCATAACCAGCACGCTGTTCCGTGCAAAAAACGCGGCTGCAAGCAGGCCATATACCGGCAGCTTGGCTGAACAGCTCATAAACGGGGTGAGCATCACGGTCATCTTGCGGTCGTGCTCCGAGGGCAGCGTGCGCGTGGCCATGATGGCCGGCACCGAGCAGCCAAATCCCACCAGCATAGGCACGAAACTGCGGCCCGAAAGTCCAAACCGGCGCAGCACCTTATCCATCACGAAAGCGACGCGCGCCATGTAGCCCGAGTCCTCGAGCATGGAAAGCAGCAGGAACAGCACCACGATGAGCGGCAAAAACGAGAGCATACTGCCCACACCCGCAAAAATGCCGTCAACCACGAGCGACTGCACCACGGGATTCACGCCCGCGCCCGCAAGCGCCACCGCAACGGCGTCGGTAGCCCACGCCACGCCCTCCTCCATGAGACCTTGCAGCCACGCGCCAAGCGAACCGAACGACACCCAAAACACGAGCGCCATGATGGCGAGGAACGCGGGGAACGCGCTGTAGCGACCCGTGAGGATGCGGTCGATGGCAACGGAGCGCTTGTGCTCGCGACTCTCATGCGGCTTGACCACGCAGGCGCGACACACGGATCCAATGAACGAAAAACGCATGTCGGCGAGGGCGGAAAGCCGGTCGCTACCCGACTCCTCCTCCATCTGCGAAATGATGTGTTCAAGTGCGTCGAGCTCGTTGGCATCGAGGTTGAGTGCCTTGCGCACCAGCTCATCGCCCTCCACCAGTTTAGTGGCGGCAAAGCGCACGGGAATGCCCGCGTTTTCGGCATGGTCTTCGATCAGGTGAATCACCGCGTGGATGCAACGATGCAGGGCGCCGCCATCAACGCCATCCATTGAGCAAAAGTCGAGGCGCCCGGGGCGCAAGTCGTGGTAGGCAACCTCGCGCACATGTTCCACAAGCTCAGCGATTCCCTCGTTTTTGACAGCGGAAATCGGCACCACGGGGATACCGAGCTTCCGCTCGAGCAGATTCACGTCAATGGTTCCACCATTAGCTGTGACCTCGTCCATCATGTTGAGCGCGAGCACCATGGGACGGTCGAGTTCCATGAGCTGCATGGTGAGATAAAGATTGCGCTCGATGTTGGTGGCGTCGACGATGTTGATAATAGCGTTGGGGCGTTCGTCGAGGATGAATTGGCGGCTCACGACCTCTTCGCTTGTGTAAGGCGAAAGCGAGTAGATGCCCGGCAAATCGACCACGGTCGCCTGAGGGAACCCCTTGAGCTGGCCATCTTTGCGGTCGACCGTGACGCCCGGGAAGTTACCCACATGTTGGTTCGAACCCGTGAGCTGGTTGAACAGCGTAGTCTTGCCGCAATTTTGATTGCCCACGAGCGCGCAAGTGACGGGCTGATTGGGCGAGAGCACATGCCCGGCGGCACGCGGTCTGAAAACAGGCTCGTCAGTTTCTCCCAGCGCAGGGTGTGCCATGCCGCGCGTGGCAACCGGGTTTTCGCGCGAAACGTTATGCGCGTCGTGAATGTCCATGAGCTCGATACGCGCTGCATCGGCACGGCGCAGCGTGAGCTCGTAATCGCGCAGGCGAATCTCAAGCGGATCGCCCATGGGCGCGTGCTTCATCATGGTGACCTCAGTTCCCGGCGTAAGACCCATGTCAAGAATGTGCTGATGAAGCGCTGGATCGTCCGAATCAACGCAGGCGACAATGGCATCTTTGCCGATTTCTAGCGTGTCCAGTCTCATGCGCAGGTCCTTTCCGAGTGTTTTTCCGCACACCATATTACCCATGGCCCAACGGTCTCAAAGGATAAAGTTACCTAGCAGAAACTTTTCACATTCCCTGGTTTGGCAGTAACAACGCTTGACCTGATAAGCCCTCGCACCTAATGCAATCCTGACAACGAGCCGCACAGCGAAACAAAAATGATCAGGAAGAATGACGCGATGAAAACCACTCCCGCCTCAAGCAGAATGTTTCTACGAACAAGCAGCGGAAATCGCACGCTGATTCGGCGCCTGTCGAGCAGCAGCAACATAAACATCACGATGATGCCGCCGAGCATCACTATGTATTCCAAAAACCGGAACCACACGGGAAGCACCGCGTCTCTTTCGTTGGGACAGGCAACCAAATATGCACATGCCGACAACAGAAATCCCGCAGCGAAAAGGACGATGACGTTCCACAGCTTGCCCAAATACGTTGAGAGCTTGCTCTCAAGAAACTTTGCAAAATGATCGTGCAACCCACGAAGCCGCGTGAGCCCGTAAGGAAACCTGCTCTTACGAGGTTTTTCATACTTGAAAGAGCTCACACGTTCGTAAGACAACTTCCCGTCGGGCGAATCAAGCCGCTCAACACACTGTTCGACAGCACGCGCCAACGCTCGCGCACTCGCATATCGATCAGTTGGATTGAAAGAGCATGTTTTTGCAATCACGGCGGCAAAACCCTCATCAATTCCAGCCTCTTTGCACGCCTTTGCCGTGCATACATTAGGCGGATGCTCCCCCGTCAGGCAAAAGTAGAATATCTTTCCCAACGCATATACATCGCTTCGCTCGTCTGTCTGACCAAACCCGAATTGCTCGGGAGGTGCGTAACAGCGCGTTGCAAAACACGAGGTATCCGACTCGGCATCTTGGTGCCACACGCGCGAAATCCCATAGTCGATCACCACAGGCCCGCGCTCACTCATGATGATGTTCGAAGGCTTCAAATCACGATGAATGAGTGGCGCTTCTAGACGCGTGTGCAGGTCATGCACCGTGCGGCACAAGCTCAACGCCACTTTGCGCAGCGCATCGACCCCCGGACCAGCGCTCGCAACGTATTCCTCCAGCGAAGGCCCCTCGATGTACTCCATCAGAACGTGAAGCGTTTTGCCCGTGCGGACGCATTCGAAAATCTGAGGCGTTCCTTCAATGCGAACACCCCGTTGCTGGACGCGCCACAAAGCCTCGTATGCGGCTCCGGCATTTGGCGTGCCATCAATGCGCTTGCGAATTGCGCGAGCAGGTACGCTCGCTGTACCGTGTCCCTCGGGCGAGGGAACAACGATTTCGGTAGTTTCATACGCCGAGCGCTTGAGCAGCTGTTCAACGTTCCAAGAATCCGCATGCGACGCGACGTCTAAGAACGAATCGAGTGCGGCGTCAAAAGCCTCACTCGAATGCTCCCCATCATCAGAAATTGAATCGGGAGTTTCCAGGTACTTTTGTCTTATGTCCTGTAGCGTTTCCATATCGAAAGCTTAGCATCCCAACAGGACATCTAAAACACAACGGGAAACCAAAGCCGCACACTAGCAAATAGTCTCTTCACCCAAGCGATACAGCTCCTCGTTGACCTTTTGCAGCGAGCAGCCGTGATCCACGCAGAAGATGACGATGGCATCGCGGCGGCATTTGGGATCGAGGGTGCTCACACCGGCGGAAACGAGCGCGCGGTTCGTCTCGCGCAACGTCAGGGCCATGGCGAAGGCGATTTGCAGAACTTTATCGCGCGAAGGGTTGCGTGTACCAGTAAAGATCTGGTAGCCGAACGTCTCATTCAGATCCGCCATGCGCACCACGCGCGAGCGCTTGAGATGCTTTTTCTCAAGCAGCCGCTGCAGATACTCCGCCAGTGTGCACGAGGAGAACTCAGCCTGATCAACAAAGGAGTCGAGACTCGAGCTCTCAAGAAGTTCCTGAAGTACCTCTTCTGTTAAACGCTCTGCCACCTCGACTCCTTTCCCGCGTTACGCGAACGCACGAAGCGCGAAACTAGATATCGCGCTTTTCCGCCTTCCAAGAATATCGCGCTTAGAAGCCCGTGACATCAGCAAGCTCGAAAGAGGCGATCTCGGCCCCATCCTCAAATGCAGCCGCCTCAAACTTCCAAGCTCCACCCGCCTTGAGGTTGTTGGTGTTGGCGAGCGCAGTGCCGATCTGAGCTCCATCGGCATCATACAGGACGTACTCAACCTGAATGTAGTCCAGATCCCTGTCGGTATTGTTTGTCAAAGTTCCGGTGATATATGCGCTGAACTGGTTGGACGTATCAAGCGTCTCGTCCGTGATGGCGTAGGGCTCCGACTCCGGCTCCTCCTGCTCCTGCTTCTGCTCCTGAGCCGGGGCATCGGCAGAGCCCTTCGAATCGCTCTTGCCACCCGACCCGACTGCGCCAATTACGCCAATCACAACGACGACGATCAGGATGATCTTCCAAACGCTTTTCTTTCCCTTTGCCACGATAGCTCCTCTTTCTGTGGTTCTACGAATGCGCGCACGCACATCGTATCCTTGGAAGAGCTGCGAAACATTAGCTCGCAGCTAATGAGCCGTATCATTTTCGGCAGGATAGTTTCGACAGAAGGAGAAAGGCCAACATGTCTATAAGCCACACGCATTTCTTCGAGCGCGTATACGAGATAGTCGAGCAGATCCCTAAGGGCCGCGTGGCGAGCTACGGCCAGGTCGCCACCCTCATGGGCGCTCCGCGCTGCGCGCGCCAAGTCGGCTTTGCCCTGCATTCCAATCCGCGCCCGGGTATTATCCCCTGTCATCGCGTGGTGTTTGCCGACGGGCGCATCTGCGAGGGCTTTGCCTTTGGCGGACCGGAGGTCCAACGCTCCATGCTGGAGGCCGAAGGCGTGGTGTTCCTCGACGAAACTCACGTAGATATGAAAACGTGCCGCTGGGAAGTGGGACTGTAGACAGCGAACTCAGGCATAGAGCAGGCGACAGGGCTATCACCTGAATCTCCAAAAGAAGCTCCCTGCCCGCGCTCAATTTCCGGGGCAAACACTCAACCACGCATTTACGGATTGCAGTTGGCGCAGGGGCTGTAACCCTGGGCAATCATGTCTTCCCGTGTAGACCTAACCTCGCGCTTGTTCTTGTCCTTCATCTGCTTGACCGATCGGCAACCAGGTAGATGGAACTTGCCCGTGTTGACGTTGAGAATGTACGTCACCTCAACCGGAGCGGACTGCGGAACGTCGGCTTGCCCTGCCGCTCCGTCAGCCTGGGCAGCCCCCTCCTCGGGCGTATACGCAGGTACGTCATCGCTCATACGCCAGCTGTCGCCCGTGGCGTAATCGATGCCGATACCCGGTTGAACGTTGTAGCAGAACACGTTGAAGCAAACGCCCGCGCCATCGTCTTCAACGGAGCACGCCTCCATCTGAACGCCGCGCGCCACCAGCTCATCATCCACGAACACCGGCGTCACACGATAGAGCACACGATTGCCGGTGCGCTCCACATAGTCCGCGACCTCGTTTTCGAACGGCAGCATCCCCTCGACGTTCATATAGCGCGTGCCTGTAATGAGATTCTCTTCGTTGGCATTCTCAGCGGTGAGCTGATATCCGATGAGGTGGCAGCGGTTGTACAGATATCGATCGGCAATGAGATCGTCGTAGCGGACGGTGCGCCAACCGGTCGGCTTGATCATGCCGATGCTCCCCCGCTCCTCGGTGGGCATCGTGCTTCGGGATACGATGGCAAAAGCGGTTCCGCAGCGGCCGAGGGAATCCAGCGGCGCGTATTGCTCCTCGGGCGCGCTGAGATCCGTTTCGCTAAAACCGGGAACATTGTCCTCGACAACGGTATACGGGCTGCCGCCATACGCGGGAATGGCCGCGACGTCGATGGTGGATTCACACCCGGATCCGAGAGGCGATCGCGTGTCTTCCTGATCGCGAAGGCACGTGGACGACCCGTCGCCGGATGCGTCGAGCGCACAGGAACCGCCCGCAGCGGTCAGCGCCTCTCGGCTCGTCTCATCCGAACAGGCAGACAACGGTGTTGCCACAAGAACGGCGCCGAGCAACAGCGTCAGTAAACGATTGAAATGCTTCCCGGTTCGATTCACTGGAAAACAAACCTTTCTATCGGCAAAACCTGCAGCCATCATAGCAAAGGCATCCCAAACAGCCGAACAGGGCCCATGAGCGATCCCTCAACTCGCCAGCTCCACAAGACACGCGGGTGTCGCGGGTCAGGAAACCGGCGCGCTTGAGGCATTAACGCTCCTTCAGTTCGCCAACCCCACAAGACGGCATCGGCCAAAGAAGTACAATGATGTGCAGACAAGAACATGCAAGCGCATAACGTTTTGAGGAGAACGACGATGGCTCGACAATTGACCGAAAAAGAAAAGGCCGTTATCCATCAAGCCGCCCAAGAACCATGGTACCTTGACGCGCCTGTTCCCCCAGAGCTCCTCGAGCAGCTGCCCGTCAATTTCATCGACGCCGTTTGGCTCCCGCCGCAACGCAAGGAAGACCTCCCGCAATTGTATGGCGTGGAATCGGGGCATATAAGCCAAATCCAGGCAGATTGGCGAGAAGCGCTCGAATGTGGCGCCCTGCGCATGTTCGATGACAACACCATCAGTTTCCCCACGCATGTCCAGCGCGCAAATGGTTGTGCTGTCGAAGTCTCAATTACACGCAACGCCGATGATGATAGGTTCCCCTGGTGCCTCTCATACGTCCCCAAGATCAGTTCCTTGCAGCTCATGCGCGACGCTGTCGAGCCGAACACCCCATCCAACGCAAGCGATGTCGCGCCGGAAGGCCCCTCCGTCGGGGAAACAGACGCAGCCGCTCCAGCCAACCGCTCCGACGACACCGCTGCAAATGCCGCCGAGCCCACGATGGAGACCCCGCAGGTAAAAGCCCCCGCTTCCAAATCCGGCCCCTTCGATCCGCTCCCCCCTGTTCTCAAAGACAGCATCGAGGCCATGGCGCACACGAAGGACTATCGCAACGGGACGATTCCGGAGGACGTGCAACTGGAGTTAGCACCTCTCGACCAGCAATTCTCGGCGCACGTCGGCATTGACCAACGCAGCTCAGAAGAGCTTCTCAAATATGCAAATTGCAGGATCAACCTGCCGATTTTTTTGCAGCGTGAATGGAAGATCGCCCGAGAGGTCAGCGCGGTCAGATACTACGAGGGCAAGCTCATCTTCCCCATCAGCCTCCTTCGCAAAGACGGACGGGCCATCGAGGTTTCTTTCAGGAAGAACGACCAGTCCACCGACCCCAAGGCAAAACCTTGGATCGTGAGCTACGTTGACACATATTACTTCCCCGGCACAATAGACAGCCCGAACGATGCCGCCACGAACAGCGACACCACTGACAGCGGAAGCAGCCCTCGGTACCACGCCAAAGCCAAAACCAATGCGGGCAACGAGCTGTTCCGTTGGGCTTATATGGGCAAATATGACGAGACGCTCAAAGAGCTCGCCGATCTTGCACTGGACGAAAAATGGGACTTCAACGAAGACGGCGAGTCCAATTCTTATGCGATTCTGAGCAGCTACCTGAAGTACACGTTCTACCGCCTAAAATCAGAGGGCAAAGTTCTTGAAGACAAGGCGCAACGCATTGCTGCATTCAATACCGGGCTGGTAGACAAGACTTACGAGCCCATCTATGCATGCTTCTCGCCTTCAACGTACGGCAGCTCTCCCTGGAAGCTCGAGGCATTTTGCAAGGCGGGATCGCGGCAGTGGGGAAAGCGCCTTGTGGCGACATTTAATCCGCTCCCCAAACGCGCATCGTATTTCAAGCGCAAAGAAGACCTGCTCTTTGATACCGAGCGCCCGCTCGAGCGCGACGCCGATCATATTCTGCTCGACAATATCAACCGGCTCCCGCACGACTTTTTGGAAGAGGAACTGCGCGGTTCCGACGAGGCGCTGGCTGCATTGGAGGCTGCGTTCTCCGCAAAGGATAACGGGGCGCGAAACAGCGCGTTCGAGCGGCTCGAAAACATCATCGAGGACGACTCGAGGATCAAACGCCGTCTGATAAACCGCCTGGACGACGCCATCGAACTGGCCCAAAAGCGCGTGGAGTGGAACTTCAAGACGGCGGTCCCCGCGTTTTACCCTACCAAAGATCAGATGAGCCTGCTGCTTCCCCTCGATCTTACGGAGGACGAGAGGCCCGACGTCGCACTCGTGGTGGAGCTCACGGATTCGGGCGCGTATATCGGCCAGACGATCCTCACGATGCGCATGGCATACAACAACGCGCGCATGGTCTGCCGCCCGGACAGCGACTGGCTCAACACCTCTTTGCGTCTCTCCGATGCTGAAGAGGCTGCACGGGAGTAGGCATCAAGCACGAATGGCTACAGTCAGCAAATGTATTTCAACATTCCGTCAAACCCGCAATCCTCTCATTTAACGCAATAGCCCCTCAGAAGGTCAAATTATCTTCTGAGGGGCAAGGCAGAAGCTATACTGCGAAAACAGGCGAAGCCAAAAGCCCGCTAAACCTAATCCAGATTCTTGGCAGTCTTGATGAATGCCTGGGCTTTCTCGGGGTCAATGTTGTTCCAAAGGATGCCATCGTACTTGATGCTCGTACCGATGATGACACCATCACCGTAGGTGAGCAGCTCCTTGATGTTATTCACAGACGCGCCGCTACCGATGATGATGGGCACCTCGGGGAACTCCTCCTTCAAGCTCGCGATGTGCGAAGCCTCGGGCGGAAGACCTGCATGGGCGCCACCGAACAGTGCGCCGGCAATGGGCAGGTTGGCCACACCGGCATCGAGCATTTCCTCACTGGATCGGGAATCAAGGCAGGTGCCGGCGTGAGCCTCAAAGTAGGTATACACGCGCACATCATCTGCACCAATATGGCGCTGATACCTAAAAATCTCACCCGGATTGAACTTCTGGGAACCAAAAAGCCCCTCAAAAGAACCGCTTACATAGGTGCGCACGAACTTGGCGCCAATCGCCTTTGCCACAGCCAGCGTGGCGATGGGGTCAATGAGCACACCGCAGCCAAAGGGAACGGAAATCTCCTGCGCAACCTCAGTAGCAATGCGGACATAGCTGGCAACGGTCTCGGGGCCCACCGGAGTCAGATACGGACGGTCGCCCTCATTGGCAAAGACGAGCGCGTCAAAACCAGCAGCCTGAAGGGCCTCGGCATCGCGCTTAAGGCGATCGATTTGCTCCTTGAAGGTCATGGCATCGTCTGCATAAGGGCTGCCGGGCAAGGCCTGCATATGAAGACATCCAATAACAGGCTTTGCAACACCAAAAGTTTCAAAATGCTTATTCATTAGATTGTCCACGGATCTTTCCTTTCAAAGTGCGAGGGAAGTTGAATTGCGAATCATTAGGCAAGGATGCCGGTGAGGGCGAAGATGGCAGCCACCACGAACATGCCAACCAAAACCGTCGTCGGCTTGGCACCTTTCTTGATGAAGCGATAGGTGATGAGGAAGGCGACCAAGGGCAGAAGCTTCGGCAGAATGGTGTCGAACACGGCCTGGACTTCCAAAACACCCGTAGCAAGCTCGAAAGACAGGGGGCAGGTCAGCGGAATAACAGTAGCAACGAGGCAACCAAGAACCATCAGACCCATAACAGACAGGCCCTCGGTCAGCTGCTTCACCAGTCCACCGGCCAGCAGCTTCGTAACAGCATTTTTGCCGAACTTGTAACCTGCGTTGTAGCAGAAATAGCCGACACCCAGGGCATACGCACTAAAGAGAACGATCAGAAGCACGGGACCAAGCACAGAGCCCTGAGAAGCAAGGCCGATGGCGATCGAAAGCAGGACCACCTTCACGAGACTCTGGGTAACCGAGTCGCCAATGCCGGCGAGGGGACCCATGAGAGCGGTCTTAAGGCTGTTCACCATATCGTCGTCGATGTTTGCGCCGTTAGCACGCTCTTCTTCCATGGCGGCGATGATGCCGGGAATGATGGAGCCCCAGTTGTTCTCGGTGTTGAAGTAAGACAGATGACGCTTGAGACCAGCGGCCTGAGCTTCCTTATCGTTGGGGTAGAGCTCCTGCAGTACGGGGACCATACAATGGCAGAAACCCAGACCCATCATGCGCTCGTAGTTGTAGCAAATCTGACCCCAAGACTGCCAAATGAACCAAGAACGACGCAGGGTCTTCTTGCTGAGGCGCTTCGTCTTCTCAGTATCTGCAGCCTCTTCGTCCTTCTCGAAAGAAAGGCTGCTGATGATGCCGTCCAACCCGTTCTGGGTGTAAAGCAAGTGCAGAATGCCCGCAACGGCGCCGAGAATGGCGATGGGCATGGTACCGAGGCCAAGATAAGCGGACAGAACGAAGCCGATAGCGAAGAACGGGAGCAACGCAGGGTTAAAGAGCGCGCTCATGAGCATGGCAAGACCCAGTGCAGGAATGAGGTGACCCGCCAAAGACAGGATCGAGGTGACCTGTGCGGGAATGGCGTTCATGATTCCCTCGAGCATGGGAGCGCCAAAGTAGACGCACAGGAACGAAGGAATGAAGTAGGTGATGAACGGGAAAATCTGGGAGGCAAAGAGATTCATGGCAACGACACCCTTGGTGTTGCCCTCTTCGGCATACTTGTCGGCCTTCTGAACCCACACGGAGTTCAAAGACATCTTGACGTTGAAGCTCAAAAGACCCAGAAGTCCCAGAGGCACTGCAACGGTCAGACCCACAGAAGGATCTGCACCGGCGAGCATGGTCATGGCAACGCCCAGATAACCCGCAAGCGCGTAGTCGCTGGGAAGAGAACCGCCGATGGCCACCATGCCGATGTAGGCCATCATGACCGTGGAACCAACTTCAAGTCCATAAGCAAGGTTGCCAAAAAGCAAGCCGTTTACCATGCCTGCAACGAGCGGTGCGCCAAAGTATGCAGACCAGCGAAGCCACATGGGGCATGCCGTAGCGGCAAACCACGTGCAGAACGCAACGAGAAGTGCCTGTAGCAATAGCATCGAAATCATCTCTCCTTTACCGTTTTACAAAATGTCCTGAGCTGAAACCACCGAATCGGTGTAAAGCATCTGTAAAAAGACGTTGATACCAAGGTTTTCAAGGGCGGTAATATCGGCCGTTTCCTCAGGGGACAGGAACACGTTTTTCGTGATTTGCGTGCGCCCGGGAACAGACCCCACATTGCCAATGTTGAGCTCCATGAGAGGAGTCGCGGTGTCTTTCAGTGCCTCTATGAGTGCTCTCGCCTGTCCGATGCGCTTAAAAAGCAGCATCGTGGCAACAGGCGAAGTGTCCTGCTGAACCTTGGCGGCGGCATCTGCAACCGAAAGAATCTCGATTTCAAGGCCTGCCGGCGCTGCCATAGTCAGGATTGTGGTCATAAAGCTATCGACAGCCAACTGATCGTCAACAACGATAATGCGCTTGAGCTGCAAATACTTTGACCACGAAGTCATAATCTGACCGTGAACCAAACGCTCGTCTACACGACTTGCCACAATGTTCATGGGTACCTCCTTAGTTCATCTGAGCTGCAAAATCGACAATTGATTGCATGCCGCTTGCAACGATTGCTTCCTTGGCTTCCTGCAATGAAGCGGATTCCCTGCAAACCATGGCCTCGATGATCATGGCCAAGTTCATACCGGTAATCACTTCCAAAGAAGCCCTGTTCTCGATGTTTTGATACGCCTGGGCGGACATCAGGAAGGGACTTCCTCCCAATATGTCGCAAATGACCAAAAGCCCTCCATTGTCCTTGGCGTTATCAATGGCATCTGTAATGGACTCGAGCAGCTCTTGTTGGCTCTGGCCCGGCTCAAAGCACAGGGCGGCCACTCTCTCAGAACTCGGCCCATAAACCATGGCAGCCGCATCGAGCATGGCTTGTGCCACAGGCCCATGGGAAACTAGCAGAATGTCAAACACAGGGATCCCTTCCTTCGATGACGCCTCAATGATAAAGAGTGTGAATGAATGATTCAATAATGCTTGAATAGAATATGCTGAACGGTCTATTTAAGACGGTAAATGGTGTATTCATTCTCTCATGTTGATAGTTGACTTGTATCGGAATTTAAGTTTTTGCAGTTAACAGACTATTTTAATAATCTATTTGCGGTTTTGGAGAATCCTTCATTTACAAGCAGTCACAAGTTAGTATTATTTAAGTTGAATAGACCATTCAGTCACTCAAGGACATCCTATGAACGTTATCGAACAACTCGCTTCATATAGTTCGAGCTTTACTCCAACTGATCGGCGAATCTACGAAGCGGTACTCAGAGAGCCCGAGTATTTTATTCAAAGCACCACAACACTTGCCGCGAGCTACGTCGGGGTGTCTCAAAGTGCGATAAGCCGTTTTTGTCAGAAAGTAGGCTTTGAAAGCTTCGGAGATTTTAGAACCTCGCTGTTGCTTTCGATTGCACAGGCGGAAAACAGCACTCCACAAGATCCGGACGGAGATCCTTCTATATACCTGTGCTCAATGATCAAGGCAACCGAAAAGGCAATTCCAAAAAAGCGAATTACCGAGCTCTGCGACCGAATCTTAGGCGCTCGTATGGTTTACACCACAGGCGGCGGTTTGAGCTCGCCTCCCGCACAGATGCTCTCACTAGAGCTTCTCAAATATAATGTTCCCTGCTACAACATTCCAGCGGGCGGTGAAATGGTCCAAATGCACACCGCCACGGCTGAAGATTTGCTCATCATCTTTTCAACAAAAAATGACACACAACGACTGTTGCTAAACGTCTTGCAAGAGACCCCCCATAAAAAACGTCCACGTACCATCATGATTACGCACACGTCAGCACATCCCCTCAAGTCTTTGGTGGATGAAACTTTCGTGCTGCCAACATGGCAAACCGAGCGTTATCCGATTTATTTGGAGCCGATGACATCAATGCTGTTTTTCTGCAGCCTGTTGATGATTTCTGTATCTCAAAGGATCGGGAAGGATCCCGTCATGCTTCCTCCCCTGGTGGGCGTTAAGATCTCAAAATAAAATTGATCCGGTTCATCTTATTAAATCTGCATCGTACAAAACGGGCGTCCGACCACTGTGATCGGACGCCCGTTGTTTTGCCCTGTCATACGAGCTGGATAATCACTCATTCACGGGGAATAGCTTCAAAAACTCCCGTGCAGAATACGCTTTAACCCATGGACTCGCAAACGCAGTGCGATCGCGCGTGATGATGAAGTTGATAGAAACCGCAAATCTTCTCGAGGTAGTCCTCACGCTTGAGCAGACGCATACTGGCCCCAATCTCTCGACTGAAGCCAGCATTGCAAATACCTTAGTTATCGGGGTAAATTATTCTTTTCGTCAGTTTATTCCCCCCATAACTTATAAATTTCTTACTCGAACTCAATCGTTCCGCAGGGCTTCGGCGTAAGGTCATACAGCACACGGCAGATGCCCGGAACCTCGGCGGAAATGCGACCGCCGATCTTCTTGAGCAGCGCCCAATCGAGCTCAGGCACCTCAGCAGTCATGGCGTCGACGGTGTTGACCGCGCGAATGAACGCCGGCCAGCCATACAGGCGTTTGCCCTCGCGCACGCCGGTAACGCGGAAATCGGGCACGCTCACAAAGTACTGCCACACCTTGCCCTGAAGACCGGCGTTGGCAAACTCCTCGCGCAGGATAGCGTCAGCCTCGCGCAGCACCTCAAGACGATCGCGAGTGATGGCGCCAAGGCAACGGACACCCAGGCCAGGACCGGGGAACGGCTGACGCTCAACCATGTTCTCGGGCAAACCGAGCTCGCGGCCAATCACACGCACCTCGTCCTTGAAGAGCAGCTTGACGGGCTCGCAGAGCTCGAACTGCAGGTCGTCGGGCAGACCGCCCACGTTGTGGTGGGCCTTCACGCCGTCAGACTCGAGAATGTCAGGATAGATAGTGCCCTGAGCGAGGAAGCTGACTTCGTCGCCCACTTTGCGGGCTTCCTCCTCGAACACGCGAATGAACTCGGCGCCGATAATCTTACGCTTGCGCTCAGGCTCCTCAACGCCGGCGAGCAAATCAAGGAAGCGATCGGTGACATCGACATACACCAGATTGGCATCGAGCTGGTTCTGGAACACGTCGATGACCTGCTCGGACTCGCCCTTGCGCATGAGGCCGTGGTTCACGTGCACGCAGATGAGCTGCTTACCAACAGCCTTGATCAGCAGTGCAGCAACGACCGAAGAGTCCACACCGCCAGAAAGAGCCAGCAGCACCTTCTTGTCTCCGATCTGCTCGCGGCAGGCAGCAACCTGCTCGTCGATGAACGCCTGAGCCAGCTCGGGAGTCGTAATGCGAACCATGTCGTCCGGACGCTTGTTGGAATCCATGATGCCTCCTTGAAAACACACGTTTTATGCAGGTCTGATTGTATCCGATAGCTACGCGGTAATGATACTGCGACGCTTATTTGCACATGTCATCTATATGCCAGTTTTTCATGTCGCATCTTCTCGCGCACTCGTCGCGATCCCCGCATCACACGCCATTGCCCGCATCTCTCACGCTCGAGTTCGCATCGCCCCCGGGCTCTTTGCGTGAGGCGCTCTACTCAATTGTCCCAATCATTCAAAGCCGCAGCCTTCCTCGCAACTCCGCACGCAGTTCCGCATTTACTCCTCGCTCGACTCCTGCTGCTTACGCGCCTCATCAAACGCGGCCTTCATGGTGGGATTTCCGCGCGTAAGTTTGCGAATGGTAAGGTCCTGCGCCTTATCATTGGCCAAACGCAGGTTGTTTCCACTCGAAAGCAAATTGCTCTTCACCTTTTGCAGATGCTCGATGGTTTTGTCGATTTCCTCAACCGCCGTTTGGAACTTGCGGCTTGCCAAATCGTAATTGCGCGCAAAACCCGACCGGAAGTCCAGCAGCTTCTCCTCGAAATTCGTCACGTCGACATTCTGCTGACGCACCAAGGCGAGCTCCTGCTTATATGCCAGTGAATTCATAGCGGCATTGCGCAGCAGCGTGATAATGGGAATGAAGAACTGGGGGCGAATGACGTACATCTTTTCGTAGCGATAACTCACGTCCACAATACCCGCGTTGTACAGCTCGCTTTCCGGCTCGAGCAGCGTGACCAGAATGGCATATTCGCAGCGCTTCTTCTTGCGATCGGAGTCAAGCTTCTTGAAGAAGTCCTCGTTCTTGTGCTTGGTGGCGGTCGTATCGTTTTCGTTCTTCATCTCGAACATAATGGAGAGAATCTCGTTGCCGTTCTCGTCACGCTCGCAAAAAACGAAATCGCCCTTGGTGCCGTCCACGACATCATTGTCTTTTTCGAAATATGCGTTGGGAAACGCCGCCATGCGAATCTGGTTGAACTGGGTTTCGCAGTGCTGCTCGAGGGTCTCGCCCACCATCTTGGTGGACAGACGCGCCTTCATGTCACGCAGGCGCTCGATTTCCTCGTCTTTGTACCGGATGAGTTCCTGCGAGTTTTTGCGAGCCTGTTCCAGCTCGAGCGCGTGCGCAGTCTCGATTTGCTGCTTCTCCACCGCGCGCGCCTCCTGTTCAGCTGAACGCGCGTCACGCTCACGTGCAAGGGCAAACTGGACAGCATCGAGCTCGTGTGTAAGCTGCGTGCGCTCCTCGTTAAATGCCGTGCGCTCCTCAGTAACAGCCTGCGCCACCTCAAGATCACGACTCTTCCCTGCGGCCTCAAGCTTCGCCTTGAGCTCGGCGATCGCGGCATCGCGCTCGGAAATGTCCTTCGAAAGCTCCTCGCGTGCCGCGGATTCCGCAACACGCATCGCAGCCTCGCGTTCCGTAGCGGCAGCGTCGAGCTTTGCCTGCAGCTCGACAATCTGCGCATCGCGTTTGGCCTCGCTCTGTTGATGGGCCTGCTGTTGAGCGGCAAGTTGCCGATCAAGTTCGGCCTGTGCCTCGGTGCGCGCCAACTCGACCGCCTGTGCACGCTCGTGCTCCATCGCCTCCATGCGCTCATGCAGCTCGTGCGTGAACTGCTCGTCACGCACCTGGCGCACGATGCTTTCGTAGTCGCTTTCATCGACCGAAATAACCGTTCCACACTTGGGGCACTTAATCTCGTTCATGCACGCTCCCTCGCTTCGTCGCCGATTCACCCGGCAGCCTTTTGCTCTCCCCAACTATATCCGTTCGCGCGGACATCTTGCGCAAACTATATGATGTCCTGCGGATTGCAATGGGCCGTTCCGAACGTTTGGGCTGTCCTGCAATCCCTCACCAAGACGCCGATACGCACCTGTTCCCAAGGGTCATTTTCTGGCGCCACCTGAAGCACGCGACACTCGAACACGTCTCTATGCCCAAAGTAGCACATGGCGGAAAGCGGTCCTACAAGATGGGCGGGGATGTACCCCGTCATGATTCCATTGTATTTAACGGCAACCGCCTCAGGATCGTGCGGATTGTCCAGCACTGGAACCAAGTCGAGCGTCATCCCAGGCTTAAGCTCAGATAGGACAAGCGCCCCGTCGTAGTATTGGAATCCGGCGATATGGCAGGTAAACAACGTGCGTGACGGCTCGAACATGATGACTCCCTTCAGGTCATATCTCACCTCGAAGCGTTGTGCTTCTTTTCACGTGAGTTTATTGATTCGTTCGGACAAAAAAGAAGACCGCATCGCGCGCCCATGATGCGATGCACCATGTCGTGACACGCCGCATCCATCCAAAAGCAGCTTATGTCCTTGTCTGTTTCTTTCTCAATGGAACGGCCGATCTCGCCCCGCCGAATTACAATGAATCCTGCATGTCCCCCACCGCTGCAAAGGATTCACCCATGGCAAACAACTTCCTCATCGTCGTCGATATGCAAAACGATTTCGTCGACGGCGCCCTCGGCACGGCAGAAGCCCAGGCAATCGCAGGCGCTGTCGTTGAGCACGCACGCTCGTTTGACGGTACCGTCGTGTTCACCAAAGACACGCACGGCGACGACTACGCCTCCACGCAGGAAGGTCGCAACCTTCCCGTTCCCCATTGCATCCGCGGCACGCAGGGCTGGGAGCTCATTCCCGCGCTCGAAGATGTTCGCGCTGAACACGACGCCACCGTCTTTGAAAAGCCCACGTTTGGTTCCCTTGAACTCGCCCAGCGGCTCGTTGCGCAAAACGACGCCAACCCTATCGACTCCATTGAGCTCTGCGGCCTGTGCACCGACATCTGCGTGGTGAGCAACGCCCTCACCATCAAGGCACATCTCCCCGAGATCCCGCTCATCGTCAACCCCATGCTTTGCGCTGGCGTTACCCCCGCTGCTCACGAAGCTGCGCTTGCAACCATGCGCAGCTGCCAGGTCAACGTGCTTGACGCCTAAGAGGTTGTGAACTATTTGAGAATCGAGCTACAAATGTTATCAGATTGGAATCATTTTTGTCGGGGTTTTGACATACTATAATCATCCTGCGCGATTCCAAGTCAAAAGCAAGGAACGCGTAAAGTGTCATACGTTCGAAGGAGAACAACATGAAGTTCGTTTGCCCCGTTTGCGGTTATGTTGAGGAGTTCGATGGCGAGGAGCTGCCCGCCGATTTCAAGTGCCCCCAGTGCGGCGTTGCCGGTGAGCGCTTCACCAAGCAGGCCGGCGAGATGACCTGGGCTGCCGAGCACGTTGTGGGCATCGGCCACGACGAGGGCGTCTCCGAGGATATCATCGCCGACCTCCGCTCCAACTTCGAGGGCGAGTGCTCCGAGGTCGGTATGTACCTGGCCATGGCTCGCGTTGCCCATCGCGAGGGTTACCCTGAGATCGGTCTCTACTGGGAGAAGGCCGCTTACGAGGAGGCCGAGCATGCCGCCAAGTTCGCCGAGCTCCTGGGTGAGGTCGTGACCGACTCCACCAAGAAGAACCTCGAGATGCGTGTTGACGCCGAGAACGGCGCCACCGCTGGCAAGTTCGATCTGGCCAAGCGCGCCAAGGCTGCCGGTCTCGACGCCATTCACGACACCGTGCACGAGATGGCTCGCGACGAGGCTCGTCACGGCAAGGCGTTCGCCGGTCTTCTGAAGCGCTACTTCGGCTAAGCCGCAGAAACGCCGCGTAGCGCGAAAACGCGCCGCGCACCTGCATTAACCTGTGAAAAAGGGCGGGCTCGAGAAATTCGAGTCCGCCCTTTCAGTTGAATGTGCAAGCCAGTTGCACAGACGCTCGCGTTATCGCTCAAAACGCATTTTGCTTGCCAGCCACGCTTCCATGCCGCAAGTCCAACGCAATCGGCACCAGAAGCTATGCCTGGCGATACGTCGCAAAGAACTCGGCAAGATCTTCCATCGACTCGCGCAGGACCTCCATGCGCGGCAGATACACGATACGGAAGTGGTCGGGCTCAGGCCAATTAAAGCCACCGCCGCGCGTGATGAGAATGCCCTTCTGGTGCAGCAAATCGAGCGCAAATTGCTCATCATCGTGAATATTGAACTTCTTGATGTCCATCTTGGGGAAGATGTAGAACGCCGCCTTGGGCTTAACCGCCGTGATGCCGTCGATGGCGTTAAGCGCCTCGTACACGTAGTTGCGCTGCTCGTACACGCGACCGCCTGGCACCACATAATCCTTGACCGACTGATGTCCACCCAACGCCGTTTGTACGATGGACTGCGCTGGCACGTTGGAGCACAGGCGCATGTTGGATAGCATGTTCACGCCGTACATGAAGTCTTCGCCGAGCTTCTTGTTGCCCGAAATGACCATCCAGCCAATACGATAGCCGGCAATCATATGTGACTTCGACAAGCCAGAGAACGTCACGCAGAACAGGTCAGGAGCGAGGCTCGCAATGGAGATGTGCTCGGCATCGTCCATGCACAGGCGGTCGTAAATCTCGTCAGAGAAAATCATCAGCTGATGCTTGCGGGCAATCTTAACGATTCCCTCGAGAATCTCGCGCGCATACACCGCACCCGTGGGGTTATTCGGGTTGATGATGACGATCGCCTTGGTACGAGGCGTGATCTTGGCCTCGATATCCGCCAGATCAGGGTTCCATTCCGCCTGCTCATCGCAACGATAATGCACCGGCGTACCGCCCGAAAGCGTCGCGCACGCCGTCCAGAGCGGATAGTCCGGGCTGGGAATCAGAATCTCATCGCCGTTGTCGAGAAGCGCCTGCATGCAGAGGTTGATGAGCTCGGACACGCCATTGCCTGTATAAATGCCGTCCATGCTCACATTGGGCAGGTTCTTGATCTGCGAATACTGCATGATTGCCTTGCGAGCCGAGAACAGACCGCGCGAGTCGGAATATCCCTCACAATCGGGCAGCTGATCGCGCATGTCCTGAATGACCTCGAAGGGGGTGCGGAAGCCGAACGGCGCCGGGTTACCAATATTGAGCTTGAGGATATGAGCGCCTTCGGCCTCGAGGCGATTCGCCTCGTCGAGTACGGGGCCGCGAACGTCATAGAGAACGTTATCGAGTTTAGAGGACTTCTTAAATGTGCGAACGGGCGTGGTCATGTTTGAGTTCCTTTCGGTGGGGGTATTGCTGATGGACAAAGGAGAAGCGGCGGCAGGCCGCGCCGTGGCTCGTTCGACGGCGTGTGTGGCGGTTGAACTCGTCTCCCCCGCCTGAGCACATGCCTGCTCAATGCCGGTGCCATCTCCCGATGCTCCATGTTCAACGACCCATGCATCACCCATGAGCCACGGAAGCTCGACCCCAAGGATGTCGGCAAGCAATTCAGCAACTGCCGGACGAGGGACGGTCTTTCCGCTCACATACTGGCTGACCTGGCTTTTTCCAAGCTTCTTTCCTCGGGAACCGGCTTCTTGAATGAGATCGGCTTGCTTGAAGCCCTTTTGTTCCATTGCCTGTTTAAGGCGATTGGAAAAGACCTGTTGCATTGCTCAATCTCCTAAGTTCAATTTCAATTGCAAACTCTGATATTGCTTTGAACCTTAAGTTCATTTTTGTAGTCTAGCACAGTATTGAGTTCAATTTACAATGACTCTCCGGGTGACCGTAATCCTTATGACCAACACAAAATGAACTACGCAACGACACCAATCCATACAAAAACGCCCCCAGTTCAAATGAACCAGGGGCGTGAGTCATCACATCTCAGAGAAGCACAAGGTGTCGCAGCTCAAATATGAAAGGCCTACCGCACCTTCAAATGCTCCAATGTTCGTATTAGTAACGGGAGCCGCCACGACGATCGCCATAGCCACCACGGCCGCCGCGATCACCGAACCCGCCACGACCGCCGCGATCGCCACCGCGGTCAAAGCCGCCACGGCCACCACGATCACCGAAACCGCCACGGCCACCGCGGTCACCAAAGTCCTTGCGCGGGCCGCGATCGCCACGATCACCGCCGCGGCCACCGCGGTCAAAACCACCGCGGCCACCACGATCGCCACCGCGACCGCCAAAGTCCTTACGAGGACCACGGTCGCCGCCGCGGCCACCGCGATCGTCGTTATCCAGACCCATAGCGGTCAACGGCTCGATAATCTTATCCATGAGGGCGACAATGTCCTCAGCGTCAACCTCGGAAAGCTGGGCCACGAGCTTCTTACGCTTAGAACCCATGTTGCTGGCAAGCTCCTCGGCGTTCTCGTTGGCCTGAACGAGCACGATGCGCATGTCCTCGTCCTCAGGCTTGACGCGCGTCACAACGCCGGCCTCCTCGGCTTCACGCAGGATCGAGTCGAGCTCGCGCAGACGCATGCCCAGCAGGTCGGACATCTCCTTCTGCTCCATCTGCGGCTTAAGCTCAAGAAGCTTGAGAGCGCGCTTGAGCTCGTTCAGGCGAGCAAGATCCTCCTCAGCCTCACGGCCCATGGCGAACTTACGGTTACGCAGCAGGCGAGCAGCGCGCTGAACCTTGTCGAACAGCTGATCATCGAGGCTCTCGGTCTCCTCCTCGACATCAGCCTCCTCGCCCTCAGCATCCTCATCAACGTCAGCAGACTCGACGTCCTCTTCAAGCTCCTCGGTCTCAACAACCTCGGCGGTCTCCAGGTCCTCTTCGACCTCCACGACCTCGTCCAACATTTCGTTGTCGTTTTCCATGTACTCGGACATCTCGTCCTCCTTCTGCGCCATTCTGACGCCTCCTGAGGTGCGTTCTCGCACCTTTTGTCGCCCCACATTGCACAGGGCTTCCCAACGCCTTCCGGCGCGTTCTGCGGCACGCTCCATCTGAGCCTCGAATACCGCCTCGCATAGTTTACGCGAACTCTCGCATGCCAAATCGTGCTGGTTTTATGCCACACACCGAACACAGATACCCCGCTTTATCAGGCAGAAGCGCGCAGCTGTGGACACCCACTCCCCTCGAAACAAAAACCCGGCTCGCGTAAACGAACCGGGTTTATCAATCCTTGGAAAGGAATGCAGCGAAACCGCCTACTCCTCCATGAAGTTGCGGGTAACCGCGGAGTCAACCTTGACGCCCGGGCCCATGGTGGAGGAGATGGAGATGCTCTTCACGTAGCGGCCCTTAGCGGAAGCCGGCTTGACGCGCAGGATCTCGGTGTAGAGAGCAGCGTAGTTCTCGACGAGCTTCTGGTCGTCGAAGGAAACGCGGCCCAGCGGCACGTGGCAGATGCCGTAACGGTCGGCACGATACTCAACGCGGCCAGCCTTGAGCTCGGAGACCATCTTGGCGACGTCCATGGTCACGGTGCCGAGCTTGGGGTTCGGCATGAGGCCACGGGGGCCGAGGATCTTACCGATGCGGCCAACCTTGGCCATCATCATGGGCGTAGCGATAGCGGCGTCGAAGTTGATCTCGCCCTTCTGGATCTGGGCAATGAGCTCGTCGGAACCGACAACGTCAGCGCCAGCAGCGGTGGCCTGCTCGGCCTGAGCGCCCTCAGCGAAGACGGCAACGCGGACGGTCTTACCGGTGCCGTGGGGCAGGGAGATGGAGCCGCGGATGTTCTGGTCGGCCTTACGGGTGTCGACGCCCAGACGGAAGTGAGCCTCAACGGTCTCGTCGAAGTTGGCGCAAGCGACCTCCTTGACGACCTTCACAGCCGCGAGCGGAGTGTAGAGCTTACCCGACTCGACCTTCTCCGCAGCAGCGCGGAACTTCTTGCCATGCTTGTTAGCCATGTCATTACCTCCTGTGGTACATACGGGCACGCGGCCCTCCCACATCGTTCACACGCCCTTATGGCGTGCGAGTTACAAAATACAAGCTGGAAACCCAGCGAGCCGAGTTACTCGGCGATGGTCACGCCCATGGAGCGAGCGGTACCGGCGACGATCTTCTTGGCGGCGTCAATGTCGTTGGCATTGAGGTCGGGCATCTTGATCTCGGCGATCTTGGTGAGCTGCTCATCGGTGAGCTGGCCGACCTTGTCGCGCTGGGGAACAGCAGAGCCACCCTTGAGGCCGAGCTCCTTCTTGATGAGGTGAGCCGCGGGAGGGGTCTTGCACACGAAGTCGAAGG
Organism: Collinsella provencensis; assembly: GCF_900199705.1. Classification (GTDB taxonomy): domain Bacteria; phylum Actinomycetota; class Coriobacteriia; order Coriobacteriales; family Coriobacteriaceae; genus Collinsella; species Collinsella provencensis. The sequence continues at coordinate 1,629,422 of NZ_LT904908.1, read as the reverse complement.
AACGATCCTCGAACACGGTAATGACGACCGGGATGATGTCACCCATCTTGTCCTGCGTGGCAGCGTTGAACGCCTGGCAGAACTGCATGATGTTGACCTGAGCAGCACCCAGGGCGGGGCCCACGGGAGGAGCCGGGTTGGCCTTGCCGGCCGGGATCTGAAGCTTGATGACGGTGGCGATCTTCTTCTCTGCCATGTCACACCTTCCTTAAACGTTACACGTTGAAATCTACTATATCGTCAGCACCAACACGCTAGAAGCACGGGAACCGATGAGCAGTCGGTCCCGAAGCGCGTAAGCGCGGACAAACAAACAAACGACCTTATGCGATAACCGCAATCTGGTCGAAACCAAGCTCGACGGGCGTCTCACGACCGAAGATGAGCAGGTTGACCTTGACCTTGCCGGCCTCGGCCATAACCTCGGACACCTTGCCGTCGAAATCGGCCAGCGGACCGGAAATGACACGCACGGAGCTGCCAACCTCAACATCGACGACGGCACGCTTGGGAGCGCCCTCGCCCTTGTCGGCTTTGCGCATCATCTTGTTGTACTCGTCGCGAGAGAGCGGAGCGGGCTTGCCGCTGCCGCCGAGGAAGCCGGTTACGCCCGGGGTATTGCGAACGCAAGTCCAAGCGTCGTCATCCATCTCCATGCGAACAAGCACATAACCCGGGAAGATCTTGACGTCCTTCTCGTCGCGCTTGCCACCCTCTTTAAGCTCAGTGACGTGCTCAGTGGGAATCTGGATGTCGAAGATGCGATCCTGCATGCCCATGGTCTCGATGCGGTGCTCGAGATCGGACTTAACACGGTTCTCATATCCGGAGTAAGTGTGAACAACGTACCAACGCTTGGACATCTTTACCCCCTCAGGCCAGCAAAGGCAACAAGGCCGGCACCGATAACGGCATCGAGCACAGCAATAACAACGCCAACCACGATGAGCGAGACGCACACCGCGATCGTGTAGTTGACGAGTTCTTTCTTGGTGGGCCACACAACGCGCTTCATCTCGGAGCGCACGGAACCCAGATAAGCCTTGATCGAACCGAAGAAGCCCTTCTTCTCGTTCTTCTTGGCCTTAGCAGGTGTCTTGGTGCTCTTCTTGTTTGCCATGTGACTTACCTCCGCGCAAAGGCGCTTATACGTTAGAAAACCGTAAGCCTCAAAAGAGGCTTACGGATTAAAGACTGGCACGCCAGGAAGGACTCGAACCCTCAACAGACGGTTTTGGAGACCGTTGCTCTACCAATTGAACTACTGGCGTGTATGCATAAGAGACTAGCGGGTCTCCTTGTGCAGCGTGTGCTTCTTGCACCAGGGGCAATACTTCTTGATCTCCATGCGGTCGGGCATGTTTGCCTTGTTCTTGGTGGTCGTGTAATTACGACGCTTGCACTCGGTGCAAGCCAGGGTAACCATAGTGCGCATGTCTTAACCTTCCTATACCGCCCCAACGGGCACGGTCGCTAACAATAGCATCTAGCTGTGAAACCTGTCAATGCAAACGGTATCACCGTGTCTGTTCTGCAAACGAGATACACATTTTTTTGCAACGCAGATGCGGAAATGCCGTTGCGAACCCAAACTGCGATAGAACTAGCATCGAGCAGGGTGAAAAAGGACCCGGCACCAGATAAGGCGCCGGGTCCTACAAGTACGCCTAGATCAGCGAGAACGAAAAGTTACTCGATGATGGTGGAGACGATACCGGAACCCACGGTGTGGCCACCCTCGCGGATAGCGAAGCGCAGGCCCTCCTCCATGGCGATCGGGTGAATGAGCTCGCCGGTGATGGTGATGTGGTCACCAGGCATAGCCATCTCGGTGCCCTCGGGGAGCTTGACGGTACCGGTCACGTCAGTGGTACGGAAGTAGAACTGCGGACGATAGCCATCGAAGAACGGGGTGTGACGGCCACCCTCGTCCTTGGTGAGGACGTAGATCTCGCCAGTGAACTTGGTGTGCGGGGTAACGGAACCCGGCTTGCACAGAACCTGGCCGCGCTCGATCTCCTCGCGCTTGATACCACGGAGCAGGATGCCGACGTTGTCGCCAGCCTCGCAGAAGTCCATGGACTTACGGAACATCTCGATGCCGGTGGCAACGGTGTTCTTGGTCTCCTTGATGCCGACGATCTCGACGGGCTCGTTGAGACGGAGCTCACCGCGCTCGACACGGCCGGTAGCAACGGTACCACGACCGGAAATGGTCATGACGTCCTCAACGGCCATCAGGAACGGCTTCTCGTTGTCGCGCTCGGGGGTCGGGATGTAGTCGTCGACGGCAGCCATGAGCTCGCGGACAGCGTCCATCCACTTCTCCTCGCCGTTCAGGGCACCAAGAGCGGAGCCGCGAACGATGGGCAGGTCGTCTCCCGGGAACTCGTACTCGGAGAGGAGGTCACGGGTCTCCATCTCGACGAGGTCAATGAGCTCCTCGTCGTCGACCATGTCGCACTTGTTCAGGAACACGACGATGTAGGGAACGCCGACCTGACGGGCGAGCAGGATGTGCTCACGAGTCTGGGCCATCGGGCCGTCGGTAGCGGCGATAACCAGGATAGCGCCGTCCATCTGGGCAGCACCGGAGATCATGTTCTTGACGTAGTCGGCGTGGCCGGGGCAGTCAACGTGAGCATAGTGGCGAGTAGCGGTCTCGTACTCAACGTGGGCAACGGAGATCGTAATACCACGCTCGCGCTCCTCGGGAGCCTTGTCGATGTTCTCGAAGGCGGTGAAGTCGGCCTTGCAGCCATCGGTCTCAGAGAGAACCTTGGTGATAGCGGCGGTCAGGGTCGTCTTACCGTGGTCAACGTGACCGATGGTGCCGATGTTAACATGCGGCTTAGTGCGCTCAAACTTTTCCTTGGCCATGAAGCCCTCCTTCTGAAAGGTCGCCCCCTTTTGGGGCAAATTCCCTATCTAACCCAAGCGGCCTCCTCGTTTCCTTGGAAGCCGCCATAAGTTACTGGTAGCGGCGACTGGATTCGAACCAGTGACAACACGGGTATGAACCGTGCGCTCTGACCAACTGAGCTACGCCGCCAAATGGAGCCTGCAACCAGACTTGAACTGGTGACCTCTTCGTTACCAACGAAGTGCTCTACCGACTGAGCTATACAGGCCTGACTGACTGGTGGGGATGATAGGACTCGAACCTATGAACCCAGAGGGAGCGGATTTACAGTCCGCCGCAGTTGCCGCTGTGCCACATCCCCGGTCTGTCAAACTCACTCCCGATGCAACCCACACAGGCATGCCTCGTTTGCAAGCAGATGAATATTAGAACGTTGCGCTATTCCCTGTCAACAAACTTTTGAAATACACGCGTCCGGGCGTATCGCTTTGCAGGAAAAACGCACAATTTATCTGTTTCTTGCTCTTTGAATATGCCCTTTTTCTTGTTCATTTTGTAAAGCTCCAGTAAGTACTTTATGCAGATGGAGTACTTGGAGCGTGACTGTGTCGCACGCACTCTAAAAACGCGGAAATCGTTTGTCCCTCAAGAGATTATTGAGTCATTTTCGACAAACGCGAGATGGCTCCCTTTGCTTTGTTCTCACGCATCTCATCTATGAGTCGAAGCGGGATTTGTCACGCGCAACTGTTTTTGAACCGAAGCGGGAGCGGGATTGGCCGCGCATGCCTGTTTTGGCCGCACAGGCCTGTTTGTGCAACCGGGTTCTCTGCTTGCCCCAGACTCAACCGTCCGCTATCCTAGAGAAGCTTTGCGCGCCAAGCGCCCAAAGTGCCAGCGTGGCTCAACGGTAGAGCAACTGATTTGTAATCAGTGGGTTGCGGGTTCGATTCCTGTCGCTGGCTCCATATAAGTTCGGGGGCCCGATGCCATTGCGGCATTGGGCCTTTTTCTGCTTCGTGCCAGGAATCGAACCCGGTTGCGGGCGCGGAGCTGAGGGAACGCGAAGCCGTTTCCCAGCGGAGCGCGCGAGGCGCGACAGCGCCGAAGCGGTGAGAGGGCGGCCCTCAGGCCGCCCGGCGATTCCTGTCGCTGGCTCCATATGAGTTCGGGGGCCCGATGCCATTGCGGCATTGGGCCTTTTTCTGCTTCGTGCCAGGAATCGAACCCGGTTGCGTCTCGCCCCTCTTGGAACTTTGGGCTGTTTTTCGGCATTTTAATCTCAAAAATGAAGTCCAAATACCCAAAAATAGCCCAAAGTGCTGAAGGAAGAGACTTTCTAATGCGTCACGCCCACCAACGATGGGTGCTCCTTCTGGGCAAATTAGCTGAAGGGAGAGGCTTTCTGATGCGTCACGGCTGCAATCCCCCATAGCTCCCACGATCCCCCGCAGTTCCTTACCTCCCACGCAGAGACTGCAGCTTGGCAAGCGATTCCGGGCTAAGGCGGCTGCCAAGCGTGAGCTTGATGTCAACGTTCTCATCACGTGTGCGTTCAAAATCGCGATGCATATCGGCGATTTCCTCCACCAACATGCGTGCGGAAACGCGCGTCACGCCCTTCCCCATCACGGTCGCCTGAATCATCGCGTCACTCGTCACCACCGAGCAGGCACGTCCCTGTTCACGCGCCTCGACGCACAGGTTTTGAATCACCGTGTCGGCGGTCACGCCGCGAGGCGAAAACTCGATGCGCACGCCACCTTGCGGCAGGTTAGGTCGATCGGGGGACACGTTTCCCGCGGCATCGAACACGATTACCGCCTCGTACTGACGGCCGGCAAACGCCGCAACGTCGCCGATGAGCGCTGTACGCGCACGCTCGTAGACGTCATTTGAGAACGGATGGTCACCTCGGGCCTCGATGAGCTGCTCATACTTGGGTGTGGCGTGAATGACGTTGTAGCCGTCCACCACGAGTAACTCCTTTTTGCCCGACAAGGATCCACGGGGCGGCAGCGGCGTCTCCGCCGGCGCCAAACCGGAAAACGCGTTGCCCACACCGTATGTACTTGCGTCGACAATCGTTTTCGCCGAACCTTCGCCAAAACGCCGGGCCTTCGCCTTCGCACGATTCTTCTTTGCCATTCCCTACTCCCCCGCCACGAGCGCATCGCGGTTGCGACGCAGCCACTCAAAGCACAGCGCGGTCGCTGCTTGAGCGACGTTGAGACTCTCGGTCTGTCCGAGCTGGGGCAGCTTGATCGTGAAGTCGCACTTGTCGAGCACCAGGCGCGAAATGCCATCGCCCTCGGAACCCATGACAAGCGCCACGCGACCTTCGAACGGGGCGTCCCAGCAAATATCTTCGGCGTGCTCCGTGGCACCGCCGACCCAAAAACCTGCATCTTTGAGGTCATCGATCGCGCGAGCGATGTTAGGCACCTGCGCGATGGGAAGGTGCATGACGGCGCCGGCAGAGGTCTTGTAGGTGGCAACCGTGACCTCGGCGGAACGCTTGTTGGGGATGACGACACCCGCCGCGCCCACGACCTCGGCGGAACGCACGATAGCTCCGAAGTTGCCCGCATCCGTCACGTGGTCGAGCACGACCACGAGCGCGGCTCCCGTGCCAGTACGCGCAATGATGTCGGCAAGATCCGCATACGGAAACGCCCCGACCTCGAGCACGATACCCTGATGGGCCCCATGACTGGAAATCTCATCCAAACGGGAGCGGGAAACCTGCTTTACGGGAACGCCGGAGGTGCCCAGGCCTGCAAGCAGGTCGCGAATAGCGGGCTCGTTTTCCACGCCGTTGGCGATGAGCGCGCACTTGATGGGAAAGCCCGTACGCAGCGCCTCGGCGGCAGCGCGTCGTCCCTCGATGTAGTTGCCCGCCGCCGCGTGCACATCACGACGCTGCGGAGCTTGCTCCTGTGCATATGGGCGAGACGCCTTGGCCTTACGCGCCGATGTGTCGGCCCCCGCACCCGCCTTCTGCGACCTCACACTTTGACGTGGCCCGCCTTGCTTCTTTTTCGACATGTCACCGCCACGCTTAGACGCGGGCGCCTTTCGATCCCCGCGCTGGGTGCGCTCGTTCTTGCGTTTGTCTGCCATATTTAAGCTCCTCAAAGAATCGTTTTCGTAGAGCAGTATAGGGTAAAAACGCGCCATGGCGTGCGGGCTCGCTGCGTGCTCCATTAGAATGAGGACAGTCCATTTTGAGAAAGCAGCCGTTAGATGACCTCTCCGCGTACCACTTCCAAGCCCTGTCAGCCGAGTCCGCATTCGAACGCGGCGGCGGACGGGGCTTCTCCGCGCGTAAACTTCAAGTCGTGCCTGCCGTATCTCACTTCTTTGGCGGTACTTTGGGCCGCGTTCCTATTCCTCGAAGTCCTCGTGCGCCTAACCAGCGGAAATGCTGAGTTCTTCAGCATGGGGCTCATTCGCATCGCCCTTGCGAGCCTTGCGGCGGCCGCGACCATCTGGGCGCTTGGCGTTGTTGTCCCCCGCAAGAAGACCATACGCATCGTCGCCGCTGCGGTACTTGCCCTTTTTGCAGTGTGTGCGATCGCCGAAATATGCACGTTCCGCTTTTTCGGAATCTATTACCAGATTTCCTACATGCTCAGCATGGGCAACCAAATCGCGAGTAATTTCGCAGGTGAAGCGACTGGCACCGTTCTTGGAAACTGGTGGGTACTTCCCCTTGCATTTGCACCGACCCTGCTTGTCGTCGTTTTTCGCACGCAGGTTATTCCCGGCAACGACTCCTCTGCCCGAACCATCGCTTTAACACTGGCAATCTGCCTGGTATCCCATGTTGCGAGCATTGCCTCGTGCCACGTGGGCGGCGACTTTCAGTACTACACAACCGAATACACGGCAAATAGCGCTATTCCGCGTTTTGGACTCATGAACTCGCTGCGCCTCGAGGTTCAATATGCCCTCTTTGGTATGCCCTCGCTTTCGGTGAACGACACAGGCGACCTCAAGAAACAAGAGCCCGAAAAGCCTCAGACGTACAATCCAAATGTCACGGACATCGATTTCGAGGCCCTTTCGACCAACGCTCCCAACGACACGATCCGCGCCCTGGATCAGTATTTCTCCGCACAAACGCCTACGAGCAAAAATGAGTACACAGGTCTCTTCGAGAGCAAGAACCTCATTTTCATCACCGCCGAGGGATTCTCGTACAAGGTCATCGACCCTGAGCTCACGCCGACGCTCTACCGGCTCACGCACACCGGATTTGTATTCGACAACTTCTACCAACCCGACTGGACGCAATCGACCACGGGCGGAGAATTTGCCAACATGACCGGCATCATCCCGACATGGGTCAACGGCGGCACCGCGTTCAAGGCGAGCGCCTCAAACGCCATGCCCTACGGACTTGGCACCCTGTTCGCCAGTCGGGGCTACACGGTCAAGGCGTTCCACAACAACTCATACACCTATTACGACCGCCATCTCACCCATCCAAACTTGGGCTATGACTACATTGGTGATGGCAATGGATTAGAGCTGCAGAACGCAGGACAATGGCCGGCGTCCGACCTTGAAATGATGCAGGCGACCATCGGCGAGCAAATCAATGCATATGTTGCGGATGGAACGCCATTCCACACGTACTACATGAGCGTATCGGGACACTGCAATTACGGCTGGTGCGTCAACGACATGTCCGACAAGAATCGGGCGGCCGTCGAAGACATCGACGCACCCGAAACGATCATGGCGTACATCGCCTGCCAGCTCGAGCTTGAAAACGCGTTGACGTACCTGATGGGCGCTCTGGAGGACGCCGGTATCGCCGACGACACGGTCATCGTTCTATCTCCCGACCACTACCCGTACGCCATGACCGAAAACAGCGACGTTGACTACTATGCCCAGTTCACGGGCGTGGATTACGGCGCCATGCCCACGGAGCGCTATCGCAACACGCTCATTATCTGGAGCGGGTCGATGGATGAGCCTGTCGAGGTCGACACGCCGTGCAGCTCCGTCGACATCGTGCCCACGTTGCTCAACTTGTTTGGTTTTACGTACGATTCACGTCTGCTCTCGGGCCGCGATGTATTGGCAACTGAATTTGAACCGGGCAAGGTGAGCACTGCGATGAATATCGTCGTGTTCACCGATACGGGTTTTGGATCGAGCTGGATTACCTCTGCAGGAACGTTTGAAGCAAGCACGGGCGTGTTCGCCCCAGCGAAAGGCGTCGAGCTTGGGGATGAAGCCGCGTACGTCGCCGCCGTGTCCGACCTGGCTCGCAATCGCTACAGCATGGCACGCTACCTTGTTCAGGAAGATTACTACCGCCACGTGTTCTCGAATGAATAATGGGCGGCATTCCGCTGCTTTCAAGCGAAACGCCGAGAGCCGACGTGACAACCAAATATCGCTACACGAAAACAGGCGGCCCAGATAGGTCGCCTGTTCGCATGTAAATATCAAACTCTTACAGAATCAGAAAAATCCTGTGTGCGATCCCTTACGCCTGCTTGATGCGGGAGCCCGCGGCGGTGTCCTCAATAGCGAGGCCCAGATCGCGCAGGCGATCGCGGATGGCGTCTGCCGTACCCCAATCCTTGGCGGCACGCGCCTCGGCGCGCGCGGCGAGAATCGCCTCGGCGGCCTCATCCACGTCCGAACCCGCAAAGCCCACGAGCTCGGCCGCAACGCCCACGAGCTCCTCGGGAAGCGGCTCCTCAATGACCGGTAGCTCGACACCCAGCTGGTCGAGCGCCGTGGCAATAGCGTCGGCACATGCCTTCGTGGCATCGGCGTCCACGGCTCCGGCGGCCTTCTCGAGATACACGTTGGCCTCGGTTACCAGGTTAAAGTACGCAGCAATAGCGCCAGCGGTATTGAAGTCATCGTCCATGCACGCGGTGTACTCAGCAGCCGCACGCGCAACGGAGGCATTCAGGCCCTCGGCAAGAGCCGCATCCGGCGTGCCCTCGGTATGGGCAGCGGCCCACATGAGGTTGCGCACGGTGCCGGCGATACGTGCCAGCGAGTTTTCCGCGCCCTCAAGACGCTCCCAGGAGAAATCGAGCGGCGAACGATAATGGGTCTGCAGCATGAGCAGGCGTAAGGCGGCGGCGGAGTGCTTCTCGAGCACCTCAGCCAGCGTAAAGAAGTTACCGAGTGACTTGCTCATCTTTTCGCCGTCCACCAGCAGCATACCCGTGTGCATCCACGTATTGGCAAAGCCCTCGTGCCATGCGCAGGTTGCCTGAGCGCACTCGTTCTCGTGGTGCGGGAACGCGAGATCGGAACCACCACCGTGGATGTCGATAGGCGTACCCAGATAGCGGTGCACCATCGCGGCGCACTCGGTGTGCCAACCCGGACGGCCCTCGCCCCATGGACTCTTCCAGCTGGGCTCACCCGGCTTCGCGGCCTTCCACAGAGCAAAGTCGAGCGGGTCGCGCTTATCCTCGTTCTCCTCGATACGCGCACCCACCATGAGGTCATCGATGTTGCGACCCGAGACCTCGCCGTAGGTCGGATCGCTGCGCACGGCAAAGTACACATCGCCGTTATCGGCGGCATAGGCATGCTCGCCGTTGATGAGCGTCTTGATCATGCCGATCATCGCGCCGATCTCCTTGGTCGCGCGCGGACGCACGTCGGGATCGAGCACGTTAGCGGCACGCATCACGCCGATGAACTTGTCGGAGAACTCCACAGCCACTTCCTCGGCGGTGCGGCCCTGCTCGTTGGCGCGATTGATGATCTTGTCGTCAACGTCGGTGAGGTTCTGGGCGAACGTGACCTCGTAGCCGCTTGCGATGAGCCAACGGCGGATCACATCGAAGCTGATGAACGTGCGGGCATTGCCGATGTGAATGTTGTCGTACACGGTGGGACCGCACACGTACATGCGGACCTTGCCCTCTTCAATGGGGTGGAACTCCTCTTTTTTATGCGTGGCGCTGTTGTAAATCTTCATAGGTATCTCCTTAAAGCTCACGGCAGGTATTCCATGATTGACTGGGATATTTCATTCGTGCTCAAACAGTCCTGCGCAAGACGAAGCGTCCACAGGACGCTTCTTTGCGTGCGGAAACTGCGCGCGAACGAAATATCCCAGTCAACGGGATGTCCATTCTTGCTGAATAGTCTACTCGACCAGACGCATCACAAGAAGGAGGACTTCCGTCTCGTCGAGCGAAGAGCTCCGCTTGCTCAAAATCACGCGCGCATTCGTCGTAACTCGGCGGACGCTCGAAATGTTTCGTCCACCGCGAGTTCCACACGAGCCGAAGGATTCGGTGAATCCTTCGTGCGAGCAGGACTGTCCGAGCGCCGGATGAAACATTCTGAGCATCCTGGAGCACAAACATCAGCGCTTATTTGCTACATCGTTCGAGCAGGCAGACGGCCCAGGCGCCGATGCCCTCGCCCGCGCCTTCCCACCCGAGCTTTTCGGTCGTGGTGGCTTTGACGCCAACGTTCTCAACAGGACAGCCGATGGCGTGCGCAAGATTTGCGCGCATGGCATCGCGATGCGGGGTGATCTTGGGCTCCTGACATGCGATTGTGCAGTCCGCATCCACAAACTCGTAGCCCAAACCGCGCGCATGCCCCATGGTGTCCGCAAGCAGTTTAAGTGAGTCGGCGCCCTCATACGCAGGGTCGGTATCGGGGAACAGCTTCCCGATGTCTCCCCCACGACACGCGCCCAAAATGGCATCGGCTAGAGCATGTGCGAGCACATCGGCATCGCTGTGGCCCAACAGGCCCTTCTCGTACGGGATGTCCACACCGCCGATGATGCAGCGGCGCCCCGGCACCAGGCGGTGCACGTCATATCCGTGTCCGATGCGCAAGCTCGAAGCCATGGTCAGGTCCCTTCTTCTTATATTGCACAGCCATGGTATCACCCCGCTGCGCCGCGCCGCACGCACGGTACCTAAATGCCCCGTAAAACCCCTCGAGGTGGTGGCGCTCGCGTACGCCCCGCGGCACGCTCCAACTCGCAACCTTGTGTAATCCGCCCACGTTGACCGGCTTATGCCACATGCCGCCCATCCGCCCTTTATACTTGTGCCGATCAAATCTACCAGGAGTCTGCCATGCCTTCTTCTTCCCCTGTCACATCACTTCGCGACGCCGCTCACACACGCCCTGAACTACTTGCGCCCGCCGGAGGCCCCGAACCGTTCTATGCGGCGCTTGCCGCCGGCGCCGATGCCATCTACTGCGGAATGGGCTCTTTTAACGCGCGTCGCAAGGCTGCGAATTTCACCGACGAGGCATTTGGAGAGGCCTGTCGCGCCGCCCATCTCGCGGGCACGCGCGTGTATGTAACCGTTAACGTCATCATCAAAGACAGCGAAATGCAGCAGGCGCTTGAACTGGTGGAACGTTGTTGGCTCCTCGGCGCCGACGCCTTCATCATCCAGGACTGGGGCCTCTTCTTTGAGATTCGCCGCTTGCTGGCGCATATCGAAACGCACATCTCCACACAGGCGAACATCCACGACGCCCGCGGAGCCGCGTGGTGCCGCAACGTCGGCGCGGACCGCGTCACCCTCTCACGCGAGCTTTCCATCGACGAGATCGCTGAGATTTCCCACGTGGGCATTGAACTCGAGGTGTTCGCCCATGGGGCGATTTGTTTTTGCTATTCGGGCATTTGCCTACTGTCGAGCTTCACTTCGCACGGCCGCTCCGCCAACCGCGGCATGTGCGCGCAGCCGTGTCGCCTGCCCTATGAGCTGATTGACGAGAAGGGGCGCTCATGGTCGAGTGCGGGACGCGAGCGCGCCCTCTGCCCACGCGATACCTGCACCGTCGACATGCTCGATCGCCTGCTCGACGCCGGTGCGCACGCCCTCAAGCTCGAGGGGCGTATGAAAGCACCCGACTATGTCCACTCCATCGTAAGCGCCTATCGCGCGCAGCTCGATGATCTGCTCGCCGAGCGCACAACCACCCCTGAGGATGCTGAGGCACGCTATCGCCAGCTCAAACGGTGTTTCAATCGCGACTTCACCTATGAATACCAAGAAGGCCGCTCTGGCGACGAAATGATGAGCTACGAGCGCTCGAACAACCGCGGTCAGATTGTGGGCGAGGTGTTGGGCAGCCGACCGCTCGGCAACACTAAGGGACTCAAACCCGATGACAAACGCCGCCGTGCCGCGTGGACCAAGATTCGCCTCGACGAGCCTGTGGGTAAAGGTGACCTGCTTGAGCTGCGCCACGATGACGAGTTCGACCAGTTCCTTACCACCATTGCGCCGGAGGATTTAGGCGCAGGTTCCGTGGTGGAATGCCGCACCGCACGCCCCATGCCTGCGGGATCTCGCGTGCGCCTCATTCGCAGTCAGGCGGCGCTCGACGCTTCCAGCGCGGCGCTCAAGCGCCCCATCGCGCGGAAACGTTTGGTTGACGCACGCGTTGAAGCTCGCCTGGGCCAGCCGTTTGCCGTGGTGCTCACCTGCCATGACCAACCTGAGCTCACGGCACGTGCCGAGGGTTTTGTGGTGGAACCTGCGCGCAGTAAGGCCGTAACGTGCGATGACCTCATTGAGCACGTGGGTCGTATGGGCTCTTCCCCCTTTGAAGCCTCCTCGTTTGATGTCCAGCTGGACGAGGGGTGCGGCATGGGATTCTCCGCCGTGCATAAGGTCCGCGCCGCTGCGTGCGAGGCACTTGAGCACGTCATTTTGTCGGAGTGGGCCGCGCGCGAAGCCTCGCTCGACACCGGCCGCATCATCACCGCACAAACAGCGTCGTCGCCGCAATCCCAAACTCCAAAGCAAGCCCAGTGCACAGCACCCGAAATCTGCGCGCTCGCACCCTCACTTGATGCCGCGCGTGCCGCGCGACAAGCAGGTGCCACCCGCATTTACATGATGGTTGATGACCTCATTGCCGCAGGTATCTCCCCTAGCGAAGCGACTGATCGGAACCTCATCCCTGTATTGGATGAGGTCTCACGCGCCATCGATCACAATCGTCTCGACCCCTGGGCTGCAAGCGACGCCCCCATCGCCGTGGGCACCATCTCGGAGCTCGCCCTGGCAGCGGAACGCAACGCGCACGCAGAACTTCGCAGTTGCATTCCCGTACACAACGTCGCGTGCCTTACCGCGCTTGCCGAACGCGGCGCAACGGGCGCATGGCTCTCTCCCGAGCTCACGCTTGCCGAAATCGAGCAAATCGCACCTCATGCGAACGGCGCCACGCTCGGCCTCATGGTGCTGGGCGCATCGCGCGTCATGACGAGTGAACATTGCATCCTTCAAGTTGCCGGTGCCTGTATCCACGACTGCGCCAACTGTCGCCTACGCACACGCGACTTCAAGCTCAAAAACATCGACGGCCGTTTGCTGCCCGTTCGCACGGGCCTCAACGGTCGTAGCCGCCTCTACGCGGACAAACCCATCGACGCCACACCGCAGATTCCCCAGCTTCTCCGTGCGGGTGTGTCCCGTTTCCTCGTAGACGGTACGCTGCTCGAGCCCGAGGAACTTGCACGTCGTGTGACCCGCGCCCGTCGCGCCCTTGACGCGGCACTTGCCGGACGCGCGCCCGATCGCCGCATGCCCGGTTCTACCTCCGGTTGCCTTTTCCAAGGCGTGGAATGATCAAAGATATGCTGCAAGATATGTCGGTAAATACAGAAGACCGCCTTCGCGGCGGATGTCACGTGTATAAACGAGATATCTCTCCCCGATTCTTGAAGAGTACTTTTCTTGGAAAGCATCGAGCGAGGCATGAGCGGTATGTGCGGAAGACTTTACCTCGATTGGATGCACTTTTTTGCCGCGCGTAAGAATGAAATCGATTTCGTAATTTCGATTGGCTCCCGGTTTGGGCCATGTGTGATAAAAGAGTCTATCGCCATGTGCAACCAGCTCTTGAGCAACCACATTTTCGTATACCGAACCCAAATTGACAGGCAATTTATCTGCAAGCAATTTTTCATATATCAAATTATCAGTAAACGCCCTGTCTTTGAATGCCAATGTAACGAACAAACCCGTATCAGCCAGATACAGCTTAAATTTAGAGAGATCGACCGTTGCCGCCATTCCCACATTTGGATCATCGACATGATGAGCAATCAAAACTGTCTTCGATTCAACAAGTTCGGATATTTCATTTTGAACGGTTGCAGCACGCGCCCCTGATATGACACTGGAAACTTGATATCTAGAAGCTTTCTTTGCAAGCTGAGCCGGAATGGCATCGAACATCATAGAGAGAGCACCCGATGGGCTGATCTTATGAAAATCCTCTTCATATAGAGAAATAATTGTTCGTTTTACCGCGTCAACAACCTGCAGATTATTTGTTTGTAAATACGCTTCAACCGCTTGGGGCATGCCACCGACAAGCATATACAACCTGAAAGTTCTCATGAGCTTTCTATTTATTTGTTCGCCGAGAGGAGCACGGCAATCAAACGCCATGCGAAGAAGCTCGGATGTCGCCTCATCCCCTTGTGCCCAACGGAATTCCTCAAAATCCATGGGACGCATCTGGAGCTTTTCTTCTTCACTTGGGATAAGGATATTCGCCGTGTTCCGCCGAATCGAAACAAGCGAGCCCGTCTCGATGTAATCATAACGACCGTCCGCAACAAGGTGCTTTATTGCCTGCCGAGCCGAAGGGCAAAGCTGAACTTCGTCGAACACAATGAGAGATTCCCTCTCGTGCAACTGAACCCCAAATTGCAGTTGTAGCTGGAGAAAGAGGTAATTCAAGTCGGAGGTGTCGTCAAAAAGAGCACGTATTTCCGGTGATACGCGGGAAAAATCCAGTGTGATATGGGTTTTATACTCATGCTCTGCAAAAGCCTCAACAACAGTCGATTTTCCAACACGACGCGCACCTTCGATAAGCAGCGCTGTTCGCCCTTTTGAACGTTCTTTCCACTCAAGGATGGAATCGTATATTTTGCGCTTGAACAACGTTGCCATAGGCTGCCCTCTGCATTTCCGCAGGTTTATTTTCAACGTATTATTGCATTTCCGCAGGTTTATTTTCAATGTATTATTGCATTTCCGCAGGTTTATATAACGCACTCATGCCGTACCGGACATATCGTCCCATGCTCGAGCAGTCCCAGCTTGAGCCGTTCAGCCGCATATCATCCGGCGCTCGGACAGTCCTGCTCGCACGAAGGATTCGCTGAATCCTTCGGCTCGTGCGGAACTCGCAGCGGACGATATACGGCTGCACAGCTCAAAACGGTCACTTGGCCCATATATCTTTTTTGCTAATTGCATACCGACGTCCCGGCACATCGTTCCACGCGCAGTTCCGCACGCAAAGGAGGGTCCGGTGGACCCTCCGTCTTGCGCAGGACTGTTTGAGCATGGAATGATGTGCCGGGACGTCAGCCTGAATCTACCTACTCCTCCTCGGGGTACACCACGCCCCAGTCGCGACGCAGCTTGGTCATCACATCCATGACGTCGGCAGCATAGTCGAGCAGGCGAGCCTTGCTCTCGTCTCCTGCAACCGCCTGCTCAAGGTCCGCAATTTCGTAGCACAGGGCATATGCCTCTTCGCCCAGAGCGACCTCTTCGATGTGGCCGTCGTTGGTCCAAACAATCGTGGCATGATCGGCGCGCGGATAGCTCATGACCTCGATATAGCAATCATCAAAGCACAGATCGGCACGCTTGGGTTGCTTGGCGTGGAACGAAAGCGAGAACACGCCCAGCTGGCCTTCGGCATTGCGCGTCACAAAGCCGCTTTCCTCGTCCACGCCGGTCTTGAACATGTTCGCAAGCGACACGATCTCGTCCGGCTTGCTCTCCATGAACAGACGCGCGATGGAAAGCGCGTAGACACCGATATCGAGCATGGCGCCACCGGCGAGGCTGCGATTCCAGAAGCGACCATTCACATCGTTGTAATCGCGGAAGCTGCCGAAGTTGACCTGAGCGAGGTGCAGACGGCCAAACTCGCCCGCCTGTGCGCGGCTCAGCAGCTCGCGATACAGCGGCATGTGGAAGATGGTCGTTGCGTCCATGAGCACCACGTTGTGCTCGCGTGCAAGGGAACGTGCCTCGTCAAGCTCTTCGGAGTTGAGGGTGATGGCCTTCTCGCACAGAACGTGCTTGCCAGCGGCAAGGGCTCCGCGCAGATACTGTATGTGAGTGTTGTGCGGCGTGGAGATGTAAATGGCGTCGATCTCGGGGTCGGCGTAGAGCTCCTCCACGCTGTCGTACACCTTTGCCACGCCATATTGCTCGGCAAATGCCTCGGCCTTGGAACGCGTGCGATTGTAGATACCCTGCACGGTGCGACCTGCAAGCGCAAGCGACTGAGCCATCTGCTTGGCAATGACGCCACAGCCAATCGATGCCCAGCGAAGTTCAGGAGCGGTAAAAATGTCCTCGGGGAACGGCTTGTCTGCAACAGCTGCAAATGCGGCGTTTGCTGCTGCGGCGGCATCAACTGGAACTGGAGTGACCATAGGTCGTCCTTTCTACGCGTCTTGCGCCTATATGTGTGGCTCATTTTCCCATAATGCCTATACCAAGTTTTCTTTATCGCCTATTTGTTACAAACAAAACGGGAAGGCCCGTGCAAAAGAGCCCTCCCGCTTCTCACGTCGTATTGAAATGACACCCACGCGGCTTAAGGCTTATCGCACCTCAAGTGGAGAATCCTGCTCGTTACAGAACGCCAACAACGCCTGCGTCGTGCTGAATACCATATCGCGCACGTCCTCCTTCGTGTAGAACGCCATATGGGGCGAGACGATCACGTTGGGAAGCGCCATAAGCGCTGCGCGATCTCGATTGGGAAGCACCTCACGGCTCTTATCGAGATAGTACAAGTTGGTCTCGTTCTCGATGGTATCGAGCGCTGCACCGGCAAGATGACCGGACTCAAGGGTATCCAACAAGGCCTCGGTATCAACGAGAGAGCCACGTGCGGCGTTGACCAGCACAGCACCCTGCTTCATGCGAGCGAACTGCGGAGTTGCAATCATGTGATGGTTCACGGGCAGGGCGGGAGCGTGAAGCGTCACCACATCGGATTCAGCCAGCAGCGTATCGAGGTCGACGTAGGTTGCCAGCTGCGCAATGTCTTCTCGCTCAAAGGGATCGTACGCAAGAATACGGCAACCGAACCCCGTGAGATGGCGAATCACACACGAGCCGATGGCACCGGTGCCCACAACACCAACCGTGCAAGAAGAAATGTCGCGACCGAGTTTGCCCACGAGTGAGAAGTCCTGCACCTCGTTGTGGTTCATGATGAGCTTCATGTTCCGCAACGCCATAAGCATCAGCATGATCGTGTAGTTGGCAACGCCCTCGGGAGGGTACACTGCATGGGCAATACGAATCCCGACCTTTTGCGCATGCGCCAGGTCGATGTGATCGTATCCGATAGAACGGGTGCCGATAGCCTTGATCCCCAGCTCGTGATAGCGATCGAGCAGCCCGGATGTCATGGGGTTCGTGATGATGCTCAGCGCGTCTGCACCTGCGGCAAGGTCTGCGTTGTCGAGCGTAGGGGCATCTGAGGTCCAATCGAACTCGATATTGAGCTCGTTACAAACCTCCTCAAGGAATGGAAGCTCATCAAAGGGCCTTAAGGTGTAGGCAAACAGCTTCATGGCAATCCCTTCATTACGCAACACGCAAGCGAATTCGCCAACGCAAGAACGCTTTTCCCGCGGAACAACGCAATCATTTTACGCGCGAAACGAAAGCTCGTCTTGCATTAAAGGCTCATCCAGCATACGAATGCAAAAAGCCCCGGATACACCCCTGCACAATTCCTCATCCATCTCAAACGACAGATGAGGACATGCAATGGACGTACCCAGGGCTCAAAGGTTTAAGCTCTGTCCGTACGGATTAGAACTTGTGGCCGCACTTCTTGCAGACGCGCAGCTTGGTCTTGTGACCGTCGAGCTCGCCGGCCTCATGGCCAACGCGGGTGCGCTTGCCACAAGCGGGGCACACGAGCATGACGTTCGAAACGTCGATCGGCATCTCCTGAGAGACGATGCCGCCCTGCTGGTTATTGGGGTTGGGCTTGACGGCCTTCTTGGCAACAGCCACGCCCTCGACAACGACCTTGCCCTCGGAAGGCAGCGCGCGCAGAACGGTGCCCTGCGTGCCGCGATCCTTGCCGGAGAGCACCTCGACCTTGTCGCCCTTCTTGATGGACATAGACATAGTGGTCTCTCCCTTACGTTAGAGGGTCTCGGGTGCGAGCGAGACGATCTTCATGTACTTCTTGTCGCGGAGCTCGCGAGCGACAGGCCCGAAGATACGGGTGCCGACAGGCGAACCATCCTTGTTGATGACGACGGCGGCGTTGTCGTCAAAGCGGATGTAGGAACCGTCCTTGCGGCGGACCTCCTTGACGGTGCGCACGATGACGCAGCGAACAACATCCTTCTTCTTGACGTTAGCGCCCGGAGTGGCCTCCTGAACGGCGGCCATGACGACGTCACCGATGCCGGCATAGCGGCGCTTAGAGCCGCCCAGCACCTTAATGCAACGAACCTTGCGCGCACCGGAGTTGTCGGCAACGTTCAGCATGGTTTGCATCTGAATCATGGTTGGAACCTTTCCGAACCTAGGCCAGCGAGAGGT
This sequence comes from Collinsella provencensis, assembly GCF_900199705.1. GTDB lineage: Bacteria > Actinomycetota > Coriobacteriia > Coriobacteriales > Coriobacteriaceae > Collinsella > Collinsella provencensis. The sequence continues at coordinate 1,610,942 of NZ_LT904908.1, read as the reverse complement.
GCGACCGTCCTCAATGGACACCGGTGGTGGCCGGACGGGCGCACATCGCTGGGAAACTTACATCGACAGCTTACTTGGCACGCTCGATGATCTCGACGAGACGCCAGCGCTTGGTAGCGGACAGCGGACGGGTCTCCATGATGCGGACGGTATCGCCCACACCAGCGGTGCACTCCTCGTCATGGACGTGGAACTTCTTGGTCCTGGTCATCATCTTGCCGTACTTGGGATGGCGCTTCTGCTCCGTCGCGGTCACAACAATGCTCTTGTTGCCCATGATGGAGGTAACGACGCCCTGGCGGACCTTGCGCGCGTTGCGCTCAGTTGCTTCAGCCATTCTTTACTCCTGAACTACTCGGTAACAGCGGACTTCTCCGCTGCAATCTGACGAGCGCGCTGCTCCGTAAGGAGGCGAGCGATGTCCTTCTTCACGGTCTTCACGCGAGCGGTGTTGTCCAGCTGGCTGGTGGCCATCTGGAAACGAAGGTTGAAGAGCTCGGCACGGGCCTCTTTCAGCTTCTCAGCCAAGGCCTCGTCGGAAAGCTCACGGATCTCTGCGGGCTTCATTACTTGTCCTCCCCGTTCTGTGCGCGGGTAATGATCTTGGTCTTGATCGGCAGCTTGTGCTGGGCAAGACGCAGGGCCTCGCGAGCGATCTCCTCGGACACGCCGGCGATCTCGAACATAACGCGGCCCGGCTTGACGACGGCCACCCACTCCTCGGGGTTGCCCTTACCGGAACCCATGCGGGTCTCAGCCGGCTTCTTGGTGATGGGCTTATCCGGGAAGATGGTGATGTAGACCTTACCGCCACGCTTCATGTAGCGGGTCATGGCGATACGAGCGGCCTCGATCTGGCGGTTGGTGATCCAATGACGCTCGAGCGCCTGGATACCATACTCGCCGAAATGCAGCTCGGTATTGCCCTTAGCCTGGCCCTTCATGGAGCCACGCTGCACCTTGCGGTGGAGAATACGCTTAGGAGCAAGCACTACTGACCCCTCCTCTCGTTATTGCGACGACGCGGACGGGAGGTACCCTCGAGAGCCATGTTGGGAACAGGCTGGCCCGGGAGCTTCTCGCCCTGGTAGATCCAGACCTTGACACCGCAGGAGCCCATGGTGGTGTGGGCGGTGGCGGTACCATAGTCGATCTTGGCACGGAGGGTGTGCAGCGGCACGCGGCCCTCACGGTACCACTCGCGGCGGCCCATCTCGGCACCGCCGAGACGACCGGAGCACTGGATACGGATGCCCTTGGCGCCGGCCTTGCGAGCGGACTGAACCGCCTTGCGCATGGCGCGACGGAAGGCAACGCGGCCCTCGAGCTGCTCAGCGATGGACTGAGCAACGAGAACGGCGTCGAGCTCGGGGCGCTTGACCTCGATGACGTCGACGGACAGGTTGCCCTTGGAAACACCGGCGACAGCCTCGAGCTCGGTGCGCAGACCGTCGATCTCGGAGCCCTTCTTGCCGATGACAACGCCGGGGCGGGCGGTGAGGATGATAACCTTCACCTTGTCGCCGGCGCGCTCGATCTCCACGCGGGAGACGGCGGCACGGGCGAGACGCTTCTCGAGGAACTTACGGATCTCGAGGTCGTTGCCGAGAGTCTTGGCGTAATCCTTCTCAGCGAACCAGCGGGAGCGCCAGTTCTCGGTGATGCCAAGACGGAAACCAGTGGGATAGACTTTCTGACCCATGACGCTTATGCCTCCTTTCGGGGAGCGACGACGACGGTGATGTGGCTCGTGCGCTTCAGAATACGGGAAGCGGAGCCCTTGGCGCGAGGACGGATGCGCTTAAGCGTGGGGCCCTCGTCGACATATGCGGCCTTGACGAACAGGTCGTCGGCGCGCATCTGATTGTTGTGCTCGGCATTGGCAACAGCGGAGCGCAGGACCTTCTCCACGTCCACGGCGACGGAGCGCGTGCAGAAGTGGAGGATATCGAAGGCCTGGGCAACGTTCTTGCCGCGGATCAGATCGATCACGAGGCGAGCCTTGCCGGGGGACACGCGCACGTACTTAGCCGTGGCACGGACCTCGCGGGTCTCGGTGGAAGTAGTAGCCATTTACCTAAACCCCCTATTTGGCCTTGTGGCCACGGAACGTACGGCTGGGAGCGAACTCACCCAGCTTGTGACCGACCATGGACTCAGTGACGTACACGGGAACATGCTTGCGGCCGTCGTGGACGGCGATGGTGTGGCCGACCATCTCGGGGAAGATGGTGGACGCGCGAGACCAGGTCTTCACGACGTCCTTCTTGCCAGCCTCGTTCATCGCGATGATACGCGAGAGGAGGCGCGCCTCTACGAACGGGCCCTTTTTGAGACTTCTGCTCATAAGTGCTTTCTCCTAACGGGTATCGGTTACTTCTTACGACGACGGATGATGAGGTCGTTGGACGTCTTCTTCTTGTTGCGGGTGCGATAGCCCTTAGACGGGGTGCCCCAAGGAGAGACGGACGGACGACCAGAGGTGTGGGAACGACCCTCGCCACCGCCGTGCGGGTGGTCGACAGGGTTCATGACCGTACCACGGACCGTCGGGCGGACGCCCATCTTGCGATGACGACCGGCCTTGCCGATGACGATGTTGGAGTGCTCGGCGTTGCCGACCTCGCCGACGGTGGCGCGGCAGGTGACGAGCACGCGGCGCATCTCGGAGGAGGGCATACGCAGGATGGCATACTTGCCCTCCTTGCCCATGAGCTGGCAGGCGGTACCGGCGGAGCGAGCGATCGCGGCGCCCTTACCGGGCATGAACTCGATGGCGTGGATGAGCGTACCCACGGGGATCTCGGACAGCGGCATGGCGTTGCCCGGCTTGATGTCGGCGCCGGCACCGGACAGGATGGTGTCGCCGACCTTGAGGCCCTTGGGGGCGAGGATGTAGCGCTTCTCGCCGTCCACATAGTGGAGCAGGGCGATACGAGCAGAACGGTTAGGATCGTACTCGATGGTGGCAACCTTGGCGGGCACGCCGTCCTTGTTGCGCTTGAAATCGATGACGCGATACTGGCGCTTCACGCGGCCACCCTGGTGGCGCATGGTGATGCGACCGGCATTGTTGCGGCCAGCCTTGACGGGCAGCGGCTCGAGAAGCGACTTCTCGGGCGTGGTGCAGGTGATCTCGGCGAAGTCCGAGATCGTCTGCCAGCGCCTGCCTGCGCTGGTCGGCTTAAGGTGCTTTACAGCCATTACCTTATCCCTTCAAATCGATCCGTTGGCCACCGCAAGCGGGGATGTGCGGATACGGTGACACCGGATTACCACGGCACCGGGCGTTTCTTCTTTTAACGCACGGTGTGACTTGCGCTTGCCTCCCCATTTGAGAGGCAAGCGACAAATAACTCAGTCGTTAGACCTAGGCGCCAAAGACCTCGATGGACTGGCCCTCGGCCACGGTGACGACGGCCTTCTTCCAGGAACGCGTCTTGCCAGCGACATAGCGCACACGCTTGGTCTTGGGCTTGACGATGAGGGTGTTCACGCGAACGACCTTCACGCCGAAAATCTCCTCGACGGCGTCCTTGATCTGGTACTTGTTGGCGTTCTTGGCCACCTCAAAGGTGTACTTGTTCTCCTCCATAGCGGAGTAGGAACGCTCGGACACGATGGGGCGAATGATGATCTCGTGAGCGGTCATTTAAGCGAGCACCTCCCCGAAGTGAGCAGCGACGTCGGCGGGCATCAGCAGAGCGCCGTTGTTGATGAGGTCATAGGTGTTGGCCTCAGACGGCGTGATGATCCACGTCTTGGGAATGTTGCGGAAGGAGAGGTAAGCGTTGATGTCGTCCTCGCGAACGATGATCGTGAGACGCTTGCCCTCGATGCCAAGAGCCTTGAGCATGGCAACAGCGGCCTTGGTGGACGGCTTCTCAAAGCCGTAGTCGTCCACGAGCACGAGCTCGTTGTCGCGAACCTTCGCAGACAGAGCGGAGCGCATAGCGAGCTTGACCTCTTTGTTGTTCATGCGCTTGACGTAGGTGCGGGGCTTGGGCCCGAAGATCACACCACCGCCACGCCACTGGGAAGCGCGGATGGAACCCTGGCGAGCACGGCCGGTGCCCTTCTGACGCCACGGCTTCTTGCCGCCACCGGAGACCTCAGAACGGCCCTTGGTGGACTGGGTACCCTGACGCCAGCAAGCCTGCTGGCACGTAACGATGTGGTGCATGACGTGGATGTTCGGCTCGATGCCGTACACGCCCTCGGCGAGCTCGGTCTCAGCGACCTTCTTGCCCTCGGCGTTCTTCACCTCAAACATAGACATTCGACGATCCTCCTTTACGCCATGCGGATGGCGACCAGACCGTTCTTGCCACCGGGCACAGCGCCCTTGACAAGGATGAGGTTCTGCTCAGCATCAATGCGGACAACAGAGAGGTTCTTCACCGTCACACGAGCATTACCCATGTGACCGGCCATCTTGACGCCCTTGAGGACGCGGGCCGGGTAAGCGCACTGGCCGATGGAGCCGGGGTGACGCTGGATGTGGGAACCGTGGGTCATAGGACCGCGGCGCTGGTTCCAGCGCTTGATGCGACCCTGGAAGCCCTTACCCTTGGAGGTGCCGATGACGTCGACCTTGGCAACGCCCTCGAAATCTGCGACGGTCACGACATCGCCGACCTTGTGGTCGGAGCCGTTCTCGACGCGAACCTCACGGAGGTAACGGACGGGCTCGACGCCAGCCTTGGCAAAGTGACCAGCCATGGGCTTGTTCACATGCTTGGCCTTGATGTCGCCGAAGCCGATCTGGACGGCGTCATAGCCGTCGGTCGCCTCAGTTTTAACCTGCGAGACGGTGCAGGGGCCAGCCTGGATGACCGTGACGGGCACGACGTTGTCGTCCTCGTCCCAAACCTGGGTCATACCGATCTTGCGGCCGAGAATCATGTTGATCATTGACGATCTCCAACTTCTCGGTGGTCTTGGGACTTTGCACTCACCCCTTGCGAGTGCCCCCAGCGGACCACATACGGACTACTGCGCTTGCTGCTTGCATTTTCCCTCGCATCACGGCACGGCAACCCATTTGAGCACGTAGATGCTACAGGCATAATCCTCCCAGTAAGCACAGCTTGACTATTGTACACGTTGCCGCGCGTCTCCATATTGTCTTCGCAATGTTTTTGCTGGTGAAGATATGCAAATTGAGATGGACAGAGCGGGCATATAAGGTCCGGCGCTCGAACAGTCCTGCTCGCACGAAGGATTCACTGAATCCTTCGGCTCGTGCGGAACTCGCGGCAGATCTTATATGTCCGTTCTGCTTGATGTGCCTTCTATCGCCTATGGTCAGCAGCTGTTGCCTATGCTTGTCGGCCATTGCCTATGGAATTCTGCATTTTGATGCCCTTCAAATGACAAAAACCATAGGCAACAACAAGAGGCCATAGGTAATGGGAACGAATTGTTTCGATCGAATAATGGGGTCCAATGGACAGACATAGCCCATCAGGCGATTTCTCGAAGAGCTGAGCTGAGGGGCTATGTCTGCCCCAACCTATTTATTCGTTCAACGCCTATTCCACGCTGTGGTTGACGATCTGCTCGCACATAAATGACTGCGTGGCGGGATCGAACTCGTAGACCAGGATGCAACAATTTCCCAAATGCACGTCCTGAGGACACGTTGCCAAGTGTTCCCACGCTTGCTTGAACTGATAGGTTGCCGAACCATGACTCACCGCGAGAACGCTATCGGCGTGAGGCGCAAGCATGATACGCGTCAGGGTGTCCACCATGCGAGACCGCACCGAGGCGTTGCCCTCTCCCCCATACGGGACCAAGGCATCGCCGGGATCCCACAGGTCCGCGGGCACATCCTCGCGAGGACCGGACTCGAATACTCCGTAGCTGCGTTCAATGAGCCCGGGGATGAATTCAATGGGCGGAAGTGCTGTATCGCCGGCGGCCGTAAGGTCCGCACGTATGGTGTCGAGGGTTGCCCGTGTGCGACCGAGCGGCGAGGCGCACATCCGATCAAAATGCACGTCATGTGCGGTAAACCAAGCGGCGGCCGCATGCGCCTGCTTTACGCCAAGTTCGGTAAGCGGAGAGTCGCATTGGCCTTGTACACGCAACTGCATGTTGTACTCAGTTTGCCCGTGTCTCATGAGATACAGCTTTGACATCTTTGCTCGCCCTCCCCGAACTCGCTCGCCTACTGCGCGGCGCTCACGTAATCCTCGTCCACCGTGATCTTGCAGATGGCCTGGGGATACACGGCGATCACACGCTCCGACAGGCGCTCCTTGATCTCGGCGGCGCACAGCGCGCATCCCGCCGGACGCAGGCAGTCGAAGATGACGTTCGTGTGGGTGGGGCCTGGCACGCAGCGCAAATCATGGATGCTCATACGCGGGTCGATACTCTTCGCCATGTCATTAATCCGATTGCGCATATCCAGGACCTCGGGGTCATTAGTGACGATGGGATCGTAGTGCAGCGTGACGATCAGGCCCTCGTTGTCCTTAAATGCCTGCTCGATGTTGTCGAGGGTATCGTGGCTCACCAAGGGGCCGTCCTCGGCCGCCATCTCCACGTGCGCGCTGGCGAACTGACGGCCCGGACCGTAGTCGTGCACCATAAGGTCATGCGTACCGAGTACGCCATCGTAGCTCATGATCGTAGAGCGAATGTGCTCCACGAGCTTGGGGTCGGGCGCCTCACCCAGCAGCGGGTCAATCGTGTCTTTGATGAGCTCCACGCCGCTGTAGATGATGTAACCGCCCACGGCAAGGCCCGCCCAGGCATCGAGGTTGACCCCCGTGAACTGGCCGATGATGCTCGTAAGCAAAACTGCAGCAGTTGCAATCGCGTCGTTTTTGGAGTCCTGCGCAGTGGCGATCAGAGTCTCGGAGTCGATGCGATTGCCGAGCCCCCTGTTGAACGCCGCCATCCAGAGCTTCACCGCGATCGACATCACGAGCACCGCAACGAGCGCCAGGGAAAAGTCCACCGGCGTGGGGGCGATGATCTTCTCAATCGATGACCTCAACAGCTCGATGCCAATGAGCAGCACCATCACCGCCACCACAAGGCCCGATAGGTACTCATAGCGCCCGTGTCCGTACGGATGCTCGGGGTCGGCCGGGCGGCTCGCCAGCTTGAAGCCGAGCACGCTCACGATGTTGGAGGACGCGTCGGTGAGGTTGTTCAAGGCATCGGCCACGATGGACACCGAACCCGACACCAGGCCGATCGCGCCCTTTGCGGCGCACAAGATGATGTTGAGCATGATGCACACCATGCCCGTCAGCGCGCCCACGCGCGAACGATCCCCTTGGGCACGCGAATAAATCCACTCGTTCACGTCGGTCTTCCCTTCCAACGTTCCAACTGGAGCAACCATATGACCGTGACCACGCGGCAAACGGGACGTTCACCCACACCGCAGTAAAGCAGACAAGCCATAAGAGAAAAGCGAGCCCGCTGAACAGCGCGAGCTCGCCTATTACGCAATGGTCGGGTTGACTGGATTTGAACCAGCGACCCCTGCGTCCCGAACGCAGTGCTCTACCAAACTGAGCCACAACCCGAAGCTTCGCTATCGTAGCAGAACCGCGGGCGGAATGCTAGAGCACCGTTACGCCTTTCACAACAAAACAGGGTCCGCACCATACTTGCACGGACCCTGCACATCAGCAACGAAAGCGATGCTCAGTGAATTTAGAACGTCACCGGAGTGTCGTTGTAGACGCACTCGAGCAGCTGCTCCATCTCCTCCTGGGACGGCTGACGCGGGTTGGAGCCAGTGCAAGCGTCGAGGATGGCGTTGGCGGCAACGTCGTGCTTCTTGGCCTCGAACTCCTCGTAGTCGATGATGGACTCGTCGGCCTTGACGCCCTTGGCACCGTAATTCTTGATACCCTGCGGGATGTCGATGCGGTCGTTGAGGTCGCGGATCATCTGAACGAGAGCCTCGACGAGCTCCTCGTCGGTCTCGCCGTCGAGGTGGAAGATCTCCTTGGCGATGTAGGCATAACGACCCTTGGCGCGCTCGTCCTTGGCGTTGAACTGGATGACCTTGCCGAGGTACATGGCGTTGGCGCAACCATGGATGATATGGTCGCCAGAGAAGGCGGCGCCGGTCTTGTGGGCCATGGAGTGGACGATGCCGAGCAGGCCGCTGGAGAACGCGATGCCGGCGATGCACTGGGCGTCATGCATGTGCTGACGGGCCTCTTTGTCGCCGTCATAGGACTTGGGCAGCCAGGTCACGATCTCGCGCATGGCGTAAAGTGCGTTGGCATCGGTGTAGGGAGAGGCAGCGGTGGAGACGTAAGCCTCGATGGCATGGGTCAGCGCGTCCATACCAGTGTGAGCGCAGAGCTTGGCAGGCATGGTGTAGGTGAGCTCAGGGTCGACGATGGCGACGTCCGGGGTAATCTCGAAGTCGGCAATCGGGAACTTGATGCCCTGGGCGTAGTCGGTAATGATGGAGAACGCGGTGACCTCGGTCGCGGTGCCGGAGGTAGAGGAAATGGCGCAGAAGTGGGCTTTGGTGCGCAGCTTGGGCAGGCCGAAGACCTTGCACATATCCTCGAACGTGGTCTCAGGATACTCATACTTGATCCACATGGCCTTAGCGGCGTCGATCGGAGAGCCGCCACCGAGGGCGACGATCCAGTCAGGCTCGAACTCGGCCATGACGGCAGCGCCCTTCATAACGGTCTCAACAGAAGGGTCGGACTCGACGCCCTCGATGAGCTTGACTTCCATGCCGGCAGCCTCAAGGTCGGCCTGGACATCCTGAAGGAAACCGCCACGGCGCATGGAGCCGCCGCCGGTCACAATGACGGCCTTCTTGCCCACGAAGTTCTTGACCTCGTGGCGAGCGCCCTCACCGAAATAAAGGTCACGCGGGTTGGTAAAACGTCCCATAATTGCCTCCATTCGCAGGATTACCTGCATCTTTGCACGAAGCGACCACCGCTTCGTTAGGACCGATTGGGCACGCCGGGCAAACGCAGGACAATCAATGCGGTACGTTCTTCCGCCGTTCCGGGCATCGCTTGTAAAACGTGGCATATACCAGCGGCTCCTTAACGCAATGCCAGATATGCGCTCATGTATGCAAGCGATTAACCACAAACACGCGTAGTATACCACGCTTTAGCGCACAGCTTGCAATTAAGCTACCCATCTTGTAGGGAAAACTGTAATGCGCAATGAGACAGGATTTTCGCATAGAAACCCGGTTTGTCCAAGTAGACCGCGGATTCCCAAATATAAAACCACAGGTAAATTGCTTGCAGCTTTTGTCTCTACTTGCCAAAATGCCCAAACAGTGTGAAAACCCTACCTCGTTGTGCGTTGAGCATGAAAAACCGTCGCCTTAAGACGGCGAAGCCGAATACCTTTTATCGCCGATAGTTCCGTAAACAAAAAGCCGCCACCCGAAGGCAGCGGCTTTTCACGTTGATGTCAGTCGAGCAGCTTAGAGCTTGATCTCGATGTCGACACCGGCGGGAAGGTCGAGACGCATGAGCGAGTCGACGGTGCCGGGCGTGGGCTCAAGGATGTCGATGAGGCGCTTGTGGGTGCGCATCTCGAACTGCTCACGGGAGTCCTTGTTCACGTGCGGGGAGCGGATAACCGTGTACAGGTTGCGCTCGGTGGGCAGCGGAATGGGGCCGGACACACGAGCACCGGTCTTCTGGGCGGTCTCGACGATCAGCTTCGCAGACTGATCCACGACCTCATGATCATAGCCCTTAAGACGGATCCTGATCTTCTGGCTGGACACTTCTACCTCCAAAGGGGATGGGCGAGGACACCCTCGCGTCGATACTACTACGGGCGAGGGACCTTAGTTGGTTCCGTTCTTGGCCATGACCTCTTCCACGAGCGACTTGGGTGCCGGCTCGTAGGAATCGAACTGCATGGTGTAAGAGGCGCGACCCTGGGTCTGGGAGCGAAGGTCGGTGGCGTAGCCGAACATTTCGCCCAGCGGCACCTTGGCGCGGATGACCTTGTTGCCACCGCGGTCGTCCATGCCCTCGATCTTGCCACGGCGACCGGACAGGTTGCCCATGACATCGCCCATGTACTGCTCGGGGGTCTCAACCTCAACGGCCATGTAGGGCTCGAGGAGGATGGGGTCGGACTTGCGCAGGGCGTCCTTGATGGCCATGGAGCCGGCGATCTTGAAGGCGGCCTCGGAGGAGTCGACCTCGTGGTAGGAGCCGTCGAACAGGGTGACCTTCACGTCGACGACCGGGAAGCCGGAGATAACGCCGGTGTTCAGCGCCTCCTGGATGCCCTTGTCGATGGACGGGATGTACTCCTTGGGCACGACGCCGCCGACGATGGCGTTGACGAACTCGTAGCCAAAGCCCTCTTCCATCTTCTCCAGCTTGATAACGGCGTGACCGTACTGGCCGCGACCACCGGACTGGCGAACGAATTTGCCCTCGGCCTTCTCGACGTCATGGCCCGGAGCCTCGCGGTAGGCGACCTGGGGCTTACCCACGTTGGCCTCGACCTTGAACTCGCGGAGCAGACGGTCGACGATGATCTCGAGGTGCAGCTCGCCCATGCCGGCGATGATGGTCTGGCCGGTCTCGTGGTTGGTGGACACCTGGAAGGTCGGGTCCTCCTCGGCGAGCTTGGTCAGCGCGATGGACATCTTGTCCTGCTCGGCCTTGGTCTTGGGCTCGATGGCGATGTCGATAACGGGCTTGGCGAACTCGATCTGCTCGAGGACGATCTCCTTGCCCTCCTCGCACAGGGTGTCGCCGGTCGTGGTGCTCTTGAGACCCACGGCGGCAAGAATGTCACCCGCGGTGGCGCCGTCGACGTCGATACGGTCGTTGGCGTTCATCTCGAGGATGCGGCCGAAGCGCTCACGGCTGTTGCTCGTGGCGTTGGACACGTAGGAGCCGGCGTCGATGTGACCGGAGTACACGCGGAAGAAGGTGAGCTTGCCGACGAACGGGTCGGTAGCGATCTTGAAGGCGAGGGCCGCGAACGGAGCGTCAGCGGAGGCCTCACGGGTCTCGGTCTCACCGGTCTTGGGGTTGGTGCCCTCCACGGGCGGGACATCAAGCGGGCTCGGGAGGTAATCCACAACGGCGTCGAGAAGCTCCTGCACGCCCTTGTTCTTGTAGGCGGAGCCCACGAGAACCGGGTTGAGCTCGTTGGCGAGCGTACCCTTGCGGATAGCTGCCTTGAGCGTGTCCACAGGGATCTCCTCGTCCTCGAGAACCATCATCATGAGGTCGTCGTCGTAGTTGGCGGCGGCGTCGAGCAGCTCGGCGCGCTTCTCCTCCACGATGTCGGCGAACTCGGCGGGGATCTCATCCATCGGCTCGGGATAGGTCATGCCCTTGTCGTCGGCCTTGAAGTCCCAAGCGGTCATGGTCACGAGGTCGATAACGCCCCAGAAGTTGTCTTCGGCGCCCATCGGGACCTGGATGGCCACAGCGTTGGCGTTGAGGCGCTCCTTCATGGTGTCGATAGCGTGGAAGAAGTCGGCGCCCACGCGGTCATACTTGTTGATGAACGCGATGCGGGGGACGTTGAAGTTGCGAGCCTGGCGCCACACGGTCTCGGACTGCGGCTGAACGCCGGCAACGGCGTCGAACACGGCGACGGCACCGTCGAGAACGCGCAGGGAGCGCTCAACCTCAGCGGTGAAGTCGACGTGGCCCGGAGTGTCGATGATCTGGACGCGGTAGGTCTTGTCATCCTTCTTCCAGAAGCACGTGGTGGCGGCGGACTGAATGGTAACGCCGCGCTCCTGCTCCTGAATCATCCAGTCCATGGTGGCAGCGCCCTCATGGACCTCACCGATCTTGTGCGTCTTACCGGTGTAGTACAGGATGCGCTCGGTCGTGGTGGTCTTGCCGGCATCGATGTGGGCCATGATGCCGATGTTGCGAGTTTCGGAAAGCTTGTACTTGGGCTTAGCCATGTGTCAGTTCCTTCCTGTAACTTACCAACGATAGTGAGAGAACGCGCGGTTGGCCTCGGCCATCTTGAAGACGTCCTCGCGCTTCTTCACGGAAGCGCCGACGCCGTTGGAGGCGTCCATGATCTCGGCGGCAAGGCGCTCGGCCATGGTCTTCTCCTTACGAGCGCGAGAGAAGTTGACCATCCAGCGAATAGCGAGCTGGGTGGAACGACGGGCGTTGACCTCCATAGGAACCTGGTAGGTGGCGCCACCAACGCGCTTGGGCTTGACCTCGAGGGTCGGCTTGATGTTGTCCATGGCCTTCTTGAACACAGCGAGGGCGTCCTCGCCGGTCTTCTCGGCAACCATCTCGAACGCGCTGTAAACGATGCGCTCGGCGGTGGACTTCTTGCCGTCAAGCAAGACCTTGTTGATGAGCTGCGTCACGAGGCGATTGTTGTAAACAGCATCAGGCTGAACCTCGCGGCGATGAGTTTTTGCTGCACGACGCGGCATAGTGTTTCTCCTCTAACTAAGAATGATCGGGGTCTACGCAGTTCTACTTCGGGCGCTTGGTGCCGTACTGAGAACGGGCCTGCTTGCGGTTGGCAACAGGGGCGCAGTCGTAGCAGCCACGGATGATGTGATAGCGCACACCAGGGAGGTCGCGGACACGACCGCCGCGGACGAGCACGATCGAGTGCTCCTGCAGGTTGTGGCCCTCACCGGGGATGTAGGCGGTGACCTCGATGCCATTCACGAGGCGCACACGGGCGACCTTGCGAAGAGCGGAGTTCGGCTTCTTGGGGGAGGTGGTGAACACACGGGTGCACACACCGCGCTTCTGCGCGTTGCGCTTAAGAGCGGCGTTCTTGGACTTCTTGGGCGTCGAACGACGGCCCTGGCGAACCAGCTGGTTGATAGTAGGCAAAGCGTACTCCTTCTCGTAAATATCCAGCTTCCAATTCAAAGTGCAACGGCTTGTTAAGGGGAGTCAGCATCCTCCCGCAGAACATGCGGTTCGCTATGATACGCGCGCGTAGGAGGCGCGTCAACAGACCACGCGCCCGGGCGTTTCCTGTTTTTTGTAAGAACGCGGAAAGTCTCCACATTTGGGTTGTACTTTTCTATTCCGCCGCATGCGCGGTACTACAGCGCATGCGCAAGAGCCCAATACGCTGTGAGAGCCCGACGCAGATACGGCAAATCTTGTTTTCCGTATGCCGAATACCCGGAACGTAAATCATGGTTTCGTTCTCCGTGAAAAACTTGCCAAGCTCAATGGCATGGATAAGAACATTCACCAGATATTCGGCGACAACATCCGCGCTATTCGCACCGGCGCAGGCCTCACGAAGGTCGATTTTTCGCTGCAGATGGGCATCAGCCGTGTCGAACTCGACCTCATTGAAAACGGCAGGTCCAACCCCACGCTTACCACGCTGAACAAACTCGCCCGAAACTTGGGTAAAGAGGTCTGGGAACTCCTTGTGTAGCGTGCCGGCACATCCGCAGCAGGAGTCGCGCAATTGCACCCAAGCATAAGGCCCTTGCACATCAAAGCGGGAGCCATTGCTAAATCATCACGTGCCTGCGTGCTGTATGGGCCATAAAACCAACGCCCAACGCTGCTCGCGATACTGCCAAAACCGCGCCAGATGAGTACGCGGACACTGTCAACATGAATAAACCCAGTCTCACTTCGCAACATGCGCTATGAGTGGGTGTCCGCGATGCAATGAGGTCGGTTATTCGCATAGAGCCGCGGTTTTGGCAAGTAGACAGCAGAACGTAAAATCAAAATACCTGGTAAATGAGGTGAAGTTTTCGCAAAAACGGCTATCTACTCGCGGGGATGCCGATTTTATGCGAATAACCGACCTCATTGCAGAGCTTGACCGGAAGCAACGCATCTTCCCCGCCCCAGTCCAGACCCACCACAGCGCGAACGTACTACGAACCGGATGAAAAGCAACATGCCCTTCACGTAGATACGACTTCACTTCGCATCGAAAAGCCTTACGAAAACGCGCCCCGACCGAAATAAATTGGGTCAGTAAATCCAAGATCAATCCCAGAGAACCTGTGACACTTCTCACTCGAATTGGACATGTTTCCTAAAAGCGCAGATAAAAGATATCGTCCTCGAGTCAAAGTAAGGCATTTATTCACGGAAACCCCAGCCGCCATTTCGCGTTCCATGCACTAACCTTTTGTTATGGACAAGACCTTGTGCGGCATATCGGCTCTCAGGCTCCTCCGGGTGCCCCCGCAGTATCTTTCTGTGCTCCCTTGTCTCCCCGACTTTGATACACCCTATGGACGGCAACAACTTCGAGACAACTACACGGCTTCGAAAATAGTTGGAATCCCCATCCATGCTCTTGAATTTGGTGCCCATGGTATTAACTCAACTCTTGTAAAGCCGCACGTATGGACCACATCTCTTCCCCATCGCGCAATCATCGATACTCCCTTTGACGTCTCTCTAACATCTCCGTTATTCACCGCTCTTTTGCTTGCACGTCATATCTCGACAATTCACCTTGCCATGCTCCTTTATGAGTTTATGGGTACGTTCACCGTCTTTTCCCCTTCGAAAGACCTGGACGAAGCGTACGCCCGCGCCAGGCGGGAACTCGCTATTCCTCGCATGCAAGACTGGAAGAGACTCGTTGACACAAAAGGGTCGGCAACCAATATGTGGACAAGACCTCCCCTGTTCACTTCCCGAGATTTGGAACTATTTCTTTCAGAGGTTGCAGGTCAGCATGGCTACAAGCCGCTTCAAAGTGCAGCGCATCTTGTAACAGGAAGCGTGGCGTCCCCCTTTGAAGCGCGTGCCTCTCTTCTGCTCACGGCCCCGCGTGCAACTGGAGGGTTGGGTCTGACGGGCATGCAAAACGATCTAAAGATTGAACTCAACGACGATGCAAGAAAAATCTGTGGGCTGCGCCATGTGTATGCAGATCTTGCTTGGGAGAAGACCAGCAAGCATCCCTTTGTCGTTGTTGAATGCCAGGGAAAAGCCGTTCACGGCAGTCCCATCAAAGGATTAACCGACGACAATAGAGCGCTTGCGCTTCAGAACATGGGAATCGAAGTTATTCGCATCACCTATGAGCAGATTGCCGACGAGCGACGTTTTGAAATATTCGGAGCATACCTGGCCAAGAAGCTGGGCGTTCAAATGAGGTCTCCTGCCCCGAAAACTGCTCGAGCAACACAAGAACTCCGTGAGCAACTTTTCTGTGATTGGGAGCAAGTTGGCTTAATTTAGGCTCGAAAACGACGCACCCCAACCAAAACGAGCGCGACATCATGAAGCAGGTGCGACGGATGCCCAGGAATTCGGGCAATGTTTGACTGAAAATCAGATACTCGTCATGCAATGAGGTCGGTTATTCGCACAAAATCGGCATCCCAGCGAGCAGATAGCCGTTTTTGCGAAAACCGCACATCATCTACCAGGTGTTTTATTTTTTCGTTTTGCCGTCTACTTGCCGAACCTGTGAGTCAATGCGAATAACCGACCCCATTGCAAGTTGAAGCCAGGTTAAAAAGGAAAAAGGCCGGACGAAGTAATCGTCCAGCCTCAAAACCACGTAAAAAAGAATCGCTTACTTACGTGCCAAATCCATAATCGTCGGCATGAGGCCCTTGATGGTCTCGGCGCTGATAAGAATCGACTCAGCGTGAATGAGCAGTAAGCCGCAGCCCAGCTCCCCTGCGACCTCAAGTTGAAGCGCCTTTTGATGGGACTCCGAGGCGGCTCGATATGCCTCGTCTCCCTGTGCGATCAACTCGTTGGGATCCTCACCACGACGGACGCACTCCAATGCCTCCAGGTAGCAGCTCTTCGCCGTTCCGGCAAACGAGATGATCTCGAAGCTGAGGGCCTCGTACGGAAGCACCTCTTCGACAGACTCGGACGCCATCTAAATCATTCCCTTGATCTGGGCGAGTACCTTGGCGCCGTCCATCGTGCCGTACGCCATCATATCGATCGCCTCCACGGGCTTGCCCTTCGCAGACGCGCTGACCTTCTCGAGCATGAAACGGATCTGCGGCCCAATCAGCACCACATCCGCCCAATCGATCTTGTCGCCCATCATCGCCATGGGAACGGCGGTCGTCGTGAGCTCCATGCCCTCAGCAGCGGCTGCGGCGTCGATGCGCTTGCACATGCTCGCCGTCGAGGCGCCCATCGAGCAAACCAGCAATACGTTCATGATTCCTGAACCTTTCTCATCGTATCCATCCTCGTGATGAGGCTTTCGATGCACTCCAAACAGTTGATGACAAAATGATTCGAGTCGTATGGCAGCCCGTTGCGCCCTCGTTTGACCAAAATACGATGGCTCGCGTTCTCACCGAGCGTGCTCGAACTCTCGGCCGTGAAAGCGTAGTCGTCCAACCCCTTTGCCCTCAGGCGCTCTTGCACGAAAGTCAAATCTCTCGTCTCCCCACTTTCACTGAAAAAGACCGAGAGAAACGGGGTGTCGTCATGGAAGTCGAGCGGGCTCTTGTTTGCCGCGAACAAACCCTCTTCCATGAGGCGATTGCACAGGTACGTCGCGGAAAGATCGGAGTATCCCACGCCCATTACGTTGACGCGACCGTATTGTCCGCTCGTAAGGGCGCGCGCGAGGTCGTCGAGCGTCGCATTCGTCTGCTCGTCAAAGGAAAGCGTCTCGTAAATGTCCACGGCGCCCCTGAAGCCCGCACCCAAGCGTTCGTGCTTGAGCACGTAGAGCAGCTCGCTGTATCCCTCAAGACCCAACTTCTTCGCAAGGCGGACGATGCTCGATGTCGAAACGTAAGCGGCTTCGGCGACGGACCGCACCGAGATGCGTTCGTCGCCCCGATCGATGCGGGAGACAATCTCCCGCAATGTGCGCATTTCCTCGATGGAGAGGTTATTCCACCGCTCCATCGACTGGAGATTCATCCGCCCCACGTTCCGCCTCCGTCCTCTTGCCGACCACAATCGTTCCGGACAAAACATCGTGCAGCATGCGGTGACGCTTGGTGAAAAGCATCATGCCAATCGAAATCGCACCTAATGCCCAGCTTGCCCAGATTGTCATTTGAATAACGTCGCTCGAACAAACCAACATAAGTGCGTTGCGCACGTAGTTGCTCAGCGGGGAGAAACATCCCTCGATCAAGACGATGCAGACCAAGTCTCTCAAAACGAGCGTCGGAAGCGAGGCACGGCCACCGTCTGCGCGGCGCACCTGGACTCCCATGATGCGCTTGCCCAACGTCTGCCCTTCCCACACATAGCGGGGAACGCCGCAGTAATAGAGCAGCTCGATTGCCGCAAGGACGGCGAGCAGGATGATCTGCATGGGGGCCTCGAAAAAGACGAGAGGCAGCAGACCCGCGTAGAGCTTTCCGGTCAGGCCAAATGCCACGGCGACGACCAAAATGTTCATGCCGGTCGCAAGGAGCATCCAGTCAATGAAGTAAGCAACAGCTCTGCGAATCATGCCGCCTCGTCTTTCATACGGTACACCAGCTTCGAGCTTTTGGGGGCACGCTGAGCATCCGAACATGGGCCTGAAACGACGGTCCCGTTTCGCCTCCAAGTTGAGAGGGATTACGCGCTTGCAGCCTCGGGCTCGGCCTCGGCGAGCTCCTTCTCCTCGGCCGTGTACTTGTTGTCAAGCACCTTGATGAACGGCCAGTAGAAGACGCCCTGGATCAGGAGGATCACCAGCTGCAGAGCGCCACCGCGCCAGTCGCCGCACATCATCCAGCCACCAAAGGGTGCGGGAAGCGTCCAGGGAACCGGCACGCCCGTGGGACGCGGGACGATGCCCGTCTCCATGGCGACGTAGGCCAGTGCGACGCAGACCATGGGTCCGACCACGTAGGGGATCAGTAGCAGCGGGTTGAGCACGATGGGCAGGCCGAAGGTGATGGGTTCGTTCACGTTGAAGATGCCGGGGATGATGGCGCCCTTGCCCACTGCACGCAGGCGCTCGGATTTGCACATGAACACCATCTCGACGCACAGCGGCAACGTGAGGCCGGTGCCCGTGAGGAAGATCACCATGTCGGTGAAGGCCGTGGTCGCCACGAACGGACGCAGCGCCATCGGATCAGCGGAGTAGACCTCGAGGTTCGCGGCACGGGCGGCCTCCCACAGCGGACCCATGACGGATTGCACGACGTTGGTGCCATGGATGCCGAAGAACCACAGGAAGTCATTGACGAAAGTCGCGACGAGCGTGCCGGGCAGAGTGGTTCCCGCGGCGGTAAGCGGCATCTGGAGGATGCCGTAGATCAGGTCGGAGGCGGTCACGTACGGAGTCGCCTGGATCACGTAGCGCAGCACGATGAACAGGGCGGCGCTGATGGCAGCGGGGATAAGGGCCGCGAACTGCGAGGAGATAAACTCGGGGACCGCGGTGGGCATCTTAATCGTCAGGTTGTGCTTGATGCAGAACGCATACAGCTGACCGGTCAGGATCGCGATGATCAGGCCCAGGAAGAGTGTCGTCGCGGTGAAGTTGCCAAGCGAGATCATGCCGTTCTCGTCCGCATGGATAAGCAGGAAGAAGCACATGAACGAGATGACCACGGCGGGCATCACGGGGACGTCGTTGCGACGGGCGAGCTCATAGGAGGTGCCGCTCATCGCAACCAGGCTCAACAGACCGATGGTCGCCGGGTTCAGGATGCTCCAGTTCCACTCGCCCCAAACCTGCTCGCCCACGGCGCCGGCCATGAAGGCCTGGAACGCATCGAGCGGGAAGTCGCTGATAATGCAGGCAAACGCACCGACCAGCAGAAGCGGTGTGGTGAGCATCATGCCGTACTGGATGGACATCAGGAACTTGTTCTCCTGGAACTTGGCAGCAATGGGGTAGATGTATTGTTCCAGCATCTTCGTCAACTGTTCCATTGGTTTGCTCCTTTCCTAGGCGTCGCCAAATGTGGGCCATGCCTCACCGTTCGCCGCCTTGAAATCCGCGATGATCTTCTTGGCAACATCGGCATCGCGAACGAGACGGTTCTCGGTAAAGGCCTGAAGCAGTTTTTGATCGCTGTGTTGGAAGATGGCGTCGACGAGCAGCTTTTCGCAGGCGTACTGGTTCTCGAGCAGGCCCTTCTCGAACGCGGGCACCTCTCCCACGCACAGGGGCTGGAGCTCCTCGGAGCCAACCAGGCAGGTCGCCTCGAGCATCATGCCCGGATCGAGATTGGGACAGATGCCGTCGTTCTTCGTCATGACGAGGGCGGGCTCGTAGGAGTTGTTGATGATCGACAGCACGAGCTCGATCATGTCGGGCACGCTGCGGATGCCATAGGCGAGGCCGCCGGGTCCGCAGGTCTCCTGACCGATGCAGCCGTACTTGTACGGAATCTTCTCATCGAAGTTGCGCAGGCCCATGCCGCCGGCGCGAATCTGCACCATGGCTGCGCATGCATATAGCCTGCCCAATCGGCGTATATCCCATACTTGTCGGACTTGAAATGCTGCATCTGCAGATTATTCGCAATCCTTTCCGTGAGATCACACGTGGGCAAACTGCTTTTTCTCAGTTCCGAGCCTCTTTTTTCCGTGCCACTTCACATCAAAACGGCGAGGTGGATGTTTATGCACCCATCTCGCCGTCAACTCCATGATATATGTCACGCTTCCCGCTTACGTTTACCCACGCTTTCCCCTCATCGCCACCGCGATTATCGCAGCCAGCAATGCACCAAAAAGAGCAAGTCGTGCAAACAGGACGACATCATCCCCAGTTCCAGGAAGCGCATCCACAGGGCTCTTCGAATCTGTCAGGCCATCGGGTTTCGTTGGGTCTTTCGAATCTGTCGGGCCATCGGGTTTCGTTGGGTCTTTCGAATCTGTCGGGTCAGATGGGCCGACGAGTTTCTTCGTGTTGGTAAACGTAGCCACTGCCGTTTCATTCGCCTCAATGGTTCCGGTGTCGCCTGTTTTGGTGGTGGTGTAGCCGTCTTGATTTGCCTCAGCCTCCGTAACCGTGTAGGCGCAATCGGCCGGAAGCCCCGTAGCGTTCTTCTCCTCACCGTCTTTTAGTGTGAAGGTCGCCACACCGTTATCGAAGTCCATGTCGCCATATCTTCCGCTGACGTTGGCGGCGGCGCCATCAACAAGCGTCACGGTAAAATTGAAGTTCCTGTTCGTTTCCCCGGCATCGCCCGCCACGACCTTAGTGACGCTCAGGCTTCCCGTGTCCCTCTCCCACCGAGCGGACAACAGCAGGTCAGCACCCAATACTGTCACGATATCTCCAGGTTGATGGATCGTCATTCCATCAGACCAGCCGGCAAAGGCATAACCTTTTCGGATAGGCGCCGCCTTGACCGTAATCGTCCCGCCAGGCTTCACGGTCTCCTCGTCGTAGGTCTCGCCGTCGGCAGCCGTGCCGCCATCCAGATCATAGATCACGGTATAGGTGGTCTGATAGTCCGGCGTTCCGTCGCCATTGCTGTCAATCGCCCACACGGCGTAGAGGGTCACATCCTCCGTTTGGATTCGATACTTTGCTCCAGGCGCAATCAGGAACTTTTCCACATCCTCCTGTTTCGTCTCTGCCGTGAGCGCGTCATCTAACTTTGTCACACTCCAGCCCACAAAGATCTCATTAAGATTTCTGGTGAAGTTCTTCTCCGCTGTCAATGTGATCTCGGCGTTCTTCGCAACGCCTGTCACCTTTGCCGGAGCATCCACACTGCCGCCGTTGAGGTTATAGGTGAGGGTATAGGTCTCCAGCACATCAGCTGTCCCGTTGTTATTCTCATCATAGCCCCATGCGGCGTAAACTTTCTTATTTGCCGATGCAAAGGTAACCTTTGTTGTGGTAGTAGGCGCTGTGTCCGCGCGACTAAAAATCGCATTCGTCTGCGCTTCAGTCCAGCCGATAAAGACAACCGTCTTGCCGTCCACATCGTCGTGGATAGGCACTGCTGAGCTCAAGGTAACCTCGTCACCAGGGATGTGGATATCTGTATCAGTCGGCAGGTTTGTCACAGTGCCGCCCTGCTGGGCATTGCCATCGTAGGTCAGCGTATACTCTTCCAGATAGTCCGCCGTTTTATTCCCGTTGCGGTCGGCGGCCCAGACAGCATAAACATTGGTGTTGCCGTCATCGTCGGCATTGCCCCCGTCAACCTTCGCCTTCTCCATCGTTACTTCTGTCACAATGCTGCTCGCCAGTCCATCATAATCAGCCTTGGTTTTGATAATGGTGTCCAAAATCGGCGATGTGCTCCAACCGATGAAGATATGGGCGTTGCCTGTGGTTTTATCGGTGAAGGTAAAGGTGTGGGAAGTCACCTCGCCGCCGGCAGCAGATGCCGGTTTATCATGGCCCAAGCTCTTGCCGGAAACCGTACCGTTGGTGGAGAGCTTCGCCGTTGCGCCTGCCACATGATGATGGGGACAGAGAATGTCTTCACGAACATTGTTATTGCCGTGGTAACGGACGTGGACGGCATCATCGTTGTAATCCGGCTTGCCGTTGTCGTTGGCGTCCACCGCGTAGACGGCGTAGAGGGTAACATTACGGGCAGGCATTGTGTATTCGTCCGTGGAGATAATCGTGTCGATGTCGTCCTTCGCCGCGTCTGCCGGAAGAGGATTCTCGATCCGCGTTTCGCTCCAACCAACGAAGATCGTCTTATCGCCCTTTTTCAGCTTCTCCGTGTCGGTATAATCCGGGCTGACCTTCTCGCCCTCGATATGCGTGGAGGCCGCCGGAGCGTTTGCCCCGCTGCCTCCGTTGAGGTCATAGGTCAGCGTGTAGAGCTGTTTTACTTCCGCTGTAAAGGTCACATCGCTGGAAATTGCTACTTCCTTGAGTTTGTCGGCGGTGTATGTGTTGGTTCCGTCCGTCCAGTTTCCGGTGAAGCGAAAGCCTTCATTGTCGTTGACGTTCGGGACAGCCACAAGCTTCTCACCGTGCCACACCTTGGTTGTACTATTGCCGGTCAACGTCGCATTCTCAGCCGTGAAATTCACCGTATGTGGCTGCTGGAAGCCAATCATAAGGTCCTTCGCCACCACGATGTCATTAGGTTTTTCATTCATATCCAGAACAACGCTGGCCGTGGCGGTGTTCTTTCCCGCATCCAACGAGAACTTTCCTCCGCTTTCCGGCAGGGAGAATTTCAGCGGATTATTGCCGTTGGCATCGGTGCTGCCGGGATTGGTGACGACCACATGGTAGGTGTCCGCCCGGCGGCCGTTGAATGAAAATGTTCCACCTGTGGCGGTTGCCTTATGCGCAGCATCCCCCTCAGTGCAGTTTTCATTGCCGTTGCTGTGGTTCGCTTCTACCGTAACACTGCCTGTGTAAAGTTCATCCGTGTCTTTTTCATATGTGCCGTTAAAGTTTTTATCGATAAAAATCTTACCGGCAATGATGCCCGTCTGGAACTCTACCTGAATGCGGGGCAGAGGATTGTGACCCTGATTCAGCGTATTGCCCACGGAGTAAGGAGACACACCGCAGGGTCCGAAGTTGATCTCACTACCCACAAAGTTCGCGTTCTCATTAAACGTCGGCTCCAGACGCATGTTGACTTTCAGTTCGGCATCTCGAGGGATTGAAGCAGTGTCAGGCTTCGCCGCAATGCGGATCATTTTGACTTCTCTCCACCGCTCAGCCTTTTGTGCCTCGGTAGTACACCCCTCTAACAGCTTATCCTCTGTCATGTAATTATCCGTATTGGTGTAATGCTTGGCTTCACCCGCCGTTGCCGTTGATTCGATATCCGTGGCATAGGTGACCTGAATCTCACCTTGATGATTTCCACCAATCCAGAGCTCCGGTGCTCTAGTCAGATTCATATCAAATTCAAATGCCGTATCCTGCATATGGCTATCCCACAAGTCGCCTTTCTTAGGCACCGGAATAAAGTAATAGAAGGCCTGGGCGTCTTCCTTAGAGAACGCTCGCCCCGTTTCATTCTTCAGGGTGAACAGCATGTCCACCACGTGATCTGCGTCTTTCAAATAGACCTTTTGCTTGTCATTCTCAAAGCTGGAATACTTCGTAGCATCGAACACAGCCGTAGAATTCTTATCTGTCATTCTTGCGCCGAAAGTGAAGGTCAGGCCCAGCCTTGCCGCCACTACAGACAGCTTTGTGCCCTTTGCGTTGACGTTGAAGGTGCTGTACCGCACCCCATCATCCATAACCTGATATTGGGCCAGGGTGCCGTTGTTGGACGTGGAGGTCAGGGATGCGCTCTTGAACCGTACACAGTCCCGCATATCCAGGGTCATGGCGTCGGCATCCTTGGCGATCTTCATATCAAAGGAAATCCCGATCTGGTACTGCCCCAGCCCATCGGTGAACCAGCCAACCTTTGCGGGATCATCTTGGTTCGTAAAGGTGATTTTGTACAGCTTGTAGCCTGCTTCGGCAGATGTCACAGCCTCAAACTTGTATGCGGTTTCGGGTATTTCTGTTCTTCGGGGATTCTTCACAGTCTCCATGACTGCATCGAGCAGAAATACCTTATCTGCCGTTCTTCCTTCCTCCTGATACAGCTTTAGATTTTCAACAGTTATCTTCTCCGGCAGACGGATGTAGATTTCCTGATCCGTCGTAACATTGTTGGAGGAATAGGGATAAGCGGAGGAGCTGAGCAGACCGTTGAAGGTAATGGTCTCTCCCGCCGTTGCGGAGGTCTTGCTCAGAATGGGAAGCCGCTCCAAGGAATTCTCCTCATACGCCTGCTCCATGGCCAGAGGGATCTCGCCCCTTGTGTTTGTGACCTTTACGGTATAGTTGTCCGATTTGGCCGTGCTATCACCTGAAGCGGTATCGTACATTTTCATGGAAGCAAAGTTGGTATACGTACCCGCCTCTGCGGTCAGCAGCTTGCCGAAGGTGGTGGCGTATCCCGATGTGGGATCCTGGTCACGGGAGGACAC
The DNA here is from genome assembly GCF_900199705.1 of Collinsella provencensis. GTDB lineage: Bacteria > Actinomycetota > Coriobacteriia > Coriobacteriales > Coriobacteriaceae > Collinsella > Collinsella provencensis. The sequence continues at coordinate 1,587,105 of NZ_LT904908.1, read as the reverse complement.
ATAGCCCACGTAGTCCTTCTCATAGCTGCCTACGCTGGCCTTGATCTTGGTGAAATACTCGCCCTCGACAAGGCTTGCCATATCAGCGGTAAAGGTGACAAAGCCGCCGCTGCTGGTGAGGGAGCCGCTATACTTTTGCTCGGTTGGGTTCGTTGTCGTCGTGTACCAGACTTCCACAGTATTGCCCGTGGTTGCGGGGATCTTCTGGGCGGTGACTCCGATTTTATCATTGTTTCTATAGGTGAATTCCACCGTCTTTGCAGCGCTCTTATCGCCGCCCTGATTGACCACATGGAACTGTCCCAGATAATAGGTAATACCGGAATCGCTTGTGTAATTATTATAGATTGGCTGATTGTTGGCTTTTCCGCTCACACTCATGCTCTCTCCTGCTTGAGCAGTGAAGCTGAACGTAGTGCAGTCGCCATTATAGAGATACCATATACTGTCATCCTGCCAGGTGATCGTTCCGCCCACTGCGGAGGCAGCACCGGCAGTAGGCGTTTTACCCTCGTAGCATCCGGGGGCTTTCTTACCGGTGTTAAGAATCGAATTGCTGCCCCACTTGACGGCATCTGTAGTTGTGACGTCACAATCAGACGTCCACTTAAAGTAGGGCGTAAAGTAGTCCTGGCCATACTCCAGATACAAGTTTTCCCATGTCAGTGTGACGGTATGATCGATATCGTTTTGCGTCTTCTTGAAGTTAAAGCCGTCCTTATAGCCGCCGTCCGCATCCTTGTGATTTTTCGGATCCAGCAGGTTGGGCCTGGTGGACTGTCCCGCCGGGTCATAGGTGACATGGTCGAGTTCCGCATAAATATTGCTGCCATTTTTTGTGTAGTATGGCAGGGCAATGGTGATCTCCAGCTTCTTAAAGAACTGGGGCATATCGATGTAGTCCTTGTCCGGGTTGATCCAGATTTGCCGCAGGGCAAAGGGCTGGTTCGCCGCCGTGGGCACGCCAGTCTTCACACCAACCCGGGACAGTCTGGGGCCGGTCTGGATGGCTCTGTTGTCATCAGCCGTATCATTGTATTCGCCCGTAATCTTGGGGGTGGCAGAAAGCTCCTGGTATGTTTGACCGTCTGTGCCATCGGTGTAGACCCTGATCTTCAGCGCATTCTCAAGTGTCTGCTCCTTTGTTCTGTTCCAGAGAACGGTGTCCGGTGCCAGAACGATATTAAAGCTGTTCTTTTCCGCCGTATTTTTGAGGGAATAGGTGATGGTGCCATTTGTAGGACAGTAACCGCCGTAGTTGTTCACACTGTGCAGATCGTCAATGCTTTCAGGCGTTACGCTCTCCGCCATGCCGCCCCGCTCAGGGATCGGGTATTCCACCACGGTCAGCCCGTCGGGCACGGTGATCTCCACCTTTTTGTTCGCCAGATTCAGCTTGCTTTCCACCGCAATGTGCAGCGTGAACTGCTTGGAAAAGTCAACCGTAAAAGAGCTTCCATCTGACAAAGCTTGATTGGTCACGCCCTCCGCCCGGATCTCGGCGGTGGTAATTTCCATCCCATCGCTACTGCGCCCCGCAACACCGTCCATTCCAGGTCCCTCAGCGGAAGATATCGCAAAGAGCCCCCCTCCGGACATTCCCTGACCTGCGGATGCTGCTTTTGTCCCATACTCCCATATTGGCGTCTCGGCCAACGATGCCTGCACCATGATCGCGCCTAACAGCGCAACGCAAAGCATCGCACCAACAAACTTGCGGAAAAAAACCCGACCTGTGTTGCAACTATCCATGAATATAATCTCCCACATATGTGGATATTAACTGGCACATTATATGCTGAAATAATACTTCAGCTTTAACTGGCATTCCAGTTTTTCGACATTTCCGCTCAACTCTCTCAACGGCTGTCTTCAAGCCATTTTGAGTTAAAACCAAAGCGCGTTGGAACAACCTGGACACACAATAGCGAAATCAATACGATGGGTGATTCATTTTTCCGGAAGACAACGCAGCGGCTTTTATGATTACAAACCGACCTCGCCCACATCTCAAAACGTTTTCCATGCGATGAAGCAGAGCCGAGGGCGCGCTAACGCAAAGCGGACCGCCCCCCGTAGGGAAGGCGGCCCGCTGCTCATGCCTCGGAAGCGTGATCAGGACACTTAGTCCTCGAGCTCCTCGGGGTACACCTCGTCGGTGTCGACAAGCTGGTTCAGCAGCTCATCGAGCGACGCCATGTCCTCATTGATGGCATCGTTGTTGGTCGGCCTGGAAGCCGGAGCGCCGAGCATCTCCTCGTCAGAGTCGAAGTGGTGACGCGGTGCGCTCGCACCCAGCAGAATGTCGTCCTGGCCGTCGGGGCTAAAGACCATCTGCAGCAGCTGGGAAAGGTCTTCCTCATCCGCCACATCGTCGGAGTTGTCGAGGATGTAGAGCAGGTTGTGACGCTCCAGACCGTCGCGCAGCTCCTCGATCGCCTTGGCGCCGATGCCGTCGATGCGAAGCAGGTCCTCCTCGGACTTGCCCATCAGGTCGCCCACAACCTCGATGCCCTCCTCGCTGAACTTGTTCGTCCAGCGCTGGGACACGCCCAAGTCGTCGAACAGGTACAGGCGGGCATCCTCGGCGGAAATGGTGTGACCATTGCGGGTGTACTGGCCGTCAGCCGCGCCATACTCGTCGTAGCCGAAGTCGAGCTGCTGCGGCAGTTCGGCGTCGAGCTCCTTGAGCTCAGACGGAGCCCAATCGGGCAGTGCCTTGGCGTTGGGGGACGTCGGGCCGTCGACCGGCTGGTAGCCCTCCTCCGTACGGTAGGTCATACCGGCCTTGGAATACGGCTTGAGACCCGTACCTGCAGGAATCTTCTTGCCCACGATAACGTTGGACTTGAGGTCGAGCAGGTGGTCCACCTTACCCTCGATGGCGGCCTCGGTCAGAACGCCCGCGGTGCGGATGAACGACGCGGAGGACAGCCAGGAGTCGATGGAGGACGCGACCTTGAGCGTACCCAGGATGGCGGGCTCGGCGGCAGGCGGGGTGAGGCCCAGACGGGCAACGCGCTCCACCTCGTCGGCGAACTCGTAGCGATCCACGTACTGACCGAGCAGGTACTTGGAATCGCCCGGGTTGGTGATCTGAACGCGGCGCAGCATCTGACGTGCCATGACCTCGATGTGCTTGTCGTTCAGGTCGACGCCCTGGGAGTTGTAGACGTCCTTCACGTTCTCGACGAACGTGTGCATGGTGGACTCGATGTCCGTGAGCTGGCGCAGCGTGCGGAAGTTCACGAAGCCCTTGGTGATCTGGTCGCCGGCGCGAACCTCGCAGCCGTCCTCGATACCGGGCATGAACTGCACGGCGGCGGGAACGCGCTTCTCGTCGAGGATGCGCGTGGGGTCGTCAGAGTCGGTCAGCGTGAGCAGGTACTCGGACTTCTCCGGCTTGATGGAGAGATTGCCGCTGAACGGCGCAAGGTCGGCCTCGCGGCCCAGAATCTTCTCGTTGACGTTGCCGACGATGTCGAACATACGCGAAACGGTCGGCAGACCCTGCGTAATGTCCGCAACGCCCGCGACGCCGCCGGAGTGAATCGTACGCATCGTAAGCTGCGTACCAGGCTCGCCGATGGACTGGGCGGCGATGATGCCCACGGCCGTGCCGATGGCGACCGGACGACGGGTGGACAGGTCCCAGCCGTAGCACTTCTGGCACACGCCGTACTTGGAACGGCAGGTCAGCAATGCGCGCAGCGCAACCTTGGTGAGACCGGCGTCGAGCATCTTCTGGATGTCCTCAACGCTCTCGATGTAGGCGTCCTTCTCGAACAGCACGGTGCCGTCCGGAGCGACGACGTCCTCCAAGAAGCAGCGGCCCACGAGGTCGGCGTTGATGTTGTCGGTACCCGGGGTGACCAGGTTGTAGGTGCAACCCTCAGTGGTGCCGCAGTCGTCCTCGCGCACGATGACGTCCTGCGCCACGTCGACGAGACGACGGGTGAGGTAGCCGGAGTCGGAGGTGTGCGACGCGGTGTCGACCAGGCCCTTACGGGCACCGTACGTGGAGATGAAGTACTCGAGCGGCAGCAGGCCCTCGCGGAAGTTGGCCTTAATGGGAAGGTCGATCGTCTCGCCGGACATATCTGCCATCAGGCCGCGCATGCCGCCGAGCTGACGAAGCTGGGCCTTGGAACCACGGGCGCCGGAGTCGGCCATCATGTAGATGGGGTTGCCCTCGTCGAACAGGTCGAGCATCTTGGCGGCCACCTCGTCGGTGGTGTCGTGCCAGAGCTGGACGACCTCGTTGTGGCGCTCCTGCTCGTTCAGGAAGCCTGCCTCGAAGTACGCGTTGATCTGGTCGGCGTCCTTCTGGGCACGGTCCAGGATCTCCTGCTTCTCCTCGGGGATGAGAGCGTCCCACACCGAGATGGTGAGGCCGGAGGTGGTGGCGTAGTGGAAGCCGGAGTACTTGATGGCGTCGAGAATGGGGGCAACCTCAGCCTCGGGATAGCGGTCGCAGCAGTCGGAGACGAGCTTGGCGACGTCGCCCTTGACCATCTTGTAATTCATGTACTCGTAGTCGTCCGGCAGGCACTGGCGGTTGAAGATGATGCGGCCGATGGTGGTCTCGAAGCGCGCGGTCTTGGAACCGGTGACGTCGTAGTCCACAACCTCGTTCTTGCCGTTCTTGACGCGGAACAGCTTGGTGCCGTCCTCGAGCGTGACGTTGGCCTCGGCGGCGCTGACACGCACCTGGACCTTGGCCTGTAGGTCGACACCGGCCTCGGCGCGGCAGTCGTAGGCATGCAGCGCGTCGTCGAAGCTGGCGAAGACGTGGCCCTCGCCCTCCATGCCGTCGCGGGCCAGGGTGAGGTAGTACACGCCGATGATCATGTCCTGCGAAGGAATGTTCACAGGCTTGCCGGAAGCCGGGGAACGCAGGTTGTTGGAGCTCATCATGAGCACGCGGGCCTCGGCCTGGGCGGGCGCAGACAGCGGCACGTGCACGGACATCTGGTCGCCGTCGAAGTCGGCGTTGAAGGGGGCGCAGACCAGCGGATGCAGGTGGATGGCTTTACCCTCGACGAGGACGGGCTCGAATGCCTGGATGGACAGACGGTGCAGGGTCGGTGCGCGGTTGAGCAGGACGAGGCGACCGTCGATGACCTCCTCGAGGATGTCCCACACATAGCTGGCACGACGCTCGATGACGCGCTTGGCGCCCTTGACGTTCTCGACCTTGCCGAGCTCCACGAGGCGCTTCACCACGAAGGGCTGGAAGAGCTCGAGAGCCATGGTCTTGGGCAGGCCGCACTGGTGCAGCTTGAGCTTGGGGTCGGTAACGATAACGGAACGGCCGGAGTAGTCAACGCGCTTACCGAGCAGGTTCTGGCGGAAGCGGCCCTGCTTGCCCTTAAGGGCCTCAGCGAGCGACTTGAGCGGACGACCGCCACGGCCGGACACCGGACGACCACGACGACCATTGTCGAACAGGGCGTCGACGGCCTCCTGGAGCATGCGCTTCTCGTTGTTCACGATGATTGCGGGGGCGTCCAGGTCGAGCAGGCGCTTGAGGCGGTTATTGCGGTTGATCACGCGGCGGTACAGGTCGTTCAGGTCGGAGGCGGCAAAGCGGCCACCCTCGAGCTGGACCATCGGGCGCAGATCGGGCGGAATGACGGGGATAACGTCGAGAATCATGTTGGCGGGGTCGTTGTGGCCCTTGAGGAACGCGTCGACGACCTCGAGGCGCTTGACGGCCTTCTCGCGCTTCTGCTTCTGGCTGTCCTCGTCGGCGATAATGGCCTTGAGGGTCGCGGCCTCCTGCTCGAGGTCGATGGCGGCCAGCAGGTCGCGTACGGCCTCGGCGCCCATGTCGCCCTTGAAGTACATGGAGTAGTAGCGCTTCATCTCGCGGAACAGCGGCTCGTCGGACACGAGGTCGCGCTCGTTGAGCTGCATGAACGCCTGGAAGGCCTCAGAACGGAGGTCCTTCTCGTCGCGGCACTCCTCCTCGATGTCCACGATACCGGCGGCAACCTCTTCAGGCGTGAGGGGCTCCTCGTCGGAGAACTCGTCGAAGTTCTCGGGATCGCCCTGGGCTTTCAGGCTCTCGATCTGGCGAGCGCACTCGGCGTCGATCTCCTCGAGATCGGCGGCGAGCTCTTCGCGCAGGTCGTCGGCGTCGGCCTCGCGGGCCTCATAGTCGACGTACGTGATGATGTAGCTCGCGAAGTACAGCACCTTCTCGAGATCCTTGGACTTGATGTCGAGCAGGCGGCTCATCGGGAACGAGGTCGGGCTCTTGAAGTACCAGATGTGGGACACGGGAGCGGCGAGCTCGATGTGACCCATGCGCTCGCGGCGCACCTTGGCCGTGGTGACCTCGACGCCGCAGCGCTCGCAGGTGATGCCCTTGAAGCGGATGCCCTTGTACTTGCCGCAGGAGCACTCCCAGTCCTTGGCAGGACCGAAGATCTTCTCGCAGAACAAGCCGTCCTTCTCGGGCTTGAGCGTACGGTAGTTGATGGTCTCGGGCTTCTTGACCTCACCGCAGGACCAAGAGCGAATCTGGTCGGCGGAGGCAAGGGAGATCTTTACCGCGTCAAAATCTGTGTTCTGGAAATCTGCCACAGTCAACTACTCCTTATCGGTCGTGGAAGCGGCGAGCTCATCGAGGATGGCGGCAGCCGCGTCAGCGGAGGTGTCGGCTTCATCAAGCGAAGTCAGACCGGAAAGGTCCAGCTCAGCCTCGGTCTCAGCGGGCTCGGCAGCAGGGAGCTCCGGCTCGGCGTCGCGCAGCGGCTCGATGTCGAGCGCGAGGGAGCGGATCTCCTTGACGAGAACCTTGAAGGACTCAGGCACGCCGGCGATGGGCACGTTCTCGCCCTTGGTGATGGCCTCGTAGGTCTTAACGCGGCCGATCGTGTCGTCGGACTTGACGGTGAGGATCTCCTGCAGCACGTTGGAGGCGCCGTACGCGTAAAGCGCCCAGACCTCCATCTCGCCGAAGCGCTGGCCGCCGAACTGGGCCTTGCCGCCCAGCGGCTGCTGGGTAACGAGGCTGTAGGGGCCGGTCGAACGAGCGTGGATCTTGTCGTCGACCATGTGGCCGAGCTTCAAGATATAGGAGGTACCCACGGTGATGGGCTCGCGGAACGGCTCGCCGGAACGGCCGTCGTAGAGCACCGTCTTGCCGCGCTCATCGAGCTGCGTCACGAAGGACGGGCTCATGTGCTCACCGAAACGCTCGGAAGCGAGGTTGAGCATATTCTTGTTGGCGCGACGGATGACCTCGGCGATCTCGTCCTCGTGGGCACCGTCGAAGACGGGCGTTGACACGAAGAACGGACCGGGGACGTACTTGTCGGAATCGTCGGAATCCTGGTCCCAACCGCAGGCAGCGGCCCAGCCGAGGTGGCACTCGAGCAGCTGACCCACGTTCATACGGGACGGGACGCCCAGCGGGTTGAGGATGACGTCGACTGGGGTGCCGTCGGCCATGTAGGGCATGTCCTCCACGGGCAGGACCTCGCAGATAACGCCCTTGTTGCCGTGACGACCGGCGATCTTGTCGCCCTGCTGGATCTTACGGCGCTGGGCAACGTACACGCGAACCTGCTCGTTCACGCCGGGAGCCAGGTCGTCGCCGGCCTCGCGGCTGAAGCGCACGACGTCGATCACGCGGCCCTCAGCGCCATGGGGCATCTTGAGGGAGGTGTCGCGCACGTCGTGGGCCTTGGTGCCGAAGATGGCACGGAGCAGGCGCTCCTCGGGCGTGAGTGCGCTCTCGCCCTTGGGGGTGACCTTGCCCACCAGGATGTCGCCGGCCTTGACCTCGGCGCCGATGCGGATGATGCCGTCCTCGTCGAGGTTGGCGAGCATGTCCTCGGACATGTTCGGGATCTCGCGGGTGATCTCCTCGGGGCCGAGCTTGGTGTCGCGGGCGTCGGTCTCGTAGCGGGAAATGTTGATGGTGGTCAGCAAGTCCTCGGAAACCAGACGCTCAGAAACGACGATACCGTCCTCGTAGTTGAAGCCCTCCCACGGCATGTAGGCAACCGTGAGGTTCTGACCGAGCGCGAGCTCGCCGTGGTCGGTGGAAGGACCGTCGGCCAGCGGCTGGCCTTCGACGACCTCGTCACCCACGCGCACGAGCGGACGGTGGTTGATGCAGGTGGACTGGTTGGAGCGCTGGTACTTGGGGAGCGCGTACTCCTCCAGGCCCTCGGAGGTCTTCACCGTGATCTTGGAAGCGTCGGCGAAGATGACCTCGCCGGCATGACGGGCAAGAGTGACCTCGCCGGAGTCGATGGCGGCACGAGCCTCCATGCCGGTGCCCACGAACGGGGCGACCGGGTGGACCAGCGGCACGGCCTGACGCTGCATGTTCGCGCCCATGAGGGTACGCTTGGCGTCGTCATGCTCGAGGAACGGGATGAGCGTGGCGGCCACGGAGAGCATCTGGCGCGGAGAGACGTCCATGTAGTCGACGTCCTCGACGGGAACATCAGCGGGGGCGCCGAAGGAGCCGTCGAAGTCGCGCGTACGGGCGACGACGGTATGCGGCTGCACGAGATTGCCATCGGCGTCGACGGTCACGAGCGCGCCCGTCTCGGGGTCGATCGGGGTGTTGGCCGGGACGATGATGTGGTTTTCTTCCTCGTCGGCGGTCATCCAGTCGATCTGGTCGGTCGCCTTGCCATCGACGATCTTGCGGTACGGGGCCTCGATGAAGCCGTACTCGTTCACGCGGGCATAGAGCGCCAGGGTACCGATCAGGCCGATGTTGGGGCCTTCGGGGGTCTCGATGGGGCACATACGGGAATAGTGCGAGTTGTGAACGTCGCGGACGGCCGTCGGCACGTTGGTACGGCGGCTGGAGCCGGACTTGTGGCCGGCAAGACCACCAGGTCCGAGAGCGGACAGGCGGCGCTTGTGGGTAAGGCCGGTCAGCGGGTTGGCCTGGTCCATGAACTGGGAGAGCTGGCTGGAGCCGAAGAACTCCTTGATGGCGGCCACGATCGGGCGGATGTTGATGAGGCTTTGCGGCGTGATCTCATCGACGTCCTGCGAGTTCATGCGCTCGCGCACCACGCGCTCCATGCGGCTCATGCCGATACGGAACTGGTTGGCGACGAGCTCGCCGACCGTGCGGATGCGGCGGTTGCCGAAGTGGTCGATGTCGTCGACCTTGTAGCCCTGCTCGCCCGCTGCCAGGGACAGCAGGTAGCGGAGGGTGGCAACGATGTCCTCGTCGGTGAGGACGGTGACTTCTTCCTCAGTGGCGAGGTTGAGCTTCTTGTTGACTTTGTAGCGGCCCACGCGGGCGAGGTCGTAGCGCTGCGGGCTGAAGAACATGCCCTCAAGCAGGCTGCGGGAGGCGTCGACGGTGGGCGGCTCACCCGGGCGCAGACGACGATAAATCTCGATGAGCGCATCCTCGCGGGTGAGGGCGGTGTCACGCTCGAGGGAGCGCTTGACGACGTCGGAGTCGCCCAAAAGCTCGAGAATCTCGTCGTTGGTAACGGTGATGCCGAGTGCGCGCAGGAACATGGTGGCGCTCTGCTTGCGCTTACGGTCGATGCTCACCACAAGCTGGTCGCGCTTGTCGACCTCGAACTCGAGCCAAGCACCGCGGGCAGGGATGACCTGGGCCTTGTAGACCTGCTTGCCGCCGTCCATCTCGGAGCTGTAGTACACGCCCGGGGAGCGGACGAGCTGCGAGACGACGATGCGCTCGGTGCCGTTGATGATGAAGGTGCCCTGCTCGGTCATCATGGGGAAGTCGCCCATGAAGACGAGCTGCTCCTTGATCTCGCCCGTCTCCTTGTTGGTGAGACGGACCTCGGTGAGCAGCGGGGCCTGATAGGTCATGTCCTTCTCGCGGCACTCGTTCACCGTGTGGGACGGGTCGCCGAACTGGTGATGACCAAAGGTCACCTCGAGCATATGGTTCTGGCTTTGGATGGGGCTGGACTCCTTAAAGGCGTCGCGCAGGCCCTCGTCTTTGAAGCGCTCGAAGCTCTCCTTCTGCACGGAGATGAGATTCGGCAGCTCCATGGTCTCCGGGATCTTCCCGAAGTTGACGCGTGTGCGCTCGGTGGCGGTCACGGTCTTGGTCGCGTTTGCTTTCGGCACCAGGTGTTTCCTCCTTCTTGGAAAAGGCGGTTGATCCGGCAGGGCTGCGCATCGCGGCGCGAACGCTTGAGCATTTGAACTCGCACGTACGGCGTAGAGGCATAGCTCCGCCAGCTAAGGCAACCTATCAGTTTATCAGGAGAAAACCGTTGGGCAAGAAAATGCTTGACTCAATCGCCTTTTTGGATTAGCAAAATATTTCTTGAACAAAATGCCTGTTCAACCTATATAAATCGAACATATGTTCATGTGATTTGAGTGAATCGGCAGGACGCGTCATACGGAACTTTACCGTTGCTTTACCCACACGTGCCAAAATCTTTACGCTTCCTAGGTCCTTATCCACATGCGCGTTGATATACGATTTGATGGGTACGCAACGCATGAAACTGCTTGCCGGGCACGCAGGGCTCACATGAAGTCGCCACGTACATGCCTGCGACAGCAGGCCGCGAGACGATCTCATGGATCCGGAGCATCTGCCCGGCATCGGCACATCGAAGGTGTGGTGTGATTGAACGTGACGTCCGGTTGTACAAGTGCGCACGGTAACGTGAGCTCAACGTTACACGACGCAACAGACGCGCATGAGGGCGCGACGACATCAAGCAAACCGCTTATCTATTACGTGGAGGACGACGAGAACATCCGAAACCTCACGCGCTATGCCCTTGAGCATTCCGGATTTGAAGTCATCGCGTTTCATGATGGGAATAGCCTTCTCGAGCTCTGCATGGAGCGGCCACCCGCAGCGGTCTTGCTGGATATCATGCTCCCCGGTATCGACGGCATCGAGCTTATGAAGCAACTGCGCGCAGAGCGCAAAACCACGTATCTTCCCATCATGTTGCTCACGGCAAAAGACGCCGAATACGATAAGGTGAGCGGGCTCGACGCGGGTGCCGACGACTACCTCGCCAAACCGTTTGGCATGATGGAACTTGTCTCCCGCGTCAACGCCCTGCTGCGCAGGAGCACGCGTTTCGCACAAGCGCAGCTTCTCCAAGCCCCGACAAGCGTACGCGTCGAGAAGGTCGAAAAACGAGCGGCCATCGAGGTCTTCCCCGATGAGTACCGCACCATGGTCGACGGGCGGCCCGTCACGCTCACGCGCAAGGAGTTCCGGCTCCTGTGCACGCTCGTTGAACAGAAGGGCCGCGTGCTCACACGCGATATCCTGCTCGAACGTGTGTGGAACCTGGAATACCCCGGTGGTACGCGCACGGTGGACATGCACATCAAAACGCTGCGCCAAAAGTTGAGAGAGGTGTGCCCGGGCTCCGAGAGCTCCATCGAGACGGTGCGAGGTGTCGGCTATAGGTTCCGGGACATCGCACGATGAGCGGTATCGACGATATCCCCCTCGCAACCCGTCATGCGACGAAGGGCGTCCCCTCGCTCTCCAAACGCCTCTTCTTCGGCATTCTCATCGTGGCATTGGCGGGCATCGTGACGACCGCCGCCGCGCTCACGGGCGCATTCCATTCCTCCATCGAGCAGGACGCCGAGTCCGATCTACGCGCTGAGACCCAAACCATCGCGGGTATGCTGAACGGACTACCCGAGCAGACGCAAATCGACGTGCTGCAGAACCAGGTATCATTTGACACCCGATTCACCCTGGTCGCACACGACGGCAGCGTGCTCTACGACAGCGAGGCCTCACAGGGTGCGATGCTGGAAAACCACCTGGACAGACCGGAAATACAAGAAGCGTTCGAAACAGGGCTCTGTACGACGAGGCGCTACTCGGAAACCCTCGAGACCTATACGATCTACGCCGCACAGCCCCTTGAAAACGGCTCCGTCATCCGCTTGGCCGAAACACGGGGATCCGTGTTCGGAGTCTTTGAGCGAGACCTGCTCGTCCCGCTCTCGGTGATTCTTCTCCTTGCGGCGGTATCCGTATTCGCCCTCTCTCGACTACTTGCAAAGCGCGTCACCAAACCGTTCGATCAAATCGACTTGGAGCACCCGCTCGATAATCCCCCCTATTGCGAGGCGATCCCCCTCCTTGCACGTATCGACGCCCAGCAAACGACCTTGCAAAACCAGAACAGACAACTGTCCAAAGCCGAAAGCATGCGCCGCGATTTCTCGGCAAACGTGTCGCACGAGATGAAAACGCCCTTGCAGGTAATCTCGGGATATGCCGAACTCATGAAATCCGGTGTCGTGCCCGAAGAAGACATGGTGCGTTTCAGCGCGATCATCCACTCCGAAGCGCAAAGCATGCGGGCGCTCATCGATGATGTGCTCACCTTGTCCCGCCTCGATGCCGATGCGATTCGTCAAGGAGATTTTTCCCCTGTCGACCTCGGTGCTTTGACCAAGAAAACGAGTGCGCGCCTTGAAAAGCTCGCCGATGACTGCAGCGTATGTCTCATGCTTGATGTCGAACACGTGGTCATGCAGGGCGACGAAGCTCTACTCGGGCAAATGATTCACAATCTGATCGAAAACGCCATCCGCTATAACAGGCCCCAGGGATACGTATGGGTCACCGTCCGCAAGCGACACCCAAACAACGACAGTCCCCATGCGGAAATCGAGATACGCGACACGGGCATCGGCATCCCCCAAAAATCAATCAACAAGATTTTTGAACGGTTTTACCGCGTTGAGAAAAGCCGCTCGAAAAAGACGGGAGGCACGGGGCTTGGCCTCGCGATCGCCAAACATGCCGCTCTGTTGCATAACGGCACCATCACCGTCGAAAGCGCAAGCGAAGGTTCTCGCTTCACCGTATATCTGCCGCTGTAGCCGCCGTCATCTTCTTGCGTTGCCCGCAACGCCCGCGGCATCGTTTTACAAACGCACGCCATTTCTTTACCTGCGTCCCACCTTTCTTTTACGCCGCACAACCACAATGCCCTATGTGGGGCAACCCGAAGAGGATTAGCCCATCCGTGGGGAAGTCCTTGAAGAGGCTTAAGGCTCCCCCGGGCGGGGAGGCCCCAGCAGAGCCTTGGACCTCTCCGCCATCATGCAAAGAGAAAGGAAGACGCATGACTGCACAACCCGTAAGCACCCGTTCGATCGGACCTGTAACCACCCGCCGGGCTTTCCTATCCGGCACCATGGCAACGATGGCGTTCATCACAACGTTTGCCCTCTCCGGATGCGGCGACGGCACGGCGAGCGGTGGATCGGATTCCACCGCACAGGGCGAAGCGGCGACGATCTCCGTATACACGCGTGAAAACGGGTCCGGTACGCGAAGCGCGTTTGTCGAGCTCTTCGGCATTGAAGAAAAGGATGCCAGCGGCAACAAGGTCGACATGACCACAACCGCCGCGACCGTCACCAATTCGACCGCCGTCATGATGACGCTCGTTTCCGATGACCAAAACGCCATCGGGTACATCTCGCTCGGTTCCCTTGATGACAGCGTCAAAGCGTTGCAAATCGACGGCGTTGACGCCACACCTGAGAACGTCAAATCCGGCGACTACAAGATCTTCCGACCATTCAACATCGTCAAAAAGGACCAACCGAGCGAGGCGGCCAACGACTTCCTCTCCTTCATCATGAGCACGGAAGGCCAGCAAATCGTGAGCGACAACAACTATATCGCCGTCGACGGCGGCGCTCCCTATAGCGCAACTGTCTCTGAAGGCAAAGTCACCGTGGCGGGATCCTCCTCGGTGACTCCCGTGATGGAGAAACTGGCCGAGGCATACCGGGAAGCCAATCCCGGCGTAAGCGTCGAGGTCCAACAGTCCGATTCGACCACAGGCGTGAATATGACCATTGACGGTACGTGTGACCTGGGTATGGTTTCCCGCGAGCTCGAGGATTCCGAAATCTCTGCCGGTTTGACGAGCCTCGCGATAGCCCTGGACGGCATCGCGGTCATCGTATCCCCGCAATCCGAGCTGGACGCCATCTCCTCCGATGATATTCGATCGATCTACATCGGTGAAATCACGTCTTGGGGTCAAATTGATTAGTGCGGGGACCACGGGCGTGCAGCGCGGGAGCATACAGGCCATGCGCGAGAAGTGCATCCGAGCGTGCTTTGCCGCAACTGCCGCCATTTCGATTGCAGCAACTCTGCTCATTTGTGCATTCTTGCTGGTCAACGGCGTGCCCACAATGGCGAAAGTCGGCTTATTCGACTTCTTGCTTGGAACAACCTGGCGCCCGGAGAACAACCTGTACGGCATCGCCCCCATGATCGTAGGCAGCATCTACGTCACAGCCGGAGCACTGTTGGTTGCCGTACCCGCCGGCCTCCTGTGCGCGGTGTTCCTCTCGTGCTTCGCCGGCGCACGATTCGGCGGTATCCTCGGCGCGGGCGTCGAGCTCCTCGCGGGCATCCCGTCCGTTATGTACGGCTTTTTTGGCCTTGTCGTCATCGTGCCCTGTATCCGCGGTCTAGGTGTGGGCAACGGGATGTCCATCATCAGCGCGAGCCTGATTCTGGGCGTCATGATTCTGCCGACCGTGGTCACCGTGTCGCGCAACGCTCTCGATGCAGTGCCCGCGTCATATTACGAGGGTGCACTGGCACTCGGCATGGACCATGAACATGCGGTGTATAAGGTGGTTGTACCAGCGGCCTCATCGGGAATCGCGACGAGCATCGTACTGGGTCTCGGCCGCGCGCTGGGCGAGACCATGGCCGTCGTGATGGTGGCGGGCAACAACCCGGCCTTCCCCAACTCGCTGTTCTCGGGTGTGCGCACGCTGACAGCCAACATCGTGCTCGAGATGGGTTACGCCACCGGCATGCATCGCGAAGTTTTAATCGCCACCGGTGTCGTGCTCCTCGTGTTCATCTTGCTCGTCACACTGCTGCTCAATGCCATCCGCGAAAAAGGTGAAGTGAAATGAAAGTGCCAAAAGACGCACCCGAGAGGTTTTCGTCGAAGCTCATACGCGGTGCAACCTATGCCGGAGCCGGCCTGACAGCTGCGGCGCTCATGCTTATCGTGGGATACATCCTGTATAAAGGAATCCCTTTTCTCACACCCGAGCTGTTCAGCTGGAACTATACGTCGGAGAACGTGTCTCTCACGCCCGCACTCGTCAATACGGTGCTGATGTCGCTCCTGTCGCTGCTGCTCGCCTTTCCGGTTGGGGTGGGAGCCGCCATCTACCTGGTTGAATACGCCAAGCCCGGAAATCGCTTCGTACGGGCGGTGCGCATTGCCACCGAGACGCTCCAGGGTATTCCCTCGATTATTTTCGGCATGTTCGGCATGCTCTTTTTCGTGACCGCGTGCGGTTGGGGCCTTTCGCTCATGGCAGGTGCCTGCACGCTCACCATTATGGTGCTGCCCGTGATCATACGAACCTCTGAAGAGGCGCTCATGGGCGTGCCCAACGCGTACCGTCAAGGCGGTTTTGGCCTGGGTGCAGGACATGGGCTCGTCGTGTTCCGCTGCGTGTTGCCATCGGCGCTGCCGGGGATCATCGGCGGCGTCGTGCTCGCGCTCGGACGTTGCGTGGGAGAAGTCGCCGCGCTGCTCTTCACCGCGGGAACCGTCGCCCAAGTACCGGATTTTGCCGGAAAGGGCATCGGCGCGCTATTCGATTCGTGCCGCACGCTCGCGGTCCACATGTACGCGCTCTCGTGCGAAGGCCTGCACGTCGGCGAAGCGTACGCAACCGCCGCCGTGCTGCTCGCGGTTGTCCTGTCCCTCAATGCCCTGTTGGCTTTTGTCGTAAAGAAGATGGAAGTGACGAAACCGTGATTTCAAACAACCTGACGCAAACCCCCTATGAATCGATCGGAAACCCGGTCATAACGGTCGAGAATCTCAATCTGTTCTATAGGAACTACCACACCTTGAAAAACGTGAACATCGCATTCCCTCGAAAGCAGGTCACGGCGATAATCGGCCCATCCGGATGCGGCAAATCGACTCTGCTCAAAACGCTCAATCGCATGAACGACCTGGTTGAAGGCTGTGTTGTGGATGGGTCGGTGCGGCTCAACGGACAGGACATCTTCACCGAGCTAAGGCCAACAGAGCTGCGTCAACGGGTCGGGATGGTATTCCAGCAACCCAACCCGTTCCCCATGAGCATCTATGACAACGTGGCATTTGGGCCACGAGCACATGGAATCCGCAGCAAATCGATACTCGACGGACTTGTCGAGCAATCGCTTCGCCACGCCGCGATTTGGGATGAGGTCAAGGACCGGCTCAAGAGGAACGCATTGGGGCTCTCGGGCGGGCAGCAGCAGCGTCTGTGCATTGCGCGTGCATTGGCGATGGAGCCCGAGGTGCTTCTCATGGACGAGTCGACCAGCGCGCTCGACCCAGCGTCGACCGCCAAAATCGAGGAACTGATCCAGACTTTGCGGAGCCGCTACACCGTGATCATGGTGACGCACAACATGCAGCAAGCGCGACGTATCTCGGACCGAACGGCGTTTTTCCTGCTTGGAGAGATGATCGAGGTAAACGATACCAAGACGATGTTCAATCACCCCGCCGACGAGCGCACCCTCGATTACGTTTCCGGCCGTTTTGGCTGAACCCCGCCACCACACTGCTTCTCACAGCGACGATCCGGTCCCGACGCCCGGAGACGGGCTCCCATCAAGCTGCCGAACGAGCACCCGGAAAAGCCGCTACGCGCGCTTCAGCCCGCCGCGCTCGTCGATGGCCGCCCAGAACTCATCGGCAAAACGCGGGTCCTTGGCCGCCATCAGGGCATTCGTGGCAACCCAACCGCTCGGCGTACCGGTGTCGAAGCCGGAAAGCGGATCGATGACCACCGCGTACATGGCTTCGCGGTCGAGACTGCGCGCCATGGCGTCGGTGAGCTGGATCTCGTTGCCCTTGCCCGGCTGCTGGCTGGCGAGAAGCTCCATGACGAGCGGGCTCAGCAAGTAGCGGCCGACGATGTAGAGGTTGGAAGGAGCTGCCTCGGGGGCGGGCTTCTCCACCAGGCCGCCGATGCGCCACACGGCGCCGGGCTCGGTCTCCCCCGCTCCCTCGTAGCCCTCGAGCGTGCCCACGAAGTCGCCCGCGATGACACCGTAGCGGCTCACCTGGTCGGGCTCGCACGGAGCAACGGCGATGACGGACGCACCGCCATGGGCCTGGGACACCTCCATCATCTTGTCGCAGATGTCCTTGGAAGGAACCACGTAGTCGCCCAGCAAAACGAGGAACGGCTCGCCGGCGCAGGCGTCAGCGGCGGAGCGGATGGCGTGGCCGAGGCCGCGCGGCTCGTACTGGTAGCGGAAGTCGACCGGCATGTTGCCCGCGTGGGCGATGGCGTCGGCATAGCCCGCCTTGCCGCGCTCGCGCAGCAGCGTCTCGAGCGAGCGGTCGGGCTGGAAATACGAGAGCAGCTCGGGCTTGCCAGGGCTCGTGACGATGATCACGCCGTCAACGCCCTCGGGTTCGAGCGCCTCCTCGACCACGTACTGGATAACGGGCTTGTCGAGAACGGGAAGCATCTCTTTGGGAGTGCATTTGGTGGCAGGCAAAAAACGCGTTCCAAGTCCCGCGGCGGGGATGATTGCCTTCATGTGTTACGTTCCTTTCCGCACGAGCGGACGCCCTCACGATATGTTCGGTCCGCACGGAGGTATGCACCAACTTTCGACATGGTACCCGTCCCACGCGTTTTATGCGAGGGTATCAACGAAAGCTCACTACTCAGGCGTGATGGCGTGGAATCGGCTATGCCGAATGTTCTGGTCGCGGAGGCACCAGGCAGTCGTAGCGCACGGCTTTACCGGCAATGGAGTGACTGGGTTTGATGCCCGCCAAATAAGCACCTTTAACAGGACGTTTGATAACCACTTTGCGCGGATGCGCGGCGAGCGCGGCCTGCAGCAACAGCTCTTCTTCTTGCGGATCGCAAGGGCGCTCAAGATGATGGATGAGCTGGAACTTCTTCTTTACCGCGGCGGTTTTGGAGCGCTTGGGGAACATGGGATCGAGATACACCAGGTCAGGCGGGGTTTCCACGCCATGCAGCACATCCTTGCTGTCCCCTTCCACCACGTGCATGCGCGCAACGATCGCCTCAAGCATCGGGTCGTCCCCCGCTCGCTGCAGGGCATCGCGCAGTAATGCGGCAATCACGGGGTCCGCCTCGCACAGTGTGACCTCAAAACCCGCAGCGGCAAGCAGCAGGGAATCCTCTCCAAGACCCGCCGTGGCATCCACCGCCGTTGGAGCGTCGACGCCCTTGATGCGAGCGGCTTTGACCAGCAGCTCGCGCTGAAGCGCCCCCTGCTTGAGGCGCGGTTTCATTTCCGCGAAGTCGGGCATGAGCTCCATACCGTCGCAGGAGAGCGCAAGACCGTCCTCCCCCATACGGAGAGACAGTTGGCTTGTAGCAACCTCATCCGCCGGAAGAGCGGGGACACCCAAACGCATGGCAAGCCGTTGCGCTGCCTCGGAAAGCGCGGGCGTCGTATAGGAAACCACCAGCTCAGGCACGGGTCGCGCTCCTTCCACCTATTTGGACTTACCGCGGAAGGTGCGGGGGCGAACCGCCCGCATGGGGGCCTCAACGTTAATGCCCAAAATGAGATTCGCGGCCCAAAGGAAGAACAGCAACACCAAAATCGGGATGACACACGAGGTTACCAGCATAATCGCCAGTGACTCGATGAAGTGGTTCAGCATGTCTTTGGCACCGCCGGTTACTGCGGACAGGCCATCGCCCACTGTTTCAGTCAGAGAACCAAACAGGCCCAACTGGCCTTCATCCTCTTTCTCCTCGGAGCCTTCCGCCTCCTCCATCACGTCCTCAGCCTGGGCAACCGTCTGGTTGATGGAGTCGTCAAACGTCGCCTCGATCTGGTTGGTGAGCATCACGCTCGAGGGAACAGTGATGATGAGCACGATACCGAGCAGGGTGACCTTGCGCGCCATGCGAGCCAACATCCCACTCGAGCTCAGGCGCCCATAGGTCAGAATGGACCCGATAAACATCAGACAGGCCGCGGGGAATAAGATGGCAAAGGCTACAAAACCAAAGGTCGTGAGCAGGTATTTTTCAAGATAGATGGCTGCCAACACGATCATAAAGTCCGCGGAAAGATCCATGAGCTTCTCGGCAATGGGTGAGCCGGCGTCACCGGGAAGGGCCGAAATTGCAGCCGAAGTTCCTGCAGAAGCAGCAGTGAGCGCAAGAACGGTGTCCTTCTTCTCGTCGAGCGTCGCGATGGTGGAAGAGTACGTCTCGGGTGACATGAAGACACCGCGTAGCGGGATGGCACTTACGAGGGCGAGCACCAACAGCACCGCAACGGCAATCCACTTGTAGCGAACCACGTAATCCATGAGGTAAACGGGCTCGTAAACGGGGTGGTCTTCCATATCGTAAGAGTGGTCGGGGGCGGGCAGCTGGGCCGGATCCGTCATGGCAACCTCGCAATCTATCGCACAAAGGCATCCCGGAGGGAAAGTGCCGGCCTTATTCTACCCATCCCGCCAACACTGCCAACAAGAGCCCAAACGATGAAAAACCGCCCCAAACGACGCGCACACAACTCGCGCGCGTACGCCCGTGCACGCACGACAACAAGCAACGTGACCGCGGCTACACGCGCTCGGCGAGATTGAGCACCAGGCGCTCCGTCTTTTCCCACCCGATGCAGGCGTCGGTAATCGACTTGCCGTAAACGCCACCGTCCACAGGCTGGTTGCCATCCTCGAGATAGCTCTCGACCATGAAGCCGCGCACCAGACGCGACACATCCTCGTTGCGACGACAGGAGTCAAGCACCTCCTTGCAGATGCGAAGCTGCTCAAAGGGGCGCTTGCCGGAGTTGTCGTGGTTGCAGTCAACGATCACGGCGGGGTTGGCGTAGCCCGCTTCCTCCGTGTAGCGCTCGGCAAGACGCTCGAGGTGCTCGTAGTGGTAATTGGGGTACGTGCGCCCATCGAGGCCGATGTAACCGCGCAGCACCGCGTGTGCCAGCGGGTTTCCTTCCGTCTCGACCTCCCAGTTGCGGTAGATGAACGACTGCGGCGCCTGGGCGGCGTAGATCGAATTGAGCATGACTGTGGTCGAACCCGCCGTGGGATTCTTCATGCCCACGGGCACGGGAACGCCCGAGCTCACCAAGCGGTGCTCCTGGTTTTCCACCGAGCGGGCGCCGATTGCCACATAGGACAGCAAGTCGATGAGGTACTGGTAGTTGCTGGGATAGAGCATTTCGTCAGCGGTGAAAAAGCCCGTCTCCTCGATAACACGCAGGTGCATGTGGCGAATCGCCTTCACGCCCTCAAGCAGATCGGCCGGAGCCTCGGGGTCGGGGTTGTGAAGCAAACCTTTGTAACCGGTGCCCTTGGTGCGCGGCTTGTTGGTATAAACGCGCGGAATGATGACCAGGCGGTCGACAACGCGTTCCTGCAGCTTGGCAAGGTGCGTCATGTAATCCAACACGGAGTCCTCGCGGTCGGCGGAACAAGGGCCGATAATCAGCACGCGGCGGTCGTCCTCGCCACGGAAAATCGCTGCAACCTGCTCGTCAAAGCGCTGTTTGGCCTCAACGAGGTCGGAACGCAGAGGCATCTCCTCGCGAATCTCCTTAGGGATGGGCAAGCGGCGCTTGAAATTCATTGCCATGACGGCTCCTCGGAACAGTTCGATGAATCGGTACCGGCATTATGGCGCGAACGTATGCGAAATCGAAGCGTGGACGCCGGCATCCACAACAATTTACCTTACCCTCGTCATCGCGTTTTGCGTTTATGGTCAAAATGGGGTCAGACTGGGGTGTCCGACACCCGAAATTGGATGAGTTTTGCCCTTATAGCACACACGTGACATTCAGTCGTCAACATAACCGCAGGATTCACCATTTAAAATGGGACAAACACCCAAACCTACGCTTCGATTGACCCCAGTCTGGGGGTAAATTGACCACAAACTCAAAACTCGACAGAAATGAATGAACAACAAGTCATCTCGCACAAAAGAAAGAAGGGTATAATTATGCTAATATATTAGCTATTATTATGCTTCTAGCTATGAAACGGATAATATATTAGCTATGATATCTCTCGACATTAAAACAGAACCAGAAATATCCCGTGAACTTGCAGCGCGCGTTAAGCAACGACGCAAAGAGCGTGGCCTCACTCAAGCCGCACTTGCAAAAAAGGCGGGAGTTACGCTTGCGTCTTACAAGCGATTCGAACAAAAAGGGCTTATTTCCCTCCAATCGCTGATTGCGATTTCGCTCGCCCTGAACTGCGAATCGGATTTCGATTCCCTCTTTTCCAGAAAGACCTACGCGTCTATCGACGAAGTCATCGCGCTTTCGAATGCAAGCCAAAAACGGAGGTAGCGCATGCTGGACAAATCAACCGTCTCCGTTAGCAAACTCGACGTCTTCTACAAGAATCGCCATGTAGGAACGCTCGCAGAAACACCCGAAAAGCTCACAGCGTTTCAATACGCCCCAAGCTGGTTGAATGACGGATTCTCAATCAGCCCTCTCAGCTTGCCATTGCGAAATGACGTCTTTGTTGCAAACCCTGAACCGCTGATGGGACTGTTTGGCGTCTTCGACGATAGCCTTCCCGACGGTTGGGGTAGGCTGCTGGTTGATAGAATGCTAACTTCGCATGGCATTGACCCATACGAAGTCGGCGCCCTCGGTCGCCTCGCAATTGTCGGCTCAAACGGATCGGGAGCACTCGAATATCGCCCCGCAATCGATACTCCCTTGGAGTCAACAATCGAAAACCTTGACGAAATTGCAGCTGAATGCGCAACGGTCCTAGCGTCCCATGAATCGCAAAACCTCGATGCCCTGTTCGCTATGGGAGGATCCTCGGGAGGAGCTCGACCCAAGGTTTTCTACATGATCGATGGAGAGGAATGGATTGTGAAATTTCCCTCTTCGCTCGACCCCGAAGACATTGGACAAACTGAATACGAGCTCGCCCTCGCAGCCGCTGAATGCGGAATCGAAATGCCTCAAGTACGTCTCCTGCCTTCTCAACAGTGCAGTGGTTATTTCGCCACGAAGCGCTTTGATCGCATCACGACACCAGATGGGGCAGTTCGAAAGATCCACATGGCCTCAGCCGCCGCCCTGCTTGAAACATCTCATCGTATTCCGAATCTCGACTACGACATTCTCATGCGACTAACGCTCAAGTTGACCGGCAGCACGAGTGAAGTCGAAAAGATGTTCCGTCTGATGTGCTTTAACGTTCTGTGCGGAAATCGCGATGACCACTCGAAAAACTTCACGTTCCTTTATCGAGAATCTGACGGGTGGGCCCTCTCACCCGCATATGATCTTACGCAAAACCCAGGAATGAACGGCGAGCACGCCACCACCGTAAACGGAAGGGGAAGAGACATAGAAGACCAGGATATGCTTGCCGTTGCAGAGAGAACGGGCATTTCCAAGCGCAAAGCAAAAGAGATAGTCGAAAGGGTCAAGGCGGCGCTTTGCCGCCACGAAAAAACGCAATACATGAGACTCCTCGCGAGCGGAAAAGTCATCTCATAACCGTCCTCACGCCCTATTTGGAAATTCTTTTCCCGCAATCGAACGTCACACAAAGGTCAGCTACGGCCTTCGACCATCGTGAGGGAAATCTTCTTACGCGCCTGATCGACCCCTGTAACCCAAACCTTCACCGTGTCGCCCACCGACACCACCTCGCTTGGATGCTTGACATAGCGTTTCGCAAGCTTGGAGATGTGCACGAGGCCGTCCTGGTGCACGCCGATATCTACAAACGCGCCGAAGTCGACCACGTTACGCACGGTCCCCGTGAGTTCCATACCGACCTCAAGATCCTCGATGCCACGCGCCGCCTGGCTAAAGACCACCTCAGGAGCGTCGTCACGCGGATCGCGTCCGGGCTTTTCCAGCTCAGATACGATGTCGCGCAGGGTGGGCACACCACATCCCAGCTCGCTTGCAATGCTTCCCAAGTTGCCGATCTTGGCACCGATTCCCGGAACGCCGCCGTCCGCAAGTGCCTGCGGCTTCACGCCCGCACGCTTGAGCAGGGCTGTTGCCACCTCATAGCTTTCGGGATGAACGCTCGTGGCATCAAGCGGATTAGCGCCGCCCGTCACGCGCAGGAATCCCGCACAGTTTTCAAACGCCTTGGGCCCGAGTTTGGGCACCTTCTTGAGCTGACGACGATCGGTAAACGCACCGTTTGCCTCGCGATACGCCACGATGTTTTTCGCCACCGCAGGCGTGATGCCGGACACATACGAAAGCAAGCTCGGACTTGCCGTGTTGAGATTCACACCGACGCGGTTGACCACGTCTTCAACGACGTGACCCAATGCGCGCGACAATCCGCCCTGGTCAAGATCGTGCTGGTACTGGCCAACGCCGATAGACTGCGGCGGAATCTTGACGAGCTCCGCCAGCGGATCCTGCAAGCGGCGACCCAGGCTCATGGCGCCGCGCGTGGTTACATCTAAGTCGGGATACTCCTCGCTTGCCAGCTTTGAGGCGGAATACACCGACGCGCCGGCCTCATTCACGATGGTATAGCGCAGGTCGGGCGCCTGCTCTGCAATGAACGAGCTCACAACCTCCTCAGTCTCGCGGCTCGCCGTGCCGTTGCCGATAACGATGGTGTTAATGCGATGCTTCTTGACGAGGCGTGCCAGCTCGCGCTTGGTACCCGCGATATCCCTACGGGGTGGTGTGGGATACAAAATCGTATGGTCGAGCAGCGTGCCAAACTCATCGAGCACGGCGACCTTGCAACCCGCGCGATAACCCGGGTCAAGAGCAATCACGCGGGCACCACGCACGGGACGCTGCTGCAACAGTGCCTCCGTATTCTTAGCAAACACCTTGATGGCATCCTCCTGCGCACGCATGGTCAAATCCACGCGGAGCTCGCGCTCAAGCGAAGGGGCCATCAGCCGCTTGTACCCGTCGGCAATGGCCTCGGCGAGCACGGGGGCAAAGGGTCCGCGACGACGCGGATACCTACTGAGCAGGCGATTTATTGCCGCCTCGGCATCCATGCTCACCTGAACACGCAGTTTTCCCTCACGTTGACCGCGGTTGATGGCAAGAATCCGGTGATTCGGAATCGTTCGCGCGAGCTCGGAGAAATCGTAATACGCCTCATAGGGCGTTTTTTCCTCGGCATCCATCGCCTCGGACACGATCAAAGCGGTCGCATGGGCAAACGTGCGCATATCCGCAACGTTTTCCGCATCCTCTGCGATGCACTCCGCAACGATGTCACGCGCGCCGGCAAGCGCCGCCTCGGGCGTGCCGAAACCCGCCTCGGCGTTCAGGTATTGAGCCGCGACTGCCAGCGGTTCATCCCCTCGGTCAGACTGCATGAGAATGAGATTCGCCAATGGCTCGAGACCGGCAGCCCGGGCTTTGGATGCGCGCGTAACGCGCTTTTTCCTAAACGGCTTGTAGAGGTCCTCGACGCGCTGCAACACCATTGCCTGCTCGATTGCATCACGCAGCTCAGACGTGAGTTTTCCCTGAGCGTTGATGAGCGCCAAAACCTCGGCTTTGCGCTGCTCAAGATTGCGCAGGTACGTGAGGCGATCGTCAAGCGCACGGAGCGCGACGTCGTCCATGCCGCCCGTCACCTCTTTGCGATAGCGCGCAATGAAGGGAATAGTCGCGCCCTCATCGATGAGCTCCATCACAGCTTTAATGCGTTGCGGGGCGAGGTTGAGCTCCGAGGCGAGCGTGCGAACGATGCGCGCGGTCGTTGCTGCGGGATCGATATCAACAGGCTTGGTCTCAGGCAGATCTGCCATGGTCAGCGATGCCGCTACGGGCCTGTCGGCGGAGCTTTTTGTATCAGGCGCGGCGTTCGTCGCTTGGACAGAAGTCGCGACCGCATTGCCGCCTTCCTCTTTGCTCGCACTAGCCGTCGTTTTTGCCTTTAACCCGATGCTCTCGGGTGCCAACGCCGCCACCATCGACATGATGGACGCAATATCTTGTTCTCGCTCGGCCATACCTCATCCTTCTCATTTGTTTGGAAGTATCCATCCTACTCGAAATGAGGCGTCGCATGCGTCGACTTACTCGCAACGCATCGATTTGTTCGCGACGCGTCGGTTCGCTCGTAACGGCTCGATGGACCGCCCTCGGCCCTACCGTTTCACCCCCGTTTTACCGAAGAGCATTATCATGCGGTGTCGTCCGCGTTCGTTCGTCCACGTGCACCCAAAGGAGCTCCCATGTGGCTGTTTGACACAACGCTGTACCAGATTTACCCGCTCGGCATGCTCGAATGCCCGTTTGAGGCGCCCGCCATCGAGGATGAATCGGGCATTGCCGCCCAATCGGAACTGCATCGCGTGTGCAAGCTTGCCGATTGGGCCCCTTACCTGCAAGAACTCGGTGTGGGTGCCATCTTGCTCAACCCTGTGCTCGCATCCGACACGCACGGTTACAACACGCGCGGCTTCTTCCACATCGACTGCCGACTGGGCACCAACGAAGACTTTGCCCAAACGGTTGCCACCCTGCACGCCCATGGCATCCGCGTGATTTTGGATGCTGTATTCAACCATGTTGGACGCGGCTTCTGGGCCTTCCGCGACGTGCAGGACAAGCGTTGGGATTCGCCGTATAAAGATTGGTTCAATATCAGCTTTGACGGCGACACCCATTTTGGCGACGGCTTTTGGTATGAAGGCTGGGAGGGCAACCAAGACCTGGTAAAACTCAACCTGCAAAATCCCGCCGTCGTCGATCATCTACTCGAAGCAGTGCGGTTTTGGAAGCACGATCTGGGCGTTGACGGCCTGCGTCTCGACGTCGCCTACAGCCTTGATCGCGCCTTCATGCATCGCCTGCGCGAGCTGGCCGATGAGTTGGGCCGCGAACCCCATGCGGACGGAACGCCGGACGACGGCTTTCCCCTAATCGGCGAAGTGCTGCACGGCGATTACAATCTCATCGTAAACGACGAGATACTGCATTCGTGCACCAACTACGAGTGCTACAAAGGGTTGTATTCCTCGTTTAACAGCATGAATATGTTCGAGATCGCCCATTCGCTGCATCGGCAGTTCGGCGGCGATCCGTGGTGCATCTACCAGGGCAAGCATCTGGTGAGTTTCGCCGACAACCACGACGTCACACGTTTGGCGAGCATCCTTACCGAGCCGCGTCACCTGCAGCCGGCATATGCCCTGCTCTTTGGCATGCCGGGCATCCCCTGCTTGTACTATGGCAGTGAGTGGGGTCAGCTGGGAGAAAAGGGCGCCGGATACGAAGCGGACCTTGCCCTGCGACCTGCACTGGACGCACCGAACGCAGATGCGCTGCACTCCCCCGCCGCTGGATACGCAGGCGGCACCGACCCCAACGAACTCACCGCGTTCGTTCACGAGCTTGCGTGCGTACGCCAGAACTCGCGGGCGCTGTGCCATGGCAGCTACCGAAACGTTGTCATTACGAACAAGCAGCTGCTCTTCGAACGCGTCGCCCCCGCATGCGACGGTGCGCCCGAGGAGCGTGTGCTCGTGGCTATCAACGCCGAAGACGCGCCCTTCACCTTCCACGATGGAAGCCTCAACGGCACCTTCGAGGCGCTCTTTGCTTCGCAGAGTTCACAGGACGCCCCTGTTGCCGAGTCGATATCCCTCGAGGGATCGCTCGACATCCCGCCCTATGGAGTCCTGTACCTACGCGTGCGATAGCAGGTATGCAGAACTATGACGGACACACAAGGTTCGCCGCGAGTTCCGCACGAGCAGAAGGCCCCAGTGGGGCCTTCGTCGCGAGCAGGACTGTCTGAGCGCCGGATCTTGTGTGTCGGCTATGTGTCCGCCCCGTCCCTGATGCCCGTGGTTTGCGCACGTTAGAATGTCACGTTGCCGAACTCGGAAAGCTGCAGCTCGGGGTTGTGATCGGTGGCCCAATCGATGTTCCACGGGCTCGTGAACATGAGCAGCTTGCCCCCACGCATGTCCTCAACGCGCAGCGTATCGCGCGTGAGCGACAGTCCCGGGATGTCGATAGTGTCCGGCTCGTTGGTAATCCAGCGAATATCGGTGTACGGCAGTGGCGCGCGGCGCACCTCGACGTGATACTCGCTCTTCAGGCGCTGCTCGAGCACCTCGAATTGCAACACGCCAACCACGCCCACGATGACGCTCTCCATACCAGCGCCGATCTCGCGGAAGATCTGCACCGCGCCCTCTTGCGCAAGCTGCTCCATGCCCTTGATGAATTGCTTGCGCTTGAGGGTGTCTACCTGGGAGATGCGCGCGAAATGCTCCGGCGCAAACGTGGGGATGCCCGCGAACTGCACCTTGTTTTTCCCGGCGCACAGCGTGTCGCCAATGGAGAAGATGCCCGGATCGAACAGGCCCACGATGTCGCCCGCGTAGGCCTCGTCCACAATGGCGCGGTCGTCCGCCATCATGGCCGTACCCGTTGCAAGCTTGATCTTGCGCCCGCCCTGAACGTGCATCGCTTCCATGCCGCGCTCGAACTTGCCCGAGCAGATGCGCACGAACGCGATGCGGTCGCGGTGGTTCTTATCCATGTTGGCCTGGATCTTGAACACGAAGCCCGAAAAATCAGGGCTTTCGGCCGGAATCGAATCGCCCGTCAGCGCGTCCGTATGGGCGGAAGGCCCCGGCGACAAACGCAGGAAGTCCTTGAGGAACGGCTCGACACCGAAGTTCGTGAGGGCGGAACCGAAGAACACAGGCGACAGCTTGCCCGCGAGCACCGCGTCAAGGTTGAACTCGCTATCAGCACCGTCGAGCAGCTCGATGTCGTCCATCAGGGCGCGATGGTTCTCCTCGCCCACCAGCTCGTCGAGCGCGGCATCACCAAGCGTGGCCTCGATCTCTGCGACCTTCTTCGTTCCGTTGGCGCGGCCATCGCCCTCAAACGCGAGAACGCGACGGCTCGCACGGTCAAACACACCGCGGAACGTGCGACCGTTACCGATGGGCCAGTTCATGGGATACGTCGAAATGCCCAGGACGCTCTCGATCTCTTCCATCAGCTCGAAGGGATCGCGCGTCTCGCGGTCCATCTTGTTCACGAACGTGAAGATGGGGATACCGCGCATGGCGCACACGCGGAACAGCTTTTTGGTCTGCGCCTCAACGCCTTTGGCGCCGTCGATCACCATGACTGCGGCGTCGGCAGCCATGAGCGTGCGGTATGTGTCCTCGGAAAAGTCCTGGTGGCCGGGGGTGTCGAGGATGTTGACACATTTGCCGTCGTAGGTGAACTGCAGCACTGAGGACGTGACGGAGATGCCGCGCTGCTTCTCGATGTCCATCCAGTCGGAAACGGCGTGTTTGGCGCTGCTCTTGCCCTTGACCGAACCGGCCGTCTGGATGCTGCCGGTATATAGCAGGAGTTTTTCAGTGAGCGTGGTTTTGCCCGCGTCGGGGTGCGAGATGATCGCGAACGTGCGGCGCGCGGAAATCTGTTCAGCAAGGGATGCCATGGGAGCGAATGCCCCTTTCTGCAAGCGATATATCGTGGGAACCTCGGTATTGTAATGCAGGTATGATGATTTACGCACTCCATTTGGGTACTCAATGCGTAAGCCAACAGCAACACCATGGGAGGGAATCGCCATGTACCGCATCCTCTTCATCTGTCACGGCAATATCTGCCGTTCGACCATGGCGCAGTTCGTGTTTGCCGATCTTGTGCACCGCGCAGGTCGCGAAGGCGAGTTCACCATTGACTCCGCCGCGACTTCACGCGAGGAAATCGGCAACCCGCCGCACTACGGCACCGTGCAAAAGCTCCGCAAGGTCGGCGTACCCGTCCTACCGCATCGTGCGCGCCAAATCACGCGCGCCGAATATGCCCGCTGGGATTACATCGTCTACATGGACGCGGAAAACCGGCACGGACTCATGCGTATCTTGAACGGCGACCCCGAGGACAAGTGCATCCGTCTGCTCGATCTTGTCGGCGTCGACCGCGATGTGGCGGACCCCTGGTACACGGGCGACTTTGACGCGACCTACCGCGACGTTCTCGCTGGATGTACTGCGCTTTTGGAGCGCTTTTCGTAGCTGCACGCAATTCCGCGTAGCTGCACACCGCAGGATTGAGGCCCATTGAAACAAAATTGGCGGAAATGCATAAATCATTTCCGCCTTCCCGAGTAGACGGCGATTTTGAACAGCAAAACCGCAGGTAAGTCGAGTGCCAAATCTGCCTATACTCGCCACGCTCGGATAAATTTGCGCATTTCCGTCATTTTTGAAAACGGGCGCCCGTTGCTAAGCAACAGACGCCCTTCTCCTAGGGCGACAAGCGCCCCGCCCATCCTCGCCTCTTACACGTAGAACAGAATGTCGTCGTACGTGGGAACCGGCCAGTAATCTGCAGCAACGATCCCCTCCATGGCATCCACGGCGGCACGCAGGGACTCCATAGCCGGCGCAACCTCATGCGCATATACATCTGCCTGCTTCTGGCCGTGCGAAACGGACTTCGCCTTGGCGTGAATCTCGTCGAGCTCCTGAATCTTCTCATTGATCTTCGTCACGCCCGCGCAAAGCTCGTTGAGCGTATCCTGCTCCGCCTGCATAACGGCGTCGGCACCAGCCGCGCGAATCGTTTCCAAGCCCTTTGCAACCTTGGTCGCGTACGCGGAAATCGCCGGTCGATAGGTACGACGGGCTTCGCGGACCATCGTGGTTGCCTCGATGTTCATGAGCTTGTTGTACTTCTCGAGTTTGACCTCGTAGCGGCACACAGCCTCCGCCTCGGTAAGCACGCCCATCTCAGCGAACAGATCGATGTTCTTCTGGGCGATAAAGCACGGCAAAGCATCGGCGGTGGTGCGGAAGTTGCACAGACCGCGCTCTTCTGCCTCATGCTGCCAGGCATCGGAATAGCCATCGCCCGAGAACAGGATGCGACGATGGGCACGGAGGTGCTCGGCGCAATACTTAAGCGCAGCGTCCTGGAACTCATCGGGGTCGACACCCTCAAGCGCATCGGCAAAGTCGCTCAGCGCCTTTGCGACCGCAGTATCCAACACCATATTGGCGTCCGAAACATTCGCCTCGGAACCGACCGCGCGGAACTCGAACTTGTTGGTCGTAAACGCAAAAGGCGAAGTACGGTTGCGATCGGTATTGTCTTGCTCGAGATTGGGCAGCACAACGGTACCGAAATCAAGCGTGCCGGTCGTGGCATGGACACTTGCCTCACCGTCCATGATCATCTGCACGACCTCGGTGAGCTGATCGCCCAAGAAAATGGAGAGAATCGCCGGAGGAGCCTCGTTGGCACCCAAACGGTGATCGTTACCGCAGCTCGCCACACACATGCGCAGCAAATCCTGATAGTTATCGACCGCCTCGATAATCGCCGTGAGGAACACGATGAACTGAAGGTTCTCGAGCGGCGTGTCGCCCGGATCGAGCAGGTTCTCCTCAGGCGTGCCGAGCGACCAGTTGTTGTGCTTACCCGAACCGTTGATGCCCTCGAAAGGCTTCTCGTGCAGCAGGCACACCAAGTCATGGCGGCTCGCAATGAGCTTCATGCGTTCCATGATCAGCAGGTTGTTATCCACAGCCTCGTTAAGCTCGGAATACACGGGCGCGAGTTCGTGCTGGCATGGAGCCACCTCGTTGTGCTTCGTCTTCGAGGGAATGCCCAGAGCCCACAGCTCGTTATCGAGATCCTTCATGTAAGCGGAAACCGTCGGGCGGATGGCGCCGAAGTAATGCTCCTCAAGTTCTTGGCCCTTGCACGGAGAGGCGCCGAACAGGGTGCGGCCGCAGATCACCAGGTCGCGGCGCTTGCGGTACGCGTCCTTTTTGATGAGGAAGTACTCCTGCTCGTCACCCACATACGGAACCACGCGCTTGGGATGCTTGCCAAACAGGGCGAGCACGCGTTTGGATTGCGCGTCGAGTGCGGTCATGGAGCGTAACAGCGGTGTTTTTTTGTCGAGGGCCTCGCCCGTGTACGAGCAAAACGCCGTGGGAATACACAGAACGTCATCCTTGATGAAGGCAGGGCTCGTGGCATCCCATGCGGTGTAACCACGTGCTTCGAACGTCGCACGCAGACCGCCGTTGGGGAAACTCGACGCATCGGACTCCCCTTTGATAAGCGCCTTGCCCGAGAACTTCGTGATCGCCGTTCCGTCATGGTTGGGCTCCAAGAAGCTATCGTGCTTCTCGCTCGTAATGCCCGAAAGCGGCTGGAACCAATGCGCGAAGTGCGTAGCGCCCTTCGAAATCGCCCATTCTTTCATGGCATGGGCAACTGCGTTCGCCACATCAAGGTCAAGCGGCGCGCCCTCTTCGCGCGTGGCGGCGAGTTTGCTATACACATCTTTGGGCAGCGCTTTTTTCATGGCATGCTCGGAGAAGACCATCGTGCCAAAACGCTCAGTAAGATCGGCCATCAAAACTCCCTTCAAACAGACAAACGACGATACACGAACCAAAAAGAAACCGATTTCCCCTTCAGCTTCCTTTAGTTCTTAAGAGAATTGAGCGGGGCGGGGAAACGGCCGCCGCGATGCGCGAACACCGTACCGGCATGGGCGTTGACTGGCATAATGGGTGCGTGCCCGAACAAACCGCCGTAGTCGACCGATTCGCCCACGCCCTTGCCGATGGCGGGAATGATGCGCACCGCGGTCGTCTTGTTGTTGATAACACCGATAGCCATCTCATCGGCGATGATACCGGCGATCGTCTCGACGGACGTATCACCCGGAACGGCAATCATGTCGAGTCCCACCGAGCATACGCAGGTCATGGCCTCAAGCTTCTCGAGTGAAAGCGCGCCGGCCTCGGCAGCCTCGATCATGCCCGCATCCTCGGAAACCGGAATGAAGGCGCCCGAAAGGCCACCCACGCTCGAGCTCGCCATCACGCCGCCCTTTTTCACGCAGTCGTTGAGCAACGCGAGCGCAGCGGTCGTACCAGGGCCACCGCACTGTCCAACGCCGATAATCTCAAGAATGCGGGCAACCGAGTCGCCAATGGCGGGAGTCGGGGCAAGCGAAAGGTCGACGATACCCTTCTCCACGCCCAAACGACGGGCGGCCTCGCGACTCATCAGCTCACCCGCACGCGTGATCTTGAACGCGGTCTGCTTGATCTTCTCGGCAACCTCCATCATGGAAGCGGTCTCGGGCAGCTCCTCAAGCGCGGCGGCCATAACGCCGGGACCAGAAACACCCACGTTAACCACGGCATCCGCCTCACCGGAACCGTGCACGGCACCCGCCATAAACGGGGAATCCTCAACCATGTTGGCAAAGCACACGAACTTCGACGCGCCCACACATTCGCGGTCTGCCGTAAGTTTCGCGGCATCGATGATCGTCTGTGCCGCCATGAGTACGGCATCCATGTTGATACCCGCACGCAACGTGGCGACGTTCACGCTCGAGCACACGCGGCTTGTCTCTGCAAGCGCCTGGGGAATGCACGCGATGAGGCGGCGATCGGCGTCTCCAATCCCCTTGTGAACCAGCGCGGAGTAACCGCCCAGATAATCGATGCCTAACGTTTCCGCAGCCCGATCGAGAGCATGCGCAAGCGGGACCAGATCGGCATCGGGGCATGCGGAGCAAATCTGGGCCACGGGGGTAACCGACACGCGCTTATTCACAATAGGAATACCGTACTCGCGCTCGAGCGACTCGGCTGTCTCGACCAGATGTTCCGCCGTATGTGTCACATGGTCATAGACCTTGGTGCACATGCGATCCAGGCTCTCGTCCGCGCAGCCCATGAGCGAAATGCCCATTGTAATGGTTCTAATATCCAAATGCTGTTCAGACACCATGCCACGAGTTTCGGCGATTTCCTGCGGAGTAATGGACATACTGGACTCCTTCGTCGTCATAGGCGCGGTTTAATAGCATACATTCTAGCGTCCACAGATCGAACGCAAAGCACAAGTGAAGTTGTAACCGAGTGGAGACATGGCCTCACACTTGTCCGTTACCACAGGGTGCGCTATCGTTGAGCAACTCACCTTGACCAATCCGTTTGAAAGCGAGCGCTCATGGCTCTTACCGGCAAGCAGGTCCGTCAACTTCGCGCACTTGCGCACAATCTCAACCCCGTTGTCCTCATCGGCAAGGCGGACATCACCGACGCCATTGTCAAGCAGGCAGAGCAGGCGCTTGACGCACATGAACTGATAAAATGCGCCGTGCAGGACGGCTGCCTCATCCCCTGCCACGATGCCGCAGATGAGCTTGCCGAGCGCACCGGATCCGAAGTCGTTCAGGTTATCGGCCATCGTTTCTCCCTCTACCGCGAAAGCGCCCGCAAAGACGTTAAGCACATCAAGCTTGCCTAACCGTTATCTCCGGCAAATCCGACGGGGGTGTCGAAGTTACATTCGGCACCCCTGATTTTTTGAATCAATTGAGACCATCACTCTTACGTGCTACCATATGGGACGAGCGGTTACCCGGGGTCTAGGCGGGCTAGCCAGCTCCAATTACAGCTTTAGTGCTGGCGAGTGGCTGCCTTTCTAAATCGGGGGAGGGCGGCTACTTTCGTTTACGGCCTATTTCGATACCGAGCCTAATGGCTGCAATTACAACAGAAATAAGGCTGATGACTTCCATAACTCCCATAGGCTTCTCCAATCGATTCGTTGGAGCTGCCTCCGCTCGTCCCATATGAGAGCACGCATTCTTGCGCCGTTCCATGCAAACAGGACACGTAATCCGCGCGACTGCCCTCCCGCCAAACAGGAGAGCAGCGCTTCAACCCAGTTCCCGCCAACCCCTACATCATCGAAGCAAGATGATTGGTTCCCATAATCGACTCATACGCCAAACGCGTCTCGTCTTCTGGAACCCCGTGAACCACTTCTTGCAGGTAATGCAAATGAGAATTGTACATTTCAACGATCTCCCTACGCCTGCCACTGCGATCGAAGATATGCATCGCCTTTCTCATCACATCTTCCCGGTAAGGGGCTTGTCGCTGTGCGGCCTCGATAAGCCACGAGGCAGAAGGCAAGTCCTCCAACTCCAGGGCGGCGTCAACTCCCCTGAGCATGCAATCGATGAACTTTGCAGCATGTGATTGCCTTGCTCGCACGAAAAATGCGGTGTCTCCAGAATCGGCGACGTACAGCGGCCCCGTGTACAGCTCTTCCATTTTGAGACACGATTCGATGATTTGCCTTCCCGACGTCCCCGTTCGCTTGAGCAAAATATCCCGTGCGAGCATATCGAACCTCATAACGTCCGACATCACATACTCGCTGTTGATGGCAATACCATTGCCCTGTGTCAAAATGTATTGAGGCCCCATCTGCTGCTGGCCAAACGCCTCGCGAAGTGTCGAAAGCAGCGTATACAGGCTCTCGCGTGCATGCCTGTAGTCACTCGTAGGCCACATTTCCTCGGTGAGCATGCGTCGATCGACAAATGCCCCTGAGGCCAAAACCAAGCGTGATGTCAAAGCGCACAGTCGTTTTCTACGCCACAGGGAATCGGTTAACACATGACCGTTTCGCTCAATCTTGAAACCACCGAACAGCTGTATTTCAATCTGCCCTGCACGCGCCGAAAACCCACTTGTATCACTCACATATGTTGCAATCTGAGCCGTACGCAGAGCCTCATCTCCACCTGTCTCGTATTGCGTCCCCAATGCACGTGGCAACAAGCATCGCAACGCATCGGCCCGCTCACCTACCGCATGCATCGCCTGCCGCGCAAGCGGCCTAAAACGAGCATCGAGCAGCGATGCCCTATGAAGCGAATACCAAGCGGATAACTCGGAGGAATGGCCCGCCGCCGAAAGCAAAAGTGCGGTGCACCATGCCTCAACAGGTGAAACGCGCTCGCGTGACAAATCGGCCAAATCCGCCTCCTCGCTTAACGCGAATTTCGCCGTATTGGCAATGTATGCCGAGCGCTCCAGCAGTTGAGCCCATGTCCCAATGAAACCCTGCGTTTCGTCCACGAGACGCAGCACCTGCTGCGCTCGAAAACGAGCATTCACCACTTGCCCTTCCTCAAGCGCCTGCCAACCTTCTCCAAGCAGGCAAAACAGCTGCATTGCTAGATCTGACGTGCGCACCGCCGCAGTTCCCGCGTCGACAAACGCCCGTTCATCGACGATCGGCATCCCCTCCATAAGCCGACATGTCGCCGCCGTCATGCGTACCAAGTCGGCCACCGGATCAGCCTTACGTTCGCGCAAATGACGAGCCAGCTCCTGCAAGCGCTTATCGCACGCGGCGACATCGCCCATATCCCCGTGGAGCGCCTGATTTATCAACCTGTCACAGAGCAGGAAAACTGAAGGAATATCAATGTGATCGGCAACGAGGTTATCCGGAATCCCATCGATATCCCGCTCCGGCACAATGCCATCGCCGGCAATAAGCACATCCCATATCTTTCGATGGAGTAAGAGCGTTTCCTCCGCTTTAGATGGTTGCCTTTGCGCGGGAAGCAACGTGAGCTCCGGCAGAGCAACCCCAGGGCAGTTACGCCATATATCCGCAAGGGCATATGCAACGCGCAACGTATCGGAGTCAATCTCATCATGCAGTTCATGTGCCTTACGATGAAGCTCTGCCGACATAGCGCGCGCCAAACGATACTCGCCACTCACAAGCGCGCCTGCATAAATCGCGAGCTCCATGCCTGGTGAAAGGCGCGAAGCAGCCTCCCCGTCGAGTTTGGCTATCACCTTGTTCACAAACAGGGCGTTCCCACTCAAGGCGAATTCCAGCGGCCATTCCTCGATAATCTCCTGAGCAGCCTCGAAATCCGGACACATTTCGGCAAGCCGTACCGCTTGATCAACGCGACCACTCCCCATAAGCACTTGCAGCGCTTTCTTGGCAAACATCGGTCGTTCCGAAGCGATTGTCCTGCAAAGACCGTCCATCCCGCGTGTTTGCATCATCAGACATGAAAAACTTGTTCTCTCGGCGTTTATGCCAAAAAATGGATAATCGCGCGCCAAGCGTGAAACTGTCTCCTCGCGAATGCGCAATCCGGCCGTCGAAAAACTTCTGAACTCGCCATCACCCACCAACAAAAGCAGCGACGCCAACCGATGCAGGGCGTCACTCCCTTGACGAAGGTCATCCAACACTGAGGCATATAGGCTCACGACAGCGCGCTCTAGCTGATTCGCCCGAGACTGCGCGCCGTCGATTGTTTGCAGCGCTGCCACCAAGGAAGGGACTCCCTGCGTTAGACCATACACGTCAAGGGAGTTGTCGATGCATAACACACGCGCCCAATCCGAGTATTCGCGCGGGCGGACCAAAAGCGCCTGTCCATCAATCTTGTACGAATCCCCCAGCGCATGCAGCAGGTCGCGCACCGCAGGCTTACATGCCAAAACGCACTCGAAGCCTTTTTCTCGGAGTCCTCTCAGCATGCCGGATAAAATATCCACCGCTTCTTTACCCAGGTTCGGAACGTTATCCACCGCGACGAGCGGGTGCATCACGCTCGACATGGTTTCCGGTAAACGTCTGAGGGTTGTATAGAGCTCTTCAGGGTCAAGCCCTTGGGCGTCGATCAATCGTGCCGAGCCGCGCGCTGGATCGTTCGATACTTCGGCGATGTATTGCAAAAGCAATGCGGTCTTTCCCATGCCATCTGGCGCACATATCACCGTTATCCCCGCCTCAGCACCTCGGACGCAGAGCTCCCTCAACAACCGCTCGCGCTTGATCATCAACCCACGACTCGGCACGATCGATCGAGCAATTTCCTTTTTGCCATGCTCATCCTGCGGAGCCTCAATCCCAAGTTTTGCTTCTTCACGTTCCATAGCCGTCCTTTCCCGTACTGCGCTTCATGCAACGATATGGAATGTCGAGAAGTGGATGCAGGCCGGAACGCACATTCTTTTGAGCGTGTAAGACCGAGATGAGACTTCGTTGAGCTTTATGTGAGACGGCAAGGTATTGTGCACTACCTTAAACCGGGTATCAGAAATCGCTCCGTTGTTTCAAAACAGCCGCTATCGACACAGAAAGCAATCTACAGCGCTTATACCTTGGTACAGAGATAACTTCTGTCAATGTGGATAACTATTCTGTGCGTGGTTCTTAA
The DNA here is from genome assembly GCF_900199705.1 of Collinsella provencensis. Classification (GTDB taxonomy): domain Bacteria; phylum Actinomycetota; class Coriobacteriia; order Coriobacteriales; family Coriobacteriaceae; genus Collinsella; species Collinsella provencensis. The sequence goes on along the minus strand of NZ_LT904908.1, from coordinate 1,550,002 downwards.
TATTTAGCTTTTATATTATGGTTTATACTGATATGAATCTAGTTGTGTGAACAACCTTGTCCATCCCAGAGGGCAAGCGCGTCATGAAAAAAGCGCTCCAAGAGATTAACTTGGAGCGCCCCCGCTCATAAAAGAGTTGTACGACCGGAAAACTAGTCCAGCAGACCCTCGCACAGCGACAAGGCCGCCTCGTCAGCAACGACGATGCAGTTGGGGTGCAGCTGCAGAATGGAAGCCGGGCAAGACGGCTGAATGGGGCCGAAGCACATATCGTGCACGGCCTGGGCCTTCTTCTCGCCGTTGGCGATAACGAGCACGCTGAAGGCGTTCATGATGGTCTTGGTGCCCATGGTGTATGCCTGGCGCGGCACGTCCTCGATGTTATCGAACAGACGGCTGTTGGCCTCAATCGTGCTCTCGGTGAGGTCGACGCAGTGCGTGCCCTTGGAGAAGCAGGTATCCGGCTCGTTGAAACCGATGTGGCCATTGTTGCCGATACCCAAAAGCTGCAGGTCGGGATAGCCCGCCTCCTCGACAATGCGATCATACTCAGCGCAAACCGCATCGGCGTCGGGGTTGGAACCGTCGGGCACATGGGTGTTGGCCTGGTCGATGTTGATGTGGTCGAACAGGTTCTCCTTCATGAAGAAGTGGTAGCTCTGGGGATCGTCGTGCGAAAGGCCGCGATACTCGTCCAGGTTGTAAGTGCTCACCTGAGAGAAGTCCAAATCGCCTGCTTCGTAAGCGGCAATGAGATTCTGATAGGCTCCGATGGGGGTAGTACCCGTGGCGAGACCCAGCACGCAGGCGGGATCCATCACGACCTGGGATGCGATGATTGCAGCCGCTTTGCGGCTCATATCCTCATAGTCTTTTGCACGAACGATACGCATTGAGCGCTCCTTTCTTTCCTGGAGACCCTGAAGCCCCAGTTTCAGACCAAATGCAATCAAATCGCTAGCGAGCGCGCGCCGTCATGAGCTTGTCAAGCTCATCGACATCTTCGCCCTCGCATCCTTTGATACTCGAAAACTCCGCTGAATTGCAAATGAGCACGGGAACCGTCACGTCATAGCCCTCTGCAGCGATGGCATCGCGATCAAACTCAATCAGAACGTCGCCCGCATGCACTTCGTCACCCAAAGCGGCGGCGACGGTAAAGTACTTGCCGTCAAGTTCCACCGTGTTCATTCCGATGTGAATCAGGATGTCAAAGCCATCAACGGTATGCATGGCAACGGCATGGCCCGTGGGGAAAATGGATTCGATCTTGCCGTCGGCAGGCGCGACAACGCGACCGCCCGTCGGCTCAATTGCCAAACCCTGCCCGAGAAGGCCTTTGGAGAACGCCTGATCTTTGACATCGGAAAGCGAGATCACATGCCCTGCCAGCGGAGACAGCAGCACGCTCGTGCGCGTCCCGACACCATGGGACTTAAAGAAGTTAGTGAACATTGAACTCCTCTATGAATTTCCATGCGCACTCATTTTACCGCTAAGCGGCGCAGGATGATAGTACGCGGAAGTTAGGGAAGCTCACGCTTGACAACGGCAACAATCGAGTCAACGGCCTCTTGGGCCTCGGCCTGCGTTTCCGCCTCAGACATGACGCGCACGAGCGGCTCGGTGCCCGACGTGCGCACGAGCACACGACCGCGCTCGCCCAGCTTGACCTCAGCGGCGCGGATGGCCTCCTGCACCGGCTCGCACGTGTCGAGCTCTGCCTTGCGCTCACTGCGAACATTGACGAGCACCTGCGGATAAATCTTCACGGGAGCGCAGAGCTGCGAAAGGGTCTCACGCTCGGCACGATAGACTTCCATGACGCGCAGCGAGGTCATGATGCCATCGCCGGTCTTCTCGATATCGCCGAAAATGATGTGCCCCGACTGTTCGCCACCCAAGCTGTAACCGTGCTCGCGCATGCACGCGCTCACGTACTTGTCACCCACCGCGGTGGTCTCGCACGTGATGTTCGCCTCTTCCAACGCCTTGAACAAACCGAGGTTGCTCATGACCGTGGGCACCACGGTGGCTGCCGAAAGGCGGCCATGCTTGTTGAGGTAGGTGCCGCACACATACATGATGAGGTCGCCATCGACCACGTTGCCGCGCTCGTCGACCGCGATGCAGCGATCGGCGTCGCCGTCATAGGCAAAGCCGACGTCGAGACCCTGCTCGACCACATGACGACGCAGGCGCTCGATGTGGGTGGAACCGCAATCGACGTTGATGTTGAAGCCGTCCGGTGCGTTGCTGATAACGCGAACATCGGCACCGAGAGCGTCGAAAACAGGCTTTGCCACCGAAGAAGCGGAGCCGTTGGCGCAGTCGAGACCGACCTTCACGCCTTGGAGCGAGAAGTTCGCGCTGGAAATCAGGTAAGCGATGTAGCGGTTGCGACCCTGCATGTAATCGACCGTGCAACCGATGGCGTCGCCCGTGGCGTAGGGCACCTCGATCTTTCCGTCGATGTAGTCCTCGATGAGCTCAAGGACCTCCTCATCCATCTTGTGGCCCTCGCCGTTCATGAGCTTGATGCCGTTATCGGTGTAGGGGTTGTGGCTCGCAGAAATCATAATGCCGCAGTCGAAGCGACCATCCACCGTTTCGTATGCAACGCCGGGCGTGGGGATGACGTGCAGCATGTACGCATCGGCACCGGAGGCAACAAGACCGGACACGATGCCCGACTCGAACATGTAACTCGAACGACGGGTGTCCTTGCCCACGACAATGCGCGCCTTGCGACCCTGACGTGCACCGTAATACCAGCCAACATAGCGGCCGATTTTGTACGCATGCTCAACCGTGAGAACAACACCCGCCTCACCGCGGAAGCCGTCTGTGCCGAAGTACTTCATACCGTATCCCTTCGATAGGTTGCGTCCGTGCAAACGCATATGTTCTGTGCCGATGCGCGTATTTCGCGACTATACACAATGCCCCATGATACAAAAATGGAGTCTGCCGAAAATCGGCAGACTCCATTCGGAATCGAAAAAACAGTTCGCGTAAAGCTTAGCGCTTGGAGAACTGCGGAGCGCGACGGGCCTTCTTGAGACCGTACTTCTTGCGCTCGACGACGCGGGCGTCGCGGGTGAGGTAACCAGCGCGCTTGAGGTCGGCGCGGTAGTCACCAGCCTCGAGCAGGGCGCGGGCGATGCCCAGACGCAGAGCACCGGACTGACCGGTGATGCCGCCGCCATTGCACAGGGCGATGACGTCGAAGGAACCGAGGGTGTCGGTCACCTTGAAGGGAGCGAGCGCGTCCTCAACGAGCTGATGACGGCCGAAGTACTCCTCGGCGTCACGCTTGTTGATGGTCACCTTGCCGGTGCCAGGGACGATACGGACACGAGCAACGGCGTTCTTGCGACGGCCGGTGCCGTAGTAAACAACGGTGTTCTCAGCCATCTTTTAGCCCTCCAGCTCGATCTTGACGGGGTTCTGAGCAGCGTGCGGATGCTCGGCGCCAGCGTAGACCTTGAGCTTGGTCAGCTGCTTGCGGCCGAGAGTGGTCTTGGGGAGCATGCCGCGAACAGCGCGCTCGATGACCTTCTCCGGGTGCTTCTCCATAGCGGAGCGGAAAGACTCCGCCTTGAGGCCGCCGTTGTAGCCACTGTGACGGTAGTAGACCTTCTGGCTTGCCTTGTTGCCGGTAAGCTGGACCTTGTCGGCATTGATGACAACCACGAAGTCACCGCAGTCAGAATTGGGCGTGAACTGGGGCTTGTTCTTGCCGCGCAGGATCTTGGCAACCTGGGCAGCGAGACGGCCCAGCGTGGCGCCCTCAGCGTCGATGAGGACCCAGTTGCGGGCAACCTCACCCTGCTTGGCGTAGTGAGTCGACTTCAGAATCACTTTTCCTCCATGTACAGTACGTGTCTTAACAGAGTTTTCACGGGGCTCTGTAAAGTAACCTGTCAATAATAACCCTCGACCTGTTAAAGTCAACGCTCATTCGGCATGCGTGCAGAAGTTCTGCACAGGTGGCTGGCGCTTTACACAATTAGTTGTTGAACTCTTGCATGAATAACTTTGGGCCGTTTTCATGCATTTGAGCGCATTTGGAGAGCCTCAAATACCGAAAAACAGCCCAACATGCAACTGCAAACGTCTTGCACGCGCTCTGGAAACCGAAAAGCGGCTGGGGCCCGCGGGAGCTGCAGCCGCAAAATCGCGCAAGTGCTCGAAAAGGCCCTAATCCGCAAGCTTCTCAACGTTGTCGAGGACCTTGGTGAGCTTCTCCTTCACCTCGGCTTTTGCCTCGGCGTATTCCGCCTTCGCCTCGGCGGCGAGCCTGGCCTTTCTCTCAGCCTCGGGATCGGGAACCACCAAATCGGCGCCGTCGAATTCGGTCATGGTAAGCGCGTGGTCCTCGCACACCTGAGCGCACAAGCCGCAACCAACGCAATACGTGGGCTCGATGGACAGCTTCTTGCCGTTCACGATATCGCAGGCGAACGTGGGGCAAACCGCCACACAGTCGCCGCACAGCATGCACTTGTCAAAGTCGCACACCGGGCGTTGGACACGGATGTTCTCGGCGAGTTCGGGATGCTGTTGGAGCGAGGACAGCATGAGTTGACGGCCCTCCGTCAGCACGCGACGGCGCTTTGCCGAGGTGGTCCCACATGCGGTGTTCAGCGTCTTTTCCAAAGCGCTCACACGGCTCGTGTGCTCGCGCAGGCGCTGCGTAACCGAGGCGACGGCAGCGGTTGCGGGAGTGAGTTTGGACACCGCAAGGCCCGTTTGGCGCACCATGTTGTCCACGAACTCCTTGCGCTCGTACTCACGGCGTTTCACGCACTTGAGGTCGCGCGCCTCGATTTCGAGACCCATGCCGCGACCTGCCCACTCCTCAGCCTCGGCAATCGCCTCGCCAAGCATCTCCTCGCCGCACGCGTTGCGGCAGTTGGTGCAGATGTCGAGCGGCAGATACACGCTCACGTTGGGAAAATCGGTCATGATGGAGAACCATGTCTCGCGCGTGACGTCTCCCACGCATGCCACCACGACCTCGTTCTCACGCGGGATGCGGCGCAGGGCGCGCGTGCAGGTAACATAGGCAGTCTCGTGCGCGGTAGCAGCGCGGGCAACGGCATCGTATAGTTTTTTCGGCTTGAGACGCGGGCTCACGAACGCCTCAGTGGGGCACGCCGCCACACACAATCCGCACTTGCGGCAGGTATCGAGAATCTCGATGGTGCCGTCTTCGATTTCAATCGCGTTGACAGGGCATGCGTCCATACATGCATGGCAGTCGCTTTTCTCGGATTTGCATGCCAGGCACGGCAGCACGTTGACGCGCGGGCGTTCCTTGTAATCGGCGGGATTCCAATGCGCCGGTTCCTCGCCGGTCGCCGTGCCGAGCAGGGCGTCGGTCAAGCTACCAAACGGGTTTTTAAGGGCATCGAATCCCTTGGAAATATCAATGATGTCGTCGATCGCGTCGCGGTTCTGAGCCATGGACCCTCCCCCATCGGTGCAAGCCCGCGCGGTACGCGGGGCGCAACAAATCACCTTGTGCAGTGAGCGCGCCTCGAGCGCGCCGTCGATCAGACGGCGCTGGCGCAACAAATCACCTCGTGTAGTGAGCCATTATCGCACGCGCAGGGTTATCGTGCGATGTCAGCCGCATGAGACATGCTCGAAATCCAACGGCACTTCACGTTTTGCCTTCGCTTCATGCAATGTTTTCTGAAGCCGAATGCAGCTTTGCAAGAACACATCCAAAGCCGTCTGAGAGCACATACAAAGCGTCTGCTCGCCAAAATGCGTAGATGCGAAGCGCCGGGCATACTGAGGCGCGTCGTTTTAGCTCGTCGCGCGACGAGACGCAACGAGCTCTTCGATGGTGGGAAGCAAAGCACCTGCCACCAGCGGAACAACTGCCCACAGCGCGGCGCGCACCGGTACGCACAGCAGCAAAATAGCCGCCGCCAAACCGATTTTGCGCGTGAAGCGACCCAGCAACGCCGAAGTCACCACAATCGCTCCGAGCGCAGGATCGACGCCCGCTACCAACGCCACGGAAAGACCCAGGCACGAAGCGCAGAAAATCAGCGGGAAAAACGGGCCGCCGTGCCATCCCATGGCAAGGCAGAACGTGAGCATGAACATCTTCACCAGAGCAGTGAGCGCCAGCTCGCCGGCGCCGATCGACGCAAAGCTGCCAAGGACCTCACCGAGCTGCTCCGTACCAGGGAACAACACGTAAGGCAACGCGAGGGCAACGATGCCCAGCACCAAACCGCACAACGCTGCACGCGCAATCTCGTTAAGCGGAACGCGCTGGGCGAATTGCTCGGAGGCCCAGGAACCGAGGCGCATGACGCCGGAAAGCGCCAGGCCCGCAAACGTGAGGGGAATCACCCAAAGCAGCGCTTGCATTGAAAACTCGGGGATACCGAAACGTGGGACGCTCATGCCGCCGAACAGTGCGCTGTACTGACGCACGCCGAGCAAGCCGCCCACAATGCCCACGCCATACACAAGCACCTTCTGATTGCGGGTAAACGCACCCGGATGATCCTGCCCATGGCCGTGCAAGCGAGTGAGTACCGAGCCGATTTTGGTGCAACCGGCGGCGATGAACCCGGTCAGGCCCGCCTCGGGTCCAACGGGACCGCCAAAAGCAAGCGGCAGCAAAAACGAGACGAACGAAGGAATGGGGTGCTCGATCTTATAGAAGCCTTCTGCACGCGTACGTGCGATTACCTTGGCAAAAGGCTCCGGAGCACTTTTGAAGCGGTGGTTCCACCAACCCAAAAGCGCACCGCCCGCAGTACACACCACGGGAATCAACCAAAGAGGGGCTCCGCCGACCAGGAATGGATCCCACACCACATCGGTCAAGGCGTAAGCGCAGTTGAGCAGCACCCACGTCACAAATCCCAAAACAAATCCCAAAATCCCGCACGCAATTGTGGAGATCGCAATATCTGCAATTGAAACGCCAGCCGGCGCGCTTTCGGCAAGACCGTCACGCCGGTCCATAACCAACTCCTCAAACCTATAGGGCTATTTCATGTGTTACTTTTTGTGATACCCCTCGAAAACGTGAATATACGTCCCGATTTCAACTTGCAGTTCGTCTTGTATCACACTGCGTCTTCGCAATGCATCGCGTTCCGTTTTGCGCAGCGGTGCGTTCCGCCCTGCACCGTCTTGCATCTTGTTTCCCTGCTAGACGCCCCGTATGGCTCGGTTCCCTTTGGCACGAAATGGCACTCCCGTTCCAGCATTCCGCCAACCGCCCAACACGCGCAGACACCAATACGTCAACACAAATGCGCCCCGAGCCTTTCGACCCGGAGCGCATTTCATACCTTACGGTTCAGTCTAAGCCGCTTGCCCTATGGCCGCGTGCTCTTCTTAAGCCTTACGGCTTAGTACATACCGCCGCCCTGAGCGCCAGCCGTAGCAGCCGCAATGGCATCCTCGAGCTGGGTGTTCTTGGGAACGTCGGACACGGTGGCCTCAGTGATGAGGATGAGGGACGCCACGGAAGCGGCGTTCTGCAGGGTGGTGCGGGTGACCTTGACCGGGTCGAGCACGCCCATCTCGATCATGTTGCCCCACTCGCCGTTGGCGGAGTTCAGACCCTCGCCCGCGGGGAGCTCGGAGACCTTGTCCACGATGACGGCACCCTCGAAGCCAGCGTTCTTGGCGATGGTGGCAACAGGAGCGGTGAGCGCCTTCTTGATGATGTCGATGCCGATCTGCTCCTCGGGATCGGAGATCTCGATGTTGTCGAGCGCAGGCAGAGCGTCCATGAAGGCGACACCGCCGCCGGCGACGATACCCTCCTCAACAGCAGCGCGGGTGGCCTGAAGGGCGTCCTCAACGCGGTGCTTGATCTCCTTGAGCTCGGTCTCGGTAGCAGCGCCGACCTTGATAACGGCAACGCCACCGGAGAGCTTGGCGAGGCGCTCCTGGAGCTTCTCGCGATCGAAGTCGGAATCGGTGTGCTCGATCTCGGCCTTGATGGCGGCAACGCGATCGGCGATGGCCTCCTTGGTACCGGCACCGTCAACGATGGTGGTGTTGTCCTTGGAGATGGTCACGCTCTTGGCGGTACCGAGCATGTCGGCGGTGATGTCGGCAACCTTGATGCCGAGCTCATCGAGGGCAGCCTGGCCGCCGGTGAGGACGGCGATGTCCTCGAGCAGGCGCTTGCGGCGATCGCCGTAGCCGGGGGCCTTCACAGCGCAGACGTTGAGCGCGCCGCGGATCTTGTTGAGGACGAGCGTGGGCAGAGCCTCGCCGTCGATGTCCTCAGCGATGATGAGCAGGCCCTTGCCGGCACGGGAAACGGCCTCGAGCACGGGCATGATGTCCTGAACATTGGAGATCTTCTGGTCGGTGATGAGGATGTACGGATCCTTCATCACGGCCTCCATGCGGTCGTTGTCCGTAACGAAGTACGCGGAGACGTAGCCCTTGTCGAACTGCATGCCCTCAACGGTGTCGATCTGGATGTCGAAGGTCTGGGAATCCTCGACGGTGATGACGCCGTCCTTGCCCACAACGTCCATAGCGTCGGCGATCTTGGAGCCGACCTCGGGGTCGCCAGCGGAAATGGTGCCGACGGAAGCGATCTGGTCCTTGGTCTCGACCGGCTTGGCGAGGTTCTTCATCTCGGCCACAGCGGCGTTGACGGCCTTGTCGATGCCGCGACGGATGGCGAGCGGGTTGGCGCCGGCGGCGACGTTCTTGAGGCCGTCGTTCACGATGGCCTGAGCGAGCAGCGTGGCGGTGGTGGTGCCGTCACCCACGGTGTCGTTGGTCTTGGTAGCGACCTCCTTGACCAGCTGGGCGCCCATGTTCTCGATGTTGTCCTCGAGCTCGATCTCCTTGGCGACGGAAACACCGTCGTTGGTGATCATGGGGGCGCCGAAGGAGCGCTGCAGGGCAACGTAGCGGCCCTTGGGGCCCATGGTGACGGTCACGGCGTCGGCCAGGGTGTTGACGCCCTTGGCAAGCTTGGCACGAGCGTCGGTGTCGAACGTGATGTTCTTAGCCATTTGTCTGTTCCTCCAAAGTGTGGATTACGATTTCCGTCGAACTTCGATGTCCATGAAGCCGACGGCGAAATGCATGTGCGGGAAACCCCGTTCATGCGAAAAGGGACGCGTTCGTCAACGACTACTCGACGACAGCGTAGATGTCGTCGGCGCGCATGAGGAGGTAATCCTCACCGTCGACCTTGATCTCGTTGCCACCGAACTTGCCGTAGATAACGACATCGCCCTCGTGGACGTCGAGCGGCAGGCGCTCGCCCTTGTCATTCATCTTGCCGGCGCCCACGGCGACGACGGTGCCGCGCTGCGGCTTCTCCTGTGCGTTGCTGGCAATATAAAGACCAGAAGCGGTCTTCTGCTCAGCGGCATCGGGCTTGACCAGAACACGGTCTGCAAGCGGCTTAAGGCTCATGCTAATTCCTCCTTTGCTGGTGCTCCGGCACGGCACCGGGCATCCATGCGATTACGTACGCGATGAATAGTACCCACCAAACCGAACTTATACAACGGAACCGCAAAAAATCTTATAAACGGACACTTAGATTTTCTGAGCGCATCGCCTTGGCGTCCGCGATGTCGCACTGTGATGACGGTGGTCGAACCCTCAAATCGATGAGCGGATGCACGGCGAGGTAGGGTTTTCGCATTATTTGGCCTTCTTGCCGAGTAGATGGAAAAATAATTTACAGAAAGCGCTGGTAGGAGCGTTGCATTTTTCCAGAAAACAAGTCTCTACTCGAGCAAATCCAGTTGCTATGCGCAAACCCTACCTCGTTGCGCTTGTCCGTCAAAGACTGAACTAGACACTCGGACGATTAATTTTAGTCTCGGCAATCTTGCTGGACGAAAAAGGCGGCTGCTCGAATTCTGCAAGCAGCCGCCTCATTCCATCGCGTCTTTCGTCCCGTTTTGTAAACGACGCGTTCTTTTTCACCTCGTCAACCTTCGGCTCCATCCGCCGCCAGGGAACACCTGCTGTCAAGGGCGCCCGACACCAGAGGACGCACGCCACCAGGACACCCGCCAAAAGCGGAACGCGAGCTTTCCGGATAGGCCTGACTTACCCCTCGACCTTCTTGGTCGCAGCGCTCAGATCCTCGAGCAGGTTCATCTTCTTGAACTCGGGGTTAGTGGGCAGCTGCATCTCATAGTGATCGTAGGATTGAATCTTGCCCGTCGCACCGGCCACTGACAAGCCGAGCAAATGGCCGCCGCGCTGCTTGTCCTCGGACAGGTAATGCACATGCCAGCCAGGCATGTTGATACCGTTGAGATACTGCGGGACCCACACGCCGATGACCCAGCCCTGCTCGTTCTCATAGCGGAACTCGCGCTGGTTGCCCGCAACCTCGGGAAGGGTCGGGTACGGCTTCTCCTCGGTCTTGAAGCAGCTGCGCACGTGCACGAACGGGAACGAGCCCTTCATGGCAACGAGGAACCATGCATTGTCGTTGTCATCGTACGCGGTGCGGATCTCCTCGAGCTTGACCTTCACGGCATCGAGGTTGTCACCCGAGTCGAGCACCTCGGATGCATCGATGGCAAACTCCTGCGCACGCTCGGAAAAGTCGGCCACAGTCGAGAATGCCATGCGCTCCTGCGGGCCGTACTCGCATGTCGTGCCGTCCGCATGGGCATCATAGGCCTTACCGTCGCACACAATCGCCTCGCCGTCGAGGCCCTCGTACGTGCCGATGCCCCAGCTGCCATGGGAAAGCAGCTCCTTTACGGTCACAACGCCGTCAAAGTTGCCGAGCATGAGCGCGTCGAGTGTGCTGACCTGGTAAAAAACATCCTTCATGACAATCTACTCCTCAATTCGCTTCTGAACGTGATTCTTATCGATCACAAACTGGGTGATATACGGCGTTGCAAACGTGGTGATGAACATGATCATGGCAAGCTGGCTGATCGCGATGCCCGCATACGCCTCATACACCGGCGCCGCAGCGGCGGCCATGGTGGGGATGGAAAGCGCCACGCCGGCGACGGAGCAGGAGGCCACGCTCGCATAACCGCCGCCCTTGAGAACCTTGCGATCGAAGAAGTACAGCGGAATGATCGAAATAATATAGAAGATAACCGTGAGAAGGATGCCTGCGGGAATCTGCTTGGCGGCCTCAGCCAGGTTGATGACCGCGCCAAACTGGAAGCCGATGAACGGCAGTACGCAAGAGTTACCGCTCTTGAACATGTCCTTGAACTTAGGGTCGAGGTTGCCCAGGATCATGCCGAGCGCGAACGGCACGATGAGGGATACGATCGACAGCCAATTGATGCCGCCGCCGTTGGCGCCAGAAAGCAGCACCATGGGGAGCACAGGCATCGAGAACATCATGAGGATGCCAAAGAGTGCGAAGTCGACCGCATTGCCGTAGGGCTCGATGATGCCCATGTACAGGGCACCGTTGCACGAGGTGATGGCGGTTGCGAGCGCGAGGAAGCTGATGCCGAAGAACCCGTCCTGGCCGAACGCCGCCAGGTACAGCAGGGCAACGCCATACGCGATGCCGTACTTGACCAGCAGGAACGGTAGACCCTTCTTGGCAACCAACTTGAGCTGGCTCACCGAGAGCTGCGTGCCGGTAAAGAACAACAGCAGGCCGATGCACAGCTGCATGCCGTCCTTGGTAAACATAACCTGCGTCGGATCGCCGATTTCGAGGATTTGCGGACAGAACGTATGGATGATCGCCCCGATGATCGTCGGCACCAGCAACATGCCGGCCGGTACCTTCTGAATCTTCTCGACGAGTTTCATCGCAAATGCTCCTTTCCTAGTACGAATCATGTCGCCTTGCGCGGTCTTCCCGGGCTTCCGCGCTTTTTCATCGCACATGGTAGGCTTGGAAAAATCGGCGTGCTATGGCTGTTTTTGATAAAATAGACAAATGATTTATGCATTTTGCACAAGAGGAGAATTGCCATGAATCTCAATGGGCTCGCTGCGCTGCTTGCAACAGAAAACGGCCGTGTCGTCTTACAGGGAGCCCAAGGGGAGCAATTCTCATCAGTGGCGACCATCGACCAGGTCAAAGGCCATCCAGATATCAATCACGCCATCTTCGTCGGATATGTCTCCACATTCCTCAACCTCGAACCGGCTCTGCGCGTGGGCACGTTCGTCCTCGCCCGGGATGAAGACTTGGATATTGCGCGGGCCGATGCGCCGGCGGTGACCATCGTCGAGATCGACAACAGCAGCAACCTGGTATCCATCGCTGATGGCATCGAGCACGCCCTGCGGATCGAGCAACATGACGAGTCGCTTATGGACCAACTGCTTCCGTTGTTTTTGCACACCAATGATTTGCAGGCGCTTGCCCAGGTGGCAAGCGATGTCCTCGGCAATCCGATCTTGGTAACCGACTCCTCGTACAACATCCTCGCGCACTCCCGCCATCGCGACCTCGATGACGACATCTGGAAAACCGGCTGGCAACGCGGCTACCTCACGTTTGAGTTCATCGCACAGCTCAAAGGCGAGGGCTCAAGCGGGTTTGAGGATGACGCAACCCGTACGAGCATCATCGTCCCCAACATCTCCGAGCATCGCCGCTTTGTCCACAAGCTCAGCATGCAATCGCTCTTCCTGGGATATCTCATCGTGCTCGAGGCGTTCCAGCCCTTTGAGAGGGTCGATCAGAAGCACTACGGCATCGTCCGCGATTTCCTTGCCAAGCAGGTCGGGTTCGCGGCTCCACATGGAGCCCCCATCCAAAGCGGACGGGAAATCAACCTGCTCGCAAGCCTTCTCAACGGCGGCATCGTGAGCACGGCGATGTTTCGAGAACTCGCCCGCGGCACGGAGCTCGCCAAGGCCAGAAGCAACGTCTTGCTCGCCATCGACCTACGGCTTCATCGCATCTCGACCTCAACCGTGCAGGACGGCTTGAGGCAGCAGCTCAATGCGACGTTTCCCCACTGCTATGCGTTTATGCAGGAAGACATGCTGCTTGCGCTGTTCAGGGCGCCGGTTGCCACGGCGGAGCTCGAGCGCTATCTCAAAGGAAACGATCTTGTGGGCGGGCTGTCCGACACCTTTGGCGATCTGCTTGAAATCACATGGCACTACCAGCAGGCACGTGCAGCGGTGTTTTTCGGGCAGCTGCACGAAGATGCCGGGCCTCTGTTCCACTACGGGAGCTATCGCATCGACCATCTCTTCTCAATGCTACCTCCCGATCATCTGGCGGACTTCATTGAGCCGGGAATACGAGAGCTCGCCCGGGCGCATGACGAGACGAGCACGATGCTCTTCGAAACGCTTTCGGCCTATGTGGCAACGGGCTGCTCCGCCTCGGCAACGGCGCAGCGGCTCTGCGTGCATCGCAACACCATCACGTATCGGCTCGACCGACTGCGGGAGCTCTACGGCATCGATTGCTCCACCGACGCCCTCGAGCGCTACGGCTTCTCCTGCCATCTCGTCCAATACATGCAGCTCATCGCATAGATGTGAGGGGTTCCGCAGCTCTCATCGCTTTCGTGCTCGCGTCCCGCTACAGTTCCATGCTCACATATGCTATGGCGTCTAGCGGAGTCAATGCAGGGAGCGGAGCATGCTTGATAAGCCCTTCATCACAGGTCACCAGCACATCGGCTTTGGCGCGCTGTGCAGCGGCCAAAATAAGGTTGTCTTCCAGATCCTTGTGCAGCGACCGATACTTCTCGGCAAGCCACAGGTCGGACGCATCGACGCCCACGGGTGTTGCCATCTCCTCCATGGACGCAGCGATAGCCCAGCACATTACGTTAATCGCGCGAGAATCGGCCTCAGTAATCCGACCCCGCTCTTCATGTAACTCGCGTTTATAAGAAGAACTCGCAATAAAGAAAACATCCTTGACCGTTGTCGAGGCAAATAGCAGATCAACGTCCTTGCCAAAAGCGCCTTCGAACAACATGCGAGCCTGCTGATGACCAGAGCGGGCAGGCAAAAAATAATCCAACCATACATTTGTATCGATAAGTAGCCTTTTTGCACCCTCGCTCACAAGCATTCCTCCTCGTATTTCTCTAAATATGCAAGGTCGCGCAACTCCTTGTAGGGAAGATAGTTGTAGGGGTTGTTCGGAGACGAACCTTGAAGTCCCAGACTCTTGAGTCCCTCCTCATACAGCCTGGCTCCCCGCTCAACAGCCTCCATCTTTTGCCTGATACGCTCCTGACGTTCCGCTTCGGCGGCGGGATCCTCAACTTTCACCGCCTCGATGAGCCGGTCGGGATTGCCCTTGCACGAAGCGGCAAACTCATAAAACATGCGAACCGCCTGAGACGCGGTTAATCCCAGCATTTCGAACACTGCATCCCCTTGCGCCTTCAATTCACTCGCAAGACGGACATTCATCTGAACGGAACTCGTTTTGACGCCAAATGCGGTGGTATTTCCTAGCGTTGTAGAAGCCATCATTCACCTCGATACCTTGCTAGCAATTATTGATATACAGTATAGCATTTTGATAGAATCACAGCAAAACCCGCCGCAACGCCCCGTAGGGACATCTGCGGCGGGGCTGTAC
>NZ_LT904908.1:1513249-1535304 GCF_900199705.1 Collinsella provencensis | reverse complement strand
CCCAGCAAACCCCGCCGCAACGCCCCGTAGGGACATCTGCGGCGGGTCTGTACGCATCCATCTTTTGCGCGACCGCATGTAGTCATGCAATCGCACCTTTTCTCGTATGTTCCGCAGCTTAGCGCTCAAACACGCAGCGACCGCCCACATACGTTTCCTGGACCTTGGTCTTTTGGATGTCCTCGGGATCGCACGCGGTGATGTCCTGGTCGAGCACCACGAAGTCGGCTAGGTAGCCCGGAGCAATTTGCCCGAGCTCATGCTCACGCCCGGCAGCCGCGGCACTGCCCGCCGTGTAGATGCGCAGAGCATCCGCCGCGGAAATACGCTCGTTCGGCAACCAACCACCTTCGGGCTTGTGCGTAAACGGATCCTGGCGCGTAATCGCCGCATAGAGCACGTCCATGCTGGTCACGGCCGTGATGGGTGAATCGGTGCCGTACGCTTGGTCGATGCCGCGCTCGAGGTACGTGGCAAACGGCCACATAATCTGTGAGCGCTCCAGCCCCAAGTCGCGTTCGGGACCGCCGGGATCGAGCGTGATGTGCCCCGGCTGCGAGCTCGCCAGTACGCCAGCCTCGCGCAGACGGTCGATGTCCTCGGGCAACAGATTCTCAAGATGCTCAAGGGTGTTGCGCCCCTCCTTGGGTGCACCGTAGCGCTCGCGCGCCTCCTCAAAGATGTCGATCGCCGCGTGGATGGCCGCATCGCCGATCGCATGAATGCGCACCGAGTGGCCGCGCTCCGCAGCCGCAAGCACCAGCTCACGCATGTGATCGGGCTGAATCGTGGGGCGGCCGCAATCACCCTCGAAGTAGGCATTGGTATACGGGTCGGTCAACCACGCGGTATGCTGGCTGCTCACGCCATCGAAAAACTGCTTGAAGCCCGGAGCCGCAAGCATCGAGCTCTCGGCAAACCGCTCTTGCAGCTCCTCCAAACGCGACTGGTCATCGAGCAACGTGGGGTACATGTTCACGCGCATGGTGAGTTTGTCCTGAGCCTCAAGCGCCTCGTAAATGTCATCGCGCACGAAGTCGCAACCCTCATGCGGCATGAGCGCCATATCGCAAATCGAGGTGATACCTTGCTCGGCCATACGGGCCATCTGGTCCTCATACGCCTGAACGATGTCCTCCTCGGTGAGCCATTCCAGGCAGTGCGGTAGCAACTCCATAGCCGCCGCCTCCTGAATCACGCCCGTAAGCTCGCCGTTCTCGTCCTTATCGTAGCTGCCGCCCTGCGGAGGCACGGAGTCTTTCGTCACACCGAGGGCCTCGAGAGCGCACGTGTTCACCCAGAGCGTATGGCCGTCGCCCGAATACATCACGCACGGGCGATCGGGGAACGCCTCATCGAGCGAATGTTTGGTGGGAGACACCGGCGGATTCCAGCGGTAATCGCGCCAGCCCTGCGTAACCACCCACGCGTGCTCGGGCAAGCCTTTCGCAAACTCGCGGGTGCGCTCCACGAGGTCTGCCTCACTTTCGCCCATGCACATGAACAAGAACGGGGAGCCGCCGAGCGCCGTATGGAAGAAGTGCAGGTGAGCATCGTGGAAACCAGGGCACACGAGCGCGTCGCCATAGTCGCGCACCGGTGTGGAGGCCGGGCATGCTGCCATGATTTCTTCGGGCGCCCCCACCGCCACGATGCGATCGCCCGCGACGGCAAACGCCAGTTCATGCGCCGCGTGCTCGTCGCTCGCGCTAGTAAAAACATGCTTGGAACGAACGATGTAATCAACCTGATCCATGATGCGCCTTCCCTTATGTTTGCGATGTTTCACACATGGTCGCTTGCGATTTGTCACACATAGTGAAGATAGCACATTGCTCTGCGGTTAAACGTTATTCCGCGCACGCAACATCGTGCTAGAGTGGAGCGTGTGGACAACCCGATGCGCTGTTGTCCGGTTTAATACAACCCAACGGCTTTTGTGAAGCTTTAGCTTGCCCAACCAGCGCTTGAGGAAGAAGGCGTCATATCATGACGAAGACCAAGGCTCAGCAGATTATGGACTACGAAGGATCTCGAACGGCCGAGGAAATCACGCAAGCCATCCAGGACATCGCAACTGAGTTCGAACCCTACATCATTCGCCAGCGCCGGCATTTCCACAAATATCCCGAACCCAGCCTGGAAGAGGTGCGCACCACATCCGACATCGTGGGCCAGCTCGACGCCATGAACGTCCCCTATGAGCGCCCGCTCAAGACCGGCGTCGTCGCCACCCTGCGCGGCACCGCGCCCGACGCGTACCTGCCCGACGGAACGCCGCGCCGCCGTTTACTCATGCGTGCCGATATCGATGCCTTACCCGTCACCGAGCGCACCGGCGACGAGTTTGCCAGCGTCAACGAGGGCTTCATGCACGCGTGCGGCCACGACTGCCACATCGCCATGATGCTCGGAACCCTGCAGATCCTGCGCCATATGACCGACGACATCCACGGCGAGATTCGCGTGGTCTTCCAGCCTTCCGAGGAAAACGGTTCGGGCGCCAAGATGATGTGCGAAGCAGGCGCGTGCGAGGGCGTCGACGGCGCATTTGCCATGCATGTTTGGAGTGAAGTCGACGCGGGCACCATTTCCTGCGAACCCGGACCGCGCATGGCAAATACCGACTGGTTCCGCATCGACATCAAGGGTACCTCGTGCCACGGAGCCATGCCTCAACGCGGAGCCGACGCGGTAATGGTTGCCGCGGAGATCGTCAACGTGTTGCAGACCATCGTAAGCCGTGACCTCTCCCCTTACGAGCCCGCCGTCGTCACCGTTGGCGAGCTTCACGCAGGAACCGCGCGCAACGTCATCGCAGGCGAGGCGTTCCTCGCGGGCACCGTCCGCACGTATAGCGAGAACACCCACCAGCTCATGCCGGGCCTCATTAAGCGCATCGCCATCCATACCGCGCAGGCACTCGGCGCCGAAGCCGAGCTCTCGGACTACACGGTGGCGCACTATGCCGTGGTAAACGACGAAGCGGCGAGCAAGCGTTGCCGCAACGCCGTGGTAAAAACCCTGGGTGAGGAGGGCGTGGGCAGTTACCGAGGCACGATGTCGGGAGAAGACTTCTCCGAGTATTTGGCTCAAGTGCCGGGCATGCTCGCCTTCGTTGGGTGTCGCAACCCGCATGTTGGCGCCGCGGCGGCCATGCATTCCTGCTATTTCAAGGTCGATGAATCCGTGCTCGCCAAGGGATCTATGGTCGCCGCACAGTACGCAATCGACTTCCTGGGCGAATAACAAGCACACCTGGGCGGTTACCTCAGGTCACCCCAGGCATATCGTTCCATGCTCGAACAGTCCTGCGCAAGACGGAGAACCCACTGGGTTCTCCTTTGCGTGCGGAACTGCGCGTGAAACGATATGCCTGCTATCAACCCATTTGGATACTTTTTGGCAGTCTGATGCCGCATTTTTGCCTTTAGAGCCAAACATGTTTTTGAATTGTGCATTGCTGTCGCTGGGGGCGAAGCAACCTGAATCTCATGCACGATGAGGTAGGGTTTTCGTATAGTTTCGGCATTTTCCCAAGTAGCCAAAAAAGAGCTTCGATAAAAGCGCTTGTAGGAGTATTGCCGATTTCAGAAAAAAACGTCTCTACTCGAAGAAATCGTGCATCAATACGAAAACTCTATCTCGTTGTGCTTTGGACTGCACCTAGTTGGTACCGCGGAAACCCTTGCCCACGATTTCGGAGCTATCCACAATGGTGATAAAACAACCCGGATCAACCTCGCGCGCATAACGGCGCAGCTTAACAGCCTCGCGGCGACTCAACACGCACATGATCACCGTAACGAGATTGCCCGAAAACGCCCCGTAACCGCGGCTGATCGTAGCCGTGCGATTGAGCTCCTGCACGATGTACTTCTCCACCTTGACCGGTTCACGACAGATGATAGTGCAGACTTTACGCAGGTGAATGCTCTCGATGGCCTTATCAACCACAAGTGTCTTGGCAAAGAGACCGAGCACGCAGTACAAACCGACACGCGGACCGTACAGCACGGCGGCGATGCACACGATGCTGATGTCCACAATCAGCAATGCGCGTCCAATCTCAAGCGTGCTATGCCTCTTGAGAATCATGGCCAGGATGTCGGTGCCGCCGGTCGACGCGCCGATGTCAAACACCAAAGCGCTGCCAATGGCGGGCAATATCACGGCAAAGCACAGGTCAAGCCACATGTCACCCGTGATCGACGTGGTCGAGGCGGTTGGGAAAAGCATCTCAAACAATGACACGTATCCCGAAAGCGCAAACGAGGCGAACACACTCCACAAGATGGTCTTGCGTTCGAGGAAGATAAATCCAAGCACCACCAGCACGAGGTTGATGATCCACATAAACGCACCCACGGGCAACGAAGGGAACAGCGTGGACAAAATAACCGAAACGCCCGACGTGCCACCAAATGCGAAGTGATTGGGCGTTTTGAACAGCACGATGGCAAGAGCGGTGAGAATCAGTCCGGAATTGAGCGTAACGAAGAAGCGGATGAACCGCGGATCGCTACTGCGCTTCTCGCCCGCACGCTCACCGCGCTCGATATCTTCAGGCGTGACGAGGTGCTCCATGGGCTCGACGGGGGCAACGTGCGCAGCTGAAACCACGTCCTCTGTCCGCTGCTGTGTATTCTCAACTTCGTCCTGCACGTCCGCCATGTCGCTGCCCTCCATACGCACGACGCTCATTCAGACCATGATACTAACGCGTCGCTCAAGAAAAACAACCCACCTGCGTCCAGAACACAGGTGGGTGCAAACACAGCCTTGATTATTCGTTTTAACGCAAGAAGTGCACTTGCGAAACAATCGCTTCGGGCGAATGACTTAGAACGCGGTCAGAGGGTCAACGCTGCACTAGAACGCAGGCAGCACGTCCTCGCCGTAGGTCTCCTCGAGGTACTTCACGAAGTCAGAGGAGGTCAGCACGTCAACGAGAGCCTTCACGCCCTCGCTCTCGAGGTTGTCGGGAGTGGTGCAGATGACGTTGGCGTACTGCTCGACAGCCGTGGTGCCCGCCTGCTCGTGCGCAACGGCGTCGGCCACGTGGTAACCGGCCTCGATGGCGTAGTTGCCGTTGATGACGGCGAAGTCGACGGAATCAAGGGCACGCGGAAGCGCAGCGGCCTCGAGCTCCTGGAAGTTGAGGTTGTGCGGGTTCTCGGCGATGTCCTTGGGCGTGGCCTCGAGGTTCTCGGGATCCGTAAGGGTGATGAGACCCTGGTCCTGCAGCAGAAGCAGGGCGCGGCCCTCGTTGGTGGGGTCGTTGGGGATGGCGATGGTGGCGCCGTCGGCGATGTTCTCAAAATCGGAGGACTTGCCCGCATACACGGCGAACGGCTCGTAGTGGATGGCGCCGGCGGACACCAGGTCGGTGCCGTTCTCGGCATTGTAGTTGTTGAGGTAGTTGATGTGCTGGAAGTAGTTGGCATCAACCGCACCGGAGGTCGTGTCCTTATTGGGCTGGATGTAGTCGGTGTATTCCTTCACCTTGAGCTCGATGCCCTGCTCGGCGAGAAGCGGGGCGGCGAACTCGTTGAGGATCTCGGCATGCGGGGCGGGGCTGGCGGCCACGGTGAGCGTAGTCTTCTCGGCCGCATCGGAACCGGCAGCGGGAGCATCGTTGCCACCGCATGCGGTCAGTCCGCCCAAAGCGACAACACCCAGGCCAGCGGCGGTCGCGGTAAGCAGGTTGCGACGGGAAATAGTGGAAATGTTCTGCATGATACGTTCCTTTCTTACAGGTATATACACGAATTTGACAAACAACTTGATGAGTTGAAACCGAATAAACCCTATCGATGATCGATCTTGCGTGCAATGAGGTCGCACACGGATTGGATAACCTGCACGAGCACGATCAGCAGAATGACCGTGACGATCATCGCCTCGTCCTCATAACGGTAATAACCGTAGCGAATGGCGATGTCGCCCAAGCCGCCCGCGCCCACGGCGCCGGCAATGGCGGTGTAGCCAAGCACAGCGATGAGGGTTACCGCGATACCGCGCACGATGCTCGGCAGAGCCTCGGGCAGCAAGGCGGAAAACACGATGCGTGGAATCGACGCGCCACACGCCTCGGCTGCCTCGACGGCGTCGCGCGAGACCTCGGCAAGCGACTGCTCGATCATGCGCGCCACAAAGGGAGCGGTGGCAACCACGAGCGGCGGGATAACGCCGCGCACGCCTGTCGACGTTCCAACTAGGCCCTGCGTCATGGGCATGAGCGCGATGAGCAAGATGATGAACGGCAGCGAGCGGCCGATGTTGACTACCCAGCCCAGCACGGCGTTGAGCGCGAGCATGGGACGCAAACCGCCCGGAGCCGTGAGGTGCAAAATCACACCCAGCACGACGCCGAACACATATGCAATGGCAGTCGATGCGAAGAGCATGACGAGGGTGTCGATGGTGCCCTGGGTGAGAAGCGGGGCAAACTCCGCGAGGAATTCGTTAAGCATCCCAGTCCACCTTTCCCAGCAAAACCTTGGTAGCATCTGCCTGCGGATTGGCAAACACGTCCGCCACGCTTCCCTGCTCCACCACGCAACCGTCCTCGAGCACAGCCACGTTGTTGCAGATCTTTTCCACCACGTCCATCGAGTGGGTGATGACCACGATGGTCACACCGGTCTCGCGATTGATGTCGCGCAAAAGCTTGAGAATGGTGTTGGTGCTCTTGGGGTCAAGTGCGCTGGTTGCCTCATCGCACAAAATGACCTCGGGGTTGCACGCCAAGGCACGGGCAATGGCGACGCGCTGCTGCTGTCCACCGGAAAGCTGGCTGGGATAGCTCGATGCCTTTTCGCGCAGGCCCACGCGTTCGAGCAGCTCGAGGGCGTGCTCGCGGTCCTGGGTCGAAACCTTGCCGTTTGCCGCAACATAGGGGAAACAAACGTTGTCGAGCACGGTCTTTTGCGCCAACAGGCCAAAGCTCTGGAAAATCATGGCGACACGACGACGATACGTGCGCAGGTCCGCACCGTGCAGCGCCGTGACGTCCTGGCCGTCAACGACGACCTTGCCCTCAGTGGGGCGCTCGAGAAGGTTGATGGTGCGCACGAGTGTGGATTTGCCCGCACCGCTCATACCGATGATGCCGAAAATGTCACCGTCGGCGATATCAAGGCAGATATCGGTGAGCGCCTGGGCACCACCCGGATACGTTTTGCAAACATGTTGGATACTGATCACAAGGAAAACTCCGCTTGCTGATGGGTCGTTCAGAAGGCAACGGCCTCCTGCCGGAGACCGTCTAGCTGAGGCGCCCGGTCTCTCCCAGCACGCGAAGGCCGCGCGACATGACAGAGTGCCCGGGCGAGGGCATCTCCATGACCATCATCATGCTATGTGCAGCGTTCGTAATCATGAAGACGAGGTTATCAGGGTACCGCAACCTCGGCAACCTATGGAACCCGTCTGTAACAAAAGGGAAACCGCTGCAGCTAAAAAGCAGAATGCCTGCAGGTTTTCGCAGGCACTCCATAGCTCGTTTGAGTTTTCACGGCGCTTCGAAGTCTTCCGTAGGACGAAAGCTATCCCCGTAGCTTTCTACAGGCTCCCGCAGGCAGCGTCAGCGCGGATGCGCCAGCCTCCCGCCCGAACCCTCGCCCTACTCAGCACTCTCGGCGGAATGCTTCTTGGAGGCCTCATACTCTTCACGCGTGACAACATCCTCAATGCGCAGGTTGATGCCCGCAACATCCAAGCCGGTCATCGTGCCCAAGCGCTCGACCACGCGTTCCTTGACATCCTCGAAAATCGCCGGCGCATAGCAGCCGTACTCGATGATGACGGAGATGTTCACGATCACGCGGTTGTCGTCGGTAACCTCCACGCTCACACCCTTGGTGAGGTTCTCGGCACCCAGCGTCTCCTGCACAAAGTGCATCAGGTTACCCTTCATGCCCAGTACGTGCGGAACCTCGCGCGTCGCCATGGCGACGATTTTCTCGATCACGCCGTTGGAATAGGTGAGCGAGTCGTACGAGTCGTCCTCTTCAAAGTCGTCCTCGTCCTCAGGCTCAGCAAGCGCGTCGTCATCCACAGGCGCAAGCTCAACCGATTCGTCGGCAGCCTGCCCCTCCGGCACTTCGGCCTCCATCTCGACCTCGGCCTCAACCGCCTCGGGCGCTACCTCAGCCTCGGCTACTTCCGTTGCAGCTTCCATCTTGCTATCCATCTCGTCTGCCATGGTATCCTCCTTGCCTTCAGCCGTGAGGGCCGCGTCGTTCCCATCAAATGCACGGGCAGACGCATTTGCCGGCCCGCGCGAAACCGTTACTTCCCGTTGATAATGCGGTTCAAGAAATTGCCCGCAGAGCCCCCACGAGGACCCTTATCGTCCATCATGTGGCCGATCGCCGCGCCCACGCCCACGAACACCGCGATAACCAGCGTACGCCATAATCCAATGATCAAAATCAACACCGCCAACACAAAACCGAGGATGCCATAGAGCGTGGCATGTGGATGCGCGTCGGCATATGCCCAGGCAACGCGCCCGACACCCTCGAAAAAGCCGATAGTCGCCGTCTGGAAGCTGCCCGTTTTGGAGCCAGCCCCCTTCTTGGTATCGCTCGACTCCGAATTGGTACCCTGACCAGGCTCTTCATATGAAGGTGTTTCCACCACGAGCGTTGGCTCGATTATCGCCTTGGGCGCCTTGCGCGCGTCATGTGCGTTCTCACTCATCGACAATCTCCCTGGTCACAGTCACGGTCTTACTCGGCAAAAAGCGCACCTGCACCACGGCGCCGGGCACGCCGAGCGTCTGGTCGCAGGCGTCTTGGACATGGGCCTGCACGCGGCGGGCAAGTCCCTCGAGGTTGTGAGGTGTCAGAGCGACGGCGTCGATAACAATGCGAGTTTCACTTTTATCGTGCCCCACGACGTGCGCTTCGACGTTTTCAATGATGAGGTCCGAACTCGCCGCCGCCGTACGGGCAACGGAAACGAGGGCAGCGGTGGAAACCTCGATATCGGGATTCCCGCTCAAACGCATGCTCGGCGGCTCGGGCTTTTGAGTGAGCAGGGCAAGCAGCACGACGAACATCTGCACGGCAAGAACAGCCAAGCTCACACCAACAATCACATGGCCGGCCCGCGTGGCGAGCAGCTCGACAAAACGACCGGTATAGGGACCAAACAGCGAACCCGCAAGCGCAGAAATCACAATAACACCTGCAAGCAGGTAAATCACCAGGGCTACGGTGCGAATACGCTTCATGGTCCCTCCTCTCGCATCTCGAATCCTCGACGCTCGGCATCGTCCACGCCGTCGTGCGGCGGTCGTTCATGACGTTGTGCAACCCGGCACAACGGGTACCGCCGCATGCGCCGCCGTGCGACACAGCGCAACACGTGCCCGCGGCGCACAACCGAGGCGCACCGCGCATGCATGCTGCCTCTTGTACCCAAACCGCAAGGCAACATGACCGCACGTTGCACAATTATAAAACGAGCCGGGCCTGCTCATACAGACCCGGCTCCAAACTAAGCGCTTCTTAAACGCCCGCACGCAAAACGTTCAACCGAACAGCGCGCGGCGATCAAAGCTCAAAACCTCAGGCGAATGCCATCCGGATTCGCGTTACTCCTCCTCAAGAGCAGCGATGACCTCATCGGTCATGTCCATCGTGGAGTAAACGTCCTGGACGTCGTCAAGCTCCTCGAGGCGGTCGATGAGGCGCTGGACCTTCTTGGCATCAGTGCCGGAAACCGTCGTGGGGGTGGTGGGGACCATGGTAAGCTCGGCACCCTTGACCTCGATGCCCTGCTCTTCGATGCCCTTGGAAACGGCCATGAGCTCGTTGGCGGCGGTCCAAACGACCCACTCCTCGCCAGCGTCCTCGTAATCGTCGCCACCGGCCTCGGCAACGGCCATCATGAACTCTTCCTCATCACCGGCAGCGCCGTTGTCCATGAGGTTTTCCTTCTTGTCGTTGGGGTCGACGATCTGCTTGGCAACCACGACCTGGCCCTTGCGCTCGAACTGGAACGCAACGGAACCGGTGGTGCCCAGGTTGCCGCCCGCGTGAGAGAACGCGGAACGCACGTCGGCGGCGGTACGGTTACGGTTGTCGGTCAGGCACTCGACGTACACGGCCACGCCCGCGGGACCATAGCCCTCGTAGACGATGTTCTCGTACACGGCCGCGTCGGCACCGGCACCAAAGGCCTTGTCGATGGCGGACTTGATCTTGTCCTTGGGCATGGACTGAGCCTTGGCCTTGGCGACAGCCGCAGCAAGGGAAGCGTTGTTGTCCGGGTTGGGGTCGTTGCCCAGGCGAGCGGCAACGGTGATGTTACGGCTCAGCTTGGAGAACAGGGCGGAACGCTTAGCGTCCTGCGCACCCTTACGATGCTTGGTTGTTGCCCATTTAGAGTGTCCGGACATGTGATGCTCCTTCAAGTATCCCTGCTTGCACCGCCTTAAGCGCAATGCAAGCCAATATAAACACACGGTATTGCATGATATACCGATTGGAACCGCCGCGAAAGGGGGTGCGCAGCGTTAACACACCTCGCGAGGAAAAATCAGTGCAGATTAACCTATCGAGCGTGATAAAAACGCCATCGAACACCGTGTGCCGCGACGCACGGTTGCGGGCGACGAGTGCAGGCACCGCATCACGATCGAATAGGCTTCGTCACTGCATGCACTGAGTGTTGAGCGCGGATTCCTAACCCTCAACCTCAAGATGCTGCGGCCGCTTGAAGCGCAACGCGAGGGCAATAAGCGCCGCTCCGCCCACGATAAGCGGAAGGCTAAGCAATTGACCCATCGTGACCCAGCCACCAAACAGGTAGCCGAGCTGAGCATCGGGCATGCGAACAAACTCAATCAGGAAACGCACGATGCCGTAACCCAACACGAAGGCCCCCATAAAGGTGCCTTGCGGCGGGAGCTTCTTGCGACGGCTCATGGCGTAGAGCAGGACGAACAGCACGATTCCCTCAAGAAACGCCTCATAGAGCTGAGAAGGATGACGTGGGATGCTGCCCGCCGAACCACCGAAGACCACGCCCCAGGGAAGGTCCGTCGGTTTGCCCCAAAGCTCCCCGTTCACAAAGTTGGCGCACCGCCCCAGGCACAGCGCCAAGGGAACACCGATAAATGCCAGGTCAGCGATGGTAAACGGAGATAACTTGAGCACGCGGCACACGATAAGTCCGCCGACGATGCCGCCCACCAAGCCTCCGTGGAAGCTCATGCCACTGATACCCTGTCCATTGGAGCCAATGAAAATCTCAAGTGGGTGCTCGAAGAAGTAGCCGTTGCTATAAAACAGCACATAAAACAAGCGCCCGCCGATAATGAGGCCAAAAACCACACTGATCACAACCGACATGAGGTCGTCGACGCTCAAATTGAGATGCCAGCGCTTCGCCGTGCGATACATCACCACTGCGACGACAAGCGCGCCCACCATGTAGGCAAGGCCGTACCAGTAAATGGTGATGGGTCCCGCCGAAAACGCAACGGGATCAAGGCTGTGATAGAGGTCGTTCAGCATGTTTAGAACGGAGCGTACTCGTCATAGAGGTCGTTGAGAGCGTCTGCGTTACCGCCCATGCGCTCGACACGCGTCACGCCGGGAACGTGCTCTTTGAGGATGCGCTCAACGCCCATGGAAAGGGTGAGCTGGCTCATGGGGCAGCCGGCGCAAGCACCCTGCAGCTCAAGCTGGACCACGCCGTCCTCGGTCACGCCGAGATATTCCATGTCACCACCGTCAGCCTGAAGGTTGGGGCGAATCTGCTCAAGAACCTCTTTGAGAAGCTTCTCATCTACAGCCACGTTGGGCTCCTTTCACGTCAATGCCCATGCAGCGGCTCGAGACCGGGCATCCAGCGTTGGCATTCGATGCTCGCACTCAACACACCGCACAGTAGCTGCCCATGATACTACAAGCCTATACCCACAAGGTGGCACGCCTAACGGCGGGTGCGATCGCCCCGCGCATACACGTAACGCATGCTGCCCGAACAAACCGTCCGGACAAACCGTCCGACACGGAAGCATAGGTGCGCAACGAAGCGGCATGCTATCCGAACAAGCCGCCCAACACGGAAGCGAACGCGATGATCACGCCCACAATGGACTCGCCGCCCAACACGCCTGAGGCGACCATGATTCCCACTTCGTCGGCATCCTCTTTACCGGCGGTAAGACGGTCATACGCAAACTTGACCAGCGTGCCCAAAAACGCGGAGAACGACATGTAAAACGGCAGGTACACACCGAGGCCGAGCATCATTGCCGGAATGCGCAGGCAGTGCAAAACCACACCCGCCAGCAGGGCAAGCGAAAATGCGGGGACGTTCGGAATGCCCGAAACCATCGTGGCGACCACGCTTGCCTGCGCGGAGACGAACAGCTTGCCAGGTCCAAAGGCGTTGACACCATACGCACCCACGANAGGGAAGGGAAAAACCCCCCCCGCCAGCAGGGCAAGCGAAAATGCGGGGACGTTCGGAATGCCCGAAACCATCGTGGCGACCACGCTTGCCTGCGCGGAGACGAACAGCTTGCCAGGTCCAAAGGCGTTGACACCATACGCACCCACGAGCGCGCTCATCACCAGGACGGCGACAACCGTTCCCAGCAGCGATCCGATTGCCTGGCCACCCCACATGGCGCGCGGGTCGGTCCCGATGATGGCACCCGTCTTGAAGTCGCTCATCACGTCACCCGCAAGACCACAGGCAACGGCGATGACACCTGCCACAAAGAACAGCTTGACCTGCGGAATGCTCGGCGTGATAGCCGCCACGATCAACAGCACGATGAGACCGAAGATCTCCATGGGGTCGATACCCGTGCTTCCCACCGACTGAGCCGACATAATGGCCGTGACGAACGCGAGCAGCACGATCGCCACAACGGCGACCAGCGGCAAGCCGAGCATGAAGCACAGTACGAGGGCCGCAGCGGCGGTAATCAGCCCCAAACCGCCCGCATCCATCTTGGACATGCCGCGCATAAAGGCCTCTCCTTGAACGCCGGGACCTTCAGAATCGGCGCCCTCGTGCGCCTTGCGCTCGCGCGTCGAACGAATCATCTCGGCTGCTTGGGGCAGGATATCGCGCACGACAACGCCCACGCCCGAACCCATCATGAGGCCCATACCCAGGCTACTTACCACGCCCTGCACCGTCGCAACGTCCGCGAGATTGAGGGCCGTAGCCACCACGGGAATACCCAGGTTGCCCAACACGGCGCCGGTAATCCAGAAGAGCGCAGAGGCTCCACCCAGCAAAAAGCCCACTGAAAGCAGCATGGGCGAGTTGTAGATGCCAAACGCCACGCCCGGAATGGGAAGCTGACACAACATAGCGGGAATGACTCCCAGCACATCGCGGGCAACGCACCACAGTCCTGCAAGGCCCATGGAGCCAAAGAGGCGCAGCCCCGTCTTGCCGCCATCACGGCTCGCCTTGAGCGTTTCGGCGGCTGCGACACCGATGGGATATTCGAGCTCCGACTCGTCGACAAAACGACGGCGAATGAGAGCGGTGGCGACCAAACCGAGCAAGGTGCCCGCAAGCGCCACACCGAGCATCTCGACAAGGGATGCCTGCTCGCCGAACATCCAGATGCCCGGAATCGTAAACGCCAAACCTCCGGCGACCATCGAGCCCGCGGACATGATGACCTGCGTAATGTTAACTTCGTTCAGACTCGTGCGACCAAAGGCGCGCAGCAGCACCAGCGCTGTGATAGACGTGAAGATGGTTGGCCAGGGCAATGCGCCCATTTTGAGCGCTGTGTACACCGAGGATGCCGTGATTATCACACACCCGATACATCCGATGAGCAGCCCCGCCCAACTGAGTTCTTTTCGCATGACGTGCCTCCCGTGCGCAGGCAAAACCTGCCGTCAAACAGTACATAAACAAAATCGCACGGAATAAGACGATTTTTTCGCGACTCAATCAAAGGACAGTCCGCCCATACGCCAATTTCGCAAACGGCAAAATCGACGCGCAAGCGCCTCCTCGACGAATCGACAGAAATCCCCTCATTTCGTGCGATTAATCAAGCGGTAGCGATTATAACAGCTTGGCACCTTGTGCGACGCTCGTTTAGTCCTTAAAAAGATAACCCACGCCGCGAACCGTGGAGATGTGCGCGGCGATCTGC
This sequence comes from Collinsella provencensis, assembly GCF_900199705.1. Lineage (GTDB taxonomy): Bacteria > Actinomycetota > Coriobacteriia > Coriobacteriales > Coriobacteriaceae > Collinsella > Collinsella provencensis. The sequence goes on along the minus strand of NZ_LT904908.1, from coordinate 1,521,140 downwards.
GGACCCACCTTGCTGCGGATACGACGAATGTGCACGTCAACCGTACGCGTACCGCCACAGTACTCAAAACCCCACACGCGATGCAGCAACACCTCGCGGCTATACGCGCGGTTGGGATGTGTTGCCAAAAAGCTCAGCAGCGAGTACTCCATAAGCGTGAGATCGACGGGCTCTCCATCGAGCGAAACCTGGTAAGTTGCCAAATTGATGGTGAGGTTGTCGATGGTGAGCACTTCATCGAGCATCACGGCTTCGCTATCGCCCAACAACAGGCGCACGCGCGCCTCAAGCTCGGACGCGCTCGCCCCAGAGCAAATGAAATCCGAGCGCACTTTGCTGGGAAGATGCAGGTCGGAGAGGTTCTCCTCATCCAAAATGAGCATCATGGGAGCACCGCCGCGGCCTTCGAGCCATGAGCCGATCGCGTCGATGCGGTCTGCTCGTACGCCGTCTGCATCGAGCACGAGCAGGTCGAAGTCGTGCGCGGCGGCAGGCGAATCGGGTGTGGCGACGTGGACCTCAACTCCAAGCGTCGAGGTCAGCGTGGTCACGAACTCGTGAAACCGCGTTGTTCTTGCCATAAACAGAACTGTTTTATCGGACATGCGCGTACCTCCAACAGAGGAATCATAGCAAAAACCGCACGTCCAATGCACATAAATCAGGAGTTGGCGAGATACTGCTCGACTTCCCACTCGGTCACGGTCGCATTGAAGCGGTTCCACTCATCGCGTTTTTTGTTGAGGAAGAAGCCGTGGATGTGCTCACCCAAGGCTTCTTTCATGAAGTCGGAACCCTCGAAGATGTCCAGGGCCTCACCCAGGCTACGCGGCAGGCGGCGGATTCCGCGCGCCTCAAGCTCGCGGGCAGGCAGACGAAGCAGCTCTGACGTCGCCTCTTCGGGCAGCTCGAGGCCGCGTTTGATGCCATCGAGACCTGCGGCCAACGTCACGGTGTTCACCAGATACGGATTGGCCGTGGGATCGGGGCTGCGCAGTTCGATGCGGGCCGCAGCACTCTTGCCCGGCTTGTAGATGGGGACGCGGATCATCGCGGCGCGGTTGCGCAGGCCCCACGTCGCGTACAGGGGACCATCGCCCGCGCTGGCGGCGGTCAGGCGCTTATAGGAGTTGACCGTGGGATTCGCGATTGCGGTGATCTCCGCGGCGTGATCGAGGATGCCCGCCATGTAGCTCCGTGCAACGGGTGATAGGTGATGCAGCTCGTCGCTCTCGTCCCAGAAGGCGTTGTTGCCCTCGCGGTCGAACAGCGACTGATGCAGGAACATCGCACTCGACGGTTCATCGGCGCGGGGCTTGGGCATGAACGACGCAAGGATATCCGACTCGTAAGCCATGGTACGGATGACATGCTTGGCCGTGATAAGCGCATCGGACATGCTCAGCGCCTCGGCATGGCGCATTGAGATGCCATGTTGAGAGCGCCCGGAGCTGTGGAAGGTGTACTCCACCGGGATACTCATCTTCTCGAGCATGAGCACCGTGGAACGGCGCAGGTCACGCGCGGAGTCGGACGGCGTAAGGTCAAAATAACCGACCTGGTCCATGGGTTCGGGGGTGCGCTCGTCGGGGAAATAGTAAAACTCGAGCTCAGCGCCCACGTTCATGATGTAACCCAAGCGCTCGGCGCGGCGGAACATGCGGCGCAGCGCTTCGCGCGAATCGCCGGGGAAATGCTCGCGATTGGGCATACACACGTCGCAGAACATGCGGGCGGCGCCGTTTTCCTTGGGGCGCCACGGAAGGATTTGGAACGTCGAGGGGTCGGGGAACGCGAGCATATCGGCCTCGTCGGGGGTCGTGAAGCCCTCGATGGCAGAGCCGTCAAAACCGATGCCCTCTTCAAAAGCGACCTCGAGGTCCTCGGGGCTGATAGCGAAGCTCTTGAGATGACCGAGAACGTCGGTAAACCACAGGCGGACAAAGCGGATATTGCGCTCTTCCACGGTGCGGAGAACAAAATCGATATTCTGCTGCTGATCCATGAACGCGCCTTTCTGGACGTGATGATTCAAACGTGCGCGCATATCGTTACACACCAATGTTACGGAGTGGTTTCACCCATCCAAACGGTGCGTTTTGAAAGGCGGCTGGACAAGCGGACGCAAAACGCATGTTTATTGCCCTCTCTTGTTCCACGCGTTCACGCCCTGCGTGGTGTTCGACGCAGCTAGGCACGCTCAAGTTGTCGGGTTTTTGGTTTTATGCCAGCTTGCCTTCGGATTCCAACTCAAGCAGGTAGCGCTTACGCTCGATACCGCCCGCGTAGCCGGTAAGCGACCCGTCAGCACCCACCACGCGATGGCACGGCACGATGATCGAAATGGGATTGCGACCCACCGCGGCACCCACAGCGCGCGGCGATACCTGCATACCAGCTGTAGCGGCCGTGCAGCCCATACGCTCGCCCACCATGCGGGCAAGCTCACCATAGGTGACTGTCTCGCCGTACGGAACGGAAAGCAACGCCACCCAAACGGCATGCTGGAAGTCGGTTCCCTCAACATGCAACGGCGGCGTCCAACGCGGATCCTGCCCGGCAAAATACGCGTTCAACCACGCCCATACGCGCTCAAGCACAGCCACGGCAGCAACGTTTTTCGGGCTGCCCGCATGCATCGGTCGCTCGCCCGAAACCGCATCGCACCCACGAATCTCCTCGCACGACTCACCGTCATCGACGATGACCCCCTGCGGGAAGGTTCCGCGCGTCATGTCAAACTCAACTTCGGAGCCCGTAAGCGTCGAACCAAAATGCTTTTGATCGGCAAACCACAGCCCACGCAAGCCACGTGCGTCAGCAGCCAGCACGATTTCGCCCAATGGAGAATGATACGTTGTGGTAATCATGCGGCCCCCTCCTCGCACGGTTCAACCATTGTACAGCTAAATGCACTGAGCCCTCGCGCTTACTCAACAGACTTGAACGCCATCGTGTGATTCGCGCGCACGCGGTAAGCCGTCCTGTAAAACGCGCCATTCCGTTCGGCGAATCACCCTCGTCTCCTCCGAACAAATCACCCCGTCTCCGACGGGCACATCGCGCTTACTCTGCAGACTTGAGTGCGCCCACCATATCGATACGGTCAAGGCTCCTGTTCGTCATTTGATTGATGATGAGCGTGAACACGAGCGACATCACCGAAGCAAACAGATACGTTTGCGGCTCCACGATCGTGTCGAAGAACAGCGACGGCATGCGCAACACGTACGTGAGGAAGCGCGTGATGGCGTAGCCCATGGGCCAGCCCGCCACGATGCCGATCAACGTGAGGACAATCGTCTCTTTGTTGATGTAGCGGTACACCTCACGCCGGCGGAATCCCAGCACCTTGATGGTCGCAAGTTCGCGCTCGCGCTCGGAGATGTTCGTGTTGGAGAGCGTGAACACCACAGCGAACGCCAACGCCGCCGCCATAACCGTCACGATGTACACCACCACGTCGATGATCTTGAAGCTCTGCGAGAAGTCGTTCGCGATGCGCGTGGAACTCGAAACCGAAACGAATTCGTCACCTGAGGCGAGCTCGTCGGCAAGCGCGATCTTCTCTTCATCCGTGCCCGTGAGGTTGACCAAGAACGCGTTGGGAACGCACGCCTCGCCGAACGCCTCGCGGTAGGCGTCCTCGGTCATGATCACGAAGTTGCCGAGAAAGTTGACGGTGATGCCGTCCACGCACGCGGAGCCTGTCCGCAGCGTGGAATCCTGCAGCTCAAACTCGTCATCCAGGCCAAACCCGAGCACCTGCTCGACGTTCTTGGTAACCAGCACACCGTTTCCGTCGTGGGACAACGGCAGGTCCTCCCCGCTCGTATCCGCCGGGAAGAGCCACGAGGTGTTGGAACCGTCGACCGTGCGCATGTACGCCGAGAAGTCGGCGTTATTGGGAACCACGATGAGTTGGAGGCTTTCCTTGACGCCGCCGAACTCGGCAGTCGCCGTATCCACGCGCGCCTCGAGCATCGTGTCGATCTCGCCCGTCTCGCGCAGGACTTCCTCGCCCGCAGCAAAATCGTCGTCGGTCGTCACGGCCATGAGGTCGTAGCGCACCATGCCATCAGCACCGTACTGACGCGGCTTGAGCGAGATCACCGTGTCGCGGATGCCCAGACCGCAAATCATGAGCGCCGTGCAGCCGGCGATGCCGAACACGGTCATGAGGAAGCGCTTCTTGTAACGGAAGAGGTTGCGCGCGCTCACCTTGTTGAGGAAGGACATGCGACGCCACAGAGGCGTGATATGTTCAAGCAAAATGCGCTTACCCGCACGTGGAGCTTTGGGTCGCATAAGCGAGGCTGGCGTCTCCTTGAGCACGTGGCGGCACGCCAGGAACGTGGCGCCCACGATACCCACGGCGAACAACCCCACGCCCGCCAGCGCGGACCACAGGTTGAATCCCAGCTGGAACTCCGGCAGCGCGTACATAACAGTGAAGATCGTGAAGAGGATCTCGGGCAGCACGATGAAGCCCAAAGCGTCGCCCGCAATGCCTCCGGCAAGGCACGCGGAGAACGAGTAGATCAGGTACTTGGACAGGATCCGCGCCTTGCTGTAGCCGAGTGCCTTGTAAACGCCTATGAGTCCGCGGTCCTCCTCGACCATGCGCGTCACCGTGGTAAGGCTGATAAGCACTGCGACTGTGAAGAAAATCAGAGGGAATACGGTGGCGATAGACTCGATGGAACTCGCATCGGACTCGATACTCGAATAGCTCGCCAACGAGGTTCGATCTTGGATATACCACGTTGCCCGATCGATGCCGTCCACATCAGCATGGGCGTCTGCGAACTTCGCATTGGCGTCTGCCTTCTGCTCATCAAGCTCGGCTTGACCCTCCGCCGCCTCGCGCTCTCCATCGACAAGCTGCGCGACACCTTCATTGAGCTGACGCTGTGCATCGGCACGCTGACGATCGAGCTCTGCCTGAGCCTCGTCCAACATGGGCCCGCTCAACGCCGCATCGGCCAGCAGCCCTGCCTGGCCCTTGAACCCCGAAAGTTGAGACTTCATAAGCCCTATGGTCGCCTTGAGCTGCGCCACCTCGGCTTGGATTCCCTCGATTTCCTCCTCGCTCTCGGGATACAGCGCCACCAGGGTCTTGATACTCTGCGCCTGCTCGGCGGTGATGGTACCCAACAGCACCATCTGGTCGAGCATCTGATTGATACGCACTTTGGTATCGGGGTCGGCAGCGGGAAGATCCTCGAGCGCGGCGTTCAGCTCGTCGCACAACGCGATGCCCTCATCCGCCTGTTCGGACATCTCATCCAGATGCGCATCGACGGCATTGACGAACTCGGGCTTGGCCGACGCATCGCCGTTTTTCAGACGCTGCCATGCGCTCGTCGGCCACGCATCACCCATAACCGAAGCAAGCGTATCTGCCATCGACATCGCGGAGTCAACCTGGGCACGCGAAGCGTCTATTTGCTGCTGCGCGGCATCGAGCTGTGCCTCCGCAGAAGCACCCTGACTGGAAAGCTGATTCTTACCTGCGGCGATTTGCGCCAACGCGTCATCAATCTGACTTTGCGCGTCCGCAAACCGCTCGTCAACCTCACCTTGGACCCCGTCGATCGCATCGTGCGCATCGGCCTTTACGCCATCGGTACGCGCCTCTTCGCGCTGCTCGCGAATATCCTCAACGCCCTGCTTAACGTCATTTATCAGGTCCTTATACGCACTCGAATACGTCATGAGGTCCGCGGCGCCATCCACCGTAAGATAGGCCACCGTGAAGGTATCGCGGTTCTCAACGGCATTGAGCGTGAGGAAAAACGCGTACTTGGGACCGCCCGTGCTGCGAAACGACATCGTCTTGGAGCCGGCATTCACATCCATGGGATCGAGCACGACGCCCACGATGGTGTACTCTCCACGCACGAAGATGGCCTCGGATTGTTCAGAGTCCATATCGAAGTCGACGGTATCCAAGTCATCGATTCCATCGGTCAAATCGTCGGAGGAATCATCTGCGCCTGTTGCATCCTCTGCATCCGTTGCGCTCTTATCGTCGCTCTCAGCAACCGCATCATCTGCAGGCTCCTCGTCCGCACCTGCAAATGTGACCGTATCGCCGATCTTCTTACCGCTATCGTCCAAGTACTTTTGCGTTACCGCAAGCTCGAACGTATCGCGCGGCAAACGGCCCTCGACCAATTGGGGCTCGTTCAAACCCTTGGCGGAAAGCGCTTTGAGGTCGACCTTCTCGCTCGCACCATCGATGTCGGTATATGCGGTTTCGGCAAAACTGCCCTCCGCCGCATCGATTCCCTCGAGCTTGGAAAGCGCCTCGATGTCGCCCTCGTCCAAACCAAGCGTCGACTTGACTGAAATATCAAACAGATGTTGAGCATCGTAGTAGTCATCCGCGGTCATGCGAAGGTCGTCGCACGCCGCCTTGAGACCCACCAGCATGGTGGCGCCAAGCGCCGTGATGATGAACAGCGAGATGAAACGCTTGAGGTTTCCTGTAATGGTTCGACGAATGTCCGTGGCAAACGCGTTGGGACGCAGCGGCACGCGCGGCACAGCACCGCGCGCGGCATCCTTATCCTGACGTTTCTTGTCACCAAAATGAGTCACGGGCAGGCCTTTACCACTCGATGTCGGCGATGGGAACCGGGCTGGAGTTGACCTGCATGTCCGTCACCTGTCCGCTCTTGAAGCGGATGAGGCGATCAGCCATGGGCGCAAGCGCCGAGTTGTGCGTGATGATGAGAACCGTGATGCCGTCGCGGCGACAGGTGTCCTGCAACAGTTGAAGAACCTGCTTGCCCGTCTGATAGTCGAGTGCACCCGTAGGCTCGTCGCAGAGCAAGAGCTTTGGATTCTTGGCCAGAGCGCGGGCGATGGACACGCGCTGCTGCTCGCCGCCCGAAAGCTGCGAGGGGAAGTTCGCCATGCGTTCGCCGAGGCCCACCTTGCGAAGGCAATCTTGGGCATCGAGCGAATCAGGACAGATCTGGGAAGCCAGTTCGACGTTCTCGAGTGCCGTCAGATTGGGAACAAGGTTATAAAACTGAAAAACAAAGCCCACGTCCGCACGACGATACTCAACAAGCTCGTCCTCGCTCGCCTTGCTCACGTCACGCCCGTCCACGACAACGCTTCCGCTGGTAGCGGTGTCCATACCGCCCAAAATATTGAGAGCGGTCGTCTTGCCGGCGCCCGAGGCGCCCAAAATCACGGCAAGCTCGCCGCACTCCACCTGAAACGTAGCGCCATCAAGCGCGCGAACTTCACCCTCGCCCGAACCATAAATCTTCGAAACGTTATTAAAGTCGATGTAGGGCATGCCGTGTACTTTCTCCTGCGTTACGTCTCTGTGTCGATACGTTGTACCCACTAGAGTATACGAAAAACGCACACCACCTAAGGGACTTCAACTTTTTTCAACTTTCCCTTGACCTTGCCGCTCAGTTTGGTATATTTATCGAGCTGTCATTGACAGCCGATTGTGGCTGGGTAGCTCAGTTGGTAGAGCAGGGGACTGAAAATCCCCGTGTCAGGGGTTCGATTCCCTTCCCCGCCACCCTTGATTGTGAGAGCCGGGACCGTGAGGTTCCGGCTTTTTTGTTGTCGGTGTGCGGAATCGAACCCCGTTCGGGGTGCGGAGCTGCGCCGAGGCGCGGGAGCGCCTCGCCAGCGGAGCACGCGAGGGCCGCAAGGCCCGAAGCGGAGGGGCCCACTGTTCCCTATGCTTTCGAGCCGTTACCTATGCCCCATTGCGGTTACCTATGGTTTCTTGCGTTTTAGGAGCCAGAAAAGGCAGAAAAGCATAGGCAACGGCATCTCACCATAGGCAGCACCATCTCACCATAGGCAGCACCATCTCACCATAGGCAGCACCATCTCACCATAGGCAACG
>NZ_LT904908.1:1503114-1513199 GCF_900199705.1 Collinsella provencensis | reverse complement strand
AGATGTCGATAAGAGACAGCCATCTCACCATAGGCAGCACCATCTCACCATAGGCAGCACCATCTCACCATAGGCAACGGCATCTCACCATAGGCAGCACCATCTCACCATAGGCAACGGCATCTCACCATAGGCAGCACCATCTCACCATAGGCAACGGCATCTCACCATAGGCAACGACACCTTGTCATAAGAGACGACAAAGGGCTGAAGCGGGAAGAGGCGCCAGCGCCGCCCGGCGCAGCGCGCGAGGCGCGTGTCACTCGTAAGGCCAGTCGACCCTGTTCAGCGAGAACTCCGCCCATGAATAGGATGGGAGATACGACCCCTTGTATGAGTTGACCGCGATGGGATCTCCATCCAAAAAGTGATACACATCGCAATCGACGGCCCCGGGATCGATCGCGAGGCTGTCACGCTGCTTGACGACAACGTCTTCCGCGTGCACCGAAACGAGCGTGGAACGCAAGTCGGCTACAAGCGACCTGAAGTAACTGCGCTGCGACGCATTGTAGGGGGCATCTTCCCAGAGCACCGCGCAGGCTTCACGGGTGGTGATGCTCGCACCCCGCCTGTCGATCAGCAATGCCAACAGCTCCTTGGTCTTCGAGCGCTTGAAAGAGAGCGGCTTTTCATCTACGAACACCTCGAAGCCATTGAACGTCTGAACGCGCACGCGCGAACAACCGCCAGACGCGCGACCGTCGTCGCGGGCATGGGCCTCGCCCATCCGCTCGCCGGCGAAGGTCAGCTCTCGCACGAGCTCATCCATGTTGACCGGCTTCAGCAGATAACCCGTGGCGTGCAGAGAAAATGCATCAATCGCGTATTCGTCGTAGCTGGTCACGAAGATGATGTGCATTTCAGGTTGGAGTTCCTTGAGGCGTTTGGCCAGATCAAGCCCGTTCATCCCGGGCATTCTGATGTCAAGAAAAGCCACATCGACGTCGGCGTTCTCCGCATACTCCAAAGCGCGCCTCGAACTGCTGAAGCCGTGCGAGACGCCATCGGGCATCGCCTTTTCGAGAGCCCTCATGAGGTCCTTAAGTGCGAGTTGCTCGTCGTCTACCGCGATAACGTTCATACCGACCCCTCTTCGGCGGCTGCATCAGCTTCAGTTGCCATATCGACCCGGGCGTGCGGGATGCGAATCACCGCTTGTGTGCCGCATCCGGGCTCACTCCGCACTTCCAGGGTCGCCCTGCCATCCCCACAAAGATCCCCGCTGCTCTCGGCAAGACGCATGCGCACGTTCTGTATGCCGATATGCAAGGGGGCATGGAGCTCATCTTGCACATCGAATCCGACGCCGTCGTCGATGACCGAAACCACGAAGGCATCCCCATCGTCCTTGGTGGCGATGCAGACCTCCCCGCCTTCTTCTTTCACCGAGATCCCGTGACGAACCGCGTTCTCAACAAGCACCTGCACCGAAAGCAGCGGCAAGGTAAAACCCTTTTCCCGTATATCGTAGCGAACGCGCAGGCGCGAACCAAACCTCATCTTCTCCAAATCGAGATAGGTCGCGATGTGCCGCAGCTCCTTCTCGAAAGGAATGGGATCTTTGCTGGTAAGAGACGCCATGTTCTCGCGCAGGAACGTCGAGAAGCTACCGATCGCCACAGCGGCCTCGGCGGGATCGCTCGAGCATAACTCCCGAATGCCGGTAAGGGTGTTATACAGGAAATGCGGTTGGATTTGGCTGAGCATGATTGCCGAACGCGCCTCCGCCAGTTCGCGCTCGCGCTGTTCGAGCAGGGCCTTTCGCTCCGATTGGATGTTCAGGAAAACGAGGAGGATGGCAACGGCGACAAGGGTATTCATAAGAGCCACGCCGAACCACGTCACCTGCAGCACTTCGGCGATGATCGGCAACGTGATATAGCAGGCAAAACCGAGCAGCTCTTTGAACCTGAGAAATGAGCGGTACCGGACCACGATCCACGCATTGCGCAGGTGAAGAAAAACCGGTATCACCTGGGCGAGCAAGAAAAGATCCCCACGCAGATAGCCGCGCTGGGCATCGACGGCAAAGAACATCCCGTTGAACAGCGATGCGACACAGCCAGCGAAGTAGATCGCAAAGAGCATGAGCGGCAACCTCAGGTAATCATGCGTCACGGCATGGCGTTTTGAGATGAACGCGACGATATAGCCCGTGAAGAAAAGAAACAGCGGCGCCGGTGCCACGTAGAAAAGGAACGTGCCAGCAAGGACCACTGCATATTCGATCTCATTGAGCGGCGCGATAAAGCACCAGGCAACCAAATCGCCCAACGCCATAACGGCATTGCACAGGCAGATGCCCACAAAGCACTGATTCGCTCGATCCTCTCGATCGCTCGCAACAAGAACGTACCCGCCGAGCACGAGGCAGAGCAGCGCGCTATAGACATCGAAAGCGACGTTGAATTGGTTCATGCTGCGCCCCCCTTAACGGCCATGAGCAAGGAGGTACCCGCCCCTTGCCATGCGACATGAGACGGGTACTTTACCATATGCGATAGCATCGGCAAGATCGCTGAAGAAAAGGACTCTACCGCGCCGCATGCCTGCCATTTTGAGAGGAAGACGCCCTCAGGCGATCCACAACCAGGACACCTGCAATCATCGCACTCGCGCACGCCAGGAGAGCACCGAGCGAACTCACCGCATCGCCCGTGGCGGCCAACTTGCCGGCACTGGTCTTGTTGCCAGAGGCATCTTGTTCGCCAGCATCGGGAGAGGCGTCGTCAGCCGCGTCCTTATAGGCGATCGCGTAGGCCGAGAATGCGTCCGTCTCGAAGGTGAGCGTCTTGGCATCCGCATCGTACGTTGCGGGAATCACCGATGCCTTGCCATCGTGCACCCGTATCACCTCGTAGCTTCTCGCCTTCGATGCGTCGGTGCTGACGGCGGAATCGGGAAGCGTCAGCTGCACGGTCACCGGCTCGACCGTCTCATGAACCTGCGTTTCGACGCCATCCAGCCTGTAGAAGAGCGCGAGATCAATCTCGTCGACGAGCGTCCAACCGTTCAGGTTCGCAGCGATCACGGCCGCGTCTGCATCCGATACCCCTCGCACAGACGTAAGCCAGATGTCCACGTCTTTGCCGATAGAAACTTGGCCGAGCACGTCGGTCGGCAAGGTCCGTTGCGCCAGATCCATATCGGTGTTCGTCAGTTTCGCAGCAAGTGCATTGTTCGCCACATCGGTGACGTCCTTGATGTCGCCCACCAGGTCAGGGTTCACTTCGATCGTGAACTTCGCCACCTGCTCGGGTGCGGCCTTCCAGATGCCCGTCTCTGCCGCAGACACGCCAACGAAGTAGCTACCGGGAATCGTAGGCGAAAACGGCAATTCGGCCCCCTTGACGCCGTTGTTACCTGCGTACCATTTCACGGTCACTGCTCCATTGCCCGCGTAGGTGTAGGTAGGGGTAAACGCGCTTCCATCATAGACTTGGCGTTGGTCTGCGATCTCGATGTCCGCCGTTTGCTTGTAGCTGGCAGGAGCGATCGTGCCGTTGCCCGTCAACCTGTTGTAGTCATTGGCGAAGGAAACGCCGTCGCCGATGGTGAGCGTAGTGTTCTCAGGGATCTCGAGCGTGTGGTCGGCGCTGAGAGACAAGCGGTCGGTTAGGGTCTGGTTGCCATATACCCTGCCGTCGTTGCCCTCGAAGATGATGCCGCGCCAATCCGCCTGTCTGCCCTTGTCGGCAATGGAAGAAGCGATGATCAGGGCTTCTCCATCCGCACCGGTGGTAAAGGTGCCCGCCGCGCCGCCGCGACCGTTGCCTATGCCCTCAGAACCGCTCGTGCCAGTGGCCCTCACCGTGCCGCCGGATACGGTAACCACACCACCATCACCCTGATAACCACCACCGATGCCAGCGCCGTTTTTGCCTGTAGCATCAACGATGCCACCGTTGATAGTGATGATGCCTCCATCCCCCCACAAGCCACCGCCGATGCCAGCACCGTCTCCTCCTACAGCTTCTACGATGCCGCTATTTATCGTGATCGTTCCACCTTGACCATTGGTACCGCCGCCGATGCCAGCACCGTAGCTTAGGCTTTCGGCTTGCACCGTTCCGCCGCTGATGGTGATATTGCCGCCAGCCCCATATTCGCCGCCTCCGACGCCAGCGCCCCTTTCACCAACAGCATTCACCGTTCCACCAGTAATGGTGATTATGCCGCCTGTGCAGTCCATGCCACCGCCGATGCCAGCTCCTTGGTGACCAGTGGCGTTCACCTCACCACCGTTGATGGTGATACTGCCTCCATCCCCCCACAAACCGCCGCCGATTCCTGCGCCTTCTCCTCCTACAGCTTCTACGATGCCGCCGTTGATCTCCACCGTGCCGCCATTGCTTCTGTAGCCGCCACCGATGCCGGCATTTACTCTGGCGGTCGCATAAATATGCCCGCCGTTGATCGTGACCGCGCCGCATGAACTGTTAAAGCCGTTGCCAATGGCGGCGTAATCGCCATCCCCAAGCGCCCTCAATCTTCCCATCGTGCCGTCAACTGCGGACTGTGCGTAGATTGTCAGCTTATTGCCGCCCTCCACCGTGATGCCTTGGTGGGCAGTCGGACTCACACCATTTGCCAATATCAGACGCACATCACCCGTGACGGTCACGCGATCTGTGAACTCCACGTTGCCATCTATCACGTACCAATGCTCTTGGTCATCGTTCACGCCCCACGTGGTGTCGCTTGCCGCCAAAGGCAGTGCGGCATGGCTTTGCGCATCACCGTTCTCGTCGAGATAAGTCACATCCTGGACTTCCGCGAAAGGCTCGGCGCTCTCGTCGCTGAACGCACCGGTTTTAGACGTGCCTTCGATTGATGCGTCGCTCGTAACGGTATTTTCAAGACGCGCACCAGACCCGTCGCTCCCCACCGCCCATGCAAGCGACGAGCACGCCAGCGTACCTGTCAAAAGCACCGCAAGCACCGAAAAGGCAACGATCCGTTTTCCATTTCGCCGTGCCGTGCGTCCGCGCTCTTTCTTCCTCATGTTCAACTTCCCTCGTTCTAGCTGGCAAAAGACTCTGTGTGAATCCGTGTGTGCAACTCCTAAGCGTGTGGCCATGTGTGCAAATCCGCACCATGCGCCATTTCGGGCCTTGCTTGAAAGCCCCTCACGCAATCCCGAGCGGACCGCCTTCGGCGACCCCCCTACAATTTGACTTGAACTCACTATACGAAAGAATGTGCAACGAAAGTGCAACAAGCCCAGTCATAACAACAGCGCCCCTCCACAGGAAATGGAAGGACGCCGCACATGATGAACGCCTATTCGATTTTGGCAGGCACACGGCAAACGCGCAGTGCTTCGCAGAGACGTTTACGCCTTCTGGGTCAAAACAGCACCGAAGGCGGTTGGACCGCAATGGCTGGAAATAACGCCACCGACCTGTCGCCACGTAACCTCTTCAAAGCCCAACTCACGCGCATAGGCTTCCATGTCGGCGCGCAGCTCCTCAGAAAGGCCGACCGAATACGCCAGGCCGATGCTGCTGAAATCGATATTGCCAAACGAAACCATATGATCGATGAACGCCTTCGAGGCTTTGAGCATGGAACCGCGGAACTTCTTGGTTGCCACGAACTTGCCACCGGTGACCTCGATGCACGGCTTGATCTTGAGCAGGTGCGCGCCCACAAACGCAACGTTGGTAAGGCGGCCGCCCGCCTTGAGGAACGCAAGATCGGTGGGAACAAAACCCAGCAGCACCCGGTCCGCCAAGTTCTCCACGAAGGCGAAGATCTCCTCGACCGTCGCGTCGGGATGGGCCTCGATGTACTTGGCAGCCTCGACCGCGATGAGCGACTGGCCAATCGACACGAAACGCGTGTCCATGGAATGCACGTAGTCGCGACCTGCAGCGGCAATCTTGGAGGACTGATGCGAGCAAGTCGTCACCTCGGAATACGCCAGGTGCAGAATGGTCGCATCGGGCTGCTCGGCATGAATACGGTCGTAGACCGCTTCGAAGTCCGCCGGGGAGCAGCCGCTCGTCTTGGGCATGACGCCCATCTCATTGCAGCGCGCGTAAATCTCGATGGGATCGATGGATCCGTCGTCCACCGTCTCGTCGCCCATGGTCACGTGCATGGGCACGGGAACGATACCATAGCGTTCACACAGCTCAGGGGTTACGTCGGAGCCGGATTCGACCACGATTACGTACTTTGCCATTCTTGTCACAACCAATCCGTTGTATCCGAAGCATCCCCACAAAGCGGAGGTTCAGGGTTTTTCAGGACCCCTAGAGCATACAACGCATGCACCGACAACGGATGAAGAATCGGTTAGATAACGGTCATTTGCGCGTTAATTTGTTCGATTTTTCTTTTACTCGACCAGCAGCTTCGCGATCTGCACCGCGTTGGTGGCAGCGCCCTTGCGAATCTGATCGCCGCAGCACCAGAACGTGATGCCACACAGCGCATCCGGGTTGGAAATGTCGCGACGAATGCGGCCGACCCAGATGAGGTCCTGGTCGCTCGTGTCGATGGGCATAGGCCAACGGTCGTGCGCGCTCGGAGCCTCAAGGTCATCCACGAGCTTGACACCGGGGGCGGCGGCAAGCGCCTCGCGAGCCTGCTCGAGCGTGATCTCGCGCTCAAACTCGAGCGTGATGCTCTCGGAGTGCGAACGCATCACCGGCACGCGCACGCAGGTGCAATTCACGCGCANCCACGAGCTTGACACCGGGGGCGGCGGCAAGCGCCTCGCGAGCCTGCTCGAGCGTGATCTCGCGCTCAAACTCGAGCGTGATGCTCTCGGAGTGCGAACGCATCACCGGCACGCGCACGCAGGTGCAATTCACGCGCAGCTCGGGAAGGTGCATGATCTTGCGGCCCTCGTTTTGCATCTTCATTTCCTCAGAGGTGTAGCCCTCGAACTTCTCCCCGCCGATCTGCGGGATGAGATTGCTCACGAGTTGGGCCGCGAACGCCTGCGGCTCCGGGATTTTCTCGCCACGGCCGAGCGCCGTGATTTGCGCTTCAAGCTCGCGCATACCCGGCACGCCCGCGCCACTTGCAGCCTGGTACGTGCTCACGATCATGCGCGTCACGCCGGCAAGCTGATGCAGCGGCCAGGTGGGCACGAGGCCGATGATGGTCGCGCAGTTGGGGTTGGAGATGATGCCCTTGTGGTTGAGGGCGTCGGCGCCGTTGATCTCGGGCACCACGAGCGGTACGTCCGGGTCAAGACGGAACGCATGCGAGTTGTCGACCGCCACGGCACCGCGCTTGACGGCCTCGGGCAGCAACGCGCGAGCGACGTCATCTTCGGCGGCTCCGAGCACGATATCGCAACCGTCGAACGCCTCGGGACGAGCCTCCTCAATCGTGACGTCACCCCACGGTGTAGAGACGACCTTGCCTGCAGAACGCGCACTCGCCAAAAGCTTGAGCTCCCCTACCGGGAAGTTTTGCTCGTCAAGGCACTGGAGCATCTGCGTGCCCACCGCGCCCGTCGCACCCAGGATTGCAACCGTGTACTGCTTCATAACTCGTTCCTCTCAAACCAAGTGCTCAAACATGCATCTCAAACAAATCGGACATGGGCCCGGTCCGGGCCCTCGAACAAATCGGACATGACCCTAGTCCGGACCCTCTCAGACAAAGCCAGCCGGACCCGTACGTGAATCCGGCCTTCCCGCGACCCCGTCTTACAGCGGGGCGGAAACGGGGTTGAGCTCGTCGGTCCTCACAATCGTGCCGTCCTTCTCGCAGAAGGCGTCATAGATGGTAGCGATGGCAAGGTCGAAATCCTTTTCCTCGACGCCGCAGATGATGTTGATCTCATCACAGCCCTGCGTGATCATACGCACGCTCACACCCGCCTCGCCGAGCTTGCCGAACAGGTGGCCCGAAACGCCGGGGCGTCCGCGCAGGTTGCGGCCCACGGTGGCGATGAGCGCCAGATTCTCAACGACCTCGATCTCGAGCGGCTCGACCTCTTCTTTGATATCGGCGATGAGCGACCACAGCGAGTCCTTCACATCGCTTGCCTGCACCACGGCGGCGAACTGGTCCACGCCGGTGGGCATGTGCTCGACCGACACGCCGTAGCGCTCGAACACGGACAGCGCGCGGCGCATGAAACCGATACGGCTCTTGGTGCGGTCGCGTGAGACGGCGATGGCGATGAACCCGCGCTTGCCGGCGATGCCGGTAATGATGGGCTCGGATTCGCCTTCCTTGGCGGTCTCCGAAATGATGGTGCCGGGGTCCTCAGGGGCGTTGGTGTTCTTGATGACCAGCGGAATACCCGCCTCGCGCACGGGGAACACGGCCTCCTCGTGCAGGACGCTCGCTCCCATATAGGAGAGTTCGCGCAGCTCTTCATAGGTAATACGCGGGATAGGCTGAGCGCTGGGCACGATGCGCGGGTCGGCGGAAAGGAAGCCCGAAACGTCAGTCCAGTTTTCGTAGAGGTCCGCGCCGAGGCATTGCGCCAGAATGGAGCCGGAGATGTCTCCGCCGCCACGGTCGAGCAGCTTGATGCGGCCCTCTTTGGTTGCACCGTAGAAACCGGGCATGAGGAAACCGCCCTCGCGCGCGTTCTTCTTCACCAGTTCGGTCGTGCGGCTCATCGAAAGGGTGCCATCGTGGTGGAACGCGACCATATCGGCGGCATCGATGAACGGCAAGCCCAGATACTCGGCCATGAGGCGTGCGGTAAAGTACTCGCCGCGGCTCACCAGGTACTCGGTTGTGAACTTGCCCGCGCGGGCGCCCTCGGCAAACTTGGCGAACTCCTCGCGGATGGGGTACGTGAGACCCAGGTCATCGGCGATGTCGAAGTAGCGCTGGCCGATGTCCTCAAGCAGGTCGTCACACGATACGTGGTAGTTCACGTGTGCGTCCACCAAATAGAGCAGGTCCGTGACCTTGGTGTCGCCCGAAAAGCGGCGACCGCAAGCGCTTACCACCACAAATCGACGGCCCGGGTCGGCGTCGACTATGGCTTTGATCTTCTTGAAATGCTCGGCGTCGGCAACAGAGGAGCCGCCGAACTTAGCGATTTTTATCATGGTGAACGTGGGCCTTCCCCGCGGACATCCGCCCGCTGTTACACGTTGATACGACAGAAACGATCGCGCTTCTCACAAAACCACCGGCGGGTTAAAACCACCGCGGGTTTTGACAGGTCCCCGTCGGGACCTTCACGCGAAGCCTGAATACTTTACCATGCCAAAGTATCTTTTTCGCAGGCACTCGCTTTGTTTCCAAAACAATAACGCACTGTGGAATGTCACGGTAAAACACGGTGGCCCGCGGCACTTTAGCACGACAAAGCACGCGGCTCTGCTAGTATGGGCACTGTCCAACCATACCCCGTCCGAGAAGAGCATGCGCCCGGAGTCATTCCGGCGCTTGCAGCTGCATCAAAGCTCGCCCCGTCCACGGACCACAAGCGCCACTACCCCGTAAAGGAGCCCCTATGGCGATGTATCACAGCACCCGTTCCGCCCAAACCACGCTCACCTCCAAGGAGGCGATTCGCAAGGGCATCGCGCCTGATGGCGGCCTTTATGTGAGCGACGCGCTTGGCGCCGTCACACTTGATTTGAGCACCCTTGCCGAAAAGTCGTATTTCGAGCTTGCACGCGAAGTTCTCGGCGCGCTACTGCCCGATTATTCTGCCGAGGAAATCGCAGCGTGCGTTTCCGAGGCATATGAGGGAACGTTTGCGAGCGATGAGGTCACGCCGCTTGTCGCGCTCGGCGCCGCTCCGTATGCCGATGGCGTGCCCGCACAGGTGCTTGAGCTGTGGCATGGTCCCACGAGCGCATTCAAGGACGTGGCGCTGCAGATGCTGCCGCGTCTGATGGCACGAACCGCGGGCGCGGGCGCGGCGGGCGACGCTGCCGACGAAAACGCGACGGGCGTCGATGCCGCCACCGAGAACATCATGATCGTCACCGCCACGTCGGGCGACACGGGCAAAGCTGCGCTTGCGGGCTTTGCCGACGCCGCGGGCGTGGGCATCACCGTGTTCTACCCCGAGGGCAAGGTCAGCCGCGTGCAGGAACTGCAGATGAGCACCCAGGAAGGCGGCAACGTGGCCGTGT
>NZ_LT904908.1:1126523-1502839 GCF_900199705.1 Collinsella provencensis | reverse complement strand
CTGGGAATGGCGGTATCGCTGTACTCGCATTTCACGTTCGAGCGCGCCGACGAGCTGTGCATCACCGGATGTCCCGAGGAGTTCCAAAACGAGGACAACCTCGTCTACGTTTCGTTTGTCGACGCACTGCGCGAGTGGGGCGAGCAGCCCTTCCCCGTCAAGCTGCATATCGAAACCGACGTGCCCGTGGCGCGCGGCCTGGGCAGCAGCTCCACCTGCGTCGTCGCTGGCATCATGGCCGCTGCGGCACTCACCGGGCACACCGTGGCCCGTGCCGAGCTGGTGCGCATCGCCACGGCGGTCGAGGGGCATCCCGACAACGTTGCGCCCGCCATCCTGGGTGGAGCCGTGTGCTCGTTCACGCCCGAGGGCGGGCTCCCGCGCTGCCTGCGCTACGAGGTCTCCGACCGCCTGCGGTTCCTCACCGTCATCCCGCCCTACGAGGTCCACACGAGCGACGCGCGCAAGGTCGTGCCGCAGCAGGTGCCGCTGTCGACGGCGGTCTGGCAGATGGGGCGCATCGCGGGCATGACGCGCGGCTTGGAAACCGGCGACCTTGCACTTATCGCCGACGCCTGCGACGACCGCCTTCAGGAGCCCTACCGCCGTGCGCTCATCCCCGACTACGACGCTATCCGCGCGACGTGTCTCGAGGGCGGCGCGGGAACGCTTTGGATCTCGGGCTCGGGCTCCACGCTCATGACCGTGACCGACGACACCATCGTGGCGAAGTTCCTGCAAGTGCGCCTGCGCGAGCAGTTCCCTGCGTGCGACACGCATATCCTCACCTGCGACACCGAGGGTGCGCAGATCGAGTATCTGTAACAGTGGAACGGGCGACGGCATTTACCCTCGCCCGTTCGGCCCAACGTTATCTGTACTCGTTCTCCATTGCCTATACCCGCCCTCTATTGCTTATGGATTAATGCCTTTTGAAGCCTCCAAAGTGCAGAAAACCATAGGCAACTGAACGGGAAGTATGAACTAGCTCAGGAGACGAACGTTACGCGCCCGCGCAGCGATGCGCCTCAGCACGACCGGCACGCAGCCCGCGAATAACCGCCTCGCGCAAAACGGGGATGCGAGTCTTATCCATGGCGGGCGTGTCCTTGAGCGGATACTCGATGCCAAGGCGCTCGTACTTCGCCACGCCCATGGTATGGTACGGCAACAATTCCAACCCGATCACGTTGTGCCACGGAGCGATAAGGCGACCAAGCGCCTCGCACTCTTCCTCGGTGTCGGTGATACCCGGCACGATCACATGGCGAATGATCGCCTTAATCTGCCGACGCGCGAGTTCATCGCCAAACGCCAAGATGCGCGCGGAGTCACATCCCGTAAGCTGCTTGTGACCCGCCGGATCGCTGTGTTTGATATCGAGCAGCACGAGGTCCGTCTCGGAAAGAACCCGTTCAAAACGCTCGGGCTTTTTTGGATTGTACGCATAACCGCAGCTATCTAGACAGGTATGCACCCGACCGTGCGGGTCGGCGTGCATGGCGTAAAACAGGTCACCCACAAACTCGGGCTGTAGCAACGGCTCGCCGCCCGTCACCGTGATGCCGCCCGAACGATAAAACGGGCGATTGTTCTCGAACTCTTCCGCGATCTTCTCAACTGTAATCGGGGTGCCCACGTCAGGTCCAACAGCCCAGGTATCGGGGTTATGGCAATACGCGCAACGCATGGGACAGCCCTGGACAAACACTACAAAGCGCATGCCCGGGCCATCCACGGTACCCATAGTTTCGATGGAATGAATGCGTCCCACGGTATAACGCGACTGCGCCGAACCCGCCGTATGATCCATGTCGACATCTGCCATATTCAGCACTTCCTTTGCTTGAATGTCGTCTTCAAGCTTAGCGCAACAGCTGTAAGTGGAACTGCAGCGCCCTTCTTGTTGCAAAATCGCTGCAATCCAAAGGCGTTATCCCCTGATTTCGAAAAGAATGTTAGAGAAACGCTTCACTCGTTGCGAAATTCTGAAGGTAAACCGGGACTTCTTGAGTAGACAGTGATTTTGCAGGTACTTTCGATCTCGTTTTACCAGTTGAGCGCTTTATTCTAATAAAGTGTACTTTGGACTTTAGGTTTTACCTTCAGAATTTCGAAACGAATGTGACCACACCGTAAACGGGAGCGATCCCAACAACATTTACCATGCTGGAAACAGACGCAGAACGCACTGAAAAAAAGGGGGCGCGGCCCCAGTGGCGTTGACCATGTCGGGCACGAGTGCAGAATGCATGCATGCGTTCTGCACAGGCTATGCACGCTGTTTACGCAGGTGCCCCATGCGGGAAACGATAAGCAGCGCCACCACTGCAAGCGCCCCCATGATGGCAAGAACCGGCATGTAGGATCCACACGCCTCGGCAAGGATGCCCGCTCCAAACGATCCCACCATCGAACCGAAGATGCTGTACGTGTTCACAATCGCCATGTTCTGGGCAAGGTTTTCCTGTCCCCACTCACGGCGCGTGATAAATGGCATGGTCACGATGGCAGCGCCCCACGAAAGACCGAACAGCAAACACGCAATGAGCTGCAGGCCAACGCTAACTTGCGCAAGCGATGCCGCCATGGCAAGCGGGGCCAACATTGCAATCACCGCAATACCGCGCATGGTGCGGATGCTGCCCAAGCGATCGAGCAACATACCGCCGCCCAAACGACCAAAACCGCTTCCGATGTTCACAAAACCGATGATGAGCGCAGCGGCCATATCGTCAACACCGAGCGAAAGCGGCAGCTCGCGGCCAAGACCGGTGATGCCCATACCGTTGGAACCCACACAGAACAGGAACAAAAACTCGAGGTAAAACACCGGAGAATGGAACATCTGCACGAGCGATTCGCGGGCACCCAAAACACGGGGAGCCGATTCGTGTACTGCGGATTTGCGCGCTGCAAGACCGCATGCCTCAGAATCGCGCACCGTAGAAGCACTCGTCGAGAGATCCGCACTCATACGACTCGCCGCAGAGCATTTGTCCGTGCATCTATCCGCATGGTCGCCCCTATCTTGGGCGCTATCGCCAGACAGACCCAGCTCTTCGCCGCGAGGAACGCGAATCACAAACGCACAAACCACGATGATGAGCGCAAACACCGCTCCTACCAGCGCAATCACAGGACGCCAGGCAACTTTTGCGTACAGACCCGTAATCACCGGTCCCAGCAGAAAACCGCCCATGCCAAAGCCCATGAGGCACACGCCCTGGGCAAGACCGGGCTTATCGGGAAACCACCAGCTCACGACTGGAATAACGATGTTGTACACCACGCCGATGCCGAAGCTCGCCAGCACGCCGTAGGTAACGCATACCTGCACCAGACTTCCGTCGCCCGTCGCGGCAGCAGTGCCCAAAAAGCCAGCAAGCAAAAACGCCGCACCCAGGATAAAGCCCGTGCGCGTCTTCTTGCGTCGCACGATCTGGCCCGCCAACAGGCCACCGATGGTGAACGACGAAATGGACAGCGCAAAGATGAGCGTCATGCCCGAAACCGGCCAGTTATGTTCGGCCTTAAGCGGAGCCAGCAGGACGGAGTACGCGTAAATGAGCCCCAAGAAAAGCAGGAGCGCCGTGCCCACTACCAAAACGACAACTCGTTTGGCGGAAACGGCGCTCACCTGCTGTTGCGCGGGCAATGTGTTAATCGCCGAGACGCTCATTGATCAGCTCGGAAATCTGAGAAGGCTCCGTAGCGGTGCGGATCACATTGCGGAACTCCTCGTCCATAAGGGCGCGGGCAATCTGGGCGAGCAGCGTGATGTGCGTGCTGCCGGCCTCGGCCTCGGGAACGAGCAGGGCGATACCCACGGTGATCTCGGAGCCGTCGATGGACTCCCAGTCGGCGATGGGGGCAGCGAAACGCACCACGATGACCGCGGCATCCTTGATGGCAGCAGTCTTGGCGTGCGGCACGGCGAAGCCGTCCATCATGCCCGTGGTACCCTCGGCCTCACGCGCGTCGAAGGCGGCCTTGACGGCAGCCTCGTCATCGGTGATGCCAAGCTCAAGAGCCTTGGCGGAAAGCAGGGCGAGCACCTCGTCCTTGGTGGTGCAGTCGACGTCGAGAAGAACCTGGTTGGGTTTTACGAAATCCATCATGGGGTCAATCCTTTCGAGGTTATCCGAGGTATTCAAGTGGGCGGCCCGCGCAAAACGAGCCGCCCCGTCCACAAGGGACACTACAAACACATTCCTATATTAGCGGGCAGCCTTGAGGATGTTCTCGATGTCCTCAACGTGCAGCTGCATGAAAGCGCCAGCGTGGTCGCCGCCGCGGGCGTCGACGGCGCCCTGAGCCATCTCGTGAATCTGCTCGTCGGTGGGTTCGATGCCAAGCTCGCCGAGCGTGGTGGGCATGCCGATGGCGTGGCACCACTGGTCCCAAGCCTCGATGCCGCGCAGGCCGGTTGCCTTGGGATCGTGGAAATCGTTCTGAACGCCCCAGACGTTCACCGCGAACTGGGCGAAACGAACCGGGTCGACGTCGATGACATACTTGGCCCAGCTGGACCAGATGGCGGTCAGACCAGCGCCGTGAGCGACATCGAACATGGCACCGATCTCGTGCTCGATGGCGTGGCAGGCGAAGTCGCCCACGCAACCCAGGCCGGTCAGGCCGTCATGGGACTTGGAGCCGGCGAGCAGCAGATTGGCGCGGGCGGCGTAGCTCTTGGGGTTGGCGAGCGCCTCGGGAACCATGGTCTTCACCGTGCGCAGCAGGCCCTCGGAAATCTCGTCGGTGAGCTCGGTGTGCTGCTCGAGCGTGAAGTAGCGCTCCATGGTGTGCATCATGATGTCGGCGCCGGGAGCGGCGGTCTGATACGCAGGCAACGAATAGGTGAGCTCTGGGTTCATGATGGCGAACAGCGGACGAGCGCACTCATGGTTGTAAGAGCGCTTGAGCATCTTGTCGCCCATGGTGTCGATGTTGATGACAGTGGAGTTCGAGGTCTCAGAACCGGTGCCGGCGAGCGTGGAAATAGCGCCGATCTTGGCGATCTTGGTGGTCGAAACCTTGCCGAGGAACAGGTCCTCGAGCTCGAAGTCGTTGGCAAGACCATAGGCAATGGCCTTGGAGGAGTCGATGGCGGAGCCGCCGCCGATGGCGAGCACGAAGTCGACGCCCTCCTTCTTGCAGAGCTCGACACCCTCCTTCACGAGGGACAGGCGCGGGTTGGGCACAACGCCGTCGAACTCGACGAACTCGACGCCCGCGTCCTTCAGGCCGGCCTCGACGCGATCGAGCAGACCGGTGGTGCGCACATAGTCGCCGCCCCAGTGAATGAGGGCCTTGCTGCCGCCGAACTCCTTGACCAGGCGACCGGCCTCAAGCTCGGTCTCCTTACCGAACACGATCTTGGTGGGAACGAGATACTCAAAATTGACCATTACTATCTCCTTATGTTGAGACGAACGTTAATAAAACCGATTTATAGGTGTCCCCCGCAGAACCCCGCGGCACCGCTTGCGCGGTAGCGCGTCGGGAACGACACGGAGAACTTACTCAGCGGTGAAGTACATCGAGATGCCCTGGCCGCCGCCGATGCACATGGACACCATGGCGTCCTTCTTCTCGGGGTGACGGACGGCCAGCTCGTAGGCGCACTTGATTGCCAGGATGGTGCCGGTGGCTCCGATGGGGTGGCCGACGGAGATACCGCCGCCGTAGATGTTCACCTTGTCGTGATCGAGGCCGAGGTCGCGCATGACGGCGTAAGCCTGACTGGCGAAGGCCTCGTTGATCTCGACCATGTCGATGTCCGCAAGGTTGAGGCCCAGCTTGTCGGCGAGCTTCTTGCTGGAATAGTACGGCGAGTAGCCCATGAGGGACGCGTCGAAGCCGGCAACCGCATAGCCGCGAATGGCGACCATGGGGGTGCAGCCGAGCTCCTCGGCCTTAGCGCGGGTCATGATGACCACGGCAGCCGCAGCGTCATTCAGGCTGGAGGAGTTAGCAGCGGTAACCGTGCCGGTGCCGTCGAACACGAAGCAGGGCTTCAGGCGAGCGAGGCTCTCAGCGGTAACGCCCGCACGCGGATTCTCGTCGGTGTCGAACAGGGTCACGTTGCCCTTGCGGTCCTTGAGTTCAACGGGGACGATCTCGTCCCTGTACACGCCGGCCTCGATGGCGGCGCAGGCGCGCTGCTGGCTCGTGGCGGCGAAGGCGTCCTGCTCCTCGCGGGAAACGTTGTACTTCTTGGCAACGTTCTCGGCGGTCACGCCGTTGTGGGACATGTCGAGCGGCCAGGTGAGGATGTCAATCACGCCGTCCTCGAACTGCTTGTGGCCCATGCGGGCGCCCCAGCGCGCGCTCGGCACGTAGTAGGGCAGCTGGGAGAGGTTTTCGGAACCGCCCGCAACGACGACCTCGCTGGCACCGGTCTGGATTTCCATGATGCCGTCGACGATGGACTGCAGACCAGAACCGCACTGACGGTTGACGGAATAGGCGCAGGTCTCATTGGGCAGACCGGCCTTGAGGCTGATCGAACGGGCAAGGAAGCCGTTCTCGCCCCAGGAGCCAACCTGGCCGATGATGCATTCGTCGACCACTGCGGGATCGATGCCAGCACGCTTGACGGCCTCGGCGACCACGAGGGCGCCCATATCGATGGCGGATGTGCCCTTGAGGCTGCCGCCGAACTTACCAACGGCGGTACGGGCACCGGAGACGATGACGATATCGTTTGCGTTCTTTTCCATGGAACATACTCCTAACAGCAGGAAGAACAAATAACGGAAGCAGGTATAAAAACAACGTCCGAAAACGGGAGCCGAGAGGTCCGCGCAAGCGCGAAAGGTCACTCAGAAGGCTTGCACGAGCATCGAGCGCACCGCTCGCGCGGATCTCGGCATGTGCGAGATGGCTTACTCGTAGGTGTAGAAGCCCTGGCCGGTCTTGCGGCCCAGATGACCGGCATCGATCATCTCCTTGAGCAGCGGGCAGGGACGGTACTTCTCGTCGCCGAAGGACTCGTAAAGGCCCTTCATGGTGGCGTACACGACATCGATGCCGGTGAAGTCCATGAGCTCACAGGGGCCCATCGGGTGGTTGCAGCCGAGCTTCATGCCGTTGTCCACGTCCTCGGGCGTGCAGCCCTCGGAAACCAGGAAAGCGCCCTCGTTCTGATATGGAACGATGATGCGGTTGACGATGAAGCCGGGCTGGTTGGGAGCGGTGACACTCGTCTTGCCGATCTTCGCGGCGAGCTCCTGGGCAGCGGCAAAGGCCTCATCAGTGGTTGCCGTGCCGCGGATGAGCTCGACGAGCTTCATGACGGGCGCGGGATAGAAGAAGTGCATGCCGAGCACGGACTCGGGACGCTTGGTGGCAGCAGCGATGTCGTCGATGTTGATGCCGGAGGTGTTGGTGAGCAGCACGGCGCCCTCGTCGGCGAACTCGTCCATCTTGGCGAACGTGCTCTGCTTGAAGTCGAGGCGCTCGGGCACGGCCTCGATGACGAACTTGGCATCGGCAAGGTTGGCGTAATCGGTGGAGTAGGTCATGCGGCCGAGGACCTCGTCGCATGCCTCTTGGGTCATCTTGCCCTTGGCAACCTTGCCGTTCATGAGCTTGGCAACGAGGGCCCGGGCCTTGTCGAGCGGCTCCTGCGCGATGTCGATGTTGACGACCTCATAGCCCGCAACTGCACATGCCTGAGCGATGCCGCCGCCCATGAGACCCGATCCGATAACTGCTACCTTGGTCATTGTTCATTCCTTTCATCTGAACAAGTTATCTATGTGTTTGCACGCGAGCGCGTGGAAAAACCGTCTTGGTGCGGGCCGGCGGGTTGTGACCCTCGCCCGCAGCGCTACGCCTGCAGATAGTCGATAAGCCCCGCAGGGCCATCGGTCGTGAACAGGCAGGCGTCCATGACCTTGAGGTCGTCGGCGATGATGGGCGTGAAGTCCATCATGTCGAGCACCTGCGTCTGCAGGTCGATACCCGGTGCGATCTCGATGAGCTTGACGCCCTCGGGAACGAGCTCGAACACCGCGCGCTCGGTGACCACGATCACCTGCTGGTCGGAGGCGCGGGACTGCGGACCGTTGAAGGAGAGCTGCGCCACCTTGGAGACCATCTTCTTGATCTGACCCTCTTGGTCGATGTGGAGCTTGCCGTCTTCAAAGCGGTACTTCGCGCCGCGGGCGGTAAAGGTGCCCAGGAACACGACCTTCTTGGCGTTTTGGGTGATGTCGATAAAACCGCCGGCACCCGTGCAGCGCGGACCCATCTTGGTGGAGTTCACGTTGCCCTCGCCATCGAGCTCACCGAGGCCCATGTACGTCACGTCGACGCCGGCGCCGTCGTAGTAGTCGAACTGCTCGGGGTGACTCACCATGGCAACGAGATTCTGGCCGATGCCAAAGTCCACGCCACCCATCTGCACGCCGCCGTAGATGCCGCTCTCGACGGTAATCATGACCTCGGAGGAAATGCCCTCCTCCTGCGCCACGCGACCCACCATGTCATTGGGGATGCCGGTGCCGAGGTTGACCACGCAGCCCGGATACATCTCCATCACGCCGCGGCGGGCGATGAACTTGCGCTCGTTGAAAGGCGCGGGCTCGATAGCCGTCTCGGGCACGACCATCTGGCCGCAGTACGAAGCGTCATAGTAGAAGGAATGGGTCTGACGATGGTCGTTCTCGGGATCGTCGCAAACCACGATCTTGTCGATGAACACACCGGGGACGGTGACGTCCTTGGGATTGATGGTGCCGTTCTTCACAACGTGCTTAACCTGGGCGATTACCTGACCGCCAAAGCGCTTGGCAGCGAGCACCGCATTGAAGACCTCGAGCTTCATGGCCTCTTCGGTGGTGGTGAGGTTACCCATCTCGTCGCAGACGGTGCCGCGGATGAACACGTAATCGAGCGGCACGGCGTTGTAGAACATGTACTCTTCGCCGTTGACCTCGATGATCTGCGTGATGTCCTCAAGCTCACGGGTGCGGTCGTTCATCTTGCCGCCCTCGATGCGCGGGTCGATGAACGTTCCCAGTCCAACCTTGCTCATCTTGCCGGGCAGGCCGCAGGCCATGGAGCGATACAGCTGGGCGATCTGGCCCTGCGGCAGGCAGTAGGCCTCGACCTGGTTGTTGGCGATCATGTCCATCCAACGCGGCTGCAAGCCCCAGTGAGAACCGATGATGCGCGTGACCAGGCCCTCGTGGGCAAAGTGCTGAATGCCACGCTCGCGGTCGGACTGGCCGCAGGAGTGCATCAGCGTCAAGTTGCAGGGGTGGCCCGTTTCGAGGAAGCGACGCTCAATGGCCTTGAGATTGGTCTCGGAGGCGGAGACGAGCGTCATGCCGATCGTCGCGATGGTCGAACCATCCTCAATCGAGGCGGCAACCTCGTCGGCAGTTACAAAATTCGCCTTGATCATCGGGCGATCATCCCTTTCTGTTCAAGTACGGCAGCCCTCACGGCGGCACGATTAGGCTTATCGCCTACGGTTTGCGGAATATAGTCGGCAAAGATCACGTGCTCGGGCACCTCAAAGCCGGCGACGCGCTCGCGCATGGCGGCGATGATGCCCTCCTCGGTGAGGTCAGCATCCGGCTCTGGAACGATTGCTGCCACGGGAACTTCGCCGTAGAGCTCGTCGGGAATGCCGGCGACGCATGCCTCGCACACACCGGACAAAGCACAGAGCGTCTCCTCCAGACAGCTGCACCAGACCTTCTCGCCACCGCGGTTGATCATGTCCTTCTTGCGGTCCACGACCCACACCATGCCAAGGGCATCGGCGTATCCCATGTCGCCTGTGGCGAGCCAGCCGTCCGCGTTGAGCGCGGTCTTCTCGCAGTTGAAATACCCGGGGGTAATGCAGGAGCCGCGCAAAAGCAGCTCTCCGACCACCCCGGTTTCAACCTCGTTGCCCTCGTCGTCTACGATGCAGGCCTCGACGCCGGGGAACGGCTTACCCGTTGCGCCGGCATAAATGCTGGTAGGAGAATCAAAGGGGAACAGCAGGGCGGGTGAGGCGGTCTCGGTGAGGCCGTATACCACCTGGAACGCGCAAGCGGGAAGCCACGCGTGGAACGCGCGCATCTTGGGCACGGGCTCGTAGCTCGATCCCGAAAGCAGGGCGCGCAGCGAAGGCAGCTCGGGGAACTCATCGCGCAGGGGCAGCAGCTTTTCGAATGCCGTGGGAGAGGCATGCAGGTAGGTGATGTTCTCATCGTGCACGCACTCGAGTAGGCGGCGCGCGTCGAAGCGACGATGCAGATAGATACAGGCACCCGCGTAAACAAACTGTGTGAGCAGGGCGATAAGACCCGTTACATGGTAAATGGGAACCGGAATAACCGTGCGATCGAACTCCGTGGTGCCCATGAGGCGCTGGTACACGAGCGCGGCATGCACCACGTTGAGGTTGGTGAGCACCACTGCCTTGGACATCGACGTGGTGCCCGAGGTGTACATCATGACCGCGGGAGATGCCAAGCCACCGGCGCGAGTGGGCGCGGGCAGCGGTTCCAATGCTCCCGCAAAACGAAATCCCTCTAGCGATGGATCGCATAGTTCAACCGTATCGACAGCGTGAATCGCCTCACCCGCACGACGTGCATCGTGCGCATCAGTGAGGAGCACCTTGAGCTCGGCATGGATCAGGAGTTGCACGATTTCCTTTTCGCGATACTTGGTGGAAAACGGCACGACCACGGCGCCGATCTTGCTGCACGCAAAGTAGATGGCGCAAAACTCGATGCTCGCGCCCAACAACATGCCAACGCGGTCACCCTCGCCCACGCCGTAGCGATGCGCGAGATAGGCTGCCATACCGTCGGTGAGCTCCAGCAACCTGGCAAAGGTATAGCTCGTGCCATCGTCATCAACGATGGCGATAGAACCAGGATGCGCGGCAGCAGCCTGGGCAAGTACGTCATAAATTGTTTCGGGCATTTCCGCAAACGTATAGAACGTACGCCCATCAATTACGCGCTCGGTCATGCCGCGCTGTAAGGCGGTGCTCCAGCATGCGCTTCCCGTAATCATTACTCCGCCTCCTCGGCGTTTTGGCGCGAAAGCTCGTTAAACACACGGGCTGCAGTACGACGGTAATTCTCCTCGGCATGCGCCAGAGCCTCTTCGAGCGGCGTGGAGGCATCGACGCAAGGGTAGAGCGCCGTCACACCCCGATCGAGCAGGCGGTGGGCATCATTCGAAATGGAACCGGTAATGACGTAGAGCGGCGTTGACGCCGAGGCGCAGCGACGGGCAACACCCGAAAGCACTTTGCCATCAAGGGACTGTGCGTCAACGCGCCCTTCGCCGGTGAAGCAATAATCTGCCCGAGCGAGCAGATCGTCGAAATGAGCAAGGTCCATCAGGCAGTCGATGCCCGAGACCAGGTTTGCAGATAAAAACGCGGCAGCCGCGGCACCCATGCCGCCCGCCGCGCCCGCGCCCGCGAGGTCGGCAACATCCACACCCAGCGTGCGTTTGATGACCTGCGCATAGTTGATCATGCCGCGCTCAAGCTCAGCGAGCTGCTCAACACTGCCGCCCTTTTGAGGGCCGAACACCGCCGTGGCGCCCTTGGGCCCCACGAGTGGATTGGTCACATCGCACATCACGATAAACGTGGCTTCGGCAACCTCGGGCATGAGGTCGGAAACATCAAGGGAAGCGATTTTGGAGAGGTCCTCTCCCCTGCCATAAAGCTCGTTGCCTTGGGCAGCGAGGAAGCGAACGCCCAGGGCGCGCAGGGCGCCCATGCCACCGTCGTTGGTGGCGCTTCCGCCCAAAGCCAGGTACACGGAGCGCGCACCATGCTCAAGAGCGTGGCGAATCAGCTGACCAAAACCGACCGTGGATGTGCGGAGCGGATTCAAGCGATCGCGCTCAACCAGCGTGATACCAGAGGCGGCGGCCAGCTCGATGATGCAACGGCCGTCGGGCAAAATGCCGTACGATGCTTCGACGGAACCGCCAAGCGGCCCCTCTACCAGCACGGACACATAGTCGCCGCCGCATGCGGCGAGCACGGCTTCAACCGTGCCCTCGCCACCGTCGGCAATGGGCAGGGCGGCACATTCAACTTCGGGGAACACCTTGCGAGCCTCGTCCTCGAGAATCTCGGCGATCTGAGCGCTCGAAAGCGTCCCCTTAAACGAATCGGATGCGAAAAGAAACCGCGTCATGTGCCGACTGCCCCCAAGCAACTGCAACTAGTCGAACTGCTCGCCCGTGTAATCGAACGTGTAACGACCCGAAGAACCGATCATGCGCATGTAGGACTTGATGTAGTCCTTAGCGGCATCCTCACCCCACATCTGGATATCCATGTAGTCGATATTGGGCTCCTCATTGAGCTTAGCGTGCATGGCCTTGCGCTGATGCTTGAACAGGTCGGTGCATACGTTAATCTTATTGATGCCCAGCTCGACGACGCGGCGGATGTTCTCCTCGCCCGCGCCGGAACCACCGTGGAGCACGAGCGGCATCTTGGTGGCAGCCTTGAGCTCGGCAAGACGGTCGAAGTCGAGACGGGGAACGAAATCGTCGGGATACGCGCCGTGAGCGGTTCCGATGGCAACGGCCAGGCAGTCGCAGTGCGTGCGGTCGGCGAACTCGACGGCCTGCTCGACATTGGTGTACATGTCGGAGGTCTGGCCGTCGCCGTTGGCGGCAACGCCCACGTGGCCGAGCTCGGCCTCGACGCTCGCGCCATAGGCGTGGGCAACGGAGGTCACCATGCGCGTGCGGCGGATGTTCTCCTCGAACTCGTAAGAAGAGGAGTCGATCATGACGGAAGAGAAGCCAGCGCGCAGGCAGCGGCACACGTTGGTGTAGGTGTCACCGTGATCGAGGTTGAAGGCGATGGGCACGTCGAGCGGCTCGGCGATGGCGCGAATCATGGGAACCATGATCTCGGG
This sequence comes from Collinsella provencensis, assembly GCF_900199705.1. GTDB lineage: Bacteria > Actinomycetota > Coriobacteriia > Coriobacteriales > Coriobacteriaceae > Collinsella > Collinsella provencensis. Next base: position 1,489,922 of record NZ_LT904908.1, on the reverse strand, counting down.
CGTGGCGTGGGCGAGCATCTGACGCGGAGAAACGTTGATGATCACCGGCGAAGCCTCTTCGGCGGCGGCGTAGCAGATGGCGCGGGCCTGCTCCATGTTGGTGCAGTTGATTGCCATGACCGCGTAATTGTTCTCGTTCGCGTGGTCGAGCATTTCCTTCATCGATGTGTACATGTGCCTCTCCTTCTTCAATCGCGCATGCGCGTTTTTATGACAATTTGCCGCAACGGGTCATCCCCTGCTAAACAAGGGCCTTTCATACGTTTCGTTGCGCCTTTGAAATACCGCGTCCGACGAGGGGATGTGTGAACGCGATATTCCACAGGCGGTTAGAAAAATCGGAGGGGAGCTTCGGGCGAAGCGCCCCTCCGATACATAGGCTTCTAACTAGCCGAGGAGCTGATCGAGAACACCGTTGCCAGCCATCTCAGCGTCCTGGTCCACAGGCTTGCGGAGCAGGAAGTAGAGGATGCCGGTAACAGCAGCGCCAGCGAACCAGAAGAGCACGAACTGCAGCGGGTTGCTCATCATCGGGATAACGAAGATGCCGCCGTGAACAGCCGCGGACTCAAGCGCGAAGTAGCCGCAGAGACCACCGGAGAGCGCACCGCCGAGCATGCAGGGGACGAGGCAGCGCCAGGTATCCTGAACGAGGAACGGAATGACGTACTCCTGGATGTAGCAGCAAGCGAGCACGAGGCCGGAGACCGTGGTGGAACGCTCCTTCTCGGTGAACTTCTTCTTGCCGGTGAAGCGGTCGATGATCTGGGCGAAGCAGACGCCGAGCGGGTTCTGCATGCCGCCGCACATCTTGCAGGCAGCCGGGCCAAAGATACCGTCGGCGTTGAGGCCGTTGGCAACGAGGGCGACGGCCTTGCCGATCGGGCCACCCTGGTCAATGGACATACCGGCACCGATGGCAGCACCAAAGACGAAGCCGCCGGCACCCTGAAGGTCCATCAGAGCATTGGTGATCATGGTCATGAACCAGCCGATGGGCACGCCCACGACGTACCACATGAGCAGGGAGGTCACGAGAGTGGAAAACACCGGGATCAGGAGGATCGGGAAGACGGAGTTAACCGAAGTAGGAACCTTCTTGGAGAGGTCCTTCATCCAGATGGTCACATAGCCGGCGATGAGGCCGCCCACGACCGCGCCGAGGAAGCCGGCCTTGATGGTGTTGGAAATGACACCGACGGCGAATCCGGGGGCGAGGCCGGGCTTATCAGCGAGAGCCCAACCGATGTAAGCACCGATGATCGGCACGCACACGTTGAAGATGGCGGAACCGATGGAGTAGATGACCATAGCGAGCGTGTACTGCGTGTAGTCGAGCTCGGCCATGTCGGCGGCGATGTTGTAGCCGCCCATCGCCTTAGCGATGCCCCACAGGACGCCGCCACCGACGATGAAAGGAATCATGTAGGAAATGCCAGTAAGAACGGCATCCCAAGCAACCTGGGCCTGGGACTTCTTCTTGGCACCCTTGCGCTGGATCTCTGCCATTAGGAAATAGCCTCCAATACTTCTTCGACCACGCCCTTCGCGGTCTGAACGGTCATGACCTCTTTCGTCTTGCACGAAAGCGTGGGAATCGGATCAAAACGCTCGGGATTCTTGATCTTCACGTCGGCCGCGATGATGGCGGCGTCGCAACGAGCAAGATCCTCGTCGGTGATCACGTTCTCCATGCCGGTTGCACCCTGGGTCTCGATCTTGGCCTCGCAACCGAGAGCCTCGATGGCCTGAGTAAGGGATTCAGCCGCCATGAAGGTGTGCGCAATGCCGATCTGGCATGCGGTCACGCCCACGATGAACTTCTTCTCTGCCATGTCTCCTCCTCTCCTAACTTCACTAAAGCGAGTTTGCGAACAACCTCGCCTTAGCTTGGTCGTCCTTTCCACGACCTGAATCATAGTCTGCACACATTTAGTTCTGCAGCACAATCCGTTATATCGCCTTCTATTCATATTTCCTTCATTTTATGTTCGTGTTTTTGTTCGTTTTTAGGCTGATATTTCGTTATTTTGTGTATTCGTCCATAGTTTCTTCACATTTAATACGGCAAGCCTGCTATGATGTCAGTGCACGACATCGAACCACCACATTTCTAAGGAAGGGCCATGAACGAAACCACGGCATATCGATCTGACGATGTTTTGGAAGTCCGTAACCCCATCGTCTTGCACATCCTCATTATCTTTATGGGCGTGTGCCTGCTGGTGGCTGCACTGCTGGCTGCCTTCGCACCTCTGCCCTATGCGGAAAACCCCATGGTCATGCGCATCGGCATGGGCTATTGCGGCATCCCTGTTGCGCTCGGTCTTATTTATATGAACGTGCGAAAGCTCGTTCATCGCAGGAATGCCATCCGCATCGACGCCGAGGGAATCACCGACAACACCTCGGCGCTTTCCTCGGGCTTCACCCCGTGGGACGAAATTTCCGAGGTTTTCTTGCTGCGTCTTAAGAACGACGATTATCTGTGCGCTATCCCCTCCGACTTTGACACGTGGTACGCCAAGCTCAGCAAGCGCCAACAAAAGCTTGCACAGGCGAACCTCGACGCGGGCTTTGCGCCCATCCGCATCCAGTTCAAGAAGGTAACCGACCGCGTTTCTTCCAAAGATGGTGTTGCATTTGTCAAAAAGCTCATGCCGAAGAAGGTCACGCGCATCCGCAAGCCGCGCTACTAGTGCATAAAAACTGCATGGGTGGTTTCAAGGCAATCAATCGGTCATATAATGTTTCTTCGTTAACACGAGACGTGTGACCAAGCGCTTCGACTCATGCAACCGGGCGCGTTGCCCATGCATTTGGGCGGTCAAGCCCGTGCGGCAGAGCGGTTAGGCCCGACCCATGCGCCCAAACGCTTCGCCCATGTAGCCGATCGCTTCACCCGCGCGGCAGTGTTTTCGAAACGCACGCTTCGAGTTGAACGTACCAACCATCTTTTGGAGAGGACCAATGGCGGCTTTTTCCTACTCAAATAAAATCCTCTGCTTCGGCGAACTGCTGCTTCGCCTCTCCCCTACAGGACACGAGCGCATTGAACAGACCGCCAACCTGCAGGTTCTGTTCGATGGCGCCGAGGCGATGGTCGCTATCGACCTGGCGCACCAGGGCGATAACGTGGCGTATGCGAGTTGTATTTCGGACAATCGCCTGGGCGACCGCTGCCTCACCAATCTGCTCGCCGCCGGTGTGGATGTCACGCGTGTGACACGTGGACCCGGGCGCATGGGCGTCATCTACTTTGAGCGAGGCAGCGGCATCAGGCGCTCCTCCGTGCTTTACGACCGCGAATACACGCCCATGTCCCTGCTCAAACGCGAAGATTTCGACTGGGATAGCCTGCTCAACGGCGTCGACGCGTTTTATTTCACCGGCGTGTTGCCCGCCATCAGCCCTGAATTGAGTAAAGCGGTTGAGGATGCGCTTATTGCCTGTAAGGGCCGTGGTGTTAAGACGTTCTGCGACCTCAACTACCGTCCGCGCATGTGGGACCGCGCGCTCGCGCACGAGAGCTGGGAGCGTCTGCTACCCTACATCGACGTGTGCATTGCATCTGACCAGGACATTTGGAGCCTGTTCCCCCGCCCCAACATCAACCCCGACCATACCTCAACATTCGGGTTCCTCGACTACTACCAGGACATCGCGCTCGAGCTGTGCGACCGCTACCAGTGCGAAGCCGTTGCGATTCAGATTCGCTCCACAGCTGCGAGTGGCATCGGTAGATGGCGCGGCTTGCTGGTACGCGAAGGCGAGACGACCCTTTCGACCTCGCGTGAGGTGCTCAACGACGAGCACTCCGGATGCGGCGACTCGTTTGCCGCGGGCGTGATCCACGGCGTGCGCAACGAATGGAAATCCTCGACCATCATCAACTACGCGTTGACGTCGAGTGCGCTCAAGTCCACGATTCCAGGCAGCATCAACCATCTGTCCAGCGAGGAAATCGTCGCAGCGGCTGGCTCGCAGCTCTCCATCGTCGACTACTAAATCAACTTTGCACAGTGGCGTGTTGTGGCACGCAGCGTCAACTATGCTGGCGCGCCGTTACCTATGGTGGCGGCGCGTTTTTTATGGCGGCGCTATGCGGTATTACCTATAGCATTGCAGCACGTTGCTGCAATGCTGGTACGGCGCTCTGTTACCTGCGCAGGCACGCCGTTGCTTGTTGCGACGACGCGTTGCTTCATGGCACCCCGGCCCGTTGTCGCCTATAGCAAGGCGGTATTTTCAACTCGTTGCGAAATTCTGAAGGTAATGCATCAGATCCAAAGTACACTTTAGTAAATTAAAGCGTCCAACTGGTATAACTAGGTCGAAAGTGCCAGTAATATTGCCGTCTACACAAGAGGTTCCAGTTTACCTTCAGAATTTCGCAACGAACTGTTTAAGGGTGGCATGTAGCAGCACGGCGTGACGTTTTGCGGCGTGGCGTGACGTGCAGCGGTATGGCATTGCCTGAGCTAACACGCCATTGCCCGTAAAAGTGCGTCGTTGACTATACCGACACGGTATTGCCTGCGCCCGATCACCGTTCCCTATGCTTTTCTGCGTTATCAACCTTTCAAAGTGAAGAAAATTATAGGCAACGGCATTGGGACATAGAAAACAGTGACCGACCATTGGCAACCGCATGGAACCATAGACAACGCCACGATTGCCCATCCGCTGTAACATGAATCTATGCAGCTTGGACGTGGCCGTTGAAAGGGGCATCATGCAGAACTTCGATTACCAGACCCCAACCCGGTTGATTTTTGGCGAGGGCGTTATTTCCAGCCTTCCGGATGTGATGGGCGAGTTTGGCCATAACGTCCTGCTCACGTATGGTGGCGGCAGCATAAAAAAGCTGGGGCTGTACGACAAGGTAAAGGAACTGCTCGCGGATTTTGCGATCTTCGAGCTTCCCGGCATCCAGCCCAACCCCAAATTCAATCCCAGCGTGATCGACGGCGTGCGCATTTGCAAAGAGCACGACATCGACGTGATTCTCGCCGTGGGAGGCGGCAGCGTGCTGGACTGCTCCAAGGCCATCGCGGGCGGCGCGCTCTACGACGGCGACCTGTGGGAACTCATTTCCAACAACGTTGAGACCACGGCGGCGCTGCCCATCGTGGACATCATCACGCTGGCGGCAACGGGCAGCGAATACGACAACGACGGTGTGATCTCTCGAACCGAAACGAACGACAAGTTCTCCTATATGAACGACCACCTCTTCCCCGCGGTCTCGTTCCTAGATCCCACGTACACCTTCTCGGTGCCGAAGCGCCAGACGGCAGCGGGGTGTGTGGACGCCATCAACCACACGATGGAGCAATACTTTGTAGAGGACTCCACGCTGTTGAACGACGGTTTTTGCGAATCCATGATCAAGAGCTTGATAGTCAACGGCAAGAAGTGCCTGGACAACCCCGAGGATTACACCGCGCGCGCCGAGATGATGCTCTGCTGCACGTATGGATGCAACGGCATCCTGGCGCTGGGAAACAGCGAATCCGGTTGGCCATGCCACGGCATCGAGCATGCGCTGAGCGGCCATTACGACATCGTCCACGGCGAGGGCTTGGCCATCATCACGCCGCGTTGGATGAGGCATATCTTGAACGAGCACACGCTGCCACGGTTCGTGAAGTACGGCGTGAACGTGTTCGGCATCGATGCGAGCCTGCCGCCCTATGAGATTGCGGAGCACGCCATCGACGAGACGTATCGGTTCTTCGAGTCGCTCGGGGTGCCCATGCACTTGCGCGACGTGGGCATCGACGACAGCCGTCTTGCGGAGATGGCGCATCATATCGCCGTCAACGAGGGGCTCGAAGATGCCTATGCGCCCTTGAGCGAACAGGATATCCTGGAGATCCTGCAGGCATCGCTGTAAGGATTTGCAGGTATTTGTGATCAGAGCATTCGATACAACCGATTTACCTGCCGTGATGCAGATTTGGCTTGAAACGAACATCCAAGCGCATGATTTTATTCCCCAAGAGTATTGGACGGGAAATTTTGAGCTCGTCAAGGACATGCTGCCTCAAGCGGAAATTTACGTACACGTAAACGATACTACGCACCAGATTGACGGGTTTATCGGACTTGCCGACGAATACATCGAGGGAATCTTTGTGCAAAAGGACACCCAGTCGCATGGCGTCGGCAGGCAACTGCTCGAATACGCAAAGCAGCTTAAACCTCGCCTGAGCCTGCACGTTTACCAGGAAAATCACCGTGCAGTACGTTTTTACCAACGCGAGCAATTCACGATTGAATCCGAGGGCGTCGACGATGCCACAGGCCAAAGCGAATACGTCATGGTATGGGAGCATGAACATCACACGCTGCCTGCGTGAACACGAAACGACGCGTCCATCGATTGCATGGCGCGAGAGCATAAACATCGCACGCCGCCCGTAAGCTAAAGCGAGCTTTCCATCTGCAAAATCGACTACCTACAAACAAGAAAGATTTCCCATGAGAAACATCAGCCTTTTTATCGCCATGAGCCTCGACGGATACATCGCCGACAGCGAGGGCGGCGTCGATTGGCTGAACGGCCAGGGCGACGATGACGAGATGGTCGATTCCTATTCCTAGTTTGTCCAATCCGTCAACACGGTCCTTATGGGGTGGAATACGTATCATCAAATCGTGACCGAACTTTCTCCCAGCGAATGGGTATACGACAACTTCACGACATACGTTTTTACGCATCGGAAGGACGCCACCTCCTCGGGATGCGCCAACCCATTCTCTGACAACATTCGCTTTGTAAGCATGAATCCCATCGAGCTGATAAAAGAACTGCGGAAACAGTCTGGAAAGGACATCTGGGTTTGCGGCGGTGCCAGCGTGGTACAGCAACTCGTTGCAGCGAACTTGATTGACCTCTACTACATAACCGTAATTCCCGTGCTTTTGGGTTCCGGCATCAGGCTATTTGACGGCGGCGAGCAGGAAATCAAGCTGCATCTGCAAAACACGCGCTCCTACAACGGTATGACCGACCTGGTTTACACGCGGCGGTAGATCCGGGTACGAAGAAACACTCTGATCGCACCAAGGCAGGTCGCCAAAATAAACTAAGTCATATTGAACTGGGCGGGAGCGCTCCATTCGAACGGGAATGGAGCGCCTTTTCAGTGCGGAATCTCATCTTTTTTTCGATTCAAAACAACTCGTTGCGAAATTCTGAAGGTAAACTCAATAACTTAAAGTATACTTTATTTTATTAAAGCGTTTATCTGGGAATTATCTGACGCCAAGTGCATCTAATTCGTCTTGTACTCATGAGTCTCAGTTTTACCTTCAGAATTTCGCAACGAGTTGTTTACGCACGGCGTCAATCTACAGAAAACGCATTCCATCGTCATGAAAACGAGGCTCGTCATGGACATGCCGCTCTGCGGACCAACTGCTTTTCGTTATTATCGGGTCCCACCTCAAGTTCTTGCTTTGTACCCAGCCATCGTAAGTGGTTCTTCGGGTGTTGCGAGCCGTAGAATCCGCAAAGAAAAGATTATTGAGGACTTGCTTGGGCTGCCATTGCATCGCATTACGAACACCCGAAGTCAACAAGCAAAAACGGTGCTTTTCAAAACCCATGTTCTTGCAGGTGAGCTGCCATTTGGAACCTTGCAAGAAACAGATCACGGCTTTGACGTGGCAACGCCGGCATTCACGCTATTCACCATGGCAAGCTGCGTTTCCCGCGTCCACCTGCTTATGGCAGCCTATGAGTTCTGCGGCAGCTTCGCGGTTTTCCAACCAACGCGCGAAGCAGAATCTAGGTTACAACAAACCCAACAACAGGGCGTCTTTCCCCTTGGATTTGGCTGGCAGCGTGTTCGGGATACTCAAAACAACAACACTGGCCTCTGGAAGCGCGATCCCCTGCTCACTATCGAAGAACTGCAGCGATTCGCCAATCAGCTCGATGGAAGACACGGGTCGAAAAAGCTGCGTTGGGCCGCAGAGCATATCACGGGTGTCTGCGCTTCTCCATTCGAAGTTCAGGCATCGATACTCCTTGGGTTACCGCGACGATTTGGCGGACAAGGCCTCTCTGTCCAAAACAACTACCGCATTCCACTGAACGATCGCGCACGAGCGCTCTACCAGCATTCATGCTGCTATGCGGACATCTACCTTGAGGCGTCGGGCGAACACCCAGCAATTGACATCGAATGTCACGGCAAGTCCGTACATGCAAGTGAAGAGGCGGGCATTTCCGATGCCGAGCGACTTGCCGCACTGGAAAGCATGGACATTCCCGTTGTTCCGCTCACGTTCAAACAGCTCGCAAGTGAATGCAGCTTCAAAGCCGTCAAGCATCTTATCGAGCAAAAGCGCCACATTAAGTTTCAGCCCAAAACCGAACGGCAACAACGCGTTGAGCAGGACCTTCGCCGCGAGGTTTTAATCGACTGGAAAACGCTTGGCATCTGAGCGCGTGACAAAGAAGCCGACCGGGCGCAAAGCGCCAGTCGGCTTCTTGGCATCACAGCAAACAGGGCCATCATGGCCAGCCTTGTTTTGAACCCGCCGCAAAGCACGACAATCGTTGGCCGCCTTATTTTTGAACCTGCCTCAAAAATGCATTGCTTAAACTGCCCAGCCTTCATTCTGAAAAAGCCTGTCGGAACCCTTGGGCTCCGACAGGCTTTTCAAAACGCAAAGCTTTCAATCAAAAGCAATAAATTAGAAGCTCTCGTGGAAGGTACGGGAAATGACCTCGTCCTGCTGCTCCTTGGTAAGGTTGTGGAAGTTCACGGCATAGCCGGAAACACGGATGGTGAGCTGCGGGTACTTCTCAGGATGAGCCTGGGCGTCGAGCAGCGTGTCGCGATTGAACACGTTGACGTTCAGGTGGTGGCCACCCTTCTCGGCGTACGCGTCGAGCATGCTCACAAGGTTGTCTGCCTGGGTCTGGGGAATATCAGCGACCTTCATGGGGTCCTCCTTATCGTATGTTTTGGCGACTCGCTTTACGGTTCGCATCACGTCCCGCGCTTAAGCTCGCCGCCAACGTCGTAAATGTTACTGACATTATATCAGTTATGCCACCTCCGGTCATCGTACAGATAACCGGAGGAAGCAAATCGAAACCGCTACTTAGCAGTCCTCGGCACCCTCAGGAGCGGAGGAATCCGTGCAGTCGCAGCAGGCAACAGGCATCTCAAAGGACACGTCGTCCAAATCGAGGTCGCCAAAGAGCACCTGGTCCTCCTTGCCGAGCGCGCCCGGGATGATGGAGAAGGTGTTGGAGATGCCGTCCTGAGCGTCGCGGAACGGCAGCTTGGACACGGAGCTCAGCGAAGCGATGGCGCCGTGGCTGTCGCGCTTGTGCATGGGGTTGGCACCCGGGGCAAACGGCACGCCGGCCTTACGGCCGTCGGGCGTGGCACCGGTCTTCTTACCGTACACCACGTTGGAGGTGATGGTCAGAACCGAGGTGGTCGGCACGGAATTGCGGTACGTGTCGTTCATGCGCACGTACTCCATGAACTGGTGCACGATGTCGTGAGCGATGGAGTCGACACGGTCGTCATCGTTGCCGTACTTGGGGAAGTCGCCCTCGATCTCGAAGTCCACGATGGTGCCGTTCTCGTTGCGGATGGGGTGCACCTTGGCGTACTTGATGGCGGACAGCGAGTCGGCCACAACGGAGAGGCCGGCGATGCCCGTGGCGAACCAACGGTGCACGTGCTTGTCGTGAAGCGCCATCTGAATGGCCTCGTAGCAGTACTTATCGTGCATATAGTGGATGATGTTCAGCGAGTTCACATACACGCCAGCGAGCCACTTCATCATGTCGCAGTACTTGCTCATGACGTCATCGTAATCAAGCGTGTCGCCCTCGACCGGACGATACTTGGGGCCGACCTGCTTCTCGGAAACCTCGTCCACACCACCGTTGAGTGCATAGAGCAGGCACTTGGCCAGGTTGGCGCGGGCGCCGAAGAACTGCATCTCCTTGCCCACGCGCATGGAGGACACGCAGCAGGCGATGGCGTAGTCGTCGCCGTGGTACACGCGCATGAGGTCGTCGTTCTCGTACTGGATGGACGAGCTGGCGATGGAGGTCTTGGCGCAGAAGTTCTTGAAGTTCTGCGGAAGCCTCGTGCTCCACAGCACGGTGAGGTTGGGCTCCGGAGAGGTACCCATATTCTCGAGCGTGTGCAGGTAGCGGTAGCTCATCTTGGTGACGAGGGTGCGGCCGTCCACACCCATGCCGCCGATGGACTCGGTGACCCACTGCGGATCGCCGGAGAACAGGTTCTGGTACTCGGGGGTACGGGCGAACTTGACCATGCGGAGCTTCATGATGAAGTGGTCGACGAACTCCTGGATCTGCTCCTCGGTAAAGGTGCCGCGGGCGAGGTCGCGCTCAGCATAGATGTCGATGAAGGTGGAGGTACGGCCAATGGACATGGCGGCGCCGTTCTGCTCCTTCACGGCAGCAAGGTAGGCGAAGTACATCCACTGGATAGCCTCCTGCGTGTTCTTCGCCGGCTTGGAAATGTCGAAGCCGTAGAAGTCGGCCATCATCTTGAGCTTGCCAAGGGCGCGGATCTGCTCCTGCAGTTCCTCGCGGTCGCGGATGTTGGCCTCGGTCATGACACGCGGGGTGGAATCCTTCTGCGCCTGCTTGTCGGCAACGAGGGCGTCGATACCGTAAAGAGCGACGCGACGGTAGTCGCCGATGATGCGGCCGCGGCCGTAGCCGTCGGGCAGACCGGTGATGATATGGGCGGAACGGCAAGCGCGCATTTCGGGTGTATACACGTCGAAAACGCCCGCGTTGTGGGTCTTGCGCTCAAAGGTGTAGCGCTCGACAACGTCCGGATCGATCTCATAGCCATGCTGGGCGGCAGCCTGAGCGGCGATGCGGATACCGCCGTTGACATGCAGCGCGCGCTTGAGCGGCTTGTCGGTCTGCAGGCCGACGATGGTCTCGCGCTCGGGGTGCGCCGCGTCGATGTAGCCCGCCGGATGGCTCACGATGCCCGTGACGACCTTGGTGTCCATGTCGAGGACACCGCCCTGCTCGCGCTCCTTGAGCAGCAGAGCCATGACGTCGTCCCACAGCTTCGTCGTGCGCTCAGTAGGGCCGGCGAGGAACGACTCATCGCCCTCATACGGAGTGTAATTCTTCTGAATGAAGTCGCGGACGTCGACCTCTTTGGTCCAATTGCCGTCCTCGAACCCTTCCCATGCCTCCTGCATTACCTGACCACGCTCCTGTCGTGCTCGGCGAGACGAAACGCCTCGCAATGGGATCCCCGAAAACGGATAAACGTAAACGCCCCTCATTTTGCCGGTTAAACGCGTAACCGTTTACCGAACAAATACACCCGTTTACGAGTAAAAAACTACCGTCTGCCGAGGATTTATTCGCACTGACAGGATAGCACACCGCAGTGCGTCGAATGACGGCACGAATGAAGTTCTTCCGGTTTCTGCGATGCGTTCTTACCCCGCATAAACCGAACATCGATCGTTTTTCTTCTCAACGAGCCGAAAATGGCAGAAAATGCCAGATTATGAGGTCTGAGAACCTTTCCATGAAGGCAATCAAACCTCCCCCGTTCTCCGCCATGTGATGCCAGCCATAAAACCCGCAGGTAAAAAGTTCGCCTTATTATCCCTAACCCAACGGGGCATCGTTTTCGCATTGCCTCGCAATCCCCACGACCTCATAATCTGGCATTTTTTGCCATTTTTCGCGTCTAACACCAAAAAACTTCCTCCCCCTAAATCGAATCGCTCTCCTAGACCGCCTTGATCTCGCACAAATCCCCCGATTTTTCTTGACATGGTTTCAATGTGATATCACAATGCTTTCATCAACACATTCGGTGCGTGTTGTTGGAGACGCCCCTCTCCGTCACCAAGTAAGGGGCAGCGCTCGGGCAGTCACGCAAACGCGGGCGTTTGGATCGAAAGGATCTTCAATGAGCGTGGAAAAGCAACTCAAAGTCAAGTCGGGCTACGGCATGCTCGTCGCCGTCTTGGTGGCGCTCGTCGCCATCGTCGGCCTGTTTATCTGGAGCGTTACGGGACTGGCCTCCACTCCGGACGATGTCGAACCGTCCCTCCCCTACGGCGTCGTCTTGGCCGCGAGCATCGTTCTGTTCGTCCTGTGGTTCTTGCCGCTCAACGGCTTCTTCTCCCTGCAGCCCGGCCAGGCACGCGTGTGTATCCTGTTCGGCAACTACGTGGGCACCGTCCGCGACGAGGGCTTTTTCTGGGCCAACCCGTTCTACAGCAAGAGCATGGGAGGCTCGGCAGGCCTCGGGGAGATTCTCGAACTCGAAACGAGCGATTCCAAGGCGGCAAAAGCCGCAGCTCAGAAGGCCGCCAAGGGCAACCCCACCATCATCTCCACCCGTGTGCGCACGCTCAACGGTGAACGACTCAAGGTCAACGACAAGATGGGCAACCCCATCGAGATCGCAACGGTCGTGGTATGGCACGTCGCCGATACTGCCAAGGCGCTCTTCGACGTCGACGATTACCAGAGCTATGTGACCATGCAGGCCGAAACCGCACTCCGCCACGTGGCGAGCATCTACGCCTACGACCACGCCGAGGACTCCTCCGACGCCGCCGGAGCCATCACGCTGCGCGCCAACGTCGAGGAAGTCTCTGCCGCGCTGCGCCACGAACTCACCCAGCGCTTGGCCGCTGCCGGCGTCGAAGTGGACGACGCGCGCCTCACCCATCTTGCCTACGCGCCCGAAATCGCCCAGGCCATGCTGTGCCGTCAGCAGGCGGAAGCAGTCATCGCAGCGCGCAAGAAGATTGTGGAAGGTGCAGTCTCCATGGTGGATATGGCCGTGAAGGAAATGGCAGCCGGTGGTACCATCGAACTTGACGAGGAGCGCAAAGCCCAGATGGCAAGCAACCTGATGGTCGTCCTATGTGGCGAGGCAGAACCTCATCCCGTCCTCAACGCAGGATCGCTCTACTAACGTACGTCGCGAAGAACGGGCACGACGATGGCACGCAAGCAATATCCACTTCGCATAGACCCCGCTGTGTGGGAAGCGGTCCAACGCTGGGCCGATGACGAGATGCGCAGCGCCAACGGACAGGTCGAGTGGATCTTGCGCGATGCGCTCAAGCGTGCGGGACGGTTGCCGAAAAATGGCGGTACGGTAGAAAAGCGCTCGGATTCACCGGAATAACCACCTTCTTGTATCTCTTCTCGCCCCTCTTTCCGCACGCCCCTTTCCAACCCGCTCGAACATCCAGCACAACCCAAAACGCATAAGGGACGACTCCATATGGAGCCGTCCCTTTTTTCATGCGTCTCGCGATTGGAGAAACGAGAACGCGAGCCTTGCGGTTGCCCCCACCTTACGTGAGGGCACAGTCGCGACGGCGCGCTTCATGGCTTGGAGGCAGCGAATCCCCAGCATCCGAGCGCGCCAACCGCCTGAATAGTCGCGTTAGCCCTTGTAGACAATGCGGCCGTCGGACACGGTGTAGAGGACCTTAGAGTCGTTGATCTTCACCGGGTCGACGTCAAGGATGTTCTGGTCGAGGACCACGATGTCGGCCTTCTTGCCAACCTCAATAGTGCCGACCAAATCCTCCCAGAAGTTCTGGTACGCGGAATGCTTGGTGTAAGCCTCGAGCATCTGGTACGCGGTAAGGCCCTGCTCCGGCCAGCGGGTCATGTCGGTGTCTTCCTCGCCGGGGAACGGGCTGTTGCGGGTCACGCCGATCTCGATCTCGTCGGTCACGACGAACGGGGTCACCGGGTTGTCGGAGGCGCCGGAGATCATAACGCCGGTGTCCCACATCTTCTTGACCGGGTACATGGCGTCGGCGCGCTCCTTGCCGATGTAGGAGCACTCGAGCTCATACAGCGGGTCGCCGTACATCCACAGGAACTGCAGCGACGCGATGATGTCGTTGTCGGCCATGCGCTGGATGTCCTCGTCGGTGATGGCGCACACATGCGTGATGGTGTGGCGGTGGTCGCGATCGCCGTTCTCGGCGAGGGCGGCCAGATAGGAATCAATGGTGTTGCGCACCGCGCCGTCGCCGATGGCGTGCACGTGGACCTGCAGGCCCGCGGCGTCGTACTTCTTCACCATAGCGGCGAAATCCTCCTGCGGCCACACGGGCTCGCCATACCAGTCGGAACCCAAGCCGGTGGACTCCAGGTAGGGCTCAAGCATATATGCGGTGCCGGACTCAGTCACGCCGTCGTAGAAGATCTTGGCGAGCTGCGTGTGAACCATGTCTGACTCGAATTCCTTGGAATCCTGAATCTGCTTGAGAATGTCATCGGGGTCCATGCCAGGAGAAGTGGTGGTGGAGTTCATGAAGCGAACGGTAAGGTCACCCTTCTCGTCAAGCTTGTGATACAGCTTGTTCGCCTCAAAACCGCCGCCATCGCCCATGTTGCACATGCCGGTAACGCCGTAGGAGTTGGCCTCCTCCATGAACTTGTAGAGGGCCTCCTCCGTCTGCTCCTCAGTAAAGGCGGTGCTGACTGCAGCGTTCACAGAATTCATGGCGTTGTCGGCCAGACAGCCGGTGGGATTGCCGTCAGCATCGCGGTAGATGAGACCGCCTGCAGGATCGGGGGTGTCCTTAGTGATACCACCGAGCTCAAGAGCCTTGCTGTTGACCCACAGGCAGTGATGCGAGACGTCATTGATAAGGATGGGCTTGTCGGCGCAGATAGCGTCGAGGTCGGACGCGAGCGGTCCGGGGTTGGAGCCGTCGGGCAGTTCGTAGGCGTTGAACATGAAGGTGCCGCCCCAATATGCCTCGTTATCGGGATTGGCCTCGACCACGCGCTTGACCTCGGCGAGGTACTCCTCGTTGGTGGTCATACCGTCAAGGCAAATAGCGAAAAGTTTGTTGTTCCAGGAACCAGGAGCATGAATGTGGCTGTCGATGAAGCCAGGGGCCAAGAAGGCGCCGTCGAGGTCGATGACCTCGGTATCGTCGCCGATGAACTCCTCGACGCCCGCGGTGTCGCCAACATAGACGATCTCGTTGCCGGCAACGGCGACGGCCTCGGCAACGTCATCCTCGGAGACCATGGTCTGCACGTGGGCGTTCTTGAAGACGAGCGTGGCCTTGCCGTCGTCGACCGGAGCGCTGCCCGCGTCCTCGTTCTTGGAGCAACCCGTCGTTGCCAGCGCAGCGGCACCTGCCACCGCAGCGGAACCGGCCATGAACGAGCGCCTGCTAACGTCTTTCTCCAACATGTCTGACCCCTTTCTATAGGGCACCCGATGCAAGGTTAAGTTCGGATGCACCACAACATGTTGCTTACGAGTATCTATGTCATGCCAAAAACCAAAAGGGTTGAGATGGTTTAGAACGGGGGTAGATGTTTATATACACCCACGGTTAACAGGCGTTTTGTTATACTGTTTGCACTTATTGCATGTGGAGTTCAAGGCAACGTAAGCTGAGCGCCCTTCTCTATGATGGGCACGGTCGAGATTATCCCAACCTGCTCCAGGCGTTTCAAGCCGAAAGGATTGTCATGTCCTACGCATTGTTTTTCTACAGTTATGCGCTGACGCTCCTCACTGCCGCCGTATTCGTTGGATTTGGCGCATTGTATATTCGCCGGAAAAAACGTCTGCATCTTTTGGTCACGCTGCTTTTCGGCCTATATCTCATCGACATCATGTTCCTATGGATGGTCGAATTCATCCCAGAATTCGCAGGACTTTTCCAAGACATGCAAACGGGCCACCCGTTCGTGTACACACTCTTTAACACCCTCATTATCCTGACGTATCGAGCAATTCTGGGGGATTTGCTTGACCACCCCATCTCCAATGTCGAAGCTGCATTTTGGTTGCTGTGCTTTGTCGGCATCATTGCAGAATGGTCCATCAAAAACGATCTCTACCGGGTTGCCGCCGACCTCATATTCCCCTACACACTGCAGATTTGGACAATTGTCAGCGCATTTTGGATTTATGCGCGTCAACGCGATGTCGTTGAACGCTCGCGTGGTAGAGCGGCAATTTTCTTCGCCATTGTGTATTCGACATGCGAAATTTTGGAAATAATCTCTACCTCAAACACGCTGCGCAGCATTTTCTTTGAAGCTCTCGGGCTCATCTATACCGTCTCGGGCGCCATCTACCTATGGCGACGCGTACGGGAAAATCGTCAGCAGGTCCTCAACATGCAGCCACTCGCCTTTGCGCAGGAACACGACCTCACGCGTCGCGAGGGTGAGATTCTCAAGCTGTTGCTCGAGCACAAGACAAATCGCGAAATTGGCGAGGAGCTTTGCATTTCAACTGGAACGGTCAAAACCCACGTACGCCACATCTACGAGAAAATTGGCGTCACCTCACGCGAAGAGCTCTACGATGCCGCCGCGAGCACCGCAGTCCCGCCCGTTTTATAGGCGCAAGCATGCCTTCGAAGGCATTTCCGTGCAAAAATGACGGTTATGCATAAATCAAATGGAACCGACGAAGTAGAAAGCGGAACCGCACATCTCTGACCTGCGGTTTCTTCTTTTCAAAAACGCCTTCTACTCGGATCTCTCGAGATAATTTGCGCATAACCGGATTTTTTGATTCGGAGACAGCCGACGAGGCCACCTTTAGAGCTTCTTGGCCATCCAAAGATGCGGCTGACCCTCATCCTCGTAATCGACCTCGCTGATTTGCGTGTAACCGAGCTTAAGGTACATGCCGCGCACGTATTCCTGCGCGTGAAGCTTCATGACCTGAGCACCCGCATCGCGCGCCGCGTCCTCAGTGGCGCGAACGATAACGCTGGCAAGCCCGCGACGACGCCACTCGGCAAGCACGGCAACGCGGCCCATCACGTAAATCGTTTCCTCCGTGGCTCCATCATCGAACACGCAGGCAGGCGACTCAGGTTCGTCCTGTGCAAGCACACGCTCCGTCGCTCGAGGAAACGAACGCGAGCACCCAACAAGCTCGCCGCCCACATAAAGCGTCACGTGAATGCACGAGGGGTCCTCGTCAATCGCATCGTATTCATTTTCATAACCCTGCTCATCCATGAACACGGCTTTACGGATTGCAAAAGCATCGGTGCGACTGCCTATCTCGATTGTGACTTCATCCATGTGAGCTCCCCTTCCCTTCTCACGCGCTCGAAGGGATCTATCCGCACTTCAACTAGGCCTTATTAAACCAAAACATGCGAACAATGGGTTGAGCGCGTCTCAAAAGAAACCAGCACGCGCCAAAAAATGCGAGCCCGCACCGACACGCGTCAGCACATACAAAAAACGAGCCTGCACCAGCGCGTATCAAAATGCGAGCCCGCACCGACGTGCATCAATAATGCGCGCTTGCACCGGCACATATCACAAAAGGCGAGCCCGCAAGCGAGCCCGCCTTTCAAGCGCATGTGTAAACGCAAATGCTACGCCATGATGGAACGCACCGCGCTGGCCACACCCTCGGCGTTCAGACCGTACTTGTTCAACAGGTCAACGGCAGGGCCGGACTCGCCAAACACGTCGTACATGCCAACCTTCTTCACCGGAACGGGGCACTTCTCGGCCAGGGCACCGCACACGGCCTCGCCCAGACCACCGATCACGGAATGCTCCTCAACCGTAACCACACGGCCGGTCTTGGAGGCGCTCGCCACAAGAGTGTCCTCGTCGAGCGGCTTGATGGTGTGCATGTTGATGACCTCGGCGGAAATGCCCTCGGCTGCCAGAGCCTCGGCGGCTTCGAGCGCCGCGGAAACCATGAGACCACAGGCGACGATGGTCACGTCGGTGCCCTCGCGCATCACGATGCCGCGACCGAGCTCGAACTTGTAGTCCTCGTTGTCGTTGATAACCGGAGCGGCCAAACGGCCAAAGCGCAGGTAGAACGGACCATCCGTCTCATAAGCGGCGCGGACGGCAGCCTTGGCCTCCACGTCGTCGGCGGGAACGACCACGGTCATGCCGGGGATGGTGCGCATGAGCGCGACGTCCTCGTTGCACTGATGGGTCGCACCGTCCTCGCCCACAGAAATACCCGCGTGCGTGGCGCCGATCTTCACGTTGAGGTGCGGATAACCAACGGAGTTGCGAATCTGCTCGAACGCGCGACCAGCGGCGAACATGGCAAAGGTGCTCGCAAAAGCCACGCGACCAGTGGTGGCAATACCAGCGGCAATGCCCACCATGTTGCTCTCGGCAATGCCCGCGTCAAAGAAGCGGTCAGGATATGCGGCCTTGAACTTGCCCGTCTGGGTAGCAGCGGCAAGGTCGGCGTCCAGCACCACAAAGTCATCGTGCTCGGCACCCAGCGCAACCAGCGCCTCGCCGTAGCTCGCACGGGTGGCGATCTTCTTCACGTCTGCCATCTCTTACGCCTCCTCGGAAAGCTCGGCCATAGCCTGCTCGAACTGCTCGTCGTTGGGGGCCTTACCGTGCCAACCAACCTGGTTCTCCATGAAGGAGACGCCCTTGCCCTTGACCGTCTCGGCCACGATGCACACGGGCTTGCCCGTAACGGTGCGGGCCTCGTCAAACGCAGTGCGGAGCTGCGCCATGTCGTTGCCGTCAGCGACTTCGATCACATGGAACTTGAACGCGGCGAACTTGTCGGCGATGGGCATCGCGGAGTTGACCTCCTCGATGGGGCCGTCGATCTGCAGGCCGTTGTGGTCAACAATGAGCACAAGATTGTCGAGCTGGTGGTTGCCGGCGAACATCGCGGCCTCCCACACCTGACCCTCTTCGATCTCGCCGTCGCCCAGCAGGACATACGTGCGATAGGTATCGCCCCAGTGCTTGGCGGCAAGTGCCATGCCAACGCCAGCAGAGACGCCCTGACCGAGGGAACCGGTGGACATGTCAACACCAGGCGTGTCATCCATGTTGGGATGACCCTGCAGATGGCAGCCGATGTGGCGCAGTGAGAGCAGATCCTCCTTGGGGAAGAAGCCGCGCTCGGCAAGAGCCGCGTACAGACCCGGAGCACAGTGGCCCTTGGACAGCACAAAGCGATCGCGATCGGCCTTGTGGGGATCGGACGGGTCGATGTTCATCTCTTCGAAGTAGAGATAGGTGAAGATGTCGGCAGCACCCAAAGAACCGCCCGGATGGCCGGACTTCGCGGCGTGAACGCCGGTCACGATGCCACGGCGAACCGCGCGCGCAACTTTGACGAGCTCGTCATCACGCATGTTGCCCTCCTTAGGACAAAGAAAACGGAGCGGGAGCGGAACATCCGCCCCCGCAAACATATCGTACGGTTGTTACGCCTGAGCGACGACCTTGGCCCAGTCGGCCTCGAAGCTGGCGAGGCCCTGGTCGGTCAGCGGGTGCTTGAGGCACTTCTTGAGCGCGCCGAACGGCACGGTGGCGATGTCGGCGCCGAGCAGCGCTGCCTGGGTCACGTGGTTCGGGGTGCGCACGGAAGCGGTGATGATCTCGACGACGTCATCCACGTTCTTGCCGGTCCAGTCATAGTTGCCGATGCAAGCGACAACGTCGGCGAGCTGGGAAATACCGTCCTCGGCGATGTCATCGAAGCGACCCACGAACGGGGAGATGTAACGAGCGCCCGCGTTGGCGGCAAGCAGCGCCTGCGGAGCAGAGAAGACGAGCGTCATGTTCACGCGGATGCCGGCGTCGGCGAGGGCGCGGCAAGCCTTGAGGCCGGCCTCGCACACGGGCAACTTCACCACGATGTTGGGAGCGAGAGCGGCAAGGCGCTTGCCCTCCTCGATCATGCCCTCGGCGTCGGACGCGGTGGATTCGGCGGAGACAGGCAGGCCCTCGCAAAGCTCGGCAATCTTGAGCATATGCGGCTCGAAGTCGGCGAGCTTACCACCGGTGCGAGCATACAGGCTCGGGTTGGTGGTAACGCCGGCCAGGCAACCCCAGCTCTTGGCCTCGGCAATCTCATTCAGGTCGGCAGTGTCGATGAAGAACTTCATGGAGTAATCCTTTCGCGTGGTGATCCTACTCGTCTTCGCATCCCAGTATACGAGACGTTACCACCCTGTGCATGCGAAAACCCGCATTCTTCAACGATGCAACAAGGCCCGTGGCAATCGCGGCAAAACCCCGCGTCGATTCTCTACTTTTCCGGAAGTTCGATGGTGAAAACCGTATGCTCGGGATCGGAGGTGCACGCGATCGTGCCGCCATGCGCCGCCACAATCTCCTTGGCAATAGCAAGGCCCAGGCCCGCCCCGCCGCGATTGGTCGCGCGTGCCGCATCCAAACGGTAGAATTTCTCGAAAATCATCCCGAGTTTGGGCGCGGGAATGGGATCGCCCCTGTTCTCAAATTGCACGATCACACCAGTACCATCCTGCACGGCTCTGATGCGGATAACGGACCCCTCGTAACTGTATGCAATCGCGTTCTTGAGCACGTTGTTGAACACGCGCGCCATCTTGTCTCCGTCGATGAGCACCGTAAGGTGCGCAGGCGCGTCGACCTCCACGCTCTTACCCTGGTCGGAAAGAATCGGATAGAACTCGTCGGCAACCTGGGCGAGCAGCAACGAAAGGTCCACGTAGCCGCGCGTAAGCACGATATCGTGGAAGTCGAAGCGCGTGATGTCGAAGAACTCCTCGATGAGCGCGTCCAGGCGATGGGCCTTATCGAGCGCGATGCCCGTAAAGCGAATGCGCTGCTCGGCGGGCAAGTCGGTCGCCTCTTCAAGCAACGAGAGATAGCCCACCACGCTGGCGAGCGGCGTTTTGAGGTCATGCGCCAAGTACGTAACCAAATCGTCCTTGCGGCGCGCCTCATCGCGCAAAGCATCGTTAACCTGGCGCTCACGATCCCGCACACGACTAATTGAACCTTCAACCTCCAGGTACGTTCCGTCGAGATTGTCCACGTGTTCAGGATTGTCAATCAAACGATCAACGATATGTTTGGCAATAGCTCGGTCGGCAACCTCCTGTCCGCGATCGAATCCCGTGTAGTAAAACGCGCGTCCGGCGAAAAACACGCCGCAAACCGCGAGCGCCAACAAGAAACCGCAGAACATGAAAAGATATTCAACGCTGATATAAAACGGGGAGCCACCAGGGTTAAGCAGATCGCCCAGAAGCACCAAAAGAAACCAAGCGGAACCGCCCAGCGTGATACAGCGGCGCACGGTGAGAAAGCGGTCGAGCAGCATGTATCCCACAATGAAGACGATGAAAAACACGAGGATGCTCTCGCGCGCCACCACAACGAAGGAGAGCAGGCCCAGCACTACGGTGGCAAGCAAGCGGCTGTCCAAAACGGGGCGCAACTTGTCCAGAAGCTCGTCCATCGACGCGTTCGATGTGGTAAACGCGCGCTCGTCCCGAGGCGTTTCGTCCCGAGATGCCTTAGCATCCCATGTAGGGAACCCATTCCATTCGTTGGAGTAACCCGACTCCTGTACAGGCTCTGACGAAGGGGCCGACGAGGGGACAACTCGAACCCCCGAACG
This sequence comes from Collinsella provencensis, assembly GCF_900199705.1. GTDB lineage: Bacteria > Actinomycetota > Coriobacteriia > Coriobacteriales > Coriobacteriaceae > Collinsella > Collinsella provencensis. The sequence goes on along the minus strand of NZ_LT904908.1, from coordinate 1,468,476 downwards.
CCCATCCACAGTCTCGCCTTCCGGGCGCCCATCCACAATCGCAGCCTCAGTAGCCCGCCCCATGCCCTCAACGGGCGTGGGGCCCGCAGTCTGCGAACCCCACCCTCCCGGCGCGCCCGTCATGGGATTGACCGGCGCGTGTTGTTCTTTTTTGTTCCAGCCTCGAAAGTCCCTATCTTTGAATTGCATGGCGCTCCGTTCCAAAACAATGCGCTCGTCTCCCGCCGCCGTAATCCACGGAGCCGAAAACCAAAGCAGCATTGCCACTCGACGATACCCTCAAGTATAGGAACGCCCCATCGCACGTAAACGAAAGACTTACTTAAATACCAGCGACCACGTAAACGAATTCGACCTCATTCACGTTGGTATTGGAGGGGGCCACGAACGAATGCAGCTCATAACCCTTTCCGAGCATCTCATCGACCTTGCCCTGCAGCTCATCGAGGACCTGCTGGTCCATGCCTTGCACGCTGTCGCGCAGCGTGTTCAGCGCACTCTCGAGCTGGGAGGCACCGGAAGCGACGGATTGCGCACCGGCAGCCGCAGTCTGCGCGTTGGCATCAAGCGCGCTGCTGCCAGCGGCGAGGCTCGAAACTCCACCGTACAAAGTCATGGAGCCGTCGGTGGCATAGGGAGCGCTGAGCTGCTGACGCAAGCTCGCGGTTCCAGCTGCAACTTGAGATGCACCCGTGTTCAAAGCGGTGATCTGACCCATCTGCCCCGATAATCCGCTCAGGTTTTGATTGATGGAACCGATCATCGTGTCCGCATTGGCAAGCAGGGTATTCGAATCGGAAAGCACCTCGTTTGCGCTCGTCATCAATCCACCGGCGCTCGTCTGGAGCGTTTGCAGGTCGCCCGCAAGGCTCTTGGCGTCAGCCTGCAATTTCTTGGCGGCATCCGACCCCATCGCCTGCTGAGCGCTCTCCCCCGCTGCCTGCACGGTCTGTGCAGAAGATTCAGCGCTCGAGGCGGCACTGCCTGCCGAAGAAGCGGCAGCACTCGCGTTTGTAGAGGCATCGTTTGCGTGGGAAAGTGCACTCCTGACAACAGCCTCCTGCTCGGGGGTAAGCGTGCCGCCATCAAGCAACCCTTGTAGCTCAGACGCGACGGTGCCTGCGGAAGTCGCAGCACTTTGGGCACTCGTGGCGGCAGCACCCGCCTGACCAGCTGCTGTTGCCGCGTCGGTCCCTGCGGTCACGAGCTCACCACTCAAGCCACCCATAACGGTCTGCATGCCGGTTAATGTGGTCGCAAGAGAGTTGCCGTGAGTTTCAATCGACGTGGAAAGCTGACTCAGACCTGCAGCGCCCTGATTGATGGCATCCATCTTGCCCTGAATAACACCAAGTTGCGCCTTCATTCCGTTAACACCCTGTTGAGCCTGCGCGAGTGTATTGGGAAGGCTCGTGCCCAGTGTGGTGGTAAGGACGTTCACGCCATCAGCGACCTGCTGCGACCCATCCTCCAGCGCCGCCAAATTCGCCTGCTGGCCATTCAGCGCAGCTAACAGGCCCTGCGCGCCGCTCGCAACTTGACTCGTTCCTTTGGTCTGAAGCGCGGAAACACCCGCATCGAGCTGTTCGGCGCCATCGGAAAGTTTTCCCGCGCCGTCGGCAAGCTGGTCGCTCGCGTTGATGAGCTCATCAATGGCGTCTGTGAGCTCTGAGGTGTCGAAGCTGTTGAGATCGAGTGCTAGCTCAAGCGGCATGGCGCTGATCTGCCAGCCGGAGTAGGAGAAATCCGTCACATGACCCTTGATGTGATAGTCGCCATTCGTGCCTGGAAGCTGCAGGAACGTGACGAGCGTCTGGCTGCCCACCTCGGCGATAGTAGCGTCTCCCGCGTCATCGAGCTCAAACGTATCGTTGTCAAACGTTCCTTGTGCCTGCATCAAAAAGCTCTTGGCAAAATCGGCGGTTGCGGAGTCGTCGTCAACGCCCGTGATCTTGAGCTCCATATCCAAATCACCCGACTTACCAGCCAGGTCCTCGGCGGAGATGCTCTTGCCGTCGAGCGTGTAGCTCACCTCGACCTCCCACGGCAGCGTGGTAGTCTCTGCATCAAGATCGCCCTGGTAATAGAACGGCACACCCTCGGGCGTTGTGAACGCAACGGAGCCATCCTCGTCAGAAAGCTCCTCGGTGGTCGACAAGTTGGTGACGTTGGTATAGGTGCCGGGATCCTCGATGTCTGTTTCAGCTGCCGTCTGGAACTTGTTGACCACGTAGACGCCTTGCTTGGAGCCGCTCGCATCGGTCTTGGTATACACGACCTCGTTCTTCGCAGTCTTCGAAGCCTGCTTTTGCCCTGCGCTCTCAGACGCATCGCTTCCGTTGTTGAGCGTCTCGGCGATTGCCTGCGTGGCACCGAACGGGAAACATGAGGTGATGCCCATAATCGTACTCACAGCGCCCACGGTCAGCGTGCGACCGATCACCGGCCTCACCGTCGAATGCTTCACCTTCGTATTGTTCATCGCATTGGCCTTCTTACTCATATCTAACATCCTCCTTGATAGAAACCAATCTTGTAGCTCGTATGGCGCACAAAGCCATCGAGCATGCGGAACAGCAGCGGCAGCACGAAGAAAATCAATATGACCGAAATCAGCGCACCGCGCGCAATCAGCATGCCTACCTGCTGAATCATGGGACTCGAAACGCTGAACGTGATGCCCAGACAAGCCAGAATCAAAATGGAACTCGACGTCAAAATGGGCTGAGCGGTGTGTTCGATAGCCAGCACCGAAGCCTCGCGTTTGGGCATCTCGCGGCGAAGCTTGAGGTACTCCTCGGTGTAGATGATGGCGTAGTCAACCGCAGCGCCCAGCTGAACGGCATCGATCACCAGGAAGGCGACGAAGTTGATCGTGTCGCCGGTGAAATACGGGACCGCCTCGTTAATCCAAATCGAAACCTCAATGGCGCTGATCAAAATCACCGGAATCGAAACCGATTTGAACATGACGAGCAGCACTGCGCCGATAGCCAAAATCGAGGCCACTTTCACGAGTGTGTTATCCGAGCTCGTGACCGAGCGAATGTCGTAGTAGCTCACCGTGTTGCCCACGAGCTTGTAGTCGTCGCCAAAATGCTCCTCGCACAGGCCACGCACGGTGTCCACCAGGCCGTACGCCTCGTCGGATTCATCTGGGATATTCGACGTGAGCACGATGCGGCTCCAACCGTCGTTCAGCAACTGACTCACCTCGCTCTCATCGCCAAGACCCGAGGGCAACGCGGCGGTGGCGATGGTGTCATAAGAGAGGATCGTCTTAGTGGTCGGCAGCTCCTTCAGCTCGTCTACGAGCGCTTTCTCCTCTGCCCAATGGCCCTCAGGCACCATGACGGCCCAGACCTGGGACTCGCCGAACGCCTCGTCGATAACATGTCCGTCCGTCTTCACCGGAGCGTCGGCGGCCAAGTTTGCCGACTCGCTGTAGGTAAAGTCCACGCGACTCGAAGCCACGAGGCACGGCACGGCGATAACGACGGCGATGGCAAAGGCCACGCCGGCAGATTTGGTGCAAACGTTCGTCAGACCCTTAAACGACCTGATAAACGGCTTGTGAGTCGTCTTCTCCACCACGTGTCTCATGTTGTAGAGAATGCAGGGCATGAGCAGGATGATTGAGAAGAACGAGCACACAATGCCCTTTGCAAGAGCGATACCCATATCGGCACCGATTTGGAACTGCATGGCGGCAAGGGAAAGGAAGCCGAAGAACGTGACCGCCGCGGAGGACAAAATGACCGAGAACGACTGTGTCATGGCCTGGACCATGGCCTCAAACTGGTCGTCGGTGGTCTCGCGGGCGCGGCCGAAGTTGGTCAACAGCACGATGGAGTAGTCCATCGAAACAGCCAGCTGCAGCACGCTCGCCACCAATTGCGTGATGTTCGAAATGGTGCCGCGGAAGATGTTGGTGCCCATGTTGAGCACAATGGCAACGCCGATAGTCAGCAGCATCACCACGGGATGCAGGTAGCTTGTGGTGTTAAGCAACACGATGAGGAACACCACGACGATGGCGATGGCCATAATGCGCGTCATGTCCGAGCTGATGGTCGACATGTTGTACGCGGTTGAGGCCGCGGAACCGTCGATTGCAACGGTCTGTGCACCGTCAATCGCCTCCGCCTCGGAACGAAACTGATCGATGGTCGCCTGTTCAACATCGTCAGGCAGGACGAGCGAATACAGGTAACCCTCGTCGTCGGCCTTGTGCCACTCTTCAATCAAATCCTGATTCTGCACGCCGAGCGGCTGGTGAAGATCAACCGCATCGCCGAGCCACGACACCGAGATAACCTGATCCTCGGAACGCAAGGTATCCGCAAAATGCTCGGCGTCCGCCTGCGAAATGCCGGTAACGTAGATACGCGCGTTGGCGATATCGTTGCCGTAAATCTCTTTCATATCCTTGAGATCCTGGCTCGATTTCGCGCTCTCGGGCAGGTAGTCGCTCATGTTTGCATCGATGGCAACCTGCGGGATACAGATTGCGCACGCTATTGCAAGCACGGCGAACGCAGAGATCACCAGCTTTCTGCGCCGCAACACCTCTCGGAAGAACTTCTCCATCGTTGATAGGCCTCCTTGTCTACACTCATTCGAATACGAACATGTGATGGAAAAAAGACACGAGAGGCTTTATACCCCCGCTCTTTCGCTTTTCTAGACGACGAAAAAGAATAGAACGCCTCATGGGAAAGCTGTATAGATTGCGACAGTTTGCTTTATTTCTGTGTTAAAACGTTCGATTTCAAATCAGAATGATTCAAAGCGTCGTCTCAGTGTGCAAGAGAAAGTAATATTCCACACACTTGTTGAATTACGTACAATATGGGTACAGTACGCAACGTCGGTTTATTCGATTCGCGAGGTACGCCATGGAAGAGAAGAAAAACAGGAATGCATTAAGGTCGATTCGCCTGCTTGAGGAGGCGTATCTTGAACTGCTCTCAGAAAAAGATGCGGAGAAGATCAGCGTGACCGACGTCACGCGCAGGGCGGATCTCAATCGCGGGACGTTTTACGCGCATTACGACGGGATTCATGATCTTGAGTCATCTCTTACCGAGAAGCTTGTACAGCGCCTCACGGTGATTCTCGAGGAAGTCATGGACTCGTCGTTTCTTCAAAATCCCCGACCCATCCTCGACCGCATCGGCGCCTTCCTGATTGAAAACAGTGACTTGCTCCACCGTCTAGTGTTCTGCAAAAAACTACTGCCCGTCATTGCGCTACTTGAAGAACGCCTGCGCGAGCAGATGATCAGCAAGTTGACCGTCGAATATCCCGACGAGATGCCGTTTATCTTTTTTATAACAGACTATGTGGTGGGAGGCATGCTGCACGCCTACACGTCGTGGTTGAGCGGCAAGGGGGGCGACGTCACCATCACCGAAGTCAACGACGCCCTCGAACGCCTCATCCGCTCCACCCGCACCGTAACGGAGCAGTAGTTATCGGGCTCGTCCACCTGTCAGCGCTTACGCGTCAATAAGCCCAAACAAAGCGAAACGGAGCCAAACACATCGAAACGTTTTTAGCGCTGTTGATTTCTTTTAACTTCTTTTAGCGGTCTTAAACTTCGTTGACGGAGCGCCCCCGACGACAAATAGATTGAATGCCAGATTTCACGATACAAAAGAGCCGGTCGTTAAACCGGCTCAAACAAATTGGGTTTTACTACCCCTCGATCGTGTACCCCACGCCCCATATGTTCTTGATGAACCGCGGGTTCTGCGCGTCGTCACCGATCTTCTCGCGCAGGTGACGAATGTGCACCATCACGGTGTTGTTGGAACCCGCCATGAACTCCTCGTCCCACACGGCACGGAACAACTCCTCAACAGGAACCACGCTGCCGCGATGCTCCGCCAGATATAACAGGATGGAATATTCGAGCGGCGTGCAACGCACCGGCTTCTCGTCTACGGTCACGCTGTGCGCATCGCGATTGATCTCAAGACCGTTGAACGAAATGATAGGGCCGTCAACTTCGGCACCCGCCGCCTGATCGCGCGTACCGTAGCTGGTGTACCTGCGCAGCTGAGCCTTGCAGCGCGCCACCAGCTCAAGCGGGCGGAAGGGCTTGACCATGTAGTCATCGGCGCCCAGCGTCAGCCCCTCGATCTTGTCGGCCTGGCTGTCTCGCGCGGTAAGCATAATGACCGGATACGTCCGCTCAGTTCGAATCGTCCGCAACAGCTCAAAACCGTCGACATCGGGAAGCATGATGTCCAACACCGCCAGGTCGAACTCCTGCTCCAAAATCAAGCGCGCAGCATCGGCGCCGGAATATGCCAGCGTCACATCGTAGCCCTCATTGCGCAGGTAAATCCCCACAAGGTCGGTAATGGTCTTCTCGTCGTCAACAACGAGGATGCGCGGTGTCTCCACGTCGTGCTCCTTTCGCCCAACGCTATTATGGCCGAACACCCGCCCCTCACCCTCCATATCTCACACGTTAAGCGAGTTTTAAGCAGAGCGCGTCGCCCAAACACATGCAGCCAACTGCTATGCTCGTCTCAGTGAAAAATCGCTTACCTAGAAAGGCGCATCGTGCTTCTCAAACGCACTTCGACTGATTGTCGCACCGTCACCCTGCGCATCCTAGCTCTCTCCCTTGCCACCGCGCTGGCGATCGCCGCCTCCCCCGTGCCTGCGCTCGGAGAAGTGCGCACGTCCGACATCATCTTGGGAAAAACCGCTGAAGAACGCGGTATCGATGCCTCCGAGCTGCCTGATCTCGTCTGTCCTCACGCCATGCTCATGACGCAGGACGGAACCGTCTTGTTCGAGCGCGACGCAGACGCACCTATCCGAATCGCATCGACTACCAAGGTCATGACCGCCCTGCTCGCCCTCGAGAACTGCGAGCTCACCGACATCGTGACCGTCGACCATGCCGCGGCGACCGTAGGCGAGTCGAATGTAAAGCTCCAGGAAGGTGACACGCTCACCATGGAAGAGGCGCTCACGGGCCTCATGGTGCACAGCGGCAACGATGCCGCCATGGCCATCGCCACAACGGTCGGAGCGCACATCGACCCCTCGTCGAACAATCCATTCCAAACGTTCGTCGATGCCATGAACAAACGCGCCCAGGAGCTCGGTTGCACCGACACCCTGTTTGAGAACCCGCACGGTCTGGACTTCAACGGCTGGGAGGGCGACCTCCATTCGACCGCACGCGACATCTTGACCATCTACGCCGCCGCGATGAAAAATGACGATTTCCGCAGGATCAACAACAGCGACCGCACCGACATGCACGTCACCTCAGCCGACGGCACCGAGCGAACCGTCGAGTTGACCGTCAGGAACGAGATCCAGGGTCAGCAGGGCAACATCGGCGGTAAAACAGGGTCGACGTACGAAGCGAAGCGCTGCTTCGTGGGTGCATTCTCGCGCGAAAACGGTGGCGAGGTGTACGTCGCCGTATTCGGAGACGAGACCAGCGAGGAGCGCTTTGGCGACACGCTCGCGCTTGCCAACTGGTACTACGACCATCTAGCCGAAATACCGCTGGTAAACACCAATGCAACCTATGGCGGTAAACCTCTTGTCGCTGAGGCGACCTGCCTTGACTGGACCGACAAGACCGTTCGCGTGACGGCTGACAATCCCGATGCGACCGTTTCAGTTTTCAGCCTAGCAGGACCGCTTGAGCAAAGCGTCGACCTCAAAGACTATTCTGGCACGGTGAAGCGCGGGGCGAGTGCCGGCGCAGTCACCTACACGCAAGACGGTGTTGAAGTGGGCAGCGTCGAACTCGTGACCGCAGAACCCGTCGAAGAGCCGACACTTTTTGATTCGCTGATGATTCAGTTCGACCGCTTAATCAGGTTCTTCAAAGGCGAACCGAGCACGGCGGAAAGCTCCGTTTACTGCGAAGCGCCCGATCCACTTGCGTGCGACAACTGGAATCCGGAAGAGTAGCGCGAACGCCGCTCGCTTTTATCCGTCTTTGCGCTTGCCCTTGAGCAGCTTCTTCTTGGGCTTTTCCTCGGACCGCTCTTTTGGACCGCGCATTTCTTCCGTGAGTTTCTTCGCCTGATGACGCGAAACGAACCACACCACAAATGCCGTGATGAAGAGCACCGTCGTCGCAATACCGGAAATTCGGAAGAGCTCGGTGTTGTGGCTGGACATGGCAAACCGCGTGACGCCATACATGACCAGCGTAAGCAGGATGAGCGGAATGAACACGCGCGTCAACGGCAGTGAGAGGTGGATGTCGCGGTCGATAGGCGCTTCGCCACGCGCTGCCTCGCGACGTTCACGCAGCCTGCGAGCGCTTTCCATCGCCTTGGCATCCTGCTCTGCACGCTCCTCGGGCGTCAGCTTCTTTTTGCTTTCCTTGCTGCTCATACCTATCTCCCAACACGTTCGCACGCGGGTCTATGCAAACTCCTACGCAAATAACGCCGTCGACGTACTCCAAATCGCTCGGGCGATCTGCTCGGGCAACTCTCCCGTTCGGTCAGCTCGATCATAGATGAGAACGTCTTCCGTCTGAGCAATCATAGCAGGCTCGCATTCCAAACCGCGCAAGGGCTCGGGTGCCATGTACGGACAGTCCGTTTCGAGCAGCAGACGGTCGAGCGGACATGCTGCGAACGCTTCACGCGCCGCATCGTTTCGCTTGAACGTCGCCGCCCCGCCGAAGGCGATGTGGCAGCCCATCTCCAAGAACTGCTCCATGGTGACGCGGTCCTCGCCAAAGCAATGGAGCACGCATCCAGCTTGGGGTACACCAACCTCTCGAAGCACTTTGAGCGCATCTGCGTGTGCCTCGCGTCGCTCGTCATCCGCGTCGTTGCGAATGTGCAGCTCAACGGGTACGTTATGACGAATTGCAATCTCAAGTTGACGTGCCATGACCTCCATTTGCAGGCCGTGCGGCGCAGCCTCGACGTTGTCGTCGGCGTCAAAGTGGTAATCGAGCCCGATTTCGCCTATGCCCGCACAAAGCGGGTCATCCAGCGCAGACTCAATCTGCGCGTCATGCTCGTCGGAATAGTCCGGAGCGCCATACGGATGCGCACCAACGAGATACTGAACTTGAGGGATTGAGGTTGCGCGCGCGTCTTGCGCTACAGTACCGCCCTGCTCGGCAAACACACCCAGCGCGGTACCCTCACCCTGTAGGACGTCCTCTCGCGGAGAAACATCCCCTCGCCCGGTCTTCGCCTCTGTGATAACGGTTTTCAGCCATGCTGAAAACCCCTGGACATCAGGCGTTTCTTCACTGACGTCAGAAATGGGGTCGTAAAGCGTTACAACGCGGCGTACACCCGCCGCGTACGCCCGCGTGAGCACTGCAGCTGCATCTTTATCTTCGCCCCAAAATGAACGCAGGTGAGCGTGAGTGTCGAAAATCGGAGCTAGCGGACGTGGTAGCTCAAACACCTTTTTCTTTTTTGCAAACGTCAACGGGTGCCAAGCGTTCAACATATCCACGTTAGAATCTGCTGCCATTGTCTATGCCGCCTGTCCAGCCAGCGCTTTTGCCAAGGCAATGAACTCGGCGGTAGAAAGCTGTTCTGCTCGCGTCGTGGGGGCAATCCCGCACGCCGCAAATGCCGCGTCGAGCGCATCCTTGTTAAAGCCGTTTGAACTCATGGAGTTGCGAATCGTCTTGCGACGCTGGGCAAACGCAGCGTCCACCACACGGGCGATCTCTGCGGCGTCCACCTGCGCGGAAGCATCTCCGTCCAACACGGACACCCGATCGATACGCACCACAGCGGAGTCAACGTGCGGAGCGGGCATAAAGCAACGGGGCGGGACTTCAAAGCGGCCCGTCACCTCACCATATAGCGAGAGCTTGACCGTGTAGGCGCCGTACGTTTTGGACCCCGGAGCTGCCGCAATACGATCGGCAACCTCCTTTTGCACCATGACGACAGCACGCTCGAGGCTCGGCATCGTTTGGAACAGTTGCAGGATAATCGTGGCAGCCACGTTATACGGCAGGTTGGCGACCAAGACCGTGGGCGCCTCGCCACCGCTTGCCGCAACGATTGCCTCTTGAGGCACTTTGAGCGCGTCACCCATGATGAACGAAAAATTGGGGTGGTCCATGGCGTGTGCCGAAAGCACCTGCTCAAGCTCGGTATCCATCTCGATGGACGTCACATGAGCAGCCTCTTGCACCAACGCGAGCGTCAGGGTACCGATACCGGGACCAACCTCGAGCACACGTTCGACGCCCGTCAGCTCAGCCAGCTCCATGATGTGTGCAATCACATGATTGTCGATGAGGAAGTTCTGGCCCAAGCGGTGCTTGGTCGCCAGGCCAAACGCCTCGAGCATCTCGCGTGTAGCAGTGGGATTTGCCAACGGGGATGTTGTCATGCGCACTCCTTTCAAAATGTTCTGGCTATCAAGCTGCAGCAAAACAATAGGCCAAAACACTACAAAACGATGCACGAACCGCGCTCAAATATCCAGTCAATCTCAAAATGCGCTCGAAAGGCTCAAAACACGGGCCGAGTAACGTTCAAATGCGAAGCTCAAACAAAAAATGACGGATATGCGCAATTTGTTTTGGCTTTCCCGAGTATAGGGTGTTTTTGAAAAAGAAAACCCCAGCTCAAAAGTCCGGGGTTTCCTCGTCTACTTACGCTCGCCGTCTATATTTATGCATTTCCGTCAAAAATGTGAAACGTCAGCGACCTCTGGCAAACGGACGATTTTGCCGTCTCAGCCGATACGGCAAAATCGCCGAGAGCAGCGGACCAGAGACGTTTTCAACAAGTCCGGTTGACAAAAAGAAGCGGTCCAACGTCAGTGTTGGACCGCCTCGTTACAAGCAACGGTTACACCAGGCGCGGGAACGGGGGGTCGCCCTTCTCAACCGGCAAACCGGCGGCAAGCTGGCCCCACGCGCAAGCGGCGCGCAGGTCGTCCGTGCCAGCCTCCGCCTCGCAGCCGATGCGACGCAGCGCCTCGGTGCTCGTGGAAGGCATGAGCGGCATGAGCAGGTGCGCGGAAATACGGATTGCCTCAAGCAGGTTCCAAATCACATCGGCAAGCTCACCCGCCTTGGCAGGATCCTTTGCCAGCGTCCAGGGCTCGGAATCCTCGATGTAGTGATTGGCGGCATGGATGAGCTCCATGACCTCCTTTGCGGCGTCGCCGTAAGCCAGCGCATCCATCTTTGCGGCATAGCGGTCGAACAGACCGGCGGCCACCTGGGAAAGCGGGTTCTCCGCACCAGCGGTGTGCTCGGGCGTATGTCCCTCAAAGTACTTGATGCACATGTTGGTAGAGCGGGAAATGAGGTTGCCCCAGCTGTTGGCCAGGTCAGCGTTGTAGACCTGCTCCATGCGACCGAAGCTGATAGCGCCGTCGGTGCCGGGCGTCACGTCGGTCATGAAGTAGTAACGGTAGCCCTCGACGCCGAGCTTCTCGATGACCTCACGCGGAGCGATGGCATTGCCACGGGACTTGGACATTTTCTCGGCCTTGCCGGTCTCCTCGTTTTTAACGGTGAGGAAGCCATGGGCAAACACGTGCTCGGGCAGGGCCTCGCCCAGCGCCATGAGCATGGCGGGCCAAATCACGCAGTGGAAGCGGATGATGTCCTTGCCCACGATGTGCGTGTGCGCGGGCCAGCGATAGGCAAAGTCGGCCGCGGCCTCGTCACCATCGGCACCGTAGCCCACCGCAGTCATGTAGTTGGTCAGGGCGTCAAACCACACGTAGGTCACGTGGCCATCGTCGAACGGCACGGGAATGCCCCAGTCAAAGGTGGTGCGGCTCACGGAAAGGTCCTGCAGGCCACTCTCGACAAAGGAACGAACCTCGTTCATGCGGAAATCGGGCTGCACGAAATCGGGATGCTCATCGTAGAGCTTGAGCAGCCTGTCCTGGAAGGCGGAAAGCTTAAAGAACCAGCTCTCCTCCTGCACACGCTCGAGCGGGCGATCGCAGTCGGGGCACAGGTGAGCGCCCTTGGTGCCACGCGCCTCGTCCGCCTTTTCAACCTGCGTCTCGGTGAAGAAGGTCTCATCGGGCACGCAGTACCAGCCGTCGTAGCTGCCCTTGTAGATGTAACCCGACTCCTGCATACGCTCCCACAGGTACTGCACGGCGCGATTCTGGCGCTCCTCAGTGGTGCGGATGAAGTCGTCATTGGAAATCTCGAGCTCGCCCCACAGCTCCTTGAACAGCGGCGCCTGGCTGTCGCACCACTCCTGCGGCGTCATGCCGTGCTTCTCGGCGGCCTCGGCGACCTTCTGGCCGTGCTCGTCCATGCCGGTGAGGAACTTGACGTTGTAACCGGTGGCGCGACGATAGCGAGCCTGCACGTCGGCGATGATGGTGGAGTACGCGGTGCCCAGATGCGGCGCGGCGTTCACGTAATAGATCGGGGTGGTGATGTAATAGGATGGCTTCGTGCTCATGACGCGCGTGTCCCTTCCTGCTCGGTGTTGGTGCAACGTGCTATTCTACCAGCTCTAGCACGCGCGCGTACACGTCGCGCTTTTTCATTGAAAACTGCTGAGAAAGACGCTTGGCAATGGCGTTTGCGGAGTCACCCGCAGCAAGCGCCTCCTTGATGGCACCCGTGAGAGCAGCATCGCGATCCTCTGCCGTTGCGGGGACTGCTGCAAAACCCGTACCAGCAATAATGCCAGCAGAATCCCAAGCCTCAAGCTCTTCTGCACTGGGCGCAGCGACCACGATCACCATCTCGCCCTTGAGCTCGCCACGCTCGCGAACGGCTTCCAGCAGCTCGGGCGCAGGAGCACGCAACACCTCCTCATGCAGCTTGGTGAGTTCGCGGCAAAGTGCCACCATGCGTGTAGGGAAAACCTCGGCGATCGCAGCGAGCGATGCCTCTGCGCGATGCGGCGATTCGTAAAAGATCAGCGCACCGGGCACGGGAGCCAAACGACGCAGGCGACGCACGCGCTCACCGTGCTTGCGTGGCAAAAAGCCCTCAAAGAAGAACTGGTCGCACGGAATACCGCTCAAAACCAACGCCGTCACGCACGCAGAAGGACCGGGGATAACCTCGACGGAAGCCCCCGCCTCGCGCGCTTGCTCTACAAGGACTTGACCCGGATCGGACACGCTCGGCATGCCGGCATCCGAGGCAAAAGCGATTCGCTCGCCCGCCAGCACGCGCTCCACCAGCTCGGGGGCACGCTGAGCTATCACGTTTTCATCGCAGCGCATAAGCGGTTTGGAAATACCCAGATGCGCCAAGAGCTTCGAGGTCACACGCGTATCCTCGCAGCAAATCACATCGGCAGCGCGAAACGCGTCCGCCGCGCGCGGGGAAAGATCTCCCAGATTGCCGATGGGGGTTCCGACCATCGACAACATGCCGGCGGGGTGCTTCGCGGGTGCGTCGGCATCCCTTTGACCTGCGTTCGCCGCCGAGCGATCGTCCGCATCAAACTCCGCGCTCGTCTGCCCCTCCATCATCTGCTCTCTCTCCATACCCATCGCACGCTACTCCATCATGGCGCGCTCGAGCGGAGCCAGCGCCACACGCGCGTCCCATGCGGCAATGCGGCGCTCGGTCTTCCACGTTTGGAAGAACCAGCCGTTTGCCGCATCGAACGTCGCAAGCTGATTGGACACGAAAACGCGCTCAAAGGCGCGCTGCCCCTCGGGCGTTATCGACGAGCCGGCAAGCACTGCCGCACCCGACCACTCGCCCACCAACACGGGAAAGCCGGCCTTTTTCGCATCTCGAATGATCGCCTTGTTACGATTGAGCGCATTTTTGAGCCCTTGAGGAGCTGTGATGTCCTGCGCGTTTTCGTCGCGATAGTGATACAGATGCACGTCCATGACCACGTTTTGGAAGTGGTCAGAAGCCATAAAGCGCTTCCACGCGCTGGGATTGCCCGAGGCGGAAAACACGATTATCTTGCGCGTGGGCATATACGTGCGAACGATATCGTAGGCGTCACGGTAGAAGTTGCGCAGATAATGGCTGGGGATTCCCTCGGTTACAGTGAATAGGTTCTTGCGCATACTCATGAGGGGCGAGTCGAGCAACTCGATGCCGAGCAGCGCCTCGTTTGCACCGTAGCGCTCGGCCAAGCGCTCGAGCGTGCCGAGGGCGACTTCGCGGCCGTTAGATGAGGAATGCCAGTCCGCCATGGAATCGGGCGTGGTTGCAGAACTGTTCGAGTCGCCCTGTCCGCCCGGGACCGTTGCGAGGTCGAGAAGCACCTTCATGTCGTATTTGCCAGCCCACTCCATAGCGCGGTCGATGTAATCGATGCAGGGAATGTAGGACTCACGCTCGTTCTGAACGCCGAAGGCATACCACGGAACTGGGAGGCGCACCGCGTTGAGACCCATGGCAGACATGCGCTTGAAGTCGTTTTCCGAGATAAAAGTCTCGTAATGTTCGCGAATTCGCTCGTTATACGCGGTGGCGCCCAGCACGCACTGGAGCTCTCCGTCGTTGGAAGCGCCCGTTGCCGCAAACAGCGACGGCGTCACCCACGGTTCCAAAATAAACCAGCCCGACAGGTTCACGCCGCGGATTCTCTCAGTCATTGCTGCCCCCTGCTCGCTCGACATCTGGTTGCTTGTTTCGACATATGACTACTCGTCTGGTACCCAAGATACGACAAGCGTAGCGCACGATGAGGACTCAAGGGGCGTTCACATACTTCTTTCGCGCGTCGGCACGGCTGAATGCCAACGTTTCGCGAGCCGGTTTTACCCAGCGCGCCCCGGCACCGTCACCTTCCGACACGCTCCAACTACGAACAGCAAAAGACGAGGCAAATCACTCCACCTTACTCGTGAGCATGAGCGCAGATGGCATCGCGCAACCATTTAGCACAGCCTTCGACGTTTCGGTCGTAATACGCGCGGAAACGGTCGTCTGCCACATAGCCTTCGGCCAAGCCGCAATGAGCCTCAGGAGTATAAAAGCCCCAGGTAAAGCCAAGCCATTCGCGATGCATTTCGTACATGCGCTCCCCGACCTCGCCCAATGGATCGATGCCATCCCGCACCGCGCGCTCAAGCTCTTCGACAATCTTCGACTCCAGCTCACGGAAACGGGCGAATTGCTCTTGAGTCAGGCCGAGCATCTTGCGATTGCTTTCCTCAATCGCGGCATTGCCATAGCGCTCACGCACTTCAGCGCCGTACGCGCGCTCGTTCTCGTCAACCAAAGAGCGCTTCATGCCTTCAAATTTCTCTTCATCTGTCATGGATGTTCCCTTCGCTTGAGATTCAATCGTTTTTTCGACGGTATTAATGAGGCGATCAAGCTCTCGACGTTCCCGCTTAAGCTGCTCAAGATGGCGTTTCAGGAACAATTCGCGCTCATGCGCAGGACCACTCAGCAGAGGTTTGATGTCGGCAACCGCAACTCCCGTGCGACGAAGCAAAAGGATTTCCTGCAAGCGGTTGATATCCGCTTCCGAATAGCTACGGTATCCGTTTTCTCGACGTGCGGGTTCGAGCAGGCCGGCTTGCTCGTACAGACGCAGCGCCCGTGCACTAACGCCGCTGATGCGAGATACATCTCCGATGCTGTAGCGTCTCTTTGCCATCGCCCCTCCCCTCTGTCGAGGCCTTTCCGTCAAGGTTACGGTAAACCCTGACGCGACGGCAAGGTCAAGCAGTTTTTTGGAGATATTGGCGATGGGCTAATAAAGCAAAAACGCGTCATTTTAGCTGAAAAGGCGAATGACTCGCACAGCTAAAAACGTTTGGAGAAAAAGAAAAGGCCCCGTTGCCGGAGCCTTCATAATTCGGTGGTGCGGGCGAAAGGACTTGAACCTTCACGGGGTTGCCCCCATATGGACCTGAACCATACGCGTCTGCCAATTCCGCCACGCCCGCATGGAGTTACATACTAACCAAACGATGCCTTTGATTCAAGAACTTTTTTCTAATCGCACTGAGGATGCGTGTTACACTTGCTCGTTGTGGGGGCGTGGCGGAATTGGCATACGCAGGAGACTTAAAATCTTCGGCCTTCGGGATTGTGGGTTCGAGTCCCACCGCCCCTACCAGCTTTGGAACAAGCGAATAACCAATCGCCCCTAGGATCCGTTCCCCTTGCACGGACTCGAACCCGAGAGGGCGCGGAGCTGCGGGAACGCAGCAGCGTTTCCCAGCGGAGCGCGCGAGGGCCGAAAGGCCCGAAGCGGAACGCACGGCGCAGCCGGGCGGAGTCCCACCGCCCCTACCAGCTTTGGAACAAGTGAATAACCAATCGCCCCTAGGATCCGTGCCCCTTGCACGGACTCAAGGGCACCCGTTGCCGTTATCTATGTCGCCCGTCAATTACCTATGATTTTCTGCACTTTTAGAGCTTCAAAAGGAAGAAATTCATAGGTAACGGCAACTGACCGCAGGTAACAACAGACAACCAAGACAACAGCTTCGAGTGATGGAAAACCAACGACCATCTGCAAAGCAACGCACCCCATTCATTGGAAACGACGACTGTCCGAAAAAATGACTGCAGCAGCACGCGATTGCATGACGTTTTGGAAAAGTGGTTAATTTACCCCCAGGCTGGGGTGTCCGTGCGCCCAATTCGTCTGAAAAACTACCTCCGAGATACCCCATCGAGAATCCTCGCCAACAAAACCGCAGGATTCACGGAGCCGTCCACGCCAAATGGGCTGAGAGACGCTGCGCAAGCAGCCCAAAACAACACCTGAACACCCCAATCTGGGGGTAAATTGACCATCTCCTCAAATCGCGACGAGGAAAGTATTTGAAATCCGAAGCCCGCGTCTGGCACACGAGCACGAACCCGCCCATTTTCTCTTTGCCGTTGCATACATCTTTCTGCACTTTGGAAAAATCCGTAGGTAGCTGCTACCAATCGTAGGCAACAACGCAATCCATAGGTTTAATTCCAGCTCGGAAAGGGCCACCTTCTCTGCCGCCCTTCACCCTATTAGCTATGGCACTCTTCCGTTGCCTATGATTCTCTGCGCTTTCAGAGCTCCAAAAGGCATTAATCCATAGGTAACGACAGCTGGCCATAGGTAACGGCAACTGACCGCGGGCGATGGCAAGAAACCATAGGCAACAGCAATTAGTCACAGGTGATGGCGGTCAGTGAATGGCAGCGGATGCCACCTGCAGAAAGCGATCGGCCAAATTCAACTACGAAAGCTCCGGGATCCAGCCAACCGCGGTTCGCCCTTCGCAAATCGCTTCGAATACCGTGGCAGCAACCCCTGCAAGCAGGCTATTCTCACTCACCGTCAAGCTATCGTATCCGCCCGCGCGCATAAGCTCGCGCACGATAACGGCACCCGCAAGAATCACCGGTGCGCGTTTTGCCTGAATACCCGGCAGCGCTGCAATCTCATCAACCGAAAGCGCACCCATACGCTGCACGCTTTGCTCCACCTGATCAAGCGACAACGCGCGCAAATGCACAAAATGCGAATCGTAAACTGCAAGCTCATGAATCATGGCAACAAGCGTCGTGACCGTTNCCGCAGCTCCATGGCTCATGTTCGACCCCTCAGGCATCGTGTGCCTCATCGCCGCACTGGCTTTTGGACCCAAACTCGGCGCCGCCGTGGCCATCATCTCATGGATTCCGCGCGTGTTCCTCGACCCGTTCGGAGCGCCCATGGGAATGCTCTCCACCTGCTCTTTTGTGATTCCCGCGGCGATTATCTACGCACGGGGGAACTCCTCGCGCGCCGCTTCGATCGCCGGCATGGTTGTGGGCGCACTGGTGTCGATCGTGGTTGCCTGTGCGGCAAATCTTGTGGTCACGCCGCTGTATACCGCCGTGTGTTGTGTCAAGCAGAAGGCGGCATCCGATATCCAACGATTGCGCACGCTCCAGCTCAAGTATCTCGCCGGGAACATAGGCCCCCACAACCAGCTCAGTCGAGCCGCCGCCTGAATCGGCAACCGCGATGCGCCGACCCGGAAAATCATGCGCGACCCCGTAAAACGTGAGCGCCGCTTCCACTTCTCCGGGAATCACCTGCGGCTTGAGCCCCAAGGCGACAAGCTTCGAAAGTAGCTCCTCGCCATTGGAAACATCGCGCGCCGCACTCGTGAGCGTAGTGCACACATACTGCGCGTCAAACGCACGTGCCTCCTGAACAAACTCCGCACACGCATCTGCCACGCGTCTCACCGCTGCAGCGGAGAAAACGCCAAGCGCGTCCACACCCTCGCCCAAATCGGTAATGACCGTATGCTTGGACGAGGACACGATCGCGCCGTCGCGAACCTCCGCACAGAGCAGACGCGAGGAAACCGTACCGAGGTCGATGGCCGCAATGCGCAGCGTTTCGCCGTCACAAACGCCGTCCGTCAAACCTTCTCCATGGCAGTTGCCCGTTCTGTTGCCCTGCTCACGTGTGTTCACAGCAAACCCCCCCCCGCGCCCAAATAGCTATTTGCCCGTGGAAACCACTGCCATGCCATTAGCACCGTCGAAGAAGAACACCGCGTCCAAAAGCCTCCAGTACCAGGGGGAGTTCTCAAACACCGCCCGCTCTGCCGCTTCAACTTCCGCAGGAGTCGTCGGCTCCTTAGATGGATCGTATGTGGTTCCCAATCCGGTCTTACTTTTGTCTGCAGCATCGGCGCCCTTGAGCTTTCCGGAATCTTCTTCCTCGGCGCCCTGTGCACCATGGCGCCCTGAGCTAGCACTTGTGGCAGTGTCATTTTCACCCGAGCCATCGGAACCCGCGCTGTCGGCATCCGCACCGTCAGCGCTCTCGCCCGAAGACGCGCCGTCCTGGTCGCTCACGCCTTCCTGCACGACTACAGGATTACCCTCTTCGTCGAGGCCCTCAACCGTGATGGTCTCCTCGCCGGGAAGCACCATGCCCAAATCCTTGCGCGCGCTGTCCTCGACACCCTCCTGCGACATATAACCCTTGACCTCTTTGCCCAACGAATCGTTGTACTTGTCACGAATGGCCTTTTGCTCCTGCAAAATCTGCTCGGTGCGGTTGGCGATATAAAAATCACGAACGGGCAGGTAAAGGCCCATAAAGAAAAACACGCCCACCACCAGATAGAACAGATGGCGCTGCGGCCCCGTTACAAGCTGGTAGAACCAACGCACAACGGCGTTGTCATTTGCGTATTTGAGAAACGCGCGCTGAGTTTCGGAGTCAGTCGACGTCCCCGAGGAAACGCCGGCTCGAGCGTTTGCCGTCTTTGCGCGCAAGCTCGAAAACCCGGGTACCGCAATACGACGATTGCCGCTCTGATCTGCGGTGCTACGGCCACGCGAAGAACGACGCGCAGCGCCATGAGAAGAGCCCACATCCCCCAATGCGCGCGAAGCGTGCGACGCAGTTGCGTCAGCGCGCGCGTGAGAGGCACGCGAAGAGGCGACGACTTTCGCCTCGGCCTTAGCCGCTTTTTGCTCGGATCGGCGAGCCTTTCTCTCTTGCTTTTCCTGCTTGGCAACGTCGCTGCCGCGCGCCGAGCGGCGCGTCGGTTTGACGGCAGCTTTGGCCGCCGCCGAAAGATCGCCGGTCTTGTCGGGGTCACTGCCCGGCAGCTTAAAGCCCTTGTTGTTGCCAATGTGTGCCATATGCGCCTTGTGCGGTTGAAGTTTGTTTGCGCGAACGTACCCCTATTATGCCACGCTTGGGGCAACTAACGCTCTCGTTTGACTTCGTCCCACAAATCGTTCAGCTCTTTGGTGGAGAGCGAATCAATGGCAACACCCCGCTCAAAGGCGACTTGCTCCATGGCGCCCCAACGAGAACGGAACTTCATCGTGCTCGCGCGCAGGGCGCTCTCGGCATCAATGCCTTCTTTGCGCGCCACGTTAACCAGCGAGAACAGCAAATCGCCGAACTCCATCTCACGCGCCGCGCTTCCCTTAGGCTCTGCCTCAAACTCCGCGCGCTCCTCGGCAACCTGGCTCCACACGTCCTGAACGGTCTCCCATTCAAAACCCACTGCAGCAGCTTTGCGCGAAACCTTTTGCGCCTGCATCAGGGCAGGCAAACCGCAGGGCACGCCGTCAAGCAGGCCCTCGGGCCGTTCCCCCGCACCGGCAGCGCCCTCGTCCTTCGCGGCTTTTTCGGCAAGCTTCACCTTGCTCCAGATGGCGCGCACGTCATCGGCGGATTCGGCCGTCACGCTGTCCGCGCCAGGAGTGCCGAACACATGCGGATGACGGCGGATGAGCTTCTCGTTGATGTCGCGAGCAACATCCGCGCAGGTGAACTCACCGGCATCAGCGGCGATCTGGGCATGCAGGACAACCTGCATCAGTACGTCGCCCAGCTCCTCGCGCAAGTGCGCGGGATCAGCCGACTCGATGCAGTCAACCGCCTCGTACGCCTCCTCAATCATGTTGTTCGCAATAGAAGCGTGCGTTTGCTTGCGATCCCATGGGCATCCGTCGGGCTGGCGCAGGCGCCAAATCGTCTCGACAAGAGCCTGGAAATCTTCCCGAGCATCAGAAAGCGTAGAGGTGTCGCGCGTAATCGCCGCCAAACTCGAGGCCCCCGTCTCGCTCCACTCGCCCATGTACCGCTTCCTTTCCCTGTCGCGTCAAAACCGTTGAAATGCTACCGCATCAACATGCCGAAAAATCATCCCGTAAGATTTTTCATGTGTTTAGGAGAACGCGCGAGCTATTCTTCGCTCAGTACCACATGCGAAAATGCCTGTTCAAGCGGCTTGCTATTGTCATAGATACCGTAGCTATGCGTTCCGTCCTTGGGGATAGACACGCTGCCAGGATTGAACAGCCACAGCCCCTCGTGCGCAGGGCTCGCCTCGTTCACCTTGACGTGCGTGTGCCCGTACACAAGCGCCGAGCTCTGCGGCAATGCGGGCACACGGTCAATGCCGCCATGCAACCCCGGACCAAACACGTGCCCGTGCGTACAGAACAGCTGACGCCCGGCGTCGTCCAGCACCGTGGCGCTGTCCGCCATGCACGGGAACGGAAGCACCATCTGGTCAACTTCAGCATCACAGTTTCCGCGCACCGCAAGCAGTGTGCCGTCCTGCGCCCACCCGCTGAGCAGCGCAATCACGCGCTTGGGATTGTAATCGCGCGGAAGATCATTACGAGGGCCGTGATACAGCTGGTCGCCCAGCAAGATGATACGATCGGGCTGCTCGACATCGATGGCGGCGGACAGGCGCTCTGCCCAATAAGCCGATCCATGAATGTCGGAAGCAATGAGGAATTTCATGGCCGATCCTTTCGAGAGTCCCTTATCGAAGGTTTTGACATTTCACCTGCTACATCATGCAGCGTATCATCAGTCGATTCCGCTATCCCAGCAGGGATTCTTCCCAAGCGGCCTCGCGAAAACCGGTCAGCACCACGTCGTCGGCAACAACCAACGGCCGCTTGACCAGCATGCCGTCGGTGGCAAGGAGCGCATAGGCATCCTCGTCGGACATACCCGCGTCGAGCTTGTCTTTTACGCCCAGCTCACGATACTTCATGCCGCTTGTGTTGAAGAACCTGCGCAGCGGAAGTCCCGAGCGCGCATGCCAGGCTGCGAGCTCCTCGGCAGTGGGATTTTCCTCGACAATATGGCGATCCACGTACTCGATCCCATGGTCATCCAGCCATTTTTTCGCTTTCTTACACGTCGAGCACTTGGGGTATTCGATAAACAACACGGACATGAACGCTCCCCTTCCAAATTGTCGCATCCAACTTCCTACGGGTACGGCCTTGAGTCGTAACCCGGGCAATATCCAGCCTAAAACTCGCCCACCATGCGGACCTCGGGCTCCAACTCCACGCCAAACTGAGCCTTGACCTCCGCTTTCACATGCTCAATTAAACCCAAGACGTCCTTTGCAGACGCGCCCCCGGCATTCACCACAAAGCCGCAGTGTTTTTCGCTCACCTGCGCCCCGCCCACGCGCACGCCGCGCAAACCAGCGTCCATGATGAGCTTGCCGGCAAAATACCCCTCGGGGCGCTTGAAGGTCGAGCCGGCGCTCGGCATGTCGAGCGGCTGCTTATCCTCTCGACGTGTCTGGTAATCGTCCATCGCAGCGCGGACCATGGCCGGTGTGGACGGGGACAGCTTGAACGTGGCACGCAGCACGATGAGCCCGTCATCCTGTATGCGACTCTTACGGTATCCAAAGTTGAGGTCGCGCGCCTCAAACGTGACCACCGACCCGCGATTCCCGTGCTTACTGGGCACGTACACCTCGACGGTCTCGAGCACGCCACCCGTGGTCCCGTCGTAAGCGCCTGCGTTCATGAAGCACGCGCCGCCCACCGTGGCTGGAATCCCCCACAGCGGCTCCATGCCCGAAAGGCCCGCATCTGCCGCGGCAAGTGCGACATCACGCAGCAAGGCACCTGCCTCGGCAGTCACGCGCCAATGGTCCGCATCGACCTCGACCTTTGAAAGGTTATCGCGTAGCAGCACCACGACACCGCGAACCCCACGGTCGCCCACAAGCAAATCCGATCCATTGCCCACAATCGTCATGGGCACGTCGCTCGCAAGGCACATATCAAGCACGCGAACGAGGGCGTCGGTAGTGCGTGGAGTCACCACCACGTCGGCGGGACCTCCGATTTTGAACGTGGTGTGCGCACTCATGGGCTCGGCCATCAGCACGTTGTCCTCGCCTGCGACCTGCGCCAACACGCACAGCATCTCTTCGCTCACATACTCGTATTCGTGCATGGAAACCTCTCTTTCCAACATGACATATTGCCCACTATACCCAATGTGCTAGGATGAAACCGTTTCAGGGCGGGGTGTAATTCCCCACCGGCGGTGACTGCGCAGACACATGGCGCGCAGAAGCCCGCGAGCCGCACAGCGGTTGACCCGGCGAAACTCCGGGGCCGACGGTTATAGTCCGGATGAGAGAAACGGAGGATTCCCCATGGGAAACGCCACCACTTCCACTAAAACAATCGCTCTTGCCGCGCTGTTCACCGCAGCCTCGCTCATCTTGAGCTTCATCCAAATCCCTATCTTCCCCGCAGCTCCATGGCTCATGTTCGACCCCTCAGGCATCGTGTGCCTCATCGCCGCACTGGCTTTTGGACCCAAACTCGGCGCCGCCGTGGCCATCATCTCATGGATTCCGCGCGTGTTCCTCGACCCGTTCGGAGCGCCCATGGGAATGCTCTCCACCTGCTCTTTTGTGATTCCCGCGGCGATTATCTACGCACGGGGGAACTCCTCGCGCGCCGCTTCGATCGCCGGCATGGTTGTGGGCGCACTGGTGTCGATCGTGGTTGCCTGTGCGGCAAATCTTGTGGTCACGCCGCTGTATACCGCCGTGAGCATGGCAGACGTCGTCGGCATGATCATGCCTATCCTCGTGCCGTTCAACACGCTCAAGATGATCATCAACATCGTTGCGGGCCAGGTGCTACTCAATCCCTGCATGAACGTGTTGAACAAGTCGCACGGCGCCGACTTTGACGCCCGTAAGCGCATCGCGTAAAGCTGGCAGACAACGACGAATCGCAACCGTTCATGACCACCGCGAGACTTGCTGCAGGAAACATCGCCGGGAACGCCGACCTCAACGCACAAAAGCATATCGAGCCGTTGGAAGGTGCCGGCGCGTGCCCGATCACAGGGGCGCAATCGACGAGCGGCTGCACACCCCCGCAGGCGACGGGCACAAGCGCGTCCCTCATCGCGTGCAACGACGTTCACGTCTCCTATCCGGGTTCTGAACAGGAGGCCCTGCGTGGTGTCACGTTCAGCGTTCCCGCAGGTCAACATGTCTGCATTTTGGGCGGCAACGGGTCGGGAAAATCGACGCTGCTTCAACTGTTTAACGCGCTCGTTTTGCCGAGTGAAGGCTCCGTGACCGTCTTTGGGATGCGCACGGATGAACCGGGGCAGGCACTTGCGATTCGCAGCCGCGCCGCGTATGTATTCCAGCATCCTGAAGACCAGATGGTCACGAGCATCGTCGCAGACGACGTGGCATTTGGACCCGAGAACATCCGCGTCCCCCAGCCCGAAATCGAGCACCGCGTGGAGACGTCGCTCGCCGCTGTGGACATGAGCGCTCATGCGCAGGCAGACCCTGCCGACCTTTCGGGCGGACAAAAGCAGCGCGTCGCCATTGCGGGCGCACTCGCCATGGAACCGGAAATCCTGCTGCTCGACGAGCCGTGTGCGATGCTCGACCTTGAGGGTAGACGAGCAGTTTCGGACATCATCGAGCGGCTGAGCGCCTGCGGTATCACCATTATGCACGTCACACATTTTATGGACGATGCCCTCGCCGCTGACCGCGTTCTTATCCTCGACCAAGGACGCCTGGCTTTTGACGGCACACCCTCTGAGGCGTTTTCCCAACCCGAACTCATTCGCGAACTTGGACTTGAACTGCCAAACAAGGTGCATACGGCCGAAGAGCTTTTTGGGAAGCATGCTGAAACGCGGGGCACCGCGAACGCATCAGCCGCGTCCACCCTGCATTCCACCACGCGCCACGCGGCGATCGACGCGGCCGCAACCCGCACGAGCACGTTGGCGCCGCACGCCGCCGCGCGCCCTTCCATCGTGTTCGAAGACGTCTCATTCTCCTACACCGCCGCGCGCAACCCGCGCAAACGTGCGCGAACGCTATTTGGAGTGCATCGCAAGCGCGGAGAAAACGCAACCTTACAGGCGCAGCAGCAGGCGCGCCAGCGCATAGCGGGCAATATGCCCCTCGCCCTCGAGCATCTCTCGTTTAACGCATCGCCCGGCACGCTCACCGCGCTTATCGGCCGCACCGGCTCGGGAAAATCGACATCCGCGGAGCTCGCCTGCGCGCTCAAATTGCCGTACTCCGGACGTGTGCTGGTAGACGGGATCGACACGACCGACCTTTCTCGGCGCTCCGAGCTGCGCCGCAAGGTGGGATACGTGTCGCAGCTGCCCGAGCGCCAGCTGTTCGCCGAGACCGTTTTTGACGACGTCGCCTTTGGCCCGCGCAACCTCAAGCTTCCCGAAGAAGAGGTCGCTCAACGCGTCAATCGCGCGCTTGAAACCGTAGGCATGAATCCCAGCGATGACCTACTCAATCGCTCTCCGTTTGCACTCTCGGGCGGACAACAGCGCAACGTGGCGCTTGCGGGCGTGCTCGCCATGGGACAGCCTATCCTCGTGCTTGACGAACCCATGGCCGGACTCGACCCACGTGGCCGTGCCAATGTGCGGCTCATGTTGCACGAGCTCAAACAAGCAGGAACCACACTGCTCATGGTTACGCACAGCATGGAAGACGTCCTCGAACTTGCCGACCAGGTGATCCTTCTTGACCAAGGGAAGCTCGTAGCGGCGGGAACCCCGCAGGCAGTGCTCGCCCAAGCTCGTGATGGGGAGGTGCAGAACCATGGCGCAACGCGCTAGCATCGGCCAGTATTACTCGGTCGACTCCCCCATTCATCGCCTTGACCCACGCGTCAAATTCGTCGGAACCGTCGTCTACATGGCGAGTTGTCTGTTTGTCGATTCGTTCGCCACGCTGCTGCTGGCAGCCCTCGTCGCAGCGGGCGCCGTCGCAACCTCGAACGTCCCCGTCCGCCGCCTCCTTGCGCAAATCAAGCCCATTGCGTTCTTCCTCATCGTGACGTCGGTCATCAACCTGTTCTTCGTCCAAACCGGTCCCGTGCTTGTGGCGCTTGGCCCGCTTGTCATATACCAAAACGGCCTTGTAGCTGCGGCGTTGTACACCATCCGATTCTTCCTGCTCGTGCTTGCGGGATCGCTACTCACGCTGACCACGACGCCCGTGGCCCTAACCGACGCCGTTGAGAAGCTCCTCTCGCCCCTCGAGCGCGCGGGCGTTCCCGTGAGCCAGGGGACGCTTATCCTCTCGATTGCCCTGCGCTTTGTGCCCACGCTTTCCCGGGAGACGGAGAACATCATTGCCGCGCAAACGGCCCGCGGCGCCGACCTTGAGAACAAAGGCGCCTTCGCCTATGCCCGCGCGTGCGTCCCCCTCGTTGTACCGCTGTTTGCGAGCGCGCTTCGCCATGCCGAGAACCTGGGACGCGCCATGGATGCCCGCTGCTACACGGGAGGTGACCGCACCCACTACCATATTTTGCGCATGGTCCCTTCGCGGGATTACCCCGCCATCGCCCTGCTTATAACCTATATCGCGCTTCTTGTTGCCGCGCATTTCCTGCTGTAACAAGAATGGGGACATCAAAAAACGCTTGCGACGTTCATGAAGTTCCCCCGCATTTCCACCAAGTGCGGTATCCTAGTGTCCTAGTAAGTGACGTACACAAACTGTAAACGGAGCCTTTATGTCACGCACTTCGCACGAGCCCATCCAGGCCAAGGATGAGCGCATCCACCCCAACAACACGCAGGACAAATTGCTCAATATCGCCTATCATGCCGAGATTTCGCGTCGCGACGCCCTGCGTGCGGTAATGGCTTCTGCCGCCGCTGCGGTATTGTTCGGTGTACCTCGCAATGCCTTCGGCGCGTCCGCCTCAAAGAAGACGCTCGATGCCCTGGCCTCCGCTGAGCAACAGCTCTCCGCCGTCCAGGCGCAACTCGATGCGCTGGGCGCCGAGTTCGAGGCGTTGAGCATCGAGCAAGACAAAACCATTTCGCAGATCGAAGAGGTCCAGGCCAAGCTCGATGAGACGCAACTCAAAATCGAGGAAAACGAGGCGAAACTCGCCGAAAAGCAGGAGGCGCTCGGAAATCGCGTTTCCGACAGTTATAAAAAGGGACCTGCAAGTACGCTCAACTTGCTGCTTTCCGCCAAAACGTTTGACGAACTGCTTTCAAATAGCCGTTATGTCGACAAGATAAATGACACCGATCGCCAGATCATCACCGAGATTCAAGACATCCGTGCCGAGCTTGAGCAGCAGAAGGCGGATCTTGAGCAGCAGAAGACCGAACTCGAAGCCCTCAAGGAGCAGCAGGCGGCCCAACTCGCGGAGATGCAGGCCAAGCAGGCGGAAATCAAGGCGGTGCTCGACGACCTATCCCAGGATGTCAAGGACCTCATCGCCCAGCGCGATGCCGAGTACCTCGCCGCCGTGCAGGAGGAGGAGCGCCAGCGTCAGGAGGCGGAGGCCAATCGCAGGCCCAGTGGCGGCGGCACCATCACCGGTGGCGCGCGTTCGCTCGAGCGCGTGCTTTCGTCCGCGCACGCAACCCCAAGCCCTGGCGGCGGACTGTGCGCCATGTGGGTTTCCCAGGTGTTCTATAACGCGGGCTTTGGTTACGCGGGCGGAAACGCCAACGACCAATACAACGCCTGGTGCACGAGCAGCAATCGCAACAACCTGTCCGCGGGCATGATCGTCGCTGTTTCGACGCATCCGCACACGGCCGCCGGTATTGTGTATGGACATGTGGGCATTTACATGGGCAATGGCGTGGTTATGGACAATATCGGCTATATCCGCAGCATCAGCCTCAACGAATGGATCTCCTACTACGGCGCCACTGTCACCCCGCGTTGGGGCTGGCTCGGCGGTTGGGTGCTCCAGTAGCCTTTCAGCTGTAAGGTGACAAATTATCCGAGGAATGCCATGGGCAACTTATCCGAGAAATGCCGTAGGTAACGACCGTTAGCCGCAAACAACCCTGTTTGTTTGCGGCTAATTGCTGTTGCCTATGGATTTCTTCCTTTTGAAGCTCTGAAAGTGCAGGAAATCACAGGCAACGGAAGAACGGCATAGGGATTGGGCGGACGAAAAAGCCCGGTCGCCGTGGCGGCCGGGCGGGTTCTCGATGGCTGGGGTAGAGGGATTCGCCGGGCGGCCTGAGGGCCGCCCTCCCTCCGCTTCGGGCCTTCCGGCCCTCGCGCGCTGCGCTGGGAAACGCGTCCGCGTTTCCCCAGCTCCGCGCCCCGAGCGGGGTTCGAATCCGTGGAAGCAAAACGAAAAAGCCCGGTCGCCGTGGCGGCCGGGCGGGTTCTCGATGGCTGGGGTAGAGGGATTCGAACCCCCGTAACTGGTACCAAAAACCAGGGTCCTGCCACTGGACGATACCCCAACATGCACGCGCGAAAAAACGCGGCTGCAACAGTTTAGCGCACCTCGTCGCTTAATGCATCACAGAGTCCGTCGAGCAGACGAACTGCAAGTGTCTGCGCATCGCTCGACGTGAACGTGCCGTACGTTGAAATACCCGTGAGCTCAATGCGCAACACCGCCGGCTTGTGCGTTGCAGCGGCAACGGCGGTCTTAATGCGCAGGGGCAGATTCTGACACCCTGCCAGCGAAATGGTCGCACGGGGCTCCGCGTCTTCAGGCAATTCGTCGGAGGCAATTTCTACCACCAAGTCGGCATCCTCGGGAATGCAATCATCGCACAGCACCACGCCGCTGTTCTCGGTCGTGGCCGTAGCGATATTCCAGATGCGCGAGGCCACGTTGCGGGCAATGGCATCCACGCCGCAAATGGCGATATTCCAGTTCTCGAGCACAGTCGCCGCGCGGGCAAATCCCATGCGTGCCTCATCGCCAACTTCGGCGACCGACGCCTTGCCCTCCCACACATGATGCAGACGCGCGATGTAATTGAAGGTGTCCTGGAACGCCATGCCATCGGCGAACAGGCCGACATTCTCCTGAAACTCGCGCAAAGCCGCCTCGGTGTGCGGACCAAAGTAGCCATCGTCCGGACCGCAGGCAAAACCCAGCGTGTTGAGGGCGTGCTGCAAAGCGTGAACGTCGGCTCCATGGAAATTGGGAACGCGCAGGTACAGCGTGCGATCTCCCAAACGATATGAAGCGTCGACCAGCGCACTCCAACTCGTTACGTCGATCTGCTCGCTCGGCTCCAGGTCGCAATCAGCGCAAAACGCGCCCACCGCAGCAGCGGTGCTGGGGCCGAAGTCCTTTGCAGCGGTCTCACCAGCGTCGATGGTATATCCAAGCGAGGTCAAACGCGTCTGCACATCTTCAACGGCAGGCCCCCGCATTCCCTGTTTGATGGGCTCCATGTGATCCCCTCTAACGGCACGTATCGCGCGATATCGCACGTTTCCATCACTTAGTGTAACAATTCTCGCGACAAGCTACAGAAAGCCCACCGCCTATCCAGATGCGCACGCTATCATGATACGCGGCGCCAACGCGCGCCCGCACCCATTCAATCCAAACCAAGGAGTCGGTATGCAGGCAACAAATTTCACGCACGTCGTCTTTGACATGGACGGAACCCTGCTTAACACCCTCGATGACCTGGCAAATGCCTGCAATCACGTATGCGAAAAGCACGGCTGGCCCACGTTTCCCGTCGACGCGTACCGCTACAAAGTAGGCAATGGCCAGCCCAAGCTCATCGAGCGCATCATCCCCGCCGAGTTCCTGGGCGACCAGGCGGTCTTTGAGGAGGCACTCGAGGATTTCCGCGTGTACTACGCCGCGCATCGCGAGGACAACACCGCGCCATACGAGGGCATTCAGAAAATGCTCGATGCGCTCGTCGATGCCGGCGTTCCGATTGCCGTTCTCTCGAATAAGGACCACACCGCCACGGTACCGCTGGCCGCCCAATATTTTGGCGATTGCTTCACCGTCGTCCAAGGGCGTGTGGACGCCTTCCCGCCCAAGCCCGAAGCGCCCGTGACCCTGCACGTCCTCGAGCTACTGCATGCGAATCCAGACACCACCCTCTACGTGGGCGACTCCAACGTCGACATGCTCTGCGGACATAACGCCGGCATGCGCTCCTGCGGCGTGACCTGGGGCTTCCGCAGCCGCGAAGAACTCGCGGATGCGGGCGCCGACTACCTGGTCGACACCACCGACGAACTGCTCGACGTCGTCTTGGGACGTTAGACCGAACAAGACTCGCCCACTTCACCCGCATCCCAAAACAAAAGCGGCCCCGAACAGCACATCCACATGGACTGCCATTCGAGGGCCGCTTCGCTTACTCAAACGCAAACAACACTCACGAGCGCGAAAACTTACTCCATAGCGCTCAACAGGACCTCAGCGGTATCCTCGTCAATCGACCAGGAGTTGTCGTCCTCGTCATAGGTGTAGGTAAAGGTGACGTTGCTCTCCTTTGTCTCGGCGTCCTTGGTGGCATCCATCAGGACCTCGCCGCCCTTGAGGTAAATCTCCTCCTCGCCGCTCAGCGTAGAGGGATCGACGCCCTCAACCCACTCCTGGAAGCGGGTGGCGAAATCGCTCAAAATGCCGGAGAGGGACTTCATATGAATAGTGACCTCCGCCGTGGCCTTTCCAGCATCCTTGTCGACCGTGATCTCACCGATCTCGTAGGCGTAACCATCAAGATAGACCTCGGCAAACTCATGCGGATCGATACCAAGCTGCTCGAAACTGCCGTCCGCACCCTGCTCGAGACCTTCCATGAAATCGTCGTCGTCGGCGCTGATGGCGCTCAAGCCTTCATTGAGGTCGTCGCGAATCAGGTCCTCGACCTTCGGACCGCCACATGCGGTCAAAAGCACCGTGCAAAGCACGGCAGCCAGAGCCATGGGGACAGCCCAAAACTTCTTCTTCATACCTTCCTCCAAAACTACGGCAATGCAAAGATGCAGCAAGCATTGCACGTGAACAGCAGTTTTATAATACCCCCCTACTGAACCGGTTTTTTGCATACTTCGGTAAAGGGTCGAAAACGTGTAGGGGGCGCGTCATGCACCACGGAAAGGGCCCCATACGAGCTTCGGAATCGACAAAAATGACGGAAATGCATATATTATCTCCGTCTTTCCGAGTAGACGGCGATTTTGAACAGCAAAGCCGCAGGTAAGATGAACGCAAAACCTGCCTATACTCATCGCACTCGAAAAGATTTGCGCATATCCGTCATTTTTGAAAAACAAAACTGCCCCTGCCAAATCTTGGAGGGGGCAGTCGTTCAAATGCAGAGCTTTGCCGAAGATGCACTCACATCCGCAAAGACTCGAGCTCACCACCGTTTTTATTGGAAACGCAACGTAACGGTAAGCGTTACTCCTTCACTCCGTACTGCTCGTAGTAGGCATCGAGCGCGGCCTTGAGCTCGTCATCGATCACCACGCGGCCGCCCACCTCTTTGTTGTACAGGTGCTCGGTGACCTCGGCCATGCTCACGATGCTCGCCACGGGGAACCCGTACTTGGCCTCGATCTCCTTTTGCGCGGTCGTAACGCCACCCTTGCCGACCTCCATGCGGTTGAGGCTCACAATCAAGCCCTTGACCTCAACATTCGCCGCCGCCATGAGCTTCGGATACGTCTCGTCGATGGACTTACCCGAGGTAGTCACGTCCTCGACCATAATCACACGGTCGCCGTCCTTGAGCTCGTAACCCAGCAGGTTGCCCTTGTCGGCGCCGTGATCCTTAGCCTCCTTGCGATCGGAGCAGTACTTGACCTCTTTGCCGTACAGCTCGGAAAGCGCGATGGCGGTCACCACGGAAAGCGGGATACCCTTGTAGGCGGGACCAAAGACGACATCGAAATCAAGGCCGAAGTTGTCGTGAATGGCACGGGCGTAATACTCGCCCAAGCGCTTGAGCTGCTCGCCCGTCACATAGGCTCCGGCGTTCATGAAAAACGGCGACTGGCGACCGCTCTTGAGCGTGAAACTGCCGAACTTGAGCACGTCAGATGCCACCATGAACTCGATAAACTCCTGCTTGTAAGCCTCCATGGGGTTCCTTTCTCTTCATGCGCCCGCCCGGGCAAGCGCGAGATTCGCATCTCCATGCGTCTGTCCACACAGACACGCATGCACGCTCGGCACGCGCTTCATCCGCGCGCACCTTCGCCGCATCTAGCTTAGCAGAAGCGCGCTAGCGCCCACTTCAAGCACGAAAAGCCCCACGCAAGCCAAAGATTTCAGCTCGCATGGGGCTTTGGGGGATATATCAGCGCAATGAATACAGCTCGGTATATGCCGCATAACGAAAATCGCGCTGCGGCACAGACGACGAACGCATGCTTAGGCCTCGTCGCGCTCCTTTTTTCCAAGTGAGACGAACGAGCCACCCGCCACGGCAAGGCCCGCGGCACCAGTCAGCACGATGCCAACGATGTCGCCCGTCTGCGGCAGACCTTCCTTGCCGGATTTGTCGCCTGCGGTTTTCTTGGACGAACCATCCTCTTTGGAGCCCTCGGCGCTCGACTTCCCAGCATCGTCTCCGCTGCTCTTCACAGCAGCGCCCTTCTTTCCGTCGTTGTCGTCCGCCGCGGCGGCAGAGGCATCTGAGGCTCCGTTATCCTCATCGTCCTCGACAGCGGAGGGCTGCTGAGAGCTGGGTTTCTTGAGGGGCGCCTTTGCTCCACCGGTATTTCCGCTGGCGTCGCTCGCGGCACCGCCATTCGAACCGTTCGCGTTGGAACTCTGGTTGTCCTCACCGGCCGCGCTATCGGAATCGCCCGAAGGCTGCTGGGGTACACCGTCCGCATCGCCGTTCGAAGCATTGCCCGTCGTACCGCCATTCGATGCGCCATTGCTCGGCGCCTGAGCAGACGATCCGTTGCCGCTTGATGAGCTGCCATTCGACGATCCGGTAGTACTATTGCCGGCGTCGTCCTTATCGGAATCCGCGGGTGTATCGCTAATCGACGGAGTGGTCGGCGTCGTGGGCACCACGGGAGTCGTAGGCGTGGAGGGTTTCTCCTGCTCCTCCTTGTCGGCGGCGTTTTGCTGCGCCTCGTCCTCGGCGATATACGTGAGGCAGATCTGCTTTTCCTTCTTGTAGCGGTTCTGCCAGCCCGTCCAATACTGCGGCTGACTCGAGCAGTAATAGCTCACGCGATTCACCACGGTATCGCACAGGGCGGTCACCAGCTCGCGGTCGGTCATATCGTCGTTGAGATTCGCATCCTTGAAGTAATTGCGCACGCCGCCCGATCCGAACATGTTGCACATGCCCCACACAAGGCCCTTGACGCAATCCGCGCGGTCACGCACATCAACGCCGTACGAGTTCAGCAAGATACTCTGTACGGGCAGGTAGTAGTTGTTGTAGGCGTAGGCATCCTGCAGGGCGGAAAACTCCTCCGGGTCCGCCTTGTACGCCGCATGCCACGCCTCATTCAGATCCTGCGCAAGGCCCGTGAGCTGTCGCGTGTCGGAATCGTACATGCTATACGTTTTGCTCGAAAGCGTGTCCGCATGCTCCAAAGGACCCTTGAACATGGCGTACTTGGCGGAGTCGTAGCTATACACCTGCTGGATGAAGCCCATAAGGCTATAGCGGCGATCGAACTGGTAGAAGCCCATCGCATTGTAGCCGTCGCCATACGAAAGACCCTGGTCATAGTTGCCGTGACTTTCGAACTGGGCAAAATATTTCATCTCGTCCGAAAGCTTGAGCGGCGCCAGACGAGAAGCCGAACGCACCTTGGCGAACGTCCTCACGTTCTCCTGGCCCTCGTAAAAGTCGGTTTTATCGTAGTCCGAAGGCAAGGGGGCACCAACACCGTTGGGGTCGGTATCCGTAGTGGGGGTCTCATCGGACAATGTTGCAAGGGCAGGGGCTGTGGAGCCAAGCGTGAGTGTAAGCGCAAGGCCCGCGACAATCGCTTTGTGACGCGAATGTGCCATGGTTCCTCCTTGGTTTTGCCTCCCTGAGGGATGGCTGCGGTTCTGGTACGTTTGCGGCAAAGCCACAAGTGGAGTCCTCTAAGTATGAATCACTTTTTTACGGTTGGCAACGCATTATTTGTATGGTGGAACACCATTTTTTTGAGCAGATAGAGGCCTATTCCCAAATCTTCCACACGTCAGGGCAGTAGCCGACCGTCGCCTGTCGTCCGTTGCGCACGATCGGCTCGCGCAAAACCTGCTGATTCTCCAAAAGCTTCTCGAACTTTTGACTGCTCGCAAGATAGGTGATGAGCGCTACGGTGTCCTGATCCTTGGCTTTTTCGTCCACGAGAGCCTCGATGCCGCCAACCGCGCGCATCACGCTCTCGAGCTCGCCTTTGCTCATTTCCTTTTCACGCAGGTCGATAAACTGCACCTTGATGCGGCGCTCCTTGAAGTAACGCTGCGCCTTTTTGGTGTCGAAGCTTTTCTTGGTTCCAAAGATTTGAATGTTCACGGTTTGACACCCCATCCATTACGTTTTGCCGCATTCCAAAAGCGAGCCGCATCCCCGCCGGGCGCGCTGCCTTCCGTGGGCGCCGCTCTTTGCGCGCGTTGCCCCTTACTCGTGTTTACACCAGTATGAAATATGCGAGCACGGCGATGCCCAGGACGATGCGGTATACGCCGAAGGGCTTGAAATCGTGACGACGGACAAAGCCCATGAGCCACTTGATCGCAACGAGCGAAACCACAAACGCCACAGTGCAGCCCACACCCAGGATGGCGAGCTCACTTGTGCCAAACACGCCGCCCTTGAAGAAGAACTTCACGAGCTTGAGGAAGCTCGCGCCGAACATCACGGGGATGGCCAGGAAAAACGTGAACTTGGCAGCAACCGAGCGCGTGCAACCGAGCAGCAAGCCGCCGATGATGGTGGAACCGGAACGCGACGTGCCAGGGATGAGCGAGAGCACTTGGAAACATCCGATACCGAGGGCGGTTTTCCACGAGAGCTCGTCGAGCGTGGAAATGGAACCGAAGTCGCCGCCCGTAGCGGACTCGGTGGCAGCCATGGGAGCAGGCGCAGCGAAATGCGCGCCAGCAGGCCGAGCGCCGGGAAGCGCTTTCCCAGACGCGACAGACGAAGCGAGCCTCCTTGCACGCCAGCTCTCGATCACGATAAAAGCAATGCCATAAACCACCAGCGCGGCAGCCACCACCCAGGCATTGTAGAGGTGCTCCTCCATAAAGTCGTCGAGCGGGATGCCGATTGCCGCCGCGGGAATGCAACCG
Source organism: Collinsella provencensis (assembly GCF_900199705.1). Classification (GTDB taxonomy): domain Bacteria; phylum Actinomycetota; class Coriobacteriia; order Coriobacteriales; family Coriobacteriaceae; genus Collinsella; species Collinsella provencensis. The sequence continues at coordinate 1,433,702 of NZ_LT904908.1, read as the reverse complement.
AGCACGATCTTGCCCCATAGGTTCCACGTGCTCCTGCGCTCCTCGGCGTTTTTGCCAAAACCGAAAGGCAGCAAATCGCGAATGAACAGCACACACACCGCCAAGATGGCGCCGAGCTGAATGACCACGAGGAACATATTCCAAAAGTTCTCACTCACGTTGAGCGTAACGAATTCGTCCAGCAAAATCATGTGGCCGGTCGATGAAATGGGCAGCCATTCCGTAATGCCCTCAACCACTCCGAACAGGGCGGCTTTAAGCAACTCGACGATATCCATGAACGACTCCTAGCCTCAAAACGAATTTGAAAACACGCGGGGCATCACGCAAACGCCCACTCGGCAAACCATTCGATGCAAAACAGTTCAACATGCATGCGCCATCGCACGCTAACTGCCCTATTATCCCCCGTACCACTCCGTTACACCTAAAAAGCGAACCGTTTGCGGCATCTCTCTTATTTCCTACCTCTATATGGGTATAACTGTGGCAAGGTAAAGCAGCATGCGGCGGGGTACACGGACCTCGCCCCTTAGCCAAGGAGGCTGTTATGCACGAGGGTTATTCCAAGATATTTGTTTCTCTTGACGGCACCGAGCAGCAGGATTTCGTCCTCGCCCGCGCCATCAAGGTCGCCGCGAACAACGGCGCCGCCCTCGTGGTGGGTCATGTTATCGACTCGACCGCGCTCGAGTCCGCGGGCTCCTACCCCGCCGACCTCATTCAGGGCCTGCAGGATGCGTTCACCAACTCCATTGCCGCCCAGATCGAGGAGGCCAAGGCGAATCCCGCTATCCCGTCGGTCGAGGTCATGATTCGCGCCGGTCGCATTCGCGAAACGCTTAAGGATGAGATGCTCGACGTGGTAAAGCCCGATCTGGTGCTGTGCGGCGCACGCGGTCTTTCGTCCATCAAATACGCGCTGTTGGGCTCCATCTCCACGTTCCTGCTGCGCAACACCGACTGCGACATCCTGGTCGTCAAGTAGGTTCACTTCCAGCGAGAACGTTGAGTACGTTCTCACGTACCCAGGCCCCGGCATTACGCCTCTTCGCTCAGCTGAGCCCACGGCTCAGAAATCGCTCTGAGGCATAATGTCGGGGCTTTTTGCGTCATCTCAATGTTCCCTGCATTTGCCCACTTGAATGATGGAACAGAGCTATAAGGTCAAACGGCTCTATTACAAAGTTGAAAGAACGTATGATGCACGACGAGATAGGGTTTTCGTACAACGACCAGGTTTTCCCGAGTAGACAGCGATTTATTGAAAACAAAACCGCAGGTCGCACGCTTGTGAACTTCGCCTCTACTCTCCAAATCGCCCAAACTGTACGCAAACCCTACTTCGTTGTGCATTTCGGGACGAGCGAGCAACAAAGCCGCCCCTCCACGCGAAAAGTTATTCCAAACAATTACTCGAAATAATGCATCTTGTTGGTGGGAAAACTAATCGTCACGGCAAAGAACTCACCTTCGCGCGAATCGGCGCGCACGCCGAGTCCCATCTTGTCGCACAGGCGTTTTACCAGGTATAACCCAATGCCTGTAGAACGCTTGCCCGTCCTGCCGCGCTCTCCGGTAAAACCGCGGTCGAACACGCGGGGCAAGTCGGCTTGGGGGATGCCGCAACCGTTGTCTCGTACCTCGAGCTCGATACGCTCGCTCGAAAGGCCGCGGTCGATAAGCGCTCCCGAAAACACGATTTCCGCGCCCGAACTGCTCGCATACTTCGCACTGTTCTGAATCAGCTGCCCGAGGATGAACACCATCCACTTCTCGTCGGTGAACACGGTCTTACCCAAGTCGACGCGAAACGGCGCCACATGTGCGGCGATAAGCGTGCGCGCATTGGCACGGACCGCATCACCCACAAGCTGTTTGAGCTCATACGGGCGAATGAGATAATCGCGATCGACCGACTCCGAACGCGCATAATACAGCGCCTGCTCGATATACCCCTCCACGCGGTCGAATTCCTCACCCAACGCTTCGGTCTTTGCCAGAAGCTGCTCGCCTTCCTCGTCTGCCGGAACGCCCTCTGCCAGGTTTTCGAGCATGAGATGCGCTGCAGCAAGCGGGGACTTGGCCTCGTGGACCCACGTCTCGATGTAATCGCGGTATTCTTCCACCTGTCTTCGATACGTTGCCGCATCATCGTTTGCGGCCTTGGCGATCGCCCTCAGCGCATCGTACGCAAGCTGTCCCTCAAGATAATCCGGCTCCTCGACCATCTCGAAAAACCACTGCGGATGCTCAACGCCTTCACGCACGCTTGCCAAATCGCCGTAAAACGGACGCCTGCGGTTGTATTCCAACGCAACAATCCCCAAAAACGACGCGAGCATGATTGCAACGACAAGCAACACGATTTCAATGCCGACACCGCCCACCAAAAGCAGAAAGGCAACGAGCGCGGTAGCGATAAGTTCGCACACAAGCGCAGTCCGCAGCGATGCAAGGTACGTTAACGGCCCCATGGCACCCCCTATACCGAATACCCGCGACCTCGATGTGTTGAGAGATAACCCGTCACGCCGATCCTTTCCAGCGTGGCGCGCAGGCGGTTGATATTCACCGTGAGCGTATTGTCATCCACGAAGGCATCCGAATCCCATAGGTCACGCATGATGGCCTCACGGCTCACAATCGCACCGGCATGGCTCATGAGCAGCGAAAGGATGCGCATCTCGTTTTTGGTGAGCTCGACCGACGCCCCCGTTTCAGTTGAGGTGGCAAGCGAACGCGACAAATCGAGTGAGAGGCCGTTGTGCTCTATAACGCGGCCAGCATCACCCGCGCCCTGAATGCGACGCAAAAGCGCCTGGATGCGCGCCACGAGCACGCGAGCACTATAGGGCTTGGGAATGAAGTCGTCCGCACCCATGGTCATACTCATGACCTCGTCGACCTCGGTCACGCGCGAGGTGAGCACGATAATCGGAAGATCCGACTGTTGACGGAGCTCGCGACAGATGAGCTGCCCGTCGGTCCCCGGAAGCGTCAGGTCGAGCAATACGAGATCGGGACGGGCAAGCAAGATGTCCTCAACCGCACGCTCGAACGTCAGGCAATACGAGACCTCGAAGCCCTGCCGCTCCAGCACCTCGATGACCTCGTTGCGGATCGCCGTATCGTCTTCGACCACGAAAATACGCGCCATGGACCCGTCTCCCCTCGTAAAGCACGCCATCATTATCCCGCCTTGCCGAGCGCTCGATCAGCCAAAAGCACAACCTTTCAGCAATGTAAGGCGAGCAGTTGCGCCGCTTTAGTACGGCGCGCCCAACGGCGGGAGCTGCTTGAGATACGCCCACATGCGCTGTTTCTCCGCCGGTGCGGCAAGCGCCGCCTCAAAGCCGCCGAGCGCCAGCACACGACGTCCAAGCACTGACGCAACCAACCCCGGCATGAGCATCGCCGTGTCGAAGTCCTCGATGATCGCCAAACCGTCTGCGTAAGCCTCGCGCATCAATTCAGCCGCGGCGTTATCGAGCAGTACGACGGCCTCGGAATCCAACGCCTCGAGCGCCTCGCGGAACAACTCGACGGGAAGTGCCGCGCCCTCCGCGTCCACGGCCGAAAGTACGCAAAAATCCTGCGGCGCCCAGCCGATTGCCGAAAGCGCAGAGCGCAGGGCTTCCCCATCGGCGCCGGAAAGCAGCTCCGCCCCGGCTCGCTCTGCCTCGTTCAGCACGCCTTTCACCAGCACCACGGGCGAGAACGCATTGCCCGCCATCATAACGCCGCGCTTTTCCAATCCCGCAAGCTCTTGCGCTGCGGCCGCAGCCAGCGCCCCTTTATGCTCGGTCGTCGTATACACCAGGGCTCCTTGTCACCGTGTTTCTCTCAAACATTTTACCCTGCCATGAAATGCATGCCATCGCGTGGGTATAACAACCGCGATAGATGAGTATCCCTCACCTGGACGAGGGACTTTACAAGGAGGCTCCCATGGCCAATATTTCCACCCTCACTGCCGAAACCTTCGATTCCGTCGTTTCCAACGACGCTCCGGTACTCGTTGACTTCTGGGCTCCGTGGTGCGGTCCGTGCCGCGCACTCTCTCCCATCGTGGATGAGCTTGCAGACGAACTCGAGGGCCGCATGGTCGTTGCGAAGTGCAACGTCGATGACAACCAAGAACTCGCTATGAAGTTCGGCGTCATGTCCATCCCCACCCTCGTGCTGTTTAAAGACGGTGAGGAGATCTTCCGTTCAGTCGGCGCGCTGCCCAAGGCAAAGCTCAAGGCAGACCTCGAGGCACGCCTGTAAGGCGAACGTGCGGGGCTGACGGAACGCCCCGCCGGCGCCAAGCGAGCAAGCACCCCGTCGATGCCAAGCGGGCCCCAAAAGCGAGCAAACCAAAAAAGACGGAAATGCATAAATCATTTCCGTCTTTTTAAGTAGACAGCGATTTTTAGTAGCAAATCCGCAGGTAAAGCGAGTATTAAATGTGCCTATACTCGCCATGCTCGAATAGAATTGCGCATTTCCGTCATTTTTGAAAACGAAAAGACCGCATCTCGTCATTGAGGCGCGGTCTTCTTCTCCAAACATGACATCGAGCACCATCGGATTGCGACCAAGCGCAAGGAAACGCTTAAAGCGACCGCAAATCGCCCTGCAAACTGGCGTTACTTGCCCTCGGCGTCGCGGCGTTTCTGCTCCTCACGCGCGGGAATGATGCGGAACTTGATCCACCACGCCACGACGATCAGGCCGATGATGACGATGGCGACCTTCACGGCAGTGGACACCCATTCCGCCTGTGCCGTAATGACCTCCCACGCGTCGCCCGCCCAGAAGCCGAGCGTGCACAATACAGTGTTCCAGGCAAGCGAACCCACAAGCGTATACAGGGCAAAACGAACCATGTTCATCTTTGCCGTGCCGGCAGGAATGGAAATCAGACTGCGGACCACGGGGACGCAGCGGCAAATGAGCACGGCAATCTGCCCTTTACGGTCAAACCAGCCGATCGCCTTGGCAACGTCGTCGGAGTGGAACCCGAGCATGCGCATGAGCTTGGTGTCGAAAAACCCCTCCAGGCGCTCCTGCGAGAGCAGGCGACCGAATCCGTACAGAATGTAGGCGCCCACAACCGAACCGATGGTTGCAAAGGCGATGACCAACGGCAACGTCATCGAGGTCTTGCTCACCAAAAAGCCCGAGAGCGGCAAAATCAACTCGCTGGGAATGGGCGGGAAGATGTTCTCGAACAGAATCAGGCCGGCAATTGCGATGTAGCCAAACTGGCTGATAAAACCAAAAAAAGCTTCCTGCATGGTTCGCCTTTCAAAGCGCGGGGTGCAGACACAATGCACACCATCTTAGCCCAAGGCCGCGCAGGGCATGTAAAGCCCCGGTAAAGCCAACTAAAGCCGCATCAAATGCAAAAAGCCCCGTCCGAAGACGAGGCTTTATTTGCAATGGCGGGAAGTACGGGGCTCGAACCCGCGACCTCCGACGTGACAGGCCGGCGCTCTAACCAAACTGAGCTAACTCCCCAGGTGCAGCAACTGCTGCGGGGATTAGTATACACAGAGCCAGTCCTTCTATGCAAGAACTTTTTCCAACTTTCTTTCGCAATGCGTAAACAAGGCAAAACCGCAGCTCAACGGCATTACAAAGGAGCATATTTCCGTCGTTCGTCGTGCGCTTTTTGCACACAACTCAATCAAAGGTCGATGATTTGAGCCGAAAGCACGACCCCGTTATCCACCATCAAACGGCCGATGGTGGGACCGCGACCACCGCGCGGATAGGAAGCGGAACCGGGATTGATAACGATGCAGCGACCGACTTTCTCGATCTTTGCACGATGCGTATGTCCGCATACCGCCACATCCGATTCCAAAATCGGAAGCATCTCGTGATAATGCGATACGGAAAAACTCACGCCCTCGTACACGAAGGTGTTAATCTTACCGACCTCGGGGCCGTAATCGTAGTACCAGTCGTTGTTGCCCAGCACGGCGCGAATCTCGGACACACTTGCCTCGAGCTCTGCCCAGTCGCTTTCGCTGGTGATGTCACCCGCATGAATGAGCAGGTCACAGCCCTCAATTGTCGCAAGCAGCTCCGGAGACAGATGCCCATGCGTGTCTGAAATGATGTCGATTCGGCGGACCATTATAGATTCAACGCCTTCTTGAGCGGCACCACGCGGCGGCGACTCACGGGGATGCGCTCATCCACGCCGCTTACGCCGAGCTGGATTGCGCCAGAAGGCACCGTCTCGACGTCCTCGACGTTTGCGAGGTTCACGATGTAGCGACGATGCACGCGGAAGAATCCGAACTCGCCGAGCTTGGATTCGAACTGCGCCAACGAGGTGGTCGACAGATAGCGGTCATCGTCGGTGAAGATGCAGGAATAGTCGTCCTTCGCCATGATGAAGCGAATCTGGTCCACCGGAATGAGCACCTTGCGTCCACCCTTTTCCACGGGGATACGCTCAATGTTCGAAGACTTGACCATCGGCTCCGCCGCAGCGGGCTTGGAGCGCGCGATGACCTTTTCGATGGCGCGATCCAGGCGCGCCTCCTCAACGGGCTTCATGAGGTAATCAACCGCGTCTACGTCAAACGCCTCGACAGCATGGTCGCTGTATGCCGTTACGAACACGATCGCGGGCGGATTCTTGAGCTTGTAAAGCGCCTCGGCAAGCTGCAGGCCCGAAGCGCCCGGCATGGAAATGTCGAGAAATACGACGTCAACGCGCGTTTCCATAAGCATCTCGATGGCAAAGCGGACGCTCGACGCCTCGGAAATCGAACCGAACTTGCCCGTTTGCTCCAAAAGGAAGCGCAATTCAGAGCGCGCAGGTGCCTCGTCATCGACGATCATCGCACGTAGCATATGCACCAACAACCTTTCTTTACCAGCTCAGGTGACCCGACGCCACACGCGCCGTCCGTACGGTCATGTCTTATTCTACCCCTCGTCGTACATACTTCCCTCGAGATCGAGACGCAGGCCGATCGTGGTTCCCGCTCCAGGGGTAGATTCGACACTTGCGTGCGAGCGCGGACCGTAAAAACGCTTGATGCGCTCAGAGATGTTGTGCATGGCAACTCCCGCGCCACCGCCCTGTGGCGCAGACGGATCGGGAGGCGTTGTCGCCGCGTTAAACAAGCGAGCAGCGGTCTCCTCATCCATGCCGACGCCGTCATCGGACACGCGAATGTCCACGACCTCGTCACCCGCGCTTTGCACCGTAATACCGATCCCAAGCGGCCCCTCATCGGGCATAGCATGGCGCACCGCATTCTCTACCAGCGGCTGGATCACAAATGCCGGAACGAGCACGTCCTCAACGTCCTCGTCCACGTCGACCGTAAGCTGAATGCGGTCCTCTCCAAAGCGGGCCTTCTCAAACGTGAGATAGCGCATGGTCTGCTCGATTTCCCGCTTCACGGGGATGAGCTGGCCAGAATTCTCAAGCGTAGCGCGGTAAAACTGGGAGAACTCACGCAGCAACTCGCGAGCACGCAGAGGTTCGGTGCGCGTGAGCGCGGCAATCGTGTTGAGCGTGTTGAAGAGGAAATGCGGGTTGATCTGAGCTTGCAGCGCGCGGACCTCGGCACGCGCGGTAAGCTCCGCCTGCCGCTCGAGCTCATGCACCGTGAGCTGCGTGGAAAGCAGCTCGGCAAAGCCCGAGGCAAGGGCATATTGCGTGCGATTCACGTGGCGCGGAGAGCGGTAGTAGAACTTGAGCGTGCCCACGGTCTTGCCGCGAATCTTGAGCGGCGTAACGATGCCAGCCGGAATATAGCGATATTTCCCCTGCTCACCACGCATATACATGGCACTGGTGAACGACTGCGCAATGCCATGCTCGATTACGTAGCGCGTGGTGATGGTGTGTATGGGCGATCCGGGAGGGAATTCGTCCGCCAGGTCTCCTACGCACGCGAGAATCCGCTCCGTGTCCGTCACGGAAATCGTCATAGCACGCGTTTCGGGCAGAAGGCGACGGCAAATCGCCTCGGCGCTTGCGGGAGTGAGGCCCTCGGTGATGTCCTCGAGCATCTCCGAGGCCACATCGAGCGTCTGCTCGGTGTACTGGGAGCGCAACGTATCGGGACTCGAAATCAAATAGGCGAACACAAGCAAAAATGCCGCCATGAGCGCGCAGGCTACCAGCGTGGTCAGTGACTGGTGGCCCGTTGCCAGCGCGTAGCAAAACGCCAAAGCGAGGCCGGAAACTAAAAAGATGGAAACAAATCGGACAATGCCGGTGGAATCGGTCGTTGGCAGGTACTTATCTATCGCGCGCGAATACACCGCGCCATTTGCATGCCATTCGACCGGATGGCCCTCTTCAAAACGATCCGAGGCGTCGTTGTTCTGCTCCGTCATGCACGCTCCAGCAGGGCGGCGAGACGCTTGTCTCCACGCAGCCCATCGATAATGCTTGGCCAAAAACTAACAAACCTCAGGTAGTCGCGCTCATGCTCGCGCGCGTACTCCTGAGCCTCGCCAATTCCATGGCGCCAAATGTGCCAATATCCCCTGTGCTCGCGCGTAAAGAACGCACGCGCAAGAGCGGTTTTGCGCACGCGCTCGTCCAGACCGCCGGAAATCCATGGACCGGGATACGGCATGAGCGCGGCCGCAGTCACCGAATTGTATTCGGGCTTACGGGAGGCAACCGCCAACTTGGCACGCTCATAATACCAGCGATACACGTTTTGCATAAAGCGGGGTGACTCTTCCGCTTGCGCAGGAGGCAGATGTTTGACCGCCCATGCGTTGTCAAACCATACGTCCAAACCAAAAAGTCGCATGTTAAACAAGTAGTCCAAGTCCTCGCCACGCGTGATGTACGGATCGAACGCCACGCGGCTGAACGCACGCGCGTGCACGGCAAAGCAACCGCCGCACACGTAATTGGAACGCGAGATGCGCGTCCCGGCGAGGGCCTTCTCCATCCAACGGTTGAACTCGATGCGCTTGGTCCACCAACGGCAGGTGATACCCGCCTTTTTGGTGGTATCCGCCAGCGGAGAACCCGCCTTGTCATAAAAATAACCGCTCTTGGCGAGGATGGGCAGGCGTTGGCGCGTCTCGTTTCCCAGTCCGTACAGGGCGCGCTCCATAAAGTCGGAGGAGAGCACCACTTCGTCGTCATCCAAAAACACCACGGCGTTGTGTCCCAAAATGGCGGCGCATGCCAACCCCATGTTGCGAATCGCGCCATAGCCGCGTAGAGACACCGTCTCGCCCGAAGCCTTGGGTGCCAACTCGCTCACACGCTTCATGATGGCGGATGCCTCGCGATTGGTAATGAGCGTTACCTCGACGCTCGGATGTTGGTCGATAATGTCGCGCACGCGGGCTTCGGTGCGCGCCAGCTCGGCTTGCGGGCACACCAACAGGACGATCACCCGCGGGAGCTTGCGCACTTGCTCGAGCGAGGCAAGGCAGCGATCGAGTTCGGGGCGCTGGCCAACCAGATCGGTCGTATGGTCGTATGCGCCGGGAGACGTCAGGCCGGCTTGGTCGCCCGACCAATAGCTTGGAATCACGATAACTGGATTCACAGTGCCTCCCCTGCCGTTTTTTGGCACGGAAAGACGACCGCACACTGTTCAAGCGCCATCCCAACCTTGCATTTTGCACGGCGAGGATGATTTTCCGTACCTATGAGTTCTTTGTACCCATTCGCTCAAGTTCACGTTTGACAAACGGCGTTTTTCTCAACGAACGGGCGAGTGGGTACCCCAATAGGTACATGATAGCCGCTTCGCCCGCACCCGTTGCCACCAACCCGAACAGGTACATGAACGGATAGGCTCCATCGAGCGAGATCGAGGTGAACGGGATGGTGTAAAACCCAATGCCCTGCAACAAAAGCGGCAGGTACGCAGGCACGATCAAGGCATTGGCAAGCACGGGCCCGGCAAGCGCGAGCACAGGACGGTTGCGGAATTTCCAGGTGAACGATGCACCGATGAACGTGGCGAGCGAGCCGAATATCACGTCGAGCATGCCGAGCATGCCCGCGCCGGAAAACGCGATGTTCGCCACATTGGCGATGATGCATCCCAGCGTGAGACCTGGCACGGCCGCGGGCGTGAACAGCGCAAGCACGCACAGCGCTTCACTCACGCGGAATTGCACGGGACCCCAGGCCAAATTACCCAAAAAGAGCAGAGCCATCAATGTCGCCACAGCATATGTGGCGGCAATCACACCAATATAGGCGACGTATTTGGGGTCGCGGATTGAAGCGCTCGATGCTCTCGACGCGCGCACGGGACTGGCATAAGCGTGCGCTGAACGGCTTGATACCGGCACGGAGCGGTCCGACTCGTGCGCGTTGCTGTTGGATTTCATAATGCAGGTCACTTCCCAAATAAACGGAGGGCTTTACTGAAGCCAGCAAAACCCTCCGAAACGTAGCGAAGTGTATGAGCGTGAGCGCGGACGGGCGCGACCACGGTTGTGTTACGCGATGCGCGCTTTAAGCCGCCTCCACCTGCATACGGGAGAGCTTTACTAGCATGACCAAGCCCACTACCAGCAAGATCCCGATGGAAAGCACTCCTAAAGAAGGATCGTGCGTGAGCGAGGTCACGACAGATACTAGCAGAGTTCCCATAACAGAGGCGTAACGACCGAAGATATCAAAGAAGCCGTAATACTCGTTGGAACGCTCTTTGGGAATCAGACGACCAAAATAACTGCGCGAAAGCGCTTGGATGCCGCCCTGGAACAGGCCCACCAGAATGGCGAGGATCCAGAACTCCACGGCAGACTTGAGGAAGAACGCCGCGAACAGCACGATACCCACGTAGGCGGCGACGGCGACGATGATCATGCGCAGCGTGCCCACCTTGGAGGCGAGTCTGCCGTAGATGATGGCGGAGGGGAATGCGACGAACTGCGTCACGAGCAGCGCAAGCACGAGCTGCGTGGAATCGATGCCCAAGCTCGAACCATAGCTCGTTGCCATGGAAATCACCGTGTGAACGCCGTCGATGTAGAAGAAGAAGGCAACCATGTACACGAGCAGCACGCGATCCTCCGCGATGCGCTTCATGGTAACGACAAGACCCTTGAACGTGTTGGCAATGTTGCGCATCACACCGGCGCCGCCCTCGCGCTCCTTGCCGAACTTCTGCTCATAGGTGCGCAGCAACGGCACGGTAAAGCACAGCCACCACGCGCCCGTGATGATGAAGGACATGCGCGTGCAGAACGCCATGTCGAGACCGAGTAGGCTCGGACCGCCGAAGATGAGCGCCAGGCACACGATGAACGGAACCGTGGAACCCACGTAGCCCCAGGCATAGCCCGAGCTCGACACCATGTCCATGCGGTCATCGGTGGTGACGTCCGTGAGCATGGCATCATAGAACGTCATGGACGAGTTGAGACCGATCGTGCACAGCACGTAAACCACCAAGAACGGCAGCGCGCCCATCGGAATCGCCTGCGTAAGGCAGAGGATGAGGCCCGTGAAGAAAAAGCCTGCGAAGAACTTGATCTTGTTGCCGGCGTAATCGGCGAGCGAACCCAGAATGGGCATGAGCAGCGCGACCGCGAGGCTCGCGATGGTCTGCGCATTCGCCCATGCCGCCACGAGCTCCGCCGGATGCGCGCCGGTGTTGATGGAATTGAAGTAAATGGGCACAACCGAGGTGTTGAGCAGCACGAGCGCGGAATTACCCACGTCGTACATGACCCAGTTGCGCTCCAGCTTGGTGTATTTCATCGCTTCAACCCATCCCCTCGTTGGCGGTGCTGGCATTTATCCATGATACGGCAGATATGCCAAGCACAAAGGAGAAACATCGAGCGAATCGACATGCGAATCGGACATATCATTCCGTGCTCAAACAGTCCTGCGCAAGACGAAGCGTCCACTGGACGCTTCTTTGCGTGCGGAACTGCGCGTAAAACGACATGCCTTCGGAAGCTTGCGTCACTCAGCAGTTGCAAACTGGCTATTGTAAAGCTCGGCGTAGAACCCGCCGGCCGCGAGCAGCTCGTCGTGCGTCCCACGCTCCACGATGCGCCCGTCGCGCATGACCAAGATGCAATCGGCCTCACGGATGGTGCTCAGGCGATGTGCCACCACAAAGCTCGTCCTGCCTTGCATGAGCTCGTCGAACGCCGCTTGTACTTGCAGCTCGGTGCGCGTGTCGATGGAACTCGTCGCCTCGTCGAGCAGTAGGATCGCAGGATCGGCCAGCATGACGCGAGCGATGCACAGCAGTTGGCGCTGGCCTTGGGAAAGGGAGCCTCCCCCTTCGGACAACACCGTGTCGTAGCCCTGCGGCAGCGCACGGATGAACGTATCGGCATGCGCTTTGGCCGCCGCTGCTTCAACTTGTTCGCGCGTGGCCCGAGCGTTGCCGTACGCGATGTTTTCGTGAACGGTGCCCTCGAACAGCCAGCTCTCCTGCAACACCATACCGAACGCACGGCGCAGACTATCGCGCGTACACTCCGCAAGCGGATGGCCGTCGATGCGGATCTCTCCCTTATCGACGTCGTAAAAGCGCAGGAGCAAGTTGATGAGCGTGGTCTTTCCGCAACCCGTGGGGCCCACGAGTGCCATGCGCATGCCAGGCTCGGCGTGGATGCAGATATCTTGCAGCAACGTGCGACCGGGCACGTAGGAAAAGTCCACGTGGTCGAACTCGACCTCGCCACGCGGGGCGGAAAGCTCGATGGCATCTGCTGCATCCGGTTTATCCTCAGGGGCATCAAGCAGTAGGAACACACGGCGGGCCGAGGCGAAGGCCGCTTGGATCTGCGAGATGACGCCCGTGATCTCGTTGAACGGCTTGGTGTACTGATTGGCGTACGAAAGGAAGATCTGAACCTGGCCCACGGTGAGCGCTGCGGGGAAACCCGTGATGATGCCCACACAGCCAATGGCCGCAACCAGTCCATAGATGATGTTGTTGATGAAACGCGTTCCAGGATTGGAAAGCGAGCTTAAGAACTGTGCCCGCTCGCCCACGGTGTATAGCGCACGATTGATGGCCGAGAACCCCTCGCACGCGCGGTCGCCGTACGCAAAGGCGTCGACGAGCTTTTGGCTGCCCACGTACTCCTCGATGTATCCCGAGAGCTGGCCCTGGATGCGCATCTGCTCCGTGAAGCTCTTGTTGGAGAATTTCGCCATAGCGCCAGCGGCGAGCATCGACAGAGGCGTGGCGAGCACCACAACAAACGCCATGGGAACGGACGTCGTGAACATGAACAGCAGAGTGCCGGCAATTGTGACAATGCCCGAGAAAAGCTGTGTCAACCCCTGGAGCAGGCCGTCGCCCACCTGGTCGACATCATTGGTCACGCGCGAAATCAGATCTCCATGGGCATGGCGGTCGATAACTGCAAGTGGCACACGGGTGAGCTTTTCGTGCGCATCGACACGAAGATCGCGCACTGTCTGATATGAGAGACGGTTGACGCAATATCCCTGCAACCATTGGAATACCGAAGCCGCGACAACGATTGCCGCAAGACGCACAAGCAGCGGAGCAAGTGCGTCGAAATCGACCTTGCCCGCACCGATGATGAGGTCGATGCCCCGTCCGATCAAAATGGGAACGTACAGCTGAAGCACGATGGTTGCCGCCGAGGCAACAAACGACGCGACAAGCAGCACGAGATGAGGACGTACGTAACCGAAAACGCGACGTACGACCTCGCCTGTTGCCATAGCGCGATGGGAAGCGCCCCGGCCGTTGGAGGAATCTGGACCACCCTGGCCCGGCAGGTCGTTGAAATCGTTGAGGTTGTCATTGCCCGAAACGTTTGCGGTGACAGTTGCAACTGAACCGACGGACGCGTAAGGATTAGGCATTGCCACTCACCCCGCCTTCATCGTCGAGGTGCGATGGGACGGGAGTGTTTGAGGTGTCGGGCTGCGGCTCAGCCGAAGCGTTCGGGGCGGTCCACCCATCAAGTTGCGACGGGGTCGAGTCGACCCGGCCGGCGAGTTGCGACGAAACCGTTGCACCCGAGGCACCTGACCCACCAAGTTGCGACACCGCGATTTCGCGATAGATGGCGCAGTCTTCGAGCAAATGCTCGTGCGTCCCCAAGCCAACGACCTTGCCATGATGTAGCACGCAAATGAGGTCCGCGTCCTGCACGGACGACACGCGCTGACTCACGATGACCGTGGTGAGGTCCAGCTTTTCGACAGCTGAGCGTAGAGCGGCATCGGTTTTGAAATCAAGTGCAGAGGCGGAGTCATCCAAGATGAGGACCTGCGGATTCCCCACCAACGCGCGGGCGATGGTCAGGCGCTGGCGTTGGCCACCGGAGAAGTTTTTACCGCCCGATTCCACCGGAGCATCAAGTCCCGCGGGAAGCGCGCGAACAAAGTCAGCCGCCTGCGCCGTTTCGAGCGCATGCCACAGCTCATCATCACTCGCATCGGCTCTACGCCATTGCAGGTTCGAGCGAACAGTGCCGCTCAGCAGTTGTGCCTGTTGCGGCACCATTCCAATTGCACGACGAAGCTGTTCGAGCGGCCAAGCGCGCACATCGCGGCCAAACACCTCGACGCGCCCCGAAGTCACGTCGTACAAACGCGGGATAAGATTCACGAGCGTCGACTTGCCCGAGCCCGTGCCGCCAATCACGCCGAGTGTACCGCCAGTCGGTAATTCAAGTGACACATCCTGCAGGGCATTTCCACTTGCACCCGCAAAGGCAAAGGTCGCTTTGTCCATGCGAAGCGCTGGGAACGCTGCGGGCGTCGCGCCTGCCGTGATGCCGGAACCAGAGGCACCTGCACAAGCCGCAGCTGCACCCGTACGCGCCCCATCAACATCCGAGCGCTCCGCGCCAACGGCCGCACATGCCCCCTCTTGCTCGGCACGACCCTGAACAGACGGGCTCGTGATGCTCGTCGTGCGATCGAGTACTTCCCTGATGCGCACGGCGCTCGCGCTCGCCTTGGTAAACACGACCACCAGATTTGCCACGTAAACGATAGCAAGCAGCGTCTGCGTCATGTAATTTACAAAAGCCAGGACCTGGCCCTGCGTCAACTCGCCTGCGTCAACCTGTATGCCGCCCGCCCACAGGATGGCGCAAACGGCACCGTCCATGATGAGCAACGTCGCGGGATTCAACACGCTCGTCAGACGGCCGACGGCGATCGCCACGCCGGCCTGCTCATCCGCCGCAATGCGGAACCGCTCGCGTTCATGGTCCTCACGCACGAATGCGCGAACCACACGTGCACCGCTCAAGCCCTCGCGGGTAACAAGGGCGATGCGGTCGAGCTTTTGCTGCATCTGCTTGAAAAATGGAATGCATCGAGCCATGACCACCCAGAAGATTCCTCCGATGAGCGGCGTGGCGACGAGGAAGATCAGCCCAAGTTTGATGTCGATAAGCAGGGCCGCCACCATGGACCCCACGGCGAGCAGCGGAAAACGCACCAACTGCCTAATTCCCAACGCCACGGCAAGCTGCACCTGATTGACATCGCTGGTAATGCGCGTGATGAGCGACGGCGTGCCAAACTGGTCGATCTCGGCATGAGACAACGTGTTGATGTGGAAAAAGAGCGCATCGCGCATGTCCGTGCCCATACCCTGCGACGCGCGTGCCGCCATTTTTTGGCAGACGAGCGTGAATCCAAAGCCCACCAAGGCCATAACCGCCAGTACACATCCGAAGTGAATAACCAGGTCAACACGGTGCGTTGCGATGCCCTGGTCGATCATGCGCGCGATAACCAAAGGCGTGAGCAGGTCGAAGACGACTTCGACCAATTTGCACAGCGGACCGACCACTATACAGCGGCGGTACGGCGGAGCGAATTGTTTAAGCAGTTCAAACATACCAATCGTCTGACATCCCTGTCGCGATTCCAATGTTCCTAAGTGTAGCGCTTGAAATGCCTTGCTTTATTGTTTTATCTACCTGAAGGGGCTCTACGCTCCATTTTTTCCCAAAATGGAAAAGGAAACGCCCCGTGTGCTCGATGGGAACGGGTGCCCGGCAGAGGCTCCTTATGGCTGCTTCCTTCCGGACCTGACCAGGTTCGGAACATATCGTCACCCGAACCCATCGAACGCGCGAGGCGTGTTTAGCTATGATACCCGTTCACTCCGTCCGCGTCCAACGTTTTTGTGCAAAGGACATGCGGCGATAAGGCGGCGAAACGTAAAACGGCATCTACTCAGACATCTCCTCCGCCGCAGCGGTTCTCTGGGCGCGCACCGCCACAGTGGCTACCCAAGCGTCTCCCACTGCAGCTGCTACGCAAGTGCCTCCCGCGCCGCAGCCGCTTTCCGAGCGCGCTTCTCCTCCGCACGGCGTTCGCGAAGCTGCGCGAAGAAAGTTTTGAGTTCCGCCGCGCACTCCTCTTCCAAAACACCAATCGTGACCTCAAATTCGTGATTGAGGCGCGGGTCGTGGCTCACGTCGTAGAGCGTTCCTACCGCTCCGCCCTTTGGGTCGGGAGCGCCATACACACAGCGATCGATGCGCGCATTGACCATTAGACCCGCGCACATGAGACACGGCTCGAGCGTCACGTACACGGTGCAGCCCGTGAGTCGCCAGTGACCCAGCACGCGTGCAGCCTCGAGCATCGCCGCGAACTCGGCGTGCGCCGAAGGGTCCTCGTCGAGTTCGCGACGATTGTGCGCACGGGCGATAATTTTGCCCTCGTAAACCACAACGGCACCGATGGGGACCTCGCCTAACTCGGCCGCTGCACGCGCTTGCGCGAGCGCTTCGCGCATGAAGTGTTCGTCTTCCGATAAAGCGCCCGTATCTGTCGCCACGCATTCATCATCGAACGAGATACCCGCACCTGTAACCGTGCGCTCGTTATCAGCCATGGCACCCGCGCATGTAGGGGTTTGCCCATCAGCCGTTGCGCAATTTGCACTCGTTTGCGCGAGCTCGCTTATTTCGCATGGATGCTCCATAGCTCCTCCCAACTTGCCAATCTTTTTCTTGTTCGATGCTATCATTACTAACCACATGGAGAGATGGCAGAGCGGTTGAATGCGGCGGTCTTGAAAACCGTTAGGCGTTTACGCGCCTCGGGGGTTCGAATCCCCCTCTCTCCGCCAGTTAGGTTTGAGAAGCGAGCCCGGGCGGCCCGCTTTTTTGTCGGAACGCGCACGGATTCGAACCCCGTCCGGGGCGCGGGGCTGCGACGATGCGGCAGCATCGGCCAGCGAAGCGAGCCCGGGCGGCTCGCTTTTTGTCGGAACGCGCACGGATTCGAACCCCGTCCGGGGCGCGGGGCTGCGACGCCGGCGCATCTAACTTGCAACGAGGTCGGTTATTCGCATAGTTTCGGGGTTTCGCAAAGTAGGCACTCATTTTTAGGGACCAAAACCGCAGGTCGCGCTCCCTCAAATCCCTCGTCTACTCAACGAATCGCCCAAACAGTGCGAATAACCGACCTCGTTGCAGATCGGAACGGGCTAGGGCGCTAAAAAGACACCGTTGAGGCGACAAGAATGCGCCACGGACTCTGCAATCCTCCCTTCACAGAGTAGCGATACCCCTACGCTATACTTGTTCCTGGCAAAACTCTTGAAAGGAGCCCTCCGCATGTCACAGGCCCTCACGCCCTCCGATACCTGCGTCCTCGTCACCGGCGGCGCCGGCTTTATTGGCTCTCACACCGTCGTCGAGCTGCTCACAGGCGGTTATCAGGTAGTCGTAGTCGACAACCTTTCCAACGCGTCCGCCAAGGTCGAAGACCGCATCAAGACCATCGTGGGCAGCGAGGCGGCAGCCAACCTCACCTTCTACATCGCCGACGTCAACGACCGCAATGCGCTCAACAAGATCTTCGACCAGCACCATATCGACCGTGTCATCCATTTCGCTGGCTATAAGGCCGTGGGCGAATCGGTGAGCAAACCTATCGAGTATTACAGCAACAACATCGGTAACACGCTCACCCTCGTGGACGTCATGCGCAACCATGACTGCAAGTCCATCATCTTCTCGAGCTCCGCCACCGTCTACGGCGACCCCGAGAGCCTGCCACTCACCGAGGTAAGCGCCAAAAAGCCTGCTACCAACCCCTATGGCTGGACCAAATGGATGATTGAGGAGATCCTCTCCGACCTCCACGCCGCCGATCCCGAGTGGAACGTCGTGCTGCTGCGCTACTTCAACCCCATCGGCGCGCATGCAAGCGGCCTTATGGGCGAGGACCCCAAGGGCATCCCCAACAACCTGCTGCCATACGTGGCGCAAACCGCCATCGGCAAACGCGAGGTCGTCCACGTTTTTGGCAACGACTACCCCACCCCCGACGGCACGGGCGTGCGCGACTACATCCACGTCGTCGACCTGGCCACAGGCCACGCCGCCGCACTCCAGTGGATGAACGGTCGCACCGGCGTCGAAATTTTCAACCTTGGTACAGGTCGCGGCACCTCGGTCTTCGAGATCATCCACGCGTTTAGCGAGGCATGCGGCCACGAGGTCCCTTATGTCATCGATCCGCGCCGCCCTGGCGACGTAGCCGAAAATTACGCCGACTGCTCCAAGGCGCACGAGCTTATGGGTTGGCAGGCGCAGTTCGACATCAGCGACATGTGCCGCGACGCCTGGAACTGGCAGTCGCACAATCCCAACGGCTACGAGGGATAGGGACACATTCTGTGACCAGCTCGTTTGTTGAATATCTCAAGTCGCGCCTCCCTCTCGTGGAGAAGGCGCTCGCCGCCGCGGCCCCCGCTTCCCTCGCAAAGCCCGGTACGCGCATCGCTCGGGACTTGGAAGACTACCTCTACGATCCACTCGCCCGCTTCACCGCGAGCGGCGGAAAGCGCGTCCGCCCCGCACTCGTGCTGCTTGGCGCCGAAGCGGCAGGTGGTGATGGCGCACAAGCCCTGTCTGCCGCTGTCGCCGTCGAGCTGTTCCAAAGCGCCGCCCTCATTCACGACGACATCGCCGACGAAAGCGAACTGCGCCGAGGCAATCCATGTGTACATTGCGTCGAGGGAACAGGCGTTGCCATTAACATCGGTGACCTGGCGCTCACGCGCGTGTTTGAGGTTGTGCTGGACGATGCGAACCTCCCCGCGGACCGCAAGCTGCGCGTTCTCAAGGAACTCGCCCGCATGGAACGCCACACGCTCGAGGGCCAAGCGCTCGACCTGGGCTGGGCGCGCGACGGTCACTGGGATATAACGCCCGAGGACTACCTCTATATGGTTGAGGGGAAAACCGCCTGGTACACCGTTGCCAGCCCCCTGTATTTGGGCGCACTTGCAGCAGGCGCGAGCGAGGACACGGCGCGCGACTTCATTGAAATCGGCGTGCATGCGGGTATCGCATTTCAAATCCAGGATGACCTGCTCAACCTCGTTGGCAACGCGAACGCACAGGGCAAGGACTTCCGCTCCGATATCACCGAGGGCAAGCGCACGCTGGCGGTCGTCTCGGCGCTGCAAGGGCTGAATCCGCCCGAGCGCAACGAGTTGATTGCGCTGCTACGCGCTGGCACCAAAGACCCGGCCGAATTGGAGCGCGCTGTCAAGTTCATCGAGCTCGGAGGCGGCATCGAACACTGCTACGACCTCGCCGCACAAGAGGCAGCGCAAGCCCAACAGCAAGCGCGCGACCTTGTAGCACAGCATCACATTGCTCCCGAAGCGGGGGCCCTGCTCTGCGACATGGCCGATTTCTTCGTCAACCGCTCTGCCTAGACACGCCTCGCAGCGTCGGGCGTTCCAACGCGCATCACAACGTCAGATTCGGATCGGCGTCGATGTCCAGAGGGGCAAACTCGCCGCGCAAGAACTTCTCGCGTGCCACAACTGCGATCATCGCCGCATTGTCCGTGCACGCCTTGAGCGGCGGCACCGTCACGCGGATGCCCTGGCGCCCCAACTTCTCGATCATCATCCGCCGCAGATGCGGATTGGCCGTCACGCCGCCGCCGATACAATACTCGCGCGCACCGGTCTCACGCAGGGCGTTTTTCGCCTTCTTGTACTGCACATCGAAAACGGCCGCTTCAAACGAAGCTGCCAGGTCGGGCAGGTTGATCGTACGGCCCGCCTTGGTTTCCTGCTCAATGTAGAGCGTCACGGCGGTCTTGAGCCCCGAAAGCGAGAAACGATAATCGCCGCGGCTGTTCAGAGCACGCGGGAAGTCGATCGCACAGGGGTTGCCGTCTTCAGCCAAACGAGAGATGATCGGGCCGCCGGGATAGCCCAGGCCCAGAGCCTTGGCCACCTTGTCAAATGCCTCGCCCACTGCATCGTCGAGCGTCTCGCCGAGCACCTCGTAATTACCCCAGGCGCGCACATGCACGAGCATGGTATGACCACCGGAAACCAGCGTGAAAATGAACGGCGGCTCCAAATCGGGCGTCGTGAGCTTGTTGGCAAAGAGATGCCCTTCAAGATGGTTGACCGCAATGAGCGGCAGACCCGCCGAAGCGGCAAAACCCTTGGCAAACGCCACGCCCACCACGAGTGCGCCCACCAAACCGGGACCATAGGTCACGCCCACGGCAGCGAGTTCAGCAGGCGCAACGGCCCCGCCCGCCAGGCCCAGCGACGTCGCGGCCTCCTCAAGTGCGGCATCCACCACACCCACAATGACCTCGACATGCTTGCGTGAGGCGATCTCGGGTACCACGCCGCCAAAACGAGCGTGGAAATCGATCTGCGTGGAAACCTGGTTTGCCAGCAGGTTGCCCTCAGCGTCCACGATGGCAACCGCCGTCTCGTCACACGAGCTCTCAATGGCCAGGATGAGCTGACGGCGCTTGAGCTCCGCGCTCTCCTCGGGAGTGCGCTCCGGCTCGGGCAGCGGCCATTCGCGCTGCACTGCCGCCGTAGGCTCGGGCGACGCTGGGTCAACCGGCAGCACCAACGGCAACGACGCCTGCATCACCAAGGCATCGCATCCGGGACCGTAGTAGCCACGACGACGTCCCACCTCGGTAAAGCCCAGGCTCTGGTACAGCGCGATCGCCGCCGTATTGCCATCCTCCACCTCGAGCGAGGCACTCGTGCAGCCGAGCATCTGGGCATCGTAGCTCACATGCGACAGCAGCTTGCGCGCAATGCCCGCACGCCTGTGCTCGGGCGCAACCGCCATGTTGAGGATCTCGATGTCGCGGTCGACCACCATGCCGCCCGCATATCCAATGAGCTCGCCATTGTCGTGCGCCACCCACCATGAGCGAGCAGCGGCGGCATCGGAGAAAAGCTCAGACAGGAACATCGACGCATTCCAGGCCTCGTGCCCTGCGTCCGCGAACACACGCTCCTCGAGCGCGGCCATGGGCTCGGCATCAGCCGCAGCCATCGGGCGGAACTGCAGGTGACGTCCGGCCAGCTCTTCGGCAACGCCCGTTACCGCAGTGTTCACGCTCTCGGCCAAACCCAAGCGCTTGCGTTCATTTTCCTCGGCGTCGGACAGACGCGTGTAGATGGGCAGCACCAGCGCCGGATCCCCGCTCTCAATACGGTTGTACGCCTCGGGATCGGCAGCAGCGAGCAGCAGCCCCTCGCCCGTGGGGCGCCACAGCTCAGGGTCAAGCGCACGGCCCATGAGCCCCGCTTCCTCGAACAGCTTGCCGTAACGCACCAGGCCGTCGCCCGTAAGCTGCAACTCGGACGCATCGGAGCGGGCGGCCCATTCCTCCACCGCAACCGCGGCCTTCACCACGCGCTCGCGCTCGAACATACGATGCGCGCCGACATCATCCAAAGCATACAGCGCGGGGTAGACCTCACCGCGCATGGCATCCGCCGCGACACCCAGCAGACCGCGCGTGCCTGCGCCCCAGGCGGTCCATGCACACGCATCGAGCGTTGAGGCACCCATCAACGGGACATTCGCGCCCCGTGCCAGGCCCTTTGCCGTGGAAATGCCAATGCGCACGCCCGTGAACGAGCCTGGACCGCGACCGACCAAAAAGCCGCCGACGTCCTCCATGCGCATACCCGCATCCGCGAGCACGCCCTGAACGGTCTCGACCAGTTCCACGTTGGCTTGCCGACGGCATAGATGGTCACGGCTCGCCAGCACCTCCACGCAGGCACGCGAAGGCGTATCGTCAAAAAAGACCTCGGGAATCCACCATGCCGCGGTGCACGCAAGCATGTCCGTCGAGGTGTCAATCGCCACAATCAAGGTTCGGAACTGATCAAGCTTCATCGTGATTCTCCACTGTTCTGAACAGCATCTTTCATAGAACTGGCCAAAGGAAATGCTCGGAGCGCTCTCGCGAGGTCCAAAATCAACGTAAACCCTAGGCCGTTATCTCCGCACAGGCCTGGTCGATAGCCTCCGCCAATAGATCCGCGCGGCGACCATGGGACTCAAGCGCAATCTCACGCGCATCCGGATCGTCGTCCACGCGCGTGATAACCACGCCCAAATACTCGTCGGTCAGCTCGTCCTGGAACTGCTCGCCCCATTCGAGCACGCATACACCCTCATACCCCAGTACGTCGTAAATGCCGGTATCCTCGAGCTCATACGCGTGTTCCAAGCGATACAGATCGAAGTGGAAAAGCGGAATCCGCCCCTCATCATGCACCGCCATAAGGGCGAAGGTTGGGCTCGTCACGGGATGCGCGTCGCCGAGACCCGCCGAAAGACCCTTGGTGAAGTGCGTTTTTCCCACACCGAGGCCGCCTGTGAGCACCAGGACGTCACCCTCGGCTGCAAACTCGGCAACGAGTTCGCCGAAGGTTATGGTGTCCTCCACGCACGAGCTCGCGTAGCAACGACGATCCAAGCGTTTCAGTGCCATGTTATTCAACCGCCCGCGGCAGCGCATCGGACCCGACCCCGGCAGCCCCGAACCCGGTCGTGCCAACGGCGCCAGCCGCACCAGCACCGGCCACACCATCGCTCGCCGGATGCTCCGCCAGATACTGTCCCAGCATGCGGAAGTCCGCCTCGAGCAGCTCCTGCCACGCCGGATTGCGCAGCGCGGCGGCAGGGTGGAACGTGGGCATCACCGTGAAGTGTCCCATCTGATGGAACCTGCCGCGCAACCTCGTAATGCCGACCTCGGTTTTGAGCACAAAATGCGAGGCAGGGTTGCCCAGCGTCACGATAATCTCCGGCCACACGCTGCGGATCTGCTCGCGCAAAAACGGCGAGCAGGCAAGCACTTCGTCAGCGGCGGGGTTGCGGTTTCCGGGAGGGCGGCATTTGAGCACGTTGGCGATGTAGATGTCCTCGCGGCGCAGGCCCGCAAGCGACAAAATGCCGTTGAGGTTCTCACCCGCACGCCCCACGAAGGGCTCGCCCTGCAGATCCTCGTTCCTGCCCGGTGCCTCGCCCACAAACATGACGCGCGCATGCGGATTGCCCACGCCAAACACGATGTTAGTACGCGTTTGGCACAACTGGCACAGGCGGCAATCGCCCAATACGGCGCGAATTTCCTTAAGCGAGACCTCGCGCGGCTTTTGCCCCTCATGCCCGGGGATATGCATAACGCCCATGGCTTCCCTCCACGTCACAATCGTTCGAAACATCCATCGCGCAGCGTCAGGCTGTGTCCTCCGTAACACGCGCCGTACAGCTCCGTGCCGCATGCCTCGCAGCGCCCATCGCACGAGCCCGCACCGCGTCCTTTGCAGTGCCGAGACCGCACACCGTCCTCGCGCTACACGTAAATCTTCTCCAAGCGCATGCCAAACCCACATGCCAGCTCGTAGTTGATCGTTCCGCACTTCGCCGCCAGCTCATCGAGGGTGATCTCGGCATCGCCATCGCGACCCACCACGGTCATCAAATCGCCGATCTCCGCCTCACGGACCGGCACCGGGCGGAACGACGTCGACCCAATGGCCACCATGAACTGATCCATGCAGATGTTACCCACCTGCTGAATGCGCTGACCGTCAAAAAGCACTTCCATACGGTTGGAGAGGATGCGCGGCAAACCGTCGGCGTAGCCAATGGGCAGCGTGCAGATCTCCATGCGAGAGCGGGGCACGCGGAATGTAAAACCGTAGCCAACGCCCTCGCCCATCGCGGGATACATCGTGTTCGTCACACGAGCACGCACGCTCATGACCGGCTCAAGCGGAAGCACACTCCTCGTCCGCTCGCACGGCTGCAGGCCATATAAGCCAATACCTGCGCGAATCATGTCAAAGTGCATGTTCTTGTTGAGGATGGAACCCGGCGTGTTGTCGCAATGCACGATGCCCGGATCGAAGCCCTCCGCACGCAGGTTATCAATCGCCTCGGTAAAGCGCTTGCACTGCAGCTGATGATCCCAGCCCGTGGGTTCATCGGCCGTCGCAAAATGCGTGAACGTTCCGTCACACTCCAAGCCCATGTGAAAATCCACGCTCCGACGGAACTCGGCAGCATCCGCATAATGCACGCCAATACGGTTCATGCCGGTGTTGATGGCCATGTGGTACTTGCCCACGCGTCCCAATGCCGCGGCGCGTTCGCCGTACGCCCAAGCAAACTCAGGCGTATAGACAGACGGCATGATATCGTTTTCAAGAAGCATATCGATAGCCGTGACCGGCGGCTCACTCAGCAGCAAAATGGGGAGCTTGACACCCGAAGCGCGCAGGGCAGCGCCCTCGAGCACCGTAGCGACAGCAAACATATCCGCACCCGCCGCGTGCATGATCTTGGCGCAGGCCGCGGCTCCGTGTCCGTAGGCGTCCGCCTTCACCACGCAGCACAAACGCTGACGCGAGCCAATCAGACTCTTAAACGCGCGCGTATTGCGGCGCAGCACGCCGGTGTCAATCTCAACCCACGACCAGCGTGTGGGGGGTTCGCTCAACGTTTGCATAACCTACTCCCCCGCTTCCAAATCAAACGCCTTGCATGCTTCGGCCTCAACGAGCCCCATCGCAGTGCCAATCTGGTCGATCAGATCGGTCGCAATCACGCTGTACTCGCCCATTTCGGCTGCCGCGGCATAGCCCGTATAGGAATGGACAGCCACCGCGTATGCGCAAAGCATCTCCCAGCGATCGACCTCGCCATGGCTCGTTGCCACATTTGCCGCCATGATGCCCGAGAGCACGTCTCCCGAACCGGCCGTGGCAAGCGAGACGGGCCCGCTCATGGGCAGCAGCACTTTCTCAACGCCCACAATCGCCGTTGAGGGGCCCTTGGCCACCACCACCATGTCTTCCGAGCCAGCGGCCCACACCAAGCGCTGAGCTGCAGAGATGGCGGTACCCAGGTCATCCACGCGCACATCGTTGGCCAAACGGGAGAGTTCCTTGTTGTGTGGCGTCAAGATGAGCGGCGCATCACGACGGTAGAGCTCGGGCGTCTGGTCGATGCCGCCAATCGCCAAACGGCTCATGCAGTTCAGCGCGTCGGCGTCGAGCACCAGCGGGACGTCGTCCATGGCAAGCAGGTCCGTTACCACCTGCATGCATCCGGATGCGGTCGTCATGCCCGGACCGCACAGCACGCAATCGTATTTCTTAGCCAAATCACATACGGCGCTGCTCGCCGCAGAGCCAAAGGAGCCACGCGTATCGGACGGCACCCCCACCACGGGAACGCTCGGCAGCGCCATGCGGATGAGGTTGGCGCAGGCATCGGGCGTGGCAACCGTGACATACCCGGCACCTGCACGCAAAGCGGCCTTGGCGGCCATCATCGCGGCCCCGGGATACCGCGCGGAACCCGCCACCACGAGCACGGAGCCACGGCTGTACTTGTGTGCGTTGGCCGGAATAACGGGCAGGTAGTCGAGCAGGTCAGCCGCGTCGACCACATCGGCCGCATGGTCGACGTCATCGATGACCTCGTCAAGTTTGTCATACAGTTTGCCGCACACGACGTCGCCCGCGTACTCAGGGCCGTCGGCACTGTATAGACCGATCTTGGGAGCCAACATGGTCGCGGTCTTCGTGGCGCGCACGCACGGGCCCTGCGCCTCGCCCGTCTCGGCGTCCAAGCCTGAGGGCACATCAACCGAAACGACGTTCATCTCAAGCTCGTTGAGCGTGGGAATCCAAATGGAGAACGGCGGGCGAACCGCACCGGAAAAACCTGTTCCCAAAATAGCATCGAGCACTACATCCGCCTTGCCCAACAGCTCAATGAGCTCATCGCGCGACGGACCCACCACAATGTTGACATCGCGACCGGCAGTGCGACGCGCAACATGACGAGCGATGGGGCTTTTGATCTCATCCGGCTCAAGAGGCGTCACCACGTCAACGGAGATGCCCTTGTGCTGGAGGATATCGGCCGCAACCCAGCCGTCACCTCCGTTGTTTCCAAAACCAGTCAACACCACAACATGCTTGGGCTTAAAGCCTTCAACCGTTGCGGCGGCAAACTCGCCGGCAAACTCCATGAGCTGCGCTTTTGATGTGCCAGCCTTCTCGATGAGATCCTCGAGTCGAATGACTTCCTCAGTGCTTAAGACCGGCTTCATTCCGCGTTCCTCTCTTCCGTAATGGGAGATTCACCTGTGGTTTCCAGCAGTTCGCTCTCCTGTACGCGCTCTAATTCGTCAAGTACGGAGCGAGCCTCTTTAAAGGATTGCGCAATACGCTGACGCTCAGTAAGCTTGTCCTCTTTGGGCTTTGGCCGAGCATCGGCGGTAATCGCCATCGCGTTGGCAACGGCAAGCTCCCCGGTAAACGAAAGGGAAATGGCGACCTCGAGCACCCCGAGCTCCTGCGCAACGCATAGTGCGCCACCACTCAAAACAGCAATGGGACGTCCATTGGCGTCACGGGAAACCGAAACGTCACAACGACCAACACCATTCTGTCCAAAGCCCGTACCCAGGGATTTAAGAACCGCCTCACGTGCGGCAAACCGACACGCATAGTGCGCCGCAGGACGAGCGGCCGCGTCACAATATGCCCGCTCTTCCTCGGTGAACATGCGAGGGATGAATGCAGGGGTCACGCGCATAATGCGCTCCATCTGGGCAATCTCAACCAGATCGACGCCAATTCCAGCTTCTGCCATATACACCCCCTCCTGAGCGCACGCATACAACGTTCCTATTGTATCCATAGAACTTGTGGATGAGGCGGCACGCATGAGAAACGCAAGGCTCACAACATGCACGTACCAGGATTAAAAGAAAAAAGAATACGAATCAAAAGAAAACAAGCAGTGCGAATAGACGGCTATTGCACATAGAGGCATGAATTTGCAACGAATAACTAATTTCAATTTCTAACAAAAAAGGCACCTGTCGAACAGGTGCCCCAGCAATCAAATTCAATGAGACGAGAAAAAGCATTGAATAGATGTCGGCTCCACATTGGCAAAGGCTCCCTCGCATATAAAGCGAAAGGGAGCCGTCCACCCGGGATCTCGAGACCTCTCGTGCCCTGGGGGCCGCACAGCGACTTCGGCGGCGGACCTCCTCGACCTGTATCGCGTCGCGTCGGCGTGCGGCACCGCATGGATGCGATGTGGCGCCCCGTCGCGGAGGGTGCGGGCTGTGCCGTCCTCTTTGCCGCCCTCACGCTTGCCGAGGCGGGACTCGAGCCGGTTCTCAAGGTACCCGCCCGGGCCCCCGTGGGGCCGCGCGGCAAGGAGATATAACGCCAGAGTCGCTACCAGCTGGAAGCATCTTCGATGAAAACCTCTATACATGAGGGCCTCCGCTTCTCACCTGAAAGCGGAGGCCCTTTCCAAGGAAAGAGTTTTATCTCATCCCACGCCTTAGGTGGCGAAGCTATCGGTCGATCTCTTTCTTATGGAGCGCGTGTGCGCCGATGCAAAGCAATCCAGCGGCAAACAGCGCAGCCGACGTCCATCCCATCAAACCGCCCGTACCGGGTAGATTATCCGAAGGCCTTTTGCCGCCTTCATGATCACCTGGGTTGTTGGGATCATCTGGATCGACAGGTTTATCTGGCAGCCTGTTCCTACTGTTCTCAAACGAAGTCTCGATAGTCTGGTTCTTTTCAATCACTCCCTCGAAGGTGCGCGACGTCGGCGACGTAAACCATCCCTCTTCGCCCTTCTCTTTGACGACATAATGCGTACCCACCGGCAGCCCCAGTATAACAACGCCCTCATCGTGATGCAGCAACAGCGTGTCGCCGTTCTTTATTTGACCGGCTTTATCTGTTGCGATGTAGTTGTACTCGCCACCCAGAGGCTTGCCCTGCGCGTCGGTTAGTGCGATCTCGAAGGAGAAGTTCCTTGTATAGTCTTCATCTTCCAAATTGCCGCCCACAACCTTTTTGCTTATGGCAAGCCTTCCCGTATTGCTCGCGCGATGTGGGGCATCTGCCACAACCACTGTGTTGAGCAGCGAAAACAGACTTGTGATATCGCTGTCTTTGAGGTCTTCGCGCTGATCCATCTGGTGCGTGTCGTCGATATCAGAGAGATTCTGCTCAACGCGAGCTCGAATAAAGCCCGTGTCCGCAATGAAGAACGGCTTGGTATTGGCTCCGCCCTCGCTATCGTGACGACCGTAATCCACCAGTGCGTTCATGCCATAGTGCAGGTTCATCGAGCGCTTGACGGACGTGCCCTCAAGCGTGGAATCCTTCCAGCCGTCCATGTCAAACGCGCCAGAATCCTGCTGCTGGCAATAGGCCGAGATATCTTGCAGCGTGATGTTGACCTCGCCATCGCTTGCGTATTTGACCATCGTCTGCGTGAGCTTGCCCACACCCGCCATAACAGTGATGCCGTCCTGTTCGGAACCCGCATCGGCATAAATTGAGTATCTGCCCACCACCACGGGAACAATCGTATCGTTTATCCTATAACCCGAAGGGCTCTTCGTCTCCTTGAGATAGAGCCATTCGCCGGTATTCGGCCAGATCATCTGCGCGTAGCCGGCAACGGGGCCTCCGACCTCTCCTGTTGTGGGATGCGGGCTGAAAACCAGCACGCCATCTTCGTCGCCAACGCGGGCCGTGGTGCCAGAAGCAACTGGATCGGTACCGGCTTTTGCGTCCGCCTCAGTTTTGAAGAGGGAGAATTCCGCGCCGTTCAGCAGCACGCCATCCTCGCTGATTTTCTGCACACGCAGCTCACGCTGCTCATTGGGAACGTAAATCAACGAGCGGAACGTTCTTTGGAACGTTCCGACGTTCAGGAAGCTGAACGCCATGTTATTTGCAGTCGCATCATCAGCGGTCGAGAGAATCTCGTCGGCCGCATCATCAACGACGCTATCGACATCTGCGCCATCCGCGATCTTGCTTTGCAACACGTTCCCCAAGCCCTCATAGCGTTCCGCGGCATTCGCACCGTCAACTCCGAGCTTTTGAAGTGCCGAAGGGGTAATCACGGCATACACCATGCGCATATCCGCGTTTTCGCTGTTCATGAGTTCGTAGCGATCTGCTCGGCCGGGAAGGTCGGATAGTGTTCCCTCAAGACGCCCATTCGTATCGTTCCATGACAGATACCACGCGGGAACAAGTTCATCCGTCTGCGCATTCGCCATTTGATACAGCGCCGCCTTCAGTGCGGCCTTGCGGAGCTCGGCGGCGGAAAAGACTTTCGCACGGTCACCCGGCCTGCATGCACGGAAGCCGCTCAAGTTGTCGCCATAAAGAGCGATCAGCGATCCATCATCCTGGCGCATGGCGGGAATTGCGACGACGAGGCCATCCTTTTGATAGTTAGCCTGTACGACGTCGTCCGTGGGGGAAACCTCGCCCGTATCCTCGATCCTTCCGTACGAGATGTTCTGGTTGCCGGTGATCGTACTCGTAAAGCTAGCATACGAACCCGTTATCCAACGATTTGCCACGATGAGCATCGAGGTATCGGGGTTGTACTCAAGCACGATATCCGTCGGGAGGCTGCGGTAGCTGGGCAGGGAGGTTACCTCTTTAAGAATATAGTACGTGCCTTCTCCGGTTGCCCCATCGTAACGGTCGGCGAAATTGAAGGGGCGCTCCTTTCCCTCCTCCACCGTGGTGAACTGTGCGATGCCGTTCTCATCGGTGGTCAGCGTCGTTAGGGGATCTGCACCGGACTGCTTGACGTAAATCGGATGGTCGGCGGTTGCGCCACTTGCATTCCTGCAGCTCAATGCTGAGGGGTCATCACTTGTCGACAATGCTGCGTCGTATAGCTCGAACTCGACGCCTTCGAGCGGTGCACCGTTTTGATCGACCTTCTTGATCTGGTGGTAGAGCTGGGACTGGAGGTTGAAACGCACCTTGAGGCTCGAGTCGTAATTGCCGCGCTCAAGATAGAACATCTTGAGCGTGTGGGAGCTGTTGCTGGCAAAGGTATTACCATTCCAGTTGAAATCATCTGCCACGTTCGCCGCGGTAAAGAGATCCTTGAGCGTCGTATAATCGATCGCCTCAGTGCCCTGGTCACCCTTTTGCGACTGCTTTCCCGTATTGTTGGAAATGGCGCCGTTATTCCGCCACGATTGGCCGACATAGACATCGCCCGTCGAAAAGTCGATCGTGCCGTAGAGCTCGCTGTGAATGCCGCCGATGTCGAGCACCAGCACATCGTCGACGAACACCCACACGTCGTCATCACCGGAGAATTCAAACGTCATGGGTACCAATCCCGCTGTTCCCGCGTTGATTCGCCCATTCAGGGGCTGGACGAAATCGCAGGTCATGGTCATACCCATGTGATGGTCGGCGAGGACCTGGTTATTTACATTGGTCTTGCTCTCGCTACTTGACAAGATGTTGGTAGGATTACCGTCTTTATCAGCGGTTTGGATGGAATCAAACACATCCTTGGCCTTATTAAACGGGAAGAAGTTGCCCAAGCTCTTCTCGCCGTTGAAGTCGCCGGTCTGGGGATCGTATCCTCCGTCGGTGCGCCAAACAGCGGGGCCGTCGTACAGCGTGAAGGCATGGTCACCGTTGGCGTCAGTCGTAAGCTCGGCAAAGTTCTCGCGCGCGTCGTAGTAGTAATAGCCATCGTCGCTCATCTGGAAGAGATTCTTCACGTCCGTATAGGTTTCTTTGTATTCATCATGAACATTCGGATCGAACAGGTAAGCGAGCGATGCCTTATCGCATGTACCGGAGACGGTGTCGCCATTCACTGTTATCCCACGGCTTTCTAGAAGCTTCGTTGACAGTGAACGAGCTGCATCAACTCCAGAACCCCGTTTCTCCGCATCATACAAGTACGCAATATCCGTACGCTGGCCCGTACCCCAATTGTCATTAGGGATTCCCGTTGCATCGGGCAGCTTCTGACGCGCATCTGCAAGATTCAGCATCGGGTAGCCATTTTGAAGCTTAGCCTCGACGATCCCCTTCATATTGGTATGTATTTTGCCCCACGGGCGCCCGGCGCCCGAGCCGAGGTTCCAATACCCCGCCTCAATCATGCCATCGCCAAAAAGCAGAAGGGCATTTTTATTGATGCCAAAATCCCATACGCTGTTATCATGCGAAGAGTTGCCGGGAAGCAAATCGTTCTTCCCATTGTCGCGATATTTCGTTGTGGTGTAATTGAAGAGGTTGACCGTCACGTCTGCCGGTTGCATGCCCTGGACAGTGTGATCGCTCAGAAGGTCGTCAGGAGTAAGGAGTCGCCGGGTGCCCGGATACGTCTCAGCTCGAGACTGCTGTGCGCTCGCTAGGATCTTTACTTGGTCAGGGAGATTAGATACCCCCCCCCCGTTTAGATTTGGTACCGCGCAATGCAGTTCTTGACCAGATTCGGCATCAGCCTCAACGGCGAGCGCCGCCATCGCACTGCAGCCCAACAAGATGGCACAGAGTGCCGCACAAAGCACGGACCTTCGCCTCTTCTGCAGACAATTCATTTTGTTTTGGAGTTTATGCGCAGAAAACACCGTACCCCCGTTCTTATTAGCGTCCTTACCGTCACGCAAGATGATTGCAAACTGCATATTCTAGCAGCGGCAGAAAAGGTCTGTAGGCCGATAGCGACCTTTCAACCACCCGTTGCGACAGACATTTCCTATGATAGCAACAAAGCAAAGTATGTTATGCAGGAACTGTAAAATATACTCAGGCATAAATCATAACTAGCCGCATAGCGGGTGGTTTTTTGCGCCACGCTGCGCGCGCCGCAGAGTTGAAGACCCTTGAAGAAAAAGGCCCCGGCCCGATAAGGGCCGGGGCCTCGAGCTCCGTCTCCAAAAAAGGGGAGNACTTAGATGTTTCAGTTCCCCCGGTTGTCCCCCCGGGGGCTATGCGTTCGCCCTCGGGGTGCCGCCACTGCTGGCGGCGGGTTCGCCCATTCGGAGACCCCGGGGTCGGCGGGTGTGTGCCCCTCGCCCGGGATTATCGCAGCTTGCCGCGTCCTTCGTCGGCTCCATGTGCCAAGGCATCCGCCGTGCGCCCTGGATATCTTCCCGCCCATCGGCGGGACGCCGTATCCATGAACTTGAACAAATGTCTGGGTGTCGCACACCGTCACCCGGAACTGGCCGGGCGGCGGTCTTGTCGTTGCAACTTACTCTTTTCAGATTTTGCAGATTGGAAGATTGCTTCGTTCTCGCAATCAAAAAGAAGAATCGATCAGATCGTTTCAAATAGATCCGTCTGTCGCTATGCGGCTCTCAAGGTACGCGGGGTGGACCCCGGGGACCGGACACGCGAAGGGACCTCGGAGGGACGCTGAAACATCGGCACACCTGCCGTAACTTCTTGTGAGATATGTTCTCTGTTGCCTTCTGAAAGCCTTATGCTCCCTAGAAAGGAGGTGATCCAGCCGCACGTTCCCGTACGGCTACCTTGTTACGACTTCACCCCCCTCGCCCTCCACACCTTAGGCGCCTCCCCCCTTGCGGTTGGGCCGGCGACTTCGGGTGCAGACGACTCGGGTGGTGTGACGGGCGGTGTGTACAAGGCCCGGGAACGCATTCACCGCGGCATGCTGATCCGCGATTACTAGCAACTCCGACTTCACGGGGGCGGGTTGCAGCCCCCGATCCGAACTGGGGCCGGCTTTGTGGGATCCGCTCCGGCTCGCGCCATCGCATCCCGCTGTACCGGCCATTGTAGCACGTGTGCAGCCCAGGGCATAAGGGGCATGATGACTTGACGTCGTCCCCGCCCTCCTCCGGATTGACTCCGGCGGTCCCGCATGGGTGCCCAGCTTCACCTGCTGGCAACATGCGGCGGGGGTTGCGCTCGTTGCTGGACTTAACCAAACATCTCACGACACGAGCTGACGACAGCCATGCACCACCTGTGACCGCTCCTTCCGGCCCCCGGGTCTCCCCGGGCTCACGGTCATGTCAAGCCCTGGTAAGGTTCTTCGCGTTGCTTCGAATTAAGCCACATGCTCCGCTGCTTGTGCGGGCCCCCGTCAATTCCTTTGAGTTTTAGCCTTGCGGCCGTACTCCCCAGGCGGGACGCTTAATGCGTTGGCTTCGGCACGGGGGGACGGTTCCCCCCACACCTAGCGTCCATCGTTTACGGCTGGGACTACCAGGGTATCTAATCCTGTTCGCTCCCCCAGCTTTCGCGCCTCAGCGTCGGTGCCGGCCCAGAGGGCCGCCTTCGCCACCGGTGTTCCACCCGATATCTGCGCATTCCACCGCTACACCGGGTGTTCCACCCTCCCCTGCCGGACCCGAGCCGGGCGGTTCCGGGGGCGGGCGGGGGTTGAGCCCCCGCATTTGACCCCCGGCCCTCCCGGCCGCCTACGCGCTCTTTACGCCCAATGAATCCGGATAACGCTCGCCCCCTACGTATTACCGCGGCTGCTGGCACGTAGTTAGCCGGGGCTTCTTCTGCAGGTACCGTCTTGTCTCATCCCTGCTGAAAGCGGTTTACGACCCGAAGGCCTCCATCCCGCACGCGGCGTCGCTGCGTCAGGGTTCCCCCCATTGCGCAAGATTCCCCACTGCTGCCTCCCGTAGGAGTCTGGG
The DNA here is from genome assembly GCF_900199705.1 of Collinsella provencensis. GTDB lineage: Bacteria > Actinomycetota > Coriobacteriia > Coriobacteriales > Coriobacteriaceae > Collinsella > Collinsella provencensis. The sequence goes on along the minus strand of NZ_LT904908.1, from coordinate 1,399,912 downwards.
CCGTGTCTCAGTCCCAATCTGGCCGGTCGGTCTCTCAACCCGGCTACCCGTCGTCGGCACGGTGGGCCGTCACCCCGCCGTCTACCTGATGGGCCGCGGAGCCATCCCCTCCCGTCTGGGCTTTCCCCGCGCGTCCATGCGGACGTGCGGGCGCATCCGGTATTACCCTCGGTTTCCCGAGGCTATCCCGGAGGAGGGGGCGGGTTCTCCACGTGTTACTCAGCCGTTCGCCACTCGCTTCCGCCCGAGGGCGGGTGCCGTTCGACTTGCATGTGTTAGGCGCGCCGCCAGCGTTCATCCTGAGCCAGGATCGAACTCTCCGTCCAATGAGGGACCCGAGGGGTCCCAATCGGCACGGTGTGCCCGTTCCGGCCAGCGATAAATCGCCGATCGGATTCAGTTTCGCGTTTCAATAAGTCTGGAGTAAAGGTGAATTGAACGGGGCCTGACGTATGATTATCAGACCTTACGCTCGACTCTTCGATACATTCGACTGCTGGCTCCATCCCATCGGATGGGCCTGCCTCTCTCTTCCGTCTCTTCGCGGTATCCGGTTCTCAAGGTACCCGCCGCGGTCCCCGTGGGGCCGCGCGGCAAGGAGATATAATGCCAGAGAAAGCCCGCCCCCCGGGCGACTTTCTCGCTCTCCACGACTCTTACACAACTCAGGGCGTTTTCGTTTTATTTCAAAGGCATTTTTCGTTCCCAGCTCATAGAATATAGTACAGATTTATCAGCAAAACGCGAGGTCACAGAGCCTTTTACATAAAGCAGATCGGATTGCCCATGATTGAGCCCCGGCATATTGTCATATTTGTCTATATCTTTGAACTCGTGGCATTTTCTGCCTTTGCCACCTCATTTCGCTTGCTACACGGCGAACAAAAGGCAGCCCTCTATCTCGCACGTCTTATGGTTGTGCGGCTCAGCGTCAAGCTGCTTTATTTCTACGTTGAGTTTTATATTATTTCGTGGCATCTCAATATGCTTTTCAACGCCCTCATGGACACCACGTACGTTCTCTCTATTTATCTAACGCTGCGTACCATCGCAGCCATTCTCTGCTCAAAGATTAAGCACCTTCGGGCCTTCTCCTTCGTAGCGATTAGCTATGTGTTGGGGTTCTTCCTTATTTCGTTCTTCTGGGTTGACCGTTCCTCCAACCACAATATCCTGATCCAACCCGGACTCCCGCAGATTTTGTATTCCGTTAATGAGGTGGTATTTGCAGTTGTAAGCGTGTTCGCACTCGTCTCCCTATATATATGTAAAGGCCAAACGAAACAAGATGATGACTCCAGTTACGCACCATCCCCCACTGCCGTTTTTGCCGGCATCGCGACGTCTCTTTACATCGTCTACGTCTTCTTGTGGGACATGAGCTTCCTTGTCCCAGGTCTTGACGTCATACGTTCGCTCAAGCCCTTTGACGGCGTATTGTTCTTCGCCGCCGCTCTTGCCTTGTGCCTTGCAAGGCTTGCAAAATCGTCAACCATCAAAGAGCTGACCGCTCAAGACGAAGCTGCATCCCCTAACAAAACTGCTATTTCGAAGAATTTGCAAGCCGAAGCAATCCAGCAGCTTGGACTTACCTCGCGCGAGCAAGAGGTGCTTGACGAGCTGCTTGCAGGCAAAACCGTTACACAAATCGCAGCGGAGCTCGACATCGCGGAAAATACGGCGAAGCGACATGTCTATAACATATATAAGAAAGCGGGCGTTCATACGCGCTACGAACTCCTCGCAAAGCTCGGCATACCCAAATAGCACTACGCCAGAGAGGTCAAATGTACTAGCACCTCCCGTCATCTCTTGCCATTACCTATGGTTTTCTGCCTCATCAGTCTTCCAAAGTGCAGAAATGCATAGGTAACGGCGAAAGAGCAGATGCCTTCGCAAAACGGCTCAACGAGCCCAGCGAGCAGCACGACGAACTTGGGAAAGCAGCTCGCTTCTCCCCACAAACAGCCTCTCTAACACGTTTGTGCTAGCGAGGTTTAGAAAAAATAAACCACTTCATCACGCTTTCGTGCTATTTCCCTCCCCTTTCGTTGCGGATATCTTGGCCCCATCACGTAGGTGCCGGATATTCCGACATGTTGAAAGGGGTCCTGTCATGGGCATCAAGATCAACGGCACAGAGGCAAGCATCCTCCTGAGCAGGCGTGCGGCGCTGCTCGGCGCGGGAGCAGGCGCCGCCTCCCTCGCACTTGCAGGTTGCAGTGGAAACAAGACCAATCAGGGTTCTGCCCCGGCGGCTCCTGCCTCGGTCATCGATGAAGAAGCTTTTAAGGCTGCCTTGGACTGCATCGACCGCGATTACGTCTACAACCTGTGCACCGATTTGAGCATGATTGGCAACGATGATTGTGAGCTGGGCTTTAGGAACGCCGGTTCAACTGGTGAAAACAAGTGTCGCGAGCGCATCGTCAAGGAGATGGAGGCAATCGGCCTTGGCGTACAGGTCGACACCTATCCTGTTCACGCCTGGGAATTCCGCTCCGCCGGCATGACCGTCGGCGATGAGCAATACACGCTCTCCTCGTTTGCCGGCGCCCCCGGAACCGACGGCCCCCTTACCGCTGAACTCATCGACTGCGGAGACGGCACCGCCGCGAACTACGTGGATAAAGATGTTGCGGGCAAAATCGTCATCACGCATTTCGACAACTACAACTATTGGTTCATGGCCCCCGCCTACGAAGCCGAGCTCGCTGGCGCCAGGGCGATCATCGTGGAGACGATCGGCGAGAACTACAACGTTGGCACCGATACGCTCTACTGCTTCGACGTTGCGTCACGCGACAGCATCCCCGTCCTGTGCATCACGAAGGATGACGCCGCAAAGCTCGCCAAGCAGATGGAAGCTGGCGAAGTCACCGCGACACTCAACGTCGACGCCACCATCGACAAGCAGGGTGAAAGCGGCAACGTCCTGGGCATGATTCCCGCCGCGGTCGAAACCGACCAGAACATCACGACCGGTGCCCATTTCGACGGCTATTTCCATGCATTCATGGACGACGTTTGGGGCGTCGCGGTATGGATGGGCATCGCCAAGGCGCTCGTCGACAGCGGCTACAAGCCTAACCACAACATCATCTTCATCGCATTCGGTTCAGAGGAGTACGGCACAACCAACAACCACTACGATTGGTGCACGGGTGTTTGGAACCAGATCAACACCTGCAAGCCCGAGTGGGTCGGGCAAAACATCTGCCATCTGGAGATGGACTCCGTGCGTCCCGACGCCGACACGTACATCGTCAACGCGACGCCCGAGCTTCATTCCTGGTTCAAAGCGCGCCTCGAGGGCATTGAGCCGCCGAGCGACCAATACGTCAACGGTTTTGAGCTCCGCAGCCAAAACGGCCCCTGGGGGCAGGACTACGACATGGAAATTGCAGGCGTCCCTGGTTTCTGTGCCGGCAAAACCGGCAATTCCATCTGGAAGACCAAGTGCTATCACACGAACGCCTCGAGCCCGGAGAACGACTGGAACGAAACGGTGTTCACGTGGATTTCCGAGCAATACCTCCGCATGCTCATGGAGTTCGACGGCTGCACCATCTCGCCCTTGGACTTCTCCACTATCGTTGAGCAGGTCAAAGAGACGTTCGACCCCTCAATGGTCAAGGATGGCGACGTAGCCGACGCCTATCTTGCCGCCCTCGACAACGTCGCCGAGCTTTCCGCAGCGCACTATCAGCTGGTAACCAAGGCAAATGACCTTGTTCGTGCGAAGCGCGCAGACGGAGAGGACGTTTCAGATCTCGTTGCACGCCTCACGGCACACGGCGCAGAGCTTCTCGATACCTACAAGATCATCCAGAAGGACAAGCTCAAGCTCGATATCTGGGATGTCGTTGCCTATAAGCACGACATTATCCAGCTCAACCTCAACTCTCTGAACGACACCATCGCCAACTTGGAGAAGGGCGATGCCGAAGCGGCGCTCGAAAGCCTGTTCAATGTCGACACGACGTACCTTGCGTCGGTGTTCTCCAAGGAGGTTTACGAGTACACGGGCATTACCGCCCTGGATCCTGAGCGCGACGACCTCTACTGGGGAACCGGCAAGACCATGGAGCAAGTTAACACGTTTGACGTGTATCACGCCATCGAGGACAAGGCGCTTGCGGGAGACAGCGATTTTTCCGCCGAAATCGACATGCTGAACGACATGATTGCATTTGAGGACGACCTGTTCGCCCGCTCGCTCGAAGGCGATACCGCCTTGCTCGATCAGGTAGCCGACATCCTGTCCGCCTCCACCCTCAAAGCCGATTTGGATGAGTTGAACTAGCAACGATCCGACAGTTGCCAACGGGGTGCAGCCGCTGCTTACGGCCGCACCCCATTTTTATGTCAGTTTTCTGCCGTCCATGGCAGCGTTCCGTTGCCTGTGCAAGCGCCCCGTTGCCTATGGCTACGCTCCGTTACCTATGACTTTCTGCGTTTTGGGAGGTCTAAAAGGGAGAAAACCATAGGCAACCGCTAGGGGGCACAGGCAGGGGCATAGGTAACAGCGGGACGCCATAGGCAATACGTTAATCTGTGCAGGCGATGGAATAACGCAGGCAGTGAAGTGGCGCAGAAGCGGCGATGCATCGCGCCTACGAAAACGCGCCACGTGCGATATCCGATCCGGCGTCCAGCAGTTCATCGCGCAACTCGATGGAAGGCGCCTCAGCGTAGATGCGCACCATCGGTTCGGTCCCCGAGGGTCTGAGCAAAAGCCACGAATCATCGGCAAATCCCAAACGAAGGCCATCCCGGTGGCTCACCGCAACGGGCACGCGGCCCGCCACAACCGGCGGATTCAGACCGGGCAGCACCATGCGCAGCATCTCGACGACACCCGCATCGACGCGCAAATCCCTACGCATGTAGTAATAGCGGCCGTACTGCTCCTCCAAATCGTCGACCAGCTCACCCAGGGTCTTCCCGGTAACAGCCATTAACTCGCACAACAGCAAATTCATGAAGAGGCCGTCGCGTTCGGGCATGTAGGCGGGCACGCCAATCCCGCCCGCCTCTTCACCGCCCAGTAGCACGTCGCCCTTGCGGATTTCACTATATATATGACCGAAACCGACGGGCTTGATCGTCAGTTTGCATCCGAGCTTTTCGGCCATGCGGCGTGTAAGCGTCGAGGACGACGATGTCAGCACCACGCGCCCGCTCATGTTCCGATTGATGCATAGATGGCCTAACAGCAGAGCGATGATCTTTTGAGGGCTGACAAAGCGCCCATGCTCGTCAACGGCTCCAACGCGGTCGCCGTCGCCATCGTTTACCAGTCCCGCAGCGGCACCGGTCGAAACGACCATCCGCTCGCAATCATCCACCCACGGCTCAACGGGCTCGGGATGCGTGCTGTCTGCCTCAGCATCTTCCTCGCCGTGGATTTCGATGGCATCAATCCCCATCGCGCGAGCGAGGTTCGCAAAATAGCTGCTCGCCGATCCATACAGCGGGTCGTACACAATCTTGAGACCCGCATCGGCAATGGCTTGCGTGTCAACAAGGCTGTATAAATGATCGAAGTAGGGTGTCAGATAATCCACGCGCTCAATGGATCCGCGCAAATCAACCGGGTCCGCCTCAATCGACCGCTCGATCTCATCATAAAACTCGTCTGTCCCAATGCCGCCATCGGCCACGCGCAGTTTGATTCCCTGATAGTCATTGGGATTGTGCGAGCCGGTCACCATAAGGCCGCCGACGGCGCGAGCGTCGCACCCAACAGTCCAGCACAGCGCAGGAGTGGGAACGTAGCGATCGCAGACTTTAACTACTAAGCCGTATCCGGCCAAAACTCTTCCTGCTAAACACGCGTACCGTTCGGCATCCTGTCGTGTGTCGTACCCCACGTACACGATAGCCCCTGCCGATTGTCTCGCCCAATAGGCGCCCGCGGCATCAGCTATGCGAATAACGTTCTCGTCGGTGAAGTCGCCGTCGAGGCGAGCTCGCCAACCGTCGGTTCCAAAATGAAGTATCGAGGCCATGCGCATCGTACCCCTTGCGGTGGCTCGGACTTATCCATGCAAGGGTTGATATACCCGATGCCCCCGCTCAAAAACATGCCACAAGGCTATTTCTCCAAATAGGCAATCCAGCGATCCATGGTGTCTTCGGAAAGCGCGTGCTCCATCTTGCACGCCTCGAGATCCGCAACCTCAAAGTCCACACCAAGCTCGTCAGTTAGGAACGAGCGCAGCAAACGATGGCGACGCCAGATGGCAGCGCCAATCGCCCTACCGCGGGGCGTAAGCATGACCCTACCATAATGCGACTGCTCAACCATGCCCTGGGCCTTGAGCGCGGCGATCGCCTTATTGACCGAAGGCTTTGAAACACCGAGGAGCTGGGCGATATCGACGGAGCGGATGCCCTCGTGTTCGCCGATTTCCTCTTCAGTTTCGATACGCACCATCGCCTCAAGGTAATCCTCGTGTGCCATGGTGAGATGCGAGTCGAGCGTCTCTTCAATTTCACTCATGCGCGCATTCCCTTCGTCGCCTTCGGTCAAAAGGCGTTCTCGTCAAGCTTAGGCGAAACGGCCCATGAGCTGCACCAATACCTCGACCATGCGCGTGAGGGAGCTCACGGGAATGAACTCGTTCACACCATGGTAAGCATAGCCGCCCGTGGAGAGGTTGGGGCAGGGTAGGCCACGGAACGAGAGCTGCGAGCCATCGGTACCACCGCGGATGGGAGACACCTTCGGCTCGACGCCCACCGCACTGTACGCGGCCTTTGCCTCCTCGATGAGCTGCGGATACTCGGCAACAATCTCGGCCATATTGCGATACTGCTGTTTGATCTCAACAGTCACGCGCTCCATGCCCTGCTCTTCGTTTACGTATGCGGCAGCGGAGAGCATATGGTCGATCTTGGCCTGGAACTTAGCGGCGTCGTGATCGCGGATGATATAGCGCGCCGTGGCGTGCTCGACCGTGGCGCTTACGCCCTCGAGATAGTAGAAGCCCTCGTAGCCCTCGGTGTACTCGGGGCGCTGCACGGCAGGGAGCAGACCGTGGAAGCGGTGGAACAACTCGCCAGCGTTGACCATGCGATCCTTGGCGTCGCCCGGATGGATGGAGAAGCCCTGGAAACGAACGACCGCCTCGGCCGCGTTGAAGCACTCCCACTCAAGCTCGCCCAAAGCGCCGCCGTCCACGGTGTAGGCGTAGGTGCAGCCGAAGTCCTCGATGTCGAGCAGCTCGGCACCATGGCCGATCTCCTCGTCGGGGCAGAAGCAGATGCCCACCTCCGGATGGGGAACCGTCGGGTTTTCCATGAGATACGCAGCGAGCGCCATGATCTCGGCAATGCCCGCCTTGTCATCGGCACCGAGGAGCGTCGTGCCGTCGGAGCACACGAGGTCCTCCCCCACCAAATCGTTCAACGGGGGGAACAGCTCCGGCGACATGGAGATAGCCCTGCCGTCAACCTCGCCACACACCAGGTCGCCGCCCTCGTACTTCACGATGTGCGGCTTCACGCCAAAGCCCGGAGCCTGCTCGGTGGTGTCCATGTGCGCGATGAGGCCCAAGCGCGGCTTGTCCTCGGAGCCTTCGCTCGCCGGAATCCACGCGAGCACGTAGGCGTGATCCGTCACAGCCACATCGCGAGCGCCGATTTGACGCAGCTCGTCTGCGAGCATGTTGGCCAAATCGAACTGGATGGCGGAAGAGGGAACCTGATCGCAGTGCTCGTCTGCCGACTGCGTGTCCACCTGGACATAGCGGAGAAAGCGCTCGAGAACATCGGTCGATGCGGGGGATTCAAACATGGGAGCTCCTTTCAAAAATCAAGCACCCCCAGCGTATGCCAGGGGTGCTCATGAGTCAAAGTGATTTTGGGGCGTTGCGCATACGAAACACCATCACCACGAGCGCTTCGTTTCGTCCGCACGGCACCTATTTGCACGACACCCGTCTGCACGACATTCGGTCGCGCTTTGCGCGTAATGTGCGCAAGGGTCCGGGCTATTCTTCAGAATTCTCGTCGTCCTCGCTCGCCGTCCCGGAGATGTCGCCCAATGTCGAGTCGCCGCTGGAATCGGTTCCCATAGTCTGCGGACCCTGGGGATCCTCGCCGGCATCGAGACGTTCCATCATCTTTGCCAGCTCGGCCTCATCGACAAACACGTAGCTCTGACCGTTGACGTAGGTGTCCTCGCCGGCCCAGCTCGGAAGGTTCGCGACGTACATGCTGTTGACATCCATACCGCGCATGGCGTTAGCGACCGCCAGGATGTCCTGAACGGAAAGCGTGGTGCTCACCATCTCGGACACCGACTCGATCGTTCCCATAATACTCGTGGGATCGATGCCGTTGAGAATCTTGTTCGCAAGCGCTCCGAGCACCTGGCGCTGATGGCGCATACGCGTGTAGTCACCGTCGGAGTACTGGTAGCGCGCGCGTGCATACGTAAGCGCCGTCGCACCATCCATGTGCTGCTCGCCGGGCTCGATCACGATATCAAGATGCGAGGGGTCGTTTACGCCCTCAGTCGCGTTGATGTCGATACCGCCCACCGCGTCGATGAGTTTTTCCATGCCCTCGAAGTCGATCTCCGCGTAATGGGAGATTTTGTCCTCGCCGTTAAAGCACAGGTCGTTCACCGCGCGAATAACGCCCTCGGGGCCGTCATAGAAATGTGTGGCGTTGATCTTCATGGTCTCGCCCTTGTAGACCACCTTGGTATCACGCGGAATGGAGATCAGCGACGCCTGCTTTTGCGTGGGGTCGATGCGGGCCAAAATAATGGAGTCGGAACGGTACTCCGTCTCGCCGGGACGGCCGTCGGTGCCCAACAGCAGCATGTAGAACGGCTCGCGCGCAACGTCGGAGTCGTTGAGAATCTGCAGCACAGAGCTGTTGATGATGCCGCCGGTGAGATTGCCCGTGATGCGGATGAACCAGGCACCCGCCGCGACGACGCCCACGAGCAGCACGGCGAGCACGCCGCCCAGAACGCCGCGACGAATCATGCGGCTGCGACGGCGCTGGTGAGCGCGCTCGGAATAGCGCGCGATGTTCTCACGGCTGTAGATACGGCTACTTGCGCCCGTGGAAAGGGGTCGCCCAGCTTGCTGGACCGGCTTCTTGCGAGAGTTCATAAAACGTACCTGCCCTAATCGTCGATAAAGTCGGGCACGGTAAGACGCTCAACCTGCGCACCCAAAGCACGAAGTTTCTCGACAAACCGCTCGTAACCGCGGTCGATATGGTGAATGGCGGAGACTTCGGTATATCCTTCTGCAATGAGACCGGCGACCACGAGGGCAGCGCCACCGCGCAAATCGGGAGACGTGACCTGTGCGCCTGAAAGCCCCTCTACGCCGTGCACCATGGCGTGATGGCTCTCAACGCGAATGTTGGCGCCCATGCGCACAAGCTCGGAAGCGAACATAAAGCGATTTTCGAAAATGTTCTCCGTGATGATGGAATTGCCGTCGGCAAGCGACGATAGCACCATGACCTGCGCCTGCATGTCGGTGGGGAATCCCGGGAACGGAAGCGTTTGGATATCGACGGGCTCGATGCGCTCGGCACGATGAACGCGCACGCCGCCTTCGATGCGATCGATGACAATACCCATGTCTTCCATCTTTTTGATGACCATGCCCAGGTGAATGGGGCTGAATCCCACAACCTCGACGCCGGCATCGCTCGCCATCAGGGCGCCTGCCACGATGAACGTACCCGCCTCGATGCGGTCCCCCACCACGCGATGCGTAACGGGGTGCAGCTCATCCACACCCTCGATGGTCACAACCGGAGTACCGGCGCCCGCAATTTGGGCACCCATCTTGTTGAGCATGTTGGCGAGGTCCACAATCTCAGGCTCGCGCGCAGCGTTATCGATAACCGTGGTGCCCTTTGCCTTGACCGCCGCCATGATGAGGTTCTCGGTCGCACCCACACTGGCGAACTCAAGCGTCACGGTGGCCCCGACCAGGCCCTTGCTTGCATCAGCGTGAATATAGCCGTGATCGGTGTCGAACTCGACGCCCAGCGCCTCAAGGCCGAGGATATGCATGTCGATCTTGCGGGCGCCCAAGTTGCATCCGCCGGGCATGGCAATCTTCGCCTTGCCCATGCGCCCGAGCAGGGGACCCATAACCGCAGTAGAAGCGCGCATCTTGGCTACCAACTCGTAGGGGGCCTCCCACGAATTCACCGCCGAGGTGTCGATGCACAGGGTGTGCTCGTCGAGCACCTCAATCGTGGCGCCCATGTACTTGAGCACTTTGCCCATCACGTGCACGTCGGAGATATTCGGCACGTTCTCGAGCGTGGTTTTGCCAGGAGCCAACAACGTGGCAGCCATGAGCTTGAGAGCGGAGTTCTTCGCGCCCGAAACGGCAACGCGGCCCTCGAGCAAATGACCGCCCTCGACGCGGATGATATCCAAGCGCTTCCCTTTCAAAAATGCCCGAGAGCGTTTGCTCCCGGGCATGATGTCAATCTCTACGCGATGCGAATATGCGATTCACAGCGCCTAGTGAGCAAGCAACAGCTTGCACCATGCGATTTCATTATAAAGGTAGGCGCGGCGCCCATCATTTGCCGACAGTTTCATCAACTCGTCTTCAAAACCTGCGAGGCGCTGCTCCATGGCCTCGACGTCGACCTCAGCGAGATCCTTTGCACGGTCAACAAGCACGATGACCTCGTCATTTGCCACCTGGACATACCCGTCCGACACCGCAAAGACATGGTCGACCGTGCCCATTTTGTGCTCGGACACGCGAATGCGACCCGCCTCGATGGTGCAGATCTCGCTCGCGTGGCGCGGCAAGATGCCGAACTCGCCCACCGTGGAGGGCACGGATACGTACGCGACCGGACCGTCGTACACGCTTTTTTCGGGGCACACGATGCGAAGCTGCATGGGCATGGCTTACGCCCCCATCTTGGCGGCGCGCTCACGCACGTCGTCAATCGTGCCGGCGTAGCGGAACGCCTGCTCGGGGAGGTCGTCGCACTCGCCGTCGATGATGGCGGCAAACGAGCGCACCGTGTCCTCGACGCGCACGTACACGCCGGGGTTGCCCGTGAACTTCTCGGCAACGTGGAAGGACTGCGAGAGGAACTGCTGGATCTTGCGGGCGCGGTTCACCGTCAGGCGCTGCTCGTCGGAGAGCTCGTCCATACCCAGAATCGCGATGATGTCCTGGAGGTCGGAGTACTCCTGCAGGATCTCCTGGACGCGCACGGCCACGCGGTAGTGCTCCTCGCCCACGATTGCGGGGTCGAGAGCGTCCGAGGTGGAGGCCAGCGGGTCGATGGCCGGGAACAGGCCCAGCGAGGAGATGGCACGGGAAAGGACCGTCGTGGCATCGAGGTGCGTGAAGGTCGTGGCCGGAGCCGGGTCGGTCAAGTCGTCGGCAGGGACGTAGACGGCCTGGACCGAGGTGATGGAACCGGTCTTGGTCGAGGTGATGCGCTCCTGCAGGTCGCCCATCTCGGTTGCGAGCGTGGGCTGGTAGCCGACGGCGGAGGGCATACGGCCCAGCAGAGCCGAGACCTCGGAGCCAGCCTGCGAGAAGCGGAAGATGTTGTCGATGAAGAGCAGCACGTCCTGGCCGCGATCGCGGAAGTACTCGGCCTCGGTCAGGCCGGCCAGGCCGATGCGCAGGCGCGCTCCGGGCGGCTCGTTCATCTGGCCGTAGACCAGGCAGGTCTTATCGATAACGCCCGACTCGCTCATCTCGAGGTACAGGTCGGTGCCCTCACGGGTGCGCTCGCCGACGCCGGTGAACACGGACGTGCCGCCGTGCTCCTGGGCGAGGTTGTTGATGAGCTCCTGGATGAGCACCGTCTTGCCCACGCCGGCGCCACCGAACAAGCCGGTCTTGCCACCGCGGATGTAGGGCTCGAGCAAATCGACCGCCTTGATGCCGGTCTCGAAGATCTCGGTCTTGGTCGTGAGCTGGTCAAACGACGGAGCGGGATGATGGATGGGGTAATAGGCGTCAATCTCGGGCATATCCTTGCCGTCGACGGGCTTGCCCATGACGTTCCAGATGCGGCCAAGCGTGCCCTTACCGACCGGCATCTGCATGGGAGCGCCCGTGTCGACAACCTCGAGACCGCGCTGCAGGCCGTCGGTGGAGGTCATGGCAACGCAGCGCACGACATCGCCGGGCAGCTGGCTTTCGACTTCGAGGATCGTGTCGATATGGCCCATCGGCGTATCGGCCTCGACCGTAAGTGCGTTATAGATGTTCGGGACGCCGCCCTTGAACTTGACGTCCACGACGGCGCCGATAATCCGCGTGATGCGACCGACGCCCGCGGTGGGCGTGGAGTCCACAGCGATGGTATCTACCATTAGTTCTCCTCCAATGCAGCGGCCCCGCCCACGATCTCGTTGATCTCGGTGGTGATGGAAGCCTGGCGTACACGGTTATAGGTGCGTGAAAGGTCGGCGATGATGGCGTTGGCGTTCTCCGTGGCGGAGTGCATCGACTTGCGTCGGGCACCCTGCTCGGCGGCAGCCGAGTCGATCAGCGCCTGCTGAATGACAGTGAGGACGTAGGTCGGGATAAGCCTGCTCAACACATGCTCAGCCGAAGGCACGAACTCGAAGGGCGAGGTCAAGCCTGTGGGGGCCTCGTTCTCATTCGCGCGCGGACCGCGGGCCGTCCTCAGGACCTGCTCGTCGAGCGGCAGGATGCGCTCGGAGCGCAGCACCTGCTCCACGCGGTTCTTAGCGTGGAAATACACGATATCCACGCGGCCGAAGTGGCCCTGGGAAAAACCGTCGATCACGTAGTTCGCAATGACACGCGCGTTCTGGAGCGTAGGGTTGTCGGACTCGCCCACGATTGCGAGCGCCTTATGCGGGTACTTGCGGAAGTGCTCGGTCGCCTTGCGCCCGCAGGTGATCAGCTCGACCTCCTTGGCCCCATGGCGATGGAAATGGTTGATGCGCTCTTCAGCCGCACGCGCGACCTGGATGTTGAAGCCGCCGGACAGGCCGCGGTCGGAATTGACCACGATCAGCAGCGCGCGCTCGTAATCCTTGGGGTCCTTGAGCAGCGGATTGCTTGCATCCGAGCCAGCGGCCTGCGCCACGGTAAGCATGACGTCCGTGATGGCGCCGGCGAACGGCTCGGAGTTCTTCTCGCGCTGGAGGGCGCGGGCGATCTTCGCCGTCGAGACCATTTCCATCGTGCGCGTGATCTGCTGGGTCGCAGAGACCGAGCTGATGCGCTTTTTTATTTCGCGGAGGTTAGCCATAGAGCCTAGTTCTCTCCCGCTTTCTCAGCGGACGCGGCTGCGCCCGAAGCCTGTGCCTCCTTGGAGGCGTAGTACTGCACCTTGAAGTCCTGGATAGCGGTGCTGAGCTGCTGCTCGGCCGCCTTATCCATCTTGTTCTCGCGGAACTCTTCGAGCAACTTGCGATGCGCACCGTCGAGATAGTCGATGAGACCCTCGCGGAACGGCACGATATCGGCAAGATCCATGTCGTCGAGGTATCCCTTGTTGCCGGCGTAAAGCACGGCAACCTGGTCGACCACGTCGAGCGACTGATAGCGGCCCTGCTTGAGGAGCTCGGTCATACGAGCACCGTGCGTGAGCTGCTGCTGCGTCGCGGCGTCGAGGTCGGAGCCGAACTGCATGAAGCCGGCGAGTTCGCGATAGGACGCGAGGTCGAGGCGGAGGTTGCCCGCCTGCTGCTTCATGGCCTTGGTCTGCGCGGAGCCACCGACGCGGGAAACAGAGATGCCCACGTCAACAGCGGGACGCTGACCTTGGTGGAACAGCTCGGACTGCAGGTAGATCTGACCGTCGGTGATGGAAATCACGTTGGTCGGAATGTAGGCGGACACGTCGCCGTCCTGCGTCTCGATGATGGGGAGCGCGGTGAGCGAACCGCCGCCGTTGGCCTCGGAAAGCTTGCAAGCGCGCTCGAGAAGACGAGAGTGCAGGTAGAAGATGTCGCCCGGATACGCCTCGCGTCCAGGCGGACGACGCAGCGTCAACGACATCTGACGATAGGCGACGGCCTGCTTGGACAAATCGTCGTACACCACAAGCACGTGGCCACCGGGATTGGTGGCACTGGCAGGACGTCCATCTTCGCCGTTGTACATGAAGTACTCTCCGATGGCGGCGCCCGCCATCGGAGCGATGTACTGGAGCGGCGCGGAGTCGGCAGCCGTGGCGGACACGATGACCGTGTAGTCGAGCGCGTTATGCGCGGCGAGGGTCTCACGGATCGCGGCGACCGTGGATGCCTTCTGGCCGATGGCCACATATACGCAGATAATATCCTTGCCACGCTGGTTGATGATGGCGTCGATGGCAATGGCGGTCTTGCCCGTCTTGCGATCGCCGATGATGAGCTCACGCTGGCCGCGGCCGATGGGGATCATCGCGTCGACGGCGAGCAGGCCGGTCTGCACCGGCTCGCACACCGGGGTGCGCTCGATAACGCCCGGGGCCTTGAACTCGATGGGACGACGGGAGCCCTCGCCGATACTTCCCTTGCCGTCGATGGGCTGACCGAGCGGGTTCACCACGCGGCCGAGCATGCCACGACTCACGGGAATATCCATAACACGGCCCGTGGTGCGGCAGGCGTCGCCCTCTTTGATTGAGTCGACTTCGCCGAAGAGAACGGCGCCGACTTCCTCGCGATCGAGGTTCTGCGCCAAGCCGTACACGGTACGCCCGGTGATGGAGCTCGTGAACTCGAGCAGCTCGCCCGCCATGGCGCTTTTGAGACCGAAAACGTGAGCGATGCCGTCGCCCACCTCGACCACCTTGGAAACCTCCTGCGTATCAACAGTGGCTTCCAGGTCAAACAGGCGTTGTTGCAGGATCTGCTCGATGTTCTCGGCGGTAATTGCTTCAGACACGAATTACACCCCCGATTTCGCTGCAGTTTGCGTCATTACTTTCTGCGCCTGCTCAAGCTGATGGCGCACGGACGCATCATAGCGACGGCCGTTCACCGTCAGGATGATGCCGCCGATGATGGACGGGTCGACGCGCTCGATGAGAAACACGTTTTGCCCCAAATCCAACTCGCATTTCTGCGTGACGCGAGCACGCAGTTCGTGGTCGAGCGGCACGGCCGTGGTCACCGTGACGCCCACAGTGTGCTGGTCACCCTCGGCCATCTCGCCGTACAGCGCAAGCACGTCGGAGATCTTATCCATATCTCCATGCGCGGCCATCTGGGAAAGGACCGAAAGAACCTCAGGGCTTGCCGAGGCGCTGGCCTTGATGGGCTCGATGTCCTCGTAAACACGGTCCTCCGACTTGGCGGCCTCGAGCAGCGTGCGCGCATACGTCTCGAGCTTACGCTTCTCGAAACGATCGCTGATCTGCTGATTAGCCATGAATCGTACCCACTTCCTTCAGATATTTGTCGATGAGCTCGCGTTGCTTCCCCTCATCCTGGGCAAGTGTGTCGCCCACGATCTTGGCAGCAACGGAGACGGACACCTTTGCCACCGTATCGGCCGCAGAGGCGTAGGCACGCTTCATCTCGTCGGCGGCGGTGTCCTGCGCCTTGACGATGATTTCCTCGGCCTCCTTGTGTGCAAGCGCCACGATGCGCGAGCGCTCCTTCTCGGCGTCGGAACGGGCTTCCATGACAATCTCGGAAGCCTGGCGGCGAGCCTCGGCCACGATGGCGTCGGCCTCGTCGCGAATCTCGGCGGCCTGGGCCTTGGTGGCATCGGCCTCCTCGATGCTTTCCTCAATCTTGCTTTCGCGGGCATCGAGGGTCTTGATGACGATGGGCCACACGAATTTGGAAAGCAAGAAGTAGATGACCAGGAAGATGATGAGTGCAGGAATAAACTCAGCAGGCTTCGGAATCAGGATCTCGGCGCCGCCCATACCCTCGGCAAACGCCAAGCTTGGCACGAGAAGCGTCGAGGCAGAAGCGGCGAGCGCAATGCCTGTGCGTTGAACGAATTTCATATCTACCCCTTGGGATCTGGTCTGATTATTTCCGCGCGCTTACTGGACAACCAGCGCGACGACGAAGCCGATCAGGGCCAGAGCCTCGGCGAAGGCCGCGCCCATGATGAAGACGGTAAAGACGCGATCCTGTACCTCAGGCTGGCGGGCCATGGCGCTTGCAACGCCATAAGCAGCAAGGCCGATGGCAAGACCTGCACCGATAACACCGAGACCGTAACCGATAACTCCCACGATTCCTCCTTGGTTTCGCGCGTCCCTTTAACGCGCTTGATCCACAATTCCTATATCCAGCGCACCGAGCGCCCGATACCAAATAAAACCGCCGGTCCTTGCCCGGCATGACCGCTAGTGACCGGCAGCCTCGGCACCCTGGATGTACACGGCGGTGAGCACCGTGAACACGTAGGCCTGAATCACGCCGACGAAAATCTCGATGGCGTAGATGACGAACAGGATTGCCGCAAACACCAGGCCGGGCAGCGCACCGGCGGCATTGGATAGGCTGAGCTGCTGAATGAGCGGCTCGGCGAACAGCGACACCATGAGGGCGAAGGAACCCATGACGATATGGCCGGCGAACATGTTGCAGAACAGACGGACGGCCAATGTGATGGGACGAAGCAGCGTAGAGATGACCTCGATGACCCACACCAGGATGTTCAGCGGGAACATCACGCCCTTGGGAGCGAGGCTCTTGATGTAGCCCCAAGCGCCCTTGTTCTTGACGCCCACGCCCACGAAGTAAACGAATGCGACGAGCGCGAGCGCGGCGGTCACCGAGATGGTGCCCGTGCCGGGCTTCATGCCCGGGATGATGCCCACGATGTTGTTAATCGCAATAAAAAAGAACAGCGTCATGAGGAACGGGAAGTGGCGACGCCAGGACTCCTTGCCCAGGATGCCGATGCCCACATCGTTCTCAAGATACTCAACTACAAATTCCACTCCGTTGACAAAGCGGCCTTGGGGAACCACGGCGCAGCGCTTTGCAAACGCAAACAAGATGATGAGCACCAAAAGAGACGAGATAATAAGCCAGAACGTGTACTGGGTGATGCCCGTCGTCATCAAATCGCCCACGACGGGAATCGAGCTGAAGCTCGACACCAAATGGTTGATCTCGCCTGGCAGCTTTTCAAAGGCTTCCAACGCTATCCTCCTCGAGTCAACGACTCATTGAGCGAGCGGCCAAGACCGCCCACATGGCAAAAAACCCGAACAAGGTCCCTGCCGTTACCACCAATATCTTCCCCGGCGTGTATACCCACGCCGTTGAAAGCCCAGACATGAGAAACACAAATGATACAGCAAGCGCTGCCATCCCTTTTCCCACCGTCGGACGAATCCGACCTTTGCGGACGAGGAGCTCGACCGCAAACAAAGGCGCAAAGCCGACGACTCCGAACACCACGCCCGCCACGGCGGTCATGAATGTTTCGGCATCCACCTCGTCACCTCCACACATCGCCTGCCGAACATAGGCCCGACAGTTCCAGTATGCGAAAAACCGCTCGACCCATCCATCGCCCATGACGATGAAATGAACACAGGCGGCCGGTTCACCCTCATCGGGTGAGCCGAATCACCCCTGCCGTCCCGCCTCATGTCGCAGTTCGCACTACACGTGCAGTTCGAACTGCGGCTTTCCGCCACGCAAAACGACCGACACGCCAAACGCCCTAAAGCGTATCGCCGTTCGCATTCGATATCCGACGAATACGACAAGC
Organism: Collinsella provencensis; assembly: GCF_900199705.1. Taxonomy (GTDB): domain Bacteria; phylum Actinomycetota; class Coriobacteriia; order Coriobacteriales; family Coriobacteriaceae; genus Collinsella; species Collinsella provencensis. The sequence continues at coordinate 1,382,213 of NZ_LT904908.1, read as the reverse complement.
GGTCAGGCAAAGTGACGAACGGTCCCAAACGGCAACGGGCGCATTCGGGAAACGCGATGCCTCGAACGGCGGCACGCCTAGTCGAGCGCGTTGATCTTCTCAACGCGTCCAGCGTGGCGGCCACCCTCGAAATCGGTCGTGAGGAAGGTCTTGACGATCTCCTCATTGACCTCGAGGTCCACGAAGCGACCGGACAAACCGATCACATTGCCGTCGTTGTGCTGGCGGAACAACGCGGCAAACTCCGGCGACGTGATGGAAGACGCGCGAATGCCCGGGATTTTACCCGCTGCAACGGCGATACCGATGCCGGTCCCGCAAATGCAGACACCGCGGTCGGCGTTGCCGGCGGCCACGTAGCGACCGACCTTCTCGCCGAAATCGGGGTAATCAACGCGATCGTCGTTCTCGGGACCGAGATCAATGACCTCATATCCCAGCCCCGTCATGTAATCAATCATTGGCTGCTTCTGGATGAAGCCCGCATGATCGGATGCAATGGCAACACGCATCGTTTATTCCTCCCACGTGCCGATTGTCGTCTAACTTTAGCAGTTCTACAGCCTAGCAGCTGAAAAAATGCCCGTATTCGAACATTCAAAAATTGCACTATAAATGGCAAAAAACGAATGCAAACGAACACTTATTTTCCCATTTGTGCATATCTGGACGCACTTTGAAGCACAACTCACCTCGCGCTCCACCGTCCCGATATGCAACTCCTCGTGTTGGAAGCGCCTCCCTTTCCACATCCCAGTCAGAAGAAACGCCCCCGTAACGTCTCAAAGCTTCGACTATGTTGCACGAACACAGTCAAACCGCCCTACAAAGGAGAGTCGTGAACGGAGTGTTTTCCACCGCGAACGGCATAGCGTCCGCCCACAGGGGTGGAATTTGAAACCCCTATTCGAAAGTCCGAAGACAAGCCCCCTCTCGTCCCTCGACGTAAAGCCTCCTCGAAGACAGCCACTCAAACAACTAACGTGTGCGGGCGCGTGCCACGGCATCGTGCCATCCCATGAGGTTGCTCGCGACCTCCTCTTCGCTTGCCTCGGGCGCAAAGCTCCTTCCCGCCATACGGTTTTGCTCGAGCTCCTCAAGGTCCTCCCAATAACCCACGGCAAGACCCGCCAAATAGGCGGCGCCAAGGGCCGTTGTCTCGGCGTTTTCGGACTGGACAACGGGGATGCCGAGCAAATCGGCTTGGAACTGCATGATAAACTCGTTGCGCGACGCACCGCCGTCGACGTAAAGCGCCTCAAGCTTGATGTCGGAATCAAGCTCCATCGCCTTGAGCACGTCGAAGCTCTGATAGGCCATGGATTCACACGCCGCACGAACGATAGTTGCGCGGTCGGAGGCTCCCGTTAGGCCGCAGATGAGTCCACGTGCATCGGGATCCCACCACGGAGCGCCCAAACCGCTGAACGCCGGCACCAAATAACAACCGTTGTTGCTCTTGAGCGAACGGCAGATGTCCGAAGCCTCACTCGTGCTGTTGATGAGCCCGAGCTTATCACGCACCCACTGGACGGTCGCGCCCGCATGGAAAATCGAACCTTCCAACGCGTACGAGATGTGCCCGCCTTGAGCGATGCCGATAGTCGTAACGAGGCCGCGCTTTGACATCACGGCATCCTCGCCGGTATTCATAAGCATGAAGCAACCTGTGCCATACGTGTTCTTGGTGTCGCCCTTTTTGAAGCAGCAGTGTCCGAAGAGAGACGCCTGCTGGTCGCCGGCCACGCCGGTGATGGGCGGGCCGTACGTCATGATGTCGCTGGAAACCCTGCCAAAGTCACCTGAACTCCAACGGACTTCGGGAAGCATGTTGCGCGGGATATCGAGCATACGAAGCAAATCGTCATCCCAATCGAGGGTGTGGATGTTGAACAGCATGGTTCGGCTGGCGTTGGTATAGTCGGTCGCAAAGACCTCTCCGCCGGTCAGGTTGTAAATCAACCATGTGTCGATGGTGCCGAACATGAGCTGGCCCGCTTCCGCCGCGGAACGCGCGCCGTCAACGTTGTCGAGAATCCACTTGATTTTGGTGCCGGAAAAATACGGATCGGGCGTCAAACCGGTCTTTGCCTTAATCTCATCCGCCAGGCCCTCGTCAATCAGGCGGTCGGAAATGCTTGCCGTACGACGGCACTGCCACACAATAGCGTTGTGGATGGGTTGGCCAGAATCGCGATCCCACACCACGGTGGTTTCACGCTGGTTCGTAATGCCGATCGCGGCAATTCGATCGGAATGGATTCCGCTCTTGAACTGCACTTCCATCATGACAGCAATCTGGGCGGCAAGGATCTCGACGGGATCTTGCTCCACCCATCCGGGCTGCGGGAAGCGCGTCTTGATGCGTTTTGATGCCTGTGCGACAACACAGTCGTATTCATCGACGATAACCGCGCGCACCGATGTCGTGCCCGAATCGAGCGCCATGACATAACGCCCGTCCATAGAGACGGGAGCGTCAACCAAGCCAAGGTCCTTGAGGGAAAGTACCATCTCAACACGCCTTTCTTCGGATTGCAACGTGCGGTGCATCGGTATGCGCCACGAATGAGCTGCGCTGCATTATGGCACGCCCTAACAGGGCAATTTGTGCATGTTTGACGCGCTCCCATCCAACGGCATAATTGGTCGGCAAACGCGCAATTTACCTACGCTAAAGGCACCGAATCTGCGCGCATTTACAAACTCTGCACATCCTGCAAAAGCAAGGCGCCTTCTCGCAAAACAACAAGTTTTCCCTCGCGCATCGCCACAATAGTCGAGGCATCGCGGCACGGTGTCTCGCCCGCATCAACGGCAACGTCCACACCTTCGAGGATACGCGGTTCTACATCCGTAAATGCGGCGGGAGCCGGCATTCCGTGCGTGTTTGCCGAGGTCACCGCAAGCGGGAATCCAAGCTCGCGAATAAGGCGCTGGATGACGGGAGAAGCTGACGCTCGAAGCGCCACCGTACCATCCGCAGCACGCATAAAATCCGGAACACATGGCGCCGCGGGAACAACCAACGTCAATGCGCCCGGCCAAAACGTCCGAGCAAGATCAAACAGCTGCGAAGGCACATCAACGGCGTAGCGTTCGAGCGCCTCGGGGCCATCCACCAGCCAGGGAACTGTTTGAGCAAGATCGCGACGCTTGAGCGAAAAGATGCGCCCGTAGCCCGTCTCTGGCCCAGGAACCTTACCGCAGGAAGAAAACGCCCCCACCGACACGCCCACGCCATACACCGTCTCGGTCGGCAAGAGCGCCAGGCCGCCCGATCGTAAAACCTCAAGCGCTAAACCCAAGTCCTCCTCGGTGCATACCGTCGTCTTCGTCACCATCGCCCCCCGTTTTAAGCAGTGAACACGTATGTGCGCAAACGTTCAAGCGCCTCACGCAAACGGGCCTCAGGCAGCGCGACGTTCAAGCGAATCGTCGCCTCACCACCAAATGCGCGCCCGTCCTGCCACAACACGCCAACGCGTACTCCCGCACGCAGCAGATCCTCAATGCTTGTTTCATGCGTCGCGCACCACTGGGCGCAATCAAGGAACAACATGTAGGTTCCCTGAGGACGAGCAAAGGCAGCACCAGGGACACCTTCGAAGAACTCGCATGCCAGACGCATGTTCTCGCTCAACACCCCATTGAGCTCATCCACCCATGCCTCGCCTTCGCTTCCGTAGGCACCGATAAGGGCATGCATTGAAAGCACATTTTGATCGTTGTAGAAACTTGCACGCTCCACGCTGTCAATGCGATCGCGCAACCAGGGGTTATACACCACGCGATAGCTGCCAATCAACCCCGCAAGGCTGAACGTCTTGCTCGGCGCATACAGGGCGACCGTGCGCATACGAGCATCCTCGCTCACGCTTTGCGTAGGGATGTGTTTGTTGCCATTGAGCAGGATGTCCGACCAAATCTCATCCGAAATCACGTACACATCGTGCGCACGGAACAGCTCCATAGCGCGTTCGATCTCCCAACGCTCCCACACGCGTCCCGTCGGGTTATGCGGGGAACAGAAGATGGCGGCATGGATACGCCCCTCTTCAATTTTGCGCTCCATGTCCTCGAAGTCCATGCGCCACACGCCCTCAGCGTCCCGAACGAGGGGGCTCTGAACGATTTCGTATCCCGCCCCCTCAAGCACGTGCGTAAAGCCAATATAGGTAGGACTATGGACCAGAACCTTGTCTCCACGCGAGCAGAGCGCATCGAGGGCGCTCGCCGCCCCACCAAGCACACCGTTCTCGTAGCCGATATGCTCCGGTTTCAAGCCATTCACACCATTGCGATGTTGTTGCCATGAAATGATGCTCTCGTAGTACGCGCGTAAGTACTCAAAGTAGCCGAAACATGGGTGGTCAACGCGCTCGTGCAGCGCCCGAATCACCGAAGGCGCCGTAGCGAAGCTCATGTCCGCAATCCACATCGGGATAAAATCGAAACCCTCATCGACCTGCATGTCAGTCGGGCCAAGCGAGCCGCGCGCGATGGCCGAGGCCGCATCGTAGGCAATCGAATCCTTCCCCACGCGGTCGATAATGCTCGTGAAGTCAAACATGATATCCCTCCGTATCACACGTTCACTCGTATCCAGGCCACACTACACACGGGCAAAAATCATGCGCGGCCGATTGGTAAGATCGTTAACGACGCGCACGTCGTGCATACCTGCATTGCGGCAAAGCTCCGCCGCCGCATCAAGGTGCCCCTCGTAAAGCTCGCAAGCGAGCAATCCGCCCGGACGCAGCATGTGCGGAGCCGCATTAACGAGCCTGCGGAAAATATCAAGACCGTCAACGCCCCCGTCAAGAGCCAGACCCGGTTCAAACGCACTGACCTCGCGCGGAAGCGTCTTCATTACGCCGCTCGGAATATAAGGAGGATTGGACACCAAAACGTCGAACGTTCCCCATTCCGTCTCTCGGTCAAGCGGTGAAACCAGATTTCCCAGGCGAATATCAACGTCATCAGGCATCAAACCCAAAGCGTCTCGATTGCGTATGGACAAGTCCACCGCGCGAGGTTCAATATCGGTCGCCACGCACGTAACGCGGCCTTTTCGTTCATATGCAAGCGAGAGGGAAATGCACCCAGTGCCACATCCGACTTCCAGTACGCGCGCGGTACGCGGCTCTTCTTGCTCGCAATCCCCATCCGTATCTACTCGTGCATCAGAAGCGACACCCAATGATGAAGCCCCCCGGCCTCCGTGCTCGGTCGACGTGTCGCTTGCGACGACATCGCCTGGTACAGCATCAACGCCGCCCCTCTCTTCATCCACATCCAAAGCGGAAACATGTTCCGGCACACTGGCCTCTTCAGCGGCCTTCTTGGCCGCTGCGGCAAGCTCTGCTTGCCGCGCAGCTTCAACCTCCGCATTCCAGGGAAGCTCCTTGCGTTCGCGCACCGGCGCGGCATCACCCGCAAATACTTCCCGATCGAGGAAGGCAAGAACCTCCTCGACCAGCAATTCCGTTTCGGGACGCGGGATGAGCACGCCGGGCTCGCAAGCAACGGTTATCAAACGAAAATCCGTCTCGCCCGTGATGTATTGAAGCGGCTCCCCTTTTGCGCGACGCACTACAGCCGAATGCATGGATGCCAGCTCATCAGCGGCAAGCGGACGATCGAAGCTCATGTACAACTCGGTGCGCGAAAGCCCGGTCACTCCGGACAGCAGCCACTCCGCCGAAAGACGCGGTCGTTCATCACCCTTGTCGCGCAAGTAGTCGCGCGTCCAATCGAGACATCGTTTTATCGTCCACGTGTCGTTTGGCATTGCGTTCTCCGTCCCTCGTCGTGCTCGAGAGCGATTCTACGGCACCTGTTGCCGACGTTTTTCGAGAACGCTCAATTCGGTAATTTCTGGCCCAAATTCGTCGAAACACAGCATTTCAACGGCATTTTCTGACGCAAGTCTCACGCATCACTCAAATCATACCTACGACGTCTAACACACATCCAATCTTGTTCTATGCGACTTCCAACAGAGCGGTTAAGCGGTCCCGAGCGATGCAACAAAGCTGCGTGGCTTTTCTCGACAAGCTCAAAAAAGCCCTCCGCATGGGAGGGCCTTGTAAGCATTGGCTTTACTTCAAGTATTACACCGCCTCCGCCAGGCGCGCGGCGCGGTCAGCGGCAGCAAGCGCATCGATCACACCGGAGAGCTGGTCGGCAAGCAGAACGCCGTTGTACGTGGAGTTGTAGCCGATGCGGTGGTCGGTCACGCGGTCCTGCGGCTGGTTGTACGTGCGGATCTTCTCCGAACGGTTGCCATGGCCGATCTGCGCCGAACGCTCAGCGCCCAGCTCGGCCTGTTGCTTTTCGAGCTCCATCTCGTACAGACGGGCGCGCAGCATCTGCATGCAGACCTCGCGGTTCTGAATCTGCGAGCGTTGCTCCTGGGACTGGACAACCGTGTTCGTGGGCAGGTGGGTGATGCGCACCGCGGAATACGTGGTGTTGACGCACTGGCCGCCGGGACCGGACGCGCAGTACGTGTCGATGCGCAGGTCGGCCTGGTTGATCTGGATGTCGATCTCATCGGCCTCGGGCAGCACAGCGACGGTCGCGGTGGACGTCTGGATACGGCCCTGGCTCTCGGTCTTGGGAACGCGCTGCACGCGGTGCACGCCGCTCTCGTACTTCATGACGGAGTACACCTTGTCGCCCGTCACCTTGAACTCGATGGACTTGAAACCGCCCGCCTCGCTGGGGCTGGAATCGAGCACGTCGATCTTCCACTTCTTGCTCTCGCAGAAGCGCTGGTACATCTTGAACAGGTCCCCCGCGAAGATGGCCGCCTCGTCGCCGCCGGCGGCGGAACGGATCTCCATGATGGTGTCCTTCTCGTCCATGGGGTCACCCGGAATGAGCATGAACTTGATGTCTTCCTCAAGCTGCGGAAGCTTTTCCTCGTTCTCGGAGATGTCCATCTGGAGCATCTCCTTCTCGTCGGCGTCGGAGGTGTCGTGCAGCATCTCCTTGGCGGCCTCGATGTCGTCGAGCGCCGAGAGGTATTCGCGCGCCGCGTTCACGAGGTCGGTCTGATGCGCGTATTCCTTGTTGAGGCGCGTAAATTCTTTGATGTTGCTCGCCACGGAGGGGTCGGAGAGCTTCTTCTCAAGCTCCTCGTAGGCAATGATGATTTTCTCGAGTTTGTCACGCATGATAACGCTCCTTTATATATGTGCGAAAGATAAGTACGGTAAGGGTGCCGCGACGCCGTCCGTTTGCAGTCTGTTTTTTCGAAACCGCTGGCCAGGGGCGCTTTTCGATCGGGATGACAAAGCGCGAGCGGGCCAATGCAGGAGGCTGGCGCGTCGAGTGAGGCGACGGACCAGCTGCCACAGCGCAGCGCGGCAGAACGTAGCGGCACCGGACGTCTGCGCATGCAGGCGCCGGGCGCAAAATCATCGTAGCTAGAGCTTATCAAGCGTGATATGCATGGGATCCTCCCCGTTCTTGGCGTGGATATGATACCCAAAGCTGGGCACACGTGGCAACAACTCGGCAAACGTCCACATGCGCACGAGCGAATATGCCTCAGACACACCTTAACGACTTGACCGTTCAATCGACAAACGTCCACATACACTTGACAAGCGCGATATCAACTATGTCAGCAAATTGCCCGTCAATAAAAGTTGGGCTGTTTTTTAGCATTTGAGGGACTTTGCAGAGGCTCAGATACCGAAAAATAGCCCAACTTTCGCAGGAGTGTGGCGGCAAGGGCGACAACGAAGCATGGCAGCGAGCGCAACGACACAGCAAGCCACCGATATATCAGCACCATCTGCAAACCGACAGATTCCGATTGTTCTATGTAGCATCACCTGAACATTGTCGAGATTCTGTTGAGAAAGAACGCCCATGCGGGAGACGGCGCATTGCCATACGTCGGCATGTTCGACAGATGCGGGACGCAGGTAAGGTTCCCGTTAGAAATATCGGCCCAACTGTTGGTTTGTTATCAGATTGAGCGGCCTACTATCCCCTTCATCAGCAACCGCAAACAAGCGTCACGTTGGGCGCTCAAATCATACGGGACGTTCACGCCCCGTCACAGCCACCACGCTCAACATCAAACGCTGCGGAAGGGGTATCGTGAAGAAATCGCTAGACGATGAACTCATCATCTTGTTCGAGCAAGCGGAAAGCAACCATATGTGTCTTGTTCCGCCCACCCAGCGACTTCGAGATGCGCTTAACCGAAGAATGAATTCGTATATGACGAACCTTCCGATCGTTCGACCATATTCGGGAATCTACGCCAGAAGAGACAAATGGGACGCGCTCGACCCAACACAGCAAACGATACATGCCGCGCGGGCGCTTTACACCAAACATCCCACCTGGGTCTTCGCCGATGTCACGGCCGCAACCATCCGCGGCTGGAACGTATCGTATGCATTACTCGAAGAAATACACCTTGGCTCAACCTATCACCGCCGAGCTAACGCTGTCGTGAGCCGAACTTCCAAACAGGTTGAACACGAGTTAGTGGATGGACTTCCCGTAACATCGGCGGAGCAAACACTCTTCGACTGCCTGCGTACGAGGGACCTACGCTTGTCACTGCCCGTTGTCGATTCTGCACTTCGGCAGCTCAATCTGTCCGCCAAAGAAGCTGTTACTTGGCTTGAGCAGTATGAACCGATTAAGGGGCGAGCGTATTTCAAACGAGTTCTCGATACGGTGAAGCTCGCTGACCCGCGAAGTGAGAGCGGCGGGGAGTCCGTTGCTCGGGCGACCATGATTGCGCTCGGCTTTGCCATGCCAGAGCTCCAAGTTGAGTACCGCGATCCTATTGAGCCCGGCCGCATCATGCGCGCCGACTTCAAATGGGAACTCCCCGACGGGACTGTCATACTCGGCGAGCTCGATGGACGTCAAAAGTACGTAGACCCTGCGATGACCAAAGGAAAGAGCAGCGTCGATGTTCTTAGACAGGAGCGAATCCGAGAATCACGCCTCAGCCTCACGGGCGCTCGAATTGTACGGTTTTCGTTTGATGACGTATGCGATGAGTATTACTTTGCGCATTTGCTCGAAAGCTATGGGGTTCCACACGCTTCCTATTCGCGTCATATCAGGCTGCTGTGCGACCTCAACAGCCTTCGGGGCGCTGGAACATATGATGAACTTCCACCGTTAGAGTGTTATGCCGACCTCACGGTTGCGTATGATGGCTATCGATGGTGGTAAATGCGCTCTCAAGAAGGCGCGTGGAAGAACGCGGCGGCGCATACGGTATCGCCTGGTGGCAAATGCACCCAAACAATATGAACGCTGTCATTGCGTCCCGCAGATTGAGCTGCCTACAGTTTTCCGAGTAGTTGTCCGGTGCGCAGAGACCGTCGTTGTACCCCGCAAGGTTGGGCTGTTTTTAGGCAATTGAACCTCTTTTTCGAGGGCTAAACACCGAAAAATAGCCCAATCTTGCGGGCCGCACTACCTTTGTGGGTCCGCGCTGCCTTTGCAAACCCGCACTACCCTTTCGGACCGGTATTCAATTCGCTGTTCCCGTTCGACGCATTTACGCACCAATTTAGGCACCAATCATGACAATGCATCGGCTAGGCGCTGCGCACATAACCAGCCAAACGCTATCACATGCAAAAACGCGCCTTTAACCGCTCGACCGCTTCATGGGAAGGTGCTTGGTAGCCACCTGGATATACCTCTTCGTAGGTGACGAGGCGAATGCCGTTCGACTCAAGCCATGCGGCGACACGAGGGTCAGTAAGCGTCTGAAGGTCGCGGCACCTGGGCAGCGTGAGGGAAGTGTTGTCCAACAGCGTCTGATCGATGTAGCCAGGATGCGCATGTACAACGGCGATATCGTAAGGGCATTCCAGCACTCCGAATGCGTCGCGCTCCCAATCTTGTACGGTAGATCCGCGCGAGGTGATTTGGACGCGCTCCGTGTCTCCACCAAAGGGCATACATTCCGCACACGTTCTCATAATCTCCGGGCAAATTCGTGGACAGCTCTCGCAATGGATCTCCAGTGCTTTCGCAACGTCTTGCAACGCCTCCGCCACGGGCTTGACCACAACACTGTGGCAATCGATATGAGAAGGATACTCGCCCGTCAAATCGTGAAAACGCGCTATCTGCGCCAGAAGTTCCCGAGCGATATCCTCGCTTTGGGGATACACATCCCCCTTGCACTTCGCATTTTCCGGATTATCACTCTTCCATGCCGAGCTGCGATAAAAGCAACCATCCTCATCAACCAAAGAAGGTATGCTCTCCGGATCGCTCACGGGGCGGCCTAGCACGACATTGAAATGAAGCGCAAGAGGTGCATCTGGAGCGTTCTTGTTGCGCAGCTCCACGGCGTGCAATGATGCGGGCAGGTTCACCATGAGCGCCAAAACGCTCACCGACCCCTCGCTCCACGCACGTAGCGCGCCGATGTTAAACGCCTCGGACATGCCAAAATCATCACCGGATATGACAAGCTCTTTACTCATGGCATCAATCCAGTCCCACGACTCAAACTACCCAAATAACCACATGAAACAAATAGTCGCATGAAAAGACGACCTGCACTCAAAACGGGCGCGATAACCAGACATGCCAGTTACCGCGCCCAGCGCCTCAAAGGTCAGTTTTAGAAAATGCCAAGGAAGGCACCGATAAGTGCAACCGCGACGATGCCCAAGATGATCTGCATCGGACGTGCACCCTTCTTGATGAGCCACATGCAAAGCAGCACGATGGCAAGGCTCAAAATCCCGGGATAAATTCCGTCGAGAAGATCAGCGACTGCAACAGCGGTATCACCCGAGCCGAGGGTCCAGGCAATGGGAACCGAGACCGTAGTCGCCGCCATGGCGCCGACCATAGTCAGACCCAGAATAGAGGCGGCCTTGGTCGCAATCTGCATCAAGCCGCTCTCAAACACGGTGTCGATCGCCGAAGCACCGAGCGTATAGCCAAGACGGAGCAAAATATACTTCAGCACACTCTGGCTCACGCCATAGATGAAAATGAACAGCAACACGCCCAGCGGATTGCCCTGAGCGCAGAGCCCCATGGCGATGCCGGCGCCGATAACGCGCAGGCAGTTAAAGAACAGCGAATCGAACATGCCTGCGGTCGGTCCCATCAACGACACCTTCATGGCGTCGATGGTCTGAGCGGGTAGTTCGCCCGCCTTGTGATCGCGCTCGAAGGCGTACGTCATACCGGCGATAAAGTTGAAGGCAACCGCATGAGTGTTGAAGAACGCCTGATTGCGGATATACGCGTCGCGCTTCCCCTCGGGGTCGTCGTGATAAATCTCCTCGATGGCAGGCGCCATGGTGAGGGTAAAGCCGTTTGCCTCCATCTTGGTCATGTTAAAGCCAAGGAATACGCAGTGCGACAGCCAGAACATCTTATTCAACGTCGCATTTTCAGTTGTTGTAAGGGCGCGCTTGCCCTGTTTCGTCTCTTCCATCGCTACCTCCCTATGCAAAGAAGTCTTCATCGGAGTTTGCAGGTACCGCCATCTGGGGCGCACCTTCGGAGCTGCCACCCACGCGCTTCGCATCGATGATGTCCTTCTCGATGAAGAAGTAGAACAGCGCGATAGCGGCACCGATGACCGCGACCGCGATACTCGGAAGTGCGAGCGACTTGGTGAGCACGAAACCGACGAAGAAGAATACCGCGATGCTAGGAGACCAAATCATGGACAGAAGGATGCCAAATCCAACTGCAGTCATCATCGAACCAGCAGCGGCAATGCCGGACATAACCCATGCAGGGCAGGAGTCAAGCGCCGCCTGGAGCACGTCGACGCCAGCGCCCACACCAATGCCCACGATGGAGGCGACCGGCAAGGTGGTCACGCCGAGAATCAGGAGGTTCATGACGAAGAACTTCACCGGACGGCACTCCGCCGCCAGCTTCTCATAGTACGGAGCGAGGGAACCGCGCAGAACGCGGACCAGGCTGTTCACAGCGCCCATCACGGTACCGATTGCCATGGCAAGGGCAAGACCCGCCTCAATAGCGCTCTGGCCGCCGCCCGTCATAATCGCATAGGCAACCGCCACGACCGATCCCGAAATGGCATCGGATGGAATCGAACCGCCGATTGCAGAGATCCCCATGAAAATCGCCTCAAGCGACGCGCCCATGATCACGCCGGTGAAAGGGTCACCGAGAACCAAACCGATAAGCGGAGCCACCACGATGGGGCGCGTGATGCAATCCCATGACATGAAGGCGTTGTCGATAAAATAGACCGCGAAGTAGACCAAACCGCACAGAAAACCTGCTGTTGCTGCTGACATACCTCTCTCCCTCCTTTTTTCGTTATAAGGCACCGCCCGTTGCAATGCCCTTTAACACCCTTGTGTCAAGTTCCAAGCCGAACGATCAGAACCCCAAAACGCCCTTCAAATCACGGGGAGTATCGTCCGGAATCGTCTGCAAGACACAGGGAATACCCAACTGGACAACCTCGTGCAAAATACCCGCCTCCTCTTCGTCGGCGTAGAGATTCGCAGCGTAGGCTTTACGATCGCGACCGTTGCGCTTGGGAGCCACACGGCCGTAATTGCCGATATTGAGTTTTGGGATTCCCGGAATCTCACGCGCGATACGAAGCAGCGCCTCGGGCGTGGATACAACAAGTAAGATCTTCAACTGCTCCGAACGCGGGTCGTTGCAAAGCGCGATCGCGCGCTCGAGTGGAACGATTGCCACTTTGACCGTAGCAGGTGCCGCCATCATGAGCGATTTCTGCATAATCTCGCTGCTGGCTGCCTGGTCGTCCGCCACAATGATGCGATCCACGTTGAGCAGTCGGCTCCATTTGATGGCAACCTGGCCATGGATCAGACGCTCATCCAAACGTGCGAGCACAATCATGTTCTACCTCCTTAAAAGAAATCATCCGGATCGTTTGCAGGAACAGGTCCAGGCGCGTTCACCTTGACTTCCCGCAACGCTTCGCGTGCCTGTAAGACAATGTCCTCGAGCTGCCCTTCGGACAAATCGGTATGCGCCATGACCTCGATGAGAAACGCGAGGTTGACGCCTGCCACCAAACGCGTGCGCGGGCGATCGAGATACCCCGCCATGACCGTATTCACGCTTCCGCCGTATAGATCGCTAAGAAGAAGGACGTCATCCTCTGGAGAGACCTCGGAGAAAAATGAATCGAGATCCTCTTGGAGCGTCGCTTCCTCACCCTCGACATACGCATCATGAACGCGCAGTCGATCCTCTGAAGCCGAAAAGAGTGCCAAAGCGCTTTGCATTCCCGAAGCGAGATGCGCATGGGAAGATAGAAACACCTTGAGCATTGCCACCTCCTTTTTCAGGATTTTTTCGACACGCTCACTCTATCTTCTTGATTTGAAGATCTCCATCATTTCTTCTTCAATTAATTGATGAAGAATTTAGCAACCTTTGCCCGAAATACCCAGCGATCTGCGCAAAATCTGTAAGCATGAACCTGCGGGATCGTCGTCAAACGATTTTGGAACTCCCATGCGCAGGTAGTAGGCAAGCCGTTCGGCAGACTTTAGATGCCGTTCACCCAGGGAACCGGATACCGCAAGATACACGATGTCCCGCACTCCGACGGAGGAAGCCCCGGCAAAATGAGCGACCTCCACGCGCTCATTCGCCACGTCATCAACGAAGTCTACGAGCACGCTGACTTCAGATGCAGATGCATACGGCTCGAAGCTTTGCTCCAACAACGCTTCACGTCGAGATACCGCGACGCCGATTCTGCGCAGGAACACATCGAGCGATGCCGGGCCGCGCATGCGCCTCACGTTGATTCGGTTGGGGTCGAACAGCGTCCCCTCCACCCGATACGCCCTCACAAGCAAATCATCGTGGATTGCGGCGAACCCTGAACGCCACTCGACGAACTTGGCATGCGCAGCTGGATATGAGTAGCTGTAGCTGACCTTTTGGGAGTCGATGATCGCGGCGTCGTATGAGTTCTCGTCCAAACCGCGCATCTCATAGAGCTCGAAGGGAGCAACCGACTCGATAAGATCTGGGAACATCTGCATGAGCATCTCGCCCTTACATCGGGCGAATTCCGTCCCCGTGCCATCGCTGACCAGCAGCCGCAGGGGGCGAACTTCGTAGCTCACCATAAAGAGCCGACGCGCAACTATCGCCGCGAGCACATATACCGTTGAACGAGAAACGTGGCAGGTAAGGCACTCCTCGATGACAAGAGCAATGCGTGATGCCGCGGCCATGCACAGAGGACTCGTCTGAATGGTCCTCTCGTTCTCGTGGTCAAAGCACTCATGTCCGTCAAGACCGTAGCGAATCGCAACGCATATGGGAAGCAGGGCCTGTGCAAGAAGCTCTTGGTCTTGCGTCGACGAGAACAGATTGATTCCCAAACTACGTGCCGATTCCCTTGCCACCTTTCGAGCCGCCTGCTCGGCTTCCTTTTGCAGCCTCGGTGAGCATCGATTGCCATCGGCATTCAGGTCGATGGTGAGCGACTCAATCATGTACAGCGCCAGTAACGCGCACTCCCCATCGTCTAAATTGAAATCGTCGAAACGCTCGGCGAGGCGATCGAGCACGCGACGTGCACAATCAAACTGGGGAGTTTGGCGCAGCTCCTCTTCCCATGTTGCGTTGAGCTTTACGTTGTGCCCAGCTCGCGCCCGATTGCGCGAGATGATAAGCAACATCGACAACCGCTGAGTCCTGCTATCCCGCGGGCTCCATCCGCTCTCACGTTGAATTTCCAGATACAGATGACGAATGTCCTGACGCTCCTGCCAGCCGCACGCGATGATACTCGCATAACCGGCACCCAAATCCTTGGGGCGCGCCTTGTGGAAATGGGCCAAAAACAGCTCGGTCATGGCAAAGCGCAGGCGATATTCCTCGCCCCTCACCGTAACTCCGAGCTTGGGCACGGAAACGATTTCCAAGTGGTAGCTCTTAAGAAAGCGATATGCGAGCCGCAGGGGTTCTCTCAACGCCGAACGCGACACGCTCAACTCGTCCGAAATCGCATCGAGCCGAACACCCTCAGGAGAAGCAATCAACCTGCGCGCAATGTAGATGAAGCGAGCTGTTTCGTCATAACTCGCGACCTCGATTTGCATGGCGAGGATATCCAGATTGGACCGGAACTCCGAAAAGAGTGCCTCGTCAGTTACGGAAATCGCATAACCCCAATTGCGCCGTGAAACCAGCCGAGCACCATGGCGCAACAACTCATCTGCCACACGTCCCATCTCGCCAATTACCGTTCGCCCCGAAACATTGAGGTTCGCAGCGATTTCAGCCGAAGTCAGAGGGCCGTGCGCATTGATGAGCTGTAACAGGATTTGCTGGGTGCGGTCGACCAACGTCATCTCCAATCATGACAACCACCCGACGGCAAACGCACATGCCCTGTACCCGCCAGCTAGTACCCCATCGCCTGGAGGGCGAACATGACCACCGTGAGCACCGTGATGAGAACGATGGTGGCCCAGGTGAGAACGTTCCACAGGCGGCTGTTCTTGAACTTGCCCATGATGTGCTTGTCGCCGGCGATGAACACCAGAAACACCAGCAGGATCGGCAGCAAAACACCATTGATGACCTGTGCGCTCATCATGATTTGGAACAGATCGACACCCGGCATGATAACCAGCAACGCGGAAGCGACGATGACCACCGTGATAATGCCGCGATACACCGGCGCCTCACTCCACGTGCGGTCGGCGCCGCGCTCCCAGCCAAACGCCTCGCAAATCGCGCTCGACGTCACGCCCGGCAGCACGCACGCTGCCAAGAAGCTCGCGGCAACCAAGCCCGCGGCGAACAGGATGGTTGCGAACTCACCGGCGATCGGCTCGAGCGCGCTCGCAGCGTCGGCTGCGTCGGCGACGGCGATCCCCGCCGGATGCAGCACCGCGCCGGTCGTGATGATGATGAACCACGCGATAGCACACGCGATAACCGATCCGGTCGTGGTATCGATACGCTGCAAGATGATGTCATCCTCGTCGGCGTTCTTGTCGACCACGTTGTTCTGCGCGAGGAAGATCATCCACGGCGCGATGGTGGTGCCGATGGTCGCAACCAGCAAAGACACATAGCTCGGATCGGCGATGAACTGCGGCGTGACCGTGGAGAGCGCAACCTCTCCCCAATCGGGGCCGGCGAGGAACGCCGCGACCACGTAGGTCACAAACACGCAGCTCACGAGCAGCAAAACCTTCTCGATACGACGGAAGCTCCCCGACATGGTGAGCATCCAGATGAGTAAGCCCATCAGCGGGACCGATACCGTCTTGGGGATTCCGAACAGCGCCAAACCGCTCGCGATACCCGCAAATTCCGAAATCGTCACTGCGGTGTTCGCGATGAGCAGCGACACCATGGCCAGCGCGGCTTTGCGCACGCCGAACTTCTCGCGGATGAGCGATGCGAAGCCCTTACCCGTCACGCAACCGCAGCGCGCGGCGGTCTCCTGCACCACGATGAGCAGCAGCGCCATGACGGGAAGCATCCACAGTGTGGCATAGCCAAAGCTTGCGCCCGCGCTCGAATACGTGGCGATACCGCCCGCGTCGTTGCCCGAAAGCGCCGCCAGCAAACCCGGGCCCATGGCGCCGAGCACCGCGGCGACGGTCAGCTTTTTCTTGGTCTCGTCTTGCACGGCACCCTCCCCTACAGCAGTGGCATGGAACCGAGCACCGTATACGCGAGGGCGGAAAGCAGCACGGCGGTAAACGTGAGCGACGTACCCGAGATGTTCTGGTCGCGATCATCGCTGCGGAACAAAATGGCGAGGTAGATCACAGCGCTCGCATAGGTCGCGATAATCACCACGGCTGCCGCCTTGAAACACGCGAGGAACGTCGTCCCCACCCAAGTCTGGGCGCCGGCAAACAGCGTGGTAACGATGAGTTCGCCGCACAGGTATACCACGAGCGCCAAAAGCGCACCGACAAGTGTCATTTTAAGGAAGAAGCCCAGGTACGGCTTTGCCTCGTCATCATGGTCGTCGTACTCGAGGAAGCTGCTCTTCACAAACGATGTCATGTGCATGGAGGCCAGCAGGACGAGCGGCATGATGGAAATGGGCATGAGGGCGCTCAGGGCAAGCGGGGTCAAATACGCGGAAACGGACTCTCCGCTAGTCAGGGCATTCGCGTCAAAGGTTTCAACCGAGGGCACTGCAATCGCCGCGATGGCACAAGCCGCAACGGCCCACACCACGATCCAGAACTGGCGTTGCGCGAACCACGCCAGGGCATGAGTCGACTCGCCTGTATTGTTCTCACCTGCGGAAACACCGGCGATCTGCAAATCCTCGGCGTGCTCCTCGGCAATGACGTCAAGCGCGTCGTCGACAGTAACGATACCCAGGATGTGACGGTTCTCGTCGCAAACGGGAATGGCAACGAGGTCGTACTTGGTCATCTCGTCCGCAACCTCTTCCTGGTCGAGGTCGGGAGCGACCCACACCACGTCGCGATATGCGAGGTCGCTCAAGCGGGCCTCGTGGTCGGCAACCACCAAGGTGCGCATAGACAGCACGCCTGTGAGCGCGCCCTCCGCGTCCGTGGTGTACACGTAGTAGATGCTCTCAAAGTCATCGTCGAGCTTGCGCAGCGCGTCGATCGTGTCGTTGACCGTGGCCGTGGCAGGCAGCGCCACGAACTGGTTGGTCATGATGCGGCCGGCGGTATCCTCCTCGTATCCGAGCAGGTTACGAATGGCCTTCTCCTCCTTGACGCCCATAAGACGCAGCAGCTTCTCCGCCTTCTCGTAGTCGAGCTCTTCGATGAGCGCGGCGGCGTCGTCGGGGTCCATCTTGGCGAGCATGCTCGAAGCATCACGGTCGGACAGGCCTTCGAGCATCTCGGTCATGAGCTCGTCGTCGTCGAATTCGGCAATGGCCTCGGCGGCCTGCTCGGTGTCGAGCTGGGCGAACACCTGGCTGCGGAGACGCGGATCGAGCTGCTCGATGATGTCGGCGATGTCGGCAGGGTGCAGCTCGGAGAGCGTCTTGTGCGACACCGAAAGTTTAATCTGTTTGGTGCTGCGCTCGAGCAGGTCCATGTACGACCAGGCGATGATGTCCTCAGACAGCGGCTTGCCGACCATCTTGCAAATCTTCGCCACCGCGTGCTCGAGCCACGGATGCATGGCGCGCAGCAAACCGCGGGCACCCACCTCGGCGCCGAGCAGGCGCACCTGGTTATCACCGCTCACGGACAGCTTGATGTCGTTAACGCGCACGACCTTCATGCCCTGCGTGTCCACGATCTGCTTATTCATGATGTCGCGCGCCAGCAACACCTCGTCGGGCTGCAGGTACGAGAAGCGAATATCGGTGGCGGGGCACTTGAGGTACACGCCCTCGTCGTCAAAATGCCCAACGTACTTGCGCCAGGAAATCATGAAGGGGGTTTTACCCGGGCCCTGGAACGCCAGCGCCGTCACACGGGGGAAGACCTCGCCCGTGGCAATACCCAGGTCGTTTACGATGCCGATCTTCTCGCCGTCGGAATCGACAACGGGAAGCCTGAGCATTTCAGAAAAGTAATTCATAGTGCTCCTTCGCTGTGCAGACACACCCCGGCAGGTGCTCTGCGCGCGGGCATTACGCCGCTACGGAAGGGCACGTGCAGGGGTCATCGACTGTGAGGTCGGGGTTTCGCTTTCAATTCAGGCCTTTCTCGTGACCCACTACTTCTGACGCTGCGCCCGACGGGCACAACCGCATCGCCATGCCCGATGGACACAGCTAGACCAACTATAACATCCTTCGATTGAAAATACGGAATCGTTTTTGTATTACTCGTCGTACTCATCGGACGGCAGGACATATCGCGCTCCCGCACTCCTCCGCAGCGCGAATCGCAGCTACCCTACTCCCCCGCAGCGTCATCGCTTGAGGAGAGCTTTGGCAGCGTTGCGCCCTTGGGCATAGTCGCCTTGTTGATTCCGATAACGTCCGCAAGGTCCTCGTCAGTTGCGATGAGCTCTGAAAGCGTCACGAACTTATAGCCCTCCGCCTGGAGTTGCTCGATGATCTGCGGAAGCGCCTCGATAGTCTGATCGGCAGTGGCATCGTTGTCGGTAAGCAGCACGATGCTGCCGTTCCCCGCAGAGCCAACCACCGTGTCGACAACCGTCTGCGCACCCTGGAGCAACCAGTCGCCCGAGTCGACGTTCCACGTAACGACTGCGCTGACCAAATCCATCGCGTCGGCCCAATTCTGCTCCGAAAACTCGCCATACGGCGGGCGCAGCAACGACACCGAAGCACCCGTCGCCTGCTTTACCGCATCAAAACCGCTGGTAAGCTGGCTGCGCAAATCGCTGGCTGAGAGCTCGGTGAGCATCGTGTCGCTATAGGCGTTCGTCCCGAGCTCATTGCCCGAGTCCACAATCGCCTGCACGACGGAAGTATTGTCCGCAACCTTATCGCCCGACACGAAAAACGTCGCCTTCGCTCCCTTTTCCTCTAAAATCGCCAGGATGTCCTTAGTGCGCGAACTGGGACACTCATCAAAGGTCAGGGCAATGTACTTGTTCTCCTTGTCGCTCGGAGAAATCGACGTGCACGAGACCACGCAGTCCACCGGCTCCTTGACCATGCCCTTATCCACCGTCTTGCCGGTCTGCTCGCCCGTCCACACTTCCGTGCGACCCGCCTCGCCCCACGTCTCGACAAAGCGCACCGGGCCCGAACCCTTCACCACGAGCTCCGGCTGGATCTCGGTGGCTTGGACCTCGTGTTTCTCGTATACGTCCTCGCCGTCGGTGATCTCGAGCTCCTCGCCACCCTTAAGCTCCGTCGAGTCGAGCTTCGAGTTCTTGATCTTCTTGCCGTTGAGCTTGACGGTACACGCCGTGCCACCGCCCTTCTCCAACACGGAATCGTCCACCGCAAGCAAATGGCCCGGTTTGAGGTCCAGTTCCTTGTCCTCAATCAGGCGGTCGATAGTGGAATTGATGCGCACAGATGTGGTCTCACCGTTGAGCGTAATCTCCACACTGCGATTGGCGTACCACAAGATGCTGGCAAAGAAGAGCAGCAACGCACAGCCCACGATGATGAGCGCGTATACGCGGCGCGGATCGTTGCGCGAATTCATCCCGCGACGCGAGCGACGGCGGCCGCCGAATCCCTGCGAACGCTTGAGGTACATGTTTCCCTTGCGTTGCTGCTGACGGCGCCTGCCATTGGGAAGCTGGCTTCCCACACTCTTGCGATAGCGGGGTTTTTGATATTGAGGTTTAGGACGTCTGTTGTTTGGCCTGTTGGAGTAGGAGTTGGTGTAGTTAGGCAATGTGTCTCCTATCCTTCCCTACGTTTTGCTCTTACGCGTTTTCGCGCCGGACGATTTTCCCGAAGCGCTGGACGGATTTCCCGCCGAACCCGACGCCTTCTTATACTCACTCACAAAGGAGCCGAACATTCCCTTGGTCTTGCCGAGTTGCTTTCCCAAAGCGCGGCTTCCCTTGTCAAGCGCCTTGGAACCATGCTCGTCAAGGGCGCGTGCACCCTTCTTTACCTGTACTTTTGCCTTCGCAGTGGCTTCAGATGCCTTGGCGGCGGCTTTCACGCTCACCTCGGCGGCCTTGGCGGCGGCACCACCCGAAAAGTCCAGCTCGAGCACCTCGTCCGAAACGATCATCGCGCCTTCGCGGTACCCGCGTAAGTACGACACGGGTATCTCGCGATGGCCCACCAGCGCGTTCGACGCGCCACTCTCGACCAGAACAAAATGCTCGACGTCGCCCGTCTTCCCGTTGAACTGCGCATCCGAGCAGTATCCGACATTCTTGCCCGAGGCAGTCACGACATCCATGCCCGTCCAAATCAGGCAGGTGTCCAAATCAATGCCCAAACGCTTGGCAGCCTGAGTATCAAATGCAGTTTTGGGGTCTTTGACCACCAGATAGTCGCCCGAAACCCCGATTGCGTCACGTGCCACAAACCAATCAGGCTGCTTGATCATGCCGGCGATATCGGGCAGGCGCAGCATAAAACCCACTACCCGCGTTCCATCACTTGAGAACACGGGGTAGTGGAGCTTTCCGATTTTCTTTGGGTTCCGGGGCGTTCCATCCTTCTTGACCCGCTTATCTTCAGCAGGAAGCTGGTAGAGCTTGAGCCCCAAAAAACTACTTGAAAGCATGACGCGTGTAAAATCCTAGGCAAACGAGTGCTTAGGCTTCGTCAGCAGCGTTAGCGGCGTCGGCATCCACTTCGGGGTCAGCGGCCTCGACGACCACGTCGGCGGCAGGCGTAACCGTACCTGCGGCAACAGCGTCGTTCAGCTGCTCGCGAAGCTGATCCATGCGCTCACGGGCCAGGTCGACCTTGGCGCGCAGCTCGTCAGTAGCGGCATCCATCGTGGGACCGAAGTCGTCCATGGCGTTACGAGCCTGGTCAACACCCTGCTCATACATGTCAACGGCGGAATCCCAAGCGTCGTTTGCCATGTCCGCGGCCATCGCGCGGCTCTCAGAGCCGGGACGAGGGGCGAACATAACGCCCAAAACAACGCCGGCTGCAGCGCCAACCGCTGCACCTGCCGCAAAACTCAAACCCTTGCCCATGTCTTTCTCCTTCATCGAGACGAACGGCCACACGGCCGTTCAATGTTCAACCATTATACCCACGTACGCCACAAGTGCATGCACGCAGCAATAGCGCTTATTAACGTTCCCCTACAGGTTGTCCTCTGCAGCAGCGCCGCCGTACACAACCGCGCCGGCGTCCTCACGCGCAACCGCAGTCGCGCCCTCGGTGTCGATCACGGCACCCGCGGTATCGTCGTCCTCTTGCTCGGGCTCAACGGCGTCATCTGCGCCGCGCAGGTTCTTGATCAGCGCGGTCAGCGCCGCAACCGTACCCGGGAAGTCGGGCGGCGTCTGATTTGCATGCAAAAACGCCCAGTTCATCATGAACGTGGCAGAAGATAGGGCGCCGATGGCAAGCGCGTCGTCAGGACAGGAAATCTCGACGTCAAACAGGCGCTCATCGCCCATCACGTTGCGCGTACGGCCCGAGGAAATCGCGCCCGCAAGGCCCGTCTCGTTCATGATCTCGACCGTGAGATGCTCGAGCAAGTGTGCGAGCTCGGTGTTGCCCATGCAATCCTGGAATCGCGAACCGGCGTCGCCCAGGCACATATGGTCGGCAATGGCGGGTGCAAGATAGTACACGCGCGCCGTCGCCTCAACATCCTGCGAGGTGAAGAGCGGCATACCCGGATTTACGAGCACGCGGGCGGTGAGCTTCTTGGGCCCCACCGTGACCTTAAGAACATTGAACAAGTCGGCCATGGCCCTTCCTTTCTTACACGTCGGCGCGATCGGAGTCGGCGGCAGCATACCCCTTACCCCGCGCGGATGCATCGGCGGCAACCCCGTCGACCACGCCATCGCCATCAACAGATTGTTCCTCCAGAGGAGCGGTTACTCGAATAAGCGAGATACGCTGGCCGCGCATGGACTGCACCTTAAACTTGTACCCCTCCGCCTCAAAAACCTCACCGATATCGGGCAGGGAATCACAAAGGTCCAAAATCCAACCGGCAATGGTCTCGTACTCGTCGCTTTCCTCGATGGGCCAGCCGAGCTCCTCGGCGTCGTCACAGGGGAAGCGGCCGTCTACCAGCCATTCGCGCTTGGAAAGTCGCGTGAGGTACTTGTTGTCGGGGTCGAACTCGTCCTCGATCTCGCCCACGATCTCCTCGACGATGTCCTCAATGGTGAGGATGCCCGCCGTGCCGCCGTACTCATCCACAACCACCACGATTTGCTCGTGAGCGGTCTGCATTTCGGAGAGCAACGGAAGGATGTCCTTTGTATCGGGGATGAAGGTCGGGTCGCGCACGTAGTCACCCACGGGACGGTCGATCTCGCCGGCCATAGCGGGGCCGATCAGGTCCTTGATGTGCGCGATGCCCACCACGCCGTCCATATCCTCGTGGTACACCGGCATGCGCGAGTAACCGGTCTCCTGCATCTGGGCGATGACCTCGCCAATGGTCTCGGAATCCTCCACCATCGTGACGTCCACGCGCGGGATCATGACCTCGCGGGCAGAAGCATCTCCCAGGTCAAAGACCTCATGGATGATGCGCTTTTCTTCGTCGAGCAGCGTTTCCTGCTCGTTGATCATGTACTTGATCTCTTCTTCCGACATATTCTGGCGGTCGTCGGCGCTCTTGATGCGCAGCAGCTTGGCCACGCCGTTGGCAGAAGCCTGCGTGAGCCACACAAGCGGGCGAGCCACTTTTTGGAACATCGTGAGCGGCTGTGCCACGCGCTTGGCCATACTCTCGGCGTCGGCAAGGGCAATGCGCTTGGGCACGAGCTCGCCTACGACGATGGAAAGATAGGACACCACGAGGGTGATGAGCACGGGGGCCAGGCCGTACGCAATTGCGGAGAGCGGCGCGATACCAAAACTCGTCAGCCATTGGGCGAGCGGGTCGGAGAGATTGGTCGAGGCGACTGCCGAGGAGGCAAAGCCCACGAGCGTGATGGCGACCTGGATGGTGGCCAGGAAGTTGCCCGAGTCAGCGGAGAGCTCGGCGGCGCGGGCGGCGCGGCGGTCGCCCTCCTCTGCCTCATGGTCGAGCACGGCGCGCTTGGCCGTGGTGAGCGCCATCTCCGACATAGAGAAATACCCGTTGATAAGGGTGAGGATAAGCGTAGTGATGATACTGATCGTAATGTCCATGGGGACGGTTTCGAACCTCCTGATACGAAACGACACAAGGTTGAGCCTGCTTGCGAGGGTCTTTCCCTGGGCAGGCAGATGCGTGAAAACGCGCGTTAAATCACGAAGAGGACCACCGCCAAGAACTCAAGCACGCTACCGGCAAGCACCCACACGTGGAAGATGCTGTGCATGTAGCGGATTTTCTTAAGCACGTAGAAGATGGTGCCCACGGAATAGCACAACCCGGATGCAACGAGCAGGGCGAGCGCGACGGGATGCAGCAACGCCACGAGCTGCGGCAGGCGGAACACCACGAGCCAACCCATGGCAAGGTAGAGCGCCGCGGTGAGCCAGCGCGGCTGGCGTTCGCGCATGATCACCTCGAACACGATGCCCGCAACTGCGCAAACCCACACAGCGATGCACAGCGGAATGCCGCCGTCCTGTCCAAGCGTGATGAGACAAAACGGCGTATAGCTTCCGGCGATGAGCACGTAGATGCCGCAGTGGTCGATGATACGGAATACGCGCTTGGCGCCTTGGGGCTGAATGGCGTGATAGAGCGTTGAAGCGAGATATTCGAGAATGAGCGTAATGCCGAACACCAGGGCGCTTGCGAGAGACGCAGGGTGGTTGCCCGTCATGACGGCCTTGACGACCATGATGACGAGTGCCGCGATGGAAAGCGCTGCACCGATGCCGTGTGTAATGGAGTTGACGATTTCCTCGCCCACCGTATACAGGGGAAGCGCATGCTGCTTGACCTTAGCAGCGGCGTCACGCGCGGTTGAACCGGCAGCCTGAGCGATGCGCTGCGCCCGCGCTGCGGCATCGGCACGCGCTATGGGAACAGGGGCAGCCGCGATGTTCGGTCGCGGCGTGGAACTGTCACTCGAATCGGGCATTTGCTTGGTTCGTCCTCCAAAAGATTTGCAATGTCCAAAACTATAGCAGAACCCGGGCCTCCCTGCAGGTTTTGGGAGGTCCGGGTCGCTGTTCATCTACAAACTATTCGATTGCAACTAGCTGTCGAAAATCCTACGCTGCACGCCGAGAGCGCGCCACGGCAAATCCGACGGAGGCAAACGCAACCGCGAACAGCAGCACGATGCCGATATCGAGCGCAACCGCGCTCAAAAGCTCGGGCGTAACCTGAGACGCGCCCAGCAGCATCTGGATCGCATCGCCCATCCAATACGTGGGGGTAAAGCGTGCAACAGCCTGGACGCTCTCATCGAGCAGCGAAAGAGAAACCCACGCACCGCCCAAAAACGACATGACCATACCGCCGATATTTGCCACGGAGTTGAGCCCCTCCTCACGTAGACCCAGCTGGGACAGGAGGTACGCAATCGAAAACGGCGTGAGCGCGAAAGCGAACAGCGCGAGCAAGGAGAGCACAACCTGCACGGGGGCATCCGCAAGCATGGGCCACGCACCGCTTGCCGTGAGACCAACCAAAGCAACCCACACGCACACGAGCAGCGTGAGCAGCGCACACCCCGCCAGCGCCTGGGCGCCCTGGCTCCACGTGCTCACCGGCGACGCGAGCTGACGGCGGCGAACCTCGGGCTCGGCAAGCGCGGCGAACACCACGCCGGCGACAACCACAACGGACGATGTAATCGAATACGAGCTAAAGCGCAGGTAAAACTCCAGTTTGCTCGCAGGGGTCTCCCCGCTCTGCGTCTGAACGAGCTCGATGCTCGCCGTATGGGACGCATCCTCCTCGACCGCACTGAGCACATCCTGCTCCGATGCGTCTGCGTCAAGCGTTGCCTCAGCGGCAACCAGCGACGCCCATCGCTCGGCACGCAGGGCCGCCAACACACTCGCCTGGATGTCATCACCAAAGGCAACGTCGAGTGCGGGCAGCTCGTCGTTCGCATGCGCCGCGTCCATGAGCTCCCGGCCAAACCCCTCCGGAATAATCAACACGGCATCAACCTGCGACGTTGCCAGGGCATCCTGCAATGCGAACGACTCGTCCTCTACATCGACAAGCTCGTCCGTTGCTTGCATGTAATCGCGCAACGCACGCGACAGCTTGGAATCATCTCGGTCGATAAGCGCGATTTGAGACTGATAGGACTCCACGCCGTCCTCTGGCGCAGCGGCATCCCCGCCCAACGTTGTCCCAATCATGAACACGCCCATGGCGGAGAGAAACACCACGTAGATTGACAGGTAAAACGGGTGCCTCCGGGCGATAAGCAAGGCATATTTACAGATGCTCATAGCTCTGCCTCCTAAAGAACACGGCGGACGCGGCAAACGCCACCGCCGCAAGAGCGATGCACATCAGCGCGCGCAGGGCAAACGGTTCGAACGCATCGTAGTAGTAGATGCTGTAGAACACGTCGCGGATGAGCGAAACCGGGTTGATCCACATGGCGGCGGGACATGCCTGCGCAATCGAGTCGGCAAGCTCCATGGTTGGCTGCCCGTACAGACCGGCAAAAACCGCAAGCAGGCAGGTCAGCATGGTCAAGATGCCCGAACGCGCATCCGCTCCGCCCTTGATGGGCAGCGCTCCAATTAACGCCCCCAGACAGGTGGAGAACAGCGAGGCAGCCGTGATGCCGAGCAGGCATATCGGCTCGCGTCCGGCAAAATCGATATTGCCCGTCGTGCAGATATACAGCAATGCGATGCCCAAAAACGCGGTCGACACCAACCAGCACGCGGCAAGGGTGGACAGGAGCAAGCGCACGCGACTCGTCCCCGAGATGCTGCGGCGGGCGCCGAGGTCGGACGTGGTGGGCTGCAAACGGCACACCATACCCTCGGCAACCTGGGCAGCAAACATCGATGCCATGCCCAGCAGGGCGTAGTAATACCGCACGGTCTGGTCGGGCTGAGAGTGCGTGAGCGAGATTTCGTTCACCTCGACGTTTTGCGTAAGCGCCTGCTCAATGGCCTCGGGATCGGTGAACAGCAGTGGATTCTCGGCCGCGATACGATCGATCAACGCGCGGTTTTGCAGATAGCTCGAGGCGACGACCTCGATGATGGAGCGGTTGACCTCGTAGGTCGCGTTATCGCCCGCGGTGTGCACGCTCGAGTTCTCCGGGGCGAGCAGCAGGTGCGGATCGCCCGCCTCATCCGCCATGTACACGCCGTCAACCGCACCGGACAGCAAAAGCTCGCGCGCAGCGTCTTCGGTCTTTGCGGTCTGAACGTCGAACAGCGGCTCGTCGCCCTCTACCAGCTCGTCTATGACCTCGGAAAACGGCGAGTCGTCCCACGCGCCGTCGTCAACCACGGCAACCGGCACGGGATCGATGGAATCCTTGGCGCGCAGCGATTCGAACATGAAGTTGAACACCGTAGCAAGCACAATGGGAAACAGCAGCGTCCATATGACGACACTCGGCGTGCGAAGCGCCGTTTTAACGGTTATCTTGAAGGTAGTCCACATGGCAGCCCCTTAATCGCGCAGCTCGCGACCGGTGATCTCAAGGAACACATCGTTGAGCGTGGGCGGCGCGCACGTGATGCGGCCCAAACGGGCGTTGGCCGCGCGCAGGGCGGCGATCACGTCGGTGAGGTTGTGCTCGCTCGGCTCGCACGTGACGCTGAGCAGGTCTCCCTCGACATCGACCGCGAGAACGTGCGGCAAGGCGCGCAGGCGCTCGAGGTCGCGATCGGGCAGCTCCGCTTCGAGCTCGACCACGATACGCTCACCCATCTTGATGCTGCGTTTGAGCTCGTCGCACGTGCCCTGGACGAGTGAGACGCCATGGTCCATGATCATCACACGGTCGCAAATCTGCTCGATTTCCTCCATGTAATGGCTGGTATACACCACTGTTGCGCCTTCGTCGCGCAGGCGCGTGATGCCGGAGAGGATGGCGTTGCGGCTCTGCGGGTCGACCGCCACCGTGGGTTCGTCGAAGAAGATGAGCTCCGGCTTGTGCGCAATGCCGCAGGCGATGTTCAAGCGGCGCAGCAGGCCGCCCGACAGCTTTTTGGGGCGGAAGCGCGCGAACTCCTCGAGCCCCACGAACTCGATGGCCTCGTCCACCAGCATGCGACGGCGAGCGCGGTCGCTCACGTACAGCGAGCAGAAGTAGTCGATGTTCTCGCGCACCGTAAGCTCGTTAAACACCGCCACCTGCTGGGGCACCACGCCGATGCGGCGCTTGAGGTCGTAGCGCGTGGGCGACATGGGCTCGCCGAACAGCGAGATTGAGCCGCGATCGTAGGTAAGCAGCGAGAGAATGCAGTTGATCGTCGTGGTTTTGCCCGAGCCGTTGGGGCCGAGCAGGCCGAAGATCTCGCCTTGCGGAATGTTGAGGTTGAAGTGGTCGAGCGCGAGCAAGTCGTCATAGCGCTTAACAAGCCCGGTAACCGATACGATGTCCATAGCCTCTCCTTGTCTGATGCGGGCGCGCGGGGATGCTCACCCAAGCGCAAGTGATGCGTCGGGGCTTTCGTTCGCCCACACATGAGCCTGCGCATGGCCCCATCTTGCGCGTTGCCCCACGCGCGCGCCAGTGACAAATGTCACGAATTGCAAAACCGCAGGTATTTGGTGGGTTTACGTGGAAATCGGTACTTGGTTATGAGAGGTTCGAGCCGTGTGGTGCTTTGGATCGCAGGGTCAACTGAGGCTCCTGGCGACCGCGCCATGCACTTCCGCGCGCACTCCATGCGGGTTAAGAATGCGCGCATGTGCGGGTGCCCACGCCCCGCTTTGCTACACTAGTCCCCATGGAACGACTCGTTGACATCATCGCCCTCTTCACCGGATGCGTATTTGTCCTCGCCGGAACGGACGGGGACGGACTCGGCGCCGGCATGGGTGCGGCTGCGAGCGGCGGCAACGCATTGGTTGACGGCAGCGCGGTGTTAATCGGCAACGGGGGCACTGCGTTGATTGACAGCGGCGAAGGCGTCGCGCAGACCCAAGCTGTTTTCGCCCTGCCGAGCGCCTCTGTCATCGCCGCCTTACTGCTTGCAATTATCGCAATCGCCCTGTTCGAAACGCTCAAAGGCCGCAAGCGTCTGATCCCCCTCTTTGCGTTTTGCGCAATCGCCCCGTTCCTCAACGGTGGCATGGCGTTTCTCCCCCTCTTCGCATATGAGGCCATGCGCGGCTTTCATGGCTCCTACCTCGATAGATCGGGGCTCATTGCGGTGGTACTCGCATACGCGGCGTCACTCTACGTTTG
The DNA here is from genome assembly GCF_900199705.1 of Collinsella provencensis. Lineage (GTDB taxonomy): Bacteria > Actinomycetota > Coriobacteriia > Coriobacteriales > Coriobacteriaceae > Collinsella > Collinsella provencensis. The sequence continues at coordinate 1,353,329 of NZ_LT904908.1, read as the reverse complement.
CAATGGCCCAATGGGCGCAGCGGGTACAACAGCGCACGTTTCCGCGGTCGAAAACGCGATGATAGGCATGCTTCTGGCGGGAGCAGCACTGCTCGCTGCCCGTACCAATCGGCTCTATGCCCAGCGAGAACTCTCCCGACGCGTACGCGATGACATGCAAGAACGCGCGCTCGCTCTCAGGGGAGAAAACGAACAGCTCACAGACGCTATTCATGAACTGCAATCCGAGCATCCCACGCGAGACACTGCGGGCAACTACAGCACGCGCCCGACGGCGTTCGCCTGCCTTACGGAGCGCGAATACGAAGTGGCGCGACTCGTGGCGGACGGCCTGGACAACCACGAAATCGCTGCGGTCGCCTACATCAGCGAGGGCACGGTACGCAACCGCATTAGCTCAATCCTCTCCAAAATGGGACTCAAAAACCGCACGCAAATCGCCGTCGCCTGGTGGCGCGGATAATCGCAACTGCTAATTTGCGGCATCCCACTCCGCAAGTGCACGTTTGAGCTGATCGCCGTCGGGTTCGTAGGGCTCGCGGACGCCATGGCGCAGCATGAACGGGTCGTTTCCCTTGCCAGTCACCACGATAACGGCCTGACCAGCGGTTTCGCGTACAGCAGTTTCAATGGCTTCGGAACGATCGAGCACGATCTGCCACGCCTGATGCCCCTGTGCACTCACTGCCGCGGCGATGGCATCGCAAATGACAGCGGGATCCTCCGGACCAGGGTCGTCCTCGGTAATCACGATGCGATCGGCGAGCTTTCCGGCCGCCTCACCCATAGTTTCGCGCCGGTCAACGCCCTTGCCACCCGTGGCGCCAAACACCACAGCCAGTTCGCGATCGGGATACGCGGCGCGCAGGTCGTTCAGCAAGGCCTCAAGGCTCATACCGTTATGAGCGTAGTCGACCACGCCCAGAACACGACCGCTCTCCGTGGGATACAGCTCCATGCGGCCCGGCACACGTGCCGAAGCCAAGCCAAACTCAATCGCATTGGCGCTCATTCCCAAGGCTTCCGCGCAGGTGATGGCACCCAATGCATTGGATAGATTGAACGCTGCAGGCGATGGCACCAGCAGCCAGCGCGTGAAGCGCGGCGTGCGCACAAGAGCGCGAATGCCCCCGTCCGTGCGCTCAAATTCCTGCACCGTGACGTCGGCATCCTCCCGTTCAAGCGAATACGTGAGCACGCGCTCAACCAAAGGCGCGCGCTGCGCAACCGCGAGCACGCGTTCGGCAACGTCGGTATCGAGATTCACCACCGCCGTGTGACAATTTTCAAAGAGCAGGAGCTTGCTCTCAAAATAATCTTCGAGCGTGGGGTGCTCGATGGGCGAAATGTGATCCTCGCCAAAATTGGTGAACGCACCCACGGCGAACTCAACGCCAAGCGTGCGCTTGAACTTCATCGCTTGGCTGGACGCCTCCATGACCAAATGCGCGCAACCCGCCTCAGCAGCATGCGCGATGCGGCGTTCAAGCACGAAGGACTCCGGCGTGGTAAGCAACGACTCCCCCTGCTCGACGCCGTCGTCATATTCAACGCCCGTGAGAAACGCAGGCGCAGGCAAACCGTGCTCCTTCGCATGCTCCGCCAACATGGAGCGCAGGTAGTACACGCTCGTGGTTTTGCCCTTTGTGCCCGTAAACGCGCAAACGCTCACCCGCCCGGACGGGTGGTCGTACAGGGCATCGGCAATCAGGGCGAGCGTGGCTCGGATGTCGCTGACAATCAGGCACGGGACATGCCTGCCCAGTTCCTCGTCGATCTCGTAATCGACTTCCGAAACATAGGCGACAGCACCTGCCGCGAGTGCATTGACCAGGTATTCTCGTTTGAATGCGGCCCCTTTGCACACGAAGAGCGTCCCAGGCTGAACCTCGCGCGAATCGTCGGTGGCAAACGAGATGGTCGTGGTCGCTTCCGCTGCAGCTTCCGGACGTGCAGCCAGGATGCCCGCATGGTCGAGTAGGTCGGCATACGCCGAAAGCGAACGAGTTGTATACAAGGCGGCCATGTACTCTCCTCTGCACGTGAGCTTTGTGCGAGCGTTCGCAACGGGAACGCGGCATCACAAGGATAGCATCCTTATGACATGGGCCGGAAAAGTCCTCGCATGCGCGGACCCCAGTAACTATGAATGCATTCCCGCCGAAAAGCACTGGAAATTATGGATGACGCCATCGGGCGCCGTCCGCGCAACCTCGTTTCTCCATCGTCTCGGCGAGTTCTGTGGCGACCGGAGGCGTCGATTGCCTCCCGCGTCGTGGCCTCAAACTTCATTAATCTGCGAAGTGAGAACCTTCGAATGCAATCCTCAAGTAGCCTAACAATACACAACGCGTCTACCAGGCATTTCTTTAACAAAAAGGGGCAGTCTACCCAGACTGCCCCGATAAATCTTCTCACTTCTCGGATTTTTGATTTCGCGTCGGAGCGGCTCGCATACAAACCGTTTTACGCGCGCGCAGCCTCGATCATGGCGCGCACCGTGCCCTGCAACTCGGCGAGGTTCTCCTCGCTCGGAATCCACTGCTGTGCCACAACAGGTACCGGAAGCTGGAACTTAGCATTCTCAAGCTCGGCGTACACCTGCTTAGGGCCAAGCGGCGCCCAACCGTAAGAACCAAATGCCAGGCCGATACGCTGCTCGTTCTTAGGCGACAAACCGCGCATATACGTGAGGAAGCTCGACACGGTGGGCAGCATGTTGGAGTTCAGGGTCGGCGAACCAACCGCAACGTAACGCGCATCGCACAGCTCAGCCATGATATCCGAAATGTGCGTGGCCTTGATGTCCATGAGTCGCGCGGAAATGCCCTCGGCAATGAAGGCATCGCAGATCTCGCGCGCCATCGACTCAGTAGAGTGCCACATAGAGTCGAACACCACCACGGCCTTTTCCTCCGTTTGATACGTGGTCCACGCCTCGTAGAGGTCGAGAATCTCGGGGATGTGCGAACGCCAAATGCAGCCGTGGCTTGGCGCGATCATGTTGAGGTCGAGCGTGCGCACGGTGTCGAGCGCCTTGTGGGCTTGCATGCCGTAGGGCCACACGATGTTGGCGTAGTACTTCTTGGCCTGCTTAAAGACCTCGCACAGATCATTCTCGTCGTCGAAGCGCTTGGTGGAGGCGAAGTGCTGACCAAAGGCATCGTTTGAGAAGAGAATCTTGTCCACGTCGGAATAGGTGACCATGTTGTCGGGCCAGTGGACCATGGGCGTGGTCACAAAGGTGAGGGTGCGCTCACCGATGTTCAGCGTTTCACCGCTCTTGACGGGCGTGACGTCGATGCCGAAGTGCGCCTTGATGCCGTTTACGCCCGCGCCTGCCGAGGCGTAAATCTGCGCGTTCGGCGCGATGCGGTGGATGACGGGCAAGGAGCCGGAGTGATCCATCTCCACATGGTTGGCGATGACCACGTCAATCTTCGCGGGGTCGATCACCTGGGAGATGCGCTGCACGAGCTCGTCTGCAAACGGGGCTTTGCAAGTGTCGATGAGCGTGATCTTCTCATCCGTGATGAGGTAAGCGTTATAGGTGATGCCGCGCTCGGTGGTGTAGCCGTGGAACGAGCGCTCGTTCCAATCGATGCCGCCGACCCACCAGACCTTGGGGGAAATCTCGATCGCATTCAGCATTGTTGCCTCCCATACTGTCATGCGTTTAGTGACAATTCTGAGACATGATAACACTCGGGATGACTCTCCGCCGCGTCATCAATGCGTAGGCCGGCGTGCCATCACGCGCGGGGAGCGCACATTGCGAGCCTATTGCCTATGGTTACAACCTGTTGTCTATATCATCTCGGGGTTGCCTATGGTTTTCTTCCCATTACCCCCACTCCTCTGCGGTTGCCTATGGTTTTCTGCATTTTGAAGCTGTTATTGCGCAGAAAAGCATAGGCAACGCGAACTGCCATAGGTAACGCGAACCGATCGCAGGCAACCGCCGCCAAACATAGGCAAAAGCTAACCGCCACACAAAAACGGGCCGCTTGCTTACGCAAACGACCCGTTATCAAGAACGATTGCTCGTGAGCAACTAGCAAACAGCTGCCATACGCTAGTCAGTGTACGACCGCCGCCGGCTACAGCCACTACGCCGGCAGGTTTCTCGCTACCTGCCCTGAGCGCGTGAGTGCTCGTAGAACTCGACCAGCTTCTGCTGGACGTCGTACGGCACCTGCTCGTAGCCGGCGGGTTCCATGGTGAAGTCGCCGGTACCGCGCGTGAGCGAGCGCAGGCGCGTGGCGTAATCGACCAGCTCGGCGTAGGGCACGACAGCCATAATCACGGTCTCGCCGCGGTCGTTGGTGTCCATGCCGGTCACGCGGCCGCGCGATCCGCTCACGTCGCCCATCACCGCGCCAGCGTAGCTCTCGGGGATCGTCACCGTAATGTTCTCCATGGGTTCGAGCACCACTGGATCGGCGTCTTCGCACGCCTTCTTGAGGCCGATGCGCGCGGCGGAACGGAACGCCATCTCGTTGGAGTCGACCGGATGATAGGAGCCATCGTAGCAGGCCACGCGGATGCCCGTGAGCGGATAGCCGGCGATGACACCTTCCTTCATGGTCTCTTGAACGCCCCTGTCGACAGCAGGGATGAGCGCGCGCGGAATGCGGCCGCCCACGACCTCGTCGACGAATTCGTAGTCGGTACCGTCGAGCAGCGGCTCAACGCGCAGGTAGCAGTCACCGAACTGGCCGGCACCGCCAGTCTGCTTCTTGTGACGGCCCTGGGCGCTCGCCACACGACGGATAGTCTCGCGATACGGAATGCGCAGCGGCACGATGTGCGCAGACACCTTGGTGCGCTCCTCCAGGCGATTAAGCAGCACGCTCACCTGGGCCTCGCCCACCGCGTAGATGACGGTCTGGCCCGTCTCCTCGTCGCGCTCGATGCGCATGGTGGGATCGGCCTCGCACGCCTTGTCGATAAAGGTGAAGAGTTTGTCCTCCTCGCTGCGGTTCTCGGCCTCGATGGCGATGCGGTACTGCGAGTTGGGGAACTTGAACGCCGCAGCCTCGACCTTGCCGGACACGGAAAGGGTGTCGCCCGTATCGGCGGACAGCTTGGGAACGACCACAATGTCGCCCGCATAGGCGTGACCGACCTCGGTCATCTCGCGGCCGCACATCACATACAGGTGCGCCATACGCTCGCCCTTGCGGGTGCGGGCGTTGATGAGCTCCATACCGGGCTCGATGGTGCCGGTAAGCACCTTGATAAAGGAGATGCGACCCTGCTGGGCATCGTTGAGCGTCTTGAAGACGAAGACCACGGGGCGGTCGTCGTCGGAGGAAATCTTCAGCGTGTCACCGTCGATGAGCGGCATCTCGCCGTAGTCGGTGGGTGCTGGGAAGTACGTGGCGATGTCGTCCATGAGCGAGTTGACGCCCTGCTCCTGCGTGCAAGAACCCACAAACACGGGAACGAACAGGCGCTTGGCGATGGCCTTGGACAGCAGGCCCTCGACTTCTTCCTGCGTGAGGGCCTCGCCCTCAAGGTACTTCTCCATGAGGTCGTCGTCGGCCTCGGCCACGAGCTCGCACAGGGTCTCGTGCGCGGCCTCGGCGGCGGGCAGTAGGTCCTCGGGGATGTCGAATTCGGTCTGCTTGGTGCCGTCGCACTGACGCGCCTTCATGCGCACCAAGTCGATGATGCCATGGAAGTCGGAGCCGGTACCCCACGGCAGCGTCACAGCGCCCAGGCGCGTGCCGAAGCGCTCACGGAGCATCTCGAGGCACATGTCGAAATCGGCGTTTTCCTTGTCCACGCGGTTCACGAACACGGCGCGTGCGAGGCGCAGGTCCTCGGCGGCGTACCACAGCTTGACGGTAGTGGGCTGCGGGCCCTCAGCGGCGTCGACGACAAACAAGGCCGACTCGCACACACTCATAGCCGCATAGGCGTCACCAATGAAGTCGGGGTAGCAAGGAGCGTCGAGCACGTTGATGCGGGCGCCCTTCCAATCAATCGGCGCGATGGAGGTCGAAATCGAGAACTCGCGTTTGACCTCTTCGGTATCGTAGTCGAGGGTAGGCTTGGTGCCACCGTGGCCACCCAGGCGGGCGGTCTTGCCGGACAGGTGGAGCATGGCCTCCGCGAGTGAGGTCTTGCCCACCCCGCCTTGGCCTACGAGCACCACGTTCCTTACGTTACCAGTCTTGGGTGCACCCATGGGACACCTCCCTTTCCCAGCACGAACCGCGCCGTGCCGAAACGCGTGACGAGGTGCCCTGTGCAACCTCGCACGACAGCCGTATGCCTCGACATTACCCACACGGGCGCTCGTCCATGCACGCATATCGGTAGGCGCGGCAAGCAACGGGTTGGACGGTACAGACGCAACCTTGGAAAAAGCGCCGACGAAGGGGCAGGTCGCAGGTCAAAGCCGAATTGGCCACAGAGCAAGGCAGGATGGGTCGCAGGCAAAAAGCCGAATTGGCCACAGAGCAAGGCGGGTCAGGCCATTCCCAAAACAAACAGCGCCCACCATGCAGCTTGTCCTGACGGGCTGGTATGCTATGGACAACCAGTTAGACGAAACGAGGAAACCATGGCGCAGAGCACCGAAAAACCCGAGATCAAGCTGCCGCTTCTCTCTCGCATACACGAACTCAAACCCCTGCCCGGCCAGAATGCGGGGCGTACCTTCGGCATCACCACAAACATCTCGCCCGCTCCCACGGAAAGCATGGGATACCTCGTGGAAGTCGTGGGCGCGCGACGCGTCAAGGTGCTTGCATGCCTCATCCGCGGTGGTGACGCACATGCCTGCGATGGCCCCCTGCTCGCTGAGCCCGACACCACGCCCGAGGTGCACATCCGCAACCACCCCAGCCAACCAGGTTCCGGTGAGGTCTTCTCCTGCCTGGGCGGTAGCCCCGTGGCGGTTTCGCGGTATCGCCAAAATCCCCTGAACAACAACCGTTTCGCGTTCGTCGCTCCCGCCGCCGATATGGGACCCTACGCAGACGAGGAAATGGACATCGACCTCACGCTTGCCGTATCGTTCCTGCAGTTCTACCAGTTCCCACTCGAGCGCGGTGAAACAAATCCGTGGCGCTCGGTAGCCGACGTGCTCGACGACCTCCGCCGTGCGTCTTATCCCGACGCACTTGACGCGCTCACCTTCCGCGGCATGGACGAGAACGGTTCGGCATTTGAGCGCTTTGCGGCACGCGAGCTTATGTGTCTGGGATCAGAGCGCGTGCGCCTCATCGCCGCCCAACACGATGTCGAGCTGCGCCGTCTTTCCTCAACCAACCTGTTCTGGACTGCAACGGACTACAGCGAGATGACCGACGACGAGGTCGATACGCTGCAGGCAATCGAGGGAACGCTCAACCGCCTTGTCTTTGTCAACAACGCACTGAGCACGGACGGCGTGTCGCCCAAGCTGAGCGCACTCTCCGAAGAGACGTGCGTCGCCGCTTTCTACGCCACATTCACGCGCTTTATGGACGCCATTCCCAAGCTCATGCTTGCCTGCAACGACAAAAACCTGTTTGCAACCATGCACGGAGCCACCTGCGCACGCGGTGGAGAGTGGGATGTGCGCACGCGCTTTGCCGCTGCCGCCGAACGTGTTCTTGCACCGTTCAACTTCCTGTACAACTTTGACAGTGAGGTGCGCGCGGGCACCTTCGAGGTCCATGCGTCGCTACCCGCCACAGGCGCCTTCCCCGCCATGGGCGAGTTCTCGCCCGCCCAGGTACGCGCCGCATACGCCATGCGTTTTGCCGCCGTGCTGGCGAGCGTTGCCTTCGGCTCGGGCGTGGGCATCATCCGCGCACGCATCACGCTGCATGAGCGCACGGCAACCGGCACACCGCTGCTCTCGCTCACGCTGAGCCGCCAAATGTTCACCATGAAGGTCGTGCCGCTCGTAAAGAACAAAAAACTGCAGGAAGCCAGCCTTACGGCGCAAGATATTCTTGCCGCACTCGAGCCCGTGGAGCAAACCGTCTCGTTTGGCAAAGACGGCGGCCTTGAGCCGATCGAGCTCGTGCAATTTGCCCTGGGCCCTCGTCCGAAGATGGAGTACGACACGCGCGAACTGCCCGAGGCGCTCGCGGCGTACGTGCATGCAAACCGCGTTTGCGACCTCGACATCTACGGAACGTCCGACGATACCCTGCGCGATCGTCTCCATGAAATCCTGGATGCCTTCGACCCCAGCGATCCGTCGGCGATTCCCGGCCTTACCGACATCATTTCGGCCTATGAAGCTGCGGATATGCTCGAGGATGACAACCGTCAGCTTTTATACTGCGCCAATATGGTCTCGCGTGTGATGGCCGGCGCTGACGAGGATGGCTCTGCGCCTGCTGAACCCGTTCGATTCCGCAAGATGCCCGATTCGGCATTTGATGCGCGCACGGCGCTCGCCCGTGCAATGCGTGAGCTCGGAAACTTCGAAGATGCGTTGCGCCTGGGGCAGGAATGCGTCGAATACGCGCCCACCACGTTCTCGGCATGGCACTCGCTCGCGCTCACGTTTAACGAGCTCAACCGAGCCGAAGATGCAGCCAAGGCGCTCATCCAGGGCCTCAAGTTCGCAAGCGTTCCGCAGGACATTGCGGTTGGATATTACCGCTTGGGCTTTGTGCTCTGGCAAGCGGGAGAGCCGGAGCTCGGTTTGGCCTGCTACGTTCTGGTGCATCCCAACAGCCCGTTTGGCTCTGCCGCGGCGGACGAGATGGCGGAGCTCATGCGCGACAACCATATTGCGCAGCCGCCTACGCGCGACGCTGCCGAGTCGATGCTGCGTGCCGAGGGTATTCCCGTGGCACCGCTTCCCACGCTGGGAGAGCATGCGGCAAAAGCTGCAATCGAGCTGGTAGATGGTGGCTTCCTGTCTGCAGCGGAAAATCTCACGCGTTTCCTGTCGACGCTCGACGGGCCTTCCAACTGCCGCGACGTTCTCGCCGCTGTTGCATGGTCGCTTGAGGCGCACGACTAGAGTTGTAGGTAATGGCCAAATGGCCGCCTAGCCATGGGCTGCCGCCAAGTCGCACGTGACAGGCAACCGCCCGTTGAATTACGAGCGGTTGCCCGATTGCCGACTTGATAATTTCGCGCGCTGCTTGCCGGTTGACCGCCGTATTACGGGCAGTTGCCCAGTTGTCGGCTCGTGCGTGAAGCGGACGCTTGTCGTCAGGACCCAAGCGGCTAACGACCATCAGACCCCGAGCTGCCGCTAACCATCCATACGCGCAAGGAACTCACGCGTACGCTGTTCGCGTGGCGTGTCGATAACCTGTGCTGCGGGTCCTTCCTCCACGATCACGCCGCCGTCCATGAACACCACACGGTCGGCGACTTCGCGCGCGAAGCCCATCTCGTGCGTGACCACCACCATGGTCATCTGCTCGGCAGCCAATGCCTTGATGACGCGCAGAACTTCGCCGGTGAGTTCGGGATCGAGCGCACTCGTGGGCTCGTCAAAGAAGAGCACCTCGGGATTGAGCGCGAGCGCACGGGCAATGCTCACACGCTGCTGCTGTCCGCCCGAAAGCTGACAGGGTACCTTGTCCTCGCAGCCTGCAAGACCCATCTTCGCAATGAGTTCGCGCGCCTGGGCTTCGACTTCCGCGCGCGGGCGTTTTTGCACGCGCAGCGGTGCATCCATGATGTTTTTGAGCACCGTGTAGTGCGGGAACAGATTGTAATTTTGGAATACAAGCCCAAAGCAACCACGCGCCTGCTTGAGCACGTCGGGCTTGGCGTAATGCGTGCGCCCATCGGCCCCCTGCTCCGCCGCGATGACCTCGCCGTATGACAGGCTGCCGCCGTCGAGTCGCTCAAGCAGCGTCATGCACCGCAGCAGCGTTGACTTGCCGCCACCCGACGGGCCGATAATCGCCACGACCTCGCCGCGCGGCACCTCGAGCGTGATTCCGCGCAGTACCTCGGTGCCGCCAAAAGCCTTACGAGCGTCTTGTATGGAAACAACCGACATGGGATTTGCCCTCCTCAGCGGACCCGAATGGAAGCCCGCCCTCTCAACGAAAACCGAAGGCGATTCGCCATTCCGACGATTGGCGAACCCTTTGCAAACGCAAGCCTGCTTTGCAAGCGCAAGCCTCACGTGCAAACGCAAGCCTGCTTTGCAGGCGCAAGCCTAATAAACGCAAACTTAATCGTGATAGTAATCGAGTTTCTTCTCAATACGACCGAGCGTGACCTCAACCAAGAAGTTAAAGACCCAGTAAATCGCCGCGGCAATGGCAAACGGAATCATGCTCACCTGAGATGCGACGAGCGCCTTAGCCGTGGAGAACATCTCGCCCACGCCGATGGCGAACGCCAGCGACGTGTCCTTAACCAAGGTGATGACTTCGTTGCCAATGGCGGGCATGATGCGCTTGACTACCTGCGGCAACACGATGTAGACAAACGTTTGCAAGCGAGAATAGCCGAGCACCTCGGCAGCCTCGTATTGGCCGCGCGGGATCGACTGCAGGCCCGAACGGTAAATCTCGGCAAAGTACGCGGCGTAGTTGATGATGAACGCGACGATGGTCGCCTGCCATTTGCTGTTGGGCGTGAGCTGGATGCCAAAAACGTAATACGGCGCGAAGTAGATGGCGAACATCTGCAGCATCAAAGGTGTGCCGCGCATGATTGAGATGTAAAAGCGCGTGATGCCGCGCACGATCTTGAAGCGGCTCATGCGGAGCAGCGCCACTGGAATGCCGAGCGGCAGGGCGCCGAGCAGCGTGAACGCGAAAATTTGCAGGCTTACGAAAAAGCCCTCGCCCAGCATTTGAAACATGGTCTGGATGGTCAACGTCTGCTCCTCTGCATTCTCCTTGCGTTGCCCGTACGAGCTGCGAATTGAAACGGGCGCAATGCCCTGGTGGATTTTAGACCCTTTTATGCAGCGGAGAATCGACTTTAACCCCCGAGGGGATTCCCTGCAAACTACGGGTCAAAGCGAGTCCGATGCTCTGGTAGATTTTGCGTCCTTTTCCGAGCAGCGGGCAACCGTCTTAGACCCCATAATCCCCGCCGGCTCAAACCCTTTTGAGCCCAGGAAGGCGCCCGCGTTATTGCGCGAGCGCCTTATTCTGCCTGTTATCTGTGATTACTTAAGCACCCAGTTTTCGAAGGAGAGGCCGTACTCAGCATACTTCTCGCACAGCTCCTCAACCGTGCCTTCCTCGTACAGGGCCTTGAGCGACTCGGTTACGGCGTCGGCGGTCTTGGTGTCACCCTTCTTGAAGCCCACGGCGTAGTTCTCCTCGGAGAGGAAGTCCTCGAGCATGACGTAGGCGTCGGGGTTGGCGGCCATCTGGTACTGAGCGATGGAGAGGTCGCAGGCAACCGCGTCAACAGCGCCGGATTCGAGCTGCATGAAGGCAGTGTTGTACTCGGCGATAGTCTCGAGGCTGGTGAACGTCGCAGTGAGGTCGGCCTGGTCGCCCTCGAGAACATCCTCGGCGGCGGAATCAACCTGGGTTACGACGGTCTTGCCGGCGAGGTCGTCAAGCGAAGCGATGCCGCTGTCGGCACGCACGACCACGACCTGGGCGTTGAGCATATAAGGATCGGAGAAGGTGTAGTTGCCCTCGCGTCCCTCCATGGTGAAGCCGTTCCAGATGCAGTTAATGGCGCCAGAGTTGAGCAGGCTGTCCTTCGCATCCCAGTCGATGGGCTCGAGCTTGACTTCCCAGCCCTGCTTTTCGGCGACAGCCTGGGCAAGATCAAGGTCGAAGCCGGTGAACTCGCCGTCGTCGCCTACGAATCCGTAGGGAGGATACGCCTGGTCAAAGCCTACAATCAGCGTGCCCGTAGCTGCCGCGGAGGTATCCGTCGCCTCCGCAGGGGCGGAACCTGCCGATCCCGCATCGCCTCCTGCGGGTGCTCCACCGCAGCCGGCAAGGAGCGTGCAAGTCAGGAGGGCGGAGGTGGCAGTGGCCATCATAGCGCGGCGGGAAATGCTGTACTCGAACTTCTTCATGGTGGTTCCTTTCCTTAAAGGTTATTTGTTACTCTTGGTAAGCACTTTACTTAACTAAAGTGTCTCTAACCGTGATTGGAAGGATACACTTTACTCTGATAAAGTTCAAGCTGTTTCTGTTTTGTTTCAAGACGGGCGCTCCTATCTTGAACCGTGCGCCCCGCCTCCGCACGGGGCCGCTCGGCTTCTGTGGCGTATTCCCGGCTTCGGGTAGCCGCTCGCCTCGCCTCCGCACAGGCCTGCTTCTTGAAGGGCTCTAACTTTGGGCTGTTATTCGATGTTTGAAGGCTTGGAAAGGGCATCAAATGGCCAAAAACAGCCCAAAGTTTGCTGCACGTTCTTGCCGCGCGCCCTCGGCTGGCGCCTCGCGCGACGCGTGACGCAAGATCGAGGGCCCTTAAAAGAAAAAGGTGTTCATCGTAAGATGAACACCTTTCAGAAGTACCGAGCACGCATTGAAAACGCGCTCAGCTATGTTGATTGCCAGGCAACCTTAGAACAGGGAAACAATACCGAAGGCAGCGATGCTCAGCACGATGGTGCCCAGAAGAACCCAGGTGGTCTTCACGTTCTTGCCCATGATCCAGTACATGATGCCGAAGACCAGCAGCTGCGGCAGGCAGGGCATGATCATCTCAAGATACTCGAGCAGCGAAGTCGCATACTCACCGGAACCGATGACGATGAGCGAAGAATCGAACCAGATGAAGCTTGCGATCATGCCGCCGATGGCCATAAGACCAACGATGCTCGCGGCATAGGTGATCTTCTCCATGATGCCGCCGGACGCAGCGTCGCTGATGATGTCGGAGCCGTACTTGTAGCCAGCGTGCACGCCCCACCAACGAAGGGCAAAGCCCGGGATGTTGAAGACGAGCAGCATGAGGATCGGGCCAAGGATACTGCCCTGCTGGGAGAAGCCCAGGGCGATGGACGTGGCGATAATGCGCAGGGTGCTCGCGATGAGCGAGTCGCCGACGCCGGCCAGCGGACCCATGAGGGAGGTCTTCACCGCGGCGATGGTGGAGTCGTCGAAATCGGGGTCGTTAGCGTTGCGCTCCTCAAGCGCGACATTGATGCCCATGAGCAGCGTGGAGAGCTGCGGGGTGACAGCCATGAAGTCGAGGCTGCGACCATAGGCGCGCTTCTGCTTCTCGGAGCCCTGCTCGTAGAGCTTGTCGATAGCGGGAACCATGGCGTAGGAGTAACCCATGTTCTGCTGGCGCTCGTAGGTCCAGGGGCAGTCCAAAATGCAGGAACGCCAGAAAATGCTGCGAAGGTCCTTCTCGGAAAGCTTGCGCTCCGGCGCCTCGGCCTGCGCGACAGCGGTGGTTTCGTTAGTCATTGCATCCTCCTTAGGAGTGCGAAAATCAGTCAATCGTGCGGTCGAGGATTAGAACTCGTTGTCGTCATCATCGGCAACGGCGAGCGCGGGCTCACCAGCAGCGGCCTTGGAGCCGGAGCCGACGTTGAGCACCAGCACGGCGGCAATGACGGCACCAGCGGCGGCAACGCCGATGAGGTTCATGTTGCCGTAGGCAACCAGCAGGAAGCCGAGGAACAGGAAGCAAGCGGTCTTCTTGTCAACGATCATGCGGACGAGCATCGCGAAGCCGATGGCGGGGATGAGGCCCATGGCGTAGTTGAGACCGGTGTTCACAAACTCGGGGATGGAGTCGATGATGCCCTGGACGGCGGTGGTGCCAGCATAGAAACCAGCAGCGCAGAGAGCGGAGAGGATGACGATCTGCAGGAGGCAGAAGCCCAAGGTCATGAGCTCCATGCCCTTGCGGTTGCCCTGAGCAGCGTACTCGTCGGCCTTTTCGGACATCATGGGGCCGGGGACCGCCATGAGGAAGTTCCACACCATGGACATGAGCATGGACACGGGTACGGCGAGGGCGACGGCGGAAGCGATGTCGGAGCCGGTGGCGATAACATAGCCGCAGCCGATGACGGTGCCGGAGGTCATATCAGGCGGGTTGGAAGCGCCGATGGCCATGGCGCCGAGCCACACGAGCTCGAGGGTGGCGCCGACCTTGATGCCGGTCTCGAGGTCACCGAGGACGAGGCCCACGAAGGCGCTCAGAACCAGCGGACGGCTGAGCAGCGAGCTGCCGAGGGCGCTGTTGCTGTAGCCAATAGCGGCCACGAGGAAAATAAGAAGCGATTGAACCAACATAGGTGTTCTCCTCACGTATGTATGAACACAAAAGGCGCCGCGCACGCGCTTTCGCACGCGACACCCCTTCTTAACCTACAGAAGATCGAGGGCGTTCTCGGCCTTCTCGTCGGGGAGCATCTGGACGTACACATGCACGCCGGCAGCCTCGAGCTCGCGGATGCGGTCGCACTCGGCGTCGGAGACGAAGACGGCCTTGGAGATCTGGCGCTTGCCCTCCTCAACCTTCACGCCGCCGAGGTCGATCTCGGGGATGACCTTGCCGTTGACGTTGACGCCCTGAACCAGGCGATAGGCGTCCTCGATGGACTCGACGATGACGAAGAGCTCGTACTTGTCGGTAACACCGCTGGTGATGGCAGCGATGGAGTCCTCAACGTTCTTGATGACGAGCTTGACGCCCTCGGGCTTGGCAAGGCGCAGAGCGCTCATGCGCAGCTTGTCGGCGGCAACGGCATCGTTGGCGATGAGGATGCAGTTGGAGCCCGTGGACTTGATCCAGCTGAAGGCCACCTGGCCGTGCAGCAGACGATGGTCGATGCGGGTAACGGTGATCATCGGTTCTTCCCTTCCTTAGAGCTCGGCGCGGATCTTGCGCACGGCGGTCATCAGAGCCTCGATGTGCTCAGCGCACACGTCGCCCGTGTCCTTGTAGGTGTCCTTGAAGTAGCTGCCCACGATGGCGCCGTCGGCGATGGCGAAGCTCTTGTGAGCGTTCTCGGGGGTCACGCCCGCGCCAACGATCAGCGGGAAGTCGCCGAGACCGTTGCGGAACTGCTCGATCTTGCCCATGGAGGTCTCCTGGCCGGTGGCATCCTGGGTCACCACGACGGCGTCACAGCGGTCCTTGGCGATGACGAGATCCTCCTCAACGGTGTTCTCGGAGAGAACGGGCTGGTACTTGAAGCGAACGCCGCCCAGAACCTTGCCGTTGAACGTGGAGCGCTCGAGATCCATGAAGGCCTGGAAGCCGGGTTCGTCGCGCTTCTTGACGTGGCCGACAACGGAGTCGAGCTGCACGAACGCGGCGTTGTAACGACGGCCGAGCTCGAAGCCCATATGATCGATGTTGAGGCAGTTGATGCCGAAGGGAATGGGCAGGTCCTGGCTCGTGATGTACTCGAGTGCCTGAACCATGCTGTTGTAGGTGCCGAAGTAGTTCTCGACGATAACAGCGTCAACGCCACCGTTGACATACAGGTCAACTTCGCGCTTGAGGCGCTCCATCATCGTGCCGTCGGTCTCGCCTGCAAGATGCAGCATGGCCAGAATCGGCTTCTTCTCCTTGAAGATCGAAAGGAATCCCTCGTTGGTCTCCATCTGGTCCTCCCTTACCGTCTCGGGCTGAACATTTCGGCCCGCCTAACTTACGGCACTTATCTTAACTTGTATTAAAATGAGTTGAGATAAGATAACTGTAAACGGTAGAAAATCCGCCGTGAGCGTTTTAGCCCCCTTGTGGGGTATCCTTAGGACATGGGCACGGAACCCCTCGAATTTCATCACGCAAGGAGACGCACGTATGCGCGACAGCTCTTCTATGGCACCCCTCACCCTGCAGGACCAGGTAAAGCAACGCCTGCACGCCGCCATTGCCGATGGCTCCTATCGTCCGGGCGACAAACTGCCGAGCGAAACCGAGCTCATCGGGGCTTTCGGAGTGAGCCGCGTGACCGTGCGCGCCGCACTAGCCGCACTCGTGGACGAAGGCGTGCTGATTAAACGCCAGGGCAAGGGGACCTTCGTTCGCCAGCAAGAGGTCTATCACGAATCGGTGTTCGCCAACGGCAGCTTCACCGATACCTGTCTCAACATGAACGCAAAGCCTTCGACGCGTATTGTTTGCGCTGCGAAGGAATCCGTTGGAGAGGACTTGTTCGAGCGCCTGAACGTCACCGACTTCAGCCACGAGGTCGTGCGCATCGACCGTCTGCGCCTCGTCGACGATGTCCCCGGCATCTTGGAGATCGACTACCTGCCCGACACCTTTGACTTCCTGCTCGATATGGATTTGAACGACGTGTCGCTTCTCAAGGTTATCCGCGAGGAACGCGGTGCGGTGGCGGCGAGTTTCACCGACAGCTTTTTTATTACGAATGCCACTGATGAACAGGCGGAACTTCTCGACTGCGAGCCGGGCGACGCGTTGCTGCTCGTTGAGGAAGTCGTTGCCGACAGCGCGGACAACCCCATCTATATCAACCACCAGATCATCAACCCCGACAACTACATCTACTCGGTGCAGTCGAGTAAGTAGGAGATGCACATGAGCAAGCGTGCGAATTGTACAGTCCAGATGAGAGAGCGGCACTAACTACATAGGCAGCCCAGCGGAACTACATGAACGCCATCTGGTCGTGTATAGGCAAACTGCCCGCCTGTTAACACCATAAGGAACTCTGGCGATCCGGTCTTTTCTGCATCAACCTTTTCTGCAAGTAAGAGCAGGTTCTTGGCACCCTCGTCAATACGCTGACTGCCCCCCAGCTTTACTTCAATGCCTGCCCAGCGACCATCTCCAAGCCGAACAATTGCATCCGCCTCAAGTCCAGATTTATCGCGATAATGCGCAATGGTTCCCCCTAGCCGTCGAGCATAAACGCGCAAATCTCTCACGCAAAGCGTCTCAAATAAATATCCCATTGTTACCAAATCGTTTAACAGTCCCTCTGGATTTGTTTCAAGAGAAGCGGCAGCTAAAGATGGGTCACACAAGTGCCATACCGCCGAGCTTCGCAAGGGGGTGCGAGACCGCAGAGACGGTGCCCAAGCCGGGATATCCGTTATCACGAATAGCCTTCGCAACGCATTGAGGTAAACGCGCAACGTAGGTTCGCTCATTCCCACGCCGATATCTTTAACATCGGCAAGAAGCGTTTGAATCGAAGCGCTCTGTGCACTATTGCGTGCAATAGATCGCAGAAGGGCACGAGCGCGTGTGGGATCCAACTTAACATTAGCTGCCTCAGAAATATCGGCCTCACACAATGCGGAGATGTAATCTGAAGCAACATGCAAGTCGAGCGCTCCGCGCGCAATTGGAGCAGGCCATCCACCAGCGCAAATCAACTTCGCATAGTCTTCCACCGTGCAAGATGATGCGCCCTCGACTTGAGAGCATTCCTTAAAAAGGGCAGAAAGAGACACCTCGCATGTGGATGCTCCTGATTCCTCAAGCGTCATTGCATCCATATCAAGCCGGGAGATCCTGCCCGTTCCCGTATGCATGGGTTTATCATCGCTATTCAGAGCGAGAGGTTTTGCAGAACCCGTAAGCATAAATTGCCCCGGTAAGCCGCCGGCAATATCAACTTCATGAATTACGGCATCCCAAAGCACGGGAACAACCTGCCATTCATCAATAAGACGGGGGCGATCGCCCCTCAAGAGCAGCGACGGGCGAATAGCAGCAGCTTCCATATTTGCCGCATATGTATCTGGATCGCGCATTTCAAGCGTGCTTGCGGCAATCTGTTGACATGTTGAGGTCTTACCGCACCACTTCGGGCCACGCACGAGCACAGCCCCTGTCCGCTCCAGTTTTTCCTTAAGCTCAATATCGGCGATACGTGGTATATACTTCATTCTGCACCACCTTTCACCTGTTAATAGTACAGTACTTACGTGTTTGGCGCCATTTTACTTTTGACTTTGGTGCGATTTTATTTTCGTATTTGGCGTTATTATACTTTTGGCTTTGGTGATTATTACTATGCCCTTTCTTACTTCTAAGAACAGAAGACCGCGAGCAAAAGCGCGCAGGCTATACTTCACAAAAAAGCACCCTGATAAAATTGACTAAACATTCTCAACGCGAATGGAATGCAATGACCCGGTCCGCGAAGAATCATCAACACAAATACCCTTCAAAGGGCGCCCGCTCGGACGGCCCCTGCCCCATCATGCGCTCATGCGGCGGATGCGAATGGCTGGGCCTCCCCTACCGCAAGCAGCTCGCGCGCAAACACGCGGCGATGGTCGAGCTGTTCGGGCCGCTCATCGAGAGCTTTGGTTGGGACGTGACCGTCGAACCCGTGCTCGGCATGGGCGAGAGCCGCAAGAGCGGACCCGTTACCACGGCGGATGCCCCACTCGCGGCGCCGCGCGCATTCCGGTATAAGGCGGCAACTCCGTTCGCGCCCGGCGGCGAGAGGCAAGGCGACGTGCGATCCGGCTTCTTCGCTCGCGGCACCCACGAGATCGTCCCCTGCCCCTCCTGCGCTGTGGAGGCACCCCGAACACGCGAGCTCCTCAACGAGGTCGCCCGCGCCTGCGAACGCCTGGGCATTCCCGCCTATGACGAAGATCGGGGCACAGGCCAAATGCGCTACGCCGTGGTGCGCGCGGGCTGGCGCACCGATGAATTCATGCTCACGCTCGTTACGCGCAGCCGTGAGGTGCCGCACCTCGACGAGTTGATCGAAGTGCTGCATGCGTACGAACCTCGGCTTGTCACAATCGCGCAGAACATCAATCCGCGCCGAACCAACGCCATCTTGGGCGGGGAGACGAGGTTGCTGTACGGCGAGCCGCGCATGACCGATATGCTGCTCGGCTGCACGTTTGAGATCTCCCCCACCTCCTTTTACCAGGTCAATCCCCAGCAGACCGAGGTGCTCTACCAACTGGCCATCGACGGTATGGACGCCCATGAGGGTGACGTGCTGCTCGACACCTATTGCGGCAGCGGCACCATCGGCCTTTGCGCCGCCGATGCATTGCACGCACAGGGCAACAATGTGCAGCTCATCGGTGTGGAGCGCAACGTGGAGGGCGTGCGCGATGCGCGGCGCAATGCGAAGATCAACGGGCTGGGCGAAGACGCCCCCGTGCCGGCGCGCTTTGTCGCGCAGGACGCAACGGCCTACATGAAAGCGCGGGCGGCGGAAGGTGCCAAGGTCGATGTGCTGATCATGGACCCGCCGCGCGCCGGCTCCACACCCGAGTTCCTCACGGCGGCGGGCGCCCTCGCGCCGCGGCGCATCGTCTACATCAGTTGCAACCCCACCACGCAGGTACGCGACCTCGAGCTTCTGGGACGCGCCGGCTACCGGCTCTTGCGCATCGCCCCCGTGGACATGTTCCCGCATACCACTCATGTGGAGACGGTCACCGTGCTGGAGCGGTCGTAGATGCCGGGACGACACCGCGTTGGAAATAGCATGACAGCGAGCGGGTAGAGCGCGAGAAGCAAGCAAGGAGGCCAGGATGAGAACCCTGTACGTGTCCGACTTGGATGGCACGCTGCTGCGAAGCGACGAGACCACCTCGTCATATACGAACGATGTCATAAACTTCCTGACCAGGCGAGGAATGCTCTTCTCGTACGCCACGGCGCGGTCGCTCATCACGGCGAAAAAGGTGACCGGGGGAATCTGCGCGCACATCCCGCTCATCGTGTATAACGGGGCTTTCATCTTCGACAATGCCACCGAAGAGATACTCGCCGCACGGTACTTCGACGCAACGGCGATCGACTTGCTCGACGACCTGCACAGCGCGGGAGTCTATCCGATCGTGTACGCCTACATTGACGGAAAAGAGAAGTTCTCATTCATCCCCCATGCGTGCACACCGGGCATGACCACGTTTTTGAACAGCCGAAAAGGCGACATACGGACTCATGCGGTCGCCAACTTTGACGATTTGAAACGCGGCGACATCTTTTACATCACCTGCATCGATGAGCCCCAAAAGCTCGAACCGCTGTACGAGAAATATCGGAACAGCTACCACTGCGTGTACCAGAGGGACGTGTACTCGCACGAGCAGTGGCTCGAATTCATGCCCAAGAAGACGTCGAAATCCCACGCCATCTTGCACCTCAAGGAGCTGTTGGGCTGCGACAGGCTGGTGGTGTTCGGCGACGGCAAGAACGATCTCGATATGTTCGACATCGCCGACGAGTGCTATGCGGTGGAAAACGCCGTGGACGAGTTGAAGGAGCGGGCAACCGCCGTGATCGGCTCAAACGACGAAGACGGCGTTGCCCACTGGTTAGAGGCGAGATTTGAAGCGAGCGAGCAGGAGTTCTAAGCCCGCCCACTGCGACGACCGCCGTGGACGGAGGAAGGGCTACTCGATCACACCGGCGCGGATGGCGTTCTCGCGGATGTGCGCGCAGCTAGCGTGGAACTTCTCGACTTCCTCGGGCGTGAGGTCGAGTTCGATGACCTCTTCAACTCCGTTGGCACCCACGATGCAGGGCAGCGAGGCGAAGATGCCCTCCTCACCATACTGGCCGGTCATGAGCGTAGAGCACGGGATGATGACGTGCTCGTTGGAAACGACGGCACGCACCAGGCGGGCGGCCGCGTTGGCCACGGCATACTCGGTGCACTGCTTTCCGGCGTAGGTAACGTAACCGTTGTGGCGGGCCTTGTCCTCAAAATCATCGTAGTCGAAGGTGAAGCGCTCGGGCTGCTCTTTTTCGAGCTCGGCGAGGGGCTTGCCGCCGAAATTCACCGTGCTCCACGCGGCGAACTGGCTAAAGCCATGCTCGCCCAACACATACGAGCAGATGGAATGCTGGTCAATACCGGTGGCATCGGACAGGATGTACTTGAAGCGGCTGGAATCGAGCGCGGTACCGGAACCGATAACGCGGCGCGGATCGATGCCGGAGATCTTCCAAATCTCGGTTGCCACCACATCGCAGGGATTGGCGATGGTCACCCAAATGCCCTGGAAACCTGCCTCGGTGACGGGCGTGATGAAGCGCTTGGCGGTATTGGTGGTGTAGAACAGCTCGCCATCGCGATTGCCGGCGGCAAGGGCCACTTTGCCGGCGGCGTTGACGATGACGTCGCAGCAGGCAAGACGCGCGTAATCCTCGCCGCAGGATACGATTTTGACGTTGTGCGGGCAGAAGGCCAGCGAGTCGTTGAGATCTTGGACCTCGCTCGTGAGCTTGGCGCTGTTGTCCTCTTCACCGGAGCAGATGTCAGCAAGATACAGCTCGTCTGCGATGCCCTGGAGCATTAGGCTGTTTGCCACATGTGCACCCACGTGACCCAACCCGATGATGCCGATACGATTAACTCCCATTGTGATGGTCCTTTCCTCTGGTACCGTACCCTCCTGTTATAACGCAGACGGTGGCGATAAAACCCGTTGGCACAAAATAGAAACCTAGTTGACTAACTGTAAAAAGCTGTCAGATGCTCAGGATGCATCGCTTTCAATCCGCTCAAATCGAAAGGCCTTCAGTTGTTCAAACCAACGGGATTATTGTTTCCATCACAAGATGCCCTGCCAACCTTTTAAATCTAATAAATAATCGTTGGCTGCTCCGCTGTGAGTTCGCTGCCGTCCAAGGTGTTCATCCACGCGATGTACGTGGTGGGATAGTGGCTGTACAGAATGCGCACCGGGTCCACATGTGCCGAAACCGCAAAGAAGGTCGCCACTGCTCCCTTGGGTGTGACAAGTTGCTCGATGGATCCAACTTCCATCGACAGCGAGTCGATAACCGCTTCAACCGTATGTTTGTCGGTGGGATCAGCGGCGCAGGCAACGCTTGTTATCTGCTCATAGACGTCCTGCATTGCGGCGTAGCGCTCGTCGAATCCCTCATCCCCCACCCCGGGAAGCAGCAGGGTTGTTCCATAGCGCTGGTAACCCCACTCCTCAAGCGGCAAAAACGGCATGATGTCCGACGGATTCACGATGTTGAAGATGTTCGCATAGCGCTCGGCGTGCACTTCCGCGTTGAGCGTGGTGCGCGGGGAGGCAAACGTATAGGTATACACGCAATCTACCTGGGAAAGCTCGGAAGATATCTCGTCGGAAGGCGTATCGGCGCGAACATTGTCAATGCCCGCTGTAGCCAAATTGACCACAGCGCCACCGCGGCTGTGACCTACCATCAACACAGAAACCTCTGCACCTGCGCGACGCGACTCTGCCGTCCACGCGGCGATTTCCTCATCGATTTCCCGCGCGGCACGCACGTAGCCACCATGGTCGCTTGAACTGGCATCCGACAAATCGAGATTGCTCAGCCACTCCGACCCGTAGCTCCCACGAGCGCTGACCAATATGAGATCGCGCTTGGTGCCGTCATCTGTCACAAGGTGGCGCCGCGCAATGGTGTAGGCAACGGTATCGCTGTCGTTAGTCACCAAGTTGAGGACCTCGTCCACGACCTCACTCCGATACCGATACGACTCAGTTGAAATATCGGAGAACCCGAGCTTTTCGAGCGCCTGCTCCATATAGGCGGGCTGATCGACATCCGTCTTGTAATACCCGGACTCTGAATACGCGAGCGCGGAAAGCACTGCGGCGGTGCGGGCAAGCTCCTGGTTATACACGGTTTCATCGGCAGAAAACCATGCGTCATCCCATGTGACCTGCGAGTGAGCCTCGCCATCTGCGGGAATATCCAAGCTGGTATACGCAATTTCAACGGTTCGATGGGCGGGGTCATCCGCCGCCGACGCATCGACCGCAGAACCATCCGAAGCGATGGCGGGGGTCTCCGTGCTCGACGCGACGCCCTCAACCCCAGCCGCGGTCTTTTGCACATGGCGAAAAGCGAGCGCCATCAGGCCGACGGCACACGAAGCGAGTGCGCCGGCAAGCAAAATGCGTGCAACGAGACGGCGCACCTCTTTGGGGCTCACATGCTCTTGCTCCACGATGCGCCACCTCCTTACAGATACGACTCCGTCAGAATATCAACGGAGTCGTACGGAAGTGTTGCGATTTCCTTACATTATTGTGACGTTCAGGCGTACAGAGCATTACCGCGCCCGTTGCCTATGGTTTTCTGCACTTTAGAGGCGCCAAACCGCATTATTTCACAGGCAATAGCAGGGAGCCACAGACAAATCCCGTTGCCTATGGTCCATTTCCGTTGCCTATGGTTTTCTACCTTTTCAGATCATCAAAGCGCAAGATTTCATAGGCAACGCAAGGAGACCATAGGCAACGGCAGGGAAAGCGACAGAAAAACGCAGGCAACAGCCGAAGTGTGGCATAATGCGCAGGCAACGCCGGAATAATTGGAAGAAAAAGCGGCCCCGCACTTAATGCAGGTAGCAGCCTCCCGCTTCGAGGGCGGCGAGGAACGTGTCACGGTCGCGATTCATGATGAGCTCCTCGGGGAAGTGAATCTCCTCGAGCATCTCGATCGCGCGCGGATAGCGGCCGATATCGTGCGCGATATGGGCATCGCTCGAAACCGTAATACCCACGCCCAGCTCGGCGCAGTGCTCGGCAACGGATGTGCACACCTCGTCGTAAATTCCCAGATCAAAAGAATGCTCGTTGATCTCGATGAGCTTGTGCTTCTCCTTCGCATGCAAAAGCACGGTGTCGAGGTCGTATTTCGCACCCGCGCGGCCCGTGTGACCCAGAATGAGAACTTCCTTCTTGTCGAGGGCCTTGACGTACATCTCGGTCGCCTGGGCAAGCGTTGCTTCCGCGGCGAGCACCGGATCATGTACGCTGGCAATCACGTAATCGACATGCTGCGTTGCCAGCTCGAGCAGCGGGCGCGGCTCGGGGAAGGGACGGCCCACGATGTTCTCGGTCACAATCTCCTTTTCGCCGAACAGCGTACCGTCGTAGTCGAGGATGTCCGCCTCGCAACCGCGCAAAACGGTCACGCCGTCCCAATCGCGCGGCCAGCAGCCCATGTTGTAGAGGTACTGGAAGTTGTAGAGGAACTGGTCGCGGTACGACATGATGCTGAAATGGTCGCTGATGCCCAAAAGCTCGAGTCCAAGCTTCTGCGCAGCGGCGACATCCTCTGCCAACGTCGAATAGGCGTGACGCGAAAACAGCGTATGCGTATGAACATCACTCAAGATCTGGTACGGCATTGCTCTCCCTTCAAATTGCAACTTTTATTCGACTATAGTTCCGTCAGTCGGGAAACGCAGGCGAAGCCCCTATGTGCAAAAAGCATTCACACAACAGTGGACCGGCACCTCCAAGCCGACGATTACCGATAGCTCTCCATGAGCGCGCGCCAAGCCGGCAGCGAGTTCACAATCGTCTCGTAGCTCACGCAATAGCCGATGCGCACCCAGCCCGGAGCACCAAAGCTATCCGAGGGAACGGGCAGCAGCTCGTAGCGCTTAGCCCGCTCGCAAAACGCCTCGGCATCTTTTTCTAGCGCACGAACCCACAGGTAGAAGGCGCCTTGCGGTGCCACAAAGGTGTAGCCCATGTCGCCCAGGGCATTCATGAGCGTACGGCGATTACGATCGTACGCGGCAACGTCCGTGGGCTCGTCCACACAATCGGCCACAACGCGCTGGAAGAGCGAAGGCGCGCACACAAAACCAAGCGCACGGGCAGATCCGGCAACAGCGGCCATCACGCGCGCGCTCTCGTGGCACGCAGGCGGCACCAGCACCCAGCCGATGCGCTCGCCCGCAAGCGAAAGCGACTTGGAATACGAGTAGCACACCACCGTGTGCTCGTAGATGCTCGGAATCCACGGCACTTCATCGCCATAGGTGAGCTCGCGATACGGCTCGTCGGCGATGAGGAAGATGGGCTGTTCGCGCTCGGCGTTGACCTCGTGCAGGATGTTGGCCAAGCGCTCAAGGACCTCGCGCGCGTAAATGGCGCCCGTCGGATTGTTAGGCGAGTTCACGATGATGGCGGCCGTCTGGGGCGTGATGGCCTTGAGAATGCTGCCCACCGAGAGACGGAACGTATCCGGTTTGGCGGGAGCCTCGACGCACGTGCAACCGCACGTCTCAATCCACACCTTGTACTCGGGGAAATACGGGGAAACCACGATGACTTCCTCGCCAGGAGTGGTGAGAGCGTGCAGCGCACACGAAACCGAAGCGGCAGCGCCAACTGTCATGAACACGTCAACGCCCTGGTAGCTCGTGCCAAAACGGCGATTGAGCGAGTCGGCGATGGTCGCACGCACCTGGGGCGCGCCGGGAGCCGCAGTGTATCCGTGCAGCTCCCCGGGCGGAACGGAGGCAAGAGAGGCTTCGATGGAGGCGCGTACCGAATCAGGGGCGGGAATGCTCGGATTGCCCAAGCTGAAGTCGAAGACCTTGTCCGCGCCGATTTGCTGCTTGCGCTCGCACGCAAACGTAAAAATCTCGCGAATCTTCGAGCTCTCCGCGCCGCGCGCGTACATCGCCTCGTTAATCATCGTGCTCTCCGCTCTATTCTTCGTCCTCGCTTTGCTCTGCCGAGGTGTCTGCCTGAGGGGCCTGCTCCTGCGCCACAGCTGCCTGGGCAAACGCGGCCGCCTCGGCGGCGATCTCCTCGTCACTCTGACGCGGACGGCGCTTACGCTCGCGCTCAGCATCGATCGCAGCAGGGCTGGCGCCGTTGGCAGCAGCGGTGTTGCGCTCTTCCTTGGCAGCCACGATATCGCCCTCGCGCTCGAGGTAGGCATCCCACTCGTTGTCGAGCAGGGCCGCAACGGCGTCGCCCTCGACCGTCTCGCGCTCAAGCAGCACCTTTGCCATGAGCTCAAGCTGCTCGCGACGCTCATCCAAAATCGTACGGGCACGCTCGTGGGCCTCGCGCATGATGCGCTGAATCTCGGCGTCGATGCGACGCGCAGTTTCCTCGGAATAATCTTGGTGATCGGCGTAGTCGCGACCCAAGAACACCTGATGCTGCGCCTCGCCGAACACCTGCGTGCCCAGCTCCTCGCTCATGCCCAAACGCGTAACCATCTCACGGGCCATCTTGGTGGCACGCTCGAGGTCGTTGCTCGCGCCCGACGTGATGTCGTCGCACATGAGCTCTTCGGCCACGCGGCCGCCCAGGAACACGGCGAGCTCGTCGAGCATCTCGCCGCGCGTCTTGAGGAAGTGGTCCTCGGCGGGAAGCTGCATGGTGTAACCCAGTGCCTGACCACGGCTGATAATCGAAATCTTATGGACGGGATCGGCGTTGTCGAGAATGTGGCCCACCAAAGCATGACCGCTCTCGTGGAAGGCGATCGTGGTGCGCTCCTTCTCGCTCATCACGCGGCTCTTGCGCTGCGGTCCGGCCATGACGCGCTCCATCGACTCCTCGATCTCGTCCATGGAGACGAGCGAGCGACCGCGGCGTGCGGTGAGCAGCGCGGCCTCGTTGAGCAAGTTGGCCAAATCGGCACCGGTAAAGCCCACCGTGAGCTGGGCGAGTTTATCAAACTTAACGTCGGTATCCAGCGGCTTGTTCTCAGCGTGAACGCGCAGGATCTGCTCGCGCCCCTTCACATCGGGACGGTCGACCGTGATCTGGCGGTCAAAACGGCCCGGACGCAGCAGGGCGGGATCGAGGATGTCGGGGCGGTTGGTTGCGGCGATGAGGATGACGCTCTCGGTCTCCTCAAAGCCGTCCATCTCAACGAGCAGCTGGTTGAGCGTTTGCTCGCGCTCGTCATGGCCGCCACCCAAACCGGCGCCGCGCTGACGGCCGACCGCGTCGATCTCGTCGATGAAAATAATGGAAGGCGACTGCTCCTTGGCTTCCTTGAAAAGGTCGCGCACGCGGGAGGCGCCCACGCCCACGAACATCTCAACGAAGTCCGAGCCGGAAATGCTGAAGAACGGAACGCCCGCCTCGCCGGCAACCGCCTTGGCGAGCAGCGTCTTGCCGGTGCCCGGAGGACCCACCAGCAGGACGCCGCGCGGAATCTTTGCGCCCAGCTTGCGGAAGCGCTCAGGCTTAGCCAGGAAGTCGCGCACCTCGGCGAGCTCCTCGACAGCCTCGTCGATACCCGCAACGTCGGAGAACTTCACCTTGGGACGCGTAGCCTCGCTGGTCTTGGCGTTGGTTTTGCCAAACTGCATGGTCTTGTTATTAGCACCCAGCACCTGGCGCATGAAGAAGAACATCGCAATGAGCAGGATCGCCGTGGGAGCGACGGTCACCACCATGTTGAAAATGAAATCGGGGTCGTCGGTGTCGACCCTGTAGATGGTCTCGGGATGAGCCGCCATGAGTTCGGCTAACGCATCTGATCCCACGTATGTCGAGGTAAAAGACTCAAGATTGTCCTTGGTCTTCTTTACGCGACCAGGCCAATACTTGCCGCTCACTGAACCATTCATCACGGTATAGGTGACGGATTCCACGCGATCGTCCTCGACCGCCTTCACGAACACACTCGTAGCGAGCTTCTCGGGTTCGCCATCAATCGAAAAACCGCTGTTCATCGCATTGAAAGCAAAACTCACAAATAGAAGCGCGAAAAACAGGTAAATCACGCCCATGCGCGAAAACTGCGGGCCCTTGCCATTGCCGGAACGGTTGGTGCCGCCCGAAGTGCCTCGAGGAGGACGCGGACCGTCATCGGAATCATTGAACAGATGGCCAAACGGACCATCGGACATGGGGTGGTTTGCCTCATCGTCGTCACCCATGGGACGAGGCCCCTTGTGGCCGAAGGGTGCCCCACCACGCGAAGGCTCGTCATCGACGGGCGGCAACGGGATGTTGGAGTGATCGGGGGCGTCGCTGGAGCCCCTCCCCTCGCCCGCCGGCTCAGGGATGTCCACGCCCGCGGGTGGCGTGGGACGGCCGTTAGACGAGCCGTCGCCCCCGGCGAAAAGGGCGACGGTTGAGAAGTCGTTTGATTCCGTGCGTTCGGTCATACTAAGCGTAAACCTCCGGTTTGAGAACGCCCACATACGGGAGGTTGCGGTAATGCTCGGCAAAGTCGAGACCGTAACCCACCACAAAGGCGTCGGGGCAATGCGTGCCCACGTACTTGGGATTGACAGCAGCCTGCTTGCCCTCAACGTCCTTCCACAGGAACGTGCAGACCTCGAGCGAGGCGGGCTTGCGGCTGGAAAGATTCTTCATGAGGTACTTGAGGGTGAGGCCCGAGTCGAGGATGTCCTCGACAATGAGCACGTCGCGGCCCTTGATGTCGATGTCGAGGTCCTTGATGATGCGGACCACGCCCGAGGACTTGGCACCATCACCGTAGCTCGACACAGCCATGAAATCGATGGCGAGCGGATTGTCGATAGCGCGCATCAAATCGCCCATGAAGACGACGGCACCGCGCAAAACCGCGATGAGCACCAGGTCCTTGCCCTTGTAGTCCTCAGAAATCTGAGCGCCCAGGCGCTTTACCATCGAAGCGATCTCCTCCTGGGAAAACAGGATTTCCTCGACATCTGGATGCATGGTTTCCATGGTTGCCCTTTCTCGGCGTGTTGTTTGACGTTTGCAGCATACCCCAATGG
This sequence comes from Collinsella provencensis, assembly GCF_900199705.1. Lineage (GTDB taxonomy): Bacteria > Actinomycetota > Coriobacteriia > Coriobacteriales > Coriobacteriaceae > Collinsella > Collinsella provencensis. The sequence goes on along the minus strand of NZ_LT904908.1, from coordinate 1,324,981 downwards.
GGCGCATCATGCCCCGCGAACAGGGCGAAACAGTAATTTTACCAGCACGCGCGTGGATGCGGTGCACTTAAAGCGGTCGTCGAGGCGAATGCCTGCAACCCACACGATTGCGCCACCCGGCCCCGTGCGGACCACCGGCGTCGCCGCACGCTCCGCCAACGGGATTTGAGCCTCATTGAGCAGGTCGGAGAGCTTCTTACTGCGTCCCTGCATACCGAGAGGACACAGCATGTCGCCCGCTTCCGGCGCGTCGACCCACAGGCGCGCGGAACGAGCCTCGGCGGGAATACCGTCCTTGCCCGGATTGCCCTCGAGCATGCGGCCCAAATCTCGCTCCGCATAACCCAGCGCCGCAGCGTCCACGTACACCGCGCCCGGCTCGGCGTTGCGAGCGAGCTCGACGGGGTCCGCACCAGCGGGAACGCGCAGAAGCGCGGCGCTGAGCCTCATACCGGCGGAAAGCGTCATAGATCCCGGAACGGCAAGCCACCCAACGGGCAGCGTCTCACGCGCGGTGGGCGTGCGCAGCGAAAGCGTACCGAACTCCATACGTGCATCGATGCCCTCGGGCAACGTGAGCGAACCTTCCCCACGAGCCACGCACGCGAGAACCGCCTCGACGTGACGCATCTCAAGGCGCGCATCGGGGGCGAGTTGCTTCACCGCAACGCGAATCATACGACGGGCGATGGCAACCTCGGAGGCGGCGAGGCGTGTGGCGTCGAGCACGATAAGACCCGCTTGAGAACGGCGCGTGCAGCTGCGCAGCGCTGTGGCGGCAAGCTGCGACATGAAGGCGTCCTCGTCGCCGAGCAAATCGCACGCCGCGCTAACGGCTTTTGCCACGTTCTCGTTGCGCTCGGTAGCGAGCGGCATGATGCGATGACGTACGAAATTACGCAGGTAGCTCGTGTCCTGGTTGCTTTCGTCCTCGCGCCAGGGTTGACCTGCGACCTCAAGGTAGCGCACGAGCTCGGCGTGCGTGTGGTCGAGCAGCGGACGCACGATGATGTTACGTCTGCGCGGGATGCTGGAGAGCCCCGCAGCGCCCGACCCTTTGATGGCGTTCATGAAAAACGTCTCGGCACGATCGCTCGCAGTATGGGCTGTTAGGATACGCGCTGCCGAGCGCGGAGTACCCGCTTCTTCAGACAGCTCGCGCACATAGCGACGAGCCGCCGCGTAGCGTGCCTCTCGTGCTGCGGCTTCGAGATTTTGCCCGTTGATCTCGGTGAAGTGCGCGTGTTCCACGCAAAGCGGCAAACCGAGGCCGGCGCATAGGTCGCGCACGAACACCTCGTCGGCGTCAGAGGCGGCACCGCGCAGGTGATGATTGATATGGAGTACGTGCAGGCGCTCGCGGGCGATGCGCGCAACCCCGCGTCCGTCGTCGATGTCGAGCGCACCCGTGCACGCGAGAAGGACCAACGCGGTAGAGTCCGCACCACCTGATACCATGAGAACCACTGGGGCCCTCAACTCGTCCGCGTGAGTGTGTGCACGCGAGCCTGCTGCGGGAACTGCAAAGCGGCGGGAACCATAGCGCTGTGAAACCGTGGGCATGGGCGGCCTTTCCGTTCAACGTGCATTGCCCGCGTTGTGCCGCGCATCCTTTCCAAACACGCGCAGCCCACGGGTCCTGTATCGTAATCGTCCATCTGCGGGCACAGCGTTTCCTTGGACGTCTTGCCACTTGCCCGCACGTTGATATGCATTGTATCCATTGGAGGCACGAGAACCGTGGCACACAGCGCAAGCACCGACAACCTGCACCTGGACGCGGGTGCCCGCAAGCAGGACGCAAGCAGCCTGGGCGGCAGTCGGGGCAGCAACAACCTGCACCTTCATATCCTTGGCAGCGGATCACGGGGGAACTGCGCGCTCGTGGAGGGGCCAGACGGGCTCATCATGATCGACAACGGTTTTTCGCGTCGTGAAACGCTCAAGCGCATGCACGAGCTGGGACTTTGCGAGGACGAAGTCCGCGCGCTCATTCTCACGCACGAGCATTCCGACCATGTGAGCGGCGTCTCGGTATGGTGCAAGCGATTCGATGGGGAGCTTTATGCGAGCACGGGCACGGCGGCAGTGCGCAAATACCTCGACTGCCTGCCCTTTTGTTGCTTTGACCCGGGCGACTCGTTTGAGGTATGCGGAGTGCGTATCGACACGTTTTCGACCTCGCATGACGTGGTGAATCCCGTGGGTTTTCGCTTTACCCGCGGCGGCGATGCGATCGGCTACGCCACCGATACGGGCGTTCTGCTGCCCGAGGCCATGCGCCTGCTCGCTGACGTGCGCATCCTTGCGTTGGAGTCTAACCACGATGTTCCCATGCTGCGAACGGGCTCGTATCCTCGCGTGCTGCAAGACCGCATCCTGTCCGAGCGCGGGCACCTGTCCAACGAGCAGGCGGCCACGGCGTTGACCGAGCTGATTAGCGATCGCACCGAGCACGTGGTTGCCATGCATATCTCACAGGAGAACAACCGTCCGAGCCTTGCCGTGCGTGCGATGGCAAACGCCGTGGGCGCAGAGCTCGACAACGAGCTGGGTTCAAGCGCCACGTTGATGCGCGGAGATGGCCTACCCGACCTGTACATTCGCTCCGCCGGCCAAAACCGCCCGATTTCTGTGCTCTAACTTCAAAACAGGCGTATCCGCTTCTCGCACACTGCTCTTTCCAGGCAGCTATTGCGTCGGCTGCAGCTCCTCCTGTTTGCGCCTGGGAAACGTCGTGAACAGCGCAAGGGCGGAAACCGCCGCTACGGTGCCCATCGCCATGGCGCCCGCATTGGCACGCACCTCACGATTGTCCTCCATGAGCTGCTCGGCATCCGCATCGTCAACACCGAGCGCCTCGAGACTCCGCGCAAACATGGCGTCACTTTCATAGGTGTACACAACATCTTCGAGCGCACTTTGCACAGACTCGGGCAGCGTTGTAAGCGAATTCACGCGTGCGTCCAAACCGGTATTCACCGCAATGAGCAGCACCGAACCCATAGCGGCTGCGCCAAGCGCCAGACCGAGGTTGCGGGCCGCGCCCTGAATGCCGCCCGACTGCTGCGCGGCGCGAGCGGGCACCGCAGACGCAACCAAGTTGTTCGCCTGCGAGTTCACCAATCCAACGCCGATGCCGCCCAACAACGTGCCAGCTAGGATAACGAGAGAAAGCGACGATTCGCGCACGCCGAAGGCGGTCAACAGCGCACTCGCGGCAATGGAGATATAACCGCAGCGCACGACAGCCCAGGGATTAAGGTGCGGGAACTTACGCGGAAGGAACGTGGCGAGCAAGAGCATCGGCACGCCCGAGATGATTCCCAGCAGTGCTGTCTTGGTTCCATCGAATCCTGCAACCAGCTGGTAAAACGAGGTTGCCACCAGACCCTGGGCGCCCATGTAGAAAAACGGAAGCGCGATGGCGACGAGACCAGAGCGAACCTGCGCGTTGCGCACGAAGCAAGAGGGCAACAGCGCCACACCTCGACGCTGCTCCATCCACGCCTCAACCGGAACGAGAACCACCAACAGCACCAAGCCGGCACCGGCAATGAAAAGCGCAGGAGAAAGCCCCGCAATGGTGAACGGAGCGGTGGGCAACGGCTCCGTGACACCCCAGGCAGACACGCGCGAAAGACCGAACATCACGGCGAACAAGCCAAGTGAAGCGAGGATGATGCCCGGAATATCGAACGTCTTGGATTCATGCGGACACGAAGGGGGCAACGCGCGGCTCGCCACTGCAAGAATTAGGAAATAGCCTGCGAGAATGCCGAATGTGACACGGAATCCGAAGTTGTCGATAAGCATGCCGAGCGGAATGGGAACGATGGTGGCAAGCGCCGCTGAGCCGGCAATCACACCGTACGCCTGCTTGCGCTGAGCGCCCTCGAACAACAGCGGGACCATGCCCAACACCGAGGGAATCACCAAGCTGGCGCCCACGCCCACGAGCATGCGTCCGCCCCAAATGAGCACATCAATGGTGGGGGCAACCGCCGCAACCACTTCGCCGCCCGTGATAAGGATCACGCCGGCGACGAACAGACGACGCCAGCCGATCATAATGCCGAGTAAGCCGCTGGCCAGCATAAAAGTGCCCGCCATAAGCGAGTACACCGTACTCGCAAGCTGGACATCTGAAACCGAGCAGGAGAAAACGCGCATCATTTCGGACATCGCAACGGAGAACGCTCCGTTTTCGGCCGAGACGCCCAACTGGGCAAGAGCGAGCACCGCCAAGGACATAAATGCGGCAGCACGCGCACTGGAACGAGATGTATCGGATTTGACCTCGGACCCGCTTGCAGCTTTCACGATCAACCACCATCTAACTGCGCTCAGTGATGCTTTCCTCATAAAAACACCACCCATATCGTAAGAAATGGGCATCGTGGTTCTGACCACTTACTTTGCCGTATATGTGGCAAAACTAGTGCAGCAAGCCAAAACGTAATCGCGCACACTACTATAAGAGGTAATCCTGCGAAATGAGGTATGCGATGAATATCAATCGACGCCAAGCGGCGCTGCTCAAATTGCTCGTCTCCTCGACTTCGTATACGCCTACCATCGAACTCGCTCGCGCGCTTTCATGTTCGGAGCGCACGGTGCGCAACGACATCCAAGCCGTCAACGCGTTTTTAGAAAAAACCGGCATCGCAGCGCGGACCGATTCAAAACGCGGCAACGGCCTCAAGATAGAAATCGCCCCCGCCGAGCGCGAGCGCGTCCTTGGCCTTGTTAAAGAGTACGCACTCGCCATGGACCCGGCGCTCGACCGGTTTTATCGAGGCATCCTGCTGCTCATCTGCGACTCCACGCAAAACTACACCATCGAGACACTCGCCCGCGCTATCCTCACCAACAAACAGCAGGCACAAGATGATATCGCCGCATGGAACGAGATGCTTGCCCCCTACGGTGCATCGATACAGCGCAAGCGCCATCTCGCGATAGCGGGCCCTGAGGAGAACATCAGATTCTTCGTGGCACACAACCTGTTTGAACTCGCCCCAACCGCCATGAAACGCCGCATAGAGCCCCAACTGCTCGGCCCTGACCGGGAGTTTCTCTACAACGAGATCGACACAGTGGAACGCGCGCTCGAGCGCCATATCACCGACAACGCGCGCCACGAATTCGCAACCTACCTTCAGGTTGCCATATTGCGTATCCGTAAGGGACATGAAGTCCCTAGTCGCGCCGCAGCGATTCCACCTGTGTTCACGCGATTTGCGACAAACCTGGAACGGCACTACGGTGTTTCGCTGCGCAGCGGAGAGCGTGCGGTCATTGTGGAGGTGTTTTCGGTCGCCGCGCGCCAATGGACGCCCGACTTCCAGGACAGTTACACGCCGAGCCGCGAAGCCGCGCTGATTGCCGACGATCTCTACCGTTCGCTGGGAGAGCACTATGACAAACGACCCCCAGCACATTTGTACAAGCCGCTCGCTCTGCTTATCGAAGCCGGCGCACTGCGTCAAAACCTCCATCGTGCCATTGCGCTGCCACTTGAAACCACGTGGACGGTGCACTTTGAAAACATGACGACGTTCATGCGCATCTGCCAGATTATCCGCGATACGCCTTCTTTGGCGGAACTATCGTTGTATGAGACGGACTGCACGCGCATCGCCATGCTTCTCCTCAATTTTATGGACGACCTTTCCGTAAGCGATGCCTGGCGCGTGGGACTTGTGGCAAATTGCGGTGTTGAGCAGGTGTTTTTCGCGCGTGATCGTATTGAGCGCCTCCTACCCTTCACGCGTGTGGTACGTGTGATTCCCGAACAGGAACAAATGGAGGGTGGCAGGGCGCTCGACGGCCTCGACTTCCTCGTGTCGTTTGACCCCATCGAATCGACGCTGCCCGTTGCGATAATCAGCAACGCCATCACCGAGGAGGATCGTCGCCATATCAACGACACCATCCTCTCGATTTCGCAACAGCGCGCACAGGGAGAGGCAACGGCGCTCGATAGCCTGACGAGCCGCGAACTCGACTGCAACGATTTCGAATCGTTTATCGTCGCTTTACGCTTGGCACTCATTGAAGACGGATTGTGGCGCGGTGCAGAAGAAGAATTTCGTTCGTGCTTTGAGATGGCCACCTTCTTGTGCGGGCCCACGCTCATCTTTACGCTGTTTTCGCACGAAATCGCGCAAACAGGCAGCATGATTTACGAGGTAGACGTGCAGGTTCCTTTCTGGAGCACCAGGGTTCGACACGTCGCGGTGCTCACCGTCTCCCCTGCTGACGAGCGCATTTTGGGGGCTGTCTCAACAACCTTCCGCCGTCAGCTCGTCTCAAAGGGACTCGTTCCCAACAGGCTGTAACGGAGTGGGCTTGCAAAACTCGCCCCGTACACTGCCGTGAGGTTGATTTGTGCGAAACGGACCCAGCAAAAGCAACCCGACCTTCGCATATAAAAAACGGCGCGCACGCGAAAGCATGCGCACCGTTTCGATTCAAGCAACCGGCACGACACCCGCATCACTGCAGCACGGATGCCATGCCGGGATCGCGTTGGTTCACCGCCTGTTAGGCATTACGCCTTCCAGATGGTCTCGCCTTCCTTAATGGTCTCGAGAACCTTAAGGTCGCGCAGGTCGTCGATGTCGACCTTGAGCGGGTTGTGCTCGGTCACGCAGAAGTCGGCGAGCTTGCCAACCTCGAGCGTGCCCTTGCGATCCTCCTCGCCATACTGGTAGGCACCGTTCTTGGTGATGCACTCAAGACCCTCGTACACGGTGATCTTCTGCGACTCATCAAGCTGCACGCCACCCTTGGTCACGCGCTTCACGGCGCACCAAACGGCCTCGAAGAGATTCGGGCGCAGCACCGGGCAGTCGGTGTGGAACGTCGGGCGCAGGCCGCAATCAATCGCATCGCGGACGGCGGACACGCGGGAGCCGCGCTCCTTGCCGAAGTTCTTCAGATGCACGTCAGCCCAATACCAGATGTGGCTTGCGAAGATGGTCGGAACCATGTTGATCTCGGGCATCTGCTCATACTGGTCGCGGCGCGCGGTCTGGCAGTGCACCATGACCGGACGAAGCTTGGCCTTCTCGGGGTTGGGCGAATCGGCCAGGGCGCGCTTGTACACGCGCAGGTACTGGTCGGCAGCCGCATCACCGTTGGTGTGGGCGAGCAGCTGGTAGTTGCCGTCGATGGCCTTGCGCATGAAGTTGTAGGCGTCCTCGTCGGACACGGTACCGTAGCCGCAGTAGCCCTCGCCCTCGTCGCCGAGCGCGTACGGCTCAGTCATCCACGCGGTGCGGCCCTGCGGAGAACCGTCGAAGAACATCTTGAGGCCGCCAAAGCGGAAGTGACCTGTGTACTCATGGCTGTCGAACTCGGCGTTCTTGGCGATCATGCCATCAACGTCCTCGCCGAACATCGGATAGCTCACGACGTCCATCTTGAGCAGGCCCTTCTTGGCAAACCCGGCGAACATGTCCGCGTGGTCGGCCGTGGTGGCGCCTTCCTGGCAGGTGGTGATGCCGTGCTCCAGGTAAACGTCCTGCATGTCGAGAATGAGCTTGTCCATGTCGAACTTCTGGCGCGGCTGAACGATGCCAAAGACCGGCCACATGGCGCCCGGCTCCTCGCAATAGCCGTCCGGCGTGACGCCGTCGTCCTCACGGCCGTAGCGGCCGCCCTCGGGGTCGGGGGTCTCAGCGGTAAGACCCGTAAGCTCAACGAGCTTGGAGTTGGCCACCAGCATGTGCGAAGAGGCATGGGTAATCATGACCGGAATCTCGATGGAAACCTGGTCGAGCACGTGACGGTTGGGGTGACGGCCCTCGACCAGGCTGTTCTGGTCGTAGCCCACACCCATGATCACGCTATCCTCGCCGATGTTGTTGCGCTCGGCAAATTCATTCAGGGCATCGATGATCTCGTCGAAGCTCTTGCAATTCTCGAGCTGCGCGGCAACCACATACTGGTTGGAACCGGAGATGTGGCTGTGCGGGTCGATGAGACCGGGCATGAGGCAGGCGCCTTCGAGATCGATCTGTTCGGCATCGCCCGCAAAAGCGCGCGCCTCGTCGAGCGAACCGGTGAAGGCGATGATACCGTCCTCGACGACAAGCGCCTCAAACGTGTCGCCCTCGCCTGTCATGGGCAGGAACTCACCGTTGAAATACAGCTTCTTCATGATGGCTTACGCCTCTTCTTTCTTGAAGATCTTGATTGCGGGAGTGGTCAGCAATCCAGCGAGGATGATAACAGCGCCAACACCGTAGGCAAAGCGGGTCGAGTCGTAACGGCAGTTCTGGTTGATCTTGACGAGCTCGGTGCGCTCGGCGTCGGTCATGTCGATGCCAGCGATCTGGGCCTCGAAGTTCTCGTCGGAAACGAGCGAGAAGTTCATGTCGGCGAGCTGCTCGTTGACCTCTGCGGAAATAACCGGGCTGGAAGCGGCCTCAGCCTTAACGGAGTTGGTGATGCCGAAGAGAAGGACGGCGCCGAGCAACGCGATGCCGAGGGCCTGGCCCACGTTGCGCATGGTGGTCTGGATGCCGCCGGACTGGGCGGCGTCACGCTCGTTCACGGCAAGGGCAACGACGTTGTTGGCCTGGGAGGACACGATACCCGCGCCGGAACCGGCAAGGAAGGCGCCGAGGTAGATCATGGCGTTGTTCACGCCGGTGACGGTGACGGCCAGGGCCATGACACCAAGGGCGGCTGCCATGACGATGTAGCCGATCTGGATAACGCGGCGAGGGTTCGCGTTAGGGGCGACCTTGGGGATACCCATGGAGAACGCGAACGTGGGGGCGCCGGTAACGATGGAGGTCACACCCACGGAAATGGCAGACCAACCGGCAACGAGCTGCAGATAAGGAGACATGAGGATGGCTTGGACGCCCATGAAAAAGAAGGTGATGGCGGAAGCCGCAAGACCAGCGAGCACCTGCGGGGTCTTGAGGAAGGACTGGGGCAGAAGGGCAAGACCGTTCTTGGCCTCGACCTTCTTCTCAACGACAACGAGAACAGCAAGGATGATGATGCCAGCGATAACCATGGGGATGACGGGCGAGTAGCCGCCGATGGAGGGAGCGCCGGGGAAGGACTGGACAAGACCCCACGCGGAGATGCGGGAAATGCCCACGAGGAACAGGAACAGGCCCAAAGCGGCGAGCACCACGCCGATGCCGTCGAACTTGAGCTTGCCATCGTTCTGCTCGATTGCGGGGAGCTTAAAGGAAAGCAGCAGAACCATGGCGAAATAGACGGCGAGGGTCAGGAAGGTGGCCTTCATGCCGGCGAGCTCCATAACAACGCCGAGGACCAGCGGGAGCAGGGCAGACAGACCGGAAGCGGCACCGATGCAGCCGAAGGCGAGCACGCGGTTCTTGCCGAAGTACATCTTCGGGACCAAGCCCAGGACGGACGGAATCATGAAGGAAGCGCCAAAGCCGACGAGGATACGGCCGCCCCAAATGAAGATGGTCATGTTGGGGGCGAAGGCGAGGACGACCTCACCGATGGAGCACAGGGCAGCACCGATGCGGAAGTTCTTCTTCCAGCCAATGATGGTACCCATGAGGCCGCCGGCGATCATGAAGGCGCCGGCCATGAGGGAGTACACCATATTGGCGAGCTGGATGTCGGCGACGGTTGCGCCAAGGTCCTGGGTCAGGGCGGTGGCGGCAAGCGAGAGCGCGCCGTTGTCGCCCGAAGTGCCCATCTGGGCAAGGATCAGAACGAGAATCGGGAGGACGAGAAACTTGTCCTCCTTCGCCTCGCTCTTAACTGCAGAAGACGCCATTGCTTCTTCCTTTCTCTTCCCGGAAGGCATCTGCCTTCCCACACAGTCCATCCGACCTTGTCGGAGCGCGCGTTTCCCCTTGCGCGCATGCAGCGATTCAGGTACGGACATTTGAAACGACCACAGAATATGCCGCGACGCGCATGCCAATGAGCAGGACACTTGCCGTAGATACGGCAACCTTTTGCCCTTTGCCTTATTCAGCAGCAGGCTCAAAACCCGCGGTAGTGCGCGTAACGACCAGGTAGCCGGACACGGCACCCACGACGGCGCACATGCAGCCCTTGAAAATCATCATGCCGGTACGGGTCAGCGGCATGGGAAGCACCAGCGTAAAGACCCAGGCCAGGGCACCGGCGAGCACGGCCGCGATGATGCCCACGGGAATGGACAGCGTAAAGGCACCGCCGGGGAGCTTTGCCACGATGCCATTACGGTCGGCCTCGGCCTTGTAGACGTTTTTGCGCAGGTCAACCTTGGTAAGCGGCACGACGCACCAGGTCAGGATGAGGCCGAGGAGGGCGCCGGTGAGGACGATCTCCTCAACGACCTTGTTGGCAGCAAACGTCACGTCGGGATTGGAAGCGTTCATGCCAAAGAAAATAGCGGCGTTCACGATGCCGTTGATGATTCCGTAGCCGACAATGCACTTGTTTGCCAGGTAGCTCTTGTACTCTTTCGGTGCTGCTGCCATGTTGTTCCCTTCTCAACACGCCTCTTTACGAGACGCTGCGCACGGGCACATCTTGCAGCGACGCTTCATCCCTGCCGAGGTCCCGTTCCTACGAGATTTCACCCTCATATGCCTTGTGCTTTACGATTTTGCGGGACACAGTGTATCCTCGGGGCTTCCGCCACCAGGCCACAACGATTGCCGTAGATACGGCAAGGCTCACTTCACCCTCAACAGCATCCCTCTTCCGCAGCACTCACCTATTACATAGCCCTCATTTCACACCTCACAAACCTAAGTCTTATACACTTAGATTTGATGATACTGTGACGCTTAAAAAATCTGCGTTCTCGGGTATATTGCGCTGCACGGCGGGAATAACGGAGTCGTACAGAAAAGCGCCGGCGAACAAACAGCCGGCGCGCATCACAAAGGAGTGATTGATTATGGCAATGGTTCCGTATCGTCAGGGTTACAGCGTTCTTCCCGTTTCCAATTCCCTGTTCGACATTTTCGACGACATGATGGACCTCCCGCGCACCGCACTTACCGCCAAAGCGTTCCCCATCGACGTTGTTGACGAAGGCGATTCCTACGAGATCAAGGCGTATCTCACGGGCGTGTCCAAGGACGATCTGGACGTCGAGCTCAACGAGGGCCGTCTGTCCATTTCCGTCGAAGTGAAGGAGAAGGAAGAGGACAAGGGCAAGAACTACCTGCAGCGCGAGTTCACGTCTTACAGCGCAACCCGCGGCGTGTATCTTAAGGATGCCGCAAGCGAGGGCCTCTCCGCCACGTTCGCCGACGGCGTGCTCACCGTCCATGTTCCCAAGTTCGTCGAGAAGAAGAACGTCACCAAGATCGCCATCGACTAGTCTAACGGCCGCGAACCCCCACTTTCCTTCGTTAGACGCGATAACACAGGGCCCGGTACCAACAGGTGCCGGGCCCTTTTCTGTTTGAATCGTAGAAAACGTTGCTCTTTGAACGATTGCTCTTTTAAGCAAGAGCAAAAAACAAGAATTCTGGCGGCCCCACTTGCACCGAGATAGGGTTTTGGTATTGGTTCACGAACGGTTCAAGTAGACAAGAAAGCCGCAAGCTTTTGACCTGCGGCTCTTCTATCACAAACACCTTGTCTACTCGATAATTGCGGATAGCAGTACGAAAACCCTGCCTCGTTGCATGAACGATGCCGCGCAAAGACTCAAAGCGCCCATGTGCATGTGCGTACACCACCCGCGATATTACTTAAAATGATGCGCCCGCCTATTCCTCGCGATCGAATTCCTCGGTGGCGTCGAGCGGTCGGCCCGAGTAGTTGAGATGGCGCGTCACGGCCTCCATGTCACCCGTCTCGATAAAGCGAGCCGCCGTGACGCCGTAGTCGTCGAGCGCGAGCTCGAACATCTCGGGGAAGCTCTCGTTGCTCACCTCATGGGTGAAGGGGTTGACCCACATGTGGTGCGCCAAGTTGCCCGCACCGGCGGGAACCTCGGTGGTGACAGGGTGAGCCAGCGCCTGGAACAGCGAATAGCCGCCCTTGAGCCGCTCGATTCTTGCGATGAGATTCGAACTCGGAGAACCCGCGGGCTCAATCAGGCGATACACAAGCTGCATGTCGGCCACCGCCCCGCCGTACTCGTTGGCGCCCACCTTGAAATCGTAAACGCTGCTCGCCACAAAACTCGTGAGCGCACCAGCAACCTTGTTAACGCGGTCGGTGGTAACGAGCTCGCACACGGGAGGATAGTCCGCCGTAGTGGCACCATTACGTTTGAGCTGCAGCATGAGCAGGTCGAGGTCAGTTTCGATGACCGCGTGCACCTTGTCCGAAGCAGCATCGAGCTCGGGGTCTGCCTCCTGAATCCCCCACTGCTGCGCATACACAAACGGATGCACCGTGCGATCGAGCACGTAGTGGGAAAGCAGGCCGAGAACCCAGGCGCGGCCCACGCCGGCATCGTGCGGTTGAAGATGCGCCACGCCATCGCGCAGCGCGGCGAACGTGCGGGACATGCGCGAGCGGTGCATCACGCGACCCAAGTCCATGCATGTTGAGGAATTGGGCGTGCGGAAGCGGAAGAAGAACGGGTCGGGACCCTGGTTTGCCAGCAAAAACGCTATGCGCTCGTCGTCTGTGGAAATAAGCCCCTCGGGCAGACGTTCAATACTTTCCTCGCCAAACAAATGATGGGTCATAAGCGCAGGCATGAGAGCTCCTTCGATACGCTGTTCGATACGCCAAAGTCGTTCGCACCTTATTATGCCCAATCACCCACGGCGCAAAACGAGCAAGCGCGACGGGCGGCAAACCCCTAATTCAATCCAAGCTGCTTGCGCACGGTCGCGGCGCGACGGCGACTCACCGGAATGCACGCGCCGCTGCGCTCGAGCGTCAGCTGAATCAAACCGCTCTGTTTGGCGACCTCGATATCGCGCACATCGTCGATGTTCACCAAATAGCTGCGGTGCACCCGGATGAAACCCTCATCCTGCAAACGCTGCTCAAGCGTGGAGATCGACTCGTTTACCAGGTATCCCCCAGACTGCGTGTACGCAAAGGAGTAGTCTGCTTTCGCCTCGATATATGAGATGTCGCTCACCGATAAGTAAGTGCGCTTGCCATTCCGCTCACCTTGGATACGACGGGTGGCCGCCCCCGAAGGCGCAGGTTTGCGCGCCGCGAGCGTGGCATCGATCTTGTCGAGCGCCTTGGCGAGACGTTCCTGCTCAACGGGTTTAAGCACATAATCGGTGGCGTTCAGCTCGAATGCCTCAGCGGCGTACTCGGAAAACGCTGTTACAAACACCACCACAGGGGGCTTTTTGAGGTTGTTCAGGATGTCGGCAAGTTGCACGCCACTCGTACCGGGCATTTGGATGTCGAGGAACAGCACATCGGGCTTGTCGGCAAGGATCTTCTCGATGGCCTCGGTTGCACCGCCCGCCTCGTCGATGGTTCCCACGCGCTCATCTTGGCCCAACAGATAGGCGAGTTCCGAGCGAATAGGAGGCTCGTCGTCCACGATCAAAACATTCCAACCCTGCTGATCTGCCATCGTTCCCCCTCTTGTGCCCCGGCTCGCCAGAGCGTTCTGACATGAATCTCAAACCCCATACACGTTACTTGGACATCGGACCATTGTATGCGAAACCCCGAGCGAGCTCCTTCGCCTCTACTGTACCGAAGGCAGCATCGTTCCCTCGGGCTCATGCGGCTCGCCCAGCAAGTCAACGGTGATGCGCGTGCCCACACCCAACCTGGACGAAACGCGTATACCCGACTCTTCGCCGAAAAAGAAGTGGATGCGCATCAAAACGTTGGAAAGTGCCAGGCCTCCGCCGCGCTTGAGCGATCCGTCCGCCGTCGTACAGGCATCTCGCCTGCTTGTCGAGACATCCACGCCGTTGCCGCTATTCGCCTCGTTATTCAGGTGTTTTGTATCAAACAGATACCGCTGCGTGTATTCATCCATGCCGATGCCATCGTCCTCCACCACGAGCTCAACGCCATCGTCGGTCTCGTGCGACGACAGGGCGATGGAAAGCGGGTCGGTCTCACGCATGGCATGTTTGATGCAGTTCTCGAGCAGCGGCTGCAAAATGAACGGCGGAACGCGACTGTCGAGCGTTTCGGGATCAAGGTCCACCGATAAGCGCAGGCGCCCTTCGCCATAGCGCGCCTGCATGAGGTTGATGTAACGGATGCCCTGCTCGACCTCTTTTTCCAACGACGTAAGCGTCTCGGAATTCGAAAGCGTCTGTCGATAGTAATTTGAGAAGTCGATGAGTAGCGAGCGCGCTTTTTCCGGCTCGGTGCGTACGAGCGACACGATCGTGCCGATGGTGTTGAACAAGAAATGCGGGTCGACCTGGGATTGCAACGCACGCAGCTCCATGCGCGCGCTCACTTCTTCCTGGCGCTCCAACTCAAAACTTGCCAGCTGTGTGGAGATGAGCTCGGCAAAACCGCGGGCCAAAGCCATCTGACGTGCGTCGATGTCGCTATAGCGCGAGTAGTACAACTCGAAGGTGCCCATGCAGCGGTCACGCACGATGAGCGGCGCAACAATGCCGGCGTGGAGGTGCTTGAAGAAGTGGTATTCCTTCATGCCGGGATCGTACATTTCGCGCGCAAACGCCTCCATGCGCTTGGTCTCGATGGCGCGCAACGTAGTGTCCAGTACGATAGGTTGGCCGGGAGGACACTTATCTGAATCCTCTCCCCAGCTCGCCAGCACTTTGGTGCCGTCGGTGATGCAGATGGAAGAGGCAAGCGTTTCGGGCAAAATGAGCTGGCAGGCGCCCAAGGTGGCCTCTGGCGTGAGGCCCTGGCGCGTGTAGGCGAAGATCTTACTCGCGATGCCGAGCGTGCGGTCCGTCGCCGAAAGCGAGAAGTCGTCGGGCACGACGAACACGTAGGCGAAGAAGAAGCACAGCAGCACAAGGCCGGCAATGGTGACAACCGCCGGCACGGGATTGGTGCTCGTCGCGCATTCCGCTGCCAGAAGAATCAGCAGCATGGGCACACAAGCGACAAGACCGCGCAGCGCCCAGGTCTGCGCCACGCGGAAATACTTCGTCTGATTTCTTTGCCTCAACAGGTTGAGCTTCAACCTAACCCCCGAATCTCACCGATTTCCCCAGCCATCTTAACGCTCCGCAACAAACATTGCGATAAGCGACGCCCAGCGACCGAAGCTTTGGTACCAGCATGTCGCCGCGCATCGCGCATCGCAGGTCTCGCGTGTCGCGCACGTATCGTGCGCCACGCACTGCAAACCTCGCATCGCGAAACGCCAAAACCCCGCCCGGTCCCAAACGCTCTGCACATCTCAATTCGATGTAAGCAGGAAGAAATGAGCGTTGGAACCGGCGGGGATAAAAGAAAGGGGCTGTTACTCGGAGTACTTGTTGCCCTCACCGAAGGTGCCGGCATCGACGATCCAGCCGTCCTTCATGATGACGTCCATGTTGTCGGTGTTGAGAACGTGGATGTCAGCGGCAACGTCACCGTTCACGACCAGCAGGTCGGCGCACTTGCCGGCCTCGATGGAACCGGTCTCGTCCTCGATGTGGCACATCTTGGCGCCGTTGAGGGTTGCGCAGGTGATGGACTCGACCGGGGTGAAACCGATCTTGTCGACGAACTCGTAAATCTCCTCGATGGAGCAGGTGCCGTACGGGGTGACGAAGGAGAAGGAATCGGAGCCGATGGTCATAACGACGCCGCGCTTCTTGGCCTCGCGGAGGCAGTCGTAGTTGCGCTGGAGCTCCTTCTCGACGAGGGTGCCCTCGTACTTGTCGTGCAGCTCGGGGACGTACACGGGCGGATAGGTGGAGTACCAGGTGGGCAGGAAGGCAATCGTCGGGGTGAAGAAGGTACCCTGCTCGGCCATGAGGTCCATGGTGCGCTCGTCGATATCGAAGCCGTGGATCAGCTGCTCGCAGCCAAAGCGGACGGAGTCATAAGCGGCGGAGTGGGAGTTGTAGCAGTGGCTCCACACGGGAATGCCGACCATCTTGGCCTCATCGATGACGGCCTTGATCTCCTCAGCGCAGTAGTGCTGGTCGCGACCGGAGTCCCAGCGCCAGATGCCGCCGCCGGTAGCCCAAATCTTGATCGCGTCGGGGTTCTCGCGAAGGCGGCGACGAACGGCCTTGCGCAGATCCCACGGACCGTCGACCTGGTCGCCCCAGGGGTGGGAGTTCTTGTTCTCGAGCTGGCTGCAGTGATGGGAGTCACCGTGGCCGGCAACGCGGCAGAAGCCGAGGCCGGTGGCGAGGACGCGCGGGCCCTTGAAGACGCCCTTGTTGATGCAGTCGCGGACCTGGATGCCGAAGCGGCCAATCTCGCACACGGTGGTCAGGCCGTGGGTGAGGCAGTCATAGGCCTGCTTGACGGCGACGGCCTGCTTCTCGAGGAGCGGCTGCATGACCCAGTCGGTGTCGTCGTCGGTGAGGTTGCCGGAGAAGTGCAGGTGGGTATCGATCAGGCCGGGCATAACGGTCTTGCCGGCGGCGTCGATGACCTCGTAGCCCTCGGGCACGTCCTGGTGGACACCGGCGTACTCGATCTTGCCGTCCTCGTTGACGAGAACCAGGGAGTTCTCGACCGGTGCGGCACCGGTGCCGTCGATGAGCTTGCCACCAACGATCGCGTAGTTCTTACCCATGTTGTTCCTCCTTATTTGGAACGAGTTTTTATTGCATACCTCACGGGAGAGCGCAATCTGAGCGGCGCCCCCTAGAGGATTGCTCCCATTGGGTGGAGGTTGCTTTGGGAAGCGCACCCTCCGCGGGTATTTCTTTCGCTGTTGATCACAGCGAGCTGCCTGATACTAGGCGTTGCTCTCGCAAGCCGCGTTGGTCTGACGAGACTTGGTCAAGAACATGAGCGCGATGCCCACGACCAGCCAGCCGATCACGATGGACCATTCAACCATGTTGAGGGACGCGGGGCTGAAGGGGACGACCAGCAGACCGATGATGACCGAGCCGGCGAGGATGGCCATGGCGATACCGAACTTGCCGCCGGGGACCTTGTAGGGACGAGGCAAATCGGGCTCGGTGAAGCGCATCTTGAAGCAGGCGAGGGCAACCATGGTGCAGGAGAAGATGAATGCCAGAGCCGAGACGTTCGTCAGCGGGATGAGCATGTTCTTGCCTAGGAAGGGGCCGACCACGGTGATGACGGCGAGGACCATGCAAGCGAGCTTGGGAGCGCCGGACTTCTCGTCAACCTCGGCGAACTGCTCGGGGAGCTGGCCCTTGCGGCCCATGGCGAGCATGATGCGGCTCGTGGCGCCATAGAAGGAGTTCATGGGGCCCATGGGTCCAAGCGTTGCGATGATGAGCATCGCGATGTAGAGGATCATGTTGATGTTCTTGAGACAGGCGAGCGCCGGAACGGGCTGCTCGACGAACTCGCCCCAAGGAAGGATGGTGCCGAAGGAGTAGATGCACACCATGTAGAAACCGCCAGCGGCGAGCAGGGCCAAGGTGATGATCTTGCCGAACTTGTTCCAGTTCAGGCCCTCGGCAGCTTCCTCAGCCTGCTGAGGAATGGTGTCGAAGCCCGCGTAGAAGAACGGGGTCAGAACGAGGACCGAGACGATGCCCGCGAGCAGGCTGTTGCTCTCAGTAGCAGCGACGCCGCCGCCGGCATTGGAGACCTGGGAGAACACCGGCATGGCGTTCGACGGAGAACCAGTGACGATGGAGACGCCCATGGCGAGCAACATGCCGCAGAGCAGAGCCTTGGTGAGGAACGCCTGCAGCTTGGCTGCGGAGCTGGCACCGCGGAAGTTGAGGAAGATCACGTAGCAGGCAAAAGCCAGGGCAATCAGCGTGGGGAACAGATACACGTCGGCGCCGAGGATGGTGTAGAGCTTGATGGCGCGGAGCCACTCAAGACCAGGCAGGCTGCCGAACATGTCGGACACGAGGGTGGAAATGGCGATGGCCTCCCACGGGCAGAGGATGCCGTTACCGAGGGCCAAAAGCCAACCGGTGATGTAGGATGCCGTGCGGCCGAACGTGCGGTCGACGTACTCGACAATACCGCCCGACACGGGGATGGCAGCCGTCAGCTCGCCAAACACCGCTCCGACGGGCACCAAGGCGATGGCGCCCAGAAGGAATGCGATCATAGCGGGAACGGGACCGCCGCCCACGACCATCCAGTCGCCGACCTGCAGCACCCAGCCAGTTCCGATGATGGCACCGAAACCGATGGTAAAGAAGTTCCACAGGGAGAGGGTCTTCTTCATGCCGCCCTGCTCGGAAGCAGTAGTGGTATCCGCCATAGCATGCCTCCTTTCTGCTGTTGGGGACGAGCGCGGGACTGCGCTGTCCGGGTTTCCGCACGCTCCTTTTTGCCGTGCGGTTTGTTGACAACTGCAGAATATGACCGCGCCATTCGCAGGGCTCATTCATCTCGACCTACGATGGACGCGCGCAGACGAGCGGACACGATTTTAGGACGAGCGGCAGGATTCGGATATGGGAATCGGCAAGAAAGCCACTCAAGGACAAAACTTACGATAACGAACGCGGAGGGCGCTGGGGAACGATCCCCGGGCATACAGCATGTAGGCGTATGGCATGTAGACATACTGCTTGTAGACGTATGGCATGTAGGCTCATTCCCGCAGGTATCTCAAGCGCTCTCCTCGGACGATATGCTCTGAGGGCTTTATCTCAAGCAACAAAAAAAGCGCCCCCGCTCGAAGCGGGGGCGCCCATAACGACGTTATGCCGCGCGGCGATTAGCCGACGATGCGGGTGCCGGAGAGGCCAGCCATGGTCTCAGCGGCCTTGTCGAGAGCACCGATGATGCAGGTGCGGCCCTTGCGGCTGCGAGCGAACTTGATGGCAGCGCGGACCTTCGGCTCCATGGAGCCCTTGCCGAACTGACCCTCGTCAGCGAGCTTCTCGGCCTCATCAGCGGTGAGCTCCTCGAGCTCCTGCTGATCGGGCTTACCGAAGTTGATGGCGACGTGCTCAACGGCGGTCAGGAGGAACAGGACGTCGGCGTTGCAGTCCTCAGCGAGGAGCTCGCCGCCCAGGTCCTTGTCGATAACCGCGGCAACGCCCTTGTAGCAGCCCTTGTTGTTGTAGTCGCGGACCACGGGGATGCCGCCGCCACCGCAAGCGATGACGATGAACTCGTTGTCAAGCAGGTTGAGGATGGAGTCGGCCTCGACGATCTTCTTGGGCTCGGGGGAGGCGACAACACGACGCCAGCCGCGGCCGGAGTCCTCAACGAAGGTCATCTCGGGGTTCTCGGCCATGATCTCCTTGGCCTGCTCCTCGGTGTAGAACGGGCCGATCGGCTTCGTGGGATTGGCGAACGCGGGATCGTCGGGGTCGCACTCGATCTGGGTGACGACGGTGGCGGCGTGCCAACGCTTATAGCGCTTGTGCATCTCGCGGCCGATGCCCTGCTGCAGGTGGTAACCGATGTAGCCCTGGGACATGGCGCCGCACTCGGGCAGGTCCATGGAAGGGGTACCGATGGCGTCGTGAGCAGCGGCGAAGGCGTTCTGAATCATGCCGACCTGCGGGCCATTGCCGTGGGTGATGATGATCTCGTTACCCTGCTCGATGAGGCCCAGAAGAGCGTGGGCGGCGTTGCCGACCTTCTCGATCTGCTCTTCGGGGGTGTTGCCGAGGGCGTTGCCGCCAAGGGCGACGACGACGCGATCGGGCTTGCCGAGGGGCTTGGACATAACAACCTCTTCTCTTTCCGTAGGAAACCAGTGAAATGTATTCACTGGCTAAAGTACTTTATGCAATATACCGCGAATAAATCGACAGCACATTTGCTACAGAATTCCTTAGGCAAACGGCTAAAAAATAAGGGTGGACGTACCCCGCATCATGCGACTTTTTGTCTTTTTGTGAAGAACTCCAAAAAGCGTTTTCCCCGTTGTCCGCGCCCACAATTCAAGCAAGCATTTTTATACATTTTTACAAAACTATCGTCACAAGACTGTGATAGATGATTCACGAATATGCATCGCCGTTTTTCAGCGTGCCGTTGCTGCTCGAAGAGACGTCCCCGTTCAGATAAGGCTCGCTTCAAAATGGGAGAAAACCCGTTCATCGAACAGACGCGAGACCCACCCACATGCGGACGTCGCACCAGCTGCCGATCTCATGAAAAAGGGACTTCCGAATATATCGGAAGTCCCACCTAAGAGCGCAGATACCCTCTTCGCCTGGCGTTTGGTTTCAACAGCTCTTACTTGAGTGTCGCGTACATGACCGCCTTGATGGTGTGCATGCGGTTCTCAGCTTCCTGGAACACGCGCGACTGCTTGGACTCGAACACCTCGTCGGAAACCTCCATCTCGGTGACGCCGAACTTCTCGGCGATGTCGGCACCGATGGTGGTGTTGGTGTCGTGGAAGCTGGGAAGGCAGTGCATGAAGATAGCGTTGGGATTCGCCTTGGCCATAACCTCAGGAGTCACACGATACGGAGACAGCAGATCAATACGGCTCTTCCACAGTTCCTCGGACTGACCCATACCAACCCACACGTCGGTGTAGATGACATCGGCGTCCTTCACGCCTTCGTCGATGCTGTCAGTGAGCTGGATGGTGCAGCCGTTCTCTGCGGCAATGGCCTGGCAGCGCTCGAGCAGCTCTGCAGGGAAATGCGTGGCACCCTCGACGTCTCCCTTGGGACCGCAAGAGCAGAAGTTGATACCGAGCTTGGCACAGATGACCATGAGGGAATCGCTCACGTTGCCCTGCTCTTTACCCAGGTAGGTGAGCTTCATACCGCGCGTATCGCCGAACTCCTCACGCATGGTAAGAATGTCGGCAAGCGCCTGGGTGGGGTGATACTCGTTGGTGAGACCGTTCCACACGGGCACGCCGGCCTTGGCGGCGAGCTCCTCGACAAGCGTCTGATCGGAACCGCGGTACTCGATGCCGTCATACATGCGGCCGAGCACACGAGCGGTGTCCTCGATGGACTCCTTCTTGCCCATCTGGGACGAGCCCGGGTCGAGGTAGGTCACGCCCATGCCGAGGTCCATGCCGCCCACCTCGAAGGCGCAGCGGGTGCGTGTGGAGGTCTTTTCAAAGAGCAGCACAATGTTCTTGCCCTCGAGGTACTTGTGCGGGGTACCCGTGCGCTTGAGGTTCTTGAAGTCGCGGGCGAGATCGAGCAGGTACTCGATCTCCTCGGTGGAATAGTCGAGCAGAGTCAAGAAGCTGCGGCCGGAAAGTGAGAGTCCCATGGTGAAATCCTTTCGTATGAAAAGCTGAAATCTGGGCAATCGAACGGGACGATGTGGAGGCAAAGGCATCGTCCATAAAAGAGGCGGACGCCCGATACGGAAGAAGGAATGGGCGCCGACCTCATCGAAAAGACGACTTAGATCTCCTCGCGCCAGAACGGCATGGTCATGCAGCGCGGGCCGCCACGGCCGCGGGAGAGCTCCTCGGACGGAGCAACCAGCAGCTCAACGCCTGCCTTATATAGGGCGTCGTTGGTCACCACGTTGCGTTCGTAGACGCACACCTTGCCAGGGGCGACGGCCAGCGTATTGGAGCCGTCGTTCCACTGCTCGCGGGAAGCCTCGATGGGATCGCCACCACCGCACTCGATCATCGTGATGTGATCCACGCCGGTCGCCATCTCGAGCGCATGCTGCAGGGTGGTCTCGAGCTCCTCGATTGCCACCTCGCCCTCAACGGCACCGCGGGTCAGACGGTACACGCGCATGGTCTGGTAGATACCCGGGTACACGGTGAACTTGTCGTAGTCGATCTGCGTGCACACGGTGTCAAGGTGCATGTAGGCATAGCCGCACGGGATGTTGATGGCGTAGATGGTCTCAATCTCGGAGTTGCCCGGACCCCAGAAAAGGTTCTTGGCAAGCTGATCGATGGCCTCGGGCGTGGTGCGCTGGGAGATACCGATGGCAAGCGTCGTGGCGTTGATGTTCAGCACGTCGCCGCCTTCGATGGTCCACTCGCTGTTGTGGTCGTACCAGATGGGACTGCCCACGTAATCGGGGTGGTTGCGCAGGACGGTCTCGTAGAAGATGACCTCGCGGTTGCGCTGCGGCCAGTACATGCGGTGCATTGCGGCGCCGTGGCCCACGACGGCCAGCGGATCGCGGGAGAAGTAGGACGAGGGCATGGGGAACAGGACCATCTCGTCGGGCTTGACGTCCTCGTTGTTCATCATCGAGAGCGTGCGAGCCGTGTGAGGGATCTCGAGATCACGGTAGTAGAGGCCACCCATGGCAGCGAGGACGAACTCCTTGTTGTCCTTGATGGAGGAAAGCTTCTCCTGAACCGCCTGGCGAAGCGCGGTGCTCTTGATGTTGCTCTCGGCGAGGAACGTGCCCAGGAACTCATCGCGAACCGCCGGGTTGGCGTCGAAGGTCTCGGCGAGCAGGTCCTCCATGTAGACGACCTCGGCACCGGCGCCGCGGAGCAGGTCGGTGAACTGGTCGTGCTCCTTCTGGGCGTACTCGAGATAGAACGCGTCGTGAATCCACACGCGCTCGAAATCCTCCGCCTTCATATTGACAAGATCGAGACCGGGGCGATGCACGCAAACCTTCTTGAGCGCGCCGATTTCGCTATGGACGTTCAGTCCCTTCATGGGTTTCACCTTTCTTTCGTATGTGAACTACGGGAGTTGATTACTCGTTGACAAGCAGGTACTTGATGCGTGCCCTACACCGGCAGCATGCCGGAAATAGCGGAGAATACGAGGCAGACAACAGAGATGAGCAGGAAGAACTTCCAGATGACCTTCCACCACTGACTCAGAGGGATCTTGCACACGCCCAGACCGGCGACGAGGATGGCGCTCGTGGGGCAGATTAGCGACATGGCGGCGCTGCCCATAGACATGGCGGTGACGGCGGCCTCGGGGTTCAGACCCATGAGCTCGACGAGCGGCCCAAAGATCGGGATGGTGAGCGCGGCGATGCCGGACGAGCTCGGAACCAGAATGGCAAGTAGGTTGTCAACCATATAGAGCAAGCTGGTAAACAGCACCGCGGGCATGCCGGCGAGCGAAGTTGCCAGAGCGTTGAGAATCGTATCGATGATCATGCCGTTGTTGGCGATGACGAGAATACCGCGAGCAAGACCGACGACGATGGCGGAGAAGGCGAAATCGGCGATACCCTTGACGAACTCACCTGCGATTTCCTTCTCGTTCATACCGGAGACGATACCGGAGATAAGGCCCATGGCCAGGAAGATACCGGCAATCTCGTTCATGTACCAGCCCTGGTCGACAAGGCCCCACACGATGAGCACCATACCCACGACAAACGTGACGATAACGGCCTTCTGGCGACCGGTGAACTCAGCGTTAAGCGCGTCGCCGTCGGCGAGGAACTCCTCGCGCTTGGCAAGGTCGTCCTGATAGGCAACGGAGCTCTCGGGGTTGGCGCGGACCTTCTTGGCATACATCATGACCCAGGCGATGGCGATAACCGTAAGCACAACGAGGGCGATCATGCGCAGCCACAGCTGCGGATTGCCCTGGATGCCGAGGATGCCCTGGGCGATGAGCACGTTGAAGGGATTGACGGTGGAGCCGATGTAGCCGATACGGGCACCGAGGAACACGATCATGAACGCGGTGATGGAATCGAAGCCCATAGACATCACGATGGGCAGCAAGACCGCGAAGAACGGCAGGGTCTCTTCGGCCATGCCGAAGGTGCTTCCGCCGAGTGCGAAGACGGCCATCAAAATCGGGATGATCAGGATGTCCTTATCCTTGAACTTTCTCACGATACGAGACACGCCGCTGGTGATGGCTCCCGTTGCCGTGATAACCTGGAACGAACCGCCCACCACGAGGATGAACGCGACGACCTCGACCGCCTGCTGGATGCCGATCGCAGGCGCCTGCAGAACGTCGAACACGCCCTGGCGCAGATCGACTTCAGCGCCGGTCTCCTCGTCCACGAACACCTTGTCGGTCTCCGTGTACGTACCGGCAACGGTAACCTCGCGGCCGTTGACCAGCTCGCGATCGAACGAGCCCGAAGGTACGACCCACGTGAGCACAGCGAACACGACCATCAGGATGAAGATGATCGTATAGACGTGAGGTACGGTAAATTTCCGCTTCTTTCCCTCTCCTGCCATTTCTCCTCCTTTGACTTGGGACAAGCCGTTTCTTTTGGCATCGTCATTCTGTCATCGAAGTGAGAGGGGTACCGTTAGCGGCGGGTGGACGGCAGCAAAACGGGCGGTTTTTGGCTTTTAAGTTGACGTTTTTTGTCAATTAATGGCGTTTATTATCATTTTTTGTCAATTTTTAGAAGCTATCGGCTCAATTTGTTCCGCTACGGGCGACAATAGAGCCGTACAAACACAACCGTAAGGAATCTTTCATGCAAGGATTGCACGTACATAACGAGATCGGAACGCTCAAAAGCGTTTTGCTCCATCGTCCGGGATTTGAGACGAAGAGCTATCCGGAAAACGCCTTTGGCCAGGTATTCACCTTGCGTCCCAACCGGAGCAACTTCGATCTTGACAAAGCGACGCAGGAGCACGAACGCCTGGTCTCCATCCTCGAAGCAAACGGCGTCGAGGTGCTGCTGCTCACCGACCTGTTGGAAGAAACGCTGACATCCAGTTCGGAAGCGCGCGAAGCGCTGCTCGATCGCTTTTGCGACGAATGCGGCGTACGCGGCAGTGAACTCAAGCGCAGCGTACGCGCGTGGATCGAGCAGAAGGCGGCGGGCGGCAGCCTCATTGACGCTCTGATCGGCAGCATCTGCTATGGCGATATATTCAAGCAGGTAAAGGGCGACGACCGCTTGGCCAACCTCGTTGACGACCCCTATCCCGCCGATGCGCTGCTCGTCAATCCGTTCAGCACGATGTTCTTCACGCGCGATCCCGCCAGCGTGATTGGCTCGACGCTTTCGCTCAACCATATGTACTGGAGCGATCGCGAGCGCGAAGTGGCTTTTTACCAGGTAATCTTCTCGCATCACCCGCGCTTTGCAGGGTGTTCGGTTGCACCCGAAGAGCCGTCGTCCTATCACATAGAAGGCGGTGACGTCGTGAACCTCGATGCCAGGAACGTGGCTGTAGGCCTATCGCAGCGCACCGAGGCGGCGGCCATCGACGTGCTGGCGCGGCGGCTCCTCTGGAGCGAGAATTCGGAGATCGAATCCGTTTGGGCGGTGCGCGTCCCCGAGGACAACCTCTGCATCCACCTTGACACGTTCCTGTCGCGCGCCGATGTGGAGACGTTCATCGTCGACCCCGAGCTGCTCGACCACGCGGAGATCTACCGCATCGTGCGAGGCCGGAAAAAGGGCACATGCCGCATCAAGTCGCTGGACGGCGGTGTGTCCGCACTCCTCAAACAGAGCCTGGGCATCAGCGCGCCCACGCTCATTTCCTGCGGAGGATCGATGAGCGAGCGCCGCCATAATGCCGCGAGCGTGCTGGCCCTGGCGCCGGGCAAAGTGTGCGTCTACGAGGAAAACAAGCTGACCAACGAGGCTCTGTATCGTGCCGGCATCGATTTGTTCCCCGTTTCCATTGACGAGCTGACCTCGGGATACGGCGGTCCCAGCTGTCTGTGCCTGCCCCTGTGGCGAGAAGACTGCTAGCAGGAGCCGGTTGATGGGAGTCGGTGACAACATCCGTGAGCTGCGCAAACTCAGCGGACTTTCCCAAGAGGCCTTCGCCGGGCGTTTGGGCGTGACCAAGGAGACCGTGTGCCGCTGGGAACGCGGACGCTGCGCCGTTAAGCCGCGCATACTCGAGCGCATGCAAAGCATGTTTAATGTCTCGTACGATGCGTTGGTAAGCGATGAGATGGGACTTGCCGTCGCTACGGCAAACGCGTCGATCGAGGGTGAACAGCGGATTGCGGGCAGCACCGACGCGGAGCGCGGTGGCTCAGCAGCGTTAAGCGTATACCGCATTCGCCAGTCAGCGGGCGCCAAACGCCTCATTCGCTCCGCCGAAGCCGAGCTTCCCCCATCCGTTCTTGCCAAGCATCCCGACAGCTTCTTCGTAAGGATGGAGGGGTCGGCAATGTCTCGCAGCTATCCCAGTGGGTCGTTGCTTCTCATCGATCCGAGCCTCAGGCCCTGGAACGGCTGCACCGTCCTTGCGATCGCCGACAACGCCGACATTGTCATCAGGCGCTATAGCAGCGGAAATAACATGATCATTCTCTCGTCTTACTCATATGAGACATCGGAACCCGACCTTCTCCTCGCCAAGCGCCGCATTCGCGTCCTCGGCGTGGTGGTGTGGCTCCAGGCATCGCACGACATTACGGCATAGTGAACAGCTTCGATTTGCGCGAACAAAGACAGCTCGTTTCGAAATTCGGAAGGTAAAACTCAATACGTTGTTTAGACGCTCGTTCTGCGATTACTATTCGTATCGTTTCCCCAGTTGAGCACTTTATTGAAATGGAGTGCACTCAATCACCTTCGCTATACCTTCCGAATTTCGAAACGAATGAAAACATGGAGTTCACCGGTTAAAAAACGGGGTCCAAATTACTCGAGAAATCCGGGAACGGGAGGGGCGTCCGGGCATCATGCCGGTGAACGGACTCACGCTGAGGTCGCCAACGCTTCTATTACGCGCTCTGGGTACGAAGGCCCGCCTTACGCTGCTGCTGAGTCTTCGATACCACCTCGGACGTGTGCGACCGAGACTCACTCCAACCCAAGCGCTTGCCCAGCAACAACACCATCAGCACCACGGCCAGCGGATACAAATAGCAGAAGAACGCATACGGGGCATACTCCGCGCACGGAACCCCGAGCACGGTAACCATGTAAATTGCGCAGGTGTTCCACGGGATGAGCACCGAGGTGATACCCGCACTCGAATTAATGATGTTTGCCCACGCCTCCGCCGAGGAAGGACGCTTGGAGAACGCATCGCCATACATCTTGCACGACAGCGCGATGGCGGGATACTGGTCGGGAAGCAAAACGTTGAAAAGCACACCGCTACCAACCGCCGCGATGGTCAGCGCCTCGAAGCTCTTGAGCTTGGAGGCAACCGGTTCAACAAGCGCCTGCATAATGCCACCTCATCCCTATTTCCGAAACTATTCCTTGCCTGCAGCAGCAAAGGGAACATCAAGACTGCACAATCGTATGGTGGAGTCCCATCTTTGGCTATTCTCAGCAGGCATCATTTCTATTTCATACATAGTTTTATGTAGGAATTCTTTACCAGAATCACGTGCCACAAAGAGCCGATTAAAAAAGAAAAAGCCGCCCGCGCAATGCGAGCGGCCCAAACACGAGTCGAAATTACCTTGCCAATCCCGACTCCCCGAAGTTTCAGCATGCTCTTGCGTCTCAAAAGCCGCAAGACGATGGACTAAATCCTGCGAGCGACCGGTTTCTGCCCATGCAGATGCAGACGAAGGGGCGACCGAAAACCCTGAGTGCGTGCGATCAGCTCCGAGCGCAACGGTCTCTGCAGGTGAAGCATCAGAGAAAACCCTGCACGGGCGGGCAGCTCAACGGCCAACCGCCCGCGCACGATGCGTGTAAGGCTTAGCCCTCGTACACGATGTCGCCGTTGGAGATGGTATACACGACAGCGGTATCGGAAATCTCGGTGGGATCGATTTCGAGCAGGTTGTTCTCGAACACAACCAGGTCGGCCTTCTTGCCCACCTCAACGGTGCCGATGATGTCATCCATGTAGTTCTCGAACGCCACGTTCTTGGAATAAATCTCGAGCATCTGATATGCAGTGAGACCCTGCTCCGGCCAGCGCGTCATGTCCGTGTCCTCTTCCTCGGGGAACGGGCTATTGCGCGTGATGCCGGTCTCGATCTCGAGGCGCTTGTCGTACGGAGTCACCGCGCCGTCGCTGCCACCGCTGATGAAACAGCCGGCTTCCAGCATGTTCTTGGACGGATACATTGCCATCGCGCGCTCCTCGCCGATGAAAGCGGTTTCGAGCTTGCACAGCGGATCGTTGTACATCCAAAGAAACTGCAGGCAGCTAATGACGTCGAGTTTGGCAGCGCGCTCGATGTCCTCATCGGTAATGGCGCACACGTGCACCATGGTGTGACGGGCATCGCGCCCGCCATTGTCCTCGCGGGCCTTCTCGTATGCGTCGAGCGAGTCGTGCACGGCCCCGTCGCCGATTGCATGAATGTGAACCTGGTAACCTTCCTTGTCCAGGTCGGAAACGAGTTGATTGAAGTTGTCCTTATCCCAGTCGCTCGTGGCGTACCAATTGTCGCCCTTGCCCGCAGCCGGCGAATACGGCTCAAGCATGACGGCGGTCGCGCCCTCAGTCACGCCGTCATACACGATCTTGACCGTACCGGTTGTGAACATGTCGGAATCGTATTCCTTAACGGCGTCGAGCAGCTCCTTGACCTCGTCGTAACCGTCACCGGGAGTGCCCCACACCAGGAAGCGCTGACGCAAATGCAGGTCACCCGCCTCGTCCATGTTGTGCAGCGCCTCGGCATGAATCATCTCCTCGCCCTTGAGGTTGATGTTAGTGAGGCCGGTGATGCCCACGGAATGGCAGTACTTCTGGAACTCCTCATAGGCCGCCTGCATATTCTCGACGGTATAGGGAACCTCGATCTTCTTGGTCACCATGTTTTTGGCGGCGTCGGTAAGCAGGCCGCTCGGATTGCCGTCGGCGTCACGCGCGATAACGCCGCCGTCCGGATCCTCGGTCTCGGCAGTGATACCTGCGATTTCGAGCGCCTTGGAGTTCACCCAGTATGCATGGTGCGACACGTCGCGAATCATGATGGGCTTGTCGGCGCAGATGGCGTCGAGGTCGCTGGCCTGCGGTCCGGGGTTCGAGCCGTCCGGTTGCAGGTAGGCGTTCTGCATGAACGCACCACCGTAATACACCTCATCATCAGGGTGAGCCTCGACGAACTCGCGAATGATGCGCAGATACTCTTCGTTGTCC
Source organism: Collinsella provencensis (assembly GCF_900199705.1). Taxonomy (GTDB): domain Bacteria; phylum Actinomycetota; class Coriobacteriia; order Coriobacteriales; family Coriobacteriaceae; genus Collinsella; species Collinsella provencensis. The sequence continues at coordinate 1,296,060 of NZ_LT904908.1, read as the reverse complement.
ATGCAACCATCGGGAATGGAGATTTGGAACATCTGCTCATAGTAGGGCTGCGGGCCATGCAGGTGACCGTCCATCAGGCCAGGGCAGAGGAACTTGCCCTCAAGATCGATGACCTTCGTGTCGTCGCCCACGAACTCCTCGACGCCCTCGTTGTCGCCCACATACACGATGTCCTCACCGGCAATGGCAACGGCCTCGGCCACGTCGTCCTCGGCGACCAGCGTCTGAATGACACCATTCTTGAATACGAACGTTGCCTTGGCTTCTTCCTTCGCAGCTGAACCTTGAGCTCCTTGATTGCCCGAACAACCCGAAACACCCGTAAGCGTCATGCCCGCCGTTGCCGCCATTGCGCCTCCGACAAAAGCCCTGCGGCTCACATTCGAAGTTACTGCACTCATAACGCGCCTCCCATAGCTCGTTGGTATTCGGTTCCACGCGGAACCCCTTTCGTTACCAACAAGCCTAGGAAACGAAAAACCACCCCGGGATATACACCCCGGCAAGCGTTACGTTTAACTCCGTTTACACGCTTGACCTGCAATAGTTTAGGCTGATTCGCTACCGTTTACCGATTGCATGTGCATCCATAAACCCTGTGGAAATGCCGTCTTTTCGGCCGACCGCAGCGTCGCATGCACCCGACGTAGGCGGAACGCGCCGCGAAAGCCCGGAGCACGAGCTAGTTTTTCCAAAAGTCCTCGACGAGCTGGTCTTTGCCGTCCACACCGACCTTGCCGTAAATCCGATGCAAATGCACGCGAATCGTTGCAGGAGACAAACACAGCTCAGAAGCCATTTCCTGCACCTGCTTCCCCTCGAGCGTGTAATTCATAATTTCGCGCTCGCGATCGGACAGCGCATAGCGCTCGCAATAGAGCGCCAGCCGGTCGCTGATGCCCGAAATCGAATCCGACGCTTCGTCCTTCATGGTCACTGCAAGGGGGTGATAGAGGAAGTACACCAGAAATGTGCGCAAATTGGTGACGATAACCAGGCAAGATGCCACAATCATCAGGGCGTTCTCGGTGATGTTGCGGCCGGATAGGTACCACGCGAGTTGCATGGTGAGGTCGTCGCTGGGTTCGGGGCGATAAAGTAGAATAACGTACGCGTCTTCGGCCAAAATGCACAAGACGCCAACGACCGCAAACACGCCGATGCGTCCCAACAGCTCGAGGTCACGGCGGCGCGACTCGCCCTCAACATGACGACAACGCCACACAAAATAGATTGCGCAGGCAAGCAGCGCCAAATCGCGGCAAGCCCAGAAGGCGAAATGGCGAAGCGAGGCGCCGGGACCGCCCATCGGCATCAGCAAAATCATGACGCCGATCCAAGCTGCCGCTAAAACCGCAGCGTGACGCCGAGAAATCGTGCTGTAGCTCCGCTCAAGAACCCAAAGGAAAATCGGGATCACGAACAAGGCACTTGTCAGCACGTCCGTTAAGGGATGCCCCGACGCGCTCTCGAACCTCACCGTGCTAAGAACCTTCGCGCGTGTGTATTCGTTCAGAAGCAGCACGATTATCTCAGCACCATACGCCGCAAACACAATGGCCAGGTAGATTGCCGTGCGACGGTGGCTGATGAACCACACCGCGACGGATGTCGAACATGCAACCGCCATCAAAATGATGGCGATACAGCTATAGAGAAAGAACACCGTTCCCAACATGGCTCACACCTCCAATCGCGTGAAATGTCCGATATCGTAAAACCCCAGTTGTGGAGCGTGTGCGAACCGCAGGTAAAGAATCCGTGTGGCGCTTGCCCCGATTCCTGCGGCTGGCTAGACTACTGCCCCAGTTGCACATTGGAGCGCATACGCCGTATTCGCTCGCTATTCCCGAGAGGAGTTTCACATGACCGCTTTTTCTATGATCTCTAAACCCGCCCTGAAGGCAGTCTCCCGCCTCAGCTCCTCGCTTACCTACGAAGAAGTTCCCTGCGCTGTCGATAAGCGTGCCGACCGTTGCGCTTACCTGGGTCACATCCCGTTCTTTGCACCCAAGTCCACCGAGGACAACAAGCGCTAAAGTACTTCGAGCTCAACCTGCAGTCTCCCCAAACCGCGTTTGCGCCCGCGTTCCGTTTCAAAACGGAATGCGGGTTTTTCTTTACGGAGCAACCTCCTAATTTGCAAGCTCCTGTCCACTCCCCTGCTGCGCACGCTCACGCGCGCCCGGGTAATAATCGTGTCCGCGATGCAGCAGCACACGCACAACCTCTCCGACCAGCGAAAGCGCCACCACACCGAACAACATCGGCAACTTGATCATCTCCTCCGGCGTTCCGTTGAGCGGCACGATGGTCGCAACAATGGAAAGCACGAGTTCGATGGCGGGCAGCGCAAGCGCCACTGCCAGCAGCTTTCCATGGAACGGCGCCTCAAAAACGCGGGGGCGCTTATCGTACTTGCGCAGCGCCCAAAACGCCGGGAACATCGGGATATAGCTCATAAGCAAGAACACGACATTCATCGAGAAGAACATCCAGAAGACGTCCGAATCCTCGCCAAGCGGGAATTGCAGCAGCAAAACTGCGCTCGCGAGCGCGCCGTTGATAAGCGCGGCACCATTGGGCATGCCCGTTTTCTTGGAACACAGCGCGAACGGCTTGGGCATGTTTCCGTGCTTGGCCGCGTAGCTCGCCACGGAGTTCACGCCAAACGACCAGCAGGTCATATTCGCAAACAACGTCACCAAAAACGCAACGCCCACCGCGGCGGTCAGCGGATGCGACGTGCCGAGCATCGCCGCCACGGCATCGACAATGCCGGAATCGAGCGACAGGTCTTCGGTGGGAACCGCGGCACCGATGCCAATGCCGCACAGGATGTAGATGGCGGCGATTACGATACCGCCCACGATAACTGCCTTGGGGATGTCGCGCGACGGGTTCTCCATCGTGCTCGCAAACGTGGCGACTACCTCGAAGCCCATGAAGTTGAACAAGATGATGGAGAGATACGTGAGAGAGTTGGTATCCGCCAGATTGGGCACGAACGTCTGCAGCGACATGTCGTTGGCAAACCCGTGGGTGCAGGCGAACCAGATACCCACCGCGGCCACCACGAAGGTAATGAACATCTTGATGAACGCGCCGCCGTTCATGATCCAGTCGGCTTCGGAAACGGGTGAGAACGCCAAGATGGTAACGCTCCACACGAAGGCCAACTCGATGGCGACCTTCACGGTCAGCGACATCTCCAAACCCCAAACGGAGTTGATGATGCTCGGGAACATGCACGCCAGGCTCGCCACCCATAAGGGGAAATTCACCCAGTAGTACCAGGAGCAACGGGCCGCCCATGTGTCGCCCAAGCCCTCTCGAACCCAGTCGTACAGACCACCCTCAGAATCGTACGTGGTTCCAAGCTCGGCCACCACCAAGCCGTACGGCAGCAAAAACGTGACGATGAGGAAGGCCCACCAGAAGAATTGCACGTTGCCCATGGCAGACGCCGGAGCAGCCGCCTCAATGGTGAACACCACGCAGATAACGGAAAGAATGACTTGTTTGAGGGAGAATTTCTTGCTCGCCATGCCGCATCACCATGCAATGCAGTCCGAGGCGCGGCGCAAAGCGTTGCAGCCCGTAAGCGGATACAGACAAACGTCAGCGTAAGCACATACGGCCGCGCGAAACAAACCCACACGCCGCAGACTCGCACATCGACGCGCGTCATCGCAGATGGGCTTCGTGCCGAGGGCACGGAAGGAGGAGGCATTGTCCATCGACATGCCCCCCGCACGAAAACCATCCACGGCGAGGCTCATGCCCCTCTCACGAAACTTGCGAACGTATTCCATCAAACGCTGGAACATGGCACCTCCAACTGGAAATAACGGAAATGCATAAATCTTTTCCGTCTTCCCGAGTAGACGACGATTTTGAATGGCAAAACCGCAGGTGAAACGAGTGGCAGATTTGCCTATACTTGCCGTGCTCGAAAAGATTTGAGCATTTCCGTCATCTTTGAAACAAAAAGCGCCCTGCCTACCAAAGCAAGCAGGGCGCTCGGCAACGGAATCAATCTACGCGGCAGCGCAACACGCGCAACCACTTGCGTAGATTCTTAGGAACGTTCCTGCTTTACGCGGACGGCTCCTGCTGGGTGATGCAGTGGATGTTGCCGCCACCGTACACAACCTGCTCAGACTTAACGCCCACGCACTTGTAGACGCCCTCGCCCCAGACCTCGTCGTAGATCTTCTGGAGGGTATCAACGGCGAGCTGGTCGTTAACGTCGCCGTACTGCGGGACGATAACGCCGTGGTTGGTGACCAGGTAGTTCATGTAGGAAGCGATCAGCGGCTCATCGGGAACACGCGGCTCGGCGTTCTCGTCGGCGTCGATGGTGTCGCAGGAAGCCTGATCCATGTACAGAGGCTCGACCGGCATCGGGAGCTTGTAGACCTTGAGCTGACGGCCCTTGGCGTCGACAGCGTTGGAGAGGGTCTCGTAAGCAGCATGGCACTGGTCATAGAACGGGTACTCGGGATCGTCGGTCCAGATGCAGGCCATGACGCCCGGGGCGATGAACGTAGCGACGTCGTCGATGTGGCCGTTGGTCTCCTCGGGGTCGATGCCCTCCTTGACCCAAATGACCTTCTCGACACCCAGGTAATCCTTGAGGTGCTCGTTCATGTACTCGCGAAGCTCCTCGCTCCAGGGCTCGAACTTCTTCTTGTACTTCGGCCAGATGGACTCGGGATCCTCTTCCTCCTCGAGCACTGCGGAGCAGGTGCGGCCGGGGGACAGCAGGCACTGGTCGGTCACGACGAGGGTGCCCTCGCCGTCGACGGTGATGGAGCCACCCTCGAGGATCATGTCATCGGGGCGATAGCGACGGCAGCCGGAGAGCTCAGCCATTTTGAGGGCGATCTGCTCGTCCTTGTCCCACGGGAAGTAGAGGCCGTCGATGAGGCCGCCATAGCCGTTGAAGTGCCAGTGGTTAGCGCGCTTGTCGCCCTTGCCGTTGATGACATAGGTGGCAGCGGTGTCGCGGAACCAAGCGTCGTCGGTAGTCATCTCGAGCACGGTGACGTTCTCGTCTTCCTCGAAGACGGCCTTGCAGTTGGCGTAGTCGGCCTGGTTGGCGCACATATAAACCGGGGTGAACTCGGCAATGGCGCGAGCGATGGCAGCGTACTGCTTCTGAGCGGGCTTGGCGCCGTGGGCCCAGGTGTCGGTACGATGCGGCCAGCCCATCCACACGCGATCCTGCGGAGCGAACTCGGCAGGCATGTAGAAGCCGTCGGCCTTAGGGGTAGAGTCGGACTCAAAGATCGTACGCATAGTCAATAACCTCCATATTCGTACAACCGTTGTTAACGCAGGGCGGGTACCCTGCGCTTACTACCATGTAGGCAAAAGGGTGGCGGGTTTTGGAACCGTACCCGCCAGACGGTGTGGGAGCTTTGCAGGCGATCCTGCAGCCGGGCAAGTTGACCGTTCAGGTTACTCAATCCTCCGAAGAGGGTAGGGTGCCCGAGGTCGGGAGCGACAAGCCCGACGAAGCGTACTTAGGTACGCGAGGAGGGTTGGAGCCCCGAGATGGGGTACCCTACTCCTCTTCGGCAGCGGCAGCTTCCTCGGCGAGGCGCTGAGCCGCCAGCTCGGGGGTGAGACCCTTGTACTCGGTCTCACGGCCACGGGCGCTCCAGATGCGGACGATTTCGCCAACAACCAGCAGGATCGCGAAGATGACGAGCATCGGAACCTTGTCGGCGACCTCATCGGCAGAGAGCGGAACGATGGTGGCGACGATGGCCAGCACGAGCTCGATGCACGGAACGGCGATGGCGACATTCATCATCGCGCCCTTGAACGGGAAGGTGAAGACGCGCTCGCGGTTCGGATCGTTCTTGCGCAGGTTGAGGAACGCCGGGAACATCGGGATGTAGGTGAGCAGCAGGAACACGACGGAGGTGCCGAAGAGCATCCAGAAGATACCCTCGGAAATGGCCTCGACGGGAACGAGCTGCAGAGCCAGGACGAGGGAGGCGACGACGGCGTTCACGAGGTTGGCGCCGTTGGGCATGTCGTCCTTGGAGATCATGGAAGCGAAGACCTTGGGCATGTTGCCGTGCTCAGCAGCGTAGCGGGCGACGGAGTTGACGCCGAAGGACCAAGCGGCCATGTTGGCGAACAGGGTGATCAGGAAGGCGATGCAGACGACCTTGAAGATGATGGAGTCACCAACCATGGTCTGCAGAGCGTAGATCATGCCGTAGTCGGGGTCGATCTGGTCAGCGGGGATAGCAGCGCCGATACCGAAGCCTGCGAACAGGTAGATAACAGCGATGGCGATACCGCCGGCGACGATCGCCTTGGGGATGTCGGTCTTGGGGTCGGCCATGTCGTCAGTCATGGTGCAGATGACCTCGAAGCCCATGAAGTTGAAGATGATGATGGACAGGTAACCAAGAGCGTTGGTGTTGGTGAGCTCGGGCAGGAAGGTGCGAGCGCTCATGTCGGAGGCAAAGCCGTTCTCCATGGCGTACCAAATGCCCAGGGCGCCCACGATAACAGCGACGGCGACCTTGATGATGGCGCCACCGTTGAGGACCCACTCGGAGTCGGCAACCTTGGAGCGGCCCATCAGGTAAACGATCCACACGAAGCCGAGCTCGATGGCGAGTGCGACGGGAAGATCGAACTCCACGCCAAAGACCATGCCCAGGATGTCGGGGAACATGGTGGCCAGCGAGGCGATCCAGAAGGGGTAGTTAACCCAGTAGTAGAAGGAGATGCGGGCACCCCACTTGTCGCCCAGGCCGTCACGGACCCAGTCGTAGATGCCGCCCTCACCGTCATAGGTGGTGCCCAGCTCGGCAACGATCAGGCCGTAGGGCAGCAGGAAGGTGAGGATGAGGAAGATCCACCAGAAGAACTGCTGGTTACCAATGGCGGCTGCAGGAGCGGCAGCCTCGCATACGAAGACGACGCAGATGACGGTTGCGATAACCGTCACAAACGAAAGCTGTTTTTTGTCGTTCATGTTTGTTCCTTTGCTCAGTCAGGCAGCGAAAGAAACGTGGGCGGCAGGAGACGAGCTATCCGCCGCCCACGTGAAGAGAGGACGGGTTTACGTCCTAAAGGAAGATTAACGGCCCTGGAGCTCGTTGATCTTGTCGAGGGCAGCGTGGAGCTCAGCCTTGGCGGAGTACTCGACGTCCTCGTCGTTGAGCGGGGTGCGGGCGCCAAGGGCGGCAAGCAGAGCACGGATGGAGTGCTTGCGATTCTCGGCCTCGACCCAGCAGAGGGAGCGCTCGGGATCGTCCATGACCTCGTCGGTGACTTCCTCGTTGCGGGTAGCGGGCAGGCAGTGCATGAACTTGGAGTTCGGGCCGGCGAAGTTCATGAGGTCCATGGTGACCTGATACTTGGGATAGAAGACGTCCATGTAGTTCTCGCCGGAGACTTCCTCATCATACAGGCCATACCACACGTCGGTGTAGATGAAGTCAGCGCCCTTGATGCACTCGATGTCGTCGGAGATGACGACGGTAGCGCCGGACTCGGCGCAGTTCTTCTCGGCAACGGCCATGAGCTGCTTGCCGAACTCAGCGCGCTCCTCGGGGGTGCCAACATGCAGAGCGCCGTCGGAGATCTGGTGACCCTTGGGGCCGAACTGCACGAAGTTCATGCCGACCTTGGAGCAGATGAACATGAGGGAGACGCAGACCTGAGTAGCGTCGCCGATGAATGCAAGGGTGCAGTCCTCGATCTTCTTGCCCTCGGGGAGGTTCTCGATCATGGTCATGAGGTCGCCCATCTCCTGGGTGGGATGGTTGTACTCAGACATGCCGTTGATCACGGGCACAGCGGAGCCAGCAGCGAGGCCGACGACGTCCTTGTGACGGTCAACGCGAGCCATCATGATGTCGAGCAGGGAGCCCATAACGCGAGCGGTGTCGCCGAGGGACTCGTGACCACCGAGCTGGATGGAGCCGGGGCCGTAGAACTGAGCGTGGCCGCCGAGGTCGGTCATAGCGGTCTCGAAGGAGAGACGGGTACGGGTGGAGACCTGCTGGAAGATCATGCCCAGGGTCTTGTTGCGCTGGAGGTGCGGATAATAACCGTCAACCTTGATGGCCTTCTTCATGGCAAGACCGAGGTCCTCGATAGCCAGGATCTCTTCCTTAGTGAAATCGTTAGTGTCGATCCAGTCCTTTACCATTACATTGCCTCCTTGTGTTAAGGATGCCCCGGCCCCCTTAGCCGAAGCTATTTACCAACCGTGCAACGCGATCGGCGGATGTTCATGCGGTCTGTTCGATCCTGCTTGACGCCCACCGGCCCCGTCGCTGATTTAATCTTCGGTGCGAGCAATCGAAAGGGGAAGTTTATAGAGGCTTATTACCCGCTTATAGATTTACATCCCAAATAAACCCTGGGTTGAGAAAAGATAAATCCGCAGGTAAGTCATTTATCGTGCTGTAAACGCTCAATTTCTACCTACCGTTTACCGGTAAAAACGCCGTTTGACGATCGAGATTTTTTTCGAAAAACAGTTAGCCGAATAATCCCCTGTCGCAACTGGTTTTATCTTTTTTCGGGTCAAATGAACATTTGGTTTAAGTTCTAAACTGCAATAAACCCAGCAGATAGTCATGACACGACGGTGAGGACATGCACGTATCAAATGCGCCGTGGTATGCTTTTGACTAAACCTGTGGACGCACTGCGATTCATTGACCTGTATTATTGAGGGTCAACCGTGGTTTACTGGGGTGAAAGGGGGTTGGTTTATGAATACGGTCTTCTTTTTCTATACCTTGTCGATTTTGATCGTCTGTATTGTGAGCGTTGTTCTCTCGGCCGCCGCCTACGCCTCCTCGCGTCGACGTGTCTTTATATATAGTGGCATTGCTTTTCTGTGCTACGCCTTGGAGATCATCGAGATTTTCTTTTTCGAGTACATCTCGCAGAACATCGCCTTCCCCGCTGCAGAGTATTACGCCATCAACTCTCCGGTAACTCGAACCGCAGTCGCGACCATCTTGCAGGCAAGCATCTGGGCAGTTGCATTGACATTCCTCGATAAGCATTCCAAGCAACTGTTTATTATCCCTGTCATTGCTTTTAGCGTGGTAAGCGCACTGACGCTCATTTGCATCCCCGAGGGTGCATGGCAGCAGTGGGCTTATTACACGGCCCGTCAGGCTTTCTCCTTCTATGTCTATGGATATTGCCTGTGGTCCTACATTCATTCCACCGATGAGCAGTACCGCACGCGTCTCTACAAGGTCAAAACGGTGCTTATCGTTTCCGCCCTGCTATCTACCTGCATCTTGCTTGAAGACACGTACATCATCCTCATAGCGCCCATGAGCACCCATCCCGACTGGCTACCGCTTTATCTGTCCGAACGCAATTTCTCGGAGAATATCCTGGTGTGCTTCTTCACCGTGATTTTGGTTAAGCAGGCGTACCGCGTGCTCTCCATTCGCATCAAAGAAGCGCCTGTGCAGGATGATGTGCGTGACCTCGATATTCATATCGACGAGGTCATGCCCATGTTCCGCCAAACCTACAAGCTCTCTGAGCGCGAGTGCGAGGTGCTTCACCTCGTTATTGCTGGCAGGAGTAATCAGGAGATCGCCAATGAACTCTTCCTGGCTGTAGGCACGGTTAAAACCCATGTGCATAACATCATGAAAAAGACCGGCCAGACCTCACGCGAGACCCTCGTCCTACGCTTCTGGCAGAGCTAGGCGCACACGTACGCCGAGCGCTCTGCGATCGGGCGCGTACGCCATCGGGTGCCCTGCAGTCCAGCGCGCACTCACGCCATCGGGTGCCCTGCAGTCCAGCGCGCACTTACGCAATCGGACACCCAGCGGTCCGGCGCGCACCCTTGAATCTGGGGCTGTTTTTACGTATTTCAAGACAAAAAATCGGGTCGAAATGCGTAAAAATAGCCCAAACTCATGAGGGGCAGGCATCTCTTTGCGAGGCAGGTGCTTTATGCAAAGGTTCTACGTTCTGCACGCTTTACTTGCCAACACAAAAGCGCGCTGACGCTGGCCGGGCGGACGTTTTACATCGACAGAGCACGGTTTGCTCCTGTTACCTATGGCACCGCGCCGTTGCCTATGGCACCGCGCCGTTGCCTATGGTTTCCTGCACTTTCAGAGCCCTATGGTGCAAATTATCATAGGGAATGGCGGAAAGAACCATAGGCAACAGGCAACTCATGAAGCGACATCACCCCGCGTACTGTGACGGTTTATATGGGGAGCTGCAAAGAACCATAGATAACAGCGGGGGGCGGAATGCGGCGTCTGGTTAGACGGATGCCCCCCTTAGTTCAGCTTCTCTGTGAGGTTGCCCCTTTAGCTCGTTTCATGAGTTATTTTGCTTGTTTCAGGAGTTACCTACATTTAACTTTTTGGTCAATCCCCTATTTTAGGTTGACAACACATGGCGATAGAGCAAAATATCGCTTTAGTTAACTGTGTCTAACTTTAGGGGATAGGAGGGCGTAATGATGCCATTGACCAGGGCAAAAGTTGGGGAAACCGCAACGATTCGCAGGATTTCGGGCAGAGACGAAGTGCGCCAACACCTGGCCGAACTGGGTTTTGTGGTGGATACCGATGTAACGGTGGTCAGCGAACTTGCAGGCAACCTCATCGTTCAAGTCAGGGACAGCCGTATCGCACTTGATAAGACCATGGCTCATCGGATTTTTGTCTAAAACAGCAAGAAGGGCAGGAACATGAAAACACTGAAGGATGTACAAGTCGGACAAACGGTAACGGTGACACGCCTCCACGGCTATGGTCCGGTAAAGCGCCGCATCATGGACATGGGCATCACCAAAGGCGTCGAGATCTTCGTGCGTAAGGTCGCTCCCTTAGGCGATCCCATGGAGTTAAACGTCAGGGGCTATGAGCTGTCTGTTCGCAAAGGCGATGCAGAGATGGTCGAGGTCAAGTAGCCTGCGGAGATCGACGACCAGAGTGCCACTGCCGACAAGGCGCGATTGCCCAGGAGCTACTAGCGGCAAGGCGCGACGGTTATTCGCTTGAAATTCCGTTTGCGTGTAAATGCTCACACGCACAGAAGGAACAGGCCCCCCGGCAGGTTCGGGCACGCATTCGGGCGGCGCATCCGATCAAATTCGGACAACTCATTCTCTCTCAAGTTTCTTCGACATATGGCTTGTCATTTGTAGCGGCGTAAGGCCGCAAAATTATTGCAACGTAAGTTACCCAAAGCAAACATTTGAAAGGAGCATTTTCGATGGACCTCAAAATCGCCCTGGCAGGCAATCCGAACTGTGGCAAAACCACCCTGTTCAATGCCCTGACCGGCTCTGCCCAGTACGTGGGAAACTGGCCCGGGGTCACCGTTGAGAAGAAGGAGGGCAAGCTCAAGGGGCACAAAGACGTGGTCATCCAAGACTTGCCCGGCATCTACTCCCTCTCCCCTTACACGCTCGAAGAGGTCGTAGCCCGCAGCTACCTGGTAAACGAGCAGCCTGATGCCATCCTCAATATCGTGGACGGCACCAACATCGAGCGCAACCTGTACCTCACCACGCAGTTGATTGAGCTTGGGCTGCCCGTGGTGGTGGCCGTGAACATGATCGACCTGGTGCGCAAGAATGGCGATGTCATCGACTTAGCCAAACTAGGCGAGGCCCTGGGCTGCGAAGTTGTTGAAATGAGCGCCCTCAAGGGCGAGGGTGGCACCGAAGCCGCCGAGCGCACCATTGCCATAGCGCAGAGCCATCACGCCGGCGAACTGCCCCATGTATTCACCGGTAGCGTCGAACACGCGCTGGCGCACATCGAGGAATCCATTCAAGACAAGGTGGCAAAAGGCTATCTTCGCTGGTATGCCATCAAGATCTTCGAGCGCGATGAGAAAGTTCTGGAGGAGCTGAACCTTTCCGAGAGCCTCCTCGCCCACTTGGAACAGCACATTGCCGACTGCGAGAAGGAGCTGGACGACGACGCCGAAAGCATCATCACCAACCAACGCTATTCCTACATCAGCACTGTAGTATCCAAAGCCGTACGCAAAAAGGCCGTCAAGGGCAGCCTTTCCGTTTCCGACAAGATCGACCGTGTAGTGACCAACCGCATCCTCGCCCTGCCGATTTTCGCTGTCATCATGTTTTGCATCTACGCCATCTCCATGGGCACGTCCATTGCGGATGGAGGTGTGGGCATTGGAACTTTTGGCACCGATTGGGCAAACGACGTGTTGTTTGGTGAGATAGTCCCCGGGTTCGTTGACAATATACTCACCTCGATGGGCGTGAGCGGCTGGCTCTACGGCCTCATCCAAGACGGCATCGTAGCCGGTGTAGGCGCTGTGCTGGGCTTTGTGCCCCAGATGCTCGTGCTGTTTTTGCTGCTCGCCATCCTTGAAGATGTGGGTTACATGGCACGCGTCGCCTTCATCATGGACCGCATCTTCCGTCGCTTCGGTCTGTCTGGCAAGAGCTTCATCCCCATGCTCGTCGCCACGGGCTGCGGTGTTCCCGGCATTATGGCGTCGCGCACCATCGAGCAGGACCGCGACCGCAAAATGACCATCATGACCACCGGATTCATCCCCTGCGGCGCTAAGATGCCCATCATCGGCTTGTTTGCGGGCGCTGTGTTCGGCGGTTCTGCGCTGGTTGCCGTCTCCGCGTTCTTCATCGGTATCGCGGCGGTGGTAATCTCCGGCATCATGCTCAAAAAGTTCAAGTTCTTCGCCGGTGAACCCGCCCCCTTTGTTATGGAACTGCCAGCCCATCATGCGCCGTCGGCTGGCAACGTTTTGCGCGCCACGTGGGAACGCGGCTGGTCCTTTATTAAGCGCGCTGGCACCATCATCCTGCTGAGCTCGATCATTTTGTGGTTCCTCCAAGGTTACGGCTTTGTGGACGGCGTGTTCCAAGCGGTCGAGGACAACAACGACTCCCTGCTCGCCGCCATTGGCAGCAGCATTGCCTGGATTTTCGCCCCGATTGGCTGGGTGGGAAACATGGCCTGGAAAGCCACCGTGGCAACCATTACCGGCTTGATTGCCAAGGAGGAGGTCGTCAACACCTTCGGCGTGCTGTACAGCTACGCAGGCGAGGCGGACCTGATGGAAGACGCTTCTGGCATTTATGCAGCTATTGGTGCTGATTTTGGAGCTGTTGCCGCATATTCGTTCATGATTTTCAATCTGCTGTGCGCGCCGTGCTTCGCCGCCATGGGTGCCATCAAGCGCGAGATGAACAACACCAAGTGGACCTTGGGCGCGATTGGATACATGTGCGGCTTTGCCTACGTGGTGTCCCTAATCGTTTTCCAGATCGGCGGCCTGTTCACGGGTGAAGCGATCTTCGGCATCGGCACCATCGTCGCGATTGCTCTGCTAGCCGGCATCATCTACCTGCTGTTCCGCAAGGGATACCAAGGTGAAACCGAGCATCATAGCCTAACCTCCGTTGCCGCCGTATCCCAGTAAATTGGAAGGAAGTGTACTCGTATGATGCCCATTATGTTGGGAGACGTTGTCGTAATTGCCGTGCTTGGCGTTGTAGTTGCTCTGGCTATTCGCTTGCTGCGCAAGTCACATGCAGGAAGCCGTAAATGTGACGGCAATTGCGTGAACTGTCGCGGATGCCATTAAGGCACGTTGGGCTTATTGCGGCGGGGCGATAAGACAAAATATGTGTCGAATAAACTCGAACAGATGACACCCCGCAAAACAAAACGCAAAAACGGGCTGGCACCGGCTTGAAAGCCTTTGCCGGCCCGTTTAAGCGCGGATTGCATAAAACGCAATTCACCACAGGCGTCACCGCCGATGGCAAGGAGCATCCCGGCCCACGCAAACGATACCTTACTCCACCTCGGCAATATCACAATCGACGACAACGTGCGCATTCTGGCTCATGCGAGCATTGCCTCACTTCTTCATCTGCATCGCCACATCAATGAGGCGGTGTGTTTGCCCGGCTAAAAATAGCGGAATGTTGAGCACGCCATCGTCAAACGACAGATTGCGCATCGAAAGCCTCACGGCAATCGGCGTTCTATCCGCATAGCGTTCGCGGTACTTTTTCAAGCTTCGCGCACGAACGTTCTCGCCCGCCTTGACCTCAATTGGCACAATCTCATTTTCATGCTGAACAAGGAAGTCCACCTCATAACGAGGGTTATCAATAGCCCAGTAGCGCGGTATCCCCTCATGCGATGAAACGAGTTCTTGCAGCACATAATTCTCGGTAAGCGCACCTTTGAACTCGGTAAACAGGCGATCGCCTTCCGAAAAAGCAGACGGTGCAAGACCCGCATGACGGCGCAGCATTCCCGCATCGAGAAGGTAAAGTTTGAACGCAGAGACCTCATCATATGCTGCCTGGGGAATATCGGGGCCGGTCGAGCGCGGTATCTTGTGGAGCACGTTTGCCTCAACAATCCATTGAACTGCATCTTCGTACTCCCTAGCCCGCGCTCCCGTACGAACAAGCGAGTAAAGAAACTTCTTGTTTTCACGCGCGAGCTGCGAGGGGATGGACCGCCAAATGAGATCAATCTTGGGCACTTGGCTCGTTTGTGCGTGCTTATGAAAGTCGAACTCGTAGAGCATGGTCAGCTCCTCGAGCACCCGTTGAACTTCGCTGGTGCTTCGCGTATCAACCCATGTAGCTACAGATTCGGGCATCCCGCCGGTAATCAGATAAAGCTTTAGCTTTTCCGCAAGCGGATTGAATAAAGGCGCCGGAATCGGCTCAATCGCAGAAAGCTCTTCAAGATAACCCGCAAGAGCCTCATCCCCTATAGCGTCCAAGAACTCCAGGAAGTTCATTGGATACATCTTGATGAGATTGACTTTTCCAACGGGATACGAGGTTTGAGCAAGTGTGATTCCCAACAACGAACCCGCTGCAGCAATGTGGTATTCGGGAGCGTCCTCACAAAAGTATTTCAACGCAGTGAGCGCGGCCGGACATTCTTGGATTTCGTCAAAAATCACCAGTGTTGTTCCGGGTTGAATTGGCATGCCGCAGGCTATCGAGAGGTTTTGAAGTATGCGCGCAGGGTCTTTTGTTGTAGCGAAAAACTCTCGATACTCTTCTTGACGTTCAAAGTCGATATGGACGACGTTTTGATATTGCGTGCGCCCGAACTCCTTCAAAAGCCACGTCTTCCCTATCTGGCGTGCGCCAAGCAACAACAGGGGTTTTCTATTCGCTGCATTTTTCCAACAAATGAGATCGTTAATGGCCTGGCGCTTCATAAGATCCCACCTCCAGAGATGGGTAATAATTATGTGATAGGTATCACAAAATTATACATAATTTCGTGATACCTATCACATAATTATGTAATTTCATGCCGAGGGGCTGTGCGGGGTGCTTCTCCCATCGAATTCCGTTGCCCCATGGGCGTTGCCAGGCGTCGACCCCTCCTCTTCCAATCAATCGAATTCCGTTGCTTTTTCGGACTTTCAGAGTGAAAAATCGGGTCGAAATGCCTAAAAACCAACGGAATTCGCAAGGGTAACAGCTTTTTGTGACGCTCGACAGCAAGAAGTTTGAGGGCTCTTTGTGATGCAGGAGCCCTGCTGAACACCCAACTCATTGCAATAAAGCCAATATGAGTCGGACGCCGTTTTTTCAAGCAAAAACGGGTTGGCACCAGCTTGAAAGCCTTAGCCAACCCGCTCAAACGCAAATCGCGTGCTACACCGCAATTAGGCGGTGATGGCCGTACCGGTCTCGCCGCGAAGGCCAGCGCCTGCTGCTTAACGCTACGGATTCACGCAGTTGATGCGATCGCCGTCCAGGTAATGACGCAGATTGTCGGTCACGATGTCGATCATGCGCACGCGCGTCTCATACGGGCACCATGCGATATGCGGCGTGAGGTAGCAGTTCTCCACGTTCTCGAGCGGCGTATGGTCATCGGTCCACTCGGTTGACGAAGCGTCGGCGCCAAAGCCGCGCATTTTGCCGCTCTTGAGCGCCTCAACCACATCCTCTTCCACCACATGACCCGGACGCGCGATATTGATGACGATAACGCCATCCTTCATCTTGTCGATGTTCTCCTTGCGGATCACGTTTCGACTGTCGTCGTTCAGAGGAGCCGCGACCAAGATCACGTCAGATACGCGGAAGATATCCTCAAGATCGGTCGTCGTGACGGTCATCTCGTCATCGAGCTCCGGATGCGCATGACGGCTGTAGCCCACAACCTTCATGCCAAAAGCGTTGGCCATTTTGCCGGCTGCCTGGCCAATGGCACCAAACCCGATGATGCCCATCGTCTTGTCGAGCAGCTCGATGTGGTCTTTGAGCCAGAAACACCAGTCGGGACTCTCGACCCACTTTCCCTCGTCCACGGCCTGGGAGTGCATACCCACCATGTTGGTGACCTCGAGCAGCAGCGCCATCGCCATCTGCGCCACGGCCATGGTGCTGTAGCCGGGCACATTGCACACGGAGATGCCGTGCTCGCGCGCCGCTTCGATGTCGATCACGTTGAAGCCCGTGGAAAGCAGGCCGATGTACTCGAGGTTGGGACACTGCTCAAACACGTCGCGCCCGATCATCACCTTGCTCGAGATCACGATCTGGGCGTCGCCGATACGCTCAGCCACCAGCTCCGCAGGGGTACGATCGTAAATCGTGAGGTCGCCCATGGCCGCAATCGGGTCCCAGGAGATATCGCCGGGAACCGTAGCCCAGGCGTCGAGGATCACGATCTTCTTCTTATCCATTCGTTCCTCCGTTTCATACAAAAACGGGGCGAAAAGCCGCAGCTCATCACCCCGTCCATTCAATCGGCGTCACGGAAACGCACGATGTCCGCGCAGAATCCGCAGCTCACCACATTGCCACGTCGCGCTTACTCGGCGAAGCGGTTCTTGTGGTCCCAGCTCTTGCGATACAGGTCGTCGGAAACGAGGTAATCGTAGATGTCATCCACGACCTCGATGCCGCCGGCCTCGTTGGTGGCATTGATGCGCATCTGAGCGCGCTCGCCCGGCCAGTAGACCTTGTCGAAGCCCACGCCCGGCTTGACCGCGTTGAGCTCGTCGATGACCTGGGTCATCTTCTCGCGGAACGCGTCGCCACCGCAGAAGAAGTCCGGGTTGATGGCCACGTTGAGATGACCCAGGCGACGGCCCTCGGAGAGGTCGTGATACATGGAGGACACGTTCTTGCCCGCAGGCACACCCAGGAGCACGCCGGAAAGGATGTCGACCATCATCATGAGGCCGTAGCCCTTGGGACCGGCGATGGCCACGAGCGCGTTGACCTGGTGCGGGTCGGTAACGGGCAGACCTTCCTCGTCGACAGCCCAGCCCTCGGGGATGGAGCGGCCGGCGCTCTTGGCGTCGAGGATCTTGCCCCACGCCTGAACGGTGGTGGCCATGTCGAAGCTCACGATGCGGCCGTCAGCCGTGGGAGCGGCAAGCGCGATGGGGTTGGTGCCGTAGAACGGCTCAGCGCCGCCGTAAGGGATGACCATCGGGTCGGACTGAGTGCAGGAGAGGCCGATCATGCCCTCCTTGGCGGCCATCTCGGTGTAGTAGCCGATGGCGCCCGTGTGACCGACATTGGAAACGCCCACGAAGCCGATGCCGTTCTCCTTGGCCAGCTCGATGGCCTTCTTCATGCCCTCGATGGCGAAGGGATAGCCGCAGCCGTTGTCGCCGTCGAGGATGCCAGTGCAGGGGCCGGTCTGGGTCCAGGTCGACTTGGGGTCGATGGTGGTGCCGCCCTTGGAAATGCGCTCGGTGTAATACTCGACACGCACTTCGCCGTGGCTGTGCAGACCGCGCTCGGAAGACCAGGTGAGCACCTCGGCCATCTGCTCCGCATGATCCTCATGCAAACCAGCAGCCATGAACTTGTTCTTCATAAGAGCCTTGAGCTCTTCACGTGGGACGAGCATGTAGACCTCCTTGGTCATGTACAAATGCCCTCAAACGAAGGCGGGGGGGGTGGACCGCAGCGCCGAAGCGCTGGAGCGGGGCGCTCTCGCATGAGAACGAGGGGTCGGTCGTTTTAACCCACGGCCGGGGCTGGCCGCGCAACCCACGGCCGGGGTCCGCATGGCCGAGCGCAACCGTTCGGCCATGCTTGGGTGCGAGGAATTACTTGACGTCGTTGAAGATGTCGTAGTCGATGCCGTCTTCGCCCTTTGCGACCAGCAACGCGCAGAACACGTCGGAGTTGACGTTCAGCGTGGTGCGGATAGCGGCGACGATGTACTCGAGGCCACCCAGAATCGCGATGGCCTGCATGGGCAAGCCGAGCGCCGGGATGAGCATGGTGAGCGAAATAAGCGAGGCACCCGGAGCGACTGCATTGGCAAGCGAGAGCAGCCACGCGATGACGCACACCAGGATGAGGCCGGAGCCCACGAAATCCATGTCGTACATCTGGGCGACGAACACGGCGGTCACAGCCATGTGCAGGGCGCTGCCGTTGGAGTTCAGGGGCACGCCGAGGGGAAGCACCAGGTTGGCGATGTTGTCACGCAGGCCGATCTTGTTCTTGGCGTCCTCCATCTCCATGGGCAGCGTCACTGCCGAGGAAATGGTGGCGGCTGCCATAACGGACATGGGCATCATCTTTTTAACAAGGCGCGGGATGCTCATCTTGCAGTAGGTGCCGATGAGGATGAACCACAGAATCGTAAAGACGAGGGTGGCGCCGGCGAGCACGAGGATGTACTTGCCAATGGCCACGAGCACGTCCATGCCGAGCGCGCCCACGGAAGCGGACACGTAGGAGAAGATGCCGAGCGGTGCGACGTTCATTACAACCCTGATGATGGTGAGCAGCACCTCGTTGAGGCTAACCACCCAGTCGTACACGCGGCACTCGCCGTTGTTGTTCTCCTTAACCAAAATCACAGCAACGCCAAAGAAGATGGAGAACACGATGCAGGGCACCATGGAACCCGAGGCGATGGACGAAATGATATTGGAGGAGAAGAAGCTGGTGATCATATCGGTCGCGCTCACGGCAGTGGCCTCGAGGTCGGTCGTGGCGTTCTGCACGATCGTGCTGTTGGAGAGGCCGGCACCGGGCTGGAAGATGACGGTTGCCATCATGCCGAATGCGGAGGCGAGCAGCGAGGAAATCAGGAAGGCCGCAGCGGCCTTGAGGCCGATGCCCGCGAGCTCTTCCTTGGTGAGCGAGCCCACCGCGCCGATGATCTCGCACATCACGAAGGGCACGATGCCCATCTGAATGAGACGGAAGAAGATGTCGCCGATGAACTGGATCTTGGTCATATCCTGGCCAACGATGAGACCGGCGGCGATACCTGCCACCATGGCGACGATCATCGCGACGGTGGGATTGTAGTGGAACTTACGCGTTGTTGCGGACGATCCTTCTGTCATAGGAATCACGAATCCCTTAAAGGAACCACTCTTCCTTTGTCAGGTTGTGGAGATACACCTGGGATCAGGCGGCCGCGACGCCCCAATATACGCGGCAAAGGGCTTTTAGGTCCGAGTGGAGACCAGCCTTGCGTCGCAGATGCGACATACCTCCCCGAAGGGCTGTGCAGAGGTTCCGAGCACAGCCCATCCGAGGAAAAGGTCTTAGGTACTCGCCCGTTGGGGCGCATCCAGCGCGGGCGAAAACGGGTTACGCGGTAATCTGTCTCAAGAAAATCGCAGGTAATCGTAAGGATGTGCGGGAAGGCTTACGCCGCTTCCACGTACTCCTTCTTGCCGTCGAAGATGTCGTGGTCGATACCGTCAGGACCAGCAACGAGCATGGCGGCGAACACGTCACCGGTAACGTTAAGCGGGGTGCGGGTAGCGCCGGTCGGGTACTCGAGACCGCCGAAGATGCCGATGGCCTCCATGGGCAGGCCGAGAGCCGGAATCATCATGGTCAGGGACACGAGGGAGGCACCCGGGGTAGCAGCGTTCACGAAGGAGATCATCGTGCAGATGAGCCAGCAGGTCAGGAAGTCAGACGGGCCGAAGGTGATGCCGTAGAGCTGGGCGATGCACAGAGCATCGACGGTCATGTGGATGGCCACGCCGTTGGAGTTCAGCGGCACGCCGAGGGGCAGCAGGACGTCGCAGACGTCGGGACGAATACCGATCTTGCGCTTGGAGTCCTCCATAGCGGT
This sequence comes from Collinsella provencensis, assembly GCF_900199705.1. GTDB lineage: Bacteria > Actinomycetota > Coriobacteriia > Coriobacteriales > Coriobacteriaceae > Collinsella > Collinsella provencensis. The sequence continues at coordinate 1,275,934 of NZ_LT904908.1, read as the reverse complement.
GGGGAGGGTAACAGCGGAAGAAATGGTGGTGAAGGCGGTCACGAGCATGCGGACCATCTTGCCGGCGAGCTTGACGGGGTTAACCTTGCAGTAAACACCGCAAACGATGAGGTAGGCGACGAACATGATGACCATGCCGAGGGCCATGACGAGGAAGTACTTGGCCAGCGGGACCAGAACGGTCATACCGACGGAAGCAACCATGGAGGAGACGTAGCAGAAAATGCCGATGGGGGCGATGTTCATAACGCCACGAATGATGTTGAGCAGGAGGTCAGAGGTCTCGCAGATAACATCATAGAGCTTGCACTCGTCGTGGGTCTGACGCCAGAAGCTGATGACCAGACCGAGGGCAACGGCGAAGATGATGATCTGAATCATGGAGCCGTTGGCAAGGGAGGCGATGATGTTGTTGCCGAAGAAGCCGGTGAGGGTGTCCTGGATGGTCATCATCGCGACGGGCTCGCCGTCATAGCCGGCAGCTGCCATAACAGCCTCGGTACCAGCGCTGGCACCAGGCTGGAAGATAACGCCGAGAGCGATGCCGAGGGCGGCGGCGATACCGGAGGACACGATGAAGATGATGACGCCCTTGATGCCGATGCCGGAGAGCGTCTGGGGGGTCAGGCCGCCGACGGACTTAACGACCGTGGCAAGCACGAAGATGGGAATGGACATCTGGATCAAGCGGAAGAAGATGTCACCGATGAACTGGATCTTAGTCATTGCCTCGCCGCCAACCAGGCCGGCGATGACCGCGACGATCATTGAAATGAGCATCAGGACGGTCAGATCCATCTTTTTCTGTTTCTCTGCCATGTACGTTCCTTTCCTTTCTGGAATGTATGACTGATTACAAGAGGCAGCCAAAAGCCGCCGCGAACCCCAAAAGACTGTCGGCGCCCGAGGTGTGGCCCATGCTCAGCACGCGGTCGAACGCGGAGGGGAGCTCCCCGTAGTTGCCCGAGTCCAAAAGAGCAAGCACATCGAGGTAATCCTCATTTGCCTGACCTGCGCACATCGCCTGAAGATACGACTCGCTCACCGCGGTCGTCCTCCCGGGAAGCTCCTCGGCAACCGCACGGAAAAATGCGTCCGTGGTCTTGGGTGCCAAAGTCCCGTGGAGATAGCGCAACGCCGTGCCAAATCCCATGAGGATGTCGTCGCCCGAGGGAGTCAGCCCCAGGCCACGGCCCATGAGATACTCGACCGCGCCGTGCACCGCCCGCTCCGCCGCCTGGAAGCGATCGACATCAACCTGATCATCTCCCTGCTCGTCAGCCGCAAAGCACAGTGCGGAAAAACGAGCGAGAGCCGATACGGCTGAAATCGAGCGCTCGGTCCACGGCAGCCCGGTCTGCTCAAGCAAATCGAGCGAGCGCAGAAGCCCGGAAACCTCGATGTCCATGCCTGGCCTCATCACCTTCGACAGAGGCCGGACCGAACAATCGCGCCGAGGGACGTCCGCCACAGCCAGCTCGCTCACGCCGGCCAGACTGTAGATGCGAACGACCCCGTTGTGCAGGAGCGCACGGTCGCCCGCACGCACGCTGCCCAACATCGAAGACATCTCCTCCGCGTCGACCGACAATCCGATACAGGAGAGCGGACCGCCAATGGAGCCGACATGCAGCAGGTTTCCGTCGAACTCGAGGTTGAAGCTCGTGTTGAACACGGAGTGCACCGTTCCACGCATAGAGGGGTGGATGCGGGAGAGCGCGTAGCTGCTTGCGGAGGAGATGCCCACTTCAAATGCCTTACTCGATGCCGAGCTTGGCACAGTAGGCCTCAAGCGCCTTCTCGAAGCAGGCGAGCGGGGCACGGACGGTGCCGGCGCCAACCTGACCGATGCCGGCCTGCTTGTGGGCGATACCGGTGTTGATCAGCGGGGTGATGCCGGTCTCGACGACCTTGCGGATGTCGATGCCCAGGCAAGCGCCCTTGAAGTCCCACGTGGGGATAGACCAGTTGGAGTTGTGGGTCACGCAGATCTTCTCCATCTCGTTGGAGATGTTGAGCGCGTCCTCAAAGCCACCGGCGCCCACGAAGCGGGTGACGCCGGGAGCGGCGACCATGGCCATGCCGCCCACGCCGACCGTCTCGCAGATAGCGGAGTCACCGTTGTCGGGGCAGCCGTCCTCGGCAGTGAAGCCGGTGAAGTACAGGCCGATCGGGGTGTTGACGGGAGCGGTGAACCACTCGTCGCCCAGGCCGGACACGCGCACGCCGAACTCGTAGCCGTTACGGGTCATGGTGGAAACCACGCAGCCCTCGACGTCCTTACGGACGTAGTCGACGATCGCCTTGCCCGTGGCCATCATGACGTTCAGGAAGAACTGATCGGTGTCGGCCAGGAACTGGATAACGCGCTGCTTGGCCTCCTCGCTCGCGTCGGTCTTGACGATGAGCGGCGCGACCTCCTTGAGGAAGTTGAGCGTAGCGGCCATGTTGCGCTGGTGGAACTCGTCGCCCTGGGTGATGGCGCGGGCCATGAGAACGTTGAGGTTGATGCCGCCGTCGGAGAGCTTGAGCGCCTTGGCGAGCACCGGACCGAGCTCGTCGGCCATCCAGTGCAGGCGGTCGACGACCTCCTGGCTGTAGGCGCCAAAGCGCAGCACGGCGCCGATGCCCTCGTTCATGGTGCAGTAGGCAACGGTGTCGTCGGCCAGGTTGCGAACCACAAGGACGGCCATATTGGCAGAGGTGATGCCGCCCATGGGGCCAACGGCGTGGCAGTGGTGGCACGGGATGAACTCGACCTCGCCGCCCTCGAGCATGGCGAGAGCCTCTTCCTCGGTCTCAGCCCAGCCCTCGAAGAGCGCGGCGCCGATGCAAGAACCGCGCATCGGGCCCTGCATGTTCTCCCAGGTGATGGGAGGACCGGCGTGCAGAAGGGTCTTCTGCGGACGATCGAGCTCGGGGATGACGGTGTGAGCGGGGACAACGTCAACGAGAACCGGCTGGGACTCCTTGAAGCGGTTGCAGATGCGCTCGTTGGCCTCGTCGATACCCTCGATCTTGTCGAGCTCGTTGAGCAGGTGAATCATACGCTTGTTGCCACCGGCCTTGGGCTTCCAGGTGTACTGGACGCTCTCGGCGCCGTAGGCGCGCAGCGGGTCGTTGAAGGACTCGACGCCCACGTTGATCACGCGCGGCTTGGTGGTCAGCAGCTCCATGACGGCCTCGGAAGGCTCGGGCAGCGGGCTGTTGTCCTTGATCTCGTACGGAACGACCTCGCGGTCGGCCTCGGTGAAGGTGACACCCTTGAAGGCGAGAGCGGCGCGAACGGCCATGGCATTGCTGGGCTCCATGATGGCGCCGGCATCCTCGAGCAGCTTGATGGAGCGCTCGTAGTCCTGCGGGTCGTGCTCGGTGCCCACGACGGTACCCACGAAGTGGATGTCGCGGCCGTCGGCCTTGGCGGCGGCGATGCACTCGGAGATCACGGGAGCAAGCTCGGCGGCCATGTCGGGATGGCAACCATAGCCGAGCACGCAGTCGAACACGATGACGCCCGTGGTGGCCTTGGCAGCGTAGTCGCGCATCATGCGGATGCGGACCTCGGGGTCGATCATGGGGTGCGGACGGCCCTGGGTGTACACGTCGTCGCCCAGGTCGATGACGTCGTAGCCACCGTGGCGCAGCATGTAGCCGTCCTCCTTGATGATGGAGCCGAGCTCAAGGGCCTCGGTGATCATCATGGCAGCCTCGCCGGCGAGGGTGCCGCCGGAGTACAGACCGATAACGGTCTTGTCCTCGGCCAGGGGCTCCTCAACCGTGAGGTCGAGCGGCTCGAGGTAGTTCTTCTTCACGGCCTCGCCGTTGGCCAGGTCAACGGCGATGCGAGCGGCCTCTTCGAGGGTATGGGCCAGATGGACCTTGCCCAGGTGCTCCTCGGGCTTCTCGCCGATGAAGATGGCGACGACCGGCTTGGTGCACTTCTGGAGCAGATCGACGACCTCGTCGCGCACGGCGGGCGCAGGCGGCTTGGAGATGACGCAAATGACGTCAGTGGGATCATGGTGCTCGAGGGCGACGATGGCGTCCTTGACGGTCACGGCGCCGACCTTCTCGTTGAGGTCGCGGCCGCCGGTACCGATGGCATGCACGCAGCCGCCGCCGAGACGGTCGATCATGCAGGTGACTTCCTGGATGCCGGTGCCGGAAGCGCCGACGATGCCGATGTTACCGGGGTTGATAACGTTGGTGAAGGCAACGGGAACCGAGGACACAACGCCGGTGCCGCAGTCGGGACCCATGAACAGCAGACCCTTCTCGTGAGCCTTCTGCTTAAGACGAACCTCGTCCTCCAGCGGCACGTTATCGGTGAAGGAGAAGACGTTCAGACCCAGGTCGAGAGCGCGCTCAAGCTCGGGAGCGGCATACTCGCCAGGGATGGAGAAGAGCGCCATGTTGGCGTCGGGAAGCATGGCGATGGCCTCTTCCCAGCTGGTGGCCTCGGCGGGAGCGCCAGCAGCCTGCTTCTTAACGGAAAGGTCGTTCAAGAACTCCTCGGCCTCTGCGAGAACCGTGTCCATGATCGACTCGTCATCGGTCTCGACGACGACGACCATGTCGGAGGGGTTGGCAGCCTCGGCCTCGGGCGTGAGGAGGCCGGCGGCGCGATAGATGTCCTTGTTCGCGTCGGTGCCCATCATGATCTGGCTCTGGATAACACCATCGAGCGTGTTGATCTTGTTGGTCAGCAGCATCAGGTTAATGGAGTCCTGATACGAATTTTGCTTGACCACAGTTTTTAGCATCTGTTCCTCCTTTTGAGAGTAGCCATACTGCGCTAATGGCCTGGCACCCGCAGGTGCGCTACCGCGTTTCCCGGGACAGCGGCGGCCTTCTTGCGTCGCGAGTATTGAAACACGTGGATTTTTTGGTTTCATTTCCCGCAAGGACAGGTTTTGTCCGTATTCTTTTCCCAATTGGAGGATGAATACTTCCGCGCACGCAGGTAGGCTAGGTGCAACGCGCAAAGGAGCCATAATGAACGTACGCGACGCTTTCCTACTCCCCTCTTTCTCCGATGCAAACGTCATAGCTGGTTCCTCTGGCTTGGATCGCGAGCTGACAGGTGCCATGGTTCTCGAAGCAACCGATATCGAGAACTGGGGCAAGCGGGGCCAGCTCATCATCACGAGCTTTTTTGCGCTGCAGGAGCTCAGCGATGCCGACGTTGCAAAGTTCTTCCGCACTATGTGCTCCATCGGCATCGCCGCGATGGCCTTCAAGCCCGAACGCCTGCTTATCAACGCCCCGCAAAGCATCATCGAGCTCTGCGACGATTTCGAGCTTCCGCTCATCCAGCTCAGCCCCGGGATCACCTACGAGGAGATCATGCTCGACGTGCTGGGACACGTGCTCGATGCCAATCTCACCCTGCTCAATCGCTTTTACGACGCGCATCGCCACATGATGGCGCTGGCGCTCAAGCAGCCTTCGATCCCCTATATCCTCACCACGCTCAAAAACACGCTGCATATGGATGTGACGTACCTGGACACCACGCGCGACCGACGCCTGGGAACCAATACGGCGCTCACCGAGTTCAGCGCGTATTCCTTCACACGACGGGAACCGAGCACCTTCCAAACGCACGCCTACTTCGACACCACGCTGTTCTTCGATGACGACCGCGGCGGAAAAGGCGCGACGCGCTCCGCACTTGCCGTGCGTATCCCCAGCTCAGACGGAGTAGATTATTACTTGCTCGTGCACGAGACGGACGCCGAGCTCACCCCGCTCGACACGATGACCATCGAGAACATCGTGAGCTTGCTGCAAATGGAAATCCTCAAGCAGAACGCCATCAAGCAAAAGCTTTTCTTGCAGAACAACAACGCCGTACACGATCTGCTGCTCGACCGTTTTGGCTCCCCCGAGCGCATCGACTCGGCGCTTGCCATGCTGGGAATCGACGAATATCCCTGCTACGAGGTCATTTTGGTGCGTGTGACCCTGGTCGACCAAGCTGATTCGGACCGACTTGACGAGGTGCTCCAAACCATCCGCCGTCGGCTGCGCAGCATGTACCCGGGAATGGCGTTTTTCATCAACAACGACCGCCTGGTGATGCTGCACAACTTCCGCAGTGCGCTGACCGGCATCGACCTCAAAGCGGTGCAGGACGCGCTGGAGAAACTGCACAAGTCATCGGCGCTGCCGCTGTTCACGCATCTGGTGAGCCTGAGCAGCACGGTGGACCGCTATTCGCTCGCCCAGGCAAATACCGAGGTCATCAATGTGTATCGCCTGTTCGACAGCGAGAAGCACGTAAACCGCTCGGTTCGATTCGAGGACTTGGGCGTATATAAGCTGCTGCTCAAGGCCGATGACCTTTCTCAGCTCTCGGAGTACATGGAGCCGCGTGTGGTCGAACTCGCCAACAAGCAACCGGAGATCTATCGTACGCTCGTGCGTCTGTGCGAAAACGGCATGGACTACACCAAGACGGGCAAGGACCTGTTCGTTCACCCCAAGACCGTGCGCTACCGCGTAGAGCGCGCACGCGAGGCGTTCGGCGTGGACGTGAAGGACTCCGACGACTTTTTGCAGGTAGTGCTCACAAGCAAGATCATGGCGCTGGGAAGAGAGAGCTAGAGGGCGTATTGCTATGAACGAATCGCTTGTTACCGTACACGTTCCCCTGCCGGCGCGCGATCGGCATGTTGCCGTGTTTTACCTGCACGGCGGCGGTTTGCTGTATGGTGAGCGCGACGATTTGCCTGCTCCGTACGTGCAGACGCTGGTTGACGCGGGCTACACGCTTGTGTGCGCAGACTACCCCCTCTGCCCTGAGGCAACGCTTGGCGACTTGTTCGATTCGCTCGCGGCGACGTGGCGAGCCGAGATTGCTGACCGTGTTGCCTCCGGAGAGTTTACGGGGTATTTCCTGTTTGGGCGTTCAGCGGGTGCGTACTTGAGCCTGATGCTCGCGCAACATATTCACGCGCTGGGCGCCGAGGCGCCGCAACCGTTGGGAATCCTTGATTTTTACGGGTACTATAGCCTGCTTGACCAGGCATTTTATGAGCCTGCCGCAGCGTATACCGCACTACCGGGCGTGTCACGGGAGCAAGTTGCGCGCATCGCGGGCGATCCAAGTGCGATGGTGACAAGCGGCCCCAAGCCGCTGCGGTATTCGTTGTACGTGTATGCGCGACAAAACGCCGGCGCATGGCTCGAACTTATGGGGCTGAACGCTAGCGAGGAGACTGAGGGTGCCGGGAACGCTGGCTCCGCTTCGCCTGCGGAGTCTTCAACTGCGGTGTCTTTGCCGGCTACGTCTTCACCCGCGTCGCCTTCGTCCGCAGCATCTTTGCCGGCTGTCTCTTCGCCTGCGACGTGGTCGCTTTCTGATGAGGATATCGCAGCCCTGCCGCCGCTGTTTATCACCGCAAGCAGCGGCGACGAAGATGTACCCATGCGCATCTCCAAGACGCTCATGCGCAAGGCTCCTTCGGCAAAGCCCGCCTGGGTCTACTATCTGCCGCACGATTTTGACCGCGACACCTCCAACCCCGCAGGTATGGAAGTCTATCGCAAAGCCCTCGCCTGGATGGACGGGTTGTTGGCGTAGCCGTTCCGGCAACGCAACCGAGCCGAATACGTTGCTAGGCCGTCAACATTGCCGAACCGCCGAAGCGGTCCGGCTTTCTCGCTGTCGCCGTTGCCCATATCGTCCGTCCGCTGCCTATGGTTGCTTCCCGTTGCCTATGGTTGCTTCCTGTTACCTATGGTTTTCTGCACTTTGAGAGCGTCAAATGGTAGAAAACCATAGGTAATGACGGGGTGCCATAGATAGCAGCGCGAACTCATAGGCAACGCGGGAGAACCGCAGACAATGGCCCTGCGCCATAGATAACGACAGGCAGCAGTTGAGCCCAACAAGGATTTGCAGCTGACCTCGGTAAAGATTTGCAGTTGCTCTTGGTCGAGCTCCGTTTAGTGTGCGAGATGCATGCCCGGAGTCTTGAGCTCTTGAACGCGCTTGTTGTACGCCGCGCGAGCCTCCTGCTCAAACGCCAGCGGAACCTCGTGCCCCGTTGCGTTTTTAAGCAACCAGCGCGTGAAGTCCGGATTGAGGGGCAGCACGGGGCCGATCATCCATGTGGCAAGCAGATTGTTCTTGCGAACACCCTCACTCGATACCTTTTCGTTCAGGCCCCAGCCTACGCTGTTTTCCATAAAGGCACCGTCTATACCACCAGCGAATACCTGCGTAAACTGAATCTTGAAACCGACGACCTCCATGGGGTCGGAACCCGGCTCCGGCGCAAACGCGCCCACGTTCACGGTGAGGTAACGCCTGCGCATGGTTCGCTCGGTTGTGATGTCGAGCAGGTCAAGGCCCTCGACCGCACCGGTCTTGGCATCACGAATGCCCTTGCCCAGGACCTCGGCGGCGTTGCCGGTAAACAGCATGTAGACGCCCTCGTCAATGAGCTGCGCCAAACGGTCGCGATACGGGCGAAGCTGCTCAATCACCGCTTCCTGCTGGCGCTCCGTCATATTGCACATGATGATGAGATCGGGCGTGTGCTCGGCAAAATAAGGCACCGAGCCGTGCGAGGTTTCGACAAATGTTGCATTAGGTAGACATGCGCGCAGGTACATCACGTTGCCATTGTCGCCCGCCTGGTTACCGTATTCCGGATAGAGCACCTCGATGACGGGCTGAGATGCGTTCATCTGGGGGGCGTCTGCGCTCGCGGTGTCCGCGCCAGTGGCGTCCTCGGCACTCGCGACATCCGCACCCGTCGCATCGGCGGCAGCGGCACCCTCATCTTCTGCGCCAGCGGCATCCTCCGGCTCCGCCTCGGCATCCACCTTCGCCAGGTTCTTCACCTCACGCGGCGCGAGCTCGCCCGCCTCAATGCGCTCAATCAGGCGATTGCGGCTCGACTCGACATCGCCGCCGTTAAAAATGTCGTAGGCCCAATACACATCGTGCGTGAGCGTGAGATCCACCGCATCGGCGGCCTCCGTCGGAGTGGCAACCATCACGAGTTTGTCCATGTCGACCCCTGCCAAACGCAGGCGCAGCAGCAGATCCTCTGAGGTAGCCCCCTGCACCACGATCTGTTTGAACGTCGGGTCGGTGAGGTACTCGAAGTCGGACTGGTAGTACCAGCCGATGTACTCCGTCTGAACCGGGTTTTCCGCCTTGTGGGCATCGGCAAGCATGAGCATCAGGATCTTGTCACCCTGCTCGCGGCGAATCGTATCGAGCGCAACTGAGGTCGCCGTGGAATTCTCGCCCTTCGAAGCAAGGGCAATCAGACGGTACTCGCCAACCTCACGCTCGGAATAACGGGCAGCCGTCACGTTGATGCCGCGCTCAAACGACGCGGCAATCGCCTCGGGCGACACCCCGAGCTCACGGGCAACGACCAGCGCTGCCAACAGGTTATAGATGTTCGTAAGCGAGTAGGTTCCAAAGTGATAGGTGTACGAACGCGGTTGCCCCTCGCCGTCGGTGCCGGCGCCCAGAGCGCTCAGCCGTTCCTCAGCGCCACCGCGCGGACGCTCCTCAACGGTGAACGTATGCGCCTCGCGGTCGATGCGCGTGACCACATACTGGGGCTCCGGGTTGGTAAAACCGCAGGACGTGCAATGTGCGCGGCCGAGGTGGCGCATGTGACAGTAGTCATACTCGAGCCTGCCGCCGCACTCGGGACATGCCGTGAGATCGCACGCGATTCCCTGGGCCTCCTTTTCGTCCTCGGGCATGGGGCCCAAAGCGAAGTACACGCGCTCCTTGCACTGCGGCGCCATGCGACAGCTGATAAGGTCGTCGGCGTTCAAAACGAGCTTGGTGGAAGCCGGAATCTTCTCGCTCATGACAGAGAAGATGAAGTCGGGATTGGCGTTGCGGGAAAATGAGTCGCGGTAGAGGTTTGTGACCAGCATGATGTCGGGCGTTACGTGCGGGAACACGAGGCGGCTCGACAGCTCGTCGAGCTCCATGACGGCGGTTGACAGTTTTTGACGACCGGTGATGCCGGCGTTCTTGATGAACGTGGACTCGATACCGTTGGCGATGTTGCCGCCTGCGCGGTTGTCCACCAGCTCAAAGCCGTTGTCGACCAGCAAATCGTTGAGCAGGTTGTTCGTCGTCGTCTTGCCGTTGGTGCCCGAAACGAACACGACGTGCTCGGGCTTATCGATGTGCGCCATGAAATCGGGATCGATGGCCTCGGCAAGCGCGCCGGGGAATTGCCCGGCGTTTCGATGCAGGGCCTTGAGCGCCACGGACGCGGCTTTGGCGGTGGCCATTGCCAGGTAATAGCGCGGGCCGCGCGTTGAGGGCGTTGAAGATGCAGAAGAACCCACCATGGCTCCTTTGAACGAAATGCAGTATCGGTTGATTATACGAGAGAATCCCAGGCTGCACTTGTGCTCCACAGTGGGCACCCGCATCAAAAAAGGCCCCGGCTGTTACACCGGGGCCCAAAGGCGACTATGTTCTGCAAAGTCCGATGGCTCGAACTTCAGCAGACGCGGCCGTGGTTTGGCTTAACCGTCGCGCGACCTAATCGCAGCGTGGCCCAGCCTGCTCACAGCTCAGCCTAATCGCAGCTCAACTTACTCGTTGTAGAGCGTCTTGAGCTTGATGAGGTGCGCGTAGCGATCCATGGCGTTGGCCTCGTTCGCGGCGAAGAGCTCCTCGGCGCGCTCGGGGAACGTCGCGGTCAGGCGTGCATAGCGAGCCTCGTTCATCAGGAACTCCTGATAACCGCCCGCCGGCTCCTTGGAGTCGAGCGAGAACTTCTTGCCCTCGTCGGCAGCCGGGTTGAAGCGGAAGAGGTTCCAGTAACCGCACTCAACGGCCTTCTTCATCTCGGCCTGGCAGTTCTGCATGCCGCCCTTCTTGATGGAGTGCATCTCGCAGGGGCTGTAGCCGATGATGAGGGACGGGCCGTCGTAAGCCTCGGCCTCCTGGATGGCCTTGAGGGTCTGAGCCGGGTTGGCGCCCATGGCGACCTGCGCCACGTACACGTAACCGTAGCTCATCGCGATCTCGGCGAGGCTCTTCTTCTTGACGGTCTTACCAGCAGCGGCGAACTGGGCGACCTGACCCAGGTTGGAAGCCTTGGAGGCCTGTCCGCCGGTGTTGGAGTACACCTCGGTGTCGAAGACGAACACGTTGACGTTGTTGCCGGAAGCAAGGACGTGGTCCAAGCCGCCGAAGCCGATGTCGTAGGCCCAGCCGTCGCCACCGAAGATCCAGAAGGACTTCTTGGTGAGATATGCCTTGTCGGCCAGGATCTCAGCGGCCTTCTTGCACTCGGAGCCCTCGCAGGCAGCGACGAGCGCGGCAGCGGTGGTCTTGGAAGCCTCGGCGTCGTTGCGGGCCTCGACCCACGCGGCGGCAGCGGCCTTCAGCTCATCAGAGGCCTTGTCGCAGTTGGCGATCTCCTCGCACGCGGCGACGAGCTTGCCCTGGACGGCCTTGTAACCGAGCTCGAGACCCAGGCCGTGCTCGGCGTTGTCCTCGAACAGGGAGTTGTTCCATGCCGGACCGTGACCGTCCTTGTTGGTGCAGAACGGCGAGGTCGCAGCCGGGTTGCCCCAAATGGAAGAGCAGCCGGTGGCGTTGGAGATAAACATACGGTCGCCGCAGACCTGGGTCACCAGGCGTGCGTAAGCCGTCTCGGCGCAGCCGGCGCAGGAGCCGGAGAACTCGAGGTAGGGCTGCTTGAACTGGCTGCCCTTGACGTTGTTGGCCTGGAGCTCAGGCTTCTCGGCAACCTCGGCCACGCAGTAGTCGAAGGTCTTCTGCTCGACGAGCTCGCCCTCGGCGGGAACCATGGTGAGCGCGTCCTTGGGGCAGACCTTGGCACAGTTGGTGCAGCCCATGCAGTCGAGCGGGCTGATGGCCATGGTGAACTTGTAGCCGGTGTTCTTAGGAATCTTGACGTCGATGGTGCGCATGGTCTCGGGAGCAGCGGCAACCTCGGCCTCGGTGAGCGCGAACGGACGAATCGTGGCGTGCGGACACACGTAAGCGCACTGGTTGCACTGGATGCACTTGGTCTCATCCCAGTGCGGCACCATAACGGCGACGCCGCGCTTCTCGTATGCAGAGGCGCCCAGCTCGAACTGACCGTCGATGCAGTCCTTGAACGCGGAGACGGGCAGGGAGTCGCCGTCCATGCGGGAAATGGGCTCGAGGAGTTCCTTGACCTGCTTGGCGATGGCGCTCTTCTCGTCGGCGGAGAGGACCTCGGCGGGAGCCTCGTCCGTAGCATCTGCCCAGTCGGCCGGGACGTCGAACTTCACGAACGCGTTGGCGCCGGCGTCGATGGCCTTGTGGTTGGCGGCGACGACGTCCTCGCCCTTCTTGGAGTAGGACTTGGTGGCGGCGTCCTTCATGTACTGGAGGGCCTCCTCGGCGGGAAGCACCTGAGCCAGCGCGAAGAACGCGGACTGCAGCACGGTGTTGGTGCGCTTGCCCATGCCCACCTTGGCGGCCAGGTCAATGGCGTCGATGAGGTAGACGTTGATGTTGTTCTGAGCGATGTAGCGCTTGGCGTTCGCCGGCAGGTGGGAGGCGAACTCCTCGGGCGTCCACTGGCAGTTGACCAGGAAGGTGCCGCCGGGCTTGACGTCGCGGACCATCTTGAAGCCCTTGATGATGTAGCTCGGGTTGTGGCAGGCCACGAAGTCGGCCTTGGTCACATAGTACGGCGAGCGAATCGGGGAATCGCCAAAGCGCAGGTGCGAGATGGTGACGCCGCCGGTCTTCTTGGAGTCGTACTGGAAGTAGGCCTGGACGTACTTGTCGGTGTGGTCACCGATGATCTTGATGGAGTTCTTGTTGGCGCCAACGGTACCGTCGCCACCAAGGCCCCAGAACTTGCACTCGATGGTGCCCTCAGCGGCGGTGTTGGGGGCGTCCTCAGCCATGGGGAGGGAGAGGTTGGTGAGGTCATCGTTGATGCCGATGGTGAACTCGCGCTTGGGCTCGTCGGCCTTGAGCTCCTCGTACACGGCGAACGCAGCCGCGGGCGGCTCGTCCTTGGAACCGAGGCCATAGCGGCCGCCGGTCACCACGAGGTCGGTGCGGCCGGCCTCGTACAGTGCGGAGACGACGTCCTGGTAGAGCGGCTCGCCAATGGAGCCCGGCTCCTTGGTGCGGTCGAGCACGGCGATCTTCTTGACGGTCGCGGGCAGCGCGGCCACGAAGTCCTCGACGGACCACGGACGATACAGGCGGACCTTGACCAGGCCGACCTTCTCGCCACGAGCGTTGAGATAGTCGATGACCTCCTCGAGCGTGTCGCAGAAGGAGCCCATGCAGACGACCACGCGGTCGGCGTCATCGGCGCCGTAGTAGTCGAACAGGTGGTAGTTGGTGCCGAGCTTGGCGTTGATCTTGTCCATGTAGGACTGGACGATCGCGGGCAGTGCGTTGTACACGCCGTTGCAGGCCTCGCGATGCTGGAAGAAGATGTCGCCGTTCTCGTGAGAGCCGCGAGCATGCGGATGCTCGGGGTTCAGGGCGTGGTCGCGGAAGGCCTGGACGGCGTCCATGTCGCACATGTCCTTGAGGTCCTCGTAATCCCACACGGCGACCTTCTGAATCTCGTGCGAGGTGCGGAAGCCGTCGAAGAAGTTGAGGAACGGCGTCTTGCCGGTGAGAGCGGCGAGGTGCGCCACCGGGGACAGGTCCATGACTTCCTGGACGTTGGTCTCGGCGAGCATGGCGAAGCCGGTCTGACGGCAGGCCATGACGTCGGAGTGATCGCCGAAGATGTTGAGCGCGTGGGAAGCGACGGTACGAGCCGACACGTGGAAGACGCTCGGCAGACCCTCGCCCGCGATCTTGTACATGTTCGGGATCATGAGCAGAAGACCCTGGGAAGCCGTGTAGGTGGTGGTGAGGGCACCAGCGCCCAGAGAACCGTGGACGGCACCGGCGGCGCCAGCCTCGGACTCCATCTCAACCACGTTCACGGGCGTACCGAAGATGTTCTTCTTGCCCTGAGCGGCCCACTGGTCGACATGGTCGGCCATCGGGCTGGACGGCGTGATCGGGTAGATACCCGCCACTTCGGTGTACGCGTACGAAACGTACGCGGCGGCCTCGTTGCCGTCCATAGACTTGAACTTACGATCTGCCATATACCCCTCTCCTCTCGTTTAGGTATATAACACCGGCAGACCACAGGTCCGCCGGCTTGGCTATGAACGAATTTCACCTGCAGGAGCTGCGCGAAAGACGTCCGTGCTGTTTGCGCAGTGCGAATTCCAACCTGCGCAAACGACGCATACGGCGTTTATTGTACTCCTTTGAACTCTCGTGAAAAGGAACGCGAGCGCGAACCCGCAACGTTATATAACTGCCATACAACGATGGTCGTTGTGCAGCAGATGCGAGCTCGGACTCAAGTGCAAGCGCGGTCATTTAACCACATACACAAAGGGCGGCACGCACGGGGAGGCCAAAACGCAGATGCCCCATAGAAAGCGTCGAATCTTTCGCTTTCGACAAATCAAATCGCCCTCCAACCGCTTGCCACAACAAAAGAATTCAAAATGATCCGTTTCCAAAGGGGCGCAACGGGTAGAAGCAGTAGATAAACTGCAGGGAACGCCCAGGCTGCGTCCGAACTGCGGGGAATGCCCAAACCGCATCCACCAAGAGCGCTCGGCTCGCCCAATTGGCCTACTTTTTTGCATCGCCACAGTCGGAAAAGCGCGTATTCGGTTCAATTTTTTGCACACCTCAAGTAGACGGCAAAAAAGTTTTACAAAACCGCAGGATATGAGCCTGCACCAAACAGATGTACTCAGCGGTACCGATTAATTGAACCGAATTCGGAGGTTCTGGGATGGAATTAACGCTTTGCGGGCCATCGGCGTTTCGCTTTTACCGCATTCCGCCTCAATATCTGGCGCTTTTGCCCGAGATTCATGCCCCAAGAAAACCTGCGTCATGGCGCCCGCTCTTCAAAACGCCTCTCTTGAAGGATTTCATCGGCCTGCCCCTGTACCTTCTTCGGACTTCGAAAAACTCGTGCAGCCGGGCGCAAAACATTGAAGACCAGCTCTGGTCGACGGAACTCCCACTTGGAGCCATTCAGGAAACTGACCACGGATTCGATGTCACTTCACCTGCCATGACGCTTCTTTCCCTTGCGCGCATGAAACACGTTTCCGACGCTCGGCTCATCATGGCTGCCTATGAGATGTGCGGTTCGTTTGCGATCTTCCCGTACCGCCCCGATATGGAGGCACTTCTTGTTCAGGCAAAACGAGAAAGCGGGATAACGGTAATTGGAGAGTGGCAACCCGTTGGCAAGCCACATGCAGCCTCAAACGACAACACGAGCCCGTACGAGCGTGGGGAAAGCCAGCTCGTTGATAAGCCCCACGCGGTGGGAAACCTTTGGAAACGCGACCCGTTGCTTAGTCTTGAAGAACTCAATGAATTCGTGCTGCGGACGAAGGGATATCGCGGAAACAGGCGGCTTGCAAAATGTGCAGCGCAAGTCACAGGGATATGCGCGTCGCCTTTTGAAGTGCAGGCGTCGATGCTGCTCTCGCTGCCAATCAAAGACGGGGGTCAAGGATTTTCCGGCCTTTGCAACAATGCCCCGATTCGCCTGAACTCAAAGGCAAGCCTTATCTCGGGAGGCAAGCACCGTTGCTATGCGGACCTGTATTTTGAGGATACGGTCACAGGGAACCCCTTGGACATCGAGTGCCAAAGCCAGATGATTCACGACAACGGCGAGTCATACCTCTCGGATGCGGATCGAGCCGCAGCGCTTCAGCTTATGGGCGTTGACGTGCTTCCCCTCACCTTTGACCAGCTGTTCGATTACAACAACTATCAGGCGGTATGCTCGCTTATTGCAAAGAAACTGGGAGTTCGACCCGCACGACGCTCGGACGACAGCCGCAAGGCAGAAACCGAGCTGAGGCATACGATATTCACCGAATGGGAGCAGATGTTGCTCCCGTGACCCCGTTCGCATCTGCTCGATCACGCAATCTGGCGCCCAAGGGGCTGCCCGGCGACACATCGCGGCACCCGGATGCACGAATTCGGTTCAATTTTCGCGACCCGTCGAGTACACGCCGAAAACAGGCACTCGCCAACTGGGGTTTTGTTGCGAAAAAACGCCGTCTACTCCGACTGCGCGAAAAATTGAACCGAATTCGCGAGCTTGTGGGCACGAGGAGCTTCACGCGGGCCGATTTTTATTCGTGCAATGCCGCGTGCGAACTGGATTTGGACGTACGCTGTCGAGCGCGAAATGTCTCACATGAGCCGGAGCGAGCCGCGCCGGCATCGTTCCAGCACTCATTTTGGCAACTTTCAAGCAGATAAGATGAAAGCAAACACCCTACAACGCACGTCGGGCCCCAATGGCTCCGGAAACGAGCAGGACCTTGACCTGCATGCAAACGCCCTACAGCGCACGGCGCGCCTCGATGGCGCGGCCGAGGGTGAGCTCGTCGGCATACTCGAGGTCGCCGCCAACGGGAAGACCGCTCGCCAAGCGCGTCACGGCGATACCCAGCGGTTTGATGGTGCGGGCCAGATAACTTGCGGTGGTCTCGCCCTCGATGTTGGGGTTGGTGGCGATGATAACCTCTTCGATATCTTCGGAACCCAGACGCGCAAGCAGCTCGCGGACGTGGAGTTGCTCGGGTCCGATTTTGTCCATCGGGCTAATCACGCCGCCAAGCACGTGATACAGACCGTGGTAGCTGCCCGTCCGTTCAATCGCGCTTACGTCGCGCGGCTCGCCCACCACACAGACACGCGTGCGATCGCGGCTCATATCCTCGCAAATAGAGCACTCGTCAGCCGTGGCGTAATTGAAGCACCGACTGCAAAAATGCACCTCGTTTTTGACCATCAAGATGGCGTCGGCCAAGCGATGTGCCTCTTCGGCATCGGCTTCAAGCAGGTAATATGCGATGCGTTGGGCGCTCTTGGGTCCAATGCCGGGCAGGCGGCCCAGCTCATCGAGGAGAATCTGCAAACTGCGATCTGCATTCATGGCGGCGGTAAACCTCGTTAATCAAATAACCGACCGCCGCAGCGGCTCAACCGGCGCCCAAACGGCGCCGGCCCAGAACCCCTACGGCAAACAAAAAAGCGAAGCTAGAACGGCATGCCCGGGATGTTGAGCCCGCCGGTGATGCTGCCCATCTGCTTGTTGGCGACCTCGGCCACGCCACGAACGGCCTCATTCACGGCGGCGATGATCATGTCCTCGAGCATCTCGACGTCCTCGGGGTCGATGGCCTCGGGATCGAGCTTGAGCGAGGTGATCTGCATGTCGCCGTTGACGGTCACCTTGACCATGCCGCCGCCCGCGCTCGCGTCGACCGTGGTCTTGGAAAGGTTCTCCTGCATGACGGCCATCTGCTCCTGCATCTTGCGCGCCTGCTTCATCATCTGCTGCATGTTCATGTTGGCCATGAGTCTCTCCTTAGAGCGAAGCGGCGCCCGGTTTCCCGAACGCCGCAGGATAATCCGCCCCAAATCGTATCACGAACACCCGTGCAACCAGCCCTAAAAGAGGACCCAAGCACGGCCAAAGCAGGCGGCAAAAACGGACGCGCAAGCACCCGAAAACAAAACCAGCCGAGCCTATCGCTCCTGCGCCAAGCGCTCCTTGAGCTCCGCTTTAGCGTCGTCGAGCAAGCCGGGGTTAAGCATGAGCGCAATGGCGGAGGTGGCGAGCGCCTTGGCCGTCACGCGCAGGCAATGCCGTGCGTTGTCCGAAAGCGCCAGCTCACGGAACTCGTCGGTATGGCCCGAGATCTTGCGTTCGGGCAGGATGGTGCCAAAGATGTTGACCGCCGGGATGACGCGCGACACGTCGCCCAGGTCCTCGCCTCCCTTATCGCCCGGCATGCCGTCCATGACCGGCTCGCCAAACGCCTCGAGCTCCGCGCGAGCAACGTCGCCCAACACGCCGTTTGGAACGCGACCCAGATACCCGCCGAGCTGCTCGATTTCGACCTCGCATCCGGTCGCCATGGCAACGCCGCGGGCGCAACGCTCGACAACCTCAAGTGCGGGGGCGATGTGCAATCCGACGGTGGAGGAAACCTCGACTTCCAAGAATGCCTCGTGCGGAATGCGGCCGATGTCGTGGGAAATGGACTGAATCACGTCGCAGATGTGCACCTCGTCGGGCAGCTGTTGGCGCGCCACGCCGATGGCCTGATGGAACAGCGACGCTGCGTCCATGGCGTTGACGCCGTCCTCGGGATGCGACTCGGCGTGCGCGGGCTTGCCGGTAAACCGCACGTAGGTTCCGGAAAACGACGTGCAGCCGCCACCGATGCGCGTCATCGCCGAAGTCGGGTGCATGAGATACACCGCGTCCACGCCATCAAATGCACCCTCGTTGAGCATGATGATCTTGCCGCCGCCGTCTTCCTCGGCGGGCGTACCATACACCTCGATGGAACCGGCGATGCCGAACTTCTCCATAGCGGCCTTCGCGGCGATGCCGCCGAGCATGGCGCTCGTGGCAATGAGGTTGTGGCCGCACGCGTGGCCCATCTCGGGCAACGCGTCGTACTCGGCAAACAGCGCGATGCGCGGCACCGCAGCGCCCGCACCGGGCGCATCCCCCGCGGGCACCCCGCGAGCAAACGTCGCGCCAAACGAAGTCGGCAGCTTGGGGCACACATCGGCAACCTCGAAGCCGTGTTGCGCCATCACCGTTCGGCACAGCTCGCTGGCGTATTTTTCCTCAAAAGCGATCTGCGGATGCGCGTGGATGTCCTCGGACACCTCCCACATCGCATCAAACTCGCTGTCGACCAGGTCATTCACGAATGCGCGCACGTCGGCCAGCAAACCCGGTCGCGCGTCGGCGACCGAAGTCTCCTGCGCGAATGCATCGTACGAGCAAGGGCGCTCGCAAACACAAACGCCCTCATCCTCGTGCCGCATGCCGTTGTTGTCAGATGCAGCCATGCAACACTTCCTTACACAATGCCGAAGAACGAGCAAACCAGCGCCAAGACGATGATGAGCAGGATAAGCGTACCGTACTTATTGTTATTCTTCTTAAGATACAGGTACACGAGGCCGATTATGCCGAGCGGAAGCAGGCCGGGAGCAACGCTATCGAGCATTCCCTGAATCGAAATGGGATCGGCGGTGTTCGCGAGTGTGAACTCAACCATGAGCTCAAGACCAACATTTTCAGCAGAAAGCGCACCCATGACCATGAGGCCCAAGATTCCACTGGCAGTGATAATTTTGTCCATAATGCCGCTCTTAAGCATGTTCATAACGGCGCCACGGCCCAAATCGTATCCCAGGCCATACATCCAACGGCCGATGAAGTAGGTCACCAATGGGAACAGCAGCGCGGCAGGAACCGCAAGGACATTACCTGCAAGTGCAAACGTGGTCGCGATGGAAAGCGCAATCGCCTTGGAAGTACCCCAAATCAAGCTGTCGCCGATGCCCGCCATGGGTCCCATCAGAGCAGTGCGAATGGAATAGATAACCTCGTCGGGAACATTCTCGCCCATGGCACGCTCTTCCTCCATGGAAAGTGTCATGCCATTGACAACGGCGCCGATGGTGCCCTCAGTGTTATAGAACTGGGAGTTACGGCTGAGCGCGTCTTTGTAATCTTCGTCATCTGGATAAAGCTTGCGTAGCGGATCCATGATGGACAACATGTGGGGAATGCCCTGGAACACGACGTCGTTGCTCGAAACCTCAGCATAGAGCCACCACTTGGTCCACGCCTTGTTCACATCCTGTTTGGTAAGGAGCTGCTTGCTGCTATCTTTTTCTGTCATTACTGCTCATCTCCCGTCGAAAGCGAGGCACCCGAAGTCGGGTTGTTGCCCAGGAAGTAGTACAGGACAGCGACGCAAGCGCCGAAGATGGCAACCGCGATTGCGCCAAAACCTGCGTACTGCACGATGAAGTAGCCGATAAAGAAGAACGGCATGATTTCCTTCTTGCCGATAAGGGACACGGCAATGGAGAAGCCAATGGCGGGCAACAGTGAACCGGCAACCTCAATACCGTGCATAGCCCACTCGGGAATCGAATCGATAACCGCGAGCACAAGCTCAGAGCCCAAGATGTTGCAGAGGAACACGGGAACGAAAAAAATCACGGCAGAGGTAAGCAGGGGAAGAATCGTCGCGTTAATGCGAACGCCCTTGAAGTCCTTCTTCTCTAAGCACTTATTGACGCGGACGGTCCAAACGTTGAAAACGGCGCCCTTGACAGTCCAAAGGGCGGCACCCAGCAGACCAAACGGAACAGCGAGCACTGTCGCGGCGCCAGCGTCCAGACCAGTAGCGAGTGCGATGGGGATAGAGACAAGCGCCGCAGAGCTCGCGCATGCCGGAACCACGCCACCCGGGTAGATGATGCCTAAATAGAGCAGCTCGAGCGAGCCTCCAAGCACCAAACCCTGGGCCAAATCACCCATCAAGAGGCCCACTACGCCACCGACCACAACCGGTTGACCGAGGGTATCCGAAAGCGTATAACCATAGTCCGTCGTGGAAAGTACCTGCCAAAAACCGCAGAACGCTGCGATCAGAATCGTCGACAATTCCATATCGAACACCTCCTAGAAATTGAGTTTTTCGATTACTTGAGAAAGTGGGTAGTCTACCGAGGTGGGTACAACCTGCACGTGAACGCGCGTACCCATCGCTTCGATTTCCTTAAGTGCATCGATGTCAGCACGACGGAAGGCTATACCACAAGCGGGGAAAGTATCCTTACCGCCACCGCAACCTCCTACTTGGAGATCGTCAAACGCAAGACCACCTTGCTTGGCGCACAGCGCATCTTGAGCGCTCTTAAACAGCATCAAAACATTGCCTTCGCCAAATGTATTTTCCTTCCAGGCGACGCAAGCGTCTTCAACAGCAAAGACGTCTACACGAACGCCCCGCGGCGCTGCCATGCGATAGATGTCAGCCATAAATGAATCGGCAGCAAGTTCATCATTTGCAATAACGATACGGTTCGCCTCGCTCACGCGCGTCCACTGGGTAACGACCTGACCGTGAATCAAGCGGTAATCCAGGCGCACAAGCTTCAACTCCGCCATGTGACTTCCCTTCCTCAGCAAATCATATGGGGTCATCCCCCAATCATTTTTCAAGCCGCGTGGCATCGTCCATGCCAAACATTTGCTCTGCGTTAACCGCACGCGCTTTTGCTCGACTAGACATTCACTCGGTTACTTGGGGTCGACGCTCACAATCTCGTGTCCGCCGAAGCCGTTGCGCAGGGCAGACACTGCCTTGCATGTGAACGAATCGTCCTCCTGCGACGCGTTGCGCACCATGAGCGCAAGGGCGATCGTCGGAACGGGGACCTCCATCTCAAGGGCCGTCTCGACCGTCCACTTCGCCTCGCCGTTCGCCGCCACAACGCCCTTGATGTCCTCAAGGTTGGGATGTGCGCCAAGCTGCTGCTCCATGAGCTCCATGAGCCAACCGCGAATAACCGAGCCGTGATTCCAGTTGTGGGCAACTGCTTCGAGGTCGTAGTCAAACTCGCTCTTGTGCATGATTTCCAGACCTTCACCGATGGCCTGCATCATGCCGTATTCGATGCCGTTGTGGACCATCTTCATGAAGTGGCCGCTCCCGGCGGGACCGGTGTACAGCAGGCCGCCTTCGACAACGAGGTCCTTGAGCAGCGGCTCAACATAGTCGTAGGCCGAACGATCGCCGCCGGTCATGACGCACGCACCGTTGCGAGCGCCCGACATGCCGCCGGACGTGCCCGCGTCGAGGAAGCGAACACCCTTCTCCGCAGCCGCCTGAGCGTGGCGCATTGAGTCGCGATAGAACGAGTTGCCTGCGTCGATGAGCACATCCTCCGGATCCAGCAGCTCGAGGGCCTGTGCCATGCACACTTCAGTCGGTTCGCCGCAGGGGACCATGACCCACAGCACGCGCGGCGTCGGCAGTGAGGCAACCAAGTCCGCCATGCTGTCGTAGGTTGCGATGCCCTCCGCCTCGGTCGCCGCGCGCATATCCGGATTTGTATCGAATCCATGTGCGACGTGCCCATGGTCAGAAAGGTTGCACGCGATGCTCTTTCCCATCTTGCCAAGGCCGACAATGCCGATTTCCATTGAAATCACTCCTTCCCCAAAACTCGAAATCAACAGAAGCGATTCTTGTGTGGGTCTGCAGAACCCATGCCCGACATGTCAAGGGCGAATCTAGACGAAGCATAGCAGAAATTATTTTTTTCTTTAAGCCTTTTTACAAAACTTTTTTTATTTTGCGGTAAATGGTAGATTACCTTCGGCTATCGGCACTTATGCGATAATGAAGTTAACGTGGGGTATTGCCTTAGGCAGTGTCCCGTACATAGACCGAAGGATTTCCCTATGTCACGCCTTTCACTCAAACGCAAAATCAAAAGTCTGTCGCGCGATTTCAGCAAGAAAGAGGCACTTATCGCCTCCTTTATCCTTGAGGAACCGAAAAAAGTTTCGCGCATGACCATCAACGAGATTGCAGAAGAGCTCAGTGTGGCACCGTCCACGGTGTTCCAATTCACGCGCAAACTGGGATTCGCCGGGTTCCGCGATTTCCATAACACCCTGCTTACCGAGGAATTCGACCCTGCGGTTTCCGTCCACGAGAACATCCGCCCCGACGACGATGCGCTCGCTATTGCGCAGAAAGTTTTTTCTTCGAGCATCAAGTCGCTGCAGGACACCAGTTCCCTGCTCGACCTCGAAACGCTACAACGTGCAGGAGATATGCTACTTGGCGCCCATACCGTGGCGTTTTTTGGCGTGGGCGGCTCCAACGTGGTGGCCTACGATGCATATCACAAGTTCCTGCGCACGCCGCTGCGCGCGCAATACGGCACCGACGTGCACATCCAGCGCATGCAAGCGTCCCTGCTCGGCAAGGGCGATTGCGCCGTCATCACCACGCACACGGGCCTCACTAAAGACACGCTCGATATCGCCCGAATCGCCCGCGACGCGGGAGCAGGCGTCATCGCCATCACGAGCTACCCTTCCGCCTCGCTCACAGCGCTGGCAGACATCGTGCTGGTTTCCGCTTCCGAAGAAACGGGGTACCGTTCCGAATCACTTTCAAGCCGCATCGCGCAGCTCGCCATCATCGACTCGCTGTTCACCATCGTTATGTTTGCCAGCGACGACAAGGCAATCGAGCCGCTCAGCCGCATCCGAGCCGTCATCGCTCCCACCAAGGAGGAGTCGGAGTAGAAGACGCAGCGGGCAGGGGTCGTCATCCCTACCAGGGAGAAGATGGCGCGAAAGCCACGCGCGCGAGGTTCTCTCAAATACGAAAGCCGTACATGCCTCGAGCCCGGTTTTGGCCGGGCTCTTTTTTACTCAATGATGGTGACGGTGCCGAATATCTCTTTAAGCATGGCCTCTTTGTCTGCGAGAGTTGGAGCATCGGTCGCTTCGTCGATAGCGGGGCCCTGCGAATCGAATGAGGGAATTTCGGACGCAGCAGGTGAGGCGACCTTGGACTGCTCCCCAACCACAGCTGACCCGACCTGGTTAGACGGCTGGACAGGAGCGCTTGGCGCGGGAGCAGGGGCACTCGACGCGGGATGGGAGGGCACGTCGAAGGGCGGCGTCTCAAGGTCGTCCTCGTAGAGAACGGCGTACTCGTCATCGTACGGCGGCATATCGTCATCCCATGCCGGCTCGGGGATGGGCGGCTCGGACTCAGGGGCGGGGGCGGGAGTGGGGGCCGGGACAGATGCGGGTGTCGCCTCTGGGGCAGGCACGGGGGTCGGAGCGGGGACCGGGGAAGCCGCACTTGTTTCCGTCGCATAAGCGCGAGTTTTTGGAAAATCTTGCAGATTTTCGCGGTCCTGCGACGCTTTTTCGACTACTGCAGGTGCTGGGGCGGGTTCAACGGGAACGGGCGCAGGGACAGACGCCGGCACAGAGGCGGGAGCGGCAGCAGGCGCGCTGCCACCAACTGCACCATCCATCTCGTATACAACGGAGCGCTTTCCGAACACCTGGCAAACGATGGGCATCACGAGTTCGCGAGAATCGGCGCGCGTAATCATCTTAAGTGCGAAATTCGAGCCCTTGGGGAAGGCGACGGTGAGCGTTTCGCCGTCGTCACTGACCGCGCGTGAACTTTGCAACAGCCCGCCGCGAGAAGCCTGGGCGGCGGTGACAAGTTTGACCACTTCGAGCCAACGACGCTGCAGATCACCCGCGTCAGCGGCAGGCGGCGTGACGGCGCAAGCCGCCATCGTGGGCTGGGATTCGGACGAAACCGTTTTGCTCACAGCGGACTGCGCGGGGACAGGAGTTGGAGCGGCGGCTGGTTGCGAAATTACCGGAGTTGAGACTGCCGGCTGGGGCATATCCGAAGCAGAAGCCGGTTGAGTGGTTACTGGGGCCGAGGTTGACGGCTGAGCTGCAGCAGACACGGGAGCAGGTTGAGATGTGCTCGGAACCGAAGGCATCGCCGGCTGTGGCACGGGTATCGGTTGAGGGATAGGCGTCGTCGGCTGAGAGGCAGGTGCAGCCTGGGACGTGACGGAGGCCCTTTGAGGTTCAGCCGAAACCGTCTGTGATGCGACCGAAGCCGGAGTTGGGGTGGGCTGGGACGCTGTCGCGCTCGAAACCTGAGACTTCGTCGGCTGAGGTTCAGCTGAGGAAGCGGGGATCNGTCGCGCTCGAAACCGGAGACTGCGTCGGCTGAGGTTCAGCTGAGGAAGCGGGGATCGCAGGGGCAACTGAAGCAGGCACGGACTTCGCAGCAACCGGCGCGGCGGCCGGAGCCGTTGGCGCCGTCGCCCGAGGCGCAGACGCCGCAACCGTCGCAGTCCTACTCGAAACCATAGCCGCGCGCTGCTCGGCAGTCATGGGACCACGCGGAATACCAGCCGAAAGCTGCGTTTCCAAATGCAGAATACGCTCGGCGAGCGACTCGAGCGTCAAATCGGTCTCGGGTCGTGCCAGCCTGGTAAAGGCAATCTCCAACACCAAACGCGGATCCGACGCATCGCGCATCTCGAGCACGGCATCATCCAAAACCGTCAGCGTGCGCGCAAGGCGGTCGGCACCTTCAAACAGCGCCGCCTCCTCAACAAGGGCAGCCACCTCCTCGGGCGTCCCATCGAACAGCTCGACGCGCGGACCGGCAATCGCCGCAGTGTACACGTCGCGCATGTGCGCCACCAAATCGCGCGTAAGTTCAAGCAGGTCGTTGCCGGCTTCAAGCTGGTCGTGCACCAGGCCGAACAGCCCCACGGTGTCACGCACGGCAATCTTGCAGGCAAACTCGGAGAGCACCGCCGAGGCGACCTCGCCCAGCAGCGCGCGCGCATCATCCACGCGCACCGACCCATCGCCAAACACAGAAAGCTGCTCCAACGTGGACAGCGCGTCACGCATGCCGCCGCGGGCATGGCGGGCAACAATCTCGAGTGCCGCCTCGTCAAACGCAAAGCCCTCCTGCTCGCAAATAAAGCGCAGGCGCTTCACGATGTCGTCGTTGGAAATGCGATGGAAATCGAAGCGCTGGCAGCGCGACAAAATCGTCTCGAGGATCTTTTGCGGGTCGGTGGTGCACAGGATGAACACCACATGGCTCGGCGGCTCCTCGAGCGTCTTGAGCAGCGCGTTGAACGCCGCCGCGGTGAGCATGTGCACCTCGTCGATGATGTACACCTTGTACGCCCCGCGCACGGGGGCGAAGTTCACCGACCCGATAATCTCCTCGCGCACGTTGTCCACACCCGTACGCGACGCAGCGTCGAGCTCGTACACATCGGGGTGCGTACCTGCGGCGATGGCCTCGCACTCCGGACACGTTCCGTCGGGCATACACCCAGAGGCGCCCGTTGCGCGTGCGGCCTCGGCACCCTGGCAGAGCAGCGACTTCGCCAAAATGCGCGCCATGGTCGTCTTGCCCGTACCGCGCGGCCCACAGAACAGGTACGCATGCGACAGCCTGCCCTCGGCAACCGCGTGTTCGAGTGTCGAAACGATATGCTGCTGGCCCACGACGCTGTCAAACGTCAACGGGCGATATTTCCGATACAGCGACTCCATAGGTGTCCCTTCTGAGAGTTACGCGAGTTTCACGCGAACGGGTTGCGAGCTTACGTCGGTGATGCCGGCCCACCCCTTCCGCGCATCTTCAATGCTACAGACCGTGGCCGGCAAGACGGCGATCGATTTCCTTGAGCGTCATGCGTATGGCGAAAAGCTGCTTATAGGTTGCCGATTTTACCTTGTTCTCGGCACGCAGGGCATCCATGCGCGCGCCGGTTTCCTCCAGCTCGCCGCGCACCTCGGCGGCGAACCGGTCGAACGCCGCCAATCGCTCTTCGTTGCCAAGCATGCCCCTCGCCCCTTCCGCATATTTCTCCATACACCTAGTGTGTTCAGTATCATACCGCCCCGCGGGAGAACTCGATGGCAAGAGACAACCGTTTGACCACATCTGCGTGCTAAAATGCGGCCCATAAACGGCTCAGCCAAAGAACCACACCTCAAACGCACCAAGGATGGCCATGCCACTCTTTCCGCAAAAAAAACGAGCGCAGCAACCGGACAAAGCGCAACCACAGNCGGCGCCGTGCCCCAACCGCCCCTGCCCGCCGTGGGTACGGCGGCAAGCACCCTGCTCAAACGCTACCGCCCGCTCCAAACCCGCGCCACCGGCGGCTTTGGCAGCGTCGAAATCTGTCTGGACAGTCGGCTGCAACGGCGCGTTGCCATCAAGCGCATGCCGCTTGCCTCGCCCTACAACCGCACCTCGCTCGAAACTATCGACAGCGCGCTCAAAGAGGCGCGCACGGCAAGTATGCTGCAGCACCCCAACATCGTGCAGGTCATCGACTTTTCCTACGACAGCGCCTATGCCTACCTGGTCATGGAGTACGTCGACGGCATGAGCCTGGAGGAGTTCCTCGCCCAGGTGGACGGCCACTCGCTCACCTACGACGAAACCGCCTGCATCGCAGACGCGCTGGTACAAGCGCTCGCCCTCGCACATGAAAACGGCGTGCTGCACCTCGACATCAAACCCGCCAACGTCCTTATCGACCGCAGCGGACACGTGAAGCTCGCGGATTTCGGCATGGCGACGCTGGCGAGCGCCGCCGGGTTTGGCGGAGCACGAGGCGGGACCATCGGCTACATGTCGCCGGAACAGCTCAACGGGGCCGAGGTGGACTCCCGCAGCGACATCTTCTCGCTGGCAGCGGTGCTCTACGAGTCGCTTTGCGCCACGGCCCCCTTCCGCGCCGGCACCCCCGCCGACTCGCTTAACAACATCGAGCGCGGCGTAATCTACCCCAGCGACCTGCTCCCCGACATCCCCGAGGCAACCGAAGAAGCCCTGCTTGGAGCCCTGTCACCGCTCGCCGATGACCGCATGGACGACGTCACCGAGTTCGGCGACTGGTTCTGCGCGTATCTGGGCAATCCGCGCGAGGGCCGCAAGAGCCTGGCGCGCATCATCAACCGTCTTACGTCCGATGAGGAAGATGAGGGGACCGAAGCACCCAACGGAGCCAGCACCCGCGGGACGCGAGAGGTCGATCCGGCAGAAGGCTACCTGGGAACCCGCAGTTCACACGCCCGTTGGGCCGTTCGCGGAGCCATAAGCGGCGTATCCGTCGGTGCGATTTCCTACGCACTTCTTGGCGCTATGCACGCCAACGGCGCCGTAACGCAGCTGGCCACGGCGGTGGGCATCGGACTTGCCGCAGCGGTGGCCCCGCAAATCGGGTCCGCGCTCGCCGTCGCGGGCTGGCTCATGCTCATCGTGAGCCACACCCCGATTCTTTCGGTGCTGCCCGTGGCAATCCTCGGCTTCGCCCTGACCGCAGGTTGGTGGCTCGTGTGGGGCCGTATTCATCCGGCGGCATCCGTGGTGGTTGCCGTGGCGGCGGCCATGGGAATCGCATGCGGAAACGCCACGATTGGAGCTCCCGTCGCCGTGGCGATCGCCGCGTACTTCCTTCCCAGCGGCGTGTCCGCCATCTCAACCGCCTTTGGCCTCGTGTTCGCACAGGTGCTCGTGGCGGCACTGGGCAATGCTGGAGCGCTCGCCTCGGGAGATGCCCTGCTCGGACTGCTCGAACCCTCATTCCTCATACCCGCCATCGCGTTTTCGGCATGCGCCGCAGCGGCCAGCTGGGCGCTCGACCGCGCATGGGGCTCCTACCAAAATAACGGGGGAACGGGCAGCGCAACGGCGGTTTACGTGACGCTCCCCATCCTCTCGATAGCGCTGCGCTATCTTGCTCACCCTATGGAAATTGCCAGCGTACCCACGCTTGAGGTCGCCATAGCAACGGGCCTGGGAGCCCTATCCTCTATAATCGTTTGGATATGTGTGTATTTGCTCGGTTATAAACGAGATTATGTGGAAGGTGGTCGTTCGTGAACCTCCTGAACATTTTTGAAGATCGCATCTCGGGAATCTTCGGCGCCAGCAAGGCCCCGTTCTCCTTTAAGAAACTCGCTAAGCAGGCAGCGCACGAGATGGAAGACCAAACACTGGTCATCAACGGCGTCAACACCGCGCCAGCGCTCTACACGGTTCTCATCGCAAACGACGACGACCCCATCATCTCCCCGTATTACCCGCAGCTTGCGCGCGAGGTTGCAGAGTTCGTCAAGGCCCAGGCGCAGAAAAAGCGCTACGACTTTGTGGGCGATCCTCTCGTCCGCTTTATGATCGATCCCTCGCTCAAAGCGGGAAAGTTCTCCGTGTTTGCCGAGAACGTCGACCGCCCCACGCTGGCCCGTCTTTTTGAAGAGGAGCGCGCCTACCTCAAGGGGCCGCAGGCCCAGCCGGTGTACGCGAATCGCGCTGCTGCCGGAACTCGCTCCCAACAACCCGTGCCCGCCGCCGGTACCAACAACCCGGCAGGCGTCAACAACCCCGTTGCGAACGCCAACCCGGCTGCCCTCAACAGCCTTGATGCGCGTGTCCCGCACGCGGTGGCTCCCGCAGCCTCCGACCCGTTTCCCCCCGCACCCGCCGATCCGTTTGCGCCGAGCCCGGCAAACGCGCCCATCCCCGTTCCCAAGACCATGACGCGCGAGCAGCTCGCCGGCCTGGGCGGGGCGGCTGCGGCCGCAAGCGCGGGTAGCATCGCGGGCGTGGCCGCGAATGCGGCTGCCGTTGAAGGAGCGGCGCACCTGGCTCCGCGTGCACAGATGCCCATGCCTCCCCTCGCCCATCTCGTCGACGTGGTGACGGGCGATACCTATGACATCACGAGCCACCGCTCGGTTATCGGCCGCGAGCGCGCTGCTGCCGACGTGGTTCTGCGCGACCCCAACGTGAGCCGCAAGCACGCCGAGCTCACCTTTACCGGCAGCGATTGGTCCATCGAGGACCTCAACTCCACCAACGGCACGCTCGTCAACAACCGCCGCATTTCGCGCTGCCCCCTGCGCAACGGCGACGTTTTGACGTTCGGTCTCAGCACCTTCGAGTTTAGGGGTTAGCCGTGATTGACATCATCCTGTTTGCGGGCCGAATCGTCCTCGTCATCCTGCTGTACATCTTCCTATTCGCCGTGATGAAAACCGGCGTGGGACTGGTGCGCGGCCAGCGTCGCGACTCCGCAATCTGGACGATCGACGTCGACAAGGGACCGCGCGGCATCCGCGGCATCCATGTGGATATGCTCGGCCCGGTCATCGTGGGCCGCTCGCCCTCCTCTGACATCTGCATCAACGAGCCGTTCGTCTCGGCGAGCCATGCGCGTTTCTCGCTGCAAGGCCCGGCGCTCATCATCGAGGACCTCAACTCGCTCAACGGAACGCTCATCAACGGACGCGCACTGCTTGAGCCCGCCACCCTGCGCGAAGGCGACGAGGTGCAGATCGGCGATGTGGTTATGAAGGTGAACCGTCGATGAACGACGAGCGGAACAACTACTCCACCACGTCGTCTCCCCAGCAAGAGCCGGCATTTGAGGGCGCACACGCCGCGCATCCCGCGGAGCATGATGCCCTGAGTGCCGATATGCCTGTCGAGCCCGCCTTCGGAGCCTCTGTCCCTGCGAGCGATGTTCCGACGCCCACTCCTGTCGAGCCCACACCCGCAGTTGCCGAAAAAGCGTCGCAGGACCGCGAAAATCTGCAAGATTTTCCAAAAACTCGCGCTTATGC
Organism: Collinsella provencensis; assembly: GCF_900199705.1. GTDB lineage: Bacteria > Actinomycetota > Coriobacteriia > Coriobacteriales > Coriobacteriaceae > Collinsella > Collinsella provencensis. The sequence continues at coordinate 1,245,764 of NZ_LT904908.1, read as the reverse complement.
GACGGAATCGAGCGCAACTCCCGCCAATTTCGCCGACTCCCCCGAGCCCGACCTCACGATTCCCGACCCCACGGCACCCGCTTCGCCGGAGGACACGGCCGAAATCGACGTGCAAACCATCGAGGCCAAGCTGAGCGATCCTGGCTCCACGCAGAGCTTCGCCCCCATCACCGACGAACTCATCGACACCGACGCCACCTTTGACGCCGGCACGTCGTCCACGCTGCGATGGGGCGCGCGCTCGGACGTGGGATGCGTGCGCAGCCACAACGAGGACTCCTATCTGGTCGCCTCCCCGCTCTTCTGCGTGTGCGACGGCATGGGCGGTCACGCCGCCGGCGAAGTCGCAAGCGCCATCGCCGTGGAGACCATTGCGAAGACGGGCCCCAGCTCCGCCAATGCCGCGCAGCTCGGCGCCGCTATCGAGGCAGCCAACGCCGCCGTCATCGATGCCGCGCTCAACGGCATCGGTCGTCCCGGCATGGGATGCACCGCCACGGCGGCCTACATCGAGAGAACCACGCTCGCCATCGCGCATGTGGGCGACTCGCGCGCCTACCTGCTGCACGAGGGTACGCTTATCCGCATCACGCGCGACCACTCCTACGTTGAGGAGCTGGTAGATGCGGGCGAAATCACCGCCGACGAGGCGCGCGTGCACCCCAATCGCTCCGTCATCACCCGCGCACTCGGCTCCGATCCGGCCATGTATGCGGACCACTTCACCATCAACGTCGAAAAAGGCGACCGCCTCATCCTGTGCTCCGACGGTCTTTCGGGCATGATTCCCGACGGCGAAATCGAGCGCATCGCAACGATGTCCGCAACCGCGCAAATCTGCACCGACAACCTGGTAGATGCGGCCCTCGCCGCGGGCGGCGGGGACAACGTGACCGTGATCGCAGTCGACATCGCCGACGACGGACGCATGCGCGAGCTACGCAAGAAGCACCGTCGCACAGCGATCATCGGGGTCGTTTGCCTGCTCGCCGCAATCCTGGTTGCGGGCATCGTCTCGTTCGTTTCCATCACCAACTCCGTGTACCTGGGCGTCAAGGACGACGCCGTGGCGATTTACAAGGGCGTTCCCGGCAGTCTGTTCGGCCTTGAGCTTCACTGGCTCGAGGACGAAACTTCGGTACTGCTCGAATACCTGCCCGAAGACACGCAAAACCGCCTGCGTGAGGGCATCCCCATGGAGAGCATCGACGACGCGACCGAGACCGTCTCGCGCTATCGCAAGCAGATCGACGAGGAGCTGAGCAAGCAGGTCGAAGACGCGCAAACCATCAAGGAGAACTCCGAGGGCGGCACGGGTATTGCCAGCGATGCGCCGGGTGAAGCCCCCAACAGCGTCAGCAACCCTGCCGGCGCCGTAGCCGCCACCGATGACTCGAAGTCCGAAGGAGGTGCCGCGTAATGAGCCGCCGCACGACTGAATTGCTCTTGCTCATAGCTGCCGCGTTCCCCGTGACGCTGCTCTACGCCATGTACGTGGTCACCGCCGGCGCTGCGCTTTCATTCCAAACGCTCGCGGTGCCGCTCGGCCTTGCCGCCGCCTTCGCCGTAGCGCACATCGGCATCCGCATCCTCGCGCCCGGCGCCGACCCCGCGCTGATTCCCATCGTGTTCACGCTTTCTGGCATCGGCATCACGTTCGTTACGCGCCTTGACCCCGACGCGGCGATGGGTCAGATCGTCCTGCTGTTCGTGAGCGTCGCACTCATGGTGGGCACGCTCGCTGTGGTTAAAAACCTCGACGTGGTCAAACGCTACAAGTACACCTTCGGTGCCATCGGTATCGTGCTGCTGGTGCTGCCCATGCTCATCGGTACCGAGATCTACGGCTCCAAGCTGTGGATCAAAATCGGTAGCTTCACCTTCCAGCCCGGCGAGTTCGCCAAGGTGTTCATCGTCTTGTTCCTCGCTGGCTACCTGGCCGAAAACCGCGAGCTGCTCTCCATTTCCAACCATTCGTTCCTCGGGGTAAAGCTCCCGCGTCTGCGCTTGCTGTATCCCCTGTTCATCGTGTGGGGCGTCTGCCTGCTCGTCGTCGCGTTCGAACGCGATCTCGGCAGCGCGTTGCTGTTCTACACGATCTTCCTCATCATGCTGTATGTGGCAACAGGACGCATCTCCTACGTGCTCATCGGTATCATCTTGCTGCTCATCGGCGGTTTTGGCATGTACCAGATCATGGGCCACGTCCGCGTGCGTTTCCAGATTTGGCTCGACCCGTTTTCCGATCCGCAAAACCTCGGCTACCAGATCGTCCAGTCGCTCTTCTCGCTGGCAGACGGCGGCCTGTTTGGCACGGGCATCGGCAAGGGCATGCCCACGCTGATTCCTGTCGTTTCCTCTGACATGATCTTCGCCGCCATCGGCGAGGAGATGGGTCTGCTGGGCGGAGCCGCCGTGCTCATGCTGTTCATGCTGTTCGCGGTGCGCGGTCTCACCACGGCGGCGCGCGCTAAGTCCGACCTCGCCGCGTTCTGCGCAGCCGGACTTACCGCCGCCATCACGTTCCAGGCATTCACCATCGTGGGAGGCGTGACCAGGCTCATTCCGCTCACCGGTGTCACCCTTCCCTTCATGAGCCAGGGCGGTTCGTCGCTGCTGGCGAGCTTTGTAATCGTTGGACTGTTGCTGCGCGCAGGCGATGAGGCCACGGGTCGCGAGGCCGAGCTCACGAGCGCGAGCCTCGGCACGGCAGGTATGTTCGCCGCTGCCGGAGCTGCGGGAGCCGCACCCGACGTAAGCGCTGCGAGCGCCTATCGCGTCAACACGCGCGGAGCGCATCTGCGCCGCCCCTCCCTCGACACGCCCGAAAGCGGCCTGCTGGGCCGCGTGGCCCTTGCCAACCGCCTCACGCGCACGGTGTTCCTGTTCACCGCGCTGTTCGCCGTGCTCATTGGCAACATCACGTATGTGCAGGTCATCAAGGCAAACGACTACCAGAACATGGCGATCAATAACCACACGCTCAACAAAGCGCGCTATGTGAAGCGCGGCTCCATCATCACGTCCGATGGCCTCACCCTCGCAGAGTCCATCCAGCAGGAAGACGGCAGCTACGCGCGCTCGCATCCCAATGGAAACCTCGCCGCTCATGTGGTGGGCTACTACTCGCAGCAGTACGGCACCTCGGGTGTCGAGGGCTCGCAAAACGAGACCCTCACGGGGTCGCGTGATTACTCGAGCTGGCAAAACGCGCTGAACTCGCTTGCAGGCCTTACCGAACCGGGCAACTCCGCACAGCTCACCATCGACTCGCGCATCCAAATCGCCGCTGAGCAGGCGCTCCAAGGCCGCACGGGCTCCATCGTGGTGCTCGATCCGCGCACGGGCGCCGTCCTCGCCATGGCAAGCGCCCCCACCTACGACAACACCGACGTCGAAGCGGCAATGGCGGCCGCGAACAGCGAAAACGCTGACACATCGCTCTATGACCGCTCGACGCAGGCGCTCTACACGCCCGGCTCCACGTTCAAGGTCGTCACGCTTTCCGCTGCACTTGAAAACGGCACCGCATCGTTGAGCTCCATGTACGACAGCCCCGGTCGCCTCGAGATCGGCGGAGCCGACGTGGTGAATATCAACGAGGCCTCCCATGGCGAGATTCCGTTGAGCGAGGCGTTCGCGGTGTCGGCCAACACGGTATTCGGCCAGGTTGCCACGTCACTCGGCGCAGATAAGCTCGTCACCACCGCACGCGCCTTCGGCTACGGCCAGACGCTCGGCCTGGACTTCGACTCCGCCGCGTCCATCATGCCCAACCCCGACGACATGACCGAGTGGGAAATCGCCTGGGCGGGCGCCGGACAGCCCGTCGGCCAAGGCCACACCCCCGGCCCGCAAACCACGACGCTGCAAAATGCCGTGGTGGCAGCCGCAATCGCCAACAACGGCATCGCCATGAACCCCTACGTGGTGTCGCGCGTTCTTTCGCCCTCCGGCACCGTGGTCAAAACCACTAGCGAGCACGCCCTCGGCCAAGCAGTGAGTTCCGATACAGCTGAGCAGGTCAAACAGGCCATGCTCGGGGTTGTTGAGAACGGTACTGGCTACGGCGCACGCGTTCCCGGCGTCAAGGTGGCGGGCAAGACCGGCACCGCCGAAACCGGCAATTCCCTGGCGAACTCCACGTTCATCGGGTTTGCACCATACGACACCCCAACTGTTGCGATCTCCGTGGTACTCGAGGAGCGCAGCAGCAACGAGAGCAGCGCTGCCGAGGTGGCGGGCCAAGTTTTGAGGGCCGCCCTTGCAGCGCAGGGCTCTTAAGAGGTTCGAGCAGGGTATTCAGCCCGGGAGTTCGAACGCAGTCCGTGCGTTGTTTCGCAAGGAACATACGGCAGCTCGTTCGTTCGCCCGTTTTGAGGTTACACTTCCGCGAGGAGCGGATGAAGTTGAAGGAGTTTGAGAGATGGCAGACGGACAGCGAGTTCTAGGAGGAAGGTATCTCCTCAAGGACAAGGTTGGCAACGGAGGCATGGCGAGCGTGTACCGCGCTCAGGACCAGGTGCTCGATCGCACGGTTGCCGTGAAAATCATGTTGCCGCAGTACGCCGGCGACGCCACATTCGCGGCGCGCTTCAAGCAGGAGGCGCAGGCGGCTGCAGGACTTTCTAGTCCCTATATCGTGGGCGTGTACGACTGGGGCCATGACGGCGACACGTATTACATCGTCATGGAGTACCTGCGCGGAACCGACCTCAAAAGCGGCGTGCGCAGCCATGGTGCCCTCGACCCCAAGAAGGTCGCGCAGATCGGTTCGCAAATCTGCGGCGCCCTTTCCGTCGCACACAAGCACGAGATCATCCACCGCGACATCAAGCCGCAAAACATCATGGTGCTGCCCGACGGCAACATCAAGGTGATGGACTTCGGCATTGCGCGTGCCAAGAACAGCCACCTCACCCAGGACAACAACGTCTTGGGCACCGCACATTACGTCTCCCCCGAGCAAACGCGCGGCCAGGAGCTGGGCGCCACGTCCGACATCTACTCCCTCGGCGTGGTCATGTACGAGTGCGCCACGGGTCGCGTTCCCTTTGACGGCGACGACGCCATCTCCGTCGCCCTCAAGCAGGTCAACGAGCTGCCCGTTCCGCCTTCGCAAATCAACCCCAACGTTGACGCCACGCTCGAGCGCATCATCCTCAAGTGCATGGAAAAAGATCCGGCGAACCGCTTCCAAACGGCCGACGAGCTGCGCGCCGTTCTCAACGGCTACGCCACCGGCCAGTCCGTTGAGGTCGCCGAGCCCACGCGGGTCATCGGCGTTATGGGCGGCGTCGGTGCCGGCGCCACCGAAACACGTGTGATGAGCGACTCCACGCAGGTCATGGCCCGTCCCATGAACAGCATGAGCAACACCGCCACGCGCCCCAACATTGCTGCCGCCGGGCGCACACCTTCCTCCTCGTTCTACGAGGAGCCCGAGAAGAGCAACACGGGCAAGATCGTGGGAATCGTCATTGGCGTCATCGCCGTACTTGCGCTGGCATTCTTCCTGTTCACAAAGCTGTTTGGCGGCTCGGGCGAGCAGGTCCTGGTTCCCAACGTAGTAAACACACCCAAGGCCGAAGCGCAGCAGGTCCTCGAGGACGCGGGCTTTGAAGTCAAATTCGAGGACGACGTGTTCGACGAAACCATCATTGCTGGCAACGTGGTCGATCAGACCCCCGATGGCAACAAGACCGCCGAAAAGGGTTCGACGGTCACGCTTGTCGTTTCCAAGGGCCCGAAGGAGCCTGACCAGGTCGAGGTTCCCAATATCACCGATCAGTCGGAGCAAGATGCTCTCAAGATGCTCGCCGATGCCAAACTCCAAGGTAAGAAGGTTGGCGAGGAAGCCAACGACGCCGAACCCGGCACCGTTATTTGGCAGGGCACGAACACCGGAACCATGGTCGACGAGGGCACTGAGATCGAGTACAAGATCTCGACCGGCCCCGATGAGCAGAACGTTCCCGGCGTGCTCGGCTGGTCCAAGGACGACGCGTCCAACGAACTTTCCAATGCCGGTTTCAAGGTTGAGTATGCCGAGGACTACAGCAACGATTACGCCAAGGGCAGGGTCATGAAGCAGAGTCCCACCGGCACCGCCAAGAAAGGCAGCACCATCACGCTCACCATCTCCCTCGGTTCCAAGGACGGCGACAAGGTCGACGTGCCAAACGTCGTTGGAAAGTCGTACAGGGATGCCGTGCAGATACTGAGCAGGAACTTTGTCGTGAAGCTTGCCGACGGTTGCCCTGAGGACGGCGAGGTCATCGAGCAGTCGCACACCGGCAAGCTCGAAGCGGGCAGTACTATCATCCTGACCACGCATTAAGGTTCGGACCGGCCGGCTCGGTCGGGCAGGTCCAACCAGGCCGGGCAGCGAAAGGGCCCCGCACCACAGGTGCGAACGCTCGGACACACAAATACGCAAATCCCGTCTTGCAAACCCGCCCAACACGCACGTTGGGTGGGTTTTTGCATGGCTGGCAGCTTCCCGCCATCGGACGCAAACCCATCGCATGCTGTCGATGCGCACACCATGACGCCTCATCAACCGCTTCCAACATGTCCGCCTTGTTAATCCTAGTGTTTCACTAGACATTAGGCGTGTGAGTGCGTAGACTTTCGCTCACACACTGTGCGATTACTGCACCTCGAATCATGCAGGACGGCACGGGAGGGAGAGACATGAGTTTCATCGCGACCATACGTGAAGACATCCAACGCGTTCAGGAACAAGATCCCGCGGCGCAAAGCGGTCCTGTCATCTTCCTCACCTATCCCGGACTCCATGCCAAATGGATGCACACACCCGAGCACTGGCTTTGGAAACACGGGTTGCGTGGCGTGGCGCGCGTTCTTTCTCAAATCACGCGATTCTTCACCGGCGTTGAAATTCATCCCGCCGCACAACTTGGACGGCGTTTCTTCATAGACCACGCAATGGGCGTCGTGATTGGCGAAACCACCATCGTTGGCGACGATTGCGTCCTCTACCAGGGGGTAACTTTGGGGGGCACCGGCAACGAGAGCGGCAAGCGCCACCCGACGCTTGGCAATAACGTCACCGTTGGTGCAGGCGCAAAGGTGCTCGGCAACATTACCATTGGCGACAACGTGCGTATTGGCGGAAACTCCGTCGTGGTAAAGGACGTGCCGAGCGATTCGACCGTAGTCGGCATCCCCGGGCGCGTAGTAAAGCGCAACGGCTGCCGTGTGATGGAAGAAACCTTTAACGCCAAGCAGCATCGAGAGAGCATGCCCGACCCCGTGCAGGAAGTGGCAATGATGAACCGCGAAGGCATCGCCGACAACCAGCGTCGCATCGAGGAGCTCGAGAGACAAATCGAGGCACTCAACACCCTGGTGCAAAAGCTCGTGAAGTAACGCAGGGCGACCGCACAGCCTATTTTCTCTTCAAGATGGGCTGCAAATGGCAAAAAATGCCAGATTGTAAGGTCTGACGATCCCTCCCGGAGGGTCGTCGAACCTTACGCCTTCCCCTCCAAGCAAGACCAATTAAAAAACCTGCAGGTAGAGAAGGTGTCTTGTTTTTTCCGGTCTGACAGACAATCGCCCTCGCATCGCCAATCGAACCTGGAGGCCTTACAATCTGGCATTTTTTGCCATTTTTCTCCCCAAGGGCCGAAAAACCGGAGATGGCGTGTTCAAGCCACTGATCTCAAAGGGGAAACTCGCCGAAGTCGCTCATTAACCTTTGGATCAAAGAATGAAAAATCCGCCGGAAGTGTCCCGCAAGCTTTCGGAACTATAGGCGGAGCTCGCCAATAAGGACTTCACCCCTATTTCATCCCTCGGAATACTCAATACGCCCCGTTAAAAGAAAAACAGGTCACCGGGATTACAACGATGACCTGCATTTCAAATGGTGCCCCCGGGCGGATTCGAAAACGACACCCGCAGGAAAGAGTGTGCGCGGGTGTCGACGGCCCGAATCCGCCGAATCATCGGCAAAAGAAAAAGGCCACCGTGTGCGAAGCGCACGATGAGCTGCATTTCAAATGGTGCCCCCGGGCGGATTCGAAAACGACACCCGCAGGAAAGAGTGTGCGCGGGTGTCGACGGCCCGAATCCGCCGAATCATCGGCAAAAGAAAAAGGCCACCGTGTGCGAAGCGCACGATGACCTGCATTTCAAATGGTGCCCCCGGGCGGATTCGAACCGTCGACACCCGCTTTAGGAGAGCGGTGCTCTATCCCCTGAGCTACGGAGGCACGTGAAACGTATTCTAGCACGTCTACGCGAATTGACTCCTATACAGCTCGGCATAGGCACCATTTTCCGCCAACAGCTCCTCGTGCGTACCCTGCTCGATAATCGTGCCGGCACGCATGTGCAAAATCAAGTCCGCATCCACGATGGTGCTCAAACGGTGCGCAATCACAAAACTCGTACGACCCCGCATGACCGTTTCCATAGCGTGCACGATGTTCTGCTCGGTGCGCGTGTCCACACTCGACGTCGCCTCATCGAGAATGAGAATCTTGGGATCACAAAGGATTACGCGGGCGATGGTGAGCAGCTGACGCTGGCCCTGGCTGATGTTCTCGGCATCGTTTTCCACGCGCGTGTCGTATCCCTGCGACATGGTGCGCACAAAATAGTCCACGCGCGCCATCTTTGCCGCTTCGATAATCTCCTCGCGCGTGGCATCGGGCCTGCCATACGCGATATTCTCGGCAATCGTACCCTCATATAGCCATGCATCCTGCAGGACCATACCAAAATTCGAGCGCAAATCCGCGCGCGACATGGAGCGCGTATCAACGCCGTCGAGGTAGATGTGGCCACCGTCTATCTCGTAAAAGCGCATGAGCAAGTTGATGAGCGTGGTTTTACCCGCGCCCGTCGCTCCCACGATGGCGATCTTCTGGCCGGGTTTCACATGGAACGACACGTCGCGCATGAGCGGGTTTTCCGGATCGTAGCCAAAGCGCACGTGCTCGAAATCAATCGCGCCCTCCAAGGCGGCAGGCAACTTGGCAGCCAGCTCGGGCACGGGATCGGGCTCGATTTCATCCTCATCCAAGATGCCGAACACGCGCTCAACCGCAGCGAGGGCGTTTTGCAGCGTGTTGATTGAAAAACCAAGCTCCGTAAGCGGCTCGGACACCTCATAGATATACTGGAAGAACGCCTGGAACACGCCGATGGTAATCTGTCCACCCACCAACATGGCACCGGCGATTACCGCAATAATCACCTGCGCGATGCGGAAGATGAACCGGATAAACGGGCTGATGGCGTTGGTCGCAAAGTCGGCCCGACGGCTCGCCGTGGCGAGTTTGTCGGACAGGTCGTGGATGTCGGCAGAACTCGCTTCTTCACGGTTGAAGCTCTTGATAACCAGGCGTCCCGAATACGCCTCTTCAACTGCCGCCGTCAGCTCGCCCACATACCTCTGGCGCTCGCTTGCCAAACGCAGCGTTTGCTTCGAAACGACGCGCGTCACCACGGTCGAAATCAACGTGAAGACCAAGAAGACGCCGGTGAGCACAACGTTGAAGCGAAGCATCATGATCAGCGAACCGATAATGGTGCCCACAGAGGTCATGATTCTAAGCAGACCCGTTTGCAGCACTTCGGACATCTTGTCGAGGTCGTTTGTGGCGCGGCTCACCACTTCGCCCGGCTTGTGCGTGTCGAAGTACTTGAGCGGCAAGCGATTCAGCTTTTCTGTGAGACTCTTACGCAGCGAAAGGTTCAGCTTTTCGGCGAAACCCGCCATGACGAAGCACTGCACGGAATACAAAGCGAAAGCCGTCATCCAAATGCCAAAGTAAATTGCCAGCTCACGACCGCCGGTGTCCCAACCAACAGCAAACGGCTTTCCTTCTGCAAACGCGATCTGGATATGGGCCCACAACACATCGATGACGTGGGCGCTGTATGCAGGTGCCGCCACATGAAACGCGGCGTACAGTACGACGGCAACGATAACCACGCCAAAGCGCCACCGCTCACCGCGGGCAACATCCCATAGACGTCGAACGGTTCCCCAGGTGTCCTTCGGAGTCTCGAAATCTTCGGGCTCAGCGTTTGGGTCCGTAGTTTTAGGTGCGTTTGCCTCGCCCGCGGCCTCCGGCTCGCTCGACTGACCTGCGGCCGTCGGCTTGCCCGCCTGGCCCGCGGTCGTCGGCTCGCCCGCCCGATCAACAGCTCCCCGCTCACCAGCCTGACCAGCGGTCCCCTGCTCATCTATTTCTTGCGTCAGCTTCTCTGCCATCCTATTCGCCTCCCTTCATCTGGCTCTTGGCAATCTCCTGATACACCTCGCAGCTCTCCATAAGCTCCTCGTGCGTGCCCTTGCCCTCGATGCGGCCGTCCTTGAGCACCACAATCTGATCGGCATGCAGAATGGTGCTGATGCGCTGGGCAATGATCAGCACGGCAGCGTTTTTCGTCTCCGATTTGAGCGCGCGACGCAGCGCTGCGTCCGTCTTAAAATCGAGCGCAGAGAAACTATCGTCGAAAATGTAGAGGTCTGCCCTCTTCACCAGCGCGCGGGCAATGGCCAGGCGCTGCCGCTGACCACCCGAAAAGTTCGTGCCGCCCTGCGCGACACGCGCCTCAAGGCGATCGCACAAACCCCACACAAAGTCGGATTGCGCAACATCGAGCGCGTGGCGCAGCTCGACATCACTGGCGTCCTCGTTTCCATACCGCAGGTTGCTTGCAATGGTTCCGCTGAACAACCAGGCCTTTTGCGGCACGTATGCAATGTGACTGCGCAGCTCGTGCTGGGTCATTTCCCGCACGTCGACGCCGCCGAACGTCACCGAGCCCTCGCTCACGTCGTGCAAGCGCAGCATCATCTTCGCAATGGTCGACTTGCCCGATCCGGTGGAACCGATAATCGCGGTCGTCTTCCCGCGGCGGCAATGGAAGTCGATGTTGTGCAGCGTCTCTTCATCCGCATCATCGAAACGGAACGACACGTGCTTGAAAGCGGCAACCACGTCATCATCCTCGACCTGCGGTTCTCCCGTGCCGGCAACAGAGCAATCGCGAATGCTCGGCTGTTTGAAAACAACATCGCTGCAACGCTGGAGGCACACCAACGCGCGCGGGATCATCAGCGCCACAAACTGGGCCATCATGATGTAGAACATGATGAGCATGGCATACTCGATCACGGCGGAAATGCTACCGATCTCCATGGCACCCGCACCCACGCGGTTGCCACCCAGCCAGATGAACACAACCTCGGAGATGTTCATCGAAAGGAACGTGAAGCAGTCCACACCCGCAAAAATCCAGTTCACTCGTATCGCAGCGTTTGCGTAGTCAGTGAACACACACGCGGAACGGCCCTCTTCGTGGCGCTCCTTGCCAAACGCACGGATAACGCGCACGCCCACCATGTTCTCACGCAGCACCACGTTCATGCGGTCGATGAGCGTCTGCATTTTCTCGAACAATGGAGCGGAGTTTTTCACCGCGAGTACGGCGAGCACCATGACCACGAAAACCGCCGCGAGCATCGTCGTACCCATCTGCACGTCAATGGCAAAGGTGAGCACGGTGCCCATGACGCAGATGAGCGGCACGGGAACCAGTGCCTGCAGGGCAAGCATGAGCGTCTGCTGAATCACGTTGACGTCGTTCAACGTGCGCGTGATCATCGAACCCGTTCCGAATTCTTCAAAATCGCTCCCCGAAAACGTCAGCGACGCGTCGTACACGCGCTGGCGAATATCGCGACCGATACAAGCGGACAGGCGCGCGCAAAGATAATTGCCCAGCAAAGCGCCGCCGCTTGCGCAGCAGCATGCCACAAACATGCGAATTCCCTGGTTGAGAATGAAGTCGGTGCTGCTGCTTTCCACAGCTTGATTGATCATGCCGGCGAGCATGGTGGGAACATACAGCGTTCCCGCAATATCCAAAACAAGTGCCAAAAAGGTGATAATCGCCAGCTTTTTATACGGCCTCATGACCTCGAATAGCAATTTCATACACTCGTCCTCCCGCGAGCGGCGCACAGTAGCATCCGCGCAGCATCACGCTCGGTTGTTTGTTTTCAGGTCGTTCTTTTCGCAGGGCTTTTCGACAAAAAAGAACCAGTCCACAAAATTGTAGACTGGTTCTATGGGTAAGTCACGTTTCACATCGGGGTGCAGGCGGGTTACGCTCCGACGAAACGTTAACTTCACAGCATGTCCGCAAGTACCCAGACTGCGGAAACAAACAGGCGATTACTGTTGGTCATTCACTGCGGACGGAAACAGGTCAATCTCTCAGAAGCAAAGCAACAGGTGGTTACCGCTGGTCAGCCACGTAATTGATATCGAATGCCTTGTTAGAGATGTGTAAGGTGCGCCGCAGATCCACAAGCAAAGAAAAACGACGCCGTTTTACTGTCTCATTGAGCTGAGAAGGAACGTGAAATCCGCCTACTCCTCAACGGGAGCGCCGGGGGTCTCCCAGCCTTCCTGGATGGACTCGTAGAACGTAGAGCCAGCGGTGAGATCGTGGACGCTCTTGCCGTCGAGCCAAGGCAGCTCGACGAGCTCGGAAAGCGTGGTAACCAGTTCAGAGCAATCGGAGAAACGACCTTTGTCGTTCAGCTTCTCGCAATCCTGCACGCGCCAGTACCCATCGGTATGGGTGATGTAGTACTCATGGCCGTCAACGTCCATGAACACGCGCGTCTTAGAGCGAAGGTAGCCCAAAAGCTCTTCGAAATCCAGGGAGATTTCCTGTTCCGCCTTCAAACCCATCGTCGTCTCCTATCTCTTAGGCGCCTATCGTCTGTGCAGGCGCTTGCATAACCGATAACCCCATCTTTCCCGCCTTATACATGTTTTGACAGGAAAATTAGGTAGGCGGCGATATAGTTCGAGCAGCGGTGCGCGACCTGAATGCATACACGAAATGTCCATCTGTATACTGCGCGCGTGAGAGCGAGGAGCGCGACCCCCTACTCCTCGTCGGGGATGACGGCGTTGATGATGAGCGTCGCGATGGCACAGCAGATGCCGCCGATAGGCCACGGCACCCAGAACATGTTAGCAGCACTCGCCCACTTCACGTTGTCCCATCCGCCGGAGGTGATGGGTCCGGAGAACAGCCAGAGCAGGGCGATGATTGTCGCCACAAGCATGATGGTTCCGCACACAGTGCTCGTGACGCGAGCCCTCAGCCCGCGCTTCCCGCGAATCGACTCGGCAAGGTGCTGCTTGTGCTCGTCGTCGAGCTGGGCGTTCTCGATGTCCTCGAGCCTGAGGTCCTCGAGTGCCTCTTTGTTGTAGTCGGCGATGTTCGTGCGGTTCCACATCATGCCGCCGCGGATGATGACCCAAACACCGGCTGCCACCAGCAACAAAAGCGTTACCGCTTGATAACTCGTATCATCCAAAATGTCGCCCACGATGATCGCCGCAAAAATAAGTCCGATTCCAATGACGATTGACGCCGCTCCAAAACGGCGAGCGACGGTCTTTTCTTCAGATGTATAGAAGTCCTCTATGTACGGATGCTCTTTTACATATGCGGCATGTTCGATACCAGCGGGAATAAGACAGGCAAGACCGAGCAAAATGCCAACGAATAACGCCGGCGCCGCAAATGAAATTTCGTTATGCAATGCCGGAACAAAAAAGAAGTCGTCAAAAGCCGACGCGGCAGCAACGGAAAGGATGCACAGCGCTACGCCCGTTGCGATCCACAGAGAGAACGAGCGCATGTGGGCGTCGTAGCCATAGATGTCCTCGGTGGACGGCTGGTCCACGGGCGGCACGGAACCCTCGGTGCATTGCGGCTCGTCGGGTTCGGCAGGCTCCCCAGGCTGCGCTGCGAGGGGCTGTGCCGCAGGATCGCCCGCGTGGTCACCCGTGAGGTCTCCCAAAACCAGGTCATCGAGCGTGCAACCAAACAGCTCGCAGAGCTTGATGAGCTTATCCATCTCGGGATAGGACTTCTCGGCCTCCCATTTGGTAACACTTTGACGAGAAACACCCAAAGCTGCGGCGAGTTGCTCTTGCGTCATATGCCGTTCAGCACGCAAATGCTGAAGATTATCGCGGAAGCCCATGTCTGTTCCTTTCGTTACGATGTGTATATCATCGCTCATCGTGCGCGTAGCATAATGGTCACTCAACCAACTAGGGGCTTCTTTTTCTGCTCCTATCATGCACCTTTCGGTTGCAAACCGCTGGTAGACAGCGTGATGGAATGAAATCGTGCGATTGTCACTTTAAAGAAAATGAGACCAGACCGTTGTTGCATAATTCAGCGAAAAAATGCAACGTTGGTCTGGTCTCAATCTCAATTACGCTTCTTTTGCGTCACATTCGTCTGGTCTCAGCCTCGCGTGCGTCGCTCACCGTTACATTCGTCTGGTTTCACCCTCGAATGCCAGCTCAAATACGACGCACCCTTACCAAATACCCAACATATGCTGCATGCCGAGGGACACAGCCGCAATGCCGATCCAGCAACAAAGACCCATGAAGATGGGCTTACCACCAGTGCGGATGAGTTTGACGAGGTCGGTGTTAAAACCAATCGCCGCCATGGCCATCACAATGAAGAACTTGGACAGCTCTTTGATGGGCGCGGTAATCGCAGGAGACAGCGAGAAGACCGTGGTAATCACACTGGCAAGCACGAAGAACAGAATGAACGTCGGAAACACCTTCTTGATGTCGAAGGAACCCGCAGAAGCACCTTCACCCTCGCCGTTCGCAGCGGCGAGCTTGGCCTTACGCATCTGCCAAAACGCCAGTAAAAGCGTGATGGGAATGATGGCGAGCGTGCGCGTGAGCTTGACGATGGTCGCTTGATCAAGCGTGTTGGCGCCCGGATGCATACCATCCCACGCGGCAGCGGCGGCGGTAACCGAGGAGGTGTCGTTCACTGCGGTGCCTGCAAACAGACCGAAGCCCTCGTTGGTCATACCGAGGATGGTGCCCAGCGTGGGGAAAATCAGAGCGGCGATGATGTTGAACAGGAAGATGACACTGATGGCCTGCGCAATCTCCTCGTCGTCGGCATCGATGACCGGAGCCGTCGCGGCAATGGCGGAGCCTCCACAAATGGAGGAGCCCACACCGACCAGCGTGGAAATCTTAGAGGGAACTTTCATGACGCGACATAAAACAAAGGAAATGATGAGAGAGATCGAGATGGTGGCCACGATGATGGGAAGTGAGGTGGCTCCCACCTTGGCGATCTGCCCCAGGTTGAGGCCGAAGCCGAGCAGGATAACCGCGTACTGCAGAATCTTCTTCGAGGTGTACTTCACACCGGGCGCAGCGGCCTCGTTCAACCCAGCGTTGCCGCGCAGGACGATGGCGAGCACCATGCCGATGAGAATCGCGAACACAGGGCCACCGATAACTTCGAACTGCTTGCCCAGAAGCCAAGCGGGAACGGCAATGGCCAAACTCAGTGCAACTCCGCGCCACATCTTCCCAAAATCCTTGATAAGCTCCACGAGCTCCCCTCCCTTGTGCATGAAACCCAAGTCTCATGCGGCGTTGAAATGCTGTCGATACGAGAGCGTATTGTAACGGGAAAACGTGTGATACGAGTCGTTTGTTTTGACAAACTGACATGCAATCATGGAATGCCTCGTATGTGAAACGTTACAATTGAGGTCAATCGGCAAATGGAGGGCGAGAATGTCAAAAGCGCGAATCACCATCTCGGATGTTGCACGTGAAGCAGGCGTGGCCTTGGGCACGGTGTCAAACGCGCTCAACCATCCCGACAAGGTACGCCCTGAAACACTCGCGCTGGTCCAAGAGGCCATCGACAAGCTCGGATACGCTCCCAACCAAAGCGCGCGCATGCTCGCCGGTGGGCATAACACCTCGTTTGGCTTGGTACTTCCCAGTTTGAGCCATGGTATCTCTCTGCAAATCGCCAACGGTGCCAATGCCGAGGCGCGCAAGCATGGCTACGGTTTACTGATTGCCAACGCCGATAGCGATAACGACTTGGGACAAAAATACGTAAGTTACTTCGCCGGAACGCAAATGGCCGGTGTGTTGGTGCAGCCCATCCATACCTATGGATGGAAACCCTCGAGCGCCATGCGTTCGCTCCCCACCGTTTGGCTCGATTGCGACAGCGAGGAGCCGGGGTATTTCGTGGGTGCCGACGCGGAGGCCCAAGGGCGTCTCATGGCGGAGCACGCGATTGATTGCGGTGCGCATCATGTGGTTGTACTTGGAAAAGACGACCTCGATAAACTGGGAAAACGCCTTGCCGGTATCAAGCAGACGATGGAACTCAACCCCGACATCGTTCTTGAGATCATCGACGAAGGTGCGTGGGATTCCGCCCACGACGGTTACGCCATCGGGTTTGGCCTTGGCAAACGCGAAGAGTCCAAGCAGCCCGACTTCATCATCGCGCTCTCCGACGTGCTTGCCACGGGCGTAATCGCGGGACTGCAGGCAACGGGACGCAATGTCCCCAACGACATTCGCGTGGCGGGGTGCGACGGCAACCCGCTGGCGTGGAGCGGCAGCGTTCCCCTCACCACCATCGCCCCTCCGGGATATGAAATCGGCCGGAAGGGCGTGCGCTATCTCATCAAACAGGTGGAGGAAAAACGGCGCGTGGGCAACGCGTGGCCCACTGAGAACCACCGCGAGTTCGTGCGCCCCTTCCTTCTCGCGCGGGCGAGCACGGGGGTAAGCAGCGTCACAGACTTTGCCGACCCCGATATCGACATCAGCGGATACCTCTAAGAGCGGCTGTTCACGTCCTCGATAAAGGCGGGCAGCTCGAACAGGCTGGGAAGTACCGCGTCGCAGAGCTCTTCGATTTCGGGAGTGGGCTGATGCAGGTCCGGAATCATAACGACATACGAACCGGCGGCATGGGCGGCATTAATCCCGTTGAACGAATCTTCAACCACAACGCATTCGGTGGGATCGACATTCAAGTTGGCCGCGGCATCAAGGAAGATGTCGGGAGCGGGTTTACCATGCTCGATTTCATCTCCGCAGATGACCGTCTCGAATTCCTTCTTAAGGTCGAAGAGCGCCATGCGCGGTTCCGTCAAATAGCGGTGCGTGGAAGTGGCAAGGGCCAGGGGCAACCCCATGTCATGCAGCGCGGCAAGTGCCTCGCGAGCACCGGGCTTCAGTTCGAGCTCAATGTCGGCAAGACGAAGAAACTCCTGCTCATGAAAGGTGAGAAGTTCATCGGCGCGGGCGGCGTCGCCATCGAGAAGTTCAGTGATCAACGTATGGTTTTCCTGCTTCGTGCGACCCATAAATTGGAAAATTTGCTCTTTAGGCAAATCGATGCCAAGAGCGCTTGAAGCTGTTCCCCATGCAGTGAAGTAAACCTTTTCGGAATCGACCAGCGTGCCGTCCATATCGAAGAGCACTGCTTTAATTGACATAGGACCCCCTTGTTGTCAGCGCCAAGCAGTCCCGATTCTAACAGCACTACGCGTGATTGGGGAGTTTGACCGCCATAAAGGCAACGGCACCCATAATAGCCACAGCGCAGAACGAAACACCTACGCCCAACGAACCATGCAAATCCGGCGACCATCAAGAAGGATTATTTAAACCACATTCGTAAGTGTGAACGTTTTCCCAGTTTCCGAATAATTGGGTACCATACCTAACAACAAATATCGGCAATCGCCCTCACGCTGCGCGACAGCGCTTATTATGTTCGCAAAAGGAGCTCGTATGATTCGGGTTGACATCGAAACCATCATCATGGCATCGGGTCCCGTGCCTTCCGTTGTGGTCTTGCGCGAGCGCAAGTCTGGCACCTCTTCGGAATCTGCCTTGCGTGCGCTCTCCATTCAAACCGGAGCGTATGAGGCGGCATCGATTGGTCACGGTGTCGACGCAGCAAAGCAAACGCGCAGACCCATCGCACACGATCTGTTTATCAACACCGTTAAAAAACTTGGTTCAAAGGTCGAGCGCGTTGAAATCAACCGCTGGGAGGCTCCCGTCTTCTTCGCTGACGTTGTTCTTGCGGCAACAGATGAAAACGCAGAGGAAATCAAAGTTGATGCACGGCCCAGTGACGCGTTGGCGATTGCAACCCGCTCAAACGCACCCATCTACGTGGAAGATGATGTGATGAACCGCGCGGGCTCTGTTTCTATCCCAACTACCGAGCAAGCGGACGCCGAAGAGTTTGAGAAGTTCGACGAGTTCGTCCACACGCTCTCGCCGGATGATTTTTAACATTGCAGCCAATTCATCATTTTGCACATTACGTGACTTATAAGACGAAAAATGGGCCCGCATCGAAGCGAGCCCATTTTTTCAACCCAAAACGCGTGAATCAGCGTCCAAATCAACCACGTTTCACGGTAGACAAGTACTCCGAAGCTCCGTTTAGGACGTGTTTACTCCTCCAGCAGGTCCTCAAGCACTTCGTCACCGTTACCGATGTCCACACGGTCCTCGGGATCGGGCGTTACTTCACCCGCCGCCGTCAAATCAAGCGCCTCCTGACCTTCGGCAACAGCCGGAGCCTTGGCTTTCTTCTTGGCACTCGTCATACGGGCCACCGCGGTCACACGGTCGCCGTCGGCAACGGACATCATCTTCACGCCCTGAGTGGCGCGGCCGGTCTGGGAAATCTCGACGGTCTTCACGCGGATAACCGTTGCGCCCTCGGTGATGATGAACAGCTCATGTTGCGGGCCAACGACCTTCATGGCCGCAAGTGCACCCTTGCGCTCGGTCATCTGAATGGTGTAAACGCCCTGGCCACCACGGTTGTGCTCGGGGTAATCCGCAATCGGCGTGCGCTTGCCATAACCGCGCTCGGTGATGACGAAGAGCTCACCCTTGCCGTTGGTAATCTCCATACCCAAGACCTTGGCATCGCCCTTCATGGTGATACCGCGGACACCGCTCGTATCGCGTCCCGTAGCGCGCACCTGGTCCTCAGAGAACATGATGGCCTTACCGGCGGTTGTGGCCATGATGATCTTGTCACCCTCGCGTACGCGACGAACATCGAGCAGATGGTCACCGTTACGCAAGTTGATGGCAATGATGCCATCGCGACGGCTGCGGTCGTACGCACTCATCACGGTCTTTTTCACCATGCCGCTTGCGGTGGCGAACATGAGATATTCGTCCTCGGGGAACTCGCGGCAGGAAATCACGGACGCGATCTTCTCGCCTTCCTCGAACGGCAAGAGATTGACGATTGCGGTTCCGCGCGCCTGGCGCGTACCCACGGGGAGCTCATGAACCTTAAGGCGATACACCTTGCCGCGGTTGGAGAAGAACAAGACGAACTCGTGCGTGCTCGCAATGAACATCTCGTCAATGACGTCATCCTCTTTGAGGTTCGCGCCGGTCACACCTTTGCCGCCGCGCTTCTGCGCACGATATGCAGCAACTGGG
This sequence comes from Collinsella provencensis, assembly GCF_900199705.1. GTDB lineage: Bacteria > Actinomycetota > Coriobacteriia > Coriobacteriales > Coriobacteriaceae > Collinsella > Collinsella provencensis. Next base: position 1,226,379 of record NZ_LT904908.1, on the reverse strand, counting down.
ATACGCTTCACGTAACCGGTGTGGGTGATGGTGACAACCATATCCTCGTCGGCAATGAGATCCTCAACGTCGAGGTCCTTCTCGGCATGCGTGATCTCGGTACGGCGCTTGTCGGCAAACCTACGCGCAACGTCGCGCATCTCGTCCTTAATCACGCCGAGAATCTTATCCTCGTGTGCGAGAAGGTCCTCATAGTAGGCAATGGCCGTGCGAAGGTCATTGAGCTCGGCTTCGATCTTGTCGCGCTCAAGACCGGTTAGACGACGCAGGCGCATCTCGAGGATCGCCGCGGTCTGCTCGGGCGAGAACCCAAAGCGATCGATTAAGCGGGCGCTTGCCTCGGTGTCGGTCTGCGAGGAACGGATGATGGAAATGACCTCGTCGATATGGTCGAGCGCCATGAGGTAACCCTCAAGGATATGCGCGCGGGCCTGGGCCTTCTTGAGATCAAAGCGGGTGCGACGGGTCACTACATCAACCTGGTGGTCGATGTAGTACTGCAGCATTTCGCGAAGCGACAAGCATTTGGGAACGCCATTCACCAACGCAAGGTTGTTGGCACCGAACGTGGTTTGCAGCGAGGTGTATTTATACAGGTTGTTGAGCACAACTTGCGGGATAACACCTTTTTTGAGCTCGATGACTAAGCGGAGTCCCTTTTGTGTGGACTCGTCGCGCATGTCGGAGATACCCTCGATGCGCTTCTCGTTAACGAGCGTGGCGATCTTCTCCTGCAAGGTACCCTTGTTCACCATGTAGGGAATCTCAGTGAAAACCAGGCGGTTCTTACCCGTCTTGGTGGATTCCACGTGCGCCTTCGCGCGCACGGTGATGGAGCCGCGGCCCGTTTCGTAGGACTCGCGGATGCCATCGGTACCCATGATGACCGCGCCCGTCGGGAAATCGGGACCAGGCATGATCTTCATGAGCTCATCGACGGTGGCGTCGGGGTTGTCGATGAGGTAGCACGTAGCCTCAACAGCCTCACCCAGATTGTGCGGGGCGATGTTGGTAGCCATACCGACAGCGATGCCCTGGCAGCCATTCACCAGCAGGTGTGGGAAGTGCGCAGGCAAAACGACCGGCTCGGAAAGCGTGCCGTCGTAGTTGGGCTGGAAGTCGACCGTGTCTTTGTTGAGGTCGCGCAGCAGTTCCATAGCGGGACGTGCCAGGCGCGACTCGGTATAACGCATGGCAGCGGCGCCGTCGCCGTCGATGTTACCGAAGTTGCCATGGCCATCGACCAGCGGGGTGCGCATGGAGAACCACTGGGCCATACGAACCATGGTGTCATACACCGCGCTATCGCCGTGCGGGTGATACTTGCCGATAACTTCGCCGACCGTCCAAGCGGACTTCTTGTGCGCCTTGTTAGGGGTCACGCCACTCATGTTCATGGCGTACAAAATGCGGCGATGTACGGGCTTGAGACCGTCGCGCACATCGGGCAGCGCGCGGGCGGTAATAACGGACATGGAGTACTCAATGAAGGACTGCTTCATCTCATGGCCGAACTCGGACTCCTGAAGACGACCTCCGTTGACATCAAGACCCGCGTCGTCACCGCGATCATTGCTGCCAAAGCTCTCCTCGAGCTCGCCGTCGTCCTCTTCCTCCTCGTCTACATCCGCGTCGGGATCGTAGACGTCCTGCGTGTCCTCATCCTCACTTGCGCGGGCGAGCAGGCGCTTAAGATCGTCGGGCATACCCTCGGATCCCGCACCCGTAGTGTTGTTCATATCGTCTGCCACAGTTACTCCTTACGCATCGAGGAATCGAGCATCGTGGGCGTGCTTCTCGATGTACTCACGGCGATACCCCACCTCGGAACCCATGAGCTCGCGCACGGCACGGTCGGCCATCACAGCGTCATCGATGTTCACGCGCTGCAAAATACGGGTCTTGGGGTCCATCGTGGTGGACGCGAGCTGTGCCGGGTCCATCTCACCCAGACCCTTGTAGCGCTGCACGATGTACTTCTTCTTTTTCTTGGGCTTGTCGTCGTCCGCCGCATCGGTATTCGGCTCGTCGACTTCATCGGGATCGAGGCCCAGCGACCTGATGGAATCGCGCAAGATTTCATCTTCGGACTGGCGGCCGTTGGGATACACGTAGTGAATCTTCTTGCCGACCTTGATGCCGAAAATCGGAGGGCAGGCGATGTACACATACCCGGCGTCGATAAGCGGGCGCATGTACTTGTAGAAGAAGGTGAGCAGCAGGATGCGGATATGCGCGCCGTCAACATCGGCATCGGTCATGATGATGATCTTGTGGTAGCGCGCCTTGGTGATGTCGAAGTCTCCACCATCGCCCGTGCCATTGGTCACGCCGCAGCCGATCGCCGTGATGAGCGACTGGATGGTGTCGCTTGAGAACGCGCGGTGATCGCCCACACGCTCCACGTTGAGAATCTTACCGCGCAAGGGCAAAATCGCCTGAATGTCGCGGCGGCGGCCATCCTTAGCCGAACCACCTGCGGAGTCGCCCTCTACGATGAAGAGCTCAGTCATCTCGGCGTCGCGCACGGAGCAATCCGCGAGCTTACCGGGAAGACTGGCGGTCTCGAGCAACGATTTGCGGCGCGTGGCCTCGCGGGCCTTGCGGGCGGCATTACGCGCCTTGTTGGCCTGCTGCGCCTTCTTGATAATCTCGCGCGCCTGCTTGGGGTGCTCCTCGAAGTAATCGGAAAGCTGCTCGGCAACAACTTTGCGCACCAGGGTACGCATAAAAGAAGAACCGAGTTTGGCCTTGGTCTGACCCTCGAACTGGGGGTCGGCAAGCTTGACGGACACGACGGCGGTCAAGCCTTCGCGCACATCATCGCCAGAGAGGTTGCCGTCCTTCTCCTTGAGGATGTTGTTCTTACGCGCGTAATCATTGATCACGCTGGTGAGGGCCGTACGGAAGCCTTCCATATGCATGCCGCCCTCGGGCGTGTTGATGTCGTTGGCAAAGCTCATGACCGTCTCGGAATACGAGGTGTTCCACTGCATGGCAATCTCAACCTCGCCGGTCTTCTCAACAGGTGCATCGGGCTCAGATGAACCGGACAGGTAAATGGGACGCTTGAGGCCGTCGGCCACGGTCTTGCCCTCGTTGAGGAACTTCACAAAATCGATGATGCCTCCGGCGTAGCAGAACTCATCCACACGGGGCGAAAGCTCGCGCTCGTCACGCAGGACGATCTTGAGGTTCTTGTTGAGGAACGCCGTTTCCTGCAAACGATCGCGCAGGGTGTCGTAGTCGTAAACGGTGGTCTCAAAAATCTCCTCGTCAGGCCAGAAGTGCGTGGTGGTGCCAGTCGATTTCGCAGTACCGATCTGCTTCATCTTCTGCGTGGTCTTGCCACGGCTGAACTCCATCTCATAGACCTTGCCATCACGACGCACCTGCACGTTCATCCTCTTGGACAGGGCGTTTACCACCGAAACACCCACACCGTGAAGACCGCCGGACACCTTATATGCGCTGTTGTCGAACTTACCGCCCGCGTGAAGGATCGTCATGACGACCTCGAGCGTCGGAATCTTCTTGACGGGGTGTTTATCGACCGGGATGCCGCGGCCGTTGTCTACAACGGTGATGGAATTGTCGGCGTGAACCGTAACTTCGATCTTGGTACAAAAACCCGCCATGGCCTCGTCGACGGAGTTGTCGACGATCTCCCACACGAGGTGGTGCAAACCACTCGCGGACGTGGAGCCGATGTACATGCCGGGACGCTTGCGAACTGCTTCAAGACCCTCGAGAATCTTGATTTCGTTTCCGCCGTATTCGTTCTTCTTTGCCACCCAAATCTCCCTTGTTGTGCAATTAATGGCGAACTGCCATATTTTAGCTTATAAACGAAGGGAAAACAGAGTCTCTCAATACATTCCAAATACCTCTACAAGCGTCTCAGCAGTGCTTTTTTAGCCTTTTGGAACCATGTTGGAGTAACTAGACAAAAAGATGGATTTATTTCCGTAAAACGGGTGAAAACCGTTTAATAAAGTCCTTCGGTGGAAAAGCCACGCGGTGGAAAACTCGTCCACCCAAAGCTCAAAACAAAGGTGGGGTGCAAGTAAAACCCGTTCGTTTTGCGCCCGTCACCCGATATAACCCCGGAGACCGAACCAATTCCACCGTTTACCTAACACGGATTTTATTTATGAAATCCAGGGCGCGTTGTTTTGACCACGATGTTATCCACAGAAGCCCCGACCCGCTCCATGCGGGCGCGGATAATCTCACGCAACATGGTGAGTTCCTGCGTCCAAGACGCCCCGTCGGTATAGACGATCAACTCGTTGCGTTCGGGAACAAAATGCAATCCGGTAACATGCTTACCCTCGCGTGTATTTGCGCACACGGTGTTCCATGCGCGGAAAACCTCGCCACGACGTTCCGCTTGGCGATACTGCTCACGACGATCTTCACTCGCCCCGTCGAAAATGCGGCTACGCTCCGCGGATAAAAACTCGCCAAGCCCAACGGTGGCGCGGGCACGCTCCGATTTATCGCTCTTCCGCTCCAATGCGCACCACCTTTGCCCGATCTAAAACATCCTGAGAAAAATAACCCAAATTCGTCGTGGTGATAATCGTCTGGATCTCATCGGCGATGAAACCCATGATGGCGTTACGACGATCGGCATCGAGCTCGCTCATCACATCATCGAGGAGCAAAAGCGGATACCGTCCCAAAATATCGCGTGTGACCTGCACTTCCGCGATCTTCCAAGCCAAAACGATGGAGCGTTGCTGCCCTTGGCTGCCAAAATCGCGTGCCGACCTTCCATCAATCGTGAATACGACTTCGTCGCGATGTGGCCCGACCAGCGTCAAACCCCGCCGCAACTCCTCTTCACGGCGCTCGCGAAGAACACGCAAGAAGAGCTCCGAAACTTCATCGCGATCATCGGGGAGCACGCCAATCGAGGCTTGATACGCAACATCCGGAACCTCATGCGGGGCGATCGCCTGATACACCTCGATGAAACGCACACGGATACGTTCCAGCAATGCACGGCGATGCATCAGCAACGCGGCTCCCGTTCGTGCCAACGATTCGTCCCAAACCTCGAGCAAATCAAGTGAAGGGCATTCTTTCAGCAGGTTATTGCGCTGTTCAACGGTCCGCTCGTATGCAGAGAGCAACTTGCCGTACTGTGCGTTGAGCTGCACGCCAAAACTGTCGAGCGCCGCCCTGCGCGCACTCGCCGAACGTTTGACCATATCGAGATGGTCGGGGCAGAACAGAACACTCGGAAGAACACCGCGAATACCTGCAGCGTTGGTATTCTTGCCATTCTTGATGAAGCGACGTTTTCCTTCTTCGACCTCAATCGCGTGGTCGAGCAAACGCCCCTCGCCCATCAAACGCAACATCGCTCGACCCGACGGGCACCCTTCGCGAAGCAGTTCAACTGGAGCGGGCCTCCTAAATGAAACCCCGGCGGTAAGCAGCTGCAACGCCTCCACAAGGTTGGTCTTGCCCACGGCGTTGTGCCCAACGAGCACCGTCACGCCCGGATCGAGTTGCAGGGTAAACGCCTCGAAGCTGCGGTAGTGAAAGACGGAAAGCTCCGCGGCAACGATACCATCGCACGCGGAACCCCCATCAATCTGAACAGTTTTCGACACATCACCCATACTCGACACCAAATCATTCACATCGTCGTTTGATGCCGTTGTACACCCAAGTTCGACATCACACCCCACGGCACATTACCGTATGGTCTAAATGCGCACCGGCATAACCAAATACAGGTAGTTGATCTTGTCGTACGACTTGAACACACCGGCCTGCGAGTAGCTCTGCAGTTCGAGCGTCACGTTCTCCTCACGCGAAAGCACATTGAGACAACCGAAGATGTAGTGATAATTGAATGCGATAACGCCGCTCACACCTTCGACGTCGACCTCGACGGTCGCCGTTGCGGCATCCTGATCATTCGAGATAGCAGAAAGCGTGATGGTACCCGTCTCTGCCGAAATATCAAACTTCACTGCAGAGTTGTTCTGAGCAACGGTGGAAACGCGCTTGAGCGCGGAGCTGAGTGCTTCGACGTTGATACGCACCGTGGTAGAGCACGTCGCGGGAAGCAGCGCCTTGTAGTTGGGATATACGCCCTCGATACGCCGTGCGACGTACGTCGTGTTGCCCGCGACGAAAACTACCTGGGTATCGGTCGAACCGATGAGAATGGTTCCCTGCCCGCCGGTGATGGCGAGCGCGTCGTTAAATGCGTCGGCGGGGACATTCAGCTCAAAGCTCCCCTCAAGCGAAGAGGTCTCAACCTGCGTGTCGCACACCGCCAAACGGTAGGAGTCGGTCGCCACCAGGCGGATGGTGTTGTTCTCAACGGTCATATACACGCCGTTCAAGACCGGACGATTCTTATCGGTGGAGGTCACGCGCCACACACGCCCCACCATCTCGGTGAGGATGTTTGCTGGCAGCTCGACTGAACGCTCCAGCGTAAATGCCGGAAACTCAGGGAAATCACCGGCATCAAGCGTGTTCAGGCAGAACTTCGAACGCTCGCACTCCATGGTGACCTGACGCTCGGTCATCTCAAACGTCACGGGCGCATCGGGCAGCGTCTTACAAATATTGGAAAGCATCTTGCAGGGAACGACCATCTGGCCGGGTTCATCCACACGCGCTGCGATGCGATGACGAATCGAGATGGTGTAGTTAGAAGTCTGGAATTCAAGGACACCGTCCGCGGCGCGAATGAGCACACCGGAGAGAATGGGGAGCGTCGAAGAGGGAGCTATGCCCTTCATTACAACTGCGACTGCATCAGAGAGTGCCGAATGGCTTACCGTGAACTTCATCCCTGTTTATCCTTTCTATATAGATACATATCTAATAATAGTAATAATCCGGTGAATGGTGTGGACTACCTTCATTTCCGCAGGCACAAGGCCGAATTTCTTTCAACAATCCATTGTAGACAACCCGCTCGTTTTCCCTTTTGAGAGTCGAACCATTTAATTCCCCACACACACCCTTAAGTTCTGCTCGAGTTTTCCACAGCCTTCCTTCAGGTTGTCCCAGCGACCCAAGACACTTCTAAGACTTGAGGATGATCTTGTCTTTCAGAGCCTGAAGGTCTTCGTAGATCTGTCGGTCTTCCTTCATCTTCTTTTCAACCACCTTGAGTGAATTGAGAACAGTGGAATGATCGCGTCCGCCAAATTTTTCTCCAATTGCGGGCGTGGTCATTTCGCACAGGTTGTTGGCGAGGTAGACCGCTACGTGCCGCGCCCAGGCGATATTCGCCGTGCGTCTCGGCCCGATGATGTCTTCGTGGCTCACACGGTAATAATCCTCAACCACACGCTGTACGGTCCCCACATGGATGATCTTGCGCGCGGTGTTGAAATACTGTCCCGCAATACTGTCGATGTCCTCGGCGGTGAGCTCACGCCCCTCCGTCTCACGTTCGGCCGCGCGCGTCGCGCACCGCTCGCAAAAACTTTCGAGGCTTCGGATGTTGTTTCCAGATATCTCGGCCATATGGCGCAATTGCTCGTCCGTGAGGCGTCCCTCATTGATATGCAGTTTCGAGAGCAAAGAGACATCGACGTTCATACCCGTGAGATCAGGCGTGCCACATAGGTTGTTCTCGTAATAACGTTTGAGAATGGTGTACTTCATCTCAAAACCAGGTTCGGAGACCAGGCACAGCATGCCGTGATTGAAGCGACTCGTGAGGCGTTCGTCGAAGTTGAGGTCTTTGGGAGCGCGATCGGATGCAATCACGATTTTCTTTCCGCTGCGTATGAACTCGTCCATAAGTTGGAAGAAGTTCGCCACGGTCTGCTCGCGTCCCAAGATATTTTGGATATCATCGATAATCAGGATGTCCGCGGCGTGGTAATCCTGCATGATGCGTTCGCCCGGTCCTTTTCGTGCGCCGAGCTCCTGGAGGTAATCCTCAAAATATGCCTGAGAGTTAGCATATTTGACGCGGATATGGGGCTTTTCCGCCATCAGATAGTTCTTGATGGCAAACAGCAGATGCGTCTTTCCCAATCCCGAGTTTCCGTAGATGAACAAGCTGGTGCACTGCCCCGGTTCGTCGGCAAACGCCGCGAAACGCAAGGCACTTTGATATGCGTGCTTGTTCTCATCGCCGAAGACGAAGTTTTCGAATGTGAACTTTGCGTTGATGTCCACGCATGCATAGTTTTCCTCATTTGAGGAAATGCTGGTATTCGCCGATTTTGGCGCCTCTTGAGCTTGTGGTTCGTTGCTGCGCATCTCCAGCATCATACGTTTGAAATCATCGGCAGAGACGGTTGTGGGGACGCTGATCGCCCCGTTCTCCGTATTCAGAGAAGCTTTTACAGCCGTTGCGGGTGCCTGATGACTTGCAACGTCGTTGTTCTGCATCTCGGCAGCTTCATATTGCGGGGCGCTTGGGGCGCTGTCAATCACACGGGCGGGCGCCACCGTACTCGTAACGTCTTCCGACTCCTGTTCGATAGGGGCGACGTCGAGTGCGGTGGGAGCGAAGGTGATTTCCTCAAGGTAACGTTCGATCAAATCGCGCTGCTTAATGAGGTAAGAATAGGCGAACCGACTCGGCGTGCGAATCGCGAGGGCCTTTTCGTCGTATTTGATAGCCTCGCACTGTTCGAGCATGTTGATGAGGCGCGCCTCGCGTTCGTCTCTAAGGCAAAAGGATATGACGTCTTCGAGGAGCATCCGTGCTTCGTTATCCATGGTTTGCTCCTTTACTCGCTACGTTGATTTTGAATCCATGCACGTCCCATGTCGGTAAGTACGTATTTCTGCCCCGGCTTATGGACGAACCCCGCTTTTGAAAGTGTAGCAAGCTCGCGCGACCATGTGCCGTTGGAACTTCCGTAGAGGCGCGTGAGATCCGTGGGTCCCCCCTGGGTGTTTTCCATAAGAAACCGCAGCGCAAGCATGCCGCGCTCGGAAATATACGGGCTTTGGAACACGGGTGCCGCCGCTTGCTGAATCGGCGTCTGTGTATACATTCCCGCAGGTTGAGTATAGTATTGTTGATTTGTGGAAAATTGATTGTCAAATTGTGGATAAAAACCTTGCTGAGGAGTGGAGTATTGATTGGGCATCATTCCGACAGGGTTGGATTGCGGTACGGGGTAAGGCGTGGTTCCCGCCTGTTGCACAGGGTACGGGGCAGCACTTGCCTGCTGTACTGGGTGCACCGCCGAGTTAGGCTGTTGCATCTGATATCCCATGGTATTTGCCTGGGGTGTCTGCGATGGGTATCCCGCAGCCCCCATCTGAGGCATTGCGTTACCCGCCGCCGACGGTTGGACCTGCTGGTGACCGCTCCGCACCGCCGCTCCACGTGAAACACTCTGTTCAATTTCAAGCACGCGCTCGGGATTCACGCTGACCGTGACAACCGTTCCTGCCCCCAGGTTGTCCTCAATGGCAATCGCTCCACCGGCATTTTCCACATACTGCTGGATCATGGGCAATCCCGAACCGGTACCGCGGATGTAGCGTTTCTGCTCTCGGTTCGCACTCGTGATGCCGAACTCAAAAGCGAGCTCCTTATCGTCGATTCCAGGTCCCTGATCGGAAAAGCGAATCGTATCTCCATTGTCTAAAATCGAAATGATCGGCTCGTTGAAATGAGCATGGATGAAGTTTTCCACCAGCTCACGGACAATCATGAGGTTCAGGTGCCCACCTTGTTCCTTCATGGTTCGATAGACCGTATTGGTGATTTCCTCCAAATAGGTGCGCACGTCGTTTTGCTCAATCACAATTACGCGTGGCGTTGACAACATGTCGTCATATACGGAGATGCGCGCCGCACGTATAACGCTATCCATTCCGGAGTTATCTTGTCCACCATCAGGGCTTTTCGTTTTGACATCAGGATTCGTCTGAGATGTCTCAGGCATCCCAGTGAGATGTGTGTTTGAGGGTGCTGGATCACCCGAATCCACAAATGGATAGAAGTCTTCTGACATGGTGCGTTCTTTCTACGATTGCCGTGCGTTTAGGATACCAGCTCATTTCCGACCCTTTCATAGCTTTCAACAACTTTTCCAAAATTGTTGAAAAGTGGCGAAAACTTACGAAAAGTTATTAACAATCAAATAATAACCTGTGGAAAAGTCTATGAAAGAATATGAAATGTTTTTTCGTGAATTGAGGCGTTTGATTTTCATGTGAGGAGTTTTCTCAAACATCAAGGAAATATCTGCATTTTTTACCGTGCGAGATTGACATATTCGCACCATATTCCCTACAATTTCTAGGCTCACGCGTCTAATTATTTCGAGTAGTCGAAACGCACCAGGAGGATGTTTACCATGAAGCGTACTTACCAGCCGAACAAGCGCAAGCGTGCCAAGACCCACGGTTTCCGCGCTCGCATGGCCACCAAGGGCGGCCGTGCCGTACTCGCCCGTCGCCGCGCCAAGGGCCGTAAGCGTCTTACGGTGAGCGACCGCTAAGCAACATGCTTACCATCAAGTCCCATCAGGACTTTGAGCGGGTGTTCACTCAGGGGAAGCGGTTCAATCATCCTCTGATTCGCATGGTTATATGTGATTGTATGAGCGAAGGCGATCCGGCAAGGGTCGCCTTCGCTGCTGCAAAGAGGCTGGGTAATGCTGTTGTTCGCAACCGTTCCAAGCGTGTTTTGCGCGAGGCAGCGCGTGCGTGTGACTTACCGGTCGATGGCAAGGAGATCATCTTGTTTGCCACACCTCGCACACGTACCGCATCTCCCTCAGAAATGAACGAAGCGCTTTTCGGGTTGCTCCGACGAGCTGGTGTCAAAGGTCGGGTTACCGTTCCTTCTCATCGCAACGTTGGAACATCGGGTGAAAATCATGGGTAAGAGGTTGGCTCTTGCCGCGATTCATTGGTATCAGCGGCAGATTTCCCCCCTTTTACCAGACTCGTGTATATACATCCCCACCTGTTCACAGTATGCTGTTGAGGCTATTGAAAAATATGGCGTGGTTAAAGGTTGTTGGCTTGGAGCGCGGCGCATTTTGCGTTGTCATCCGTTCCATGCCGGTGGCTACGACCCCGTTCCATAAGTATTGGTTTCTACCGGAGGATTAACCTATGTGGGATTGGATTGTTGAGATTCTCTTCCAGACGCTCAAGCTGATTCAGGGCTTCGCGGGCGACTGGGGCCTGTCAATCATCATCTTGGTGGTGATTATCCGTCTGTTGCTTACGCCGCTCATGCTTAAGTCGACTAAATCGACCGCGCGTATGCAGGTGCTGCAGCCCAAGATGATGGAAATGCAGGAGCGTTATGCCGACGATCCGGAGCGTCTGTCTCGCGAGATGCAGAAGTTCTATGCTGAGAACAAATTCAACCCGCTTGCTGGCTGCTTGCCTCTGCTTATTCAGATGCCGATTCTGATCGCTCTGTTCAACCTGCTCCGCGATCTTGGCAAGTACTTCCCCGAGGCTGCTGAGACCGGCTTCTCCTTCTATAACGTTCTTCCCAACCTCGTTATGTCGCCTTCTCAGGCTATGTCTTTTGGCATCGGTTCTGCGCTGCCGTACATGCTTGCTTTGATTCTGTTTGGTCTTTTGACCTTCATCCCGCAGATGTACATGACCCGCAACCAGACGGGTGCCCAGGCCGAGAGCACCAAGATGATGATGATCGTCATGACGGTCATGATGCTTTTCATGGGCTGGGGCCTTCCCGCCGGCGTTCTTCTGTATTACGACGTCTCTTCTGCTTGGCAGGTTACCCAGCAGCTCTTTGTGACCAACAAGGTGATTGAAAAGGCAAAGGCCGAGGAAGAGGCACGTCTTGCGAACGCTCCTCTCGAGGTCGATGTCGTTCGTCGCGAGCGCAAGCAACGTCCTCATAAGAAGCATTAGAACGTAGAGGACTTTGCTTTATTAGGTACCTAACTTATGGAGATTTCCATGGCTGAAGAGCTTGTTGAAGAGATTGCCGAAGAGGCAGTTGTAGAAGAGCAAATCGTTGGTGAATACCCCGAGATTGCCAAGCGTTACAAGGCTGGCGAGGACCTCACCGACGAGGATCTCGACACCATCGCCGATGTCGCCATCTCTATCGTTCGTGACATCCTTGTTCATTTTGATGCAGACAACTCCCCCATCGATGAGTATGAGGGAGATGAGGGTGAGCTTATTCTTGATATCACCGCTCCCGATCTTGCTGTGCTTATCGGTCGTCATGGTCGTACGCTTGAGTCCCTGCAAACCTTGGTCTCTCTGTTGGTGAGTCGCAAGCTTGGGTTCCGTTATCCGGTTGCAGTTGATGTCGAGGGTTATAAGAGCCGTCGCCATGACAAGGTCATTAGTATGGCTAAGTCTGCTGCCTCTCGTGCGGTATCTCAGAATCGCACTGTTAATCTTCCTCCTATGACTGCCTATGAGCGTCGTCTCGTTCATATTGCTCTACGTGAAGATGATCGTGTTGATACGCATTCCGAGGGTACTGATCCCGAGCGGCGTGTTGTTATCACCGTTTGTTAGTATTTTGATTCCATTCTGATTGAGAGGGGCGCCGTGTGCGCCCCTTTTTTGTCTCAATTTCTTGTTACACTAAGTTCAGTCATTTCTACCTACTTTGGAGTGAGTTTTATGTCTGAGACTCGTTCTATCGAACTTCATTCTTTAGACTCTTCGTTAGAGGAAATTCAATCTTTAGCACAAGAGGTAATTGATCTGTCTAAAGAGCTTGATCTTGATGTTGATCTTGAGACTGCAGTTCTTTGTGTAAAGCATCTCCTCTATGTAAACCAAGTTAATGAGTATATGAATCTCACGCGTATTCAAGACATTCATGATGCTCTGGTTCTTCATATCGTTGATTCGCTTGCACTTTCTCGCGACCTTCCGATTGAGCCTGAGTTCTTTCTTGATATTGGTACTGGTGGTGGTTTCCCCGGTATTCCTCTTGCTTTATACACAGGCTCTGAGGGTGTTCTGCTTGATTCAGTTGGTAAAAAGATCAACGCTGTCAACGCTTTCATTGAAGAGTTGGGTATTGATGGTGTGTCTGGCGTCCATGATCGATGTGAATCCTATGCTCTTCAAATGTCTGGGAAGTTTGACCTTGTTGTTGCACGTGCTGTTGGACAGATGAACTTGATTATTGAGTATGGAGCTCCTTTTCTTGAAGAAGATGGCTATCTGGTTGTAGCTAAAGCTAATCCTTCTCAAGAAGAGCTCTCATTTGCACATAAGACCGCGCAAATTTGTGGTCTTGAATTGCTCGGTAATGATTCCTTCGAACTACCGTGTGGTTTAGGACATAGAGAAGTTTTTATTTTTCAACGAGTTTTACCTTCGAAAGTGAAACTACCGCGTGCTGTTGGACTTGCTAAGAAGCAACCTCTTGTTTGATTGAAGTACTTGTTGTTATTTTGACTCAAAATTAGTCTATATCTTCTCATTTGATATTTCAACTTTTGTCACCACTTCTACTATGTAGGGGTGGTTTTTCATATAGATGAACGTCATATGCAGGTATATTCTTCTTATTTAGTAGTTGTGAACCCCATGTTTCACGTGAAACATCTACATTGACTCGAGTTTTCTAAAAATAGGCTGATTCAGCTTGCATCTACGTTTCACGTGAAACATAATGGATAACAACAAAATGGTTTCACGTGAAACCAAAGCCCTAACAGTCCGAAACTGTACTAAAAACAAGCAAAACGGGAGGAAACGTGGGGTTCAGAGATGTCAAGTGCTCTAAGAGCACGAAACCTAAGCACACAATTGCAATCATCAACCAAAAAGGTGGAGTAGGAAAATCAACAACAACGGTTAACCTTGCTGCAGCACTTGGAAAACTCGGGCGAAAAGTTTTAATTGTTGATTTTGACCCTCAGGGTAATAGCACAAGTGGCTTCGGAATTGATAAAGAGCAACTCTCACAATGTGTCTATGATGCACTTTTGCATGACGTTCCAGCAGAAGAACTCATCTTGGATACCATCAACGAAAAGGTATTCATTATTCCAGCGACTATCCAGCTTGCCGGAGCAGAGATTGAACTTGTATCAGCAATGGCTCGAGAAACACGCCTTAAAGACCTATTGGAACCAGTTGAAGACGAATTTGATTTCATCTTTATCGATTGCCCGCCATCACTTGGTCTGCTTACCATCAATGCTTTGGCAGCCGCAGACAGCGTTCTGATTCCAATTCAGTGTGAATATTACGCACTTGAGGGTGTAACCAAGCTTTTGGAATCAATGAGAATGGTTAAGGGTCGCATTAACAAAGAACTCGACACCTATGGCGTATTAATGACCATGTATGATTCTAGAACTTCACTCTCTAATCAGGTTGTAGATGAAGTGCGCAATTATTTTGGCGATTTAGCATTCAAAACCTGCATACCACGTTCGGTAAAAGTATCTGAAGCCCCTTCATTCGGAATGCCAGTCATTGAGTACGCTCCTCAAAATAAGGGTGCAAAAGCTTATATGGATCTTGCGAAAGAGGTGATCCGTCGTGCCTAGTACTAAAAAGAAACAAGCTCTCGGTCGTGGATTAGGTTCTCTTATGGGTGAGGCTCAATCAGAAACAGGGTTTGTTGCATCAGATACTGAACTTTCAATTGAATCCATTATTCCAAATCCAAATCAACCTCGAACTCATTTCAATGAATCTCAGCTTGAGGAATTAAGTGAGTCGATTCAGGAGAATGGTGTACTTCAACCCCTTCTGGTTCGCAAAAAAGGGAAGAAATACGAGATCATTGCTGGTGAACGGCGTTATCAGGCATCGAAGATGGCAGGACTCAAAAAGGTACCTGTAATCATCAAAGAAGTTGATGACCAGAAGATGCTCGAACTTGCTTTGATTGAGAATCTTCAGCGCTCTGACCTTAATCCAATTGAAGAGGCAAAAGGTTATAAACAACTTATAAAGGCAAGCGGTATGACACAGGAAGCCCTTGCCAACGCTGTCTCTAAGTCGCGCTCAACAATCACCAATTCATTGCGTCTCCTTGATTTGCCTGAGCAAGTCCAGGAGATGATGTATGAAGGAAAGCTGACGAGTGGACATGCCCGCGCAATCTTGGCCGTCCCGTTTGATGAGGCACGTGTCAAATTAGCTGAAAAAGTTGTAGCAGAGGGATTGTCGGTTCGTGCGACTGAAAACCTTGCTCCATTGTTCTCGGTCGGAGAAACGCCCAAAGCGCCTCGTCCTGTTACGCCACAATCATATAAAAAAGCGGCGCGTGTACTTCGCCAGTTGTTTAATACGGGTGTGAAAGTTCGTTCGTCTCGAGGTAAGAATAAAATCGAAATCGAGTTCAAGGACGAGGAAGATCTCCAGCGCATCCTGACTTCAATGGTAGGTGTGGAAGAGGAGTAGCCATGAGTAAGACTCAGCAGTTTGCATTGACCGTTTTGGCAATTTCTATTGGAGCCGCTGTTGGATATACCGGTTACATGGTGGTGACAAAGGAAGAAACCAATTGCAGGTTTATCGGCAAGATTAAAGAAGCTCTTCAACACACCCAAGATAAAGCAGATCAGATGAGTGAAGAGGTGGCACTTAAGACTGCGAAGTTGACCAACAATCCTAAGGTAAATCAGAGCTGGGTCGAAAAGCAATGGAGTGAGATAGGTTATTAGGTACCTAACTGATAAGTTACTACTCATACTTTTCATATAGAAGATAAAAGGCTCCCATCGGTTTGATGGGAGCCTTGCTGGTAAGTAGGGGTGTTGCAGAGGTTAGTGAAATAAACAACTGTTCAGTTCAGGTATTTAAAGCCAACTTACTTGCTGGATGCCGACTGACGCTGCTTAAGCTGTCCACACGCCGCATCGATATCGCTTCCACGCGAGCTGCGAATCGTGGTCTCAACACCATGCATAGTCAAGCGCTTTTGCAGCGATTCAACTTTCTCGATGGGCGAGGGCTTGAGGATGCTCGTGGAAACGTCGTTGAGCTGAATCAGATTGACATGGCACAGGGTGCCGGCACAGAAATCAACAAGCGCCTCCATCTCTGGGTTCGTGTCGTTGACACCCTCGATCATCGCATACTCGTATGTGGGACGCCTGCCGGTTTTCTCAACGTAATCCTGGATAGCCTCATGTAGACGAAGGAGTGTGTATTTTTTAACACCGGGCATGAGCTGGTTGCGCGTTGATTGAATGGCAGAATGAAGTGAGATTGCAAGGGTAAATTGCTCAGGCAATTCGGCAAAACGGCGAATACCAGGGATAACACCGCTGGTGGAAACCGTAAGATGACGCGCGCCAATTGCAAGTCCCTGGGGATCGTTGAGGATGCGCAGCGCCTGCACGGTTGCATCAAAGTTGGCGAACGGCTCTCCCTGTCCCATGAACACAACGCTTGTCACACGCTCACCGAAGTCGCGGGCAACATGAAGAACCTGGTCGACCATTTCCTGTGCGGTGAGTGAGCGGGTGAGGCCCGCAAAACCCGTGGCGCAAAACGCGCATCCCATACCGCAACCCGCCTGAGTGGAAATGCACACTGCAAGCTTATTTCGGTTAGGCATACCCACCGTCTCAACGGAGACGCCATCTGAGAATTGCAGAAGATACTTGCGGGAACCGTCTTTGGAAACCTGCCTAACCAGTTCAACGGGGGTGTTGAAAGGGAACTCCTCGGCAAGTTTCTCGCGTAGAGCTGCAGGGAGATTGGTCATCTCGTCAAACGAACATACGTTCTTAACATGGAGCCATTCGAAGAGCTGTTTTGCGCGAAATGCCGGTTGACCGAGTTCTTTTACCAGTTCCTGGAGTTCTTCCAAGTCAAACGTGCGGATATCGCGTGAATGGTTGGTGTATCCCATCGATGTCGCCTTTCACGGGTTTGGATTCAAATCAAACTATACAATAGGATATCGGTGAGTGTTTGCAGGGCAAACGTATGGTTAATGCGCTAAATGGACAAAGCGCGCCCATACATTTAGATACAGGAGAGGCGTACATATGATCAACGAAAGCCGTGATGGCATGAAAAAGCGTAGCGACATGAAAATTGCGGTGCTTGCGGGAGGCATTTCAGACGAGCGTGAGATTTCGCTTGCCTCGGGTGAGAACACCGCCAATGCTCTGCGTGAAGCTGGTTACGGAATCGTTGAGATGGTGGATCCAGGTGCCGACGATTTCCTTACCAAGATCTCGACGGGATCTTATGATGTGGCCTTCGTCGCCTTACATGGCTTCGGCGGCGAGGATGGTATGACGCAGCACATTCTCGAGTATGTGGGCATTCCCTACACTGGTTCTGCGCCTCTGCCAAGCGGCATCGCAATGGACAAGGATCTCTCCAAGCTCCTGTATGCTCGTGCGGGTCTTCCGGTTGCCCCGAGTGTGACGTTCACGCGTGAGGATATGCCCTCCGTTGAGGAAATCGTTGCCCAGGTGGGAGAGCAGAGCTTTGTGAAACCCGTGGTCAATGGTTCGAGCTACGGTATTTCTGCAGTTAAATCGTCTGATGAGCTTGCGGATGCAATCGAGATCGCTTTCGAGCACGGCGATAAGGTCATGGTTGAGAAGCGCGTTTATGGCACGGAGATTACCTGTGGTGTTGTCGGCGACGGCAAGACGCTGCGCGCCCTTCCCGTTGTCGAGGTGTGTATCCCCCAGAACTGCGATTTTTACGACCTTGAAGTGAAATACGTCGACCCCACCGAGATTCATCGCATTCCGGCGCGCCTGTCTGAAGATACCTATGCGCGCGTGCAGGAGCTCGCTTGCGCCGCACACAACGCGCTGGGTCTTTTCGGCATTTCTCGTACGGACATGATTGTGACCGAGGATGGCCCGGTTATTCTGGAAACCAACAACATCCCGGGCATGACGCCGACCTCGCTCATTCCCGACGAGGCGCGTCACGCTGATTTGCCCTTTAGCGACCTGTGTGCAGAGCTGGTTGAACTGGCTTTGGCCCGCGCTGCCCGATGAGCGCATCTACTGCGGCAACGCCGCTTCAAATGGCCGATGCGGTGCTCCCTGGCACGCCGCAGCCCATCATCGATGCTTACGCAACGCTCGCCGAGCGCGCCCGTACACGCACTTTCGGCCTCATCGAAGACGATGTCGTGGTGCTTGATACCGAAACAACGGGATTGTCGCACCATGAGGACGGTTTGATTGAGATTGCCGCTGCACGTTTGCGCGGGCGCGAGATCGTCGATCGTTTTGATACGTTTGTAAAGCCGAGCGGCCTCATTCCGCCCGAGATTACCAAGCTCACAAGCATTACCAACGCCGATGTCGCCCATGCACCGTCTCCCGAGGAGGCCGTGGCGAATCTCGCTGCGTTTGTGGGGGGTGCACCGGTTATTGCGCATAACGCAGCCTTTGATCGCGGCTTTATCGAGGCGGTCTCCGGTGGTGGCGAGGTGTCCGACATCTGGATCGATTCCCTGGCGCTTTCCCGCATTGCACTGCCGCGCCTAAGCTCCCACAAACTGTCCGTTATGGCGGACTTGTTCGGATGTGCGAGCGTGTCGCACCGTGCGAACGCCGACGTCGACGCGTTGTGCGGTGTGTGGCGCATTTTGCTGTGCGGGTTGGCCGATTTACCGGCGGGAATCCATCGCCGTCTTGCGGATATGCACCCTGATGTCTCTTGGTCATATCGCCCCATTTTCAGCTTCTTGGCCGGAGAGCAACCCGACGCCATTTTTTCACTTACCGAGGCGCGCGCCCATATTCTTCGAGCCGATCCGTTGCCCGAGCGAGTCGATGCCGAAGACCTGCCCGGGTTGCGTATGCCTTCGCGGAGCGACATCGAGGCTTGTTTTGCCCCTGGCGGTCTTGTCAATCGCATGTATGCGGAGTATGAACCGCGCGCCGAGCAGATTCAGATGGCGGCGGAGGTTCGCGACGCCCTTGCGACATCAACGCACCGTGTGATCGAGGCTGGCACCGGTGTTGGCAAATCCATCGCCTACCTGGTTCCGTTTGCGCAGGCGGCGAAAAACAACAACATCACCGTTGGCATTGCAACCAAGTCGAACAATCTTGCAGATCAGCTCATGTACCACGAGCTACCGCGCCTTGCTCGCGAGATGGAGGGCGGTCTGTCGTATTGTGCCCTCAAGGGATACGACCACTATCCCTGCCTGCGAAAACTCGAGCGCCTTTCGCGTGCGCATGAAATTCGCACGACGCGCGACCCTGCGGATACTCTTACGGCCATCGCGGTGATCTATGCGTTTGCATGCCAATCTCCCACCGGGGATCTCGACAGTCTGGGCATTCGTTGGCGTAGCGTTAGCAAAGGGGACCTTACGACTTCGTCGCGTGAGTGTGCGCGGCGCCTTTGTCCTTTCTATCCCGACAAATGCCTGGTACACGGTGCGCGCCGTCGTGCCGCCCGCGCGGATGTGGTGGTTACCAACCATTCCCTCTTGTTCCGCAACGTTGCGGCTGAGGGCAAAATACTGCCCCCCATCAGGCATTGGGTGGTAGATGAGGCGCATTCCATCGAGGCTGAGGCCCGCCGTCAGTGGGCGCTTACCGTTTCTGCTGAGGAGAGTCGTGGCATCTTCGAGCGCCTGGGCGGCGAGCGAACGGGTGCCTTGGGACGCATTACGCATGACTTGGCAGCCTCTGACGCGGCAACGCTGTTCATGGGTCTTACGGCAAAAGCGACGGTAACGACGCAGCGCGCTTCGCTCGCCATGGCCGAGTTGTTCGACGCGGTGCGCGATTTGGCGCGTCAGGGTCGTTCCGACGGTGCCTACGACAATGCCAACATTTGGATTGGTTCCGACCTGCGCCAATCTGCCGCTTGGAGCATGTTTCTCGAGGTTGCCCATACTGCCTTGGATGCCTTGGATGAGGCATCGAAAAACCTCGCGTCGCTTGTCGAAACGGTTGCCGAGGTCAAGCCAGACCTGGTGACCGATATTGCAGATGGTCAGCGCCGGATGCGGGAAATGTATCAGGCACTTGACCTCATCGTTGCGGGAAAAGACGAGCGCTACGTGTTCTCATGCCAGGTCAACCGTCGTCTCAAGGCGGGAGGGGAATGTCTCACGGCCGAACGCCTTGATGTTGGCGAGGCACTTGCCGAGAACTGGCTGCCTGAGGTCCACACGGCGATTTTTGCCTCGGCAACCATGACTGTTGCCGACAACTTCGACCATTTCAATCGCTCGGTTGGTTTGGATAGGCTCCCCTCTGGCTCATCGCGTGCACTGCATCTTGACTCGAGCTACAACCTCGAGCGTAATATGGCTGTCGTTGTCGCAGGGGATATGCCCGACCCGCGCAACCGCGACGCGTATCTTGCCGCGCTCGAAGATCTGCTGGTGGATGTCCATGTTGCCATGGGCGGCTCCACGCTCACGCTCTTCACGAACAGGCGTGACATGGAAGATCTGTTCGCACGCGTCTCTCCACGGCTTGCCGACGCGGGCCTTACGCTCGACTGTCAGCGCAAGAATTCATCTGCGCGCATGCTTCGCGATCGCTTTGTCTCCGATGAGGCTCATTCGCTTTTTGCACTCAAGGCTTTTTGGGAGGGGTTTGACGCTGCGGGTGACACGCTGAGATGTGTCGTTATCCCCAAACTTCCGTTCTCAAGCCCCACCGATCCACTTTCCTGCGAGCGCGGAGTGCGTGAAGACCGTGCATGGGCGCGTTACTCACTTCCCGAAGCGGTGCTCGAGGTGAAACAGGCTGCGGGCCGACTCATTCGCACTTCCACGGATGAGGGTGTGCTGGTGCTTACAGATTCCAGGTTGCTTACTAAGGGTTATGGCAAGAAGTTCCTCAACTCGCTTCCTGCCGCCTACCAGCGTATCGACTGTTCTCAAATCGGTCGTTACCTGGAGCTTTGGCGCGCGAGCCACCGATAGGAATCGTTTCCCGGAAGGGATCGACAAATTATTCTCTGCAGTGGACGCGCCATTAACGTGGCGCGTCTCGCTACATGTGCCTCGCGTATTCGATGAGCTCTCGACGAAGTTCCGCCGGCGTGATGATCTTTAGGGAACCGCCCGCAGCAAGTACCTGGTCAAAAAGCCAAGATTTCGATACATAGCTGACTTGCGCTCGAATCCTTCCATGTTCGTCAATCCAAGTGTCGCTACGATTGAGACCTCCCCAGTCGCAGCGATCGAAGAGGTCTTGACGCAGGAATGCCAGTTCCGCCGTTGCGCCTGCAGCGCGCAAACCTTCTTCAACGCTTGCACACTCAAAGGGATGTTTCTCTACGCTGTCCTCGGTGGTGAAGACACGGGAAATACGGTCGAGACGATACGAACGCTGCTCGTCTTTTTCGACATTCCAGGCAACAAGGTATGCGGCGTCGCCCGAAACCGTAATATATCCAGGGTCGACCTTTCGCGTGGATGGCGTGTCGGCATCTATCGGCTGATAGTCGATTTCCAAACGCACGCCATCTGTGATCGCCTCGCATAGGTCCTGGTAGAACCCGCCGAACAAAGCGTCTCCCGCCAATAGGTTTTGATCGGTTTGCCATGTGGACGGTGCAAGTGCAGTTTGGATGCGGCTCTTTACCTCGTCGTCGATGTGAAAGCGGTCAAGTACTTGCATGAGGGCAAGAGATTCATCGCCGATGAAACGAATCGTCCCAAAACGTCCCGCATCCCCATCGAGGATGATCTGGTTTCCTTCGCGTCGAATCGCCACACGAGCTCCGGTAATTCCGTCTTCCACAAATTGAAGCAATTGGATTATCTCGTTGAGCTGTTGGTCCGAGAGCGAAAGGTCGTGCGCGAAGGTCCCCGCGTCAATCCGTGCGTCTGGAGCGGCGTCAAGTGCGCCCAAAAGCGAAAGTGCAATCGAAACACGGCGATCAGAGTCGAGTCCGCCCGGCTTTGCAACATTACGTGCCATTGACTTCCACCGCCTTACGCACAAGTTCGTGAACATGAGAGACAAGTTGTTCCGGCGCGATTGCACGCATGCCGCGGCTGGCGTGACTCAGAACCAGGGATGCAGCATTCTCAACGTTTCGAATATCCACGCTCCAACGCCATGATCCGTCTTCTGCCGTGCTCAAGCACCCTCGCCCGCGCGTCAAAAGTTCGAGTTCGTGAATGCCCAAATCAGCGGAGAAGGAAAACACAGCCTGCACGGGCCCATCCGAAGAGAAATCAAACGGAAGGAACTGGTAGTCCTCTACGGAAAAATCATCGGGTATCTGATATAGGGGGTGATTCTTATCTGATTCGGGCGTTTTTCGCGCCGAAACGATGCGGTCGGTGCGGAATGTGAGTATGCGGTCGGTCTCGCAGCAGCGACCCACCAGGTACGTGTGGCTCCCTTGCGTAAAGATGGCATAGACTTCCACCGCGCGTTCACGTTTTTTGCCTTGGGCATCTTGATAGGTGAATTGCGCGGCCCGTCGCCTGCTGAACGCACTCCAAACATGCTGCATCGCCCGATTGTCCTGCTGAGGGGTATCAAGGGGAAGCGTTTCGTTCGGGTTGTTCGCAAGCTCGGCAAGCTTCATGCGCGCCCGTTGCAGTGGCCATCTGATCGGATCGTCTCCGTGGAGTGCAAAATGCTCGTCAATCGCCGCCAGTGCCACCTCGGCGTCTTCACGTCGCACGATTCCATCGAGAGCATGGGTTCGTTCTCGGTCGATTGCCCAAAGACTTTCCTCTCGCTCCGACGCTCCTTGCGGTTTTACATCTTGAATGACCACGCCGATTTCGCTAAGGCGCTTACGATCACGCCAAAGTTTCTTAAGACGGGCGTCGCGTGTTCCGGTTCCATACCCCGCATCCGCGTTATCGATGATCTGGTTGGTGGAGTATGGGGTGGGGGAGGTGTGAAGCATGAAGACAAGGTTGAGCAGGCGTAAAGCCGTCTGATCAAGGGGAGCAACACTGTCTTGCGAGACATCGTATCCTGTGCCTATCTCCATAACTTCACCCCTTTTCACCATGTTTCAGCTTAACAATCGGCTGTTGTGGCTCAAATTAGGATAGCCCATACAGGCCGTGTTGCCCGCGAAGATGCAAGGAGAACCCCCACGCATCATTGAACATAATGAGAAACGGTGCAGCTATTCGAGAAACGATGCAGGTACCAGCGACAAAGGGTATACTTGCGACTAGACATGCGTACGCCGAGTGTCGGTGTGCCCAAACACAAATGAGTTCGATGTGGAGTCCACATGGCGAATACGAAGACATACCTGAGCCATCTGCTGCAAAACACCGGTATCACCCCTGCTTGCAGCGAGGAAGAGCGCGCCGCCGCCGAGGTCATCGCCAAGGTGTTTGATGATCACGGCTTTACCCCCGAAATCCAGGAGTTTAGTGCGAGCGCTTCTTCGAAGCTCGTCCAAGCTGGTCTTGGTATTGCGGTTTTTATCGGCGCCGTTCTGATTGGGATCGGCGGCATCGCGGGAATCATCGGCATGATTCTCGTAATAGCCGGTGCGGTTATCTACACCATGGAGCGCATGGGTCGCCCCGTCCTCTCGCAACTCGGTTCAGGCGGATTGAGCCAAAACGTCATTGCTTACCATAAGGCATCTGGTCCGCTTGCCTCTCCGCGCAACCGTCCGGTCGTTGTCGTTGCTCACTACGATTCTCCCCGCGTCGACCTGTTGAGCAAGCAACCTTTTGCCGCGTATCGTCCTATCTTGGTCAAGCTCCTTCCTTTTGCGATGCTGGCCCCTGCCATCATTGCGGTCATTCGCCTGTTCCCCTTCCCCGACGCTGCGAAGCTCGTCCTGTGGATTATCGCGATTCTCTGCTCGTTGATTCCTCTGGCAAATGCAGTCGCCGTCATTGCCAATCGTTTTGTTCTTCCGTATACCAGTGGAGCGGTGTGCAACATGTCTTCCGTTGCCGCCATGTTGGGCGTTATGGATGCCGTCGCTCCCTATGAGCTGGGCGACGAATTCCCCCGCGATACACCTGCCGATGAATTCTTCGCCGAGCAGCAGCGCATCCTCGAAGACGCCATTGCGGCCGCTGAGGCGGCAGCTGCAGCGGAGACTGCATATCCCCATGAGGCTGAAGAAGACACCCAGGTAGAGGATGCGGTCGCCGAGCAGGAAGCTGATGGTCTCGAGGCGGTTGTTGATCCATTTGCCGTCATTCCCGACGGGTTTGATTCGGACGATGTCGTGTCTGCTACGGGGATGCTTGCGGAGGAGGATCTCCTTGCAAATGAGGCAGAAGCTCCAAGCTCAACCATAAGCATGGATATCGACGAGCTTGTTGCCGCTGATGAAGAATCTGCCCCCCAAGATCTCGAAGATGGTCAAGTTGGTTCCGAGGACGAAGCCGCTGCTGAAGAGGTCGAGCCGTCCGAAGCTGACGCCACGTTGGTTGACATTCCCGCCATTACAGACGATGGGTCCGCTACCGAGGTGTATGAGCAAGATTCTCTCGATTTCGATACCACCGAAGAGGCCGAGTCTTCCGACGAAGTTGTTGAAGATGGGCCCGCCTTCCGTGTAAATGCTGAGGGTAACGTTCGTTTTGGCGCGGACGTCATCCGTTCTTTGGGTATGCTTCCCGCCTCTTGTACGTTTGTGTATGAGACCGATGAGGCCGAGGAAGAAATCGAGCCCACCGCGTTTGAAGTTGCCCACGAACCGGTCGTCGTTTCCTTCGATGACGATCAGGTCGAGGCGGAACAAATCGACGCCGATGATTTGACTGAAGATGAACCCGCCTACGAAGACGACGAGATCGAGCAGGAGCACGTCGAGGAAGTCGAAGAAGAGCTCGAAGCTGTAGAGGATGCTTTGGTTGAAACCGAGGCGAGTGATCAGGTTGAGTTCTCCGAGGACGCAGGGGACGAATCCGTAGACGAGCCTGTTCATGAGGATGAAGAGACCGGTTCTGAAGAGGAACAGGGCGAGGCTTCCGGAACAATTCAATTCCCCGCTCTTGATTCCGTTGAGGAATCTGCTTCCGATCCGTTCGGCGGAACGGTCGCCATGCCTGTCCAGGTTGACGTTTCCGCTCAGTCGGAAGAGACGGTTGATTCCCTCATGGCTCAAATCGTTCGGGATATTCCCGCTCCCGCTCCTGCATCCACTCCGCTTCAGACCCCCCAACAGCGCCTGATGAGCATCCCGAGCACTGCCGACGCTCCTGTTCCGCATACTCCTGCTGCTGCCAATCGCTCCTCTCTGTTCGATTTGCCCGATCCCTCTGCGACCCCTGTTGACCCGTTTGCAGTGCCCGACGCACCTGCGGCTCCTTTCGTTACCGAAGAGGCCGCCGCTGATGCGCGCAACGCTTTCACTGTCGTCAGCGCGAACGAGCCGGATCCGTACAACGACCCCGCTGTGTTCGACCGTATCGAAACCATCTCTGCTCCCACCCCCGAGCCCGAGAAGCGTCGCGGTGGTCTGTCGCGCCTGTTCGGTCGCAAGAAGAAGAAAGACGACAGCATGGGTGAGTGGCTTGGCGTTGACGACAGCTTCGATGCCAAACGCGCGGGCAGCGACATCGGCTCGTGGGATAACTTCGACGACGACGGTTGGAAGGGTGGCGCCACCGGTTTGGATGGTGCAAGTGAAGACGAGCTCCGCGAGGCCATTGCCGATATGGGCGACGATGAACTGCTCGGTCACGACATCTGGTTTGTCGCCACGGGTGCGTCTGAAAACGACCACGCGGGCATCCGCGCCTTCCTCGACGCACACCGTGCTCAGTTGCGCGGAGTGTTCCTTATCAACCTCGAGAGTGTGGGCGCCGGACAAATCGCCGCGCTGTCAACTGAGGGAGAGCGCCGCGTCCTCAAGGGCGATAAGCGCATCACGAAGCTCGTCCAACGTGTTTCCGCAGACTTCCATCACCAGTACGGTACGGTGGACATGCCTTACGTCACAACTGACGCGCATGTTGCCATGGACATGAGCCTCCGTTCCCTCACCCTCGCAGGCGTCGACGCAGCGGGATTCGCCCTGTCTCACACCGAGGACGATCAACCTTACAACGTCGATCTTGAAAACATCGCGGTCGTTTCTGACGTCGTAACCGAAGTCATTCGTCGTTCGTAGGTGGATCATGGCAAAAAATGGCGTGTTTTCGTATATCAAGGAACATTGGGTTGCCTATCTCATCGGAGCCGCTGTTGCCGTAGTGCTTGGTTTTGGTTTGGCGTATTTTCTGGGCGTGAAGTGGTCAACGCCTGATGATGTTCGTGCCGAGAGAGTTGCGTCCGAGCAAAACAACGTTTCGTTCACCGATTTTGGTTCCTCCGGGGAGACAGTCGAGTTCTAGATTTGCTCTTGCTCCCATTCCAATATGGAACGAGGCCGTTTCTACGAGTTTTTTCGCCGCTGGTTTTATGTATAAAGCCGGCGGCGATTGCTATTACGGCGGCTGTCAACACAACACCCACGGAAAACCGTGCAATGTCACCTGTTTTCGGCATTTTCACCAGAGGGGAGACAGGGGTATCCTTGCTTCCCGCGGTCTGTTCAACGCGGTCGGAATCGTGTGCCTCAAGTTTTTCCCCACCGCCATTTCGGAAGATGTCGATTTGAGCACAGTTCTCCAACGTTGTTCCCGCCGCGTAAGAATCGGTTACCCGCATGTGCAGTATCGCAGGGAAGAGCAACGCATCAGATTCCTCGTCACCGCGCTTCAGATCGCCGATGTTCTCGCTGTCGTCATGGGCGTCTTTGATGTCCTCGCGCCCCCAGTCGTCTGCTCGTGTCGTGAAGTCCTCGCTTACACACCCGTATTCAAATCGAATCGCAACTACTCGTTCTCCTTCCTGCAATCCGAGATCTTCCACGGGTAATTCAACCGACTCATTCGTTGGAACGTCTGCAGCCCAAAGTTTCCAACCCGTATAAGAAAGTGCTCTGCCTCCCGCATCTAAAGGATGTGCCGTCTCCATTCCAAAAAGCCAGGGGTTTTCATGCCCATCGGATGCTGTCGCGCTTATCGCCCCGCTTTTCGCCGAATCCCCAGCCGAGGAGTTAGTCATATACCAAACGTTGAGCTTCGCATCGTAATCTCCTTGGCTCACGGGGGTTTCTATGCTCTTCAAGCTGGCAAGACCACTCTCGCAGCAGGTCAATGTGTCAGTGACAGTGAGCTCATCAACCCACGTATTTGAATCGTTTTTATAATCCAAGCTGTACGAATATTCACCCAGATCAGAATCATGCGTCTCAGCGCGATTCTTACCATCTCCGTTCGCAAATGTGTTTGCAGCCGTTGGTTGGGCAATTTCCTGTCGCTTGTCAATTGCACCGCCAATTTCGATGGGAGTGTCGTACATGGTAGCGATCTGCAGCTCTCCTGTTTGCTCCACGGTAAAGGTGACATCTTCCGCTACATCATGCGTCGACGGGGTCCGTTCCTCCTTCAACGTATAGGTTCCCGGTGCGAGTCGGTCAATCCGATGCGGCGCAGCTTCAGAAACCCAGTGATCGACGACTTCTTCCTTGTCGTTAAGTAAGACCAGATGTGCGCCCGCCAGTTCTTCCTCGTTGGTTATGTCTCTTTTCGACAGATCAACTTTGGTGAAGTCGTTTTCGACGTTTAACTCGTCGGCGTCGACCCCCTCGTACAAAGCCGTTCCCTGCTCATCGATCTCGATGACTCGCGTTTGGTTATCGAGTACGTATCCAGATTGTGTTTCAGTTTCGACAAACGAGTAGTTTCCCGGTGCAAGATGGGTCCACCGTGCAATGCCCTTTGAATCGGTTGTCTGGGTCAGTCCGTCACTTTTCTCGTCGTTTCCGTCCGAAGGGACTTGTACAAGTTGAAAACTGACTCCTTCAAGGGGAGTACCGCTTCCGCATTCTGTCTTTTTGACAACAATCTCAGTGGGCGCATTTGTGGCATCGACATGAGCTTCAACCACCGCTGTGTTCCCATCTACGTATTCCAGGGTGAATTCGTGCGGGGTTGCATCTAATACATATCCATCAGGCGCTTTCGTTTCGACAAAGGCATACGTTGCCTTTCCACGGCCAAGCGGAAGGTCTTCAATTGTGGCCACACCAGTCTCGTCAGTTGAAACGCTGCCGAGAACCTCATTTTCAACGGCTTGCACGGTTCCGTCGGGTGCAACAACGGTTCCACATGAAACCACGTCATACACAGCGCCCTCGAGCACTTTTCCCGTGTTCGCATCAGTCTTGTGAATGCCTGCCGTTCCCGTCGCCTGTTCGTCTCCGAAGCGAACGACCGCAACATTTCCTCCTTCAGCGCGGAGCTTCACCTTGTGCGGTTTGCCGGCAAGCAGATACGGCGGCTGCGCTTTCACCTCTTCAACGAGATAGGTCCCTGGCACCAGCTGTTCGGGAAGCGTCGTGCAACCGGAGTCGTCCGTGGTGAACGTATCGAGTTTTACATGGTTCGGATACCATTCGTTTTGGGTGATCGGCTCTCCATCTTCGGTGAGGATACGGAAGGAAAAGCCGGCAAGGGGCACCGTCTGTCCGGACAATGCGTCGGTTTTTACAATTTGCAGCCGTGCGGCAGGCGTCTTGTTTTCAATGATGTATTTAAGCCTTACGCCGTCTACCTGCTCACTTGCATCAATCGTAAAGTCCTCCATCTGCTCATATCCGTCAGGAACCGTGGATGCAACCTCTCGCACCAGGTACCCCTTGCTGTCAAACGGGAGCGACCCCTTTACACCATCCGGTCTTGTTCCGTCGCCGTACCAAGCGTCATCAGAGGTTCGGGCGAATCCATACTCATCAGTAGTTAGCGTTGCAACAACTTCATCTGTAGTCTTTGAGATGATCTGAAATTGAACGCCTTGGGCGGGCCACCGAACACCACCCTCCTCGGCGTTGGGATCTTCTTTGTATTTGGCAAGCTCTACGTCAAAGGCAACGACATCATCTGCAAAATCGGATTCAAGACTCAAAGAAACGAGGCCGCCCTCGTGTTGTGCGCTCGCGTCAACCTGGTAGGTATGTACCGTGGTATCAAGCTTGTATCCAAGGGGAGCCTTTGTTTCCACAATCGTGAACGGGCCGAGTGGAATGGCGGAAAACCTCGCACGTCCCTCAGCATCAGTTGTCGCGTTTTGCGTTTTACCTCGTGAGTCTACAAGCTTATAAACCGCTCCTTCCAACGTCGCCCCTCGTTGTGCGGCACCTCCCGTTGCAGAGTCAGTCTTGCGAAGCGCAACCTCGACACGCATCGGTTCATCAGCAAGATCAACGGTTTTATCACCCGCGGTAAAAGAAACGCGCTTGTCGTTCAGGACGTATCCGCTTGGCGCGACCGTTTCAACGGCGTAGTAACGTCGCCCGCTTGTCAGCTTGCAGGTTGCCTTGCCGCTTGCATCCGTTGTGATCGTGGCGATCTTCGAATTCGTCTCTGCATCATAGATATCGTAGGTCGCACCCGAAAGCGAATAATCGTTTAACGCCTCAGTAAAATTGGGGTCAGAAGAGGATTTTCTGAACGCAACAGACACAATGATTTTCGGTGTCCAGTTTTCCCCGTAGGTACGTTGGTAGGTGTATCCCGCTGGAGGTTCCGAGACAACAACTCCGACTGCAGGACCGGCGGCGTTTTGCGAATATACGAGGACGAAATAACCTGTACCGCGTTTTGTCGCTTTGAAGGAGTACGTTCCATCGCAAGGTCCTGGGTAGAGCGAATGATTGGGGTTGCCGCTGTATGCCTCATAGCAACCCGCCTGCACACGCGAGCCATCGGGCATCACAATGGTTCCGCGGTATCCATCTTCAAGCGTAACGCGCCCTCCGGTGAGCTGGCATGTGCCGATAATGCTTCCGTCATCTGCAAGCTGAGCGTGCCCTCCATTAGGGAAATCAATGGTTTGTCCAGCGAAAGCGGCATCTGGTGCGGCTCCAGGTGCAAGCAGGAGCGCGGCGAGCAGTACGCCTAACATACGCAACAACTTCGATTGCAAGTCAATCGAGTCAACAGGGGATGGTCGCAGTATTCGGGTCATGGTGCCTCCGTTCCTTCGCGAGCCCAAATGGCTTCGACGTGTGGAGCGTGAGTGTACGACCGCCAATCTCATATAAATTCAGCGTATGTGGCATGGAGGGTTTTACAGGTCTGACACCGCAATGAGATGTATCTCAAAGAGGGAGCTTGGAGCTCCGTGTGCTTCGTTGCAGCATCTCGAGCCGTCATAGTGTTTGCACACAAGAGAGAGCGGTTTCTACAACATCAATACAAACGCAGTGCGTTTCGTGCGAAAACCTGCCGCGTTGGGGGCAATAAGGCACTTTTCCACTGCAGGTTTTCTCCTTATTGCTGCCCGTTCGATCTTTACCACGGGTTGCTCCCCTCCCTTGCGAAGGCTCTCGTTTTTCATCACCGACATTTTGCGTTTGGTTGTTAAGAACGCCATGTCGAATACCTTGGTTGCGTATTACAGCTGGTCAAACGGCAATACGGAGGGCATCGCCGAGCGTGTGGCTTCGGCCTTGGATGCCGATTTGGTGCGCATCGAAACGGTGGAACCGTATCACGGCAGCTATGACGATGTTGTTGAACAGGCAAAACGCGAGACCGAGCGAGGGTTTCAGCCCGAAATCGAGCCAATTGACGTCACTGCTTACGACACCATTGTTGTTGGCACACCTACCTGGTGGTACACCATGGCGCCCGCGGTTGCGCGTTTCTTTTCCGATAACGATTGGGCAGGCAAGACGGTGGCGGCTCGGTGTTCGACTGCTGCAAGGTCGTGTCCGCGCAGGCTCTCCTCGATGAGGATATTGACGATTACAAGCACAAGCAGGGCAAGATGCCCACGGAGTTCATCTCGCTTGCGTGTATCGTCACGCTTTCGGGAACGGGCGCCGAGCAAAACAACGGTGGCGTGATTACCAACGAAGAAACGCATGTGAAGGGTCCCTTTTTCGGCGCGCTTCTCATGTGGGCGGCGCTTGACCCGACGCTTACGCTCGCCGTACCTGCTGCGCAGTTCATGAGCGGGGCATATGATTCCCTGTCGCATTGCATGGAGACCTACTTCGGTCGGCCGCGTACCCGTAACGTCTCCGACGACATCAACCTTGCCGTGCAACGCAACATCATTCGCAACATGCGCGTCATCGCCGAAACTAAGGGCGACGAGGCGCAGGCCGCGCGCAACCTCGAGGCCCGCGGTGAGCTCGTGTACGACAGTGCAATGGGGGAGAACGGCGTTTTGAAGGTCGGCAAGGTCGGCGATTTCCAGTGCCATATGATTCAGCACCAGTACGGAGCTTATACGCATACCAACCACGGAATGGGCCTCGCCGTTATTCATCCGGCGCTGTATCGCCATCTGGCTCCCGAGGCTCCCGAGCAGTTCGCCCTCTGGGCGCGCGAGGTGTGGGGCGTGAACGAGGCCGACGATTTGGCTGCTGCGATGGCGGGCATCGATGCGCTTGAGACGTTCACACGCGAGATGGGTCTACCCACAACGTTTGCCGAGCTGGGAGGCGATGCCTCGGACGAGACGTTACGCGCTGTGGCAGACACCGCGGTGCTTACACTTGGTTGTGCCAAGAAGCTCGAGCGCGATGAGATCTTCCGAATCCCGACCGAATGTCGCTAGGTGAATGAGCGTCGCAAAGGCGTTGAGTGCTCATGTAAGGTGGTCCGCGCTTTTGTATCCGACGATAAACTGGATATGCGCAGCCATAACAGTTGTAACGCCAACATAATTCCGACAACGAACTGAAAAGGGTGCTTTTCCGCATGCCTGTAGACCAGTTATATGTGTATTTTGTGGATAAGTATCTTGTTGTTATTCGTTAACGTGGGAAATTGTCCATCCACTTTATATGAGACGACATCCATATCTATTTCAGCTATGATAGGAAGGGTTTACTATCGGGGGGATAACTATGCCCTGAGCTAGTTATGTCGTGGAAAGAGAACTGGGAATGGCTGATATGAGAAATAAACGTGCAGGGGGGCACCTTACTATTGAGAGTCGCCCCGCCATTTCGAGAGTAAGGGCAAGGGTTGCCGCACTTGTAATTGCATTGTTTGCCGCGACGCTCTTGATGGCAACGCCGCTGCGTGCTGAGGCGAGTCCTCTCGAGGACGTTGGCACGTGGTTCGTGAACACCGGCGATGCTGTTATGCAGTTCTTTGGTCTTGCCGACGAACCTGCTCCGCTTGCGGATTTCGAATAGAGGACGGTTGCGGATCCCTCCACGCAGTTCGCCTATCGCGACCTGATCGGAAACGATGATAAGGGCTACGTAACCGAGAACGTCGGTCGCATCTGGCCTGACAAGACCGTTTCCACTTCCGACATCACCATCACGCCTGGTACGGTGAGCAAGGATTCCGACGAGGATTTCCTGGTTATGCTTTCTGCGCTCTCCTCCACCTCCAACACCACAACCATGGAGTCCAAGCCGCTCGACATCGTCATGGTCTTCGACGTGTCGGGTTCGATGGACGATAGCTTCGGCACCGGATACTTTTATACGCCGACGTATAGCACATGGGGATTGGGCACCTATTACGCATTGGTTGGTGATGAGTATCAGCAGATTACTCGAGCTGGCAATTTCCCAAATCGGTACTGGGAGCTCAATGGTCAACAGGTTGACCCTAAGTCTTCTGCGGATGACCAGAACGGCATCCAGTTCTACACAAGGGAATCCTCCACCCGTCTTACTGCACTTAAGAGCGCTGCTAACAATTTCATTGACAAAGCCGATGAGTTGAATAACAAAATAGACGACCCAGCTAAGCGTCACCACATCGCCATCACTACGTTTGCCGGTAATGCGACCACTGTACAGAACCTGACCGACAATGCTAATTCTCTCAAGACCTCGGTCAACAACCTCACTGCAAATGGTGGAACGCAGGCCGGTCTAGGTATGCAGCAGGCGCAAGCTGTTTTGAATGGCGCTGATGTTCGTTCCGATGCCCAGAAGGTCGTCATCTTCTTCACCGATGGCACGCCGGGCAACAATGGCTTTGATGCAACTGTCGCGAACAGTGCCATCTCCACCTCGAAGCAGCTCAAGGATGACGGCGCGCTGGTGTACAGCATCGGCATCTTCGACGGTGCCGATGAGGACAGCGTGGCCGACCAAACCAACCAGTACATGCAGGGCGTTTCGAGCAACTACCCTGATGCCACGGCATACACGAACCTCGGTACGCGCAACCCCGATGGCAAGAAGCACTATCGCTCTGCCCAGGACGCCGATCAGCTCAACAACATCTTCAATGAGGTCTTCGATGCTGTCTCATCGCTTCCTGCTTCACCAACTGAGATTCAGGATGGCTACGCTAACAAGTCCGGTTATCTGACCTTCACCGACAAACTCGGCGCGTATATGCATGTGACCAGGTTCCATGAGCTTTCGTTTGCAGAGCAGCTGCATTCACCTTCGGGCACCGTCGATACGGACGCCGACGGCGTGAAGACCTACCACTATACCGGTACCGTGAGCAATGCCCAATATCCTGAGGCCAACCTGGCTGACATCATCGTCCAGGTCACGCCCGGCAAGACGCTCGCCGACGGCGACACCGTGACCGTGAAGATCCCCGCGAGCATGATCCCCCTGCGCCATTTGCGGGTGACGACCGACGAGAATGGCAACCGCACGTTCTCCATTAACGAGATCCTGCCTCTGCGTGTCATTTACGGTGTGAGCCTGAAGGACGAGGTCAAGGAGACTATCGCCGACGGCCTCGATCAGCACGATGCCGATGATGCTGCGCTGCAGGCCTATATTGATGCCCATGCGGATGATGATGGAACCATCTCCTTCTACTCCAATTACTACGATGGATCCATCAAGGGTCAGCTTGACAGCTCGAAGACCTTGGGAAACACGGTGGCGAACTTCACTCCCGCCAAGACCAACTCGTTCTACTTCTTCACCGAGGACACTCCCCTGTATAAGGATAAGGATTGCACTCAGAAGCTGACCTATGCCGAGTTGGAGAATACGAGTTTCAATCAGCCTATCTATTACGAGCGCGAGTACATCAAGTCCACGAAGGCGGATGGCACCGGCGCGGTGACCGATGAGGTTGCCCATCAGGAGATCCCTGCTGCAAACCTTTCGTATGTGAGGTCGCACATCGGCCAGGATTCCGATGGCAATGCCTTCATCGAGAAGGGCAGCACTCGTCTGACGCGCGTCAACTCCATCAAGTTCGATAAGGACGATAATCCTACCGGCACCGCTCCCGAGGTTCTTGGCCCCCAGTGGGATAACCTCGAGAACGGCCAGCAGGTAAATGTCCATTTGGGCAACAACGGCAAGCTTGATATGGAGCTGCCTGCCACTCTGGCCATCTACAAGGATGCCCAGGTGACCGCGGGCAAGAGCCTGGATGCCAGCGTCACCAAGAACAAGGACTTCATCTTCGAGGTGACGGTCGACCCCGCTGCCCTCAACGAGAGCGGCACCTATTCGGCCGGCATCAGGGATGCGACCAACACCCTCGTCGGCGACCACTTCACCGTGACCTTCGACAAGACGACGGGCAAGTGCACGACGCCGCTCAAGCTGCAGGATGAGCAGGCGCTGCATATCCATGGGCTTTCGGGCGGGACGGCCTACACCGTCACTGAGGTCGAAGACAGCATGCCAGCGGGCTTCACGAACATCGGCAAAACGGGCGATACCGGCACGCTTGCGGCCAATGCGACCTCCACGGCGAGCTTCGTGAATGTCTACGACGTTGACCCTGTGACGCTTTTTGCCGATGACTTCGTGAAGTACGAGAAGGAGTTCGATCGCTGGGATCTGGCGAATAGCTTCACCTTCGACCTGATGGCGGACAACGCGAACTACCCCATGCCCGAGGGCTCTGCGGGTCGCAACAAGACCGTGCAGGTGACCGAGGATGCCAAGACGGGCAGCTTCGGTTCCGTGGAATACACGCATCCCGGCACGTATACCTATACCGTGGACGAGACCCGTCCGCAGGGCGCTGCCGTCCCCGGCGTCAGCTACTCGCGTGCGAGCTACTCCGTCAAGGTCGTGGTGACCGATAACGGCGACGGCACGCTCTCCGCGACCTCGTCGATGGTCAAATCCGCCGACGACCACGGCAACGCGCTCAACGAGAACGTCGGCGACAAGACGGCGAGGTTCGTGAACTCGTTCAATGCGGATTCCGTCTACGCTGGCCCCGTTGCGCACAAGTACTACGACGACAAGACCGGCAACGGCAACATGGCGGGCAGCAACCCGATCTCCGACGGCAAGTTCTCGTTCAAGGGCTATCCGATCGGCGACAATGCCGGCTCCGCCCCGATGCCTGATGGCGCTACGGGCGGCGAGCTCACCGTTGAGAACGTTGGCAATTCCGTCAACTACCAGCAGATCGAGTTCACTCAGGACCATGTGGGCCACACCTACACCTACATGCTCGAGGAGGTTATCCCCGCTGAGGCCAACGCCAGCAATGGCTACACCTATCAGGGCATGACCTACGATCCGGTGAAGTACCAGGTCGAGTTCGTGGTGACGGCGCAGGAAGTCGAAGGGGTTTCCACCGTGCATGTTGCCAAGACCTATTACAAGGTCGTGGACGGCGTGGTCGATCAGAATCCGACCCCTGAGACCGAGGTGGCCTTCCGCAACAGCTACGACCCCGTGGACCTGACGCTCCCCAACGACACTGACAACGTACCGCTTGGCACCAAGACCCTGAACGGCCGCGATTCCCTGGACGGCGAGGCCTTCGAGTTCACGCTCTCTGCCCGCAACGTGCCCACGAGCAACGCTCTGGCCAACGACTACATCGTCTTCGGGGACGACGCTGCCGCCGAGACCGCAACTGCGACTGTGACTGACCTGAAGGACGGCGAGGCCAAGAGCTTCAACTTCGGCTCCATGACCATCAAGCGCCCCGGCACCTATGTGTTCACGGCGCGCGAGAACGCTCCTGCAGCCGACGGGGACGGCATGGCGTACGACCGCCACAACGTGATCATCACCATCAAGGTCAAGGATATGGACGGCGTTCTGGAGCTCGACGGCCCGGTTACCTACGAGGGCGGCTCTGATACTGCGGCAACGTTCGAAAACAACTATTCCGTTGCGCCTGCAAGATTGGGTGATGCGGCGTCCGTGACCGTCACGAACACTCTCAATGGCAGGGATCAGAAGGCTGGAGAGTTCAGCTTCCAGATCGAGGGAGTGGATGAGGCAGCACGGAAGAAGCTTTCTTCGACCGACAGGAGCTTCTCGGTTGAGGCCGATACGGCGGCTGGCGTCGCGTATTCCATGCCTAACAAGCTCGCTAATCTGACCTTTGCTCAAGAGGATATGGACAAGACCTTCACCTATACCGTGACCGAGGTCATTCCTTCGGACGACAAGAAGCTTCCTGGCGTGACCTACAACACCGAATCCGCCGTGTACACGGTGGAGATCACCCCGATCGATGACGGCGACGGCTCCATGCACCTCGAGACCAAGGTGACCAGGGGAGATGTCGAGATCAATCCGTCATCTCTTGGTGGCAGGGACGTCTATACGCTCCCGTTCATCAACGAGTACAAGGCAGCCGAAACGACCTTTGCTCCTGATGCTGCAGCGGTGGGCCTGAACAAGGTGCTGACTGGACGCGATTGGATCGATTCCGATAGGTTCGAGTTCACGCTCGAGGCTGTGACTCAAGGTGCCCCTATGCCCGCAAACGATAAGACGACCGTTACCAAGGCTGACCTCAAGAACGGCAAGGCCGCATTCGGTTTCGGTGCGATCAAGTATGACAAGATAGGCGACTACACGTATCAGGTGACTGAGACCAATGGCGGCAAGACCATTAACGGCATCACCTACACCTCTAACGTTGCGATCTTCACGGTTCATGTGACCGACCTCGACAGCAACGGCAGCTCCACCGGCCGTCTTGCTGCATCGGTTACCCAGGTTCTCAATCGAAAGTTCGAGAACACCTATGTTTCCGAACTCGATTACGGTGCCAAGGGCGGCTTGAGCATATTCAAGACCCTCAACGGCCGTGATATGGCTGCAAACCAGTTCGGTATTACGGTGAAACCCGGTGACCAGGCATCTGCCGAGAAATTCGGCATCGATTTGGCTGGCGAAGAATACAAGAACCCCGATGCCGCGACAGCTGGCAACAAGTCGTTGGTGAAATCCTTCGGCGAGGGCGTGAGGTTCTCTCATGCGGATGTCGGCAAGACGTACAGCTATACGGTGGTTGAGAGCACTGGCGGCGCTACGGGCTATACCAATGATGAGTCCGAATATGGCGTGGTCATCACGACCAAGGACAATTACGAGACCGGCGTTCTCGAGGTCACCACGACGGTGTACAAGAACAGCGAGGATAATGCCGAGACGTATACGTATTCGACGGCAAATGGCGATGCTGCTGCCGCTGAGATCGAGTTCGTCAACAGGTATGGTTCTTCCGGCACCCTCGGTGGAGATGGCAACGTGAAGATCGACGCCGGCAAAGAGCTGACGGGCCGTCCCCAGGACGCAGGTGAGTTCAGCTTTGTCGTTGAGGATAAGGGTTGCAACGAGGTGTCCTCGGGCAAGAACGCTGCCGATGGCACTGTTGAGTTCAAGCCGATTCAGTATACGAGCGAGAGCTTGGAGAAGGCGGTCGCCGATGGCTTGGCCGTCAAGACCGCTGATGCGGACGGCAATATCACCTACGAGCTTCAATATAAGGTAAGCGAGGTTACGAGCAATCTGCCCGGCGTTGTCTCCGGCAACGTCACATCCTTCAATGTGGTCGTCAAGCTGGTAGACGATGGGGACGGCGTGTTCGACATCACGGTTGAATATCCGACCGGCATGAACGAGCTTCCTTTCGAGAACACCTATACTTCCACGGCTCCGTTTACGCCTTCTGGTTCCAAATGGCTCGATGGCGATGCGCCCGTGTCCACTATCGACGGCAAGTTCACCTTCACGATTTCCGGTGAGGAAGAAGCTCCGCTGCCCGATGTCACCTCGGTGAAGAACGACGCTGTCGGCGACGTGAGGTTTGGCGAGATCACCTTCACGCAGGATTATCTTGATGGCGTAACCCCTGATGAGAATGGTGCTCGCACCAAGACGTTCACCTATCATGTGACCGAGAGCGGTACCGCTTCGGGCGTTACCAACGATGCGCAGGCGACCAAGACCTTCAAGCTCACGGTGACTGACGACGGCCAGGGCCACATGCGTGTGGAATCCGACCATCAGGGAGCGCAATTCGAGTTCACCAACACCTACAGCACGACCCCGAAGGAATCGAGTTTGACGGGTGAGGGCGGCTTCACTTTGACTAAGACGCTTGATGGCCGCGATCTGGTTGATGGCGAGTTCGAGTTCGATCTTGTTGATGTTGCCAGCGGCCAAGTTGTGGCTAAGGGCAAAAACGACGAGAGCGGAAACGTGAAGATGGGTGCCGTTACCTTCAAGAAGCCTGGCACGCATCAATATCGTTTGGTTGAGGTCGATCCGAACGAGAGCGATGGCATCACGTATGATGCAAGCTCGTACGATGTCACCGCCGTTGCCACGGACGTCGACTTTGACGGCGTGCTTGAAATCGCGTGGTCTGTCGCCGATGCTGAGGGCACCGATCTGAAATTCGTCAATTCGTACAAGGCTGCTCCTTCGAGCATTACCTTCAACGCTATCAAGCAGTTGGATGGTCGCGATATCAAGGCCGGTGAGTTCGAGTTCGAGTTGGTGCAGGACGGCAAGGTCATCCAGACCGCCAAGAACGTTGCCCCAGACAAGAGCGGTGTCGCGCACATCTCCTTCAAGCCGATCGAGTATGCCGAGACCGGTGAGTTCGACTATGAGATTCGCGAGGTCAAAGGCAATGCCGAGGGTATTACCTATGACGACACGGTCTTTACCTACCATGTGTCCGTGACCGATCCGGGCACCGGCAAGCTCAAGGTCGACTGGACGGCGGGCGACAACGGCGCTCCCGTGTTCAAGAACACGTACACCAAGGTCGAGGTTCCGAATGATGGCAAGCCTGGAGACGGGAAGATGCCCAAGACGGGTGACGCGCTGCCCGGTATCGTCCTTGCTGCGATTGCAGCGGTCGGAGTCGGTGCGGTTGCCGCGGGCGTGGCGATTCGCCGCAAGAAGTAAGACGCAGCGTTTGGTGGGTGGCGGAGCGATTCTGCCACCCACACGTGAGGCGGTGTGGCTAGGCGGCTTACTATCTAGCTGGAGCTGGCTGGTTGCCCGCTGTTGAGCGATGAGCGCTTGCAAAAGGGGAAGGTGTCCGAGTGGATGCCTTCCCTTTTTCTTGCTTAGATTTTGGGGCATGTCGAATTGAATCGCTGTTTAGTTGTGCTGGGTCATTGAGACTCTCTTTGCGGAGGTTGAGGTAGCTGAAGTGCTTGCTAGAATTTCCGCCTCCAGGCGTCGTATTCCTCTTGGGTGATCTCGCCGGTGATGAGGCGGTGGCGCATCACGCCCCAA
Organism: Collinsella provencensis; assembly: GCF_900199705.1. Classification (GTDB taxonomy): domain Bacteria; phylum Actinomycetota; class Coriobacteriia; order Coriobacteriales; family Coriobacteriaceae; genus Collinsella; species Collinsella provencensis. Next base: position 1,187,028 of record NZ_LT904908.1, on the reverse strand, counting down.
GCTCCGATCGCGGAGTCAACCTCCTGCGCGTTCTTGGCCGTGTGGTCGATCCAAAGACCGCCGTCGCACATGTCGGGGACGAGACCGAACTCGTCCTCGAGCTGCAATAGGGCTGCCACCAGGTCATTTGCGCCGTTAATGCCGTGGTCTGCGAGCATCCTCGGCGACACGTCGAGCGCCTGCGCGATTGCCGCCACCTGATCTTCGCTTGGTAAGAGCTCGCCGTCCTCGCAGTGCAGGATTTCGTCTCCGGTCATGCCGGCCTTCTCGGCGAGTCCCGTCGCGCTCATGCCCCGCGCCTCCCGATACCGCCGTATGTTCTCACCGACTGTCGCCATGTGCACCTACCTCTTTTAAGTTTATCCATACTGACCATTATCGTTTAACTTTGTTCAAGTATGCCAATCCTGAAAGCGCTTATTCGATGATTGTTACGCGCTGCGCTGCTGGTAGGCTATAATCAAATCCCATGCGGGTATCGCCAAGTGGTAAGGCATCAGCTTCCCAAGCTGACATTCGCGGGTTCGAGTCCCGTTACCCGCTCCATTGAATTTGACGCCGGCCCTACCAGGTCGGCGTTTTTCGTTTCGCCAACGTGAAAGAGGGCAGTATGGAAGTCGACGAGCGCACGCAACACGACATTGAGCAGCTCCGCACCTGGATTCGCACGTGCAAACCGGGACGTATGGTGTTCTTCGGCGGCGCTGGCGTTTCCACCGAAAGCGGCATTCCCGATTTCCGCAGTGCTGATGGATTGTATGCGCAGCGCTACGCCTATCCTCCCGAAACGATCGTCTCGCGCAGTTTTTTCGACGCTCGACCTCATGAGTTTTTCGATTTCTACTGCGACCGCATGTTGGCGTTAGACGCCCAGCCCAACGCGGCACACCGCAAGCTGGCTGAACTGGAGCGCGAGGGAACGCTTTCGGCCGTGGTAACCCAAAACATCGATGGCCTGCATCAGAAGGCGGGCAGCCACAACGTGTTTGAGCTGCACGGCAGCGTGTGGCGCAACTACTGCATGGGTTGCGGCGCTCCCTATACGGTGGAGGAGCTGCTGGACCTGCGCAAACGCAGCTCCGACGGCGCGCCTCATTGTCCGAAGTGCGGCGCCGTGGTGAAGCCAGACGTGGTGCTGTACGAAGAAGCGCTTGACGACACGACGGTGACGGGAGCTGTACGTGCCATTGCACATGCTGACCTGCTGGTAATCGCGGGCACCAGCCTGTCGGTGTATCCGGCGGCGGGACTCATCGATTACTTTAGCGGCGACCATGTTGCCATCATCAACCGCACGCCGACCCCGCGCGACGCAAGCGCCCACGCCTGCATTGCAGCAAACGTGGGCGAAGTGCTCGATTTCTAAACACGTTGGGGCGGCGCGCGGCGATGAGGCGATGCGCTGCACAATACAGTAGGTTTTTTGCATCGGTTTCGGTTTTTGCGAAGTAGACCGAAAAATGCAAAGACAAGATCGCAGGTAGATGAGGTGCGTTTTTCGCAAAAAGACATGTCTACTCTACGAAACGGGAAAGTAATGCAAAAACCCTGCCTAATTGCGCAAAGCGGGTTCGAGAAAATGTATAGTCCTCGAACCCGTAACGCTTGTGCCTGTGATTTCTTCCTCGGTATAACTCAGAAGCGCACGAGCGCGATTTACGACGCAGTCACGCAAGCGAGCAGCGTCGGATAGCGGATTCTGCCCCTGCCGCCCCTGTATCTGCGTCCAATCTTAATCTGGTCTTAATCTTGCGGTCAGGGTGCATTAACCTGTGTTTGCGACCATGTGAGCTGTCAAACAAGCGCGCGCCGGCAAGACGGCCGAACGCGCGACGGCGGTGGTCACACGAAAGGATGCACCATGGACAAGATGGAAAAAGTCGAGCTCATTCGCGAGAAGACGGGTGTGAGCTACGAAGACGCCAAAGCGGCGCTCGACGCGTGCGGCGAGGACGTTCTCGACGCGATTATCTGGCTCGAGCGCGCTGGTAAGACCGCGACGAAGAGCGCTCAGGCCTCGACGGGAACCCCGGTGGAGCCAAACGATATCCCCGTGGTGTCGGCAGAGATGGTTGAAGCGCAGGCGGTTTACGAGGAATCAAGCAAGAAGTCGCGCGTGGGCGAGCGCGTCGATCGATTCTGGGAGGCGATGAAGCGCCTTTGCCGCCGCGGCGTGGAGGTGCAGTTCGTCGCCCTGCAGAACCATGAAGAAGTAGTGCGCGTTCCCGTTCTCATTCCAATCCTCGGTCTCATTTTTTGGGGAGCAACCATTTGGCTGCTCATCATCGGCTTGTTTTTCGGCCTGCGTTATCGTATCGAAGGAACCAAGTCCACATCGGTTGACATCAACGACATGATGGACAGGGCCGCCGACGTTGCCGATGACATCAAGAGGGACGTTACAAGCAACGACTAGTGTTGGGCCACGTCGAGCGTGAGGAGCGCATCGAGCAATGACTAAGATTCTGCTGGTAGAAGACGAAGAGAAGATTGCCCGTTTTGTGCAGCTCGAGCTCGAACACGAGGGCTACGCGGTTGAGCTTGCGGCGGACGGCCGAACGGGTGCCGACCGCGCCGTGAGCGGCGAGTTCGACCTGGTTTTGCTAGATGTCCTTTTGCCGCAGCTTAATGGCATGGAAGTGCTCCGTCGGATTCGTCGCGAGGGAACCACGCCGGTGATCATGCTCACGGCCCGCGATGCCGTGATGGATAAGGTCGCCGGTCTTGACGCCGGGGCGGACGACTACATCACCAAGCCGTTTGTCATCGAGGAGCTCCTGGCTCGCGTGCGCGTTGCGCTCAAGCGCCACGAGCTCGCGTGGGAGATGCAAGGCGCGCGGGCAGGTTCGGGCGAGGGCTCGCTCATTGCGGCCGTCGAGCCCGAAACGCCCGTGCTTGAGGTCAACGGCGTCACGCTCGATGTCGACCGTCATGAAGTCACGGTTGCGGGCGAACCGGTTGAACTGACCAATCGCGAGTTCGAGATACTCCGCGCCCTTATGGCGCATGAGGGTCGCGTGATGTCTCGTGCCGCTCTTGCGCACGAGGCGCTCGGCTATGAGTTCGTGGGCGAAACCAACGTGATCGACGTGCACATCGCGCGTTTGCGCGCCAAGCTCGATGACCGCTTTGGCATCAAGCTCATCACCACGGTGCGAGGGGTTGGTTATGCGGTCAAATAAGTCCAAGACAACGCAGGACCAGTTTGAGAACAAGCAGCGCGCAAGCGCACGTCGCTTTTCCTCTATTGCATGGCATGTGAGCTGGGGTTTTTGGTGGCGTCGTGCTCTTCGTTGGTTGGCGGTGGACGCGCTTATGGTGCTCGTGCTCCTGATCGCGCTGCTTTCTTCCTACGCACGAGATTTGCCCGAAGGCGGGTTTGGTTCATGGACCGGCTTGTCCTGGCGACCGGTCTCCGGCCTGGAGGTGGAGATTGGCCCGGATGCGGACCCCATTCACCTTCCGGAGCTCGAGATGACCGTCTCGCAATACGGAGACAAGGTCGGCACATTTCCCATTGGGCGTGACATCACGGCAGCGTGGCCGGCATTTCTCATGCTCGGACTTATCGAGGTCGGAAGTCTTTTTGACGTGTTCGGCGACACGCGCCGCGTGCGCCGCAATCTCCAACCCCTGAACGACCTCGCAGTGCGCGCCGAAATCTTGGGCAACATGGACCTCACCAATGCGAACAAGATCGAAAGCCTGGAACAGGCCATCGAGCGAGCCAGCGTGGACTCCCCGCAGGTCGTGACCGGCGACAAGGATCTTGCGAGCATCGAGGTCGCGCTCAACACGCTTTTGCGGCAAATGCAGGAGGCGAAGATTCAGCAGATGCGCTTCGTGTCCGATGCGAGTCACGAGCTGCGCACACCTATTGCCGTGGTGCAGGGCTACGTGAACATGCTCGATCGCTGGGGCAAAAACGACCCCGAGGTGCTTGATGAGTCCATCGCCGCGCTCAAAGCCGAGGGCGAACACATGCGGGAGCTGGTTGAGCAGCTGCTTTTCCTGGCACGCGGTGATTCGGGGCGTAATACCATCACGCGCTCGCGCGCCAACCTCGCCGGCATTGTGGCCGAGGTGTGGGAAGAGTACACCATGATCGACGCCACACACGTGTATACGCTGGCGTTTGACGAGACGGCGTGCGCTGCCGACCCGCGTTTTGAGGCCGAGATCGATGTGGCTATGATCAAGCAATCCATGCGGATCATTATTCAAAACGCGGCGAAGTACTCGAACGAGGGGTCGGAAATCAGCTTGGGTGTGGAATGCGATGGTGCCACGGTGGGCTACAGTGTCCGAGATACAGGCGTGGGAATGAGCGCCGAGGATGCGCACCACGTATTTGAGCGCTTTTGGCGGGCGGACGCGGCGCGTGAGACGGGCGCTTCCGGCAGCGGTTTGGGTCTTTCGATTGCCAAGTGGATTGTGGATGCACACGGCGGCTCGATCGAGCTCGTTTCGCGCGAGGGAGTGGGCACGCGTTTTGTTGTATGGATTCCGCGGTAAGGTCTGCGGAGCGCACCAGTGCACGGCGAAAAGCTCAAAATTGACGGTTGTGTGGTGTTTTCCGTGGATGGGCAGAGTAGACAGGGGTGTTCAGATAGAGAAACCGCAGGTAGAAAGCATGCGTATATTCCGTATACTCGAGCAGATTAAAGGAATCCGTGCATAACCGTCGATTTTGGCACGACGAGCCTTCATGGACAGATTACTGATGCATTGTTTCAGCATGCATAACCGTCGATTGTGGCATAAAGAGTCCTTTGCGCCCATATCTACAGCGTCCGCTCGGCAAACGATTACCGTACAATACGAATATCCGTAGGTTGCAAGCCGAGTCGCCCGTTTCGTGCGGGCATCAAAGGAGCGCATATGATCGATCGCTACACGCGTCCGGAAATGGGACACATCTTCTCACTCGAAAATAAATACGCGATTTGGCAAGAAATCGAGGTGCTTGCGTGCGAGGCCCATGCCGAGCTGGGCGATTGCGGCATCACCAAGGAGGAGGCCGCTTGGATTCTCGAGCACGCCTCCTTCAACAAGGAAGAGGTCGACGAGATTGAAGCCGTGACGCACCACGACGTCATCGCGTTCCTCACCAATATGGGCTCCTATGTGGATGCCGATGTTCCCGAGGGTGAGCCCAAACCCAGCCGCTGGGTGCACTATGGCATGACCAGCTCCGATCTGGGTGACACCGCGTTGTGCTATCAGCTCGTGCAGGCTACCGACATCATCATCGAAGACGTGCGCAAGCTCGGCGAGATTTGCCGTCGTCGCGCCTTTGAGGAGCGCAACACCCTGTGCGTGGGCCGCACCCACGGTATTCACGCCGAGCCCATGACTTTTGGCATGAAGTTCGGCAGTTGGGCGTGGGAGCTTAAACGCGACCTCGATCGCTTGCTCGACGCGCGCAAGAACGTTTCGTTCGGTGCGATTTCCGGCGCGGTGGGTACCTACAGCTCCATCGACCCGTTCGTAGAGCAGTACGTGTGCGAGCACATGGGATTGGATGCCGACCCACTCTCCACGCAGGTCATTTCGCGCGATCACCACGCGTACCTGGCGGGCGTGCTTGCCACCACGGCCGCTACCTGCGACCGCATTGCCACCGAGATTCGCAATCTGCAAAAGACGGACACCCTTGAAGCCGAGGAGCCGTTCCGCAAAGGACAAAAGGGCAGCTCAGCCATGCCGCATAAGCGCAACCCCATCACGCTCGAGAAGGTCTGCGGCCTTTCTCGCGTGGTCAAGGCTAACGCGCAGGTCGCCTTTGACAACGTGGCGCTCTGGCACGAGCGCGACATCTCGCATTCCAGCGCGGAGCGCGTGGCGCAGGCCGACAGCTTTATCGCGCTCGACCATATGCTCACCTGTCTCATCCGCATCGTCGACGGTTTGATTCTCTATCCCGCCCGCATGAAGGCGAATCTCGATTTCACGCGCGGCCTGATCTTCTCGTCCAAGGTGCTGCTGGCGTTGGTCGACACGGGGATCACGCGCGAGGATGCCTACAAGATCGTCCAGCGCAACTCCATGGCGGTTTGGGACGATGTCCATGCGGCGGTTGATGGTCCTAACCTGCGCGAACGTCTTGAGGCCGATCCGGAGTGCACCGTTTCTGCCGAAAAGCTGGACGAGATTTTCGATCCATGGGATTTCCTCACGCGCATCGACCCGATTTTCGACCGCCTTGAGCAGCTGGAGTTCTAGCCTGGGTCTGCGGCTGGCTGTCGCCGCCCCGTTCTCTCTGCGAAAAGGGAAGGGTTGCCTAAAAAACGAGGAGGAAATTCTTTCTTTTTGGGCAAAATTACCCTCAACGGCGCGCGGCTCCCTGCAAAAACGGTGATAGAGACCAAAACGTTTTTCTTGCAGGCTTGCACGATGCGCGGATTACGGTACAATAACCCCTGCATTCACGGAGAGTTGTCCGAGTGGCCGAAGGAGCACGATTGGAAATCGTGTAGGCGCCAAAAGCGTCTCCAGGGTTCAAATCCCTGACTCTCCGCCAGACTTTTCACGCGGCGCGTCTTCCAAATGGGAACGCGCCGTTTCACTTCATACGGAGGAGTGGCAGAGTGGTTGAATGCGGCGGTCTCGAAAACCGTTTACGGGTACTCCCCGTACGGGGGTTCGAATCCCCCCTCCTCCGCCATGTTAGATTTGAGAAGCGGGCCCGCGCGGCTCGCTTTTTGTTGCCGGTGCGCGGATTCGAGCCCGGGGAGGGCGCGGAGCTGAGGAAACGCGTAGGCGTTTCCCAGCGCAGCGCGCAAGGAGCCGTGAGGTTCCGCAGCGGACGAGGTGGCGCCAGCCGCCGGAGAACCCCCCTCCTCCGCCATGTTAGATTTGAGAAGCGGGCCCGTGCGGCTCGCTTTTTTCAAAAATGACGGAAATGTGCAAATCTTTTCGGACGTGCCGAGTATAGGCGGATCCGGTACCCATTCTACCTGCGGTTTTTGCAAATAAAAATCGCCGTCTACTCGGGAAGGCGGAAACATTTTATGCATTTCCGTCGTTTTTGTTCCCGCGCACGGATTCGAACCCGGGGAGGGCGCTCCATAGTTCCGTTGCCTATGGTTTTCTGCGCTTTGAGAGCTTCAAAAAGCAAGAATTCATAGTCAACGCCAAGCGAGCATAGGTAACGACGATTGGGCGCAGGTGACGGCAACCGGATATAGGGCAACCGGATGTGGTTCATGGTCGTGGCGTCGGCGCGTTGGGCTAAGATGGTGACGTTGTTGTTGCCCGGTTGCGCAGGAGGGCCGCTGTGGATCAAATCGTGCTTGCTGTGACGCAAAGCGCCATATCGGTGACTCCCGTTCCGGTCAAGCTGTCGATTCCCCTTGCGTTTGAGATGGTCGCCATGATCGTGGCGTCGGCATCGGGCGTTCTCACTGCGCGCGAAAACAAACTTGACCTCGTTGGCGCCATCGGCCTGGGATTGATTTGCGCTCTCGGCGGCGGACTCATCCGTGACGTCATCCTGCAAAAAGGCGACGTCTACATGTTGTCGCAGCCCCTTGCCGTCCCCGTTTCCCTCGCTGCCGCGATAGCGACGTTCGTGTTCCCGCGCATCGTCGAAAAACCGGACCGCCTCATCGCCACGCTCGACATTTTTTCCGTCGGTCTGTTCGCCGTGATGGGCGCCGACAAAACGAACTATTACGGCTTTCCCATGATCATCTGCGTCGTGATGGGTTTTCTCACGGCAGTGGGCGGCGGCCTGCTGCGCGATGTGTGTCTGGCGCGCGTGCCCGGCATTTTCCAGCGCGGAAACCTGTACGCCCTTGCCGCGATTGCCGGCGCGTTCAGCTATATGGCGCTGCTGGAATATGCCGGCATGTGGAATATCGCCGCTGCCCTCATTGCTACCTTGCTTACCATGCTCATTCGCTGGTGGTCCGTCCGCTACAACATCATGAGCCCGACTGAGGTCGATTTGAGCAAGGTGAAGAAGGTTGCCGCTCCCATTGCGCGTCCTATCCACCATCTGAGCAAAAAGCCTGGCGTCTCGCGTGAATCTGATCGTGAACCCAATCAGGAGCCGGGGTGTTCTGATGAGGAGCACGCCTAACAGGGACTGAAGCGCTCTGAAGAGGAGCGCTGTCAGTGGGGAGCCTGCACATTCTGTCGAAGAGTGCCGCCAACGCGCGACGCAATCCTGCCAACACAAGCCGCCAACGCGCGATTTGGTTAACCTCGGCTTATGCAGCGCTTAAATCGCACTTAATACCTCTGTTTTGCGCGCCTCGCATCGAATATGGGATATACACTGGACGTAGTGAAATCGAGCGTCCTCCCATTTGCGGGCAGGGCGAAGAAAGATGAGGTGCACCTATGCAGACTCACGATCCGAGTTTTGCGTCGTCATGGCGTATGCTCACACGCGACAAAGGCTGGATTAAGCCTTTGCTCGTACTGACGCTGGTCGGCTGGATTCCCATTTTGGGACAGATCGCCGTTTTGGGATATGCCCTCGAGTGGGCCCGTCTGACTGCGTGGGGTGTCGAGGCCGCCCCTAAACAGCACGGTGTTGATTACGGCAAGGTGCTTTCCACGGGCGGCCGCGCGTTTTTGGTGACGCTTTCGCTTGGCTTTGTGGCGGCCATTGTGATGAATATCGTTTTCCCGGGATCGTTCCTTATGGCGGTTGACGGGTTCTCGTATTTTGACATCCTCACGGATGGGGCAGAGGCATCTTTGGGCGGCTTCATGCTCATTGTGTATTGGGTTGTCATGCTGCTTTCCGAGACATTCATTGCGGCCGCTACGCTTCGCGCCACGCTTTACGACAGCTTCTCCGCGGGCTGGCGCCTTGATCGTCTGTTCCAGATGGTCACGCGCGACTTCAGCGGTTTTTTGAAGACCTATTTGGTTTCGCTTATCGGCGCTGCGATCAGCTTTGTCTACAACTTTGTCGTGAGCGCGCTACTGGGTATTTTTGTCGCTGGCGGCATTTTCGGCGCGATTGGCTTTGTGGGGATGAGCGGTGCGATAGGCGAGGAAGAGCAGATTATCCGCAGCCTGCTGAGCTGGGGAGCCGCCCCGGCATTGCTTCTTGTGGTGCTGGCCATTGCGCTCGGGTTTATTGGCGGTGTGATTAGCACGGGCATGAATCTGGTGTCCATCAATGCCGTTGGGCAGTGGTTTGCCCGCTTTGACGTGAGCCGCTGGGGCGTCTCCGCTGCTCCGTTGCCCAGCGACGTTCCGCATAAGGGCACGGACTGGCAGGGCGCTGCGCCGAGTGCCCCGAATGCGCCCAATACTTCCAATGTGGCGAGCTCTAATATGCCCAGCTCTGGCACGCCTGGATATGGCGCGGTCGACCCCGACCCGGCTCCCACGACCCCTGCGGCTCCCGTGGCTCCTGTGGTACCCGTAGCTCCCGTGGCCGAGGCGACGCCGACTTCTCCGACGGTTGCTCCCAATCCCGTTGCGCCCGGCGATCCGGTTGAGGTCGCGCCTCTTTCCGTGGTCGACGCGGCACCGGCACATCCCGAGCCCGAACTTGTGGATGCATCTGATGATGTCGAGGCTTCTGGGGCGACGGTGATCGAGCTCATGCCTCCTGTTGCGCCTGCGCGTGAGCCTGTTGCGTCCGAGCCTGTTGGGGCTGTCGAGACCGTTAAGGCAGAGGTTCTCGAATCCGAGGCGGTTGCTCCCGTAGAGGCAGAGGCAATTGCGTCCGATAGCGATGCCGCCCCTGCGAAACCGGAGCCTGAACCTTTCAAGGAGCCCATCGCCCTTGGCCCGATTACCTCGGATGATGATACTTCTGAAGAAAACGGCCCCATTGCATAACTAACGTATTTGCAGACCCTGTGAAGAGCTATTCGCCCCGTATGTGGAGTTGCGTTGAACAATTCCCGTACGGGGCATTTTTCTAGCTCAATATCCACGCGTTGGACCTGTGCATATTGGAACGAGATCAGCGCCATGTGAGGTGCGCGTTCGGGTTTTTGGGATTTGGGTGGGAAATAATGTCGACACGCCATGAGAGACTTTCGACGTGGCGAATCACATCAACATGTGAGTGCAGACACGTGTGAAAGTGTGGAAGTCATGGGGTGCGACCGCGAACACCTTGCAAGATGTGCAGACTCGGCTATAGTTAGCACGTCTTTTCCTGCTTCGGGCGCACCTTCACGACCCGAAGCCGTTTGTCCAGAGGAGGTGACCACATGAAGGCTTATGAACTGCTGTTCTTCGTTGACCCTAACCTTGATCCCGAGACTCGTCTCGCCGTGATGAAGCGCATCGACACCACGATCGCTGAGGGCAATGGTAAGGTCGACAACGTCGACGAGTGGGGCAAGCGCAAGCTCGCTTACGCTATCGACAAGCTCACCGAAGGTGACTACACCCTCATCAACTTCCATGCAGACCCGGCTTCCATCGCGGAGCTCGATCGCGTGCTTCGTATTACCGACGCCGTGATTCGCCACATGATCGTCCGTCGCGACGACCAGGAGTAGATCGTTTGCATGGATGTAGTGCGCTTGCGCGCACTACGCGAGAGGTAGTGAACACGTATGAGCATCAATCGAGTCAACATTTCCGGTAATCTCACCCGCGACCCTGAGCTGCGCGCTACTGCGAGCGGTACCCAGGTGCTGAGCTTCGGCGTAGCCGTGAACGACCGTCGTCGCAACCAGCAGACGGGCGAGTGGGAAGACTACCCGAACTTCGTGGACTGCACGATGTTCGGCAGCCGCGCAGAGGCTGTGAAGCGCTACCTCCAGAAGGGGTCGAAGGTCGCGATCGAGGGCAAGCTCCGCTATAGCTCTTGGGAGCGCGACGGACAGAAGCGTTCCAAGCTCGAGGTCATCGTCGATGAGATCGAGTTTATGTCGCGTGGCCAGCAGAGCGACGGTGGCTATGCTCCCGCACAGTCCTACGGCAACCAGTCTTATGGTGGCCAGGGCGGTTACGCACCTGCTCCGCAGCCGGCTCCGGCGCCCATGGCGGCTCCGGTTCCCCCTGCGGTCGACGTCTATGATGAGGATATCCCGTTTTAAGGGATGAACACGTGGTAGTGCGGACAGAGAGCTCGCGCTGCCGTCACGAAAGGTATTGAGACATGGCTAATGATTATTCTGCACGTCAGCCGCGTCGCAAGTACTGCCAGTTCTGCAAGGAGGGCACTGAGTACATCGACTACAAGGATACTCAGCTCCTCCGTAAGTACATGACCGACCGCGGCAAGATCAAGCCGCGCCGCGTCACTGGCGCTTGCACGCAGCATCAGCACGACATCGCGAACGCTATCAAGCGCGCCCGCGAGATGGCTCTTCTGCCGTACGCCGTGCCTGTGGTGTCCACCCGCGGTCCTCGCGACAAGAAGTAGGGGAGGATACCCATGAAAGTTATTCTGCTTGACGAGATCAAGGGCAAGGGCGGCGAGGGCGACGTCATCGACGTTGCTCAGGGTTACGCCGAGAACTACCTGATTCCGCAGAAGCTTGCCGTTGCTGCCACCAAGGGCAACCTGAAGCAGCTCGATGAGCGTCGCAACAACATTGAGAAGCGCGAGGCCGTTCGCATTGCCGACGCCAACGCTCTCAAGGCTAACCTCGAGGGCCAGAAGGTCGTCGTCGAGGCAAAGGTCGGCGAGGAGGGCATCCTCTTCGGTTCCGTTACCGCCGCCATGATCGCCGACGCCGTTAAGGCTCAGCTCGACATCGATGTCGACCGCAAGCGCATCGAGCTCGGCAAGCCCATCAAGGTTGCCGGTACGCATGAGGTTTCCATCTCCATTTATCGTGAGATCCGCACCTCCATCGTCGTGCTCGTTGGCGTTGAGGAGCCCGAGGCTGAGGAGACCGTTGAGGTTGAGGCTGAGGCTGAGACCGAGGTTGTCGAGGAGACCGAGACTGAGGCTGCCGCCGAGTAGGCAAAAGCTTTAGTCGGTTTCATGTCCGAGAGGGCATAAATGAACCCACTTGAGGGGGTCGAATGCAGATAGCATCCGACCCCCTTTCTTTTTCTGGTTCCACACAAATCTCCCTGCGGGTTGGATAAAAAGCTCGCATTATTAAGAAATCCACAGGCAGTGAGGGCCGAATACTCAATTCATGTGGGAAACTTCGGCTGGCGGGGCATTGGAAGAGGTTCAACCCGTTCTTTAAGGTTGCAAGGCATCTACCTGCAGGTTCTTCAAAAATAGGCTATTTACCTGCGTGTTCACTATTCCTCCATATATGTGCTTTAACCAAAGACAGCGCTGAACAGGTATTTTTCACATAACCGCAGGTCATCCATGGGGCTGTGGATAACTCGTTTCCACGATTTTCAAAATTGTGGAAAACGTTGAAAACCATGATTTGCCCAGATGCGACCGCGCCAGTTATCCCCAACAAAATGTGGACTACGAAAACCCCTCGTAGAAGGCTTGATAGAAAAGAAAAAACTGCTTGCACAAACTTTCTCATCTTCTAGTATGGAGACCCCGACATATTGCCAAATTGCGCAAATGCGCATGTATCTGGCATATTTTGACGTACAGGAGAGCACATGGAAGTTATGGGCGGCTACGGCTGGCCGCAATCGGGTTCGGCTGACCGCGGAGCGCTGAAGGGCCTTCCCAACAACACCGAGGCGGAGGCAAACGTCCTCGCCGCCATGCTTCTGTCTGGCGAAGTGGTGGAAGAAGCGCTGGTCGAGCTGTTGCCCGACGATTTTTATCGCCCCTCGCACAAGACGATTTTCATCGCTATGGGCGGAATGTACGAGGCCAACACGCCGATCGACTCCATCTCGCTTATCGACTGCCTGCGTTCCATCGACAAGTTGGAAGCGGTGGGTGGCGAGGCGTACGTTCTTGAGCTCATGGGAAATACGCTGGCGCTCGCCAACTGGCAGCACCATGCCAAAATCGTGCGTCGCGATGCGATGCTGCGCGAGATCATCGGCGCGACCAACCAGATCAGCGCCCTTGCCTACGACGCTCCCACGGATACCAAAGAGGTCATCGAGCGTGCTGAGAGCATGCTGCTTTCGGTTACGGGTCGCGAGGTAAAGAGCGCGTATAGGACGCTTTCCGACTTCATGGACGAGGCATATGCGGAGGCTGAGGAAGTCGCCGCCGCCGGCGGTGAGGTCCACGGCGCTCCCACGGGGTATCCGTCGCTCGACCGCATGCTCATGGGCCTGCGCGAGGGCCAGCTTGTGGTTGTGGGCGCCCGCCCCGCTGTGGGTAAGACCTCGTTCGCTTTGAACCTTGCGCTCAACGCCGCTGCAGAGGGCTACACCGTGGGCTTTTTCTCGCTCGAGATGAGCGGCAAGGAAATCGCCCAGCGCTTCATCTGCGCTCAGGCGATGGTAAACATGTCCAACTTCCGCACCGGCCGCATTTCCCCGCAGGAATGGGGCAACATCAACGAGGCCATCCGCGAGCTCGGCAGTCTCGACATCCTCATTGATGACACGCCGGGCACCACGGTGACGGAGATTCGCGCCAAGGCGCGCCGCATGCTGCACAACAAGCAAAAGTCGCTGATCATCCTTGACTATCTGCAGCTCGTGAATCCGCCTGCGGGAAGAAACTACGGCGGCAACCGTGCGTTCGAGGTCTCCGAGATGAGTCGTGGCCTCAAGATCATGGCCAAGGAGCTGAACGTTCCCGTCATCATGCTTTCGCAGCTCAACCGTTCGCTCGAGGGTCGCACGGGAAAGCGTCCGCAGATGAGCGACCTGCGCGAATCGGGCTCTATCGAGCAGGACGCCGACATCGTCATGCTGCTCGATCGCTCAACGAGCGAGGCCGAGGCTGAACGCGATGACCGTCCCGATTTCGGCGTGACGCGCGTAATCGTTGCCAAGAACCGTTCGGGCCCCATCGGCGACGTGGACCTCATGTTCCTGCCGGCGTCCACCAAGTTCTACGAGCTTGAGCAGCACGCTGTTGAATAACGGTGTTGAACTGCGTGCGGACTACGCGCCGCACGCAGAGCTGTCTATAATGTGAATGTTGGCGCGTTGCCGCCATGTGCCGGAACAATCCGGCACAGCTCAAAATCCGCGCGGGCACAGGGTCCGCGTGCACGGAAATGGAGTAATCATGCCGTCTACAGTGCTGGTGGGAACCCAATGGGGCGACGAGGGCAAAGGTAAGATTTGCGACTTGATCGCTTCTGAGTTCGATTGCGTTGTTCGCTACCAGGGCGGAAACAATGCCGGCCATACCATCGTGTTGGGTGACAAAAAATACGGTTTGCATCAGGTGCCCTCGGGCATCATGTATCCCGATTGCATCTCGGTTATCGGCAACGGTTGCGTGGTGAATCCCGCCGTGCTGCTCGAGGAAATCGACATGTTCGAGGCAGATGGCATCTCCACCGCCAACCTCAAGGTTTCCGGCAACGCACACATCATCATGCCGTATCACATCGACCTCGACGGCGCCTTCGAGGAGCTGCTGGGTGCGAACAACATCGGCACCACCAAGCGCGGCATCGGTCCGTGCTATCAGGACAAGATGGCTCGCATCGGTCTGCGCATGCAGGACATGCTCGACGAGGAAACGTTCCGCGCCAGGCTCGACGCCGCCCTCGAGCGCGTCAACCCGCAGCTCGACCGCCTCTTCGGCCTGCCCACCTATACGGTCGATCAGATTTGCGAAACCTACCTGCCCATGGCCGAGCGCCTGCGCCCCTATATCTGCGAGTCGAGCCTCCTACTCAACGACCTTATCGACGAGGGGAAGAAGATCCTGTTCGAGGGTGCTCAGGCAACACTGCTCGATATCGACCACGGTACGTACCCGTTCGTGACCTCTTCCAACTGCACCGCGGGCGGAGCCGTTACCGGCTCTGGCGTGGGTATGAAGAACATCGACCGTGTGCTGGGCATCATGAAGGCCTACATCACGCGCGTCGGCTCCGGCCCCATGCCTACCGAGCTCGACTACGAGACGAACGAGGCTGGCCACACCCTCACCGAGGTCGGTCATGAGTATGGCGTGACCACCGGCCGTCGTCGTCGCTGCGGTTGGTTCGACGGCCCGATCGCCCGCTTCTCCACGCGCGTGAACGGCCTGACCGACATCGCGCTCACCAAGCTCGACGTGCTGGGCGAGTTCGACACCATCAAGGTGTGCGTTGCTTACGATTGCGACGGCGTGCGCTACACCACGGTGCCCGAGCACATGACTGCTTTTGCCAACGCGGTTCCCGTGTATGAGGAGCTGCCTGGCTGGAAGTGCGACATCTCCGACTGCCGTACGTTCGACGAGCTGCCGCAAAATGCAAAGGACTACGTTGCCTATATCGAGAATCTCGCCGGATGCAAGATCTCGTTCGTTTCGGTTGGACCCGATCGCGAGCAGACCATCGTTCGCTCGTGGGATAAGTAGCGTTGTATCGAGGAGGACGCATGAGCGCACTTGAGAACCCCATTGACATCCTGCTGCTCGGCAGCGGCGGTCGCGAGCACGCGCTCGCCGTCAAGCTTGCCGCTTCTCCGCATTGCGGCGCGCTGTACATCGCCCCGGGCAACGGCGGAACGCTCGCCGTGGGCGAAAACGTCGCGCTTGACGCCAACGATCCCGTGGCTGTTGCCGATTTTGCGCGCGAGACCGGCTGTGGCTTGGTGGTGATCGGCCCCGAGGCCCCGCTCGTCGCCGGCGTTGCCGACGCTGTACGCGAGGCGGGTATCCCGTGCTTTGGCCCGGGTGCCGAGGGTGCGCAGATGGAGGGTTC
Organism: Collinsella provencensis; assembly: GCF_900199705.1. GTDB lineage: Bacteria > Actinomycetota > Coriobacteriia > Coriobacteriales > Coriobacteriaceae > Collinsella > Collinsella provencensis. Next base: position 1,171,318 of record NZ_LT904908.1, on the reverse strand, counting down.
CAAGCTGTTCTCCAAGCAGCTCATGGATCGCGCTGGCATCCCCACGGCTGCCTATGGCTCCTTTACCGATGAGGTTTCCGCGCTCGCATATGTGCGCGAGCAGGGCGCTCCGCTTGTGGTGAAAGCCGACGGTCTTGCAGCGGGCAAGGGCGTCATCGTGGCTACCGAGCTCGAGCAGGCCGAGGAGGCCGTGCGCGAGTGCTTCGACGGCGCGTTTGGCGAGGCGGGCAATACCGTGGTCATCGAGGAGATGCTCGTTGGTCCCGAGTGCTCGCTGCTTGCGTTTACCGACGGCGTGACCGTGCGTCCTATGGCGACCTCCCAGGATCACAAGCGCGCGCTCGAGGGCGACAAGGGCCCCAACACGGGTGGCATGGGCGTGTACAGCCCGGTGCCCATCGTGACCGACGAGGAGCATGCGGCGATGTGCGCCGTTATGGATCAGACGGTGGCTCAGCTTCGCGCTGAGGGCATCGACTATCGTGGCTGCCTCTATGGTGGCTTCATGCTCACGGCCAACGGCCCCAAGGTGCTCGAGTTCAACGCCCGTTTTGGTGATCCCGAGACCCAGGTTATCCTGCCGCGCCTTGAGAACGACTTGGTTGAGGTCATGCTCGCGTGCGCTGAGCAGCATCTGGACGAGATCGAGCTGTCCTGGCGCGACGAATGGGCGGTTTCGGTGGTGCTCACCTCCGCCGGCTATCCCGGTTCGTACGAGAAGGGCAAGGTCATCACGGGTATCGAGGATGCCGAGGCCATGGAGAACGTGACGGTGTACCACGCCGGCACCGCCATGACCGACGAGGGCGAGCTCGTCACTGCCGGTGGTCGCGTGATCAACGTGACCGCGCTGGGCGAGACGTTCGAGGCCGCACGCGATTTGTCCTACGCCGCCTGCGAGGAGATTCAGTTTGAGGGTAAGACCCTGCGTCACGACATCGGCCTGCGCGCCCTGCGCGGACGCGCGGGTTGGGACGCGTAATTCGAACAACAGTGCTCTTGACGTGCGGTAAACATGCCGGTTAACGGCAAATGCGCACGTGGGAGCTAACGGCTATGTTGCATGTTCGGAGCCTGGCTCTGGGCATGCAACTTGTTTTGAGGGGTGAAACGGCAATGGATAACGACACCTACAGCGAGGAGCTTGAGGCCGAGGTCATCGAGGACCGAGACGAAGACGTCGAGGACCCTGAGACGCAACTTGTTTTGGGCGATGACGACCCCCGCGATGCCGGCCTGCACGAGCGCATTCTCTCCGAAGACCAAGCTTGGCGTGGCAAGATGCTCGATGTTCGCACGCTCGAGGTCGAGTTGCCCAACGGCCGTCACACCGGACGCGACATCGTCCGCCACCCCGGCGCTTCGGCGGTCGTCGCCCTCACCGAAACCGGCAAGATTGTGCTGGTGCGTCAGTACCGTACGGCCATCGATCGCGTGACCGTGGAGATTCCTGCCGGCAAGCTCGATTTGGGCGAGGACCCGGAGGATTGCGCACGTCGCGAGCTGCTTGAGGAGACGGGCTTCAAAGCGGGTCGCATCAACTTGCTCACCAGCATCGTTCCGAGCCCCGGGTATTGCGATGAGCTCATTCACATCTACATGGCGACGGGCCTGACGTTCGTGGGCGCCAACCCCGACGACGATGAGTTCGTCAACGTGGATCTCGTTCCACTGCATGAGCTCATCGACGCCGTGCTCGACGGAAAGATTCAAGACTCGAAGACGGTTATCGGCGCGCTTGCGTGCGACGCCGTAGCGCGAAGGCTCTAGGTATGCTGCGTCGTTTTCTCTCATATTACGGACCTGAAAAGGGATGGTTTATTGCCGATACGCTCTGCGCGCTCACGTACGCGGGGATTGACTTGGCATTCCCAGTCATTTTGCGCGAGCTGACGGGCGGCCTGTTCACCGAGGGCGCCGAAGCCATCATGGGTTCGCTCACGTACCTGGCCCTGGGCCTTGTGGGCTTGTACCTCATCCGTACGGCGTGCGTGTACTTTGTGGCGGCTCAGGGCCACGTTATGGGTGCCCGCATGGAGTCGCGCATGCGCGAGGACCTGTTCGACCAGTACGAGCGGTTCTGCTTCGCGTATTTTGACGCGCACAACTCCGGCGACATGATGAGCCGCGTGGTAAACGACCTGTTTGACATCAGCGAGGGCGCGCATCACCTGCCCGAGTGGATCATCATCTGTGGAATCAAGATCATCGGCGCGTTGGTCATCCTTTTCACCATCTCGCCGGTGCTGGCGGGTGCGCTCACGCTGGTGACCGTGGTGTTCGTGAGCATCATGGTGCGCCAGAACCTTCACATGCGCGCGGTGTTCGCCGACAACCGCAAGAAGATCTCGGAAGTAAACTCGCAGCTCCAAGATTCGTTTGCCGGTATCCGCGTGGTGAAGTCCTTTGCCAATGAGGAAACCGAGCGTGCGAAGTTCCGCGTGGCGAACGGCCGCTACCTTGCCTCCAAGATCGAGCAGTACACCGTGATGGGCGGCTACCAGGCGACGAGCGCCATCATGACCGCCGCACATTACATCACCATCATTGTGCTGGGCGGGCTGCTGGTGGCGCAAGGTGAGCTGTCCGCCGTCGACATGGCGACGTTCGCGCTTTACATCAGCCTGTTCACCGGCCCCATCGAGACGCTTGTCAACTCCACGGAGATGTTCCAAAAGGCTATCGCCGGATTTAGGCGTATGGACGAGGTGCTCGCTACGGCCCCCGATATCCAGGACAAACCCGATGCGTGCGACCTGCAGGTAACCAAGGGCGCCATCGAGTACCGTGACGTGTGCTTCTCCTATCCCGATGCCGAGATCGGCGAGGACGGAAAGGTGTCCGAGCGGCCGGTGATCGATCACTTGAACCTTTCCATTCATCCAGGCGAGACGATTGCGCTGGTCGGGCCTTCGGGCGGTGGCAAATCGACCACGTGCTCGCTACTTCCGCGCTTTTACGACATCAACGCCGGTTCGATTTCCATCGACGGTCAGGATGTGCGCGACGTGACGCAGGAGGGCCTGCGCCGCGCCATCGGCCTGGTGCAGCAGGACGTGTACCTGTTCGACGGCACGCTGCGCGATAACATCGCCTATGGTCGTCCCGGAGCAAGCGATGCCGAGATCGAGGACGCGGCTCGCAAGGCAAACATCCACGAGTTTATCGCCTCGCTGCCCGAGGGCTACGATACTGTGGTGGGTGAGCGCGGCGGCCGTCTTTCCGGAGGTCAGAAGCAGCGCGTTGCCATCGCCCGCGTGTTCCTCAAGAACCCGGCGATTCTCATCTTGGATGAGGCGACCTCGGCGTTGGATAACGAAAGCGAGGAGGCTGTCCAGGAGTCGCTCGAACGCTTGGCCGCCGATCGCACCACGATTATCATCGCGCATCGCCTTTCCACCATAAAAAACGCCGACGAAATCGCAACCGTCGAGCGTGGTCGCGTTGTGGAGCGCGGTACTCACGAGGAGCTTCTCGAGCGTGGTGGCACGTATGCCCGTTACTATCGAATGCAGTTTGAAGGGGCGCGCGCCCGCGACGTGAGGTAGGAATGGCAAAGAAGCAGAACATGACTCCTGAAGAAGCGGAAGAGCTCTTCTCGCAGCTCGATGCCTCCGGCGTGCTCGATCCCAATTGGAAGTCGCTCGATAAACGCACGCGCGAGACGCATTCCGCCATCGACCCCCTTTCCGAGCAGGATCCTTCGGGCTCGCAGGTTGCCAAAACCATTTCGCGTACGGCCGTTTTCGTGATTGTGGGCGTGTTCGTCTTCGTGCTGGGCATGCAGATCGTGTATGGCGTGAGCCGCCGTTTGAACACGGCGAACTTGTCCGATCGCGCCAATGTTGAGACCGTCGCGCATGCCATGGAGTCGGGTGTTGAGTGGGGTAACGGCTTTACGCAGTTCCCAAGCGATTTTACGGTTGATGAGGCGAGCGAGAAGACGGGCGTTATCGAGGTTTCCGTGGTTGATACGGATTCGGCAAATGAGCTCGAGCTGCTTTCCAACTCACAGATTCAGGCGAGTGCGCTTGCCACCAACGCGTTGCTCAACGAGAAGATTAGCCGTGTGGAATACAACGTGTACGCGCTCGTTGACGACAAGGGCGCCATTCAGACCGATCGCCTTTTCGGCTTTTTCCCCGCTCATGGGACGCGTCGTGCAATGCTGACGTTCGTGTGGACCAAGTCGCAGTCCGATACGGCCTCCAACATCGACTGGGAGCTCAAGATTATCGGCATGGACGACGATTTGGCTGAGGATATTCAAAAACAGGTCAATTCGGTGAGTTCCATCGCCGAAGATCCCGGTGTGACCCAGGGTGAAATCGATGAGGAGAGAGCGCTGGTCGAACAAGAGCGCGGGGCGACGGTCACGGCAGCCGAGTAGAAGGCCGAGTAGGGCGCGCGCGGGGCGCATTCAAAGGCGGTTTGCTATAAAACTTTCGATATTCGGAAGGTTAAAACTGACTCGCCGAGTAGACGGTGGTTTTCTCTAGAAATACGGTGCCGTTCCTGCAGGTAAGCACTTTATCAAAGTGCAGTGTACTTTGCCTTGTCCAACTTACCTTCCGAATATCGAAAGTTTGTAAAACTGGGACCCGTGCATAGGGGCGGATCGGCGATGAGTGGTATCACATGGCCACGGACGACGGCAGCCCATGCAAAAAAGGGGCGGGCTCCGCATGCGCCCGTATGCTCGCCGTTAATGCATGGTGGTTCGTGAATAAAATGGACTGGTCCGAGCGTGAAACCCTAATAATGGCTGTCGGTTGGGGCGGCCAACACAAAAGGGGCGGACGCTCGCTTTCAAGCGATTCCACAGCCGTGAAACGGCGAGGAACAGCGAGAAAGCTCATGTCAGCCCCGTACTGAGCGCAATGGCAACCAAAGCGCCTCAGGTGTTTGCCTCGAAACTCCGTTATCCGAGCAGCGCAGTGACCTTGCCGAGCGTGGGCTCAAACGAAACGCCGCGCATCTCGAAATCGGGCTGCTCGCGGGTGACGATCATGGCGTCGCGCACCAGTTCACCAGCGAATTCGACCGCCTCACGCGTGCTGCGACCGGTGTAGATTGCCGCGGTCAGAGCGCTGGCAAACAAGTCGCCCGTACCATGCAGCATGTACGGCAGCAGCTCGCTGGAGACCTCCTCCACTGTACCGTTGCCCTCAGTGCTGGCGATATAGTTGCGAATGATGCTCTCACCCTCGTGCACGACACCCTTGAGGACGACCGTTTTTGCACCCATGCCGAGCAGCGCATCCATGTTCTTCTGGATAAACGCGGCGTCAACGTCCTGCCCCTCATAGGCGATACCCGTGAGGATGGATGCTTCGGTGAGGTTGGGAGTGAGTACGTCGGCACCCTCTACCAGGCCTGCCATGGCCTGGCACAGCTCGTCGGTGTAGGTGGGGTACTGAACGCCGCCGTCGCCCATGACGGGGTCGACGATGCGCAGGGCATTGGGGTATTCGCGATAAAGGCGCTGGATTACGGCAACCTGTTCGGCGGAGCCGAGGAATCCCGAGTAAACGCCATCGAGTTTGATGCCCTCTTGCTTCCAAGCGTCGAGATACGGCATGAGAATCTCGGTGGTGTCGTGCATGTAGAAGACGGGGAATTTGGTGTGGGCGCTAAAAAGCGCTGTTGGCACGGGGCACACATCGATGCCGGCGGCGCTGAGGACGGGGATGGCAACGCCAAGTGAGCATTTGCCGTAGCCGCACATGTCGTGCACGGCTGCCACGCGCGGGATATACGCGCCGTGGCGTGAATACAGGTTGGTCATGCGATTTTCCTTTCCGCGGACTTATGGACCAGCGTACGGTGCTTAAGGATAGTTCTTTTGTTCGTCAAGTACTGCTGTGTTCGAAAAATTCACGTGAAGGTTCGGGCGGCAAACGTCAGTGGCGCGGGGTCGCCGGGGCCGTGAGGGCCCTTGGCGAGCGGGGTCAGGTGGCAGGCGCTGGGGCGGCGCGTCGGAACGTAGCATCTTGATGCAAGATGTCGTGATGCAGTATCTCGATGCTGGGCGCCGAGGTGTGTGGACGAAGCGTGGCATCCCGGTACGAGGTGTGTGGACGAAGCGTGGCATTCTGGCGCGAGGTGTTGGGGCGCGATATCCCGATGTGGCGAACCGGAACGCAGCATGCTCCGCTCGCAATGTCAACTCCACATCCCAAAAATGCCGCCTACCGCAAAGCTAGGGAATAGCGGGCCGCACACGCGTATCATTGAACAAGACCGCCGGTCTGTGCGGTCCTTACGCATGTGAATGGGCGCACCGCGGATGCGCGCGGCAACTAGAAAGGTGAAAGCATGGCAGACGTACATGAACTTCTCTCCACATGGATTGAGAATGTGAAGGATGAGGAGCTACTCGCCGAGCTCAAAGAGATGCAGGCAGCGGGCGATGAGGACGCCATCACCGATGCCTTCTTCCAGGATTTGGCTTTTGGCACTGCCGGCCTGCGTGGCACGATCGGCGCCGGTACCAACCGTATGAACATCTACACGGTCGGTCGCGCTACCCAGGGTTTCGCCGATTATCTGGTTAAGAATTTCGAGAATCCTTCTGTTGCCATTGCGCGCGACAGCCGTAACAAGGGCGAGTTGTTCGTCAAGACCACGGCCGCCATTCTTGCCGCCAACGGCGTGACTTCGTATGTGTATCCCAAGATCGAGCCAGTGCCCACGCTCTCCTGGGCCACGCGTTATCTCAAGTGCTCCGGCGGCATTGCCATGACGGCCAGCCACAACCCCGCGCCCTACAACGGCTACAAGGCCTATGGCCCCGACGGCTGCCAGATCACGTCTGAGGCCGCCGACGCTATCTCCGCCGCCATGAATGCCGCCAACCCGTTCACTGACATCAAGACCATGGACTTTGACGCTGCCGTTGAGCAGGGCCTGGTCAAGTGGATCGACGACGAGGTGCTCGACGCGTACTACGACGCCGTGGTGGACAAGTCCGTGAGCAACCTTACCGATGAGCAGGTTGCCGGCGCTCCCCTCAAACTCGTGTATACGCCGCTCAACGGCACGGGCCTCATCCCGGTTACCACCGTGCTCAACAAGGTAGGCGTGACCGATATCACGGTCGTCCCCGAGCAGAAGGACCCCAACGGCGACTTCCCGACCTGCCCGTACCCCAATCCCGAGATTCGCGAGGCCATGCAGAAGGGCATCGAGCTGTGTCAGGAGGTCAAGCCCGACCTGCTGCTCGCCACCGACCCCGATGCCGACCGCGTGGGCGTGGCGTGCGCCGATGGCGACGACTACACGCTGCTGACCGGCAACGAGATGGGCGTTTTGCTGATCGACTACATCTGCAAGATGCGTGCTGAGCGCGGCGAGGACCTGTCGAACAAGGTTGTCGTGACCACCATCGTGTCCTCCGCCATGGTCGATGCGCTGGCCGAGGAGTACGGCTTTGAGCTGCGCCGTTGCCTCACGGGCTTCAAGTACATCGGCGACATCATCACGGGCCTGTCCGACGCGGGGGAGGTCGACCGCTTCATCTTCGGCTTCGAGGAGAGCTACGGCTACCTCTCGGGCGACCACGTGCGTGACAAGGACGCGGTCAACGCCTCCATGCTCATCTGCCAGATGGCTCAGTACTACAAGCTGCAGGGCATGAACCTGGTGCAGGCCATGCGCGCGCTGTACAAGAAGTACGGCTACTATCACAACAAGACGGTTTCGCTGAGCTACCCCGGTGCCGACGGTGCCGCCAAGATGGCCGACCTCATGGCCGGTCTGCGTGCAGAGACACCTGCGGAGATTGCTGGCATGAAGGTCGAGGCTGTGCTCGATTACGCGACGTGCGTCAACGGTCTGCCCAAGGCAAACGTTGTCGAGTTCGATCTTGAGGGCGGGAACAAGGCAATCGTGCGTCCTTCCGGCACCGAGCCCAAGATCAAGCTGTACATCTTCGCAACGGGCGAGGATGCCGCGTCTGCCGATGCGCTGGTCGCCGCTATTGAGGAGAGCGGCCGCAAGCTGCTGTCGTAATTGGCGAGATTGATACTACGCCCGAGCTGGTGTAGATGAAGCGCCGTCCGCTACCGTAACAGGAGCGGGCGCTTATGGTCGCTGTCCCTCGATTGGGGCGGCGGCCATTTTGTTGCCTATGGCCTTTCGCCGTTGCCTGTGTTTTCCTGCATTTTAAAGCTCTCAAATGGCAGAAAGCCATAGGCAACGGCAGCCGACCATGGGCAATGCGGACGCCGACGAGCGTCGTTTCGGGTGGGGCAGCGGCCTCTTTTCTTCAAAATTGACGGAAATGCGCAAATCTATTCGGACATGGTGAGTAGAGGTAAATCTTGCACTCGTTCTACCTGCGGTTTTGCTATTCAAAATCGCCGCCTACTCGGGAAAACGGAAACAATTTATGCATTTCCGTCAATTTTGTTTCTCACGGCCGCATGCCGCTATCTTCCCTGCGCTTTTCTGCCAAATAATATCGTCAAAATGAAGGAAATCATAGGTGATGGCATATTGGTTGATTTTTATGCCATCCGCACCGCTATCGCAGGAAGAACCACCAAACAAGGGCGAGGACAATAGCGGCGATGATGAGGATGACCAGTAAAATCTGAACGAGGCGCTGCTGCCGAGCTTGGCGCGAAGAAAAAATCGCCCTGCCTCGTTTTGGCGTGGAGAGATAGCGACTGCGAAGCGGCTGGCTGCCGCCATTTCCCTGCGGACATCCCTGTGTTCGGACATGCAGTCCGGGGCCGGTGGTCGAAATATGGACCTGACCTTGTGGAACAGGCGTTTTACGTCCCTGCATCGAGCGTGCGTACGGGTTGTCGACCGGTGGTAGATACTCGGGGTCGTTTGTGGCAACACCCATATGTTTGCGCGTACGTTGATAGGGAGCGCGCACGGGACCGCTGTTCTCGGGCGGGTAAGGGGTGGGCGTTCGGCGCTCGTCCATGGAAACCTCGCAAGCTTCTGACCACAATAGTGCCATTGTATGGTGTTTTCACGTCAACAGGGCTGTCGATGAGAAAATCCCGTTCCTCCACTGCGCCACCATGGGTTTTCAGCATGCAGGTCATGGGGTTCGCGGTGTGTGACCATGGCATGCGACAGGTGCGTCTGTTGTCGCATTCGCATCGCATGGGGAACGCCAACGCGTTCATCCCGTGTGCGTGACAGACGCATCTGCCATGCGCGCACCCGCGCCGCAAATGCGCGTGATTCGTCGCCCGTCGCACCTCGTACGGGATGGCACGACATATGCGAATTTCGATGCGCACGTTATCATTTTGGTTACAAGATGTGTGCGTCGAGAAAAACGTTTTTGCGCAACCGCGCGTGCGTATAATGGGTGGGTAACGCCGCTACAAGGTACATTGAGGAGAGACTTCATGTCGTTTGACACCGCTTCGCCTGTTTCCGCTGTGTCCGATCTCGAGGCCGATCAGCTGCACGAAGAGTGCGGTGTTTTCGGCGTCTGGGCCCCCAACCGCGATGTCGCCCGATTGACGTTCTTCGGCCTGCGTGCTCTGCAGCACCGCGGCCAGGAGTCGGCAGGTATTGCCGTCGGCGACGGCGGTACCGTTATGGTCCGCAAGGATCTGGGCCTCGTTACCCAGGTGTTTTCCGACGCCGATATTTCGTCGCTTTCCGGCGAGGTCGCCGTTGGCCACGTACGCTATGGTACCGCCGGTGCCAAGAGCTGGGAGGAGTCCCAGCCGCACCTGGCAACAATCGGTGAGGTGATCATTGCACTTGCCCACAACGGCACGCTGGTGAACACCGACGAGCTTCGTCGTCAGCTCATCGACCTGGGCGTTCCGTTCAATTCCGACTCCGACTCCGAGGTTGCCGCCAAGCTCATCGGCTACTTCACGCAGGAGACCAGCCATTTGCGCGAGGGCATCCGCAAGACCATGGAGCTCGTGCGTGGCGGCTATGCGATGGCGCTCATCAACGAAGAGGCGCTCTACGCGTTCCGCGATCCGCACGGCGTTCGTCCGCTCGTGCTCGGCCGCCTTACCAACGACGAGGGCGTTGCCGCTGCCGACGCCGTCGCTGCCGCCTCTGTGATGCCGAGCGAGAGCAACAGCGCCGATGACCTGGTGGGCGAGGCTCCGAGCGAGGACTTCGCCTCCGCGGGCGGTTGGGTCGTTACGTCCGAGACCTGCGCGCTCGACATGATCGGCGCCGAGTACGTGCGCGACATCCGACCCGGCGAAATTCTGCGCATCAGCGCCGAGGGCCTTGTGTCCGAGCAGGGCGTTCCCGCTGCCGAGACCCCCGCGCACTGCATCTTCGAGCAGGTGTATTTCGCGCGTCCCGACTCCATCATGGACGGAAAGTCCATCTATGCGTGCCGTTACGACATGGGCCGCAAACTTGCGCTCGAGGCTCCGGTCGATGCCGACCTCGTTATCGGCGTGCCCGATTCGGGACTGCCTTCCGCCGAAGGATACGCATATGAAAGCGGCATTCCCTTCGGTACGGGCCTCATCAAGAATCGCTACGTTGCCCGTACGTTCATCGAGCCTACGCAGGAGCTCCGTGCCATGGGCGTACGCCTCAAGCTCAACGCGCTGCGCGATGTCGTTGAGGGCAAGCGCATCATCGTGATCGACGACTCCATCGTGCGTGGCACCACCATGGTACAGCTCGTGCGCATGTTGCGTCAGGCGGGCGCCAAAGAGATCCACATCCGCATCAATTCGCCGGAGGACATCTGGCCGTGCTTCTATGGTGTCGATACGGGCGAGCAGAGCCAGCTCATCTCCGCCAGCAAGACGGTTGAGGAAATCTGCGAGTTCATCGGCGCCGACACACTCGCCTTCCTTTCGGTCGAAGCGCTGCTCCAGTGCGTGCCCGATACCGGCTACTGCACCGCCTGCTTTACCGGCGAGTATCCCGTGGCGATTCCCGACAGCTTCGGCCGCGACAAGTTCATCGAGGGCTATCAGCCGCGTAACCTTTCGCGCCCGCTTCCCATCTCCGACGGTGTGATTGAGGAGAAGTACCACGACCGCAGCTGGGAAGAGAAGCACGCTCCTTGCCAGGCGTAAGCACTTGGCGGTGGCGATGAGGCTCCAAAGAGGATGGTTCCAGGAACTCCGTTGAAACATAGCATGTGAAATGAAGGGCGCGCCGTTTGAGTGCGCCCTTCGGCTTTGCATTCGGCGCCGCGCTGCTGATGCTCACCATCGTCGTATGTATTGCCATTTGCGGCTTTGCGGCACTGCTGTAAGTTTTTCCCTGGCGGGGTGCCGTGTGGCATCCCGCTTTTTGCAAAAATGACGGAAATGCGCAAATCTACTCGGACATGGTTGGTATGGGCAAATCTGGCACCCATCCTACCTGCGGTTTTGCTATCAAAAATCGCCGTCTACTCGGGAAGACGGAAACGATTTATGTATTTCCGTCATTTTTGTATTCGATGCCGCACCACTCACGCTCACGCTGGCGCGTTTTCGACGTTATTCCGCCCGTGCCCCCCGCTGGCGCGTCCTTCGACTTCGCGCTACCCGCGTTCTCTGCGAGTGCGTACCGCGTACACGTAATGCGACGAGTCGATAATCTGCTCGTTGGCGTAAATCGGCACACCTGCCTGGTCAAATGCAATCTGGTAAACCTCGAGCAGCGGGGTGTTGGCATCAGATTCCAATAGGCGTGCAATTTCCGGCCTCGCGCCAAGTACGGAAAAATACTCTTCCGTCTCGCAGGCATCGAGCCCTGCGCTTTCGTGGATGATTTTGAGCAGCGACTTGTCAGTGAGATCCATATCCAGCAGATAATCGAATACTCGGGGCATGTAATCAACCTCAACGATGCACGGCTCGTCGTTGACAAGGCGTACGCGTTCGATTCGAAGAATGAGGTCTGTTTCGAGATCGAGGCTCAGGGCTTCGGCAACGCGTTTCGGTGCGCGGTCATGGCGGATACCTACGATTTTTGTAGATGGGATACCGCCAATATGCTGGCACGTCTCGGTGAAACTACCCGAGAGGAATACGTTCTGCGTATAGGTCTGCGGGCGAACGTATGCACCTTTTCCCTGTTTTTTAATGATGACCTTTCGCGCCTCGAGCTCGGCGAGCGCCGCCCTAATGGTGTTGCGACCCACGCCGTACATGCTGATGAGTTCTCGCTCGGCAGGCAGTTTTTCTCCCGGTTTGTACTGCCCGGTGTTGATTTTGCTCAGCAGATCCTCGAATACCTGCTCTTGCAGGGTGATAGCTCGGGGAAGGACAAGGTTCATCATGCTCCTCACGGGATAGAAAAACGAGTTCAAAAGCTGTCTAAATACCGCATATCCGTTATTTTCGACCGCTCGCAGGGATTATACCTCTTTTTACTTATTCCATCATATACCATAGCAGAACAAGTTGGGATAAGTTAAACGGCGAGAGAAATTCGTAACAACACAAAGGCGATGTAGCCCGCGTCGTTTACACAGGCAGCCCTAATTGGAAATGGAGCTCAGGAAGGGAGCGCACATGACCACAGTAGAAACCCCGATGACCCCGATGCAGAAGTTCGACGCCGCATTTGGCGTGAAGAAGCCGATTTTCGCCATGCTGCACCTCAAGGGCGACAACCACGACGCCGTGTTCGAGCAGGCCAAGCGCGAACTCGACATCTACCTCGAGGGTGGTGCCGACGCCGTGATCGTCGAGAACTACTACGGTGGTTACGAGGACATGGTCCGCATGCTCGACTACATGAAGGACGAGCACATCGACACCCGTTTCGGTATCAACTGCCTGCGTTTTGACAGCTTGGGCTTCCATCTTGCCCGCACGTACGGTGCAACCTTCGTCCAGCTCGACTCCGTGATCGGCCACGTCGACCCCAAGGACGAGTCCGCTGAGGCGGCCTTCCTCGAGCATGAGCGCTCTTCGTACGACGGCCTTGTCCTCGGCGGCGTGCGTTTCAAGTATCAGCCGATGAAGTCCGTCAACCCGCTCGATGTCGACCTGCAGATTTCCAAGGGTCGTTGCGATGCCGTCGTGGTGACCCAGGACGCCACCGGCCAGGAGACCTCGATGGACAAGATAAACGAGTTCCGCGCTGGCTTGGGCGAGTTCCCGCTGGTTATCGGCGCGGGCGTGACCCCCGATAACGCTGTCGCCGGCTTCTCCGTTGCCGACGCCGCCATCGTGGGCAGCTATTTCAAGGACACCTACAAGGACACGGGTGACGTGTGCCTCGATCACGTCCGTACGTTCATGGTCCGCATGCGCGAGATTCGTGAGGAGCTGTAAATGATTACTGTTTTGCGTGTTGACCACCGCCTGCTGCACGGTCAGGTTGCGTTCTCCTGGATTAAATCCACCAACTCCGATTGCATCCTCATCGCATGCGATGACGTGGCGGGTGACCACCTGCGCATGTCCGCGCTCAGGATCGCCAAGCCCGATGGCGTGAAGCTCGTCATGAAGAGCGTCGAGGATTCGATTGCCGCCATCAACTCGGGCGTTACCGACAAGTACCACCTCTTCGTGATCGCGGATTCAGTCGATACCGCCTACCGCCTCATCAAGGGCACCAAGGGCATCACCGAGCTGCAGCTCGGCGGCGTGAAGATCGAGGAGGGCAAGCGTGCCGTGGCGAAGGCGGTGTTCCTCTCCGACGAGGAGCTGGCAAAGATCGCCGAGCTTACCGCCGACGGTGTTCGCTGCTACGCCCAGATGATTCCCGAAGAGGTTGTAACCGAGCTTACCGGCAACGAGTAACTCAACTCCCGTAAGGAACAGTTCGAAAGGAAAGGAAAAGAACATGTTTGTTCAAGCTGTGCTCGTTTTTCTGATTGCGATGCTAGGCTACGGAACCTATGCACTCGGTAGCTCGCTGATCCATCGCCCGATTGTCATGTGCGCCCTCATGGGCGTGGTCTTGGGCGATCCCGTTGCCGGCATCCAGCTCGGTGCCGCCCTCGAGCTCATCTGGCTCGGCTCCATGGCCGTTGGCGCTTCCAACCCGCCTGACATGGTTGCCGGCTCCATCTTCGGCTCCGCCTATGTCATCCAAGCCGGTGGCGACGCTGGTGCCGCTGTCGCTCTCGCCATCCCCATCGCCATCTTCGTCCAAATGCTCTGGAACACCATCATGGCAGTCATCGTTCCGTTGGTTGCCGCTCGCGCCGACGTGTATGCCGAGGAGTGCAACGACCGCGGTATCGAGGCCATGCACTGGGCCGGCACGTTCATTCCGTTCGTCATCCTTTCCGCGCTTGACACGTTCGGCTTCGTTGTGGGCGTCGGTGCCGTACAGGGCATCATGGATGCCGTTCCCGCTTTCGTGATCGATGGTCTGAACATCGCCATGGGTATCATCCCCGCCATCGGCTTCGCCCTGGTTGCCCGCATGATCGTGAGCAAGAAGACCATCTGCTTCCTGTTCCTCGGCTTCCTGCTCGTTGCCGCGGGTGGCATGAACCTCGTGAGCGTGACCGTGGCCGCTTTGATCCTCGCCGCCATTCTCGGTCTCAACATCCAGACCACCGCTGTTGCTACGGAGGCTGTTGACGATGACAACGAGTTCTAACGATATGCCCAAGGCAACTGAGACTGATACTGAGATGGGAGCGGAAACCGCTATGACCGAAACGAAGAAGATCACCGACAAGGAGCTCCGTCAGATGTTCTGGCGCTCCTGCATGCTCGACAGCTCCTGGAACTTCGAGCGTCAGCAGAACCTCTGCTATTCCTACGCGATGGTGCCCGTTGTCCGCAAGCTGCATGAGCAGGGTTCCGAGAAGATGAAGCGCGCTTACGCTCGCGGCCTCGACTTCATGGCCATCACCCCGCAGCTGTCCACGCTGCTCATGGGCATTAACGCCGCTATGGAGGAAGAGAACGCCAACAACGAGGACTTCGATGACACGTCCATCGCCGCCGTCAAGACCTCCCTCATGGGTCCGCTGGCCGGCATCGGTGATTCTCTCATCGCCGGCACCCTTCGCGTGATCGCCACCGGCATCGCCATCGGCTTCTCACAGCAGGGCAGTTTCCTCGGCCCGCTGCTTCTGCTCTTGGTGTTCAACATCCCGGCGTTCGCCATTCGCTGGTTTGGCCTGAAGTGGGGCTACAAGCAGGGTTCCTCGTTCGTGCCCACCGCCGCTGAATCCGGCATCATGGAGAAGGTCACCTACCTTGCGAGCGTCGTGGGCCTCATGGCCATCGGCGGTATGGTTGCCAGCTATGTTGCACTCGACCTGTCCGGCGTCATGATCGGCTCCGGCGACTTCGCGACGCCGCTGTCTGAGTACTTCGACATGATCATGCCGTGCCTTCCGCAGTTGTTCGCGTTCGGCCTGATGTATTGGGCCATCGGCAAGAAGATGAAGAGCACCACGCTGCTGATGCTCACCATCGTCGTGTGTATTGCCATCTGCGGCCTTGCGGCACTGCTGTAAGTTTTTCCCTGGCGGGGTGTCGTGTGGCATCCCGCTTTTCGTGTTTTCAGGGTTGATGACGGGCGCATGGGTTTCTGTGTTCGAGTGGAATCCCGTATGTTCCGTGTGCCCGTCTCGCGCCATCGTCTCGCATTCGAGACTCGCATTATGTATCGCATGCAATCGATTTGAAAACTTTGGGCTGTTTTGGGCATTTGGGGATTTCCCTCAGCCCTCAGATGCTTAAAAACAGCCCTATTTTGCGCGAGCGTGGGACGTACGTTTAAAACACAGAAGCACTTGTTAGAATAAGGGCGAAACATCTGCGGTGCGATACAAGACGGGATAGCGCCGCACGAATGAAAGGGTTTGGAATGAGCGAGAACAAGAAGCAGGTCACGTATGCCGATGCAGGCGTAGACACCGCCGAGGGCGGCCGTGCGGTCGATGCCATCAAGCAGATGGTCGCCGAGACCAACCGCCCCGAGGTCATCGGTGGTATCGGTGGCTTTGGCGGCCTGTTCTCCGCCGCCGCGCTTAAGGACATGGAGGACCCCATCCTTATCTCCGGCACCGACGGCGTGGGCACCAAACTCGTGCTCGCCCAGATCCTCGATCGCCACGAGACGGTGGGCCAGGACCTCGTCGCCATGTGCGTGAACGACATCCTCGCCTCCGGTGCCGAGCCGCTGTTCTTCCTCGACTACGTCGCCATCGGCCACATCGAGGCCGAGCACATGGCCAAGATCGTCAAGGGCGTGGCCGACGGCTGCAAGCTCGCGGGCTGCGCGCTCGTGGGCGGCGAGATGGCCGAGCACCCCGGTGTCATGCGTCCGGACGACTACGACCTGGCCGGTTTCACGGTGGGCGTCGTCGATCGCCCCAAGATGATCGACCCCGCTAACGTGCGCGAAGGCGACGTGATCATCGGCCTGCCCTCTACGGGCGTCCACTCCAACGGCTACTCTCTGGTGCGCAAGGTCATCGGCGTTGACGGCATCGTTCCCGGCACCCCCGAGGCCGCGGCCAAGAAGGCCGAGCTCGAGAGCATCCAGGTTGCCGAGGGTCTGTCCCTGGCCGACGCGCTGCTCGCCCCCACGCGCATCTACGTGAAGCCGATCCTCGAGCTGCTGCGCGGCGAGGCGGGTTCCAAGGTCCACGCCATCGCCCACATCACGGGCGGCGGCATTACCGAGAACCTCAACCGTGCGCTGTCCTCGGGCGTCGACGCGCTCGTCGAGCGCAACGGCGAGGCCATGGGTTGGGACGTCCCGCCGGTGATCACCTACATCGCCAACGAGGCCGGTCTTTTGCCCAACGAGGCGTGCAAGACCTTCAACATGGGCGTGGGCCTCATGCTCATCGTCGCCGCCGAGGACGAGGCCGCTGTCACCGAGGCGCTGGTTTCCCTGGGCGAGAAGCCGTTCCGCGTGGGCACCTGCGTTGCCGGTTCTGGAGAAGTGAAGTACACCGATGAGCAGTAACGACAACGCCATGGAGGACGCCGTCTTGTCCGAGCTCGACGCCGCAATCCGCGTAGCTGGGGCCACCGCCGAGGAAGTCCCAGCCATGCCGAGCAACAACGATATCCAGGCCGAGCGCGCCGCCGACGCCAGCGAGCCGTTGCGCATCGGCGTTCTGCTTTCCGGTTCCGGCACCAACCTCCAGGCGCTCATCGACGCCATCGACGCGGGTACGCTCAACGCACGCATCACGCTCGTCGTGGCGAGCCGCCCCTCTGCGTACGGACTCAAGCGCGCCGAGGCCGCCGGCATCCAGACGCTCACGCTTTCCAAGGAGATCTACGCCGACCCCATCCAGGCCGACGAGGTTATCGCCCACGAGCTGCTCGCCGCGGGCTGCGACTACGTGATCATGGCCGGCTACATGCGCATGGTCCATGCACCGCTGCTCGCCACGTTCCCCGACCGCGTGGTCAACATCCATCCCGCGCTGTTGCCGAGCTTCCAGGGCGCCCATGGAATCCAAGACGCGTTCGATCGCGGTGTCAAGGTGACGGGCGTGACCGTGCACTTCGCCAATGCGGCGTACGACATGGGCCCCATCATCGCCCAGCGTGCGCTCGCGGTCGAGGAAGGCTGGGACGTCGATACGCTCGAGGAGCACATCCACGCCATCGAGCACGTGCTGTATCCCGAGGTCGTCCAGCTGCTCGCCGACGGCAAGGTGCACGTGAACGAGGATCTCACCGTCTCCATCGGCTAGTTTGGGCGTTTACGCTCGATAGCGCTAGAATAGCGGGCGATCGAATGAAGTCGGGCGGAGAGCTCCGTTCGAGAACCCACATGAAAGGGGGCCATGCCCCATGGCCGACAAGATTAAATCTGCAAAGCGGAACGCGCGCGTCAAGCGCGACCCAAAACCCGAGGCCGCGCTCACAAAGGCGCAGGTCAGGCAGGCACGCAAGGAAAAGCTCTCCAAGGGCGGCAAGATCGGCCTGGCAATTGTAGGCATCGCCGCCATGCTGCTCTCGGTGACCGCCATGGCGTGCTCGGGTGTACTCAACCAGGCGTCCGACTCGCGCGACTACGAGCTCACCGGCGGTGTCGCCGCCACGGTGAACGGCGTCAACATCAAGGAAGACACCATCACCACGCAGATTATGGCAATCCGCCAGTCCGGTTACGAGTCAGACGAGGATTGGGCCACCTACCTCGCCGGTCAGGGCCTCACACCCGAGACGTACCGCGAGAATCTGATCAACAGCTACGCGCGCCAGTACCTCATTTCCGAGGCGGAGCGTGAGTATAACGTCACGGTGTCGCAGGACGAGATCGACGAGCAGTGGAATGGCGTCGTCGCCGGCTACGGCGGCGATGAGGACGCGTTCCTCGAGATTCTGACCCAGATCGGTTACACCAAGGATTCGTATAAGGAGAGCCTCAAGAGCTCGCTTGCCGCCGAGAAGCTCAAGGAGGCGGTCGCCCCCGCGAAGGATCCGAGTGACGAGGACATCATCGCCGCGCTGAACGACAGCCTCGACACGTACAACGGTGCGCGTCGTTCTTCGCACATCCTGTTCAAGGTTACCGAGGACGCCACCGACGAGGAACGTGCCGAGATTGAAGCCAAGGCGCAGCAGGTGCTCGACGACATCAACAGCGGGGAGATCGAGTTCGCCGATGCCGCCAAGGAGTACTCCGAGGACAGTTCCGCGGAGAGCGGCGGCGACGTGGGCTGGGATAAGCTCAGCACGTTCGTCGACGAGTACCAGGAGGCGTTGTCCGGGTTGTCGAAGGACCAGGTGAGTGGCCTGGTCAAGACGACGTACGGGTACCACATCATCATGTGCACCGACATGTTCAACATCGACGGCGAGGTCACCTCGATCGACCAAGTACCCGAGGATATCAAGACGACGCTTTCGGATTCGCTGAAGACCGAAAAGCAGGGCGAGGCGTATTCCACATGGCTCAACGAGTATGTTGAGAAGGCGGACATCAAGATCAACGAAATGCCCGAGAACGTGCCGTACAACGTGGACATGAGCAAGGCGAAGGCGCAGGACACGGGTTCCGCTTCCACCGAGTAGATTGAGGGACTGACGTGCTGGCGCTGTCGTACTGGCAGGCCAGCACGTCGGCATTTGATAGAGGAGATTCATATGACATACGAAGATCTGCATACCCAGATGGTTGCGGCCATGAAGGCCAAGGACAAGGTGCGCTTGGGTGTGATTCGCCTAGTGCTGGGCGAGCTCAAGAACGCCGCCGCGCGTGGGGCCGCACACGACATCACCGAGGAAGAGGTGACGGCGCAGATCAAGCGCACGCTCAAGCAGACCAACGAGACGCTCGAGATGTCCGAGAAGGCCGCCAATAATCCCGAGCGCACGGAGAACCTGCGCGAGCAGGTTGCGGTGCTCGAGGGGCTGCTGCCCGCCCAGGTTTCGGGCGACGAGCTCGTCGCGCTCATCGAGCGGGTCATTGCCGAGGTCGGCGCCGAGTCAAAGAAGGACATGGGCCGCGTGATGGGTGCGCTCAACAAGGCAACCAACGGCAACTTCGACAAGCCCGCCGCCGCCAAGGAGATCGGCGCACGACTGGCGTGAGATATACCTGACGCACGCCCGTGCGATTGGCGCACAATTTGAATAAGCATCTTTTCATAGAGGCTGGCCGTCCGGTCGGCCTCTTTGATATTGATGTTTGGTTGCGATGGGGATTCGGTCAGATTGTCCTTGCATTGTGTATAGGTGTGTATATACTGTACTTATCGAGTATATACACTATGCTCGGCCGCAATGCATATGAGACGTCGTTTGCGTTGCGCGCACCCGTAGGGGACGCCTTGCGGGGAGGCAGGAAGGATTCTATTTCGTGGAAATCATCATCTCGAGCTCCAGCTCACGCCCCATCTACGAGCAAATCACGAGCCAGATCAAAAACCAGATCATCGTTGGCGAGCTCAAAGCGGGGGAACAACTTCCGTCAATCCGCTCGCTCGCCAACAGCCTGCGCGTGAGCGCCATCACGACCAAGCGCGCGTATGCCGATTTGGAAGCGGCTGGGTTTATCGAGACCGTTCAGGGCAAAGGCAGCTTTGTTGCCGGAGGAAACGCGGAGCTCCTACGGGAGGAGCGACTTCGAGAAGTTGAGGGGCACCTTGTGCGTGCAATCGACGCCGCCGGTGCCTTGGACCTGACGCAGGCGGAGCTCATCGAGATGCTTACCATCCTTTTGGAGAGTGACGACTAACATGACGAGTACATTAGACGTGCAGCGAGAACAAGTGGCGGCGGGAAGCGCCCTTATCGAAGCCCACGGGTTGACCAAGCACTACGACGGTTTTACGCTCAACAACGTAACGTTTTCCGTGCAGGCGGGGCAAGTCGTGGGGTTTGTCGGCCAGAACGGCGCGGGCAAATCGACGATCATCAAGGCGCTGCTTGGGATTATCGAGCTCGACGCAGGTGAGGCGCGCATTTTGGACGCGCCCTCGGCGAAGCTCGCGCACGATGCTCGAGCGGCCGCTGTCAAAGAGCAGATCGGCGTGGTGTTCGACACGGTTTCCCTGCCTGGCCAGTTGAAGGTCGGCGAGGTTGGTGAAATCATGGCACGCGCCTACCGTTCTTGGGACGCGCAGGTCTTCGAGGGACATCTCGAAACGTTTGGTCTCGATGCCGGCAAGACTGCCAAGGCGCTTTCGCGCGGCATGGGCATGAAGCTCGGCCTTGCATGCGCGTTGAGCCATCACCCCCGCGTGCTTATCCTGGACGAAGCGACGGCGGGACTCGACCCCTTGGCACGCGATGAGGTGCTCGACATGCTGCGCGAATTCGTCGCCGCCGAGGACGAGCGGGGCAATCCGCAAAACGCGATTCTCATGAGCAGCCATATCACGAGCGACTTGGACAAGATCGCAGATCAAATCATCTGCATAGACCGGGGCGAGATGGTCTTTGCGCTCGCAAAGGACGAGATCACCGACATGATGGGCATCGCTCGGTGCCGCGCGGCGGAGGTCGAGGACGTTGTGCAAAGCGGCGCGCTGGTCGGCGCTCAACCTCGGATGCTGCGCCATGATTACGGCATCGACCTGCTTGTTCCCAATCGGTTCGTGTTTGCCCAGATGTATCCGAATATTCCATGCGACCACATGACCATCGACGACTATATGGCGTTCATGCTCAAGGGGTCTACAGGTTTGGAGGGTGCTAACCAACCCGACCGCCCGCAATCCGCCATCTCAAAGGGAGACGATCGATAATGAAGCGTGCATTTGCCATTGAGGCGATTGTGTTTTCCAAGTACATCCGCCAGATGTTGCTCTCTGCGGTTTTTGTCGCATCTTGCCTGGCTGTGGGCACCGGCTCGATCATCGGGGCGCCGATGACGGTATTCATGATGCTCACGTTTGGCATGGTTGCGAGCTCGGCCGCGTACGATGAGCAGAACGGGTGGGCGACGTATCGCTTGGCAATGCCCATGAGCAGGCGAGATGTGGTGATCGGCAGGTACGCGTTCATCCTTGCCGCCTCGCTTGCGATTTCTGGGCTGTTTGCCGTTGCCGGTTTGGGCCTTTCGGCGCTGGGCCAGGTTGTGACGCTTCCGGAAATCTTGGACACCGTCCTTCTCAAAAACGGAGATGACCTGATGGCATATGCCGCTACGAGCGCAGTGGGTGTCTGCACGGGCTTGCTCCTTGCGTCGTTCTGCCTCCCGATGTTTTTCAAGCTCGGACAGACCAAGGCGACCCATTGGTTGCCGTTCGCCATGGTTCTCGTCACAATGTCCCCGTTTTTCGTGATGCAGGGCCTTGGGGAAGACACGCTGGCTTCAATCATGCAGCTTCTCAACTATGTCCAAACGCCTGCGGGCATCGGCGTGATGACAAGCGCGTGCCTGGGCGTCTCCGTTGTCGTTTATGTTGCGAGCGTGTGCGTGGCAATTCGCTTCTATGAGAAGCGCGAGCTGTAAATACAGGGCAGGTGCAGGGCGGTCATCCCAAACGGGAGCGGGCCGAACGCAGCCCTGTCGTTCGACAACTCGCATAAACAGTATGGTGCTGTCCGCAACCATCTGTTGGGGCATGCGGGTTGCAGCGAAGAGCTGGTCGACCATCCAACCAGAAGAATCCGCGGCATGTAGGTCCACAGGGACCTCAAACCGCCGATTGTGCGGCGATTCGGGGTGTTGCCAGCCGTGCGCTACTTAATCTGCGTGGTGCCCGGCGCCAAATTCGGATCCGTCTCATTGGCTGCGCTCTGATGCTGCTTGGTGTAGACGTCCTTGCCGTCGCCGAACAGCTTGTAGTATTGGATGGTTGCCAGCTGGTCCCTTGCGGTGGCCGCCGCGAGCGCATTGGGTCCCACGAGGGCGTCCCTGCCGCTGTTGGACAGGTACCACGTTCCCGTGCGGTCCTGGAAACCGGTAGTGTTGATCGCCGGCAACGCGTCGCGCAGCGAAAGCTGTGCCTTCTGATAATCGGACAGCGGTGCGCCGATCAAACGCATGAGCTCCGCGCCAAGATAGTTGGTTGAAAGGTCATTCGTGGCGCTCGTCTGGCTGTTGCCCTCGACGTCGTAGTTCGCCCAAACGATATAGCTCGTCTGCCACAGTCGTTCGGCGTGCGTCACGCTGTCCTCGCCCACAAACCACTGGTCGTTGTACCTGTTGGGGAAGTACGGCTGGTGGTCGCCGAAGAACACCACAATGACCTTGCGGTCGAGCTGGCGCAGCTCGCCGATGAACTTCTCGAGCGCGCGGTCAGACTCCTCGATGAGTGAAAGGAACTCGTTGATCTCGGGATCCGCGACGCCGTCGATGTAGTACTGCTGCAGCACGTCGGCCGGCAGCAGGCCCGTCTTGTAGCCCGAGTGGTTTTGCATGGTCACGTCGAAGATGAACTGTGGATCGGGGTTGTTCTTGATCAGCTCAAGTGTCTTGTCGTAGGTGGCTTCGTCGGTCACCATGCCGCGCAGCGTGTCGGCACCTTGGAAGTCCTGAATGGCGAGGAACTCGTCGAAACCAAAGCTACCGTACACGTTCTCGCGGTTCCAGTTGGTGGCATGGTTGGGGTGCATGGCCACGGTGTGGTAGCCCATGTCCTTGAACTGCGCCGCAAGGTTTTCGGTTTCCTGCAGGTCATAGATGGTGTACGGATACACGCCTGAGCCGAGCATGGCCATAGAATTGCCCGTGAGGAACTCGAACTCGGTGTTGCAGGTGCCGCCGCCGTATGCCGAGACGTACAGCTTGCCGCGGCTCAGGCAGTCGCTCAGACTGTTGAAGAACTGCGGTCCCTGGTAGTTGGCGTGCATGTTCTGGTAGATGGAAAGGTCGGAGAACGTTTCGTTCATGATGGCGACGACCACCGGCTTTTCCTCTTCGAACTGCCCGCTCGCCGCGATGTATTGCGTGTCGGCGGACAGGACATCCTCATCAAAGCTCGTAGCCTTTTGCTCGAGCAGCTGTTTGGCGCCGTCAACCGAATAGTTTTCGGGCACAGGCGGCTTGATGGTCTGGGCAGACGAGATGAATGTGGGGATGAAGCCCTGACGGTAGTAGCTCTCAAGCGGGCGCCACGTGTACACGGTGATGTTGAGCATGTGATAGTAGTCGATAAGGATGACGTGTGCCGTCACGCCGCCAAGCAACGCAAGTGCGAGAAGCAGGTTGGTGATGAGCAGCTTGCGGTCACGCGGCTCGCCCTTGGGCTGGGCGGTGCGGAACTCCGTTGCAATCGAGCACAGCAGCAGGGAGACGGCGAGCAGCGCCATCGCGTACAGACCGAATGCGGTGAAGACGAAAGCGTAGCCACCACCGACGGCGGCGGCAGTGCGAAGGGCGGAGAGGTCGGCGGGGGAGATGGGCATGGATTTGAACAGGATGACGAAGTACTCCGCCATACCAATACCCCAGAACACGAACGCGGCAACTCCCGCGCCCGCTCCGCGGCGCTGGAACAGATAGTACAGCCCCATCATGATGGCGGTGATAATTGACCATTCAAGCAGGATGCACAGGGGATATGCCCAGGTAAGGTCGTGGTTTGAAGGAGTTTCGAGAGCGAGCATGGCAAACAGGCCAGCAAGCATGAGAACGATGGTGCGCACGGAAGCGGGACGGCGGAGGAACTTGGCCGCCGCATGCGCGTACGAACGCAGCGAGCGACGGAAACGTGCGACGCGCGTGAGATCCTCTTCACGCGTAATGCGGATGGCACATTCGTCGTACTTGGGGCACGAAGCGCAGTCCGGGCGGAAGGTCCGCTCAGAAGCGAGCTGCTGCTCTTCGGTCTGCACGATGCGGTCGAGCAAGGCGCACACGCGGTCGCGTCCAAAGCTCGCATAGGCGCAGGCTGTGAATACGATATTCGCGATGATGGGGGACAGGATGTCGTCGGGAGCGAGCCCAAGGACGCCCAGCGCCGCAACGGCGAGATGTAGCAGGTAAAACACGACTCCTGCAGCAAGGCCGTTGCGCGCGGATACGCGCTCGGGTGCGTCTGCGGCGTTCTCGACATCGCTTGCTGCGGCGGCGACAGCGGCTGTGCGGCGACGCATTTCGCGCGCACCCAGCAGGATGGATGCGGCGAGTCCAATCAGCGAGATAACGGTGGTAAACATGCAAACCTCTTTAGGCCAATGTTCGTTTTAGCGTGCAATCACATGGAACTGAATCGTTTTGCCCAAGCGTTTGCAGCGCGTGGAATTTGTCGCGATAACGGACGATATGATACCCATCGTTTGTCTAGTTTTTGTTGAAAACCGCCGCTCAGACCATGTTTCCATAGACATGTCCATATATCTTAAGAAGGGTTTATCGAATTGCCGCAGCAATCTTATGTCCGCGGTGCGCTCGTTGGGCGCCTTTCTTTGAAACAGAAGCCGCAACGAAGGGAGATCATCATGACGTCGCATGCAGAAACGCTCGAGCTCATTGACCGTCGTACGTCAACGCGTCGATTTGATACCGAAAGCGAAATTACCGATGCTCAACGTGAGGCGGTACTTCATGCCGCTTCGCGCGCCCCGACTGCAGGCGCCATGATGATGTACTCCATTATCGACATTCGCAGTCAAAAAACACGTGACCGTCTTGCAGTTTTGTGCGACAACCAGCCCATGATCGCCAAGGCTCTCTGGGCGCTGGTGTTCGTGGTCGACTATTGCAAGTGGATTGACCTGTTCGAGCACGTTGGGTGTCTTGATGGGGAGGATAACGGCGCTGGTTCCGATGCGGCTGCGCATGCACGCCCCGGCTTGGGCGAGTTCGCCATTGCCGCACAGGATACCGTTGCCGCGGCACAAAACGCCGTGATTGCGGCCGAGGCCGTGGGATTGGGAACTTGCTACATCGGAGACATCGTCGAAAACGCCGAGGAGGTTCGCGAGCTGCTCGATCTTCCTGTGCACACGGTGCCGCTATCAATGCTCATTTTGGGTGTTCCCGCACGTGAATGGCCAGTGACACCGCATCCTGTGGCAAACCTTGTGATGTCAGAGCGCTATCGCCGCGCCGACGAAGCGATGCTCGATGCGCAGGTCGCCGAGATGGATGCGATGTTCCGCCCGCACGCCACTGAACCGGGATCCCGTGTTCGCGACATTTTCAATCGCAAACATACGAGCGACTTCATGGCCGAAATGAGTCGCTCCATGGAGCTTTGGCTCAAAAACTGGATCGGATAGCCTGTTTTAAAGACGTAGCTTGGCATCTCGTTGTGTGAACGGGCGCTTTTGCCGCGCCCCACTTTGCATACTGTCCAAAATCGACGGTTGTGTGTCGATTTCGGGCAAAGGCCCGACTAGAGGCAAAAACCTCGGCCGTTTTACCTGCGCCTTCGTCTTCGGGAAGCCCCTGTCTACTCGAGGCCCTCATTGAAAACCCCACACAACCGTCGATTTTGGGTGAGAGAGGCTATGTTCCAAGCGTATTCCAGTCGATGAAAAGTTCCTGGCGCAACTTGCGCTCCAGTTCGCTGTCGCTGCATTGATTCCTTCGTTTTTTCACCCCAAGTTTGTGGGCTACCAGGTCGCTTACTGCATTAAAGCTACTTGGTGAAACGATTTGCTTGTATGTAATGGGGATGACTTCAATGCCCATAGAGCTGAGCGCAGTTATTCGATCTGAGTCTGAAATGAATGAGGTGGAGTCGTTATGGACAACCGCTCCCTGGCATTCGACATCAACAGGAGCGTGTTCGTCGTCGCCCTCCCAAAAGAGGTCTCCGTAACAACGAAGTTTTGGATACACCAGTTTCGCCTGATGGGTTAACCTGATTTCTGCATTGTTGGAAAACCCAGCTAGATTTTTCCCTCCCTTCCGGCGGGGCAGCCTCCAAAGGAGAGACAATTGCGCCTCGAATGGTGAGGCAGTAATGCCCGTAACGGCCTTCACGGCGCTCCGGAATTTCTTGCTTCCATATAATCCTTGTATAGTTTCGGCGTAATCCCTAAGCTCGTCCAAGTCAACAAGAGGAGGCCTGCGCCAAAGATCTGTCGGCTTGTTCGATGAGTCTTTGACGCGTTCCCAACCAAAATTGCGTGGAAATACCCGTTCAGTCTCGGAACGTCTCAAAGCTTCTTCAACATGAGAGGACGGCTTGAATACGCTGAATGTCCCGCAGAATTCAAACATTGCCATTGCAAGATGCGTTTCAGAAAGTTTTGGCGCAAGCAAAAGTAGGGTGAAAAGTGGTGAGGTGACTTGCACGTCATGCATGGTTTCCCTTATTGCTTCAGGCGGGAATGGCTGACTCCAGAGTTGCGTGAGAACAGCCAGGTTCTTTCTGCGATCTTTTTTATCAGTAACCAATATGTGAAGCGGGCTGCCAAGAATCTCCTGAACAAGGGGGTGTTGGAGTACGTCATGTTTCTTTACGCTCGTCAACGGTGGGCACAACATAAGTACCTGAGGGGGAATCCTATGAAAACGAAAAGCGCTCAGACCGCAAAGAACCTCGTCCATGGTTTCTTCCTTCCAGGAAAGGCGGGACGAGAATAATATCATCTTAAATTAATTAACTTGCAGAATTTAAGATTGACTTAATTGGTCGGTACCAAAATCGACGGTTGTGTGGGGATTCCGGGCAAAGGCCCGAGTAGAGGCAAGTTCCTCGGCCGTTTTACCTGCGCCTTCGTCTTCGGGAATCCCCTGTCTACTCGAGGCCCTCATTGAAAACCCCACACAACCGTCGATTTTGGTAACGAGAGAATATGAACGGGGAGAATCAGCCTAATACAGGGGCACAGGGGCGATTTGTCCAGACAACAGAAAGGCCGACCAAGAGGTCGGCCTTTCTGAGGTGAGCAGCGAATTAAAGCATCGCGTTTAAGCAGAAACAGCTCGTCTCTTGATTTGGGAGGAAATGCCATGCTACCGCGGTTGCTTCCTTTCGCTCAAGTGGGCTTAGCCCGCGGAGATGCCCGGACTACTCAGCAATTTCCACGCGCTTGATGTGGTCGACGTGCTTGAACTTGGTGAACAGCGGCACGTATTCATACAGCACGTTGGAGTTCTCCAGGCCAAACCACTGCACGGGCGAGCCGGCGAAGCGGCGGATCGCGTACTTGATGGCAATTGCGCGCGCATCGGAGGGCTCCACGTCGCTTTCGGGCGCAAGCGTCTTGCGAATCATGCAGAACTTGAACGAACCAATGGAGTTCGGCTCCTTGTACACCGAATACGGGCTGACTTGCGCAGGCAGCTCACCCGAGGCGCGCAGGTCGCCGACGATCTGACGCAGATAGGCGTTCACGCGCTGGTTGACCTTGTAGCCCAAGTGCAGATGCACGCGGAACACGTAATCGGTACCGTAGTTTTCAACCGAGTACTCAAACGTGTGCGGCTGGTCGGTGACCTCGACATTCAGGAACCAATACGCGTTGGCGCGTTTGGGATGTTTGTCGAAGATCGAGTACAGGATGTCGCGGTCGAGCATGTCGGTTGACGTGCTGTTGGTGAGGTATACCAGGTTGTCGCAGAGAACTTCGTAGGAGGAGTCGTTGCGTAAACGACCGAGCTGCTCAAGGTACTTGCGCACCGGCAGCATGGTGTACTGGCGACGCTCCACGCGGCTGCCGTTGTACCAAGCCACCATGACGGACATGATGAGGGCCGCCAGCAGGATGGTGAAGTAGCCGCCGTGGAAGAACTTAGTGAGTGAAGAGATGAAGAAGAAGCCCTCAAGCGACACGAAGAACACCACGAAGATCCAAGGGAACACGTGAAGCTTGCGTACGCCGTGCAGGTAGAAGAAGAGCAGCAACGAAGTGCAGATCATCGTGATGGTGATGGCGAGGCCGTAGGCGGCCTCCATGCGCGCGGAGCTCTGGAACAGCAGGACCACGAAGGCACAACCGACCCACATCACGTTGTTGACCATGGGGATGTAGAGCTGGCCCTTGGTCTCGGCGGGATAGAAGACCTGCATGTGGGGCATGAGGTCGAGGCGGCTTGCCTCGGATACCAGGGAGAACGCGCCGGTGATGAGTGCCTGCGAGGCGATGATGGCGGCGCAGGTGGAGAGGATGACGCCGAACGGGCGCATCATCTCGGGCAGCATCTGGAAGAACGGGTTGAGGTCGTTGATGGCGAGCAGTTCGCTATTGCCCGCGTTGGCGAGCAGCCATGCGCCCTGGCCCAGGTACGAAAGGATGAGGCAGGTTTTCACGAACGGCCAGGTAGCGTAGATGTTACCGCGGCCCACGTGGCCCATGTCGGAGTAAAGCGCCTCGGCGCCGGTGGTGGCGAGGAAGCAGCTGCCCAGAATCATGATGCCAGCGGTGTTATGCGGGCTCAACAGGAACGCGATACCGCGCACGGGGTTGAACGCTTTGAGCACAACGGGGTTGGCCAGTACGTAGACCAGGCCCGTACCGCCCAGGAAGAGGAACCAAAACGTCATGACCGGGCCAAAGGCATGGCCGATCTTGGAGGTGCCGGCGCGCTGCACCGCGAACAGGATGCAGACGATGACGAGCGTGATGATGACTACGCGCATTTGGTCGTCGCCCATGATGTTGTGGATCGCGTCGATGGTGCGCAGACCCTCGATTGCCGTGGTGATGGTCACCGCAGGAGTGAGCACGCCGTCGGCGAGCAACGCGGCGCCGCCGAGCATGGCGGGCACGATGAGCTTTTTGCCATAGCGGCGAACGATGCTGTAAAGGGCGAAAATGCCGCCTTCGCCATGGTTGTCGGCCTTGAGCGAGATAAGCACGTACTTCACGGTGGTCAGGAGCGTGACCGTCCAAATGACGAGTGAGAGCGCGCCGAGGATGAACTCCTCGGTAACCGTCGCGATGCCACCCTGGCCGGCAAGCAGCGCCTTCGTGACGTACATGGGCGACGTTCCGATATCGCCGTACACCACGCCGAGCGTGACCAACATCGCGCCAATACTCACCGGGATTGCGCCATGCGCATCGTGCTGCACGGACGCAGCGGAATCAGTTGTCTGTGACATCGCTTCCTTCTTCTGTCAAAAAAGCGAGCTCCGCACGGTTCCGGGGCCCGATATTAGCGCACTAGTATAGCCCTTTCCAGCGGAAGCGCTATATCCTTCGCACGATATAACAACGGTGGATTCGCTTGTTGCGCGCGAAGTCCTCCGGGATGGTTTTCTCCGTGATGTCGACGAGTTCGACCCCGGCGTTTTCCAGGGCGTCGAAGTCGGGGCGGAACGTGCGCAAATTGCAGCTGAAGATGGCCTCGCCGTCGCGTTTGAGCAGGTGCGAAAGGCCGATGAGCAGCTCTACGTGGTCGCGTTGGACGTCCCAGGTTCGTTGCCCCATCTTGGACGAGTTGGAGAACGTGGGCGGGTCGCAGAAGATGAGGTCCCAGCGGTTGCGTGTGCGCTGCATATCACGGATCCAGCTGAGCACGTCCGCGCGGACGAAGTGGTGCTCGGGACCGGTAAAGCCGTTTTGCTCCATGTTGCGCTCTGCCCAGTCGAGGTAGGTGTTCGAAAGGTCGACGGTCACGGTTTCCTCAACGCCCGCGTCGGCGGCGTAACAGGTCGCGGTGCCCGTGTAGGCAAACAGGTTGAGGAACCAGCGCCGACCACGTGCGTGCTCGCGGACGAGTCCGCGCGTGATGCGGTGGTCGAGGAAGATGCCGGTGTCCAGGTAGTCATCGAAGTTGACCGCGAAGGTGAGGCCACCCTCTTGGATGAGGGGCAGCTTGCATGTACGGATGTCTTGTAGGGCGTTGTTGGCGCCGTGGGGGTTGGAGCCGGGACCGCCGAGGCGGCTTGAACGGGTGTTTGATGCGGCGTTTCGTGCGCGATTTGGGGCCTTGCCGTTGCGAGCGTGGGCGTTTCCCGCCTGTGAGCCCTTTCTGTATTGCGAGCCGCCACGCGAGCGCGTGCGCGCTTTGGCAAAGACGTTTTCGGGAGCGATACCCATGATGCGCGGGGCGATGGTTAGCATGTCGAGCATGCGCGCCTGTGCGAGCGCTGGGTCGACCGAGGACGGAGCCGCGTACTCGGCGATGACGAGCCAGCGGCCTGGGGTGGCGGGGCAGCCCTCGTACAGGTCGATGGCGGCGGAATAGTCGGGCAGGTCGGCGTCGTACACGCGGTAGCAGCTGATTCCCTCGCGTTGCGCCCACTTGCGGCGCTGCTTCGCCACCTTGCGCAGACGGCGCGCGAATTGCTCCGACTCGGGGATGAGCACGGGGCAGGGCGTTCCGTCCCCAAGGTCGATGATTGCACCAGTGGCGGGATGCTGTTCCTGCGTTGTTGCGGCATGAGCTTGCTGCCGCGTTGCTTCGGTGTCCTGCGGCGTCGCCTTCTCTACACCAGTCGAATTCCGTTGCTTTATCGGCATTTCAGGGGCATTTGAGTTCTCAAAATGCAGAAAATCCAACGGATTTTGAGGTTGGGAAGTGGAGGCTTGAGAAGCGAAAGGTTGGGAAGCGGAGGTTTGAGGAGCGGAGGCGGAGGTTCGGCAAGCATCGGGAGCGAACGTGAGGATGCGGGCCTCCGTGTTGTTGGGTATGACGTCAAGCACCGCGGCGGGCTTCGTGCCCAGCGCGCGAACAAGCATGTCATCGCGTGTGAGAGCGGAGAGGCGCGCAGGCGCGAGCGCGTCGCTATTACGCAGGTCAGCGGCGAGGGCGAGCAGCGTGGAAAGATGTTTGATGGGGGTTTCGGTTGTGTCGGCAACAAGTGCGGTTTGGGCGGGGACGCTGGTTACGATTCCGTTTTGTTCAAGCGCCTCGAGGATGGTCGGTGCGCCAGCGGGAACAAAGCGCACGTAACGGGCGTAACCGGCTTTTCGTACGAGGCGACGGGCGAACTCGACGGAGCCGTTGTCGGAGTCAGCTGCGACGATGAGGGCACCATTGTCGGCAACTCGGCGTGCCGCCGCCTGCGCTCGCTCGTCTGCCTCATCGAGCAGCATGCGCCATATGTCGGCGTCGTAGCGGCGCCAACCCTCAAATCCCCAATGCGTACGCTGCATGCCCGGCGCGCGGTCGAGCAGCATGTTTGCAGCTTCAAGGACGATGCCGCCTCCTGCGCAAGAAAAATCGACGAGCGCCAAGGGGGTCGTCATATCCGCTGCGTCTGTAGTGCTTGCGTTGCTCTCGCTGCGTCCGCGTTCCCATGCTGCATCCGCCGTATTTGCCGCGCCACTTCCGTCACGCGCGCTTGCATCTGTCGCATCGTTTCTGCCACGGGCATCCGAAGCATCTGCCGCATCTACCGCATGGCTTCCGTCACGGACTCCCGTGCCTATCGCAGTAGTACACGCGCTGTACCAGCCTGCTTGCGACAGCACGAGCGCGGCGTAATCGGGACGCAGTACGTGGGCAGCATTGGAACTGGAGCGCGTTGCCTCACGCGGCAAACGCTTGAACAGCGGATCGCCCGAAAGGTCGAGGTGCAGGCTCGCTCGCTCGCCACGCAAAGAGAGCAGAATTCGCGCATCCGGATGCTCTACGTCAACATCGGGTCGGCGGCCCGTTTTCTCAGCCAGGCGATCGCAAATTGCATCCTTCACGCACAGCGCGGAAAAATGAGAGTTTCGTAGCTCGTCAGTGGTGCCACGTGCCGCAACGGCAATGGTTGCACCCGGTGCGAGATGCTGCTCCCAGGCAACTTCACGTGCACCGGCATACAAGCTATCGGCATCGAAGCAGTCAAAACGGTCGAGCAGCACGAACACGCGACTTGCCAAACGCGACCACAGGCAAGCCCGATACGCGTCCGACGTTTCACCTGTAAACGTCACGCGGCCCTTGAGTCGACGAACCTGGCGGAGTCCAAGGGCGCGCAGCTCATCCGCCAATGCGACCTCAAAGCCTTCGGGACAACTTGCATAAAACTCCATGGCAACCTTTCGGGTTCGCGCGGGTTTGATTCGATGCGTTTAATTATAAAGAGCCGTGTTGGAATAGAAGGGAGGCGCACTGGAATACGGGCACTTCCTCACAATGGTGCATCAATGCGCGTGTCTTTTCGTGCGTCGGAGAGCGTCCATATAATGCGGCCATCTTTTCGTGCGTCCGAGTATGCGTGTCAGAGAGCGCCCATATATAATGGTGCCCGCAACGCCGCTCGAAAGGAATCGCATATGAGTGAAGCTTCCGTTACGCCCGCGCAACCCCAAATTGCCAACACGCATGAGGATCCTGCCTCTACGGTGCTGTTTTTCGATGTTGACGGCACGATTGTGGGCCATGGGAATGTTGACGGAGAGCCGGACGATTTCATTGGCAGGAAACCCACACCTGCAATTTACGAGGCGTTTGAGCGTTTGCACAACAATGGCTATAAGTCGTTCATCTGTACAGGTCGCCCGTTGTGCTTGATTCCAGACAGCTTGCGCGCGCTGCCCGTGACGGGCTATGTTACGGGCGCAGGCGCGGTCGTCACGATTGACGGCAAGATCGTGCTTGAGGAAACCATTCCTGCCGACTTGCTTGAGCAAACGGTTCGCGTTTTGGAAAAGACGGACGGAATCGCGATGTTCGAGGGCTCGAAGCAGTGCGTGGTGCTGTCGCCGAACAACGAGCCATACAAGGGTTTTGAACAAGTCCCTCATGTGAGGAACTTCGAGGGGGTCTGCGAGGTTGCTCCCGACCTTGGGTTCAACAAGTTTGGCCTCGACGAGGCTTCCATGGGTCGCATTGGGGACGCGCGGAATTACCTGGAAGAGCATTTTAACGTGTTTAATCTGGGGTTAGGTTTGTACGATCTGACCATGAAGGGTTTTGACAAGGGCGTGGGCGTAAGGCGCGCGATCGATTTGTTGGGTGATTCGTCTGCACGTACGTTTGCTTTTGGCGATTCCGAAAACGATCTGGCCATGCTGCAAGCGGTGGATGTGCCCGTGGCTATGGGGAATGCGCTGGATTCCGTTAAGGCGATCGCCGCTTACGTGACCGATTCTGTTGAAGATGACGGAGTTGTGACCGCATTGGAGCATTTTGGCCTGATTTAATCGGGTTTGCGGTTTTCTTGCAGACGCCGCCCCCCAACGCGCAATCTTGCGCTTAAGTTGTGGAGAGCGGGCGATTGCGTCTTGCAATAAAAGACTTGCGTGCGTAATATATCTCCTTGCGCACGCGGTGCGCCCAGACATTGCGGGGTGGAGCAGTCTGGTAGCTCGCCGGGCTCATAACCCGGAGGTCGTAGGTTCAAATCCTGCCCCCGCGACCATGAAATAGCAGCTAGGTACCATTATTTCGGTACCTAGCTTTTTTCATTTCAATAGAGTCGGATGTACATTAGGATGTACGTATACAACTTCGGCGGCCGCCGGGCACGCCCCCCGACGACCGCCGATCGAATCAGTCGCTGAGAGCATTGTATCACGCGGCAGGAGCCCCTCGCGACGCAACGCCGAGGCCCCGCGCCCATTGGAGTCGAGGCACGACGCGGCGGCGCGTAAGGGCGCCTTTCCTTTCCTCGCGGTCGCCGAGGTGCTGCGTGCCTCGAGCCGGCGGCGACTGACGCAGTGGAAGGCGTCAGCCAACAGACCCCTCGGAAACGGGGTCGTCGAACCGTTGTCGGAGACGTCCCAGGGAAACGGGTTTTCGGAACCGGGAGGCCGACCGTCTCAGAAAAACGAGCTGAGACGCTATTTGAGACGGTTTTTGAGACAATGTTTCCGCAGGTAAAAGGTCATTTCTATATTATTTACTAGGTGTCTCACAAATATGGGGGCTTAATTACGTGTGCATATGGAAACGCGCTCTCGCAATCGTGATCCACAGCATCGACCGCTCACGCCTCCGCCGCGTCTTTTACTCACGCATGCGTCTCTCACGCACATATAAGAAAACAAAAAAAGCGCCCCGAAAATTGAGACGCTCCCGTTTTTGGTCGTTTCCGCAGGTAACACCCATCTCGAATGCGTCTCAAAAAGCGTNCGGCCGCGTTGCCCGGAGACGCGCAGCCGCGACCGCAACGGCAGTCGCCGCATCGACGCCCACGGAAAAGACACCCCGCCCTCACGCGCTGCGGCTCGTCTCCTCTGCGCCATCTATCGACCTCGGCGACGCGGCACATCCTCCTCGCGTAGCCCAGCAACGGGTTGAGCGGGCCCGTGTACCACCTCTTCGGGCCCTGGCAAGCGCCTTAGGAAACACCGCGACCAAGCGGACACCACATGAGAACAACCGCGGCAAAACAGCCACATTCTGTCTCCCGTCGTCCTCCATGAATAACGCTTAATCCCAGGCATACCGCCACCAAAGATTTGGGGGTCGCGTCAAGCCGCGCCTCCCACGGAAGCCCCTCCGAAGCGGGCGAGATGCCCGAGCAGCGACAGGAAGGGGATTCCGATGTCAGCCATCAACAGCGTTGCCCTCTCCGGCAACCTCGTCGACGACGCGGTGCTGCGCTCGACGAGGAGCGGGACGGCGGTGCTCAACTTCACCGTGGCCGTCACGGAGCGCGTCAAGGGCGCCGACGGCGCGTTCGAGGACCGCCCGAGCTACATCGACTGCGCGGTCTTCGGGAGGCGCGCCGACGCGCTCGCCCGCTACCTCGCGAAGGGGTCGCTCGCCATGGTCCAGGGCCATCTCCGGCAGCTTACCTACAACGACCGCCAGGGACAGCGCCGCAGCAAGGTAGAGGTCATGGTGGACGAGATTGAGTGGCGCCAGCCGCGCAGCACGTAAGCCATGAGGCCAACGGCCCGCGCCCCCATAAGGGGTCGCGGGCCGTCTTCGCTTTCTGGCAGAGCCGCGCGCCCGCGCGGCTCACGGATGGCCTCTCGACAACAAACGGAGAGAGAGGAGCCAGCCATGCTCACGTTCACCACGATCCGGATCCACATCCCGGGCGCCCCCGCGCTCACGCCCGCGCTCGGCCGCTACGAGGCCAACGGCCGCCCTGCGGTCCTGCTCTACGAGCTCGAGCCCGAGGACGAGTTCGACGACGGCCTGTGGTGCGACCTCACGGTCAACCTGCCCGAGCAGGCGCTCCCGGGCGACGACTGGGCGTTCGTGCCGTGCGACAACCTGAGGTACCTGCGCGAGCTCGAGCGCCGGGGCCTCGCCGAGGTGGGCGGTGCCGTGCGCTACGGCAACTTCGGCCAGCTCGCGGTCATGGCGCGCCTCGCGCCCGCGCTCATCGCGAGGGGGTGACGGGGATGCTGGTCAGCGACGTCGTCGCCGCCCTCGGGGCCCGCCGCGACCGGTCGGCCTGGGACCGGGGCGTCACGCGATACGCACTCGACATGCTGGAAGAGCTCGAGGTCACCGAGCTCACCGCGCGGACCGTCGAGAGGACCCTGCTCGACGGCGCGCCCACGTGGCACGACTACTCGTGGGGCGGGTGCGCGCTGATATACGACGCCGACATCGCCGAGCGCCTGTGCTGCCCGAGCGAGCTCAGGCGCACGAGAGGCGGCGAGCGCCGGCCGAACGCGGCCGAGGAGTGGCTGGACACGCAGGCGCGGGCCTGCTTCCAGGCGTGCATGCGCATCAAGAGAATCGTCTCACGAGGTCAGGAGGGATGACGATGGGCAACGCAATCGGATCCGAGGCCATGAGCCGGATCCTCGACGTGACCGACGAGCTCAGGGCGTGCGTCCGGGACACGTTCACCCCATGCGAGGGGATCTACCGCATCAACGACTTCGGCGAGTACGTCTCCGAGGAGGACTGGCTCAACGTTTGGGCCGACCACCCGGCGTGGTGGCCCCACGCGTGGATGTTGGCGGACAATGGCCAGTTCACCGCCGACCAGGTCAGCCGGCTCACCGTGGACGAGATCGAAGCCCTGTTCAACAGCGCCGCCTTCGAGCCTGAATACGCCTATTTCACTGAGGCCGACGGCGACGGCATGGTGTAGCGCGGGAAAAGTCCCGCTCAGGCGGGCGAGAGGCGCCCGCCTGAGTGAAGGGAGAGCCCCATGTCCATGTCGACACCCGAGATGATCGAGACGCTGGACGGCGTCCGCGAGCTGCTGCGCCGCAGCACCGAAGGAGACCAGCCGCTCGACCCGCCGGTCGCCTACGTCATGATCGCGGCAGTCAGTGCCGTGAAGGCCGAGCTCGACGATCGCTGGAAGCGCGAGTGACACGACGAAGCCCCTGCTCAGACGTGTCTGAGCAGGGGCTTCCTATTTTATGAACTCGCTTCGGACTTCGCGTCGTCCTCAACTGGCCCTTCCTTTGACGTTTCGTCGTCTGCGTCGCTCTTGTCTATAGCAAATGCCCCGACACCGCCAAGGGATGAGAATGCGGAAGTATCGACATTCGACAACACGCTCGCCTGCAACGCAGGCCAATCAACGGAAACGGCGGGTCGAGCGAGCTCGGCAAGAGAACCCTCGCTAATCAGCTTTTGCAGTTGGCTTTGCTGTCCGATAGCCTCAAGCGCTGATGTGAGCCCAGGCGTCTGAACTGCGCCGATCGTGTCTGAGATTGACCGCACGGAATCCATCAGCGCCTGATTTGCGCCGATAGCCTCCTGCACGCCGGCCATCTGCGTTGCGAGGGAAGCAAGTCCGCTGGCGTCGATTTTGCTCGAAAGGCCTTGCGTTACGTTGGCGATTGCCGCAAAGCGCTCGAGGCTGCCACCAAGGTTCTGGAACATCGACTCATAGTTCTCCCTGATGAGCTTTGCGGCGTTCACAGCGCGCTCCGCATGCCGCTTCGGGTAGCTCACGTCGGAAAGAACCCGCTCAGCATACGCATTGAGCTCGTCAATTGATTCGCGCAGTGCCTTGCGGGCTCGATCGTACTGCCCCGCAGAAATGAGGCGTTGGTGCATCACCCTGTTGCGAATATCGTATAAAACCCAGTAGTTCTCGAAAACCGACGCGAGAGATCCGTCGGTAAAGAGGTTGGCCCAGACGGTGTTCTCGTCAGCACGCGCTATAAGCTCATTGAGCTCGTCTTTTGTGAAAGGTTTCTTGACTACGCCCTTGATCTTATCTTGGAACGACCGGTCATAGAACAGCTGCTCGCCCAGCTCTCTGAGGGTAAGCCGCTCGAGACTCAATACGAAGCCGTCATCGAAGTTGTCTTGCTCGGCGCAGGTCGCGAGGGTGATCGCACGCCTCAGCTCCCGCTCATACTCCGCGAAATGCGGGTACAAGGTGACGGCGAACTTAAGCGAGGCGTCATCCACAAGGAGGCGCGTGTTCGTGTCGTCATGCAACTTACGCCTGAGCCCGGCCAGCGTTCTCGCACCCGCGATGGCGAAGCCTTCCACGCTGAACGACAGGACATACAGCTTGCCGTCGTCCGCATCGTACGTGCCGACGTCGCTGCGCGTCACCTTGACGGGCAGCTCCTCCTTGAGGAATCGGTCCTTGACCTCGTCGTTCTTAATGAGGTATGTAATCCGCATCAGTACGGCCCCATGAACTTCTCGCCGTCGAGGTGAATCATGTGGTCGGGCGTATCAGCACACCACGCCTCGGTCTCCCAAGCAAGGTCGCCGAGGTAGCCTTGCATGACCTTCCTGTTTGGGAAGCACGACACGTAGACCAAGTCATGCCCGCAGTCACCGAACAGGTCGATGAGCTCATGCTTCCTTGTGACATCCACGGGCCCGTGCGTCGAGCAGGCCTCCATAAGGTAGAGCCAGCCCTTGTCCTCGCGCCATACGATGAGATCGGGCTCCTTGCCACGTTCAGGCAACGTAACGCCGATGCGCTGGAGCGTCGCCTCGTCGATGGTCTCGTTTACCTTGCTCGTGTCACCGACGTAGAGCACCCGCCCACCGGGCGCAAAGCGCGGGCAGAACTCCTCGACCATGGCCTTTATCAGCACGTTCTGACCACCTGCCGAGAGTCTGACCTCGGTGCCGCCCGGAAGTGCGACCGGTACCTTTGCCATCTCACGACGCTCAGAGGCATACTCGACCCACGTGGTCATCCCGTCGAGGCAGAGGTCAAGCTGGGCAGGGTACCACGGCGTCCCGCAGCGTCGCACGAGGTCAAGCGCATCCGACGTAAGCCGATAGTTCCACTTCGGTGAGTTCGTTGGCCTTGTTGGATCGTCGGCGTTCTCTTCGACGATGCCGACCTGCACGAACTGATGCAGCGTGAACCGGCGCACCGTCTCGCGAGTGTTCGGCTTGTACTCGACGCCGAACGCCTCGGCGATCCAATCCATGATCGCCCGCGTGCCGTACATCTCGTTGGTGGCGTCGCCCCAGTCATCGCCGGGCCTGAGCCTCGCGAGCGCGAGGAACACCATCGCCGAGCGATCGTTGCTGCGCTCGTCGTCCATGCCGAGGTCGCGCAGCAGCTCGCGCGCACCCTCGACGCTTACGGAAGGACCGATAGACACAGCCCGTCCACCTCCTCCTGACTAAGCCCGAGCGACCAGCGACCTCCCAGCTCGACGAGCTGGTCCGCACTGGGCACGGGCATCGCGTTCAGGTCGCTCGCGTTGACCTGCGTGCTTCCGGAGCGTGCCCGGAACCACGCGTCGACCTCGGTTGACGAGAGCCACAGCGCGAGCCCACGCGCGAGCGCGGGGTCGAGCGGAGCCGTCCGCCTCGGCGTGCCCGCGTGCACGTAGTTCAGGTGGTTCTCGAGCGCCTGTGGCTCGTCGAGGTCGAGCACGTGCGCCTTCACGCGACGCGTCTCCTCCTTCGACGAGAAGCGCTTCACGACGACGTAGCTGCCGGCCGGGATGAGCTGCTTGGCGAACTTCTCGCTAGAGCAGTCGATCCACTGCGGCTTGTATCCATCAACGGGGTGCTCGAACCCCTCGGCTGTGAAGTTCCGCGCGTAGATGAGCCGGTTGAGCCCCGGCTCGAACTCGCGCCTCAGCACCTCGCGCGAGCGGAAGTCCACGACCTTGCCCGTGCTCGCGCAGAGCCCGGACGCCTTGAGCGTCGCCATGCCGTCGAGCGGGCCGCGCTCAGCAGGTGTCATACGGACCGTAAGATCGCCCTCCACGTCCACGAGCTCGTCGAACGCGTACTCGTGGACGACGGGCTCGCCGTCCTTGACCTGCGACTCCGACACGCGCACGGTCGGCGACTGCGGCCTTTTAGAGAACCGTACGAGCATTGTCTCCTGCAGCACGTTCGTATCTGCAAAGATCTCCGTGCGCGAGCCGTAGACGTGCATCGCGTCAAGCGAGCACTTCGAGAGCGCCCACGCCCTGAACTGCTGGAAATACTGCCCGTTCGTCCACGAGCGGGGCACGATGGCGACGCACTCGCCGCCGGGGGCGAGCGCCCACAGGGCGACCATCATGAACGCCGAGTACAGGTTCGGCGAGCGCGCCGGGAGCCCGGCCTGCCTCACGTCGCCGGCGGCCATCTTTCTGTACGGCGGGTTGAGGATCACGCGGTCGTACCCCGGCTCGATGGGCGCCATCAGCGCATCGCCGACGACGACGCGGTGCCTGACCTCGAGCCTCGCGAGCTCGTCGTCGCAGATTGCCGCGAGCTCGGGGTCGAGCTCGATGCAGTCGACGCCCATCCGGCCGCCGTAGCGCTCGGCAAGCGCCACCGAGAGGATGCCCGTGCCCGCCCCGAGGTCGAGGCAGCGCAGCATCCGGTCGCTCTCGACATCGGAGAACATCGAAGCCGCGAGCTTCGCGGTCTGGTACGGCGTGAGGTACTGGGAATAATCGGAACGCGTCGCCTCCGCCGTGGTCGCCACCACGTTCGAGCGCGTTCTCTCCGCTGTCATGAGGGCACTTGGCGCCATCGGCTCACCTCGACAAGTCTTTCATCGGTTTCGTCTTATCGAGCAGTCTAGCAAGCCGCCCGGACAGAAATACGAATCGCGAGCGATTACGCTCGTGCAACACTCATTTTACGTGCTGCGAGCGATATGAAAAAGCCCCGCAGCCGCCGGTGCGAACACCAGCAAGCTGCGGGGCCTTGCCGAGCCCTCCGTCAAACCGCTACAGCCAACCACCGTTCGCTGCGCCCTTGTCGACCCTGGCGCCATATGACGCGGCCGCGGCGGCGCCCCAGTCATCGAGCGAGTCGAACAGCGCCGTCTCGCATGCCTGGCCTCGCCACTCGATGGAGAACGACGCGCCCGTCATGACGGACATCTCCTCGGTCGGGCTCTGGTCCGTGGGCGTCGGCGCGGTCGCGCGACACCACCCGTTGCCGGCGTCGAGCTCGATCGTCGTGCCCGGATAGACCCAGATCTCCGAGTCGAACCCGTCAATCAAGCGCACCGACTCGTCGAAGTCGTCACTCGCATTCGACAGGGTGTCGACATCGCGCAGGTCGAAGCGGTAACGGCCGAGCGCGGGCTCGTCGGTCCCGGCGCGCGTGAATCGCACGTCAACGATGACGGCGACCGGCAGGCTCCAAGTATCGTCCGTGCCGTTGGTCACGTTCGACTTGCACCACAGCCCCTGGTTCCACTCGCCGGGGTACGAGAACATGACGATGGTCCGCGTGTCCGACGCGCCACTGCCGACGTAACCGAGGGTGCGCGCGCCCGTGACGGTGAT
Organism: Collinsella provencensis; assembly: GCF_900199705.1. Classification (GTDB taxonomy): domain Bacteria; phylum Actinomycetota; class Coriobacteriia; order Coriobacteriales; family Coriobacteriaceae; genus Collinsella; species Collinsella provencensis. Next base: position 1,130,567 of record NZ_LT904908.1, on the reverse strand, counting down.
GTAGAGGTCGAGCGGGGCACCGTCGACGTCGAGCGAGATGCCGTCCCAGCGAGCCTCGAACGTCCCCGACCACGAGCGATCGGCACCGGGATCGTACGGCACGGTGACGGCCATCGATCCCCGCTGCCACTGGTCGGTCTCCTCGAGGCGGAAGTCCCCGGTCGCCATCGTGCAGTCCGCCGTCTGGAGCATGACGTCGCACCTGTTGAGGTGGATGCCGCTGTGCTCGACGTCGTCGAGCGAGTCGACCTCGACGAAGCGGTAGGGCGCGCCCGCCGCCATCGCAGGAGTCACGCCACCGAACCCCGTCATGAGACCGAGCCCCGCGAGCACGCCTGCGACGCCCAACCCGGCTTTCACGAGGTCACGCCGATCCACGACGAGCCCCCCACCTGCTGCTTTGCCATGTGAATCACTCCCTTGTCTCTCGTAAACGCGCGTTTGCGCTCGTAAAACGTTTCTGACCTACCTCACGGCCCGCTGACGGGCCGTTTTCCTCGNCGCCGTCGGCGCGGTCGGCCGCCTGAGCGGCCTCGAACTCCTCGTCGTCGAACGGGTCGTCGCACACGCCGCACGTCTCGCGGCTGCCGACGCCCACAACGAACTCGTAGACGGGCTCCTGCTGCGCGCTCGCGACGACCTCGGAGTAGTAGTCGAGCGACTTGTGCCGCTCGACGCGCTTCTGCGATGCGTTGTACGCGAGGACGTCGTCGCGGAACTCCGCGTTGATCGCCTCGCGGTAGTCGCCGACGTCATGGATGATGACGTTGCGGCCGCCGAGCGACCGGTCGGCATTCTTCGGAACGTACTCGCGCCTGTCGTGGCGCTCAGCGACGTCCCCCGAGGAGACGTGCGCGCTCGCCTTGCTCAGTGCCTGCGCCATGTCGGCGCACCCCCTTTCGTTCAGACCATGCGGCGCGAACCTGCGCGCCGCGTGCTNATGAGCTCGACCTCCGCGTCGGCCTCGGCGACCCTGCCGCTCAGCTCGCCCACGCGCTCGGGCGTCGCCGCCTCGAGCATCTGCGCGAGCTTCGCGCCCGCCGCGCCGTCGATCCTGATCTCACTCATCGTTCCGTCACTCCCTACTCGTTCGTTTCGTTCGCGGGCTCGCCGTCGCGCTTCCCGGCCTCGAGGGAACCGAAGCCCTCGAGCGCGCGGAACTCGCCGTCGCACATCGTCCCGACGACCAGATGCTCGTCGCACGTCTCGTTCTCACGGCGGATGAGGTGCAGCGCGGCTTCGAGCCCGCTGCCGCACCCGTCCTCGTCCGCGACGAAGCGCGCCAAGAGCTCGCACGCCGCGTGGTAGACCGCCTCGACCTCGAGCACCTCCGGGTCGAGCGGGTCGCCGCTGTACCCGTTGAAACCGGTTGCGGCGACCGCCGCGTGGAACCGCTCGTCGTTCACGCGCTCGCACAGCTCGCAGAACTCCTCGTAGCCCATCGCGTCGGGCGGTATGGGCTCGTCCTCGATGCTGCGACGGTGCAGCTCCACGAGCTTCATCGCCGCCGCGTCCGGTGACGCGGTCCACGGGCCCTCGTGCATCTCATCGCTCATCGTTCGATCACTTCCTTGAGGTCGTTTCGTTCTCGCTCACCGCCCGCCGACGGGGCCTAGGCTCGCGGCCCGGCCCCGCAGCGGGCGTATCGACACGCAGGCGCATGCCTGCGGGGTCGTTGCCTCACTCGACCGCGATGCCAGCCTCATCGCAGAATCGTTTGGCGAACCGTTGCACCAGCGGCTCAGAGAGCAAGGGGCGAGGCTCGCGTCGGCAATCGGGAACGTCACAACCGTTTCCCAGCCACTCGATGCATGTCTCGCACGGCTCCTCGACGTACTCTTCGCGCACGAACTCCTCGACCTGCTTGAGGGTCGGGTCCTGCCCGTGCCGTTTCCGATGGAGCCTGATGTCGTCACGCACATGCCGGGCATCAAGCTGATGATCAAAAAGCTCGTCGATGGTGTAATCCGCTTGGCCTGTAAAATTGCCGTACTCGTCGTAAACCCACCCGCTCACGATTAACTCCTCTCGTTCGTGATCTCGTCCAATCAATGCACAGCCGTCGCCTCACTCGATCAGCGGCAGACGCTCGCCGTCGACCTCGACCGTGCGCGTGACGCGCACCGGCCTGCCATAGGCGGCCCACTCGTCCTCACAGATCACCTCGCGGCAGACCGTCGCCCCCCTCAGGCCCGCCGTCGTAGACGACNCGTTGCCCGCCGCGATCTCGGCGCGGCCCGAGACGACGAGATAGGCCACGTCGAGGCAGGGCACGGTCGCGGGGGCGGTGAGCGCAAGCTCGGGCGAGCGCTCGACCAGGTAGACCACCCTGACGCCAGCCCCGGCGGAGGCTCCGAACGGGGCGATCAGCGCGAGCTCGGGGTGCTCGCCCACGGCCCTGATCTCGGCCTCGGTGAGCTGCTCGCGCAGGGCCACGGCGCTCGGGCAGCCGGCGGCGCGCCAGTCGTCGAAGCCGAGTGCGCGCAGGGGGCCGAACCCGAGGTCCTTGGCGCCGAGGGCGGCGAGGCCGGCGACGAGCGGCACATAGACGCGCTCGTAGACGGCCCGCTCGCGCGCGTCGTCGGCGTCGGCGGACCCGCCTGCCTCCTCGTCGACCAGCGCGACGCCCGAGTTCGGATCGGGCATGGTCCCGCTCTCCTGCCACTGCTCCCAGGCGTCCTCGCGGATGATCCAGCCGCGCAGGCGGTCGCGGCCGCCCACGGCGGTCTCGACGGCGTCGGCCCAGTTCGCGAGGGCTGCCGGGCGGTAGTCGCGAGCGACCTCGTGGCCGTTCTGGTCGTAGCGGATCTGGGGCTCGCACAGGCTGTGCACGGCCGCCGCGTTGACCTCGGGCGAGAAGCGGCCGCGCCAACGGAACTGGTCGGAGACGTAGACGAGCCCGAGGGGCTTGAGCACGCGCGGCAGCTCCTTCTTGACGCGCTGGATGGACGCGATGCGCGTGTTGGACATGTTCTGGGCGACCCATCGTTGGATGAACTGGTAGGCGAAGTCGACCGGGACCCAGCTGCCGTGCAAAAGCGACAGCGCGCCCTTGACCTGCTGGGAGAGGGTGTCGGACTCCATGACCGACTCCTCGAGGGCGTGGTCCATGATCTCGTTTGGGTAGAAGTGGTCGAAGGTCGGGTAGCGGTGGATGGCCTGGTCGAAGTACCACGTGCAGATCGCCGGGTCGGTCTTGGCGAGGACCATGAGATCCGGGATCTTCTTCTCGTCGGGGATCTTGTGGTTGTACGGCAGGCGCTTCTGGCGGCGGGTCAGGTCCGCGTCGTAGCTCGGGAACTGGACCTCGTTGTTCGAGTTCGCGATCGTGAACGTCGCGACGGCGTCGGAGTTGATCGAGCTGTCCCACTTGCGGTTCAGAACGACCGACTCGCCGCCGGTGAGCGCCTTTATGCGCTCGTAGTCCTTGTCCTGGACGCGCGGGTTGGCCCCCATGTCGGCCTTCCAGTTCAGGCGGGTGCCGACGAGCGTGAGCAGCTTGTTGTCGTCACCGAACTCGGTGACGCCGACGTTGCCGACGAGGCGCCTGCGGTCCCAGGGGTGGTCGACTCCGACGAGCATCGTCGTGGTCCACTCGCGGTCGAAGGTCTTGCCCGCGCCGCCGACGCCCACGTTCAGGAAGAACGCCTGCATCCTCTCGATGTTCCCCGAGCGGATCGCGGCGCTCGTGCGCTGGAGCTGGGCGTCCAGGAAGAGGTCGGGGTGCTCGGGGCACATCGTCTTCGCCTGGTCCTCGGGATGCCACGACACGATCTCGCCGGCGACGTTGAGGAGCTTCCTGCGCGGGCAGGGGATGGGCTTGCAGTCCATCCAGCCCTCGTCGTCAGGCTCGGAGGTGGCGATGTAGCGCACGCCGGGGACTACCTGGCAGCGAACGAAGTCCTGCGGCGTCGCAGCGCGCATCTGGTAGGCGTGCGGCCCGACTGAGGTGATGACGTTGGCGCCCTCGTTGATCACCCAGGCGTTGACGTCGATCTCGTGGCGGTCGAGCGCGTCGCGCGTGGAGAGCCAAGGCACGAGGTG
>NZ_LT904908.1:1123996-1126018 GCF_900199705.1 Collinsella provencensis | reverse complement strand
GGGTGCCACACACGTCTGCCTCGACGAACCCGGACGCGAGGAGCTCGCGGCCCAAGCGCTCGTCGTATTCGTCCTCGTCGAAGGTCCCGAGGTCGAGCCCGGCGGCCTCGATGCGGCGGTCGTCGGGGTCGGGCGGGAGCACCTTGCACGCGTAGGCGACGGCGAGCGGCCACAGGTGCTCCTCGCGCCCGAAGCGCTCGAAGTAGCTCTCGAAGGCCTCGTCGCCCGCCGGGTCTGCCCCGTGAAGCCTGCGGTAGAGAGCGACGGCGCGCTCGCGCCACGCGTCGTCGGCATCCACGCGCTTGAGGCGGCTGCGAGCGGCGTTGCCCTCCCAGCCCGCGCGGACGAGCGCGCGCTCGCCGTCGTCGAGCGCGGCGAAATCTTTCTTGTCGACGCCCTTGAGGACGTAGCCCGGACGCCTCCTGCCGATGAGGTGGCTGATGACGCCCTCGCGCAGCTGCTGCTTATACTCGCAAGTCGCCTTGGGATGCTCCTCCTCGGCGGACGTGGGTCGCGGAGCGGATGGGTCGTCGTCCTCAACAGGACTTTCAGTGTTATTCGTTTCAGTTATAGATTGCGCATCACCATGCGGTGTGGTAATATCAATGGTGACTTCATTGGAAGTTTGGACCGTCCCGAGGGCGCTGGCAGGCGCGGGGGCGGTCTCTTCCATTTCAGGCAAGTTGTTCTCGAAAGTCGCGTCAGCCATCTAGATCACCGCCCTCGTCGGAACGGTGCGCGAATCGAGCCACGCCTTGAGGTCGTCGATCTTGTAGACGACCCGCGCGCCGATCTTGGCGTACGCCGGGCCCTTGTTGCCGCGCGGGTCGCAGCGCCAGTTGCGCAGGGTACCCGCGGACACGCCGATGAGGTCGGCGGCGACGTGCTCGCGAACGGCGAGCTTGCCGTCGGCGATGAGCATGTTGAGCACGTCGGTCTGAGAATCTTCGGCTTTGACTTGGGTTTTCGCAGCCATGCGGAACCACACCCTCTCTGGGTCTGTGGTCCCGGCGCTCGATGTGTGCCGAAACGGCGGGGCTCGGGTGCCCTCCCTGATGCCGCGCTCCGGGGGAGCTGCGTCACACCCCGTGCAAACATGCGGCTTAAAGCGTTTCCCCTGCGCCGGCGGCTAACTCCGGGCTTACCAAGGTACTCATCCGGTCGATTCCGGATTCGATGATCGAGTCTTCGCGGGCTGCCGGCCCGCTGCCCCTTCCTATGCGATTAACAGAAGAATAGCACGCCTCGTCATAAGACGCAAGCAACGTATATAATTTGGATGTACGTATCCTTCACGAGGAGGTGGCCCATGCCGCGCAGGAGGCTCGAGCCGGGGCAGGACAACATCGCGTCGACCAATCCGAAGAGGACCGAGACGGAGGTCGAGTACATGCTCAAGAACGGCACGGTCAAGACGTCCAAGCGCGTCGAGTGGACAATGCAGTGGTACATCAACATCGACGGGACGATCACCAAGCACTTCACGCGCCGCAAGGGCGGCACGGCAAACGACTGCCGCCAGCAGGCGCGCGAGCATGCCGACAAGCTCAGGGAACTCGCTCGGCTCCCGGGCGAGGGCTCCTGGACGCTGTACTCGGCAATGGACGAATTCGTTGAGAAGGTTTGCGCGCCGGCCGTCGCCGACAACGACTACGACAGGCCGCTGAGGCCGAAGACGCAGGCGCGCTACCTGCGGTGTCTCGAGCTCTTCCGAGCGCAGATTGGGGCCACACGCATCATCGACGCCGTCGTGCCGGCCAAGCTCTCCGAGACCTTCAAGGCCATCGCGACCGCACACGGCAACCCGTCGGCCAAGCAGGCCGCCAAGGTCGTCTCCAAGTACATCATGGATGTGGCCGTGGCCAAGCAGGTGATCTCGCACAACCCGCTCAGGCCGCTCACGATCTCGGTCACGGTCGCCGAGAACAAGGTCAAGCCCCATCGGGGCGACCACAAGCCCAAGGGGGGCCGGGCGCTCTCGCCCGAGGAGCGCGCCCGCGTGGTCGACTACCTGCTCGCGCT
>NZ_LT904908.1:612529-1123823 GCF_900199705.1 Collinsella provencensis | reverse complement strand
GTGCGGCCCGCGGCGTCGGCGCCCGTGTTCCCCGCACCCGCCTCGGGCGGGGTCTGGGAGCGCGGTAACTGCCAGAAGGCCGTGCGCGCGTTCTACGACGAGCTCGCCGACTCCCTCGGCATCCCGCAGCTCCGCGACGTGGCGACGCACGCGTGGAGGGCGACGCTCAACTCGGAGTGGGCGGACCTCGGAATCTCCGCCGAGCGCCGCGCCGCCTACTTCGGGCACTCAGTCGATGTGAACCGCGCCCGCTACACCGACCTCACCGACGTCTCGGAGATTGCCCGGGTTCTGCGGTCTCAGGATGTACATCAGGATGTATCTATAGCCGTGACACAGGATGATTCGCAGTGATTCGCAGTGATATTCGGATTTGGCATTTTTCCAGTTGTACACAGTGATTGACCGTGTCATCAGGTGATTTGAAATAAGAACATCTGACCCCGGAGGTCGTAGGTTCAAATCCTGCCCCCGCGACCAAGACTTTTAGCAGCTCAGAGGCATTGTTCCTCTGGGCTGTTTTCTTTTGGCTAAATAGTGCGGCGAAGAAATAGCGAAGAAAATAAGACGGAATCATGCACAAAGAAGCCTACCGGAGTGCAATAGAGTAAAACGCTGGCAAAAAAGACCGGACTAGCACGTAGAATCTTTCTCAGTGGAAAAGGCTATCAAGTGAGGGCCCTTGTGTCGGTGGGGCAAAGACCACGCGGCGAGCTAGTTGCTGCGCGGGCATTTTGGATCCCCATGCCAATCTCTGCGCCTTGGAGGTCGTTGGTTCGAATCCGGCCCTCCGCGACCAAAACTCCGGGTCAGACGCAGGAAAGCCTGGCAGCGCGAATAAACGACAAGTACCACCATGCCGAGATGATCGGCATGGTGGTACATCTTAGAAGTGATCTCGAACGTTATCTTTAGGGAGAGTTCGAGATCATCTCCGCTTTCTGTAAATGACGAGCTGAGCGTTACGCAAAATTACTGAATAATCACATTTTCAGTAGTATAAGATGCCTGTGCGTATCGCTGAGCATTGGCAAACTGTGAAGTGGCAAGGCCATACATAATCGCAGCCTGCTCCTTATCGCCTTTCGCATTGGCGCAATCAGCCATAGTTGTGTAATTGCATCCCGTGTGCACCGCCTCAGCAGCCTTATTGTAATATTCCATGGACTCGTCATCCACCGAATCGTTCTTGTACAATTCAGCTCCTGCGTTTCTCACCGCAATACGTGCATCGGTTTCTGCCTGCTTGTTAGTAGCCTGCATGCCCTCTCCAAGAATAAGCCTGCAGTAATTCGCTGTGCCGTAGGGAACATCTGAGCGGAATTTCTCGTCATGACCTCTCAAGACATACATTTCAAGATCAGTTGCATCAAAAATTGTCCTGAAAATTGTCTTGAACTCTATGTCATCTCCTTCTGGAGAGTGGAACTGATAGAAACCGCCAAAATCCCAGTTTTCCTCATTCCATTTGCCTTCGTCAAAGTAACGAATACTTCCGAGTCCGTTCGCAAGCGTAAGAGGGGTAACGCTGCCGCTCTCGTCTAGCATAACCTTTTCTAGAGTATTGGCTCTCGGAACGCTATCTGGATATGCCTCGTATGAATCATTCATCCACGATTCATCCTTGAAATGATTCGCTGCAATAAGATAGTCCGTCTCGCCGTAGTCGCCAGCCTTGCGCACTACGAATGCATTGTCTTTTTGCTCGATGAGGTATGCATTTCCATTGTTGTCGGAAACGTTGATGTTGCCTGTATGGATCCACTCGGTTTCCGTAAGCATCTTAACCGCTTCGTCTGCTGTAGCGCACTTTGTAGCTGCGTACCAATAAGCAAACAAGGTATCGAGGAAGGTGCCTTCCCTATCAATCACCTCCGCACCTTCGCTCGGCGATGCCTGAGGCCCTCCAGCATAGGTGATAATAAGGCCTTCGGAATTCATGAACGCATTTCCCTGCAATCCGCCTGATGCAATAACCGCATAGCCATCATCCGGATAAGAAATCATATCCGAGAACATTGCGGCGGGCGTTGCGCTGATTGCATCAAGATTAGCGGCTCCAAGATGATGGCCATCCTGAGTCATATCTCCCCAAGCAGATACATTCATACATGTTTTTGAGCGCTCTGGATCGTAATGCATCATGAGGTCGTAGTTGAGAACAGATGAACCCATAACTGCAACTATTGCGTCTTCCTTTGAGATTCCTGCCCCATCAGCTATCCCTGACAAGAAATCAAATACAGCCGGCTCATCCGCTTCATAATGCTTCAGAATCTTACCCATAGCTTCGTTATATGCGGCATCGTCTGCCTCTGCGTAAATTAGAGCCATAACAGATGTCCAGTTATTCTCTAACTGATCTTTCTGCTGTAACCCATACTGCCTTCCCATATCAAACCAAGAGCCATTTACATACACGACTTCCTGTGCATTCCCCGCATTGACGGTTGCATCGAACTTCCCGTCAAACTCTTTAGAAGTTGATCCGGCATTTGCCAGCGTGCTGTCTGATGCCCCACCTTGCAGATTATTTGCAGAACATCCTTGGCCTACCACCATGCTTAAACATAGGCTGGCGCAACACAATACGCAGGCAATCTTTCTTCTCATAATCTGTCACCTTCTCTTCCAGAGGTTCCGTGTTGCCGATAACTTGATGGCTAAAGCAAAGGCCCCTCGCTGCCGACAACCCAATGGCTAGATTATGTAGTTTTCCAATCCGCTTTCACATGAACTGGTCTTGATAAAAATGTTCAATCTTAGCCTATACCCTGGTTTAGCGCTTTATGAACTAGGGTTCATAAAGCGCTAAACCAGGGTATAAACAAAAGGAAGCGGGATTCATATTGATTGGCCCAACGTAATCAACGTTATGAACATCTGATTTTCTGCAGCAACTGCATCCTGTTGCTGACATCGGCCTTTTGGTAGATGTTATGCGTATGCGACTTGACCGTACCAGCCGAAATAAACAACAGTCCGGATATCTCCTGTACGCTTTTCTCTTTAAGCAAGAATCCCAGGATCTCTCGCTCTCTGAGACTAAGGCCAATAGATGTTGCATAGGCGTCTATGACTTCTTCTGAAAGCTCCCCCGTCAAGGCTTCACCGCGAATCGATTTCGCTGCAATCTTGTCAACAAAGAAATGTGCCGCAACAGCGATAAGGTATACGGCAACGATTATTTGAAAAATGTTCTCGCTAATATTACGGCTTCGAATTGCCCCACTTGCCACCAGATCCGCAACGTCACTACCGAGCCCATAATACAGTCCTGTGACGACATCTTCGAAGACAATCGCTATCCCAAGAATTCCAACCACTCTCAAGAATACACCTAACTTCAAAAATATGCTTTTCTGCGCTACCCTGCCGAAGGATTTGCTGCCGATGAAAGCTAGTACGACAACTAGAAGTTGGAATGGCAACAGGTAACAAATATACAAGAATCCCGTACGCACCCCCAGCAAGGGGAACATGACGAGCCAAATGAACAATAGCACTTCCACCGGTACCAATATCCATGCTCTTGACTTATCAATAGCCCTCCTGAACAAACAACATATCAGAAAGACGGATGCGCAATAGAGAAGCGACTTGATCACCACGGGCGCCGAAAAATAGCTATGGAGGTAATAGTAAATTGGCGAACTAGTCTCGTATCCTCGAACCATTAGCTCGATCAAGTACTGACTTAGCATAAATAGAGCGATATACAGGTATTCCCTCTTTCGATCTCCAATAAAGAGAATTAAATACAGGGTTGCGGAGATCACACAGCCAGACCTTATTAATAAACTTAAAGCAGCAGACAGTACTAGCATCAGGACCCATCCTTTATTTTGTAATACAGATACTAGCGATAACGTCCCAGTCCGGATGCGTTTCCAAGGACGGTACATTCGAGATTGCAAAAGGAGAGCGGCCGGTCAGAAACTGCATCAGGAGCGTGCCAATATTCGACAAAATAGCGACCGCTGGAATTGGGCAACACATGGCAAGCGACCTTATAGATTTTTTCACTTCAGTCATTTTAGAAGCCCCCTTACCGACAACGCTAATTCCTTTTATAGCGCGCAGTGCCCAATTTAATTCATATCATTTGTCTGCAATCCGCCTTCTGGATCTCCTTGCTCTGCTTCTAGTAAGCAAGCCTTTTCCCGCAGCCTCTTCAGCATCCTTTCAATAGCACGTCATATGATACCAGTTGCAGCGGCCACATCATTCGCTTTGAGCATCGCCGCCGTGCGGGCGATGACGGACAATGGGGTCGTCTACCACAGCGACAAACCCAGCGCACTGCTAGGTCGGAGGATATCGCCACATCTGTGCAGACCCTTTGGCCCCTGGCAGAGCGGGAAGGTTTGAATAGAGATGTTGGACTGTTTATAGGACTAAATACTGTGGAAGGCCCGGCTTTAGTCCAATCGCTGTTTGACGGCCCGCCATATTCATGACCCGGAGGTCGTAGGTTCAAATCCTGCCCCCGCGACCAAGAATTGTACGCCTGAACTGGTAAAACGGTTCAGGCGTTTTCTTTTATCTGCTGCCAAAAACGGGCGACCGTGTAGGTATCCGTGTATGTATCGGCGTATATCGGAGTTCTCTAGAAGAAGGCTATTCCCTGCGCTTTGCCATCGCGTCCCTCAAGGCCCTCAGCACCTCTATCGCCACGGGCAGTTCGTCAGCCTCAAATGAATCCAGTATCTCCCGTACTTCTGCCGAGAGCATCGATTTGTCGAGCTTCGGTTCATCGGACAACAGGGCATCCGTGCCAACGGAAAGCTCTTCGGCAATTTTTGCCAGCACGGGCAGGCTCAGCTTCGTATTTCCAGTCTCTATATGGCTCATGTGCGTGACGGAGATGCCGACCCTTCCCGCCAGCGTCTCCTGCGAGAATCCGCACGCTTTGCGATACCGCCGGATCCGTTGGCCTATCTCGAAATACCTCATGCAATCACCGCCCATATAAATCAAGTCATCTTGAATCCTATGGGCGATTCTTCTCGACTATAATAACCTCTGTAGGCTAATTTATGCCTATACAATTAAAGTTTAAGAGCAATCCGCACCTTGTTGTGACAAGCGCGCTTGCGAGCGGTTCCATGGCCGCGAAAGAGAAGGCAAAAGGAGAATGGCATGGACGAACGGGAAGATTTGCTATCGGGAATCACGACAGCCCGCGACCTGATGCACAGCGTGGTGGAGCTGCAGAACCGCATCAACCAGCTGACTACGCAGTTCGCAAAAAAGTCGGAGAAGAAGACGAAGCGGCACCCTCTGCTGTATGCGGTTCTGGGTTTCCTCATCGCGTTTACACTTATCACGAGCACACCGCTCAAGGTCGTCACATATCCCCTCACCATTCCGTTTTTCGCAATGGGCGGCATGGAGCTTCAATTGACGGTCTGGAACGTTGTGAACCTCGCCGTCTCCGCCGTCATAGGCGCAATCCTGTACAGGGTCATTGCCAGGACGGCAGACAAGAGCCGCGCACAGAGAAATACCGCCATCGAGCAGAGGAACGCGCAGATCGATGCGAGCAACCAAGCACTTGCGCAGAGCATCGAGCAGACCAAGCAGGAGATTTTCGCCGTGCAGCAACGGTGGGCGGAAGAGATCGCGCCGTGGTACCCCATGGACTACGACAACATCGAGGCCGTCGACTTCTTCTTCGCGGCGGTGCGTAACCATCGTGCGGCGACGGTGCAGGAGATGGTCAACCTCTACGAAACCGAGATGCACCAGCGCCGCATGGAGGCGGGCCAGCGGCAGATGCTCAACCAGCAGCGCATCGGCAACATGCTTCAGCTTGGAAACCTGTTCATGCAGGGGCAGGTACTCAGCCAAGCCCAGCAGGTCAACGCCAACACGGCCTCTGCAAGCGCGAACATCGATCGATTGACGCGTTCGGTAACAGGGCGATAACAGCAGCGATTGGCTCGTCGCCTCGAATGCGGGTTTAGCGCGAGTGGGCGACGAACGTCAGATAACACGGTAAGGAGAGGCAGGAATGATCCAATTTGCAAGAAAAGCACGTGGGGCTTGGCTGGCGGCGGGAATCGTCCTTGTGGCGGTATTCGCGCTCGCGGGTGTAAAGCCCGCATACGCAGCAGAGGTGGCGTCTGGAACAGGTTGGACGCTAGACGATGCGGGGACGATCACGCTTACCGCGGACGTTGCACCCGCCGGGTCGGGGCAGCCCTACGAGTGGGCGCAGTATGCGCATCAGATAAAGGAGGTTCGGGCTGCAGAAGGGGTTACGACGATCCCCAGAATGGCGTTTGCCTCCACACAGGAAACCTCCTACAGCGAGCTGCGCACGTTCGTCTCACCCTCGACGTTGAAGACGGTGGGCGGGGCGGCATTTGAAGGCACCTCCTCTTTAACGGAAGTCAGCTTGAATGACGGGCTCGAAGAGCTGCAGGTGGTCGCTTTCTCGGGAACGGGCATCCGGGAGATCAGCATCCCCGAGAACGTGAAATTCGGCTCCGATGTGTTCACCTATTGCACGAACCTGGAGCGCGCTACCATAGGCGGCGGCGCGACATGGGACGGAAACGCGCAGTTTCACGGATGCGCGAACCTCAAGACGCTGATTCTCGAAGAGGGTACGACCGCCATTCCCAACCAGTTCGTCAACGGTTGCGACAACCTCGCATACGTCTGGATTCCGCGCTCGGTAACCACTATCGACGGCGCTTCGATGGGCGCGAGCTGGGAGACGTGGGGCAGCCCCATCCTGAACGGGTGCATCATTGGCTACTCGGGAACGATCTCCGAGAAATACGTTGAGCGCTGGGACGGCAAGCACGGGTATCCCGGCAGCTATCCTTTGTCCTTCCACGCCATCGATGGCGAGCAGCACGAGGGCGCGTGGCAGACGGTGAGCGCCCCCACATGCATCGCCAGCGGCCAAGAGAAACTGGTGTGCAGCATTTGCGGCACCGAACAGGTGCGCGGGCTTGCGGCAACGGGCCATGTGTGGGATGGCGGCGCTGTGACCAAGGAGCCGACCGCACACTCCACTGGCGTAAAAACGTATACCTGCTCCGTATGCGGCGAGAAGCGCAGCGAGACGATCCCCGATTTGTCCACGAAACCGGGACAGGATGATGCAGCCGGCAGCGGAAGCGGACAGGACAGCCAGGACGCCAACAAGGGAGAGCTGCCTCAAACGGGAGACGGCGCCCTCTCGGCGCTGGTGCCGCTCGCGCTCTCGGCTCTTCTCTTCGTGGTAGGCCCAGCAATCTCAGCCACGAAAGAGCAGCGCAGCTAAAAGCAAACAGATAAGACAGGGAAGCTCTGCGCCCTCGATATGCCGGGGGCGCACCGAGCAATTTAGCAGGGCGCACCGAGAATCAAACGGAGGGGCTATGCGGTTTTATGCTAGCGCCCCCTCGCGGACGGAGGTTGCGCCGGACTGTCGAAGGATCATGACAAGGAGGAATGCAGACATGAAAAGGAAGATGACGGTTGTCGTGGGGGCGCTCGCCGCTGCGGCCCTCGCGGTGTCCCTCGCCGGCTGCTCCGGTGGGGAGGATGTGAAAAAGGCGGAGGAGCCCGTCTCCGCTTCGCAGGCGTTCAACGCGAAGGGGGTGTGGTTCCGCTCGTCGGACACGCCCGAGAAGGACGAGAAGGTGTCCGAGGTGTTCGTGTTCGACGGGGCGGGCAACGTCACCGTGTATAAGACCGACCTCACCTACGGGGACCTGAACGGCAAGTCCGAAGACGAGATCGTCGACATCGCCAAGCAACAGGACGAGGAGGTCTTCAACGCCACCCGCGATAGCAGGATAGACGAACTCAACGCCGAGATCGCGAACCGCACGAGGGACAACGCCGACCCTCAAGAGGGCTTGGACATGCTAGAGGAGCAGAAGGAGCGCTACGCGGACGACCCCGAAGCCCTTGCGGCTATTCAAGCAGAGGGCGAGGAGCTTCAAGCGGAGGTTAACGAGAACGATGAGGCGATTCAGAGGATGAAGGACGAAATCGCCGAGTTGGAGGCGGGCTACACCGCTCCCGAGGCGCAGCCCTTCACGCTTCACGTGGAGACCGACGGCACGGGCAACAACGCCGAGAGCGAGGACCTCGGATACGGGACCGAGTCCATCGAGCTCACGACGCAGAGCATGGGGTGGACGGTCTACGACTTCCACTTCCTCGGCTATGATGGTCTGTACACCATCGTCGAGCAGGGGCATCACGGGTTCATCCTCGATACGCCCGGAACCGAAGGAGTGGAGGTCGATTAGGGATGGAGCGGCTGAGAGGATGGCTCGCCTCCCATAGGGTACAAGCGGCCGCCGCGGCGGCCGCGGCGATCATCCTCGCACTGTGCCTAGGGGCCTTCTTCGTCGGCGGGTCTTTCCCGGACGGAAAGGCAGACGCCGCGGGTTCCGATGCCTCCGTCGCCGTCTCCGGTGGGGACGGCGCCGATGAAAGAGGGGGAAGCGCTTCTGCCGACGGCAAAGAAGGCGGCCCGCCCGCCGAGGCTTCCGAGGGCGAATCCTCCTCAACCGATTCCAAATCCGGAAGTAAGGGTCCCTCCAGCCCAAACTCAGGAAATTCCAATTCTGGAAACTCTGGAAGCTCTGGCGGTTCCGACAAGCCGAGCAAACCTGCTCACCAGCATTCGTGGAAACAGCACACCGCACAGAAGTGGGTGTCCAACATGGTGACGGTTCCCGACTACGAAACCCAAAAGGTACCTGTTGGAACTCGCTACATCTTCGCCTATGACGGTTACTCCACTACAAGTGCGGCTGACGCTGAAAACCACAGTGTGGAACTCATCCTCGCAGGTCTCCCAGACAACCACCGTCTGGAAACCATCTACGAGGAAAAACAGGTTCAGGTCGGTTCCCATCAGGAAGACCACGGTCACTACGAGACCTATGTCGACTACGAATACTGCGACTGCGGTGCAACCCGCTAATCGCAACCGTCCATACCACGGCTATGTCAGACCCCTCACGGGGAACGACATGGCCGTATTTTTTTTCAATTCTCCGCCACAGGCGGTACGGCGGATGCCCGCCGGACAACCTCGCCCCGAACGTCAGTGCAGCCCCTGTCGCGCATGATCCCCATTGCCCCCGCGGCTTCCGCAAAGCCTCGAAGATGCCTCCGGCATCGGGAGAATGCGCGAAGGGAGGTGCTGTTCATGAGAGAAGAGAAGATAAACGAGCACAGCATCGAAGAGGAGATGGAGTGGCGGATACGGGTGCTCAGGCGAACCGCGAGGACGTGTGCCGCGGAGGCGAAGAGGCTGGAGCGAGAAAAAGACGCCATGCGCGACAGCGAGCTCCAGCTCGTCATCCCCTCCCAGCAGGACTGGCTCATGGACGTGGGCGGCTTCTGTGAGATGGTCGAGGAGAGGCAGCGGGCGCTCGACTAGGCCGGGACAATAAGGACGTTGAGGCGACGGGCAAGCGACTGGGGTTTTGCCGATATTGGTTGTCGCCATCATTTTCGGGGCAAACCTAGGCGAGGGAGTCGTCCTTGCCTCGATTCTTGGGTTTCTGCACTGGTATTTAATGTGTGTTACCAGATGGCAACCTCCACGTGTCCGTGCTTTTTTACAATAAAGCGGATGTGTTGAAACCTCGCCGCGCTGCTGCGGCATCACGATAGGAGGTCGCTATGTGCGGCATCGTCGGTTATACGGGAACGCATTCGGTTGCGGAGATTTTGACTGAGGGGCTGGCGCGCCTTGAGTACCGCGGGTACGACTCCTCGGGTGTGGCGCTGGAGCACGCGAACGGATCTGGCTTGGACGTGGTACGCCGCGTTGGCAAGGTTTCCGAGCTTGTTGACGAACTGCAGAACAAGAGGCTTCTGGGCGCGGCCGCCGGTACGGGCGAGGGCGCGGCCGCCGCTGGGGACGCCAAGGCTGCCACCTGTTCGACCTGCGGCATCGGTCACACCCGCTGGGCAACGCACGGCCGCCCCACGGAGGAGAACGCGCATCCCCATACCAGCTGCGACGGTCGTATCGCCATCGTCCACAACGGCATCATTGAGAACTTCGCTGAGCTGCGTGAGGAGCTCGAGGGCCGTGGCCACGTCTTCAAGAGTGATACCGACACGGAAGTGATCGCGCACCTCGTCGAAGAGGCGTATCTCGGCCGCTGCGCCAACGATGCCGCCGCAACCGATGCCGAAGCGCCCGCCCGCGCTGCCGGCACGCACGATCTCGTTGCCGCCCTGCGACTTGCTTGCGAGCGCGTGACGGGCGCCTACGGCATCGCCGCCGTCTGCGAGGACGAGCCGGGCGTGATCGCGGTGGCCCGCAAGGATTCGCCCATCGTGGTCGGCACCTGCGAACGCGGCAGCTACGTGGCCTCGGACGCCATCGCCATCATGGACGCCACGCGCGACGTGGTGGTGCTCGAGGACGGTCAGTTCGCCCGCCTTACGCCGGAGGGCATCGAGTTCACGGATGCTTCGGGCGCGGTCATCCAGCCCGAAATGACGCACATCGACTGGGACATGGATGCCGCGGAGAAGAGCGGCTACCCGGACTTCATGCTCAAGGAGATCTACGAGCAGCCGCGCGTGGTGCGCGACACCCTGACTGGTCGTTTGGCCGGCGGCGCACTTGCCATCGACGAACTCGGCCTTACGCTCGAAGAGCTCAACCTCATCGACCGCGTGTACGTGATCGCCTGCGGCACGAGTTACCATGCGGGCCTCATCGCCAAGAACCTGGTCGAGGCCTGGGCGCGCATCCCCTGCGAGGTCGAGGCCGCAAGTGAGTTCCGCTATCGCGACCCCATCATCACGCCGTCCACGCTCGTGGTTGCCGTGAGCCAGTCCGGCGAGACGGCCGACACCCTGGCCGCCATCCGCGACGCGCGCATCAAGGGCGCCAAGGTCTTCGGCATCACCAATGTGGTGGGCAGCCCCGTGGCGCGCGAGTCCGACGGCGTCATCTACACCAAGGCCAACAAAGAGATCGCCGTCGCCTCCACCAAGAGCTTTATCGGCCAGGTGGTCTCGCTCACGCTGCTTGCCATGCTGCTCGCCCAGGTCAAGGGTCGTCTGCGCCAGGCCCAGGTGCGCTTGCTGTTCCGCGAGCTCGGCGACACGGCCGAGCAGATCCAGCGCATCTTCGACACGCAGGAGCCTGCAATCCATGAGGCCGCTCTTGCCTGCGAGCACGCCTCGTCCGCGTTGTTCGTCGGTCGCGGCATGGGTGCCGCCATCAGCTACGAAGGCGCGCTCAAGCTCAAGGAGATCAGCTACCTGCACGCCGAGGCATACGCGGCGGGCGAGATGAAGCACGGTCCCATCGCCCTCATCACGCCCGGGTTTCCGGTGATTGCGGTTGCCACCAAGAGCCCCACGTACGACAAACTCGTCTCCAACCTCAAGGAGTGCGAGGCCCGTGGCGCCACCATCATCGCCATTGCGACGGAGGGCGACGAGGATATCCGTGCGATTGCGGACCACGTGATCTACGTGCCGCCCGTGCGCGACGCGATGAGCCCCATCACGGCGACGGTACCGTTGCAGCTGCTGGCGCGCGAGGTCGCCCTGCTGCGCGGCTGCGATGTGGATCGTCCGCGCAACCTGGCCAAGAGCGTCACGGTGGAGTAAGCACAAAGGATGAATTCAGCCGCCTGCAACCCGGGCGGCTGTTTATTGGCGCATTATGAGCGGGGAACACCATGCAAAAGTGATGGCCTTAGACAAGCCTGTCGATCCAACACGTCGATAAAGGAGCACATCATGATCAAGATGGTTTTTTCCGATTTGGATGGCACGTTTCTCACACCCGAGAAGACCATATCAGACAAGAACAGTCGCATGTTGGGCGCCTTGCACGAGCGCGGCATCCTCGCCGCCCTGCAGTCCCATGAGTTCGAGCCAGGCGCCCGGATGCTGGCGTTGCCATGGCGAATGCCCTCAGCGAATGCAAACGGGCGGCGGACCATGTGTGCGCTGGCAATGCCGAATCGGGTGTTGGTCGGTATATTCTGAACGCGCTGGGAGTGACGGAGTAGCCGGGAGTCGCAGCGCAGAAGAGGACGCGCCGGGGGCGGCCGAGCAACTGTGCTGCGGAACAGAGGGGCGGCGAAATAGTAGAGCGGCGTTACGCAGTTGTTACAGCTTTGCTACGTGGCCCCATGCGCAAGGGCGTCCGTCCCGTGCGGCGTAGAATGCGTGCAAACCAAGCGAGGCCGGCTCCGACCGGCCTCTTCTTCTATGGGCTTGGCTTATACGAGTGGTATGTGCGAGACGACTGCAAAACGCGCCATCGAGCGCTGTGTCCGCGAGACGAGCAGACGAAGGCGCTGGTTGGACTTCTGCTTTGCCTCCGAATCGCATTGCCGCATGCACGGAAAGGGGTTTGAGATGACAGTGGAAAAGAAAGACCTCGATTGGGGCAACCTGAGCTTCGGCTATATGAAAACCGACTACAGCTACGTGTCCAATTGGAAGGACGGCGCGTGGGACGAGGGCGACCTCACCACCGATCACTCCATCACGCTTTCCGAGTGCGCGGGCATCTTCCATTACTGCCAAGAGGTTTTCGAGGGACTCAAGGCATACACCACGAGCGACGGTTCCATCGTGTGCTTCCGTCCTGATATGAACGCGCAGCGCATGGCCGACTCCGCCGAGCGCCTGTGCATGCCGGTGTTCCCGCAGGACCGCTTCGTCGAGGCGGTCAAGCAGGTCGTCGAGGCCAATGCCGCATGGGTTCCGCCGTTCGGCTCTGGCGCGACGCTGTACGTGCGCCCGTTCATGATCGGCTCCGGCGAGGTCATCGGTGTGGCTCCGGCTCCCGAGTACCAGTTCCGCATCCTCGTGACGCCGGTCGGTCCGTATTTCAAGGGCGGCCTCAAGCCCATCAAGCTGCGCATTTCCGAGTACGATCGCGCCGCGCCGCACGGCACGGGCAATATCAAGGCGGGCCTCAACTACGCCATGAGCCTCAAGGCGGGCATGGAGGCGCACGCCGCCGGCTACGACGAGAACCTCTACCTCGATTCCGAGTCGCGCACGTATGTCGAGGAGACGGGCGGTGCCAACGTGCTGTTCGTAAAGGCCGACGGCACTCTCGTGGTGCCGCAGTCCCATACGGACTCCATCCTGCCCTCGATCACGCGTCGCTCGCTCGTGCAGGTCGCGCGCGATCTGGGTATCGCGGTCGATGAGCGCCCCGTCACGTGGGACGAGGTCAAGCAGGGCACCTTCGTGGAGTGCGGTTTGTGCGGCACGGCGGCCGTGGTCTCCCCGGTGGGCGAGATTCATGAAGGCGACCAGGTGGTGAGCTTCCCGGCCGGTCACGACGAGATCGGTCCGGTTATGGCGCGCCTGCGCGAGACGCTCAGGGGCATCCAGGACGGCGTGGTCGAGGACCAGCATGGCTGGGTATTCTCTATCGCATAGCGCTTGTCGTCGCATTTTACCTGCGCATACGTGATAATTTGAGACCCGCTTGCACACTACAGGCGGGTCTCGTTTTGTTCCGAGCCATGTACATCCGGGTGTCACATGGCAATGCAAGCTCGCCTGCTGCATCGTTTCGCAATCGAAATGCGGACGAAACATTTGTGCGCGCCCGTTGACTCCACTTTGATAAAGCGTACTATACTGCCCAACCGTTTGGGGCGCCTGAAGGAATGGGCGCAGCGGTAACAGAAAGGGTTTTCACCATGAGCATGCGTCGCCACGAGCTACTACTTGAGATTATTTCGATTGTTTAGCGTGGGCTGACGTATGGCCGCCCACGCTTTCGTGGGCGGTCGCGAACCGATAGGTTGTTTCGAGGGGGCCGTCGTTGTATGCGACGGCCCCTTTTTCTATGGCGCGATGTGGTTTGAGACCAAGATCTGAGGGAAGGAAAAGGAAATGAACGGAATCATGGTTATGGTGGTAGCTGCGGTGGTGCTCGCCGCCGGCTACGTTGGGTATGGCCGATGGCTTGCGGCTACTTGGGGCGTCGACACTGACGCCCTGACGCCTGCGCGTCGCATGGAGGATGGGCAGGACTTTTCTCCCGCCTCGCGCTTTACGGTATTCTCGCACCAGTTCAGCTCGATCTGCGGCGCGGGTCCTGTTACGGGCACCATCGTCGCGATGATGTTCGGCTGGTTGCCCGTGCTGCTGTGGGTCATGGTGGGCGGCATCTTTTTCGGCGCCGTGCACGATTTCGGTGCGCTGGTCGCCTCGATGAAGAATAACGGCAAGTCGCTGGCGCAGATTATCGAGAAGTACATTGGTCGAACGGGTCGCCGCCTATTCCTGCTGTTCTCCTGGATGTTCTGCATCATCGTCATCGCCGCCTTCACCTCGATGGTTTCCGGTACGTTCAAGATGACGCCGGATGCCACGGGCGCGGTTGACACGGCTGCATCGTACGCCGCCGGTTGCGCGGGCACCATCTCGATGCTCTTTACGTTTGTGGCAATCGCCTTCGGTTGGGCGTGCCGCACGTGGAGCCTCAGCGGTGTGCGCGAGTTCGTCGTTGCCGTTGCACTGATGGTTGCGATGTTTGCTGTTGGCATGCAGTTCCCCATCTACCTCGATGTCAATGGCTGGATCGCCGTGGTCATGGTGTACCTGGTGTTTGCCGCCGCCATGCCCATCCAGACGCTCAAGCAGCCGCGCGATTACCTCACCAGTATCATGATGATCGTCATGATCGCGTGTGCCGTGGTGGGCATCGTGGTGCTGGACGCAAAGGGCGAGGCCGTCATGACCGCCCCCATGGTCGTCGACGCCGACACCATGAACGCCCTTGCCGCTAACGGCACGCATGTCTTCCCGGTTTTGTTCGTGTCCGTTGCCTGCGGTGCCCTGTCCGGCTTCCACAGCCTGGTTTCTTCCGGCACCTCGTCCAAGCAGGTCGAGAAGGAGTCCGATGCGTTGCCGGTTGCCTATGGCGCCATGGTCATCGAGTCTTTCGTGGGTGTGCTTGCCGTTATCATCGCCGGTATCATGTTCTCCACGATGAACACCTCCGGCGCTGGCGGCGCTGCCGTCGGCACGCCGTTCCAGATCTTCTCCGCCGGTATTGCCCGTGGCATGACCTCCTTTGGCGTCAATGCCACGCTCGCTACGGTCTTCATGACCATGTGCGTTTCCGCACTGGCTCTGACCTCGCTTGATGCGGTGGCCCGCATCGCTCGTGCGTCCTTTACGGAGTTCTTCGCCTCAAGCAACGATGTGATCGCCGTTGAGAACGAGCGAACGGGCGTTATGCGCGTATTCGGCAACCCCTGGTTCGCGACTGTGGTCACGCTGGTTCCGGGCCTCGCCCTGACCTTTGGCGGCTACACCAATATCTGGCCGTTGTTCGGCGCTTCCAACCAGCTGCTCGGCGGTATGTGTATGATCACGCTGGCAGTGTTCTGCCGTTGCACGGGCCGCAAGGGTTGGATGCTCTACGTTCCCATTGCCTTCCTGCTGGTGTGCACCTTTACCTCGCTGGCCCAGAGCACGATGGGCTGCGTCAACGCGCTTATGGTCAGCGCCGCCCCTGAGGTACTTGCCACCTCGGGTCTGCAGCTCGTGTTTGCCGTGCTCTTGATGGCTCTGGGCGTTATCGTTTCGTGGAACTGCCTGCGTGAGCTGGTCACCAAGAAGCCTGGCTCCATGCCCGACGAGGAACCCGAGTGGACTGAGTTGGGCCGTGAGCACGTGGCTGCTTCCCAGAGGCGCTTCGCCGAAGCGCCGGTCTCCGGCGAAGGAGCCATGGCGTAGGTGATGCGCTGAGTCGTCGTGGTTCACGTTCGCTTGATCCGGTCCGAGCCGTGCTTGGATAGTGCATATATATTAGTTATGCAGAGCTGGTGGGACTTCATATAGGTCTTGCTAGCTCTGCCGTTATAGGTGCCTTTATTGAGAAAAATCTCCAAAAAAATGTGTTGACTCATACAGGCGTCTTGCGATATTATGACCCCTGCGTTGGACCTGTAGCTCAGTTGGTCAGAGCGTCCGGCTGATAACCGGGAGGTCACAAGTTCGAGCCTTGTCAGGTCCACCATCCTTTCGCAATAAACACCCCAGCGAGAGCCGAGTCGCCGCTGGGGTGTTTATTACTACAGTGGGGGTTTAGCTCAGCTGGGAGAGCGCGGGCTTTGCAAGCCTGAGGTCAGGGGTTCGATCCCCCTAACCTCCACCACACGAGATTGAGGCCGGGGCCGTGGCGCCCCGGCTTTTTTGTTTCCGGTGCACGGGATCGAACCCCGTTTGGGGCGTGGAGCTGAGGCGCCGCGCGAGCGGCGGCCAGCGCAGCGCGCGAGGGCCGCAAGGCCCGAAGCGGAGGGAGGGCGGCATTCAGGCCGCCCGGCGATCCCTTTCCTTCGCCACTATTTGAGTTGATGGGCAGGTCCGTGTGGCCTGCTTTTTCAAAAATGACGGAAATGCGCAAATCTTTTTCGACATGCTGAGTATAGGTAGATTCGGCACCCGTTCTACCTGCGGTTTTGCTATTTAAAATCACCGTCTACTCGGGAAGACGGAAACAATTTATGCATTTCCGTCATTTTTGTTTTCGCGCACGGAGCTCTTCTTCCGTTGCCTATGCTTTTCTGCGTTTTGGGAGCCTGAAAAGGCAGAAAAGCATAGGCAACGGCCCGTCGCCATAGGCAATGGCGACTTCTCCCAAGTTTTCTCGCCTGAGCGCATTGCGCCTCGCCCCAAATCGTGCGAAGTATGTGGTTTGTTGGAGAGACGTCGAGTAGACAGGGATTTTGCGCAAAGAAACCGCAGGTGGGGGAGTCGGCATTTTGCGGTCTACTCGGGGTGTCGGCTTGAAATCCCATACTTCGCGCGATTTGGGGCGCGACCCCATCTTACCTTCGGTAAAAACTGTCGATGCCTCCTGCTTCGTGCGATTTTGGGGCATGACTCTGCCGCCATGTCCTGTACTTCTCGCGATTTGGGCCGCTGCTGCGTTGCCAAGGTCACAAAGCGCGGCAAACGAACGCTGACGTGGTAAGCTATGAGCTGCAAAAATGATGAGCAGAACCAAAAGGAGTTGCCCCATGGCACAAGATTTGAACGATGCACCTCGGGACGAAGTATCTCCTGAGCTGGATGCTATGGTGTGCGATTTGCTGGATGACCTGCTCAACGCGCTCGCCGACGGCGAGGACCTGGGTGTCGTGCTCATTGCCGAGGACGCAAATGCCAATCGTTACCAGGCATCTTTCACTGAGGACGGCCCCGAGGAGTGCCTTGAGGGCGCACGCCATTTTGTGGAGACCAACGTTGCCGGCATCCAGTCCGATCACGTGGGCCCGCTCGACCGTTATGCCATCGCGTACGCAGGTGGCGTCGAGCTCGATTGCGAGTTCCAGGACGCCATTATCGTGAGCTTTTACCAGCGTGGTATGACGTGCGGCTATTCCGCATACGTGCTGTACGCCAACGCCGGTCAAGGGGAAAACTTTATGTGGAGCGACCCTGAACCTGCTGGTGAGGAGCCCGCGCTTTTCTAGAGCGAGTACAATACCGTCCGTAAAAGTTCGTATCTAAAGGCCGAAAGGCCCATGTTTTCGTCGGCGCCGCGGTTGCGTACGCCGCGCCGACCCATTGAGGAATAGGGGACCACATGCGCGTAGAGAACCTGCGAGATATCGCCATTATCGCCCACGTCGACCATGGCAAGACCACGCTGTGCGACAAGCTGCTGCGTGCGGCCGGCGCCTTCCGCTCCAATCAGGAAGTGCAGGACCGCGTGCTCGACTCCAACGATCAGGAGCGCGAGCGCGGCATCACCATCTTGGCCAAGAACATCTCCATCGACTACAACGGTGTGAAGATCAACATCATCGACACCCCGGGCCACGCCGACTTCGGCGGCGAGGTCGAGCGCGTGCTGCGTATGGCCGACGGCGCCCTGCTGCTGGTCGACGCCTTTGAGGGCCCCATGCCTCAGACCCGTTTCGTGCTGCGCCACGCCATCGACACCGGTCTGTCCATCATGATCGTCATCAATAAGATCGACCGTCCTGGCGCCGACCCCGAGAAGGCCTACAACGACTGCCTTGACCTCATGGCCGACCTCGGCGCCACCGACGAGCAGCTCGAGTTCGCCATGGAGCACGTCGTGTACTGCTCCGGCGTCAACGGCTATGCGCGTCTGGACCCCAACGACGACAACATGGACATGTATCCGCTGCTCGACATGATCATTGAAGACCTGCCCGCCCCCGATGTGGACATCGACGGCCCGCTTGCCATGCAGTGCGTGACCATCGACCACTCCAACTTCGTCGGCCGCATCGGCATCGGCCGCGTGTATTCCGGCACCATCCACACGGGTGACCAAATCCTCGTGGTCAAAAACGACGGCGAGCGCAAGACCGCCACGGTCAAGCAGCTCTTTACGTTCGACTACCTGGGCCGCACCGAGTGCTCCCAGGTCGAGGCAGGCGACATCGCCGCCGTTGTGGGCGTTGACAACACCGACATCGGCGACGTTTACACCGACCCCGAGAACCCCGTGGAGCTCGATCCCATCGAGATCGACCCGCCCACGCTTTCCATCGTGTTCGAGGCTTCGACCTCGCCGCTCGTGGGCCGCGAGGGCGACATCGTGGGCGCACGCCAGCTTAAGGAGCGCCTATTCAACGAGCGCGAGAACAACGTGACCATGCGCATCGAGGAACTCCCCGACAAGTCGGGCGTCGAGGTCTCCGGCCGCGGCATCCTGCATCTTTCCGTGCTCATGGAGAGCATGCGTCGCGAGGGCTATGAGTTCCAGGTGGGTCGCCCGCGCGTTCTGTACAAGAAGGACGACGCCGGCAATCGCCTCGAGCCCGTCGAGCAGGCCGTCGTCGAGTGTCCCGACGAGTACGCCGGCAAGGTCATCGAGATCTTCGGCAACTCCGGCGGCACCATGACCAGCATGGAGACGGGCACGTCCGTCACCCATGTCGAGTTCCGCATTCCCACGCGCGGCATCATGGGCCTGAAGAACCGCATCCTCAACGTGACCCATGGCGAGGGCGTCTTCTACCATACCTTCCTTGAGTACGGTCCGTACGCCGGCGAGATCGGCGCCCGCAAGAACGGCGCGATGATCGCCATGACCACCGAGAAGGCCGTTGCATATGCCCTGGGTACGCTGCAGGAGCGCGGCGCCCTGTTCGTCGAGCCCGGCACCGAGTGCTACGAGGGCATGCTCGTGGGCGAGCGCAACCAGCCCGGCGATATGGTCGTGAACATCGCGCGCACCAAGAACCTCGGCAACCAGCGCTCCTCCACCGCCGACATCTCGGTCCAGCTCGTTCCTCCGCGTACCTTCTCCCTCGAGGAGGCGCTGGAGTACATCATCGATGACGAGCTCGTCGAGATCACGCCCAAGAATATCCGCATGCGCAAGCGCCTGCTGAACGCCACCGACCGCAAGAAGGCCGCGAACCGCGCGATGAAGTAAGGGAGACCTTTGATGATCCAGCTTGATTTCAAGCCGCGTGGTGTGTGCTCGCGCAACATTCACGTTGAGATTTCGGACGATGGCGCCACGATCGAGCATGTGAGCTTTGAGGGCGGCTGCAACGGCAACCTTAAGGCGATCGGTAAGCTTGTGGCCGGTCAGCCGGTCGAGCACATCGTGGAGCTGCTTGAGGGTAACACCTGCGGCCCGCGCAAGACTTCCTGTGCCGACCAGCTCACGCGTGCGCTGCGCGAGGCGCAGGCGCAGGCTCCAACTCAGGCCTAGGCTTAAAAACCGAGGAGCACCATGCCCACCATCTCTCGTCGTAACCTTGTGAAAGGCACCGCCTTTGCCGGCGCGGCGATGGCCGCTGCCGGTCTGGTGGGCTGCTCAAACGACGCGGGCGAGGACGCCGGTCAGCAGTTTTCGGGTGAGCCGCAGGTTGTCGACGAGTCGAAGACGATAGACGTCACCGATGTTTATGAGAGCTCCGAGGAGATCATTGAACCGCAGTTCTCGTGGGACCTGCCTGTGGGCACCATCCCATTTCACTGCGACGGCGCTTGGGCGGCGCTGTTCATGGCCCCCGAAAGCGCTCATTCGGTTAACACGCTTGGTGTCATTTCCCTTGCAAGCGGCAACTGGAACACGCTGATTGCGGGTCCCACGCAGGGAAAATCTTTTGGATTTCATGACGTCCGCTGCGGCGACGGCGTGTTTGCCTGGGTCGAGATGGACTACGCGTCTGGGGCGTGGGTACTTATCGCCCAAGAGATGTCGAACGGCGAGTTGTTGGGCGACGCCGTGCAGCTGGACAAGGGCAACGTTGACTGGGAGCCCGCGCGTCTCACCGCGACCGGTAGCTCCGTGATTTGGCAGAAGATGCCCACGGCGTCCGGCAGCAAACGCGCCGAGCACTCGCATTGCCTCATGTGGTCGGTGGGGGATTCCGAGAGCACCGACCTGTTTGAGAGCCCCGGACGTTTTGCCACGGCCCCGCGCACCTGCGAGGGTATTTTGACCATCGTCCCGCGCGTCAAGGCGGACGAGGGCACGTTCTACGGCATAACCGCGCTCGACCTCAAGCACGATTCCAAGGTGCTCGACCAGATGGTTATGCCCGAAAACGTCCGTCCGTTCGAGGCAGTCTACATGGGTTCGAGCTTCGCATTCTCCGTTGAGGCGAACTACGGCTACGGCGGAAGTCTGGGCAGCATGGGTTCGTTCATTGGCCGCGAGGACGGTCCGTTTGTATCCATTCCGCGCGAGCCGTTGGCCTGCATTGCGGGAAAGGGAAGCCGTTACTTCGTCAAGGTGCGCTCTTCGCACTTTGTACTCGACACCGACAAGGAGACGCTCGGATATCTTTCCGCGCCTGACAAAACGCTCGAGTACGGGGATTATCCCGCCAGTGAGGGAACCACCGACCGCTTTGTCACGTACGCTACGGTGCGCGGGGACGATGGGCTTGCCGCATCGGTGCGTGTGAGGGTTTTCGCGCTATAGCTGCCAGGGAGAGTGGCGGCCTTGGAACGGCTTGTTCCTGCTCTGGCCCGGCCTCGCGGCGGTTTTGCGACGGCGCAGCGACAGTTCTTGCGGTGTCCCTTGGTGGTGTTTTGGCAACGCAGCGACAGTTTTGCGTTAACCTCTGATGGCTTCGCGATGGAATAACCCTGCGGCGGCTTTTCAAAGGCCTTGCACACATCCTGCTTTGTGTCGGGTTTATCGTGTCCACATTTCTGTTTGATTCAAAGGCGAATTGGGAATACTGCTGGTAAGTTATGTGTCGTCCATGTGTAGTAATATAGGACGACAGGTTATTATGCGAGACGAGGAGGCCGACTATGGCTTCAGATGCACGTAAGATTTTGTTGGTCGAAGACGAGAAAGCCATTCGTGATGCCGTTGCCGCGTACCTCGAGCGCGAGGGTTATTGGGTTGTGGGCGTTGGCGATGGCCAGTCCGCCGTCGAGGAGTTCGAGAAGCACCAGTTCGACCTCATCGTTTTGGACCTTATGCTTCCCAAGCTGTCGGGCGAGCGCGTGTGCCGAGCCATTCGCGATACCTCCGATGTGCCTATCATTATGCTGACCGCCAAGGGTGAGGTCGAGGACCGCATCATCGGACTCGAGCTCGGCGCCGACGACTACCTCATCAAGCCGTTCTCCCCGCGCGAGCTGGTCGCCCGCGTGCGCGCGCTGTTCCGTCGCACCCACCTGGCCGACGAGCCGCAGGTCGAGGTGCTCGACTTCGGTGACTTGGTGATTGACATCTCTGGCCACAAGATCCTGGTCGAGGGCCGCGAGGTCGACCTCACCGCTTCCGAGTTCAAGCTCCTCACCACGCTGGCGCGTCATCCGGGCCGCGTGTACAACCGCATGGAGCTCGTGGAGAAGGTCCTGGGCTACGACTTCGAGGGCTACGAGCGCACCATCGACTCGCACGTGAAGAACCTGCGCGCCAAGCTGGGGGATGACCCCAAGAAGCCCAAGTGGCTCTACACGGTTCACGGCGTGGGCTATCGCTTCGAGGCTCCCGCACAGCCGGCGGCCGACAAGTAAGACCGAGCACAGCCGGGCGTCAAACACAGGCGCCCGGCTTTTTTCTTTTGCGCATGCATTCGCGAAGTCGCTTCGGTGTGCGGGACCGTTTCGGTGTGGTTTGCGTGACCGTTTCGGTTTGTGGGATTGCGACGGCGAGCGGGGTCGCGGCAGCATGCGGGGTAGATTTGTGAGAGAGCAATGGCACGTCTGATCATCGGGTTTAACAAGCAAAATGAGCGCGACGCCTCCGCCAAGGCGAGTTGGAACACGCCGCATTCTGAGCCGCGTCACGGCATGACGTACGGTGGGCGCATGGCGCTCGCCTTTGCGTTGACGTCGCTGCTCACGGTGGGAATCTTGGGCGGTGTGGTCACTGTTGTGTGGGGCGGCGCCTTTTCCGACTACACGCGCGCCAACGTTGAGCTGATCGCGCAGGTCGCGGCCGAAAACCTCGCCGAGGGATATGACGAGAAGGGCACTTGGACAAAGGAAGCGATCCTCGCGGTGACCGAGTCCAGCACGATTTCGGACGATATCGGTATGCAGGTCACGGACGCCGACGGTCGGATTATGTATGACGACACGTGGCCTGCCGCATCGATGGCAACCTGGCTGGAAAAGAAACCCTCCAAGGATGAGCCTGTGGATGTTTCTGCCGGTCAGGAAGGGGAGGAGGCCACAGAGGGCAACGCCGCTGATGATGGTGTTTCCGCTGGGGAAGCGGGGGCGCAAAACGGCACCGCGTCCGATGATGCGGCAGCCGAGGCGAGCGCAGAGGGCGAGGGCAACACCTCATCTGCATCCGCATTGACAAATCAGCCCGAGGGCAGCGCCCCTTCCGGTGGCACGAGCCACGACCTTTCCCATAGCCCGGTTTCGACCGCCCCGACGGACTCCGAGTCCGCCGTCAACTTGCCCATCGTGAGCCAGGACGGTTCGACGGTGGGTCAGATCCGCCTGTGGGTGCTGGGATCAGATGCCCTGCTCACCAAGGCGGATACGGCGTTTCGCGAGCGTACCTTTAACGCGGTGAGCCTGGCTGCCGTTGTGGCGGTGGTCGCCTCCATCGCCGTGGGCTTTGTGGTCTCGACCATGTTCACGCACCCCGTGCGCACCATCACCGACACGGCGCGTCGCATCCGCGAAGGCGACCTTTCCGCGCGTACCAGCATGCGCGGCGACGACGAGATCGAGCAACTGGGCGAGACGTTCGACGAAATGGCGGCGAGCCTCGAGAGCGACCTTAAGC
This sequence comes from Collinsella provencensis, assembly GCF_900199705.1. GTDB lineage: Bacteria > Actinomycetota > Coriobacteriia > Coriobacteriales > Coriobacteriaceae > Collinsella > Collinsella provencensis. Next base: position 1,100,620 of record NZ_LT904908.1, on the reverse strand, counting down.
GCGAACGCCGCCTCACCTCCGACGTTGCCCACGAGCTGCGTACGCCGCTCATGGCCATGCAGGCCACGGTCGAGGCGATGCAAGACGGCGTGTATCCCACCGATTACGAGCACCTGGAGACGATCGCCTCCGAGACGCGTCGTTTGGCGCGCCTCGTGCAGCAGACGCTCGACCTCTCGCGCTTGGAAAACCACACGGCGCCCCTGCGGCTCGACCAGGTCGACATGCTCCAACTCACGCAGACCATCGTGAACAACCAGCATCAGCTGTTCCACAATAAGGACATCCATCTGCGCTTTGTTGACGAAACCCAAGGCCGACCCGCCATCATCACGTGCGATTCGGACATGATCACGCAGTGCATCATCAACCTCATGAGCAACGCTATGCGCTATACACCCGAGGGAGGATGGGTTGCGGTTTCGGTGTTCGGCGATCGCAAACATGTGATGGTTTCCGTGTCCGACACGGGCATCGGCATCGCCAAAGAGGATTTGGCCCGTATTTTCGGACGCTTCTGGCGCGCCGACGCGAGTCGCGCACGTGAGGCGGGCGGCCTGGGTGTCGGTCTTGCCGTGACCAAGCAGATCGTCGAGCGTCATCAGGGCTTCATTGCGGTAGAAAGCGAACTCGAAAAGGGCACGACTTTTACAATTCATTTACCACGTAGGTTGGAGGTGGATGACCCCTCCTCTGTAGTGACATACTAATCGACGGGCGATCAAGGAGGGGCACCTCCGTCGCCTCGCCTATAAGTATGCGTCGGCGTACGGATTTATCTGGCGCAACGATTTGTGAGGAGTGGTATGCATGAATTCTATGGAACGTCGTCCGGATTCCAGCGGTAAGGTTCGCGACATCTATGATGCCGGTGACAATCTGCTCATTGTGGCCTCTGACCGCATTTCGGCGTTTGACTATATCTTGCCGAGCGAGGTTCCCTACAAGGGCGAGATCCTCAACCGCATTTCTGCATTTTGGTTCAACAAATTTGCCGACTTGGTTCCCAACCACTTGGTGAGCATTTCAACGTCTGAGTTCCCCGTCGAGTTTGCCGAATACAGCGACTATCTGTCTGGACGCGCCATGCTGGTCAAGAAGGCGAAGCCCATCATGATCGAATGCATCGTGCGCGGCTACCTCACCGGTTCTGGCAAGAAGACCTACGACATCGACCATACAGATTGCGGCATTAAGCTGCCCGACGGCCTTACAGAGGCATCCAAGCTTCCCGAGCCGCTGTTTACCCCGTCAACCAAGGCGGCCTTGGGCGATCACGACGAAAACATCACGTTCGAGCGTTGCTGCGAGCTCGTGGGCGAGGACGTGGCGGAGCAAATCCGCGATTTCTCGCTCAAAATCTATCAGGCGGGCGCCGAGTATGCGGCAACGCGCGGCATTATTGTCGCGGATACCAAGTTCGAATTCGGTATCATTGATGGGAAGGTTACGCTCATCGACGAGTGCATGACCCCCGATTCCAGCCGATTTTGGCCTGCCGACGAGTACGAAGAAGGTACAGCCCAAAATAGCTACGATAAGCAGTACGTGCGCAATTGGCTGCTTGCCAACTGGGATTTCAAAGGGCCCGCACCGGCGCTGCCCCCCGAGGTCATCAAGGAGACGTCCGAGCGTTACATCGAAGCGTATGAGATAATCACAGGCGAGAAATTCGAGCCTATGAAAACAAAGGAGAGCAAGTAAGTGAGTACTCGTAGTCCGCAAAACAAGCGCAGCCAGGAGATGGCCCAGGGCAATCGAACCGGCATGGCGCGCAAGTCGGCTTCTTCTGCTAAGCCCGCACGTGAGGCCGCTGGTTCCGTGCGCGTCGTCCCGGCTTCTTCCAAGGCAAAGCGAGCCCAGCTCGAGCGTGGTGAGGACCTGTCCAAACTTTCCAAAGAGGAGCGCAAGGCCCGCAAAGCCGAGATCAATCGCGCCGAGGACCGCGTGTACGCGGTGGCCGATCAGATCATGAAGGAGAACCTCGATTATCGCAACTATCGCCGCGTTTGGTGGATGCTGATGATCCTGGGCGTCGTGTCGATTGTAATTGCTTGGATTGTGATGAGCATCGGTAAGGGCGATTCGAACTTCGCCCCGCTCCAACTGTCGCTCATCGTCGTGGCGTACGCTTCGATTATCGGTGCGTTTATCTTTGACATGGCGAAGATTCGTCCCATCCGCAATGCCGCCCGTGCCGAGGCACAGGGTATGAGCGAGTCGCGCAAGGATGAGGTGCTCAAGCGTCGCGCCGAGAAGTAGCGATGTGTTGCGGGCGGTACGTTTTGGGTAAACCTTGGACGTCCGTTGCAAATTGACGGGTATTGACGGCGCACGGAACAGCCTGTGCGCCGTTTTGCTCTAGATGGATCCTCGTGATTGGATACGTATCGTTTCGTGCTTTTGAGAGATTGGCTTCATATGTTTCAAGCAGAACTGACCGTTGAGGATGCTCGCGCGGGAATGAAAAAACTACGTCCCACGCTCGAGCGCTATGCCGACTTGGTGGTGCGCAAGGGTGTAAATGTGCAGCCCGGTCAAGAGGTCGTCGTTCAGGCTCCGGTCGAGACGGCGGATTTTTCGCGCATGCTCGTGGCACGTGCGTACGCTGCGGGTGCCAGTCATGTCACGATGATTTGGACTGACGACGTGGTGACGCGCCTAACGTACGAGAACGTTGAGACTTCCTGGTTTGAGACGGTTCCCGCTTGGCAGCGCGAGCAGCTCAATTCACTGGCAGAGTCGGGTGCTTGTTTCATCTTCGTCGAGGGAACCGACCCCGAGGCGCTCAAGGGCATCGACCCGGCAAAGCCCGCGGCGGCATCCAAGGCGCGAAACACCCAGTGCGATAAATTCCGTCATGGCATGGATTTCCTCATCAACCCGTGGTGCATTGCCGGTGCGCCTGTTGCCGCATGGGCACGCCAGGTGTTTCCGGGCGTGGAGGACGAGGTCGCAGTGTATGAGCTGTGGTGCGCCATCCTGTCGGTTTCGCGCGCGGACGGTGAGGACCCCGAGGCCGCTTGGGAGCTGCATAACGCCACGTTTGAGAAGAACCTGCGCTTCCTCAACGAAAAGCATTTCGACCGCCTGCACTACACGTCTGGAAACGGCACCGATTTGTGGGTCGGTATGACCGATCATCATATATGGGAGGGCGGCTCCTCGAGCACTGTCGGTGGCGTTTCGTACTTCCCCAACATTCCGACCGAGGAGGTCTTCTCCTCGCCGCACTGCGAGCGCGTGAACGGCATCGTGTATTCCGCCTTGCCGCTGGTACGCTTGGGAAACAAGATCGACCGCTTCTGGCTGCGGTTTGAAAACGGAAGCGTGGTCGATTTCGATGCCGAGGTCGGTCGCGATGCGCTTGCGAGCATTTTGGATACGGACGAGGGCGCGCGTAGGCTCGGCGAGGTAGCACTCATTTCCAAGAACACGCCGATTCGAGAGAGCGGCACGCTGTTCTATGACACGCTGTACGACGAGAACGCCAGCTGCCATTTGGCGCTCGGCGCAGGTTTTGCCGACTGCTATGAGGGCGGATTTGACATGACGGCCGTCGAGTTGCGTGAGCGCGGCGTGAATCAGAGCGCCACGCACGTCGACTTTATGATCGGCGCCGACGACCTTGACATCACAGGCGTTACGGCCGATGGCGAGGAGATTCCGATTTTCGTGAACGGCCAGTGGACCTGGGAGTAGAGCCGGGTTTTAGGCGAGAGCGAAGGGCGAAACGTCTGAGATACGCTGCTTACGGATTAGCTGTGCATGACGGAGGAAGTGGTACAATGTTTCGCGCGGGCCGTTAGCTCAGCTGGCAGAGCAGGGGACTTTTAATCCCAAGGCCCAGGGTTCGAACCCCTGACGGCCCACCCGCAATTGAGGACGCGAGGAGCGAAGACGCCCCTCGCGTTTTTGTTACCCGCGCAGGGGTTCGAACCCTGATCAGGGCGCGGAGCTGAGGAAACGCGAAGCCGTTTCCCAGCGCAGCGCGCGAGGGCCGAGAGGCCCGAAGCGAAAGGAGGGCGGCCGCGCCGCCCGGCGAACCCCTGACGGCCCACCCGTACAAGAGAACGCGAGGAGCGGTTTCGCCCCTCGCGTTTTTGTTTACCTTGCAGGGGTTCGAACCCTGCTCAGATTTTCTGTTCCCGCCCCATACTTCGCGCGATTTGGGACGCAGTCACGCAAATTAAGGCTAACCCGCACCGGAAAGATGATGGGAACCGCGCGGGGGAGGCCCAACCACTCGAGAAAACCGTGCACTTCTTTAGCGCCTTTTCCTTTGACGCTTCAGGTGGCTATACTTGCATGTGGTACTGCATAAAACCGACAGGGGAGGCACCATGGCCGAAAAGCAGAACGAAAAAACCCCGCTTGTGGGCATCATTATGGGATCGAAGTCCGACATGCCCGTTATGGAGGGCTGCACTGCCGAGCTCGAGGCTCTTGGTGTGCCGTACGAACTGGTAATTGCCAGCGCGCATCGCACTCCTGAGAAGGTTCACGAATGGGCTTCGACCGCCGCCGACCGTGGCATCAAGGTCATCATCGCCGCAGCTGGCAAGGCTGCTCATCTGGGCGGAGTCGTTGCCGCGTTTACGCCACTGCCGGTCATTGGCGTTCCCATGAAGACCAGCGATCTGGGCGGTATGGACTCGCTGCTTTCCATGGTGCAGATGCCTTCCGGCGTGCCGGTTGCCTGCGTTGCCATTAACGGTGCCAAGAACGCCGCAATTTATGCCACGCAGATTCTGGGCGCCACCATGCCTGAATACCGCGAGGTCGTGGTGCAGCTTAAAAAAGAAATGGCAGAGGCGTAGGTTATGGCTGAGACTGAAGGACGGCATTTCAAGGCAAAGCCCGAATCGGTTCCGTCCCATGAAAATGCCGCCCCTCAGGCGGGGGGTGCTAGTCACGCTGCCCATAAAATTGAACCGAATTCCGTGAATGCCCCTACGAGAAGGGTGCCTTCTCATGCAGCATCTTCCCAGCTAGAGAGCGTGTCTGCTCTGCATGGGGAAAAAGCCGCGCAAGGAAGTCGGTTCAAAAAAGCTGCAACTCCCAGTAGCTCAGGGCACAAGTTTAAGCGCTCGCATGCAAATGGCGCGCAACCTGCACGCAGCGCTGGAGGCCACGCGCAGGCTAGCCGCGCGCACGGTGTTCAGCCTGTTGCCGGCACGCAGCGACTCGGTGTCGTTTCCCGTGCAAACAATGGTGCCAATGCAGGTGCCCAGCGCCCCAACAGCGCTTCCCGTGCACAAAACAGCGGCACGGTGAGCGGAGTCAACCCTGTTGCGGGCGTTACGCGTGGGAACGTTACCAACCGTTCCGAAAAAACTCGCAATGCGCAGCGCGCGGGTTTCATGGGCAGCTCCAACCGTTCTCCGTATGCTGACACGGGTTCCAAGCGTGTTCCCAAGAAACCCAAGGGCAAGCGAGACATAATTTCGAAGGTGCTGCTCGGTATTGGATTGGCTCTGCTTCTGATTGCAGGAGGGTTGTTTGTCTACGCTCGGATGGGCTACAAACAGGCGTCTGATTACTACAACAGCATCGCTGACGATGTGCTTACGGATACGGGTGGCATTCCCGAGATTGATTTCGCAGCGCTCAAGGAAATCAGCGACGACGTTGTTGGTTGGATTTACATTCCCGATACCCCCGTCAACTATGTGGTTGCCCAGGGCGAAAGCAACGAGACGTATCTGCGCCACATGCTCAATGGCGAATACAACCAAAACGGCACCGTGTTCATGGACGTGGCTGACACTGCTCCGGGCATGATCGATCAGCAAACGACACTCTACGGTCATCACATGGAAGATGGCTCGATGTTCAAGTTCATCGACCAAACGCAGGACCAAAAGGTGTTCGATACCATAGACGAGCTCTACTACATCACCGACGGAAAGACGTATGTCTTAAAGCCGCTGTTCACCATGGTGGTGGAGGACACCTACCTGGACGCTCGCACTCCCAATTTCGAGAGCATCGACGAGTTCCATCAGTACCTGAATACGTCGCTGGGTAAGGCTCGCGCAAAGGCCAAAAACGCTTCGGATCGGATTGACAACGTCGATCACGTTATGACGCTTATCACGTGCGCCGGTGAAATCATTCCGCGTACGACGCGCGCCGGTATGGTGTGCGAGGTTGTCGACAGCTTCGAGAACTAGTTGCTGACCTGCCACAATATAAGCACGTTGCTAAAAAATCCCCCGTTTCTCACTGAAGGGAAGCGGGGGATTTGTTTGTGATTCCTTTTGGTTGACTATGCCGTCCTGCTGTTGTCTATGTTTTTCTGCATTATGGGCGTCCCAAAACGCAGAAAACCGCAGGCAACGGCAATCTGCCATAGGCAATGGTAATCGGCCATAGGCAACGGCAAGCTGCCATAGGCAGCGCCGGCTGTCGTACAGTTTCGGCTATGATCCAGCTGTCGCATAGTTTCGCCTACGCGCTCGTGGCGTGATTCTCCACGCGACTGGTGGTATCGGGGTGAATAGTCATGCTCTGGAAACGATTGGCCATGTACTCGTTGTCGTAGTGGTCGGCAAAGAACTGCTCGACCGGCGATGTTGGTGCAAGTCCGCTCTCGCGCGAGAACCAGCAGTCGAGCGCACCCAGCGTGAGGCAGCCATTGAGAATCATGAGGGCTGCGGTAATCGTTGTGAGCGAGTAGCGCATCTTCCAAGGAATCAGGTTGATGAGCGAAAGCAGGCGCGGCAGGCAAATCTTGATCCACACTACGCCAAGCGCACCCCACATGCAGGCAAATGGCAGCGACGTGCGGCCCGCATACAGGATAGCAACCGGATCGGGAACGCCGGGCATCAGCTCAAAGGGGTAGCTCCAGGCAATTGCGCCAAACGAGGTCTGCATCCACCAGCTTACCGCCGCTTCAAACGTACCGCCGATAACGGCGCTGACCACAAAGATGAGCAGGAAGTTCTTGTCGTAAAAGCGATTGAGCGCGATGGTGAGCAGCACGGCGCCAAATCCGTAAATCGGGGAGAACGGACCGTAGAGCATACCAGCGCGGTCTTGGTACACGCCTGGGTCCACCACTGCCATGTGGTAGATGACCTCGAGGATCAGGCCGAGTATGCAGCAGACGAAGAACACCCAGAACAGGTTGAAGAAGTTGAGTTTGATGTAGCCCTCGCCGGAAAGGTCGCGTCCGAGCATGCCCTCTTCCGCCGCCTCGCGGTCGATATAGTCCTGCAGGTGACGCTGGAATTCGCGCTCCTGGTGCAGGGTCGGATCGACCGTGGTGGAAATAACGATCAGGATGACGAGCTGGATACCGGGGCGGACGAGCTGAACGTTAAAGCCGCCCAGCATGATTTGCACGAGGATCTGGCCCACGGTGAGAACGGCAAGCACGTTTGCCCAACGTGCGGCATGGCGTCGCTCACTTTTCCACAGCTTACGGCCAAAGATGATGAGAACGATTGAAGTCACAAGTTCGAGCACCGCGCCAACCAACGCGACCGTGATGGTGAGTGTGATGTCGGTGCCGATGGTGACACCGTCAACGCCCGTATACAGCGCGAGGATGATCAGGCCGTAAAACAGAATCAAGGCCGGAAGCGAAAGTGCGCCATCAAGGAAGCACAGCGCGGCAAATATCTTCAGATAAATGGGGACTTTTTTGTTTGCCAGCGTGGTGGATGAGGTGCTCACGGCAGGCTTGGAGCCTTTGGGTTTGGGCGCAAAGTGCTGCGGAGAAGTCGAGGCATCGGAGGCGGATGGCTCCGAAGTGGCGCTCGAGATGTTGCTGTCGATATCTGCCATGTCGCTCCTAACGTTTGGGTCTGCGGAGACGGGCAATCTGATACATGATGCCCGCGCGTGTTCCGTGGCCGAGGGGTACGGTAAGACAGCGTTGGTGGGCAATTCGATACATCATACCAGAGCGGTGCATACAACTGTTGGGGGGCGAAAAACAGTGCGAGAATGCGGATGAACGTGTTGCCAAGGCACGAAGTTGACGGGTGTGGGAGGTGAAGAAGCGGAGATTGTCGGTGTGCTGCAGCGCAGGGAAAGGCCCATGCGAAAAAGTGGCGGCATTGGGTGGCGCAGCGACATTTTTCGAATCGCAAACACCAACAAAAAGCCCGCCGACCTTGTGGATCGACGGGCTTCGAAAGCTTGGATATGTTCGCTTGTCCAGGCCGAATGGCGACTGTCTGGTCAAGCCGGCGACTGCCCAATTCAGCCCGATCAAACCTGTTCAGGCTCAATCAAACCCGGGTATCGCTCGTCCAGCGGCCCATCCAGCGAAGCAACCCAACCGCGCGCTATTACTCGCCCAGGAGCTCCTTCTTCATGGAAGCGGCGGCCTTCTTGCCGGCGCCCATGGCGAGAATAACCGTAGCGGCGCCGGTCACGATGTCGCCGCCAGCCCACACCTTGGGGTTGGACGTACGGCCGTCCTCGTCGGCCTCGATGAGGCCCCAGCGGTTGAGCTCGACGTCGGCGCAGAGCTTGGCGAACGGGTTCGCGCGCGTGCCGATAGCCGTGACGGCAACGTCGCAGGGGATGCTGAACTCGGAGTTCGCCACGGCGACGGGACGACGACGACCGGAGGCATCCGGCTCGCCGAGCTCCATGCGCTCAAGCTCGACCTCTTTCACGAAGCCGTCCTCGCCAGCGTTGAAACGCAGCGGGCTGACGAGCTCGAGGATCTTCACGCCCTCCTGCTTGGCATGGTGGACCTCAGCCAGACGCGCGGGCATCTCGGCTTCGGTGCGGCGATACGCGAGGGTAACGCTCTCGGCGCCCAGGCGCAGCGCGGTACGGGCAGCGTCCATAGCGACGTTTCCGCCACCAAACACCACGACGTTCTTGCCGTGACGGATGGGGGTGTCGTACTCGGGGAAGTTGTAGGCGTGCATGAGGTTGGTGCGCGTGAGGTACTCGTTGGCGCAGTACACGCCGGGGAGGTTCTCGCCCGGGACATGCAGGAAGCGGGGGAGGCCAGCGCCCACGGCGAGGTACAGGGCGTCGAAGCCCTCCTCGTTGAAGAGCTCGTCAGCGTCGAACAGACGGCCGGCAACGGAGTTGTACTCAAAGTGAACGCCGAGCTGCTCGAGACCGTCGATCTCGCGCTTCACGATCGCCTTGGGCAGACGGAACTCGGGGATGCCGTAGGTGAGCACGCCGCCGCCGGTGAAGAACGCCTCGAACACGGTGACGTCAAAGCCCTCGCGAGCGAGCTCGCCGGCGCAGGCGATGCCGGAGGGGCCGGAACCCACGATGGCGACCTTCTTGCCGTTCTTGGGCTTGCACACGGGCGCCTTGCCGACCTCGCCGGCCATGTCGCCCACCATGCGCTCGAGCTGGCCGATAGCCACCGGCTCGCCCTTACGGCCCAGGATGCACTTGCCCTCGCACTGGTTCTCCTGCGGGCACACGCGGCCGCAGACGGAGGGAAGCAGGTTGTCGCCCTTGATGGTCTCGAGCGCACCGGTCCAGTCCTCTTCGCGAATCTTGGCGATGAAGTTGGGGATATGCACGCCCACCGGGCAGCCCTCCATGCAGAGGGGCTTCTTGCAGTCGAGGCAGCGGTTGGCCTCGGCGATGGCGTCTTCCTTGGTGAAGCCCGTGTCAACGGGGCGGAAATCGCACGCGCGCTCCGCAGGCGGCTCCTCGTTGGGAGCGGTACGGGGAGCGCCAATGTTGGGGCGATACTTCTTTACTTCTGGCATGCGCAAGCCTCCTTGTGGTGCTGGGTGGACGTTGCCTCTTCGGCGCGATAGCTCGCCTGACGTGCGGCAAGGTCGTCCCAGTCAACAGCACTGGCGTCGAAGTCGGGGCCGTCGACGCAGGCGAACTTGGTCTCGCCGTTTACCTCGACGCGGCAGCAACCGCACATGCCGGTGCCGTCGACCATGATGGGGTTCAGGCTGGCGATGATGGGAATCTTGTGCTCGCGGCAGGTCTTGGCGGAGAACTTCATCATGGGCACGGGGCCGACGCAGAAGGCGTGGTCGATGGAGTTGGTCTCGCACAGACGGGCCAGAGGCAGGGTGACAACACCCTTCTCGCCCATGGAGCCGTCATCGGTGGTGACGTACAGGCCGGCGAGCGGCAGCGCGTCGAACTGGTCGTGCAGGATCATGAGGTCCTTGGTTCGGGCGCCCATGATGACGTACACGTTCTTGCCCTGCTCGCACAGCATGCGTGCCACGGGGTAGGCGATGGCCAAGCCAACGCCGCCGCCCACGACGGCGACGGAATCGCCCTCGATCTCGGTGGGGCAACCCAGCGGACCGGTGACGTCCTGGATGAAGTCACCCTCGTTGAGCTGGGACAGGCACTCGGTGGTCTTGCCAACTACCATGAAGATGAACTCAATCCAGCCCTCTTCGGCATTCCAGTTGGCGAAGGTGAACGGCACGCGCTCGCCCGTCTCGTCGACACGCACCATGAGGAACTGGCCGGCGTGAGCCTTCTTAGCCATCCTCGGGGCGTGGACGCGGAACTCGAAGACCTTCTCCGAGAACTGCGTCTTTTTCAGGATCTCAAACATAGAACCCCTCTCTGACTGTTCGGAATCCATCGTTCTCGCAGGTAGCGGGTCAGATGCATTCCGCTTACAACCATTATGCGACGCGCGTGCGCGAGCATGCGCATACGGCGTTTAGTATACTCCAGCGATTCTATACGAATACTTACAGAGTCCGTGTTCTATCAAGTTGCTACAGCTAGTGCTTTCCGTTGCTCGCCGCTCCGCCGTTGACGTGGTCGCGGGCGAACACTACGCCGCGTGTCACTGCGAGCGCGGCCGCCTCGGCGGCATGTGCGCAGGTGATTTCAAAATCCTCGGCTTCGCGTGAACGCAGCTGTTTGAGCACGTAATCGGCAACGGCCATGCGTCCCGGGGGATCGCCGATGCCCACGCGCACGCGGCTGAAGTCACGGCTTCCCGTCTTGTCGATGATGGAACGCAACCCGTTGTGCCCGGCGTGCCCACCGCCCACTTTGATGCGCACGTCGCCCTCGGGTATGTCGAGTTCATCATGGATGACGAGCATTTCCTCGGGCTTGATTTTGTATTGCGCGCACAGCTTGGAGATGGGGCCGCCACTCGTGTTCATATAAGACTGCGGCTTAACAAGCACGACCTCGCGTTTGCCGCCCTCGGCTTCGGGGTCGTTGACTTTTATGAGCGCGACTTCGGCACCGGATTGGTTTTTCCAGTAGGACACGCCCGCCTGACTGGCGAGGATGTCGATGGAGCGAAAGCCCGCGTTGTGACGCGTGGCGGCGTATTCTTCTCCGGGGTTGCCCAGCCCAGCGACCAGACGGATCGGTTTTGGTTGTGCAGCAGCCATGGGGGCCTTCCTTGATTGTGTGCGAACTGTCCCATGATACCGCAGGCGCGAATGTGGCGGGAGAAACCTCCAAGTCGGAAAAGCCCTCTGAATCAATTGAATCAACGGCTCCTTGTGCAGACGCGCATCGGTGTGTTCCTCGGCACTTGTTTAACCCATTTTCGTTGCGCGTAATAACCCCCATTTCAGAAATATTTTATTAAATGGCAGGGGTTTACATAATCTTTAACAATTCATCGCGACTTAAAATTTACTGCTAAGGATACTTTTCTGTAAATATATTAGACGATATATAACGCTATCAAATTAGGAATGCTCGAATAAAAATAATAGTGCGCCATACTTCTTTTCACGTTTTAGAGAAAGGAAGCCTATGTTTCGACTACGCAGCTACCAGATTCGATCGGTTGAGGAATATGAGGCGTTTTTACGAGAACGAGAGTCGGCGCCGGCAACTGTTGAGAAGTACACGCGTTTCGTAAACCGCTTTATCACGTTCCTTTCGAACGAAGGACGTGTTTTGGACAAAGCCTCCGTGCTCGATTTCAAAGCGACGCTCATCAAGGAATACGCTCCCGCCACGGTTAATGTGGGAATCGCGGCAATCAACAGCTATCTCATGTGCTGCGGTGCGTTCGAGCTGAGGGCAAAGCGCCTTCGCGTTCAGGCAGACGAGTTTCGCAGCGCTACGCGTAACCTCACGAAAGGTGAATATCAAAAGCTTGTGCGGGCGGCAACGAAGTGCAGCAGCGAGCGGGATGCCTTGCTTGTGCAAGCCATCGGCTCAACGGGCGTGCGCGTGAGCGAGGTGCAGGCGATTACCGTTGAGGCTGCGAAGGAGCAGGTTGCCGTGATTGCCAACAAAGGCAAAGTCCGTCGCGTTTGGCTTCCAGAGGAGCTTTGCCGACGCATCGCGAGGTTTGCCCGTAAGCATCGCATTACCAGTGGTCCTGTATTCGTAAGCAAGACCGGCAAGCCGCTTGATCGCACGCGCATCTGGCGCATTCTAAAAGCGTTGGCGAAGCAAGCGGGGATAGACGCTCGGAAGGTGTTCCCGCACAACCTGCGTCACCTGTTTGCAACCGTGTTCTATCGCAAGCACAACGACATCGATTCCCTGAGCGCTGTACTCGGACATACGCGCGTGGAGACAACGCGGTTATATCTTGCTGCGGATGTGGCTCGCCGCAAAAAACAGGTTTCTTGTTTGAATTTATTAACATAGGCGCAAAACCGCTCCTGCCGGACGCGCCAGTTTGTTCTCAACGCATGGGGAGCAAATGAAAAAAGACAACGGAATATTCGTTCCATTGTCCTACCTTCCTTCGATGAATGATAGCACAGATAGATGGTTAGAAGTCCTACAACCGCGAAACCGATGCCGTTCATAAGGTAAACCTTCCCCAAACGCTTTCACTTTTCGCCCAGTACGGCGAAAGCGCAAGCGCGCCCCCTTTCTCTTCAATTGAATAGCTTTACTCCCTTTTCCGCTGGATTTCCCCTGCTTTAAGCAACGGAACGAATATTCCGTTGCTTTGCCTTCTCGTTGTCTTCACCTGCAAATGCAGCTGGATCAAAGGAGAAGGATATGAAAACAAATCTGTTTAGAAAAAAGGGGTTGATTAGAGCTTTCACAGCTGTGATGACCTCGGTTTTCTTGGCCATGGTGTTTGTGGCAACACCTGCCATGGGCGCGACTGCCGACATCTGGAACATTTCTAAGTCCAAGACGGCAACGAACTTGGATGAGAACTACGAGTCTCAGGTGACGCTGTCTCTGCCTTCCGCCGAGGAAGAGCTGGTCAGCGACATCGTTTTCGTTATGGACGAATCAAGCTGCAATGATCAACAAGGATCAGGTGGTCCTGGCAATGCCCCGTTGATTAGAGCAAAAGTTACCGCGATGCTGAATGACCTTAATGAAAGTATCGCGAAGTCCGGTGCCACCATTCAGGTCGGCGTTGTGCAATTCCGTGGTGAGGTCACTACGTTTCCTCTGACCGAGCTTGATGCCAGCACTGGTGAGAAAGTTGCTAATTTCATGAATACTCGTCCCACGGTGGGCGGCAGCAACATGAGTGCTGGTTTGAATGCAGGCAAAGCGATGCTTGACAATGACACTAGGGTGAAAGAACCCAGCCGCAAGTACTTGATTGTTGTGAGCGACGGCCTTACGTACATTTGGGATGACGAAGATACGAAAGACGTGTATGAGAACTACGGCGTGAACTTTGCTAATGGTGACGCTCCGAATAAACCGATGCTTGCCAGTCCCGACGGCTGGGATGTTCGTTATTACAATGGATACACTCCCGACGACTGGAACGAATGGTATGCCGAGATGAACGGCGGTCTTGCCAAGAAGACCATTGATGAGAAGCCTTCTACCTATGATCGCGACGCAGATATCTCTGGTGATAAGTTTGTTCATTACGGCGAAAAAGACAATTACGCCTCTACGGTCGACGTTGCTTTGTATAAGTCCTACCAGGTGTATCAGAGCATCAAAGCTGAGGGCTACAACGCGTACGTTGTATGCGAGGGTGTTCCAGGTGAAATGGCAAGTTTCCCCTATGGTCCTTCGTTCATGAAGTGGATGGGTGGCGAGAACACCGTCGACTTCGACGATATTCAGAAGGATGTGTACTACCTGCTTGACAGCGGCTCCAAGGTCGTTGACGTTATGGGCAAGGGTACTGACGACAAGGGCAACGCCTACGACTTCGATTTCGTCAACGACGTCGAAAAGCTTGAGCTGGAGGTTGGCGATCAGGTACTCGACAGGGTCAAGATTGACGAGAACACCTACGGCTTCGGCAAGACCGATAACGGCTTCCGCTTCAAGGTGACCTACTGCCCCGAGGGCACCCCTGAGGTCCCTGGCGAGCACTTCGTGTGGGAGATCAATGAGGCAGTAAGCAACTTTGATCCTGTTGCCCTTACTTACACCGTGAAGCTGATGAACCCCCAGACCAAGGCTGGTACCTACGGCGAGTACGACGCTAATGGCGCTGCTGGAAAGAGCGCGCTCTACACCAACGACAGCGCAACGCTGTATCCCGTTGACACGAATCAGACCCCGGGCGCTGCTGAGGACTTTGCTAAGCCCACGGTTTCCTACACCGTAGCCGAGGCGCCCGTCGTGCCCGAGGAGCCTGCTAAGCCTGAGCAGCCCGAGAAGCCGGCTAAGCCTGAGCAGCCCGAGAAGCCGGCTAAGCCCACCAAGAAGCCGTCCGGCACCCTGCCGCAGACCGGTGACGCCGTCATGGCCGCCGTTGTGCTGACTGGCCTGGTTGGCGCTGGTGCAGGCGTTGCTTACGTCTCGCGTCGTCGCGCATAGAACTTCTATTGGCAATGTGGTGTGCGTCCTTTCCGGGGCGCGCACCATTTACTTTTTCGTTGGCGAGGAATAGTGGCAAAACGAGTCAATTTGGGCATTCAAGGGCTTCGCGTCAATGAGACTGAGTGCGAAATCCTGGCATATATCGTGCACCGTGCGCGTGAGCAGCGCGGACTTGGTTGTGATCCCGTTGGATTGAGCCGCCGTAGCCTTTCGCTTGCAGTGGGATGCTCAGCGCAGACGACTCTGAGGTCCTGCGCCGCCCTTGAGGAAAAGGGGCTTGTTTCCGCGGATGTTCGCCATGCGGAAAATGGGGCCCAGGTTGCCAACGCATATTGCGTTACGGCTCTGGGCATGGAGATTGCCCGCTTGTATGAAGAAAGATTCGGCGCAAATCGCCTGGAGGAATCCGTAGCGTAGGCGGCCAAAGGCGCCTAACAAGGCGTAGCCAGAATCCAACATACTCATGAAAAGGGGGACACGATTTGCATCGTGTCCCCCTTCGTTGCGTGAAGACATTCGAGCTACTGGATGTGGCTCGATGCAATTACATCGCGAAGTCGCCGCCGATGAGGCAGGAGACGGGCTGCTCGCGATACACGGCAGAGATGGTCTCGGCAAACTCACCCGCCACGGTTATGGTCTTGATCTTGCCCTGCTCCTCAACGGGGATGGCGTCGGTGACAACGCACTCCACAATGGGGGCGTCGTTCAGGCGCTCAATTGCGGGGCCGGAGAAGATGCCGTGGGTGGCGCACACGTAGATGTCGCCGGCGCCCATGGCCTTGAGCTCCTTGACGTTGGCGCACAGGGTGCCCGCCGTGTCGATCATGTCGTCGTTGATGATGCAGGTCTTGCCCTTGATGTCGCCGATGATGCCCATGACCTCGGCCGCGTTGTGACGCGGACGGCCCTTGTGGGCGATAGCGAGGCTGCAGTCGAGCATGTCGGAGAGCTTCTTGGCTGCCTTGGCGCGACCCACGTCGGGGGAGACGACGACCAGGTTCTCAGTATCGAAGTTCATCGCGTTGTAATAGTCAGCGAACAGCGGCAGAGCAGACAGGTGATTGACCGGGATGTCGAAGAAGCCCTGGATCTGACCCTGGTGCAGGTCGAGCGTGATAACGCGGTCGACGCCGGCGCACTCGAGCAGGTTGGCCACAAGACGGGCGGTGATGGGCTCACGCGGAGCGGCCTTGCGATCCTGGCGCGAGTAGCCGTAGTGCGTGATGACGGCGGTGATGGAGCGAGCAGAGGCGCGCTTGGCGGCGTCGGTGGCGATGAGCAGCTCCATGAGCATGTCGTTGACGTTCTCACCCGCAACGGACTGAATGAAGAATACGTCGGCGCCACGGACAGTCTCGTCATAACGAGCATAGATCTCGCCATTGGCAAACTGCTTCAGGGTGAGGCCGGAGAGCTCCACGCCAAGGATGTTCGCAATCTTCTCAGCGAGCGGACGGTTGGAAGAACCGGAATAGATACGCAGAATCTTGCTGACGTCCATAGTCTTCTTAGGATCAGTTAGCGGCATGTCGTTCTCTCCTTCTAAAACGCCTCACTGCCTGTCATAACACACTATATTATAGGCGAGCGCGACGACGCTCGGTGTATCCTTCCAACACACGCTGATCAGATCTTTCGATGGCCAGTGCGCCGTCGGGAACGTCGCGCGTGATGCAGCTGCTCGCGCCCGTGATGGCGTCTGCGCCGATGTTCACGGGGGCGACCATCATGGTGTCCGAGCCGATGAACGTGCGATCGCCGATGGTGGTGGCGTGCTTGTTCTTGCCGTCGTAATTGCAGGTGATGGAGCCCGCGCCCACGTTGACACCGGAGCCCATGGTGGTGTCGCCGATGTAGGAGAGATGCGGGACCTTGGAGCCCTCGCCGATGGTGGATTTCTTGATCTCCACGTGCGTACCGGCCTTGGAGCCGTCGAGCATGTGCGTCCCGGGGCGCAGGTAGCAGCGCGGGCCGCACGAGACGTTGTTCTCGAGCACGACGTCGATGGCAACCGTCTCGTCGATGGTGCAGCCATTGCCGGCGACCACGTTGGTGAGGCGCGTGTTGGGGCCAACCTGGCAGTCCTCGCCGATGCGGCAGGCGCCGATGAGGTGGGTCTGCGGCCAGACGACGGAGTCGCGGCCGATCTGCGCATCGGGGGAGATCCACGCCTGTGCGGGGTCGATGAACGTGACGCCCTCGGCCATGAGGCGCGCGTTGATGCGGCCGCGCGCGATGCCGGTGAGCTCTGCGAGCTGTGCGCGTGAGTTCACGCCCAAGCCATCACGGTAATCGTCGCAATGGAAGATGGTCACACTGTGGCCGTGGTCTTTAAGAATCTCGACCATGTCGGGGAGGTAGTACTCGGACTGGGCGTTGTCGCTGGTGATTTCGCCCACATGAGCGGCGAGCAGTGCGCCGTCGAATGCGTAGCAACCGGCGTTGCATTCGGTCAGCTCGGCTGCCTGCTCGGGCGTGCAGTCCTTCTGCTCGATGATACGGTTGACGGAGCCGTTCTCCGCAAGCTCGATGCGACCGTATCCAAAGGGCTCAGGCGGCGTGAAGGTGAGAATGGCGCCCGCATGTCCGCCCTCGGCGACCGTGCTGGCGAAGGTGCGGATGGTTTCCGCCTGGATGAGGGGCAGGTCGCCGTTGAGTACCACGACGGGGCCCTCAGCGATGCCCGTCTCCTCGAGTGCCACGCGGACGGCATGGCCGGTGCCCAAGCGCTCGATCTGCTCAACGCACTCGATGGCGGCGGCGTGCGGCGTGTCCTTGTAAGCGGCGCTGATGAGCGCACGAACCTCATCGGAATGGCTGCCCACCACGACGACCACGCGTGTGCAGCCCGCGGCAAGCGCGGCGTCGATAACCCAGCAGGCCATCGGTTTGCCCAGGATTTGGTGCGACACTTTGGCATGATTCGACTTCATGCGCGTGCCCTCGCCCGCGGCCAAGATGATTGCAGTGACGTCCATGTGGGTTCTCCCTGTGCATTTGAGTTGCCGATAAGCGCGGTGTCCGTGCCATCATAAAGTGGACGGTACGCACGCTTGATGATATAGCACCAAACGGAGGACCATGCACGGAGACAGCATCCTACTCACAACTTTCGTCCTTGCCCTCGTTGCCGCATTTGCAGGCGGCATGGCCGCCCGGGCCGTCCGTCTGCCGCCCATCGTGGGGTATCTGCTGGGCGGCCTGGCGGTCGGTCCGTTCACTCCCGGATTCATCGGGGACTCGCATGCCATGAACCAGCTCGCCGAGATCGGCATCATGTTCATGATGTTCGGAACGGGCTTGCACTTCTCATTCGACGACCTCAAGGCGGTCAAGAACGTGGCGGTCCCCGGGGCGGCGCTGCAGATCGTGCTCGGCACGGCGGCGGGCTGCGCCCTGGCGCTTGCGCTGGGCTGGAGCGTCGAGGCGGGCGTCATCCTCGGTTTGTCGGTGTCGATCGCTTCGACGGTGGTCCTCATCAAAAACCTGTCCGATACGGGTCTCGACAAAACCGAGGGAGGGCGCATCGCCACGGGCCGACTCATCATCGAGGACTTGGTCACCGTGGTGATCATCGTGGTGCTGCCCGTGGTGTTTGGCCCGGGCGAGACGACGGTGCGCGCCGTCGCCGTCGGTTTGGCTCGCGCGTTGCTCAAGACCGCCGCGTTCGTGCTGATCATGTTCGAGATCGGTTCGCGCGTCTTGCCGACCCTGCTCACGCGCATCGCGCGCTTTTGTCCGCGCGAATTGTTCCAGCTCGCCGTGATCGTGGTCGCACTCGGCACAGCGATGGTCGCCGCGGTGACGTTTGACCTGTCCTTCGCGCTTGGCGCGTTTCTGGCCGGCGTCGTGGTGGGAGGGTCCAAGATCGCGCATCGCGTGGCGGCAGAGTCTATCCCATTCCAAGACCTGTTCTCCATCATCTTCTTCGCCAGCGTGGGCATGATGGTCAATCCGGGATTTCTGATGGCCCATCTGCCCGAGCTGCTCGTGCTCGTGCTGCTTATCATGGTGGGGAAGTGGGTCATCAACATGGCGCTCGGCCTGGCGTTGTCGGCCGGTGTGAGCGCCTCGATTGTCATCGCCGCGGGGCTGTCGCAGATTGGCGAGTTCTCGTTTCTCATCGGGCAGACGGGCATGGCGCTTGGGGTTTTGAACTCCGATCAGTACGGCCTGATCCTGGGCGCCGCCGTGGTCTCCATCGCTTTGAATTCGTTTGTGTTTAAGTTGAATCCGCTGCTCGAGCGCTGGTTTGCCGCACATCCCTCGCTTGCGTCCCTGTACGAGCGCCGCGCGTCCCAGAGGGCGGTTTTTGGGTATAGCGGCGCCGGCACCGGAGTTGCTCCCGTCGCTGCTGCATCCGCCGCCGTGCCCGCGAACGCACCCGTGAATGTGCCCGCGCAGGCTGCCATGGCTCCCGCCACGTCCGACGCGCCTGTGGGCGAGTTTGTCCCCAAGTCCGCATTCGGTGCGCTTGACGAGCTGTTCGGCGCGTTCCCCGGCGTTGAGTTGCACTGGGTTGCGGTGAGGGCCCACAGCGCCGCCGCGGGCTCCACGCTTGCGGAGCTCAACGTGCGCGCCAAGACCGGCGCGCGTGCCATTGCCATGCATCGCGATGGCGACTTGGAACTCGCGATCGAGCCGGATATGCCCCTGTGCGTTGACGACAGGCTCGGGTTGCTGGGCTCGCCCGAGCAGATTCGGGCCGCCGAGGAGCTCTTGCGTTAGACCGGGCTTTCGGCGCGGGCGGGGCCACTGCGCCAGGCCTTTTGATGTGGCGTGACGGTTTGGCCGCTGCCGTCTCCTTGAATCGAACGGCGTTCGCTTGGGCTAGAGTTCTATCTCCAGCGTGACGGGGCAGTGGTCGCTGCCAAAGATGTCGTTGCGGATTCCCGCGCTGTGCACGCGACCCGCGATTGCGTCGCTCACGAGGAAGTAGTCGATGCGCCAGCCCGCGTTGTTCTTGCGGGCGTTGAAGCGATAACTCCACCAGCTGTAGGCGCCCTCGAGGTCGGGGTGCACCATGCGGAACGTGTCGGTGTAACCCGCTTCGAGCAGCTTGGTAAATTTTGCGCGCTCCTCATCGGAAAAGCCTGCGTTGCCGCGGTTGCTCTTGGGGTTCTTGAGGTCGATTTCGTTGTGCGCAACGTTAAAGTCTCCGCAGGTAATGACCGGTTTTCCCGTTTCGGCTTCAAGCGAGAGCAAAAACGCGCGATAGGCGTCGTCCCAAGCCATGCGCACGTCGATGCGCGCGAGCTCGTTTTGCGCATTGGGCGTGTACACGTTCACGAACCAAAAGCGCTCGAACTCGAGGGCGCATACGCGACCTTCGGTGGCCGCGGCGGCAACGAGCTCCAACGCATCATCTGAAAGGCCGGCGTTGCGGCCTGCTTCGAGGACAGCATCGGCATGGCGGACGGAGAGTGGTTCCTCGCGTGTGAACACGGCGGTACCAGAGTAGCCTTTGCGCTCGGCGTAACTCCATACCTCGTGGTAGCCGGGAAGGTCGATTTCGGCCTGACCCTGCTGTAGCTTCGTTTCCTGGATGGCGAGGATATCGGCATCAAGCTCAGCGGCGATTTCGGTGAAGCTCGGCTCCTTTTTGAGGACGGCGCGTAGACCGTTGACGTTCCACGAGGCAAAACGGTAAAGCTGGGACATGCTGGTACTCCAAGTGTTTGTGCGGGTACGTTTACTTTTCTTCGCTCGGTGCGCACTTCGACAAAACGCGCACCAGTTTCGGGACAGTTGCTTTTGGCTCAGTGTATCAGCTCTGAACCTTGAAAGAATGTATGCGCAACGCGGTTCTTGCACCTTGCTTTGGTTAACAGGGCAATCACGCTATACAATAAGGTTTCATGCATGCGGGGCATACGGTCTCGCTGCACGGGGAATGCAAGGAGCCGTTATGGCACGCGATACAAAGGTTTGGCTCTGCGGCAAGTTTGAGCTCAAGTTCGACCGTCCGCGCATCATGGGTGTTTTGAACGTCACTCCCGACTCGTTTAGCGACGGCGGGGAGCACTTTGATGTTAACTCCGCGATTGCGTTTGGCATGGAGATGCTCGACGCCGGCGCCGACATCATCGACGTGGGTGGCGAGTCGACGCGTCCGGGCTTTACGCCGGTCGATATCGACGAAGAGGCGAAGCGTGTCCTGCCCGTGGTAAAAGCACTGGCAAAAGAGGGCGCCATCGTCTCCATTGACACGCGTCATGTCGAGGTTGCCAAGGCCGCCGTGCGCGTGGGCGCTTCCATCGTAAACGACGTGACGGGCTTTACCGACCCGCGCATGGTCGAGTTCGTTGCCAATAGCGATTGCGGCGTGGTTGTCATGCATGCCGGCGAGATTGACGGCGCGGACGGGGCTTCCGTACGCACGCATACGCCGGTGCAGCTCGACACCTCGGCAGCGGCGTTTATGGCCGAAAAAGCCCGCGAGGCCGAAGAGGCAGCTCGCGCGTTGGGCGCCACCGGCAAGTCCAAGCGCGCTGCGAAGGCAAAGCTCATTTCGGGCATGATGCAGCCCCAGCTGCCGTTTGATGCAACGCCCAACGGATCGGATGCCGCTGAGGCCGAGCGTCGGGCCGCCATTGCCGCCTTCGCTCCTGCCGAGGCGCGCGCCACGGAGGCGGTCGCCTCCGATGCCGAAGTCGCTGTAGTTGGCGTGAACGCCGCAAGCCCCGATGCACAAAAGACGGCGACCGGCGATGACCTCGCTTCTATCATGGCTCGCTCCGCCGCTCGCGCCGGAGCACATGCGCGTACTTCGCAGCTGCGCCGCTTCACCTTGCCCGACTCCGCGCCCATCATGCGCCGCATCATGGGCTTCCTGTCAGACCAGGCGCGAGCCCTGGTGCACGCGGGCGTTGACCGCGAGCGCATCTGCCTTGACCCGGGTCCGGGATTTGGCAAGGACGCCAACGAGGACATCGTGATTCAGCGCGAGATGGGCAAGATCGCCTCACTCGGGTATCCCACGCTGTGCGCTGTCTCGCGCAAACGCGTGGTGGGCGCCATCTCGGGTGTTGCCGATGCCGCCGACCGCGACATCGCCACATTCGGCGTGTGCCTCGGTGCCATCGAGCAAGGTGCCAATATCGTGCGCGTTCATGACGTTGCGGGCTTTTACCAGTTCCTGAACGGTTTTTGGGCCATCGCGCGCCCCATGCCGCGCCGCGCGTACATCGCACTTGGCTCCAACAAGGGCGAGCGTGAGGATAACCTCCGCGCCGCGCGCGATCTCATTGCCGAGATTCCCATGACTTGCGTGTCCAGCTGCTCGCGCATCTATGAGAGTGAACCAGCATATGTGACGCGTCAGCAGCCGTTCGCCAATGCCGTTATCGAGATCAAGACCGAACTCGCCCCGCTTATCCTGCTGGAAGAGCTTCTCAAAATCGAGAACAAGCTCGGCCGCAAGCGCGGTGCGGGCACGCGCGCCAACGGGCCGCGCGTTATCGACTGTGACCTCATTTGGATGGACAACGAGACGCACGGCGGCAACAAGCTGCGCCTGCCGCACCCCGGTCTGGGCGAGCGCGACTTCGTGCTCGTGCCGCTTGAGGACCTGATGCACAATCCGGCGCGCTTCTTCCGCTACGAGGGCATTGACGTCAAAGAGCCCGAAGAGCGCGTGGGTCACGTGGTCGCGGAGCTCGGCACGTTCTAGCGGTTTTTTCTCAAAACGGTGCGAGAATGGCAAAAAATGCCAGATTGTAGTGTTTTGGTTGGCCTTTTGGAGATCGTTGGTCTGCTGTCAGATGTTCTCGCGCAATGCATGTTGCAAAAAGACCAGGTGGCGAGGAGGCAGGCGCGCCTCCTCGTTTCATTACAACCTTGCTGCTGAGTTTTTCTTGCTTGCGAAAGACTATTTTCTGGCAAAAATTGCCACTTATTCTCTTTTCATGAGAAAAAGTAGGTTGAGCGATAGTGGGCGGAGGGTATTCCTCCCGCCCGCTATCGCATGCGGTGGTAAATCTCGCAGATGCCCTTGATGGTGAGCTGCGGATCGACGACGTCGAAGGCGTCGGTGGCTGTGGCGACGATGCTGGCGAGTCCGCCCGTGGCGATGACCGGCGCATCGGGGGCGCCGAGCTCTTCGCGTATGCGTGCGATCAAGCCCTCCGCCATGGCGGCGGCACCCACCACGGCGCCGCTTTGAACGGCCTCAACGGTGTTTCGACCAATGGTATGCGCGGGTGCCTCAAGCGGAACGCTCGCCAGTTTGGCAGCGCGCGACGTGAGCGCGTCAAGTGAAAGGCGAAGGCCCGGGGCGATGCAGCCGCCGATATAGGCTCCGCTCGCGTCCACGACGTCGATATTCGTTGCGGTTCCAAAATCGACCACGATGCTCGGCGCGCCATATTCCAGCGCCGCTGCGGTTGCGTTGGCAATGCGGTCGGCGCCGACTTCGGCGGGGTTGTCCGCCTTGACGTTGGTGACCGCCGCCGTCTCGCGACCCACGATCACGACGCGGACGCCCAGCGCGTCGGCCACGCCCCTCCATGCGCGCACGAGTTGGGGTACCACGCCCGCGAAGGCGATGGCGTCAACGCTGTCGAGCGACAGCCCGTCTTTTTGGAAATAGCCGAGCAGACGCAGGTGCACCTCGTCCATGGTGAGGGTGCGGTCGGTGGGCATACGCCATGCGTGAATCAACTCATCGTCATCGAACAGGCCCAATACCGTTTGCGTGTTTCCCATATCGATGGCTAATAACATGGCTGTCTCCCATGAGCGTGTGTTCAGATTCTCGGCGTACATTTTGCACCGTTCACGTGCGGAGGGCAAATAAACGCCGCCCCATCCTTCTTTCGAGAGCGACTTGGCAAAGCGCTCTTTAGAAGAATGGGGCGGCGAGTACGGAGTCAATGTTTTGGCGCGCAGGCTGCTTCCCGAGGGTGTTTTGTGGAGCGAAGCGGAACCACACCCGAGGGAAATTGGCTGCGCGCCCGGGCGGCGTCCTCTTTTGTCCGCCCGCCCAAGCGCACGTATTCAGCGATTACTCCAGCTCAAATGCGCCGGTGTAGAGCTGGTAGTACATGCCCTTTTGCGCGATGAGCTCGTCGTGCGTGCCGCGCTCGATCACGCGACCATGGTCGAGGCAGATGATCACATCGGAGTTGCGCACGGTGGAGAGGCGGTGCGCAATCACAAACGTGGTGCGCCCCTGCATGAGGGCGTCCATGCCCTTCTGCACGATGGCCTCGGTGCGCGTGTCGATGCTTGAGGTCGCCTCGTCCAAAATCATCGCGGGCGGGTCGGCAACTGCAGCGCGTGCGATGGAGAGCAGCTGACGCTGACCTTGCGAAATCTGCGCACCGTTGTCGGTGAGCACAGTGTCGTAGCCCTGCGGCAACATGTTGATGAACGTATCGGCGCCTGCAAGCTTTGCCGCCTTGATGCACTCCTCGTCGGTGGCGTCGAGCTTGCCATAGCGGATGTTGTCCATCACGGTACCGGTGAAGAGGTTCACGTCCTGCAACACCACGCCAAGGGAGCGGCGCAGGTCGCTCTTGCGAATCTTGCTCACGTTGATGCCGTCATAGCGGATCTTGCCGTCGGAAATGTCGTAGAAGCGGTTGATGAGGTTCGTGATGGTGGTCTTGCCGGCACCCGTGGCGCCCACGAACGCGACCTTCTGGCCGGGCTTTGCATACACCGAAACGTCGTGCAGGATCTCGTGGTCGGGACGGTAGCCAAAGTTCACGTGCTCCATGCGAACATCGCCGCGCAGCGGAGTGTAGGTGACGGTGCCGTCGTGGTGCGGGTGCTTCCAGCCCCACAGGCCCGTACGCTCGGCGCTCTCAACCAGCTCGTTGTCCTTAACGGCAAGATTCACGAGCGTCACATAGCCGGCATCCTGCTCAACTTCCTCGTCGAGCAGCTCGAAGATGCGCTCGGCACCGGCGAGGCCCATGACCACGGAGTTGATCTGGTTGGAGATCTGTCCCACCTGGCCGGCAAGCTGTTTGGTCATGTTGAGGAACGGAACCGCCACGGCGATGCTCAGCGGCATGCCTGAGATCGAGAAGTTGGGCACGCCCAGGAAGATGAACACGCCGCTCATAATCGCCACGATTACATACAGGAGGTTGCCCATGTTCATGAGAATCGGCATGAGCGTGTTGGCATAGCTGTTCGCGGTGCGCGCGGCGGTTTCCCACTCACTGTTGATGCGGTCGAAGTCCTCCTCAGCCTCGCGCTCGTGGCAGAAGACCTTGATGACCTTCTCGCCGCCCATGACCTCTTCCACATGGCCCTCAAGCGCGGCGACGGCGCGTTGCTGACGCAGGAAGTTGCGGGCCGAGCGGCTGCCCAGGTAGCGTGTGGCGAGCGCCATGACGATAACGCCCAGGATCACCACGATGGCCAGCGTGATGCTGTAGTAGAACATGATGCACACCACGGCGACCATGATGAGAGACGTGAGCGTGAGCTGCGGGATGCTCTGGGAGATCATCTGACGCATGGCGTCGACGTCGTTGGTGTAATGGCTCATCACGTCACCGTGCAGGTGCGTGTCGAAGTACCGGATCGGCAGGCGCTGCATGTGCTCGAACATGGCGGTGCGGAAGTTCTTGAGCGCGCCTTGCGTGATGACGGCCATTGCCTGCTGCCAGAAGGCGTTGCAGATAAGTCCGAGCAGGTAGAAGATCACGAGCATAATCACGTTGTGGATGATTTCGCCGGCAACGGGGTCCCATGCACCGGTCTGCCAGGAGTCCTCCACGATGGCGAGCACGCGTTCCATGAATACGTTGGGAATCGCCTGAACGATGGCGTTGAAGACGATGGCGGCAATGACGGTCGGCAGGAGCACGGGGAAGAACCCGAAAAGCATCTTGAGGGTTCGACGGGCGGTCTTGCCCATGTTTGCCGTGCGCTTACCGCGATTGGCGGATGCGCCCTGGGGGTCGTGGGTGACCTGTGATGCTCGCTTGGCGGCCTGCGCGTTGGCAGACTGCGACGATTGAGATGCTGCCTGTGCGTCAGCGACCTGCGATGCGTTTTGCTGATTCAGCATGGTTTCCGTCTGCTTACTCATGGGCGTTCGCCTCCTCTCGGGAGGTTTGGTCTTCGGTCGCGGGCGCCTCCATGGTTACCTCCGCAACCGCTTCCATAGTCTCGTCTTCGATGTCGATTTGCTTCTCGTCGTGGCTTTGCTTGTTCTGGGACATGTACACGGCGCGGTAAATCTCGCTACGACGCAGCAGCTCGTCATGCGTGCCAACGGCCGAGATGCGTCCGCTGTCCATAACGATGATGCGGTCAGCGTCCTCCACCGAGCCCGTGCGCTGCGCAATGATGATCTTGGTTGTTTCGGGCAGATACGAGCGCAAACCGGCGCGGATCAGCTTGTCCGTCTTGGTATCCACGGCGGACGTGGAGTCGTCCAAAATCAGGATTTTGGGACGCTTGAGCAGTGCGCGGGCGATGCATAGACGCTGCTTCTGGCCGCCGGAGACGTTCGCGCCGCCCTGCTCGATGTGGTGCTCGTAGCCGTCGGAGAAGCCTTGAATGAACTCGTCGGCTTGTGCCAAGCGCGCCGCCTCGATGACTTCCTCGTCCGTTGCCTCGGCGTTGCCCCAGCGCAGGTTCTCTGCAATAGTGCCACTGAACAGCACGTTTTTCTGCAGCACCATGGCAACCTCGTTGCGCAGCGTGTCCAGGTCGTAGTCACGCACGTCGATGCCACCTACGCGCACCGTTCCGCGCGTGGTGTCGTACAGGCGCGGAATCAGCTGCACAAGACTCGACTTGGCCGAACCCGTGGATCCGATGATGCCGATAACCTCACCGCTCTTGATATGCAGGTCGATGTCGGAGAGCGCTTCGGCGCTGCTGCGGGATGCATAGGCAAAGCCCACGTTTTCGAAGTCGATGGAGCCGTCGGGCACCTCGGTTACGGGGTTTTCGGGGTTGACGATTTCGGACTTTGCAGACAGCACTTCGCAGATGCGGTTTGCGCCCTCTTCGGCGATGGTGCACAGCGCGAATACCTGGGAGAGCATCATCAGGTTCATGAGAATCTGGATGCCGTAGGTGATAAGGCTGGAGAACTGTCCCACGTCGATGAGCGTGCCCTGGGTGTCGATGATGGCGTACGAGCCCACGCCGATGACGAAGGTCATGACGGTGTACATGCAGAAGTTCATGATCGGCGCGTTGAGGGCAAGGATGCGCTCGGCGAACGTGAAGTCGTGGGCGACCTCCTCGGCAGCACGTGAGAACTTATCGATCTCGTAGTCCTCGCGCACGTAGCTCTTGACCACGCGGATGGCGGAGAGGTTCTCCTCAGCGGACTCGTTCAGGGCATCGTACTTATGGAAGATGCGCTGGAAGACGGGGTGCACCTTGCGCACGATGGTGAACAGGGCAATACCGAGGAACGGCATGATTGCCAGGTAGATGAACGACAGCCATCCGCCCATGATGTATGCCATGGTGAAGGCGCAGATGATCATCAGTGGGCTGCGGATGGCAGCACGGATGAGCATCATGAAGGCCATCTGCACGTTTTGGACATCCGTGGTGAGACGCGTGACCAGCGACGAGTTGGAGAAGCGGTCGATGGTGGCAAAGTCGAAGGTCTGAATGGCGCGGAACATGTCCAGGCGGAGGTTGCGTGAGAAGCCGCAGGATGCTTTGGCGCATGTAAGACCGGCCGCCGCGCCAAACATGAGCGAGATGATTGCCATGGCGGCGAGCATGCCGCCATAGGTGAGGAGCGTGGGCAGGTCGGCTCCGGCTTTGACGCTGTCGATGAGTGAGGCGGTTCCGAAGGGGATGAGCGCCTCAAAGACGACCTCGCCCGTCACGAGAAGCGACGTTGCGATGGTGGCTTTCTTATATTGGCGAATGGAGCCCGCAAGTGTTTTGAAGATATTATTCATCAAGCTCCTCCCACGTGGTACGGATTTTTTGCAGCATGTCGGCAAGCTGGTCCTGCTCTGCGTCAGTGAGCGCGGTGAACGCCTTGAGACGGAATTCCCGGCGGCGCTCATGCTCACGCTGGGCGATGGCGGCCCCCTGCTCGGTGATGCTCACGAGCAACTGGCGGCGATCTTTGGTGTCGCGTATGCGTTCGATAACCCCAGCGGCCTCCATCTTCGAGAGGATCTCGGAGAGGGAACCGGGTTTGAGCTCAAGACGCGAGCCGAGCTCAAGCTGGGAAAGCTTGCCGCCACTGCGGTCGAGCATGCACAGAATGGGCACCTGGCCCGAACGTCCGCCTCCGTGGAAGTGCATGTAGTGACCGCAAAAACCGAGTCCCTCCAAGATGCGCTTGGCACGCTCGGCTTCGGCGGATTCGCGTTCTTCTTCGCTTGTGATCTGGTCGATGGCCGTGGGCCTGGTCGCAGCCTCAAGAACCTCGAGTTCCGGGCAGGATTCGGGCACGTTTTGCAGGGGCGTTTCCGCAGTGTTCGGCGCGGGTGTGGCATGGCGCTCGTTAGAAGCGCTCACGTCTCCGTGTGTTGTTGCCTTCAACGTGTAGCCCTCCTTTTCATCCGTTTTCTTTTGATGCGAATGAGAATACACAGGTGTAAAAAATAAGTCAAGGTACCGAATAATCAGGAACCTAATAAATATTTCGAGAGCGTTAACCGAGAACGCATCAGGCACGTTGCAGCGTTCATTTTCCTATGCAAACAACCGCCCAGTTTTCCGCTCCAAAGTTGCCGTAATGCAAAATGGATATTATTGAGACGTGCGGAAAAACAGGGGGGCACCTTGCCCCAGTCATGCGGATAGGAGCTTCTGATGCCGAGTAACGTCACGATTTCTCAGGGAACATTGAGCGCCGTTATTTCAACTATGGGCGCCGAGCTGAAAAGCCTTGCGCTGGACGGTCGTGAGTATCTCTGGCAGGGCAATCCGAAGTGGTGGGGCAAGAGCGCTCCGGTGCTCTTTCCGCTGGTAGGTGCCACAGGATACGATGTCTTGCAAACGGCCGCAGGTCCAGCGCCCGTGCCCAAGCACGGCTTTGCCCGCGATGTCGAGTTTCATCTCGTCGAACAATCCGAGGATGGCGCGTCGGTGGCCTTCGAGCTGAGCGAGAGCGAATACACGCTTGCTCGTTATCCGTACCCCTTCTCCCTTCGTATGACCTACGCGATTACGGGACCCGCTACGCTCAAGCAGACTTTCCGTGTTGAGAATGCGGGCGACGTTCCCATGCCGTTCTCGGTGGGAGGCCATCCTGCGTTCAACGTTCCGGTGTCTGGCGTCGAAGGGGAGACCTTCGAGGATTACGAGCTGCGTTTTACCGAGGCGTGGACTGCGGATTCCCCCAAGATTTCCGTGGACGGCATCATGTCTTATGCGGATCCGTTCCATGTGCTTCAGAACGCGGATGCGCTGTCCGTTTCGCGCGATCTGTTCGTTTTTGATACGGTGGTGTTCAGAGATGTTCCCGGGGCGCGCATCGAATTGGTGGGAAAGAAGTCTGGCCACGGTGTGCGCGTGGACTTCCCCGATTTTGACTTCGTGGGCATCTGGTCGGCGGCTCCCGATGCGCCTTTCGTTGCCGTTGAACCTTGGACGGGCCATGCCGCGCTCGACGTCGAAGACGACGTTTTCGAGCACCGCGACAACATCACCATTCTCGCCCCCGGCGAGGTGGACGAGCGCTCGTTCGAGATTACGCTGCTGTAACCCGCGATTTTCAGTTTTTGTTGGCGTGCTTTGTTTGCTCATGCACCTCGGTTGACATTGCTTTTGCACCACTCGCGTCCAAAAATGCGCGAAGTGAGAAGTTTTATCGGGGCATGGTGAGTAGACCGGGGCTTTGCACCAAAGAAACTCCAGGTAGCAGAATCGATGTTTTTCTGTGTACTCGGCATGCCCCCGGCAATCTTCTCACTTCGCGCATTTTGGAGCGGAGCGGGGTCGTGCCCTTATTTTTCCTCGATTTTGATTGTCGGAAGATCAAGTTTTGCGGCATTGCGCATGCTGTCGAGCATATGTTGTGCCGCAAGCAGACGCGGGTCGTCGCCGTCGTCAAGGTGAATGGGCAGGTAGGGTTTAACCGTATCGTAGATGAGCTGCACGTATGCTTGGGCGCCTTCGGAGCTGAGGTGTGTGCCGTCTCCGTCGAACAGCGCGTTGTTATTTGCGCTGTAGTTGTACCAGTCGATGAGGATGACGTTCTTATAGCGCTCGGCGGCACGTGCGAACACCTCGTTATTGGGGGCAATCCAGGGCTGCGGGCAGCGGTTGTTCACAAACACGGCGATGCGCTTTTCTCCCACAAGCCCCATGAGCTCGTCGATTTGTGCATCGCTGATGGGGCCGTTTGTGCCAAGCGCAAACACCGCAACACGCCCGCACATGTTCTGGTCGAGCATTGAACGGTAGATTTCCGTACCAGTGGTGAACTGGCGGTTCATTTGGGCGTCGATGTAGCCGTGTTCAAAGGTTTGCTGGAATACGTCGACCGCGCGCAAGGATACGGAGTCGCCGAGCATCGTGACATCGTAGGCGTTCTCGGGGAATCCCGACGAATCAACGGCAGACCCATCGTCCGCGCTACCGTCTTTGATGACGACTTCCGAGCCGCCCTGCTCTCCGGAGTCGCCGCCTTGAAGCATCACGGCACCTTCTTCGCTTAGCGCAGAGGTGTCGGGCACAAAGACAAGTCCGCCGATGGCGACTAGGGTTACCGCGCAGCAGGCTGCCAGCAAGATGGCATTGCGCTTCATCCAAGCTCCAAGCTCGTGCCGGTTGCCGGAGACGCGCTGGAGGAACGAGCTCAAAGCCCCGTGACGGAACGGCGTTTCGATCACGCGATACGAGATGGCGGCAACTGCAACGACGATTGCGATTTGAATCAGATAGACCCACCAAGGCTTCTCGGAGATATCGCTCACAGGGTTCATGAGCAGCAGCAACGGATAATGCCACAGGTAAATGCCATAGGAGCGCTGGCCCAGCCATGCGAGCGGTTTGAGGCCGAAGAGCCTGGCAAGGTTGCTTTCGGGGTGCGCGCAGGCAGCGACGAGCATGACGGCGAACAGCGATGCCAACAGGATGCCGCCGCGATAGGGGAACGCCGTGTAGCCGTTGGTGAAGAGCACGAGCAGGAACGTGCCGAGCAATCCAAGGGCACCAAGCACGTCGAGCAGATTGGCGCTTGGAATACGCGGCGTGTTCGCAGGCTGGGTCTTGCGCATCGTGGGCGCTGGCTGCTTGGTGCGCGCAGCCCGCAGACCGTGCGTTACATGGCCCAGCTGCTTACCGCTCGTCTGCTTGAAGTGCGCGGCGGCAAGCTCGAGGCGCTCGGGAACAGCCTGCAACGGGATGAATGCAAGCCATGCGCCCAGCAACAGGGAGAAGACGCGCGTGTCGGTGCCGTAGTACACGCGACTCGGGTCGGCTGCGGGGTTGTACAGGATTGCCATTTCGAGAGCGGAAATCGCGGCAAGTGCGAGTGCGACGCGGCGGATAGAGGTGCGCGACTTGCCGCTACGCAAGATGAGGAGCAGTAGACCGGGCCAAACCAGGTAAAACTGCGCTTCGATGGCGAGTGACCAGAAATGCGTGAGCGGCGAGGGATCGCCCACCGCGCTGAAGTAGCTCATGTTGTTGAAGATCTGCCACCAATTGTTCAGATAGAGCAGCGACGGAATGATGTCGGGGCGCATCTTGGTGAGCATCACGTGATTGAGCAGCGTGCAAAGCGCAGCGGTTACCACAACCACGACAACAGTAGCAGGGACGAGGCGACGCAGGCGTCGTTTCCAGAAATCTTTAAGGTCGATGCGGCCCGTTCCGTCAAATTCGGTGAGCAGCAGATGTGTGATGAGATATCCCGAAAGTACGAAGAAGATGGTCACGCCCTGCATACCGCCGGGGGCGAACACCGGGTTGATGTGGTAGAGCACAACAAAGGCAACCGCCAGCGTGCGGATGCCGTCGAGCGCGGGGATATAACGGGAGCGGGGTCGCCGCTCTGGACGCTGGAAGCGCGCGCCGTCGGACGCGTCGGCCGCGGTGCGGTCGCCAACGCCGACCTGCTCGCCCTTTACGCCGCCATCAGCAACGCCGCCCTGAACGGCTCGCATATTCTGTTCGTTTTGGCCGAATGGCGACGGAGCAGAGGGCATTAGAACTTGACCTGCGGGACCTCTCGCGCCGCCTCGGCAGCCTCAAAGCCGGTGCGCGGCTTGAACTGGAAAATGCCGGCAAAGATGTTTCCGGGGAACGTCTGAATACCGTTGTTATAGTTCAGCACGCAGTCGTTGTAGCTCTGACGTGCGTAGGAAATCTTGTTCTCAGTTTCCTCGAGCGAGGCCTGGAGCTGCATGAAGTTCGAATTTGCCTTGAGGTCGGGATATGCCTCGGCAACGGCGAAGAGCTGACGTAGGGCTCCGGAGAGCACGTTGTCGGCGGCCATCTTCTCGTCGGGCGTCGTGGCAGAAGCAGCGGCGTTGCGCGCGGAGACAACGGCGGCAAGCGTCTCCTTCTCGTGCGCGGCGTAGCCCTTGACTGTCTCGACCAGGTTGGGAATCATGTCGCTGCGGCGCTGCAGCTGCGTGTCGATGTTTTGCCACGCGTTGTCAACGCGGTTGCGGAGGGTGACGAGGTTGTTGTAAATGCCGGCGATGGCCATGATGATGCCGACAACGATGATGATGCCGATAATCATAGAAATCAAAATAGCTCCGTTCTACAGGAATCTCGGCGTTCCCACGTGTTCGGGCTCTCGAGACTCGCGGACATACTAAATATACCCTCTAAAAGATGCCCAATGATATCTCAATTTGGGATGCATACTCTTCTTCGTCAATCGTCCAGACGCTGTCGATGTTGTTGAGGGCAAAGTGCGCGTAGGAATTGTGGTCGAGGTCCGTTTTAGCGAGCACGTCACCAAAGATTTCTCGTATCTCGGCCTTTTGCCCTTCGGACAGGGCGGCTTGATGATTTGGGTCTGTTGAAATTCCCTCGTCGGAAAAATACTCGACAAGCTCGTCCATCAAGTCGTTCTCTACCTCATAGGATGCGGGGCACCATATGTCGCAGTAGAGGCTCGCCGTGCCATCATCAAAGGTATAAACCGAGGAAACCTTGTACGAGCAGTTTGTGAGCAGCCAGCCGGCGTAGCCGTTGGCGTCGAGGCCCAGCTCTTCGGCGGAGTAGCCGAGTGAATCGGAGAGATTTTTGTCAAAGGCGTCCGCGACTGTGGACCTCTCGGGCCCTTCTGCTGAGGTCAGCTGGTCGAGGCGGGCGCTCACGATATCGACGCACGCCTGTTCATCTTCGTCGTAGACCACGGGATCTGTGCTGTAGTCCTCTTCCATTGCAGGCTCATCGAAAAAGAAAGCAGGAATGATCTGATCGAACACGAGGTCGAAAAGTGCCCCCACAACGTTGACCAGGATAAAGATGATGAGGACCGTCCTAATGACATGAACCGGCTTGTCCGCCGTTTTGCTCGCATGGGCGCGTGCCTGTTTTGCAGCGGCTTTTGCCGCCTTACGAGCCGCTTTGCTGGTTTGACGGTCTTCGGTTTTTACCCGTGCACCAGTGGATTTCGAGATGGGCGCGTCGTAATTGTCACGGGTTTTGACGGGGCTCTTGTACGGGGCATCGCCAAAGGCGCAATCGTCGCCTTCGTTGCCGATATACGCGTCAGGTTCATCCCACGGTAACGTTGGTTCGCCTGCGTTGAATGGATCGACCTCAACGTCGTGCTTCCTGCGCGTTGCCATGGCGAACCTCCCGATATGTTGACCCGTTGGTTAAGTATACCGCCTTCCTGAATGGACTCGACAGGCAGGCGGTCGGTTGGCCGGCAACTCATGGGGGCGAACGACGTTTCGATATTGCATTCGTTGTGGGTGCGCACTTCTTGCTGCGAAACGACCCACGGCGTTGTCCGCCGATCGACGAGCTGCACGATGTCCGTCTGCGGGAACCGCGCGGCCTCTCTGCACGAAGTGCGTGACAAACGGGTATCATTTCTCCATGTGTATTCCTCGTTCTAAGGACAGAACATGCTCTTTGCCATCACTCAGCTTATTAGCGGGCTGATAGGTATCGCCATTTTGGTGCTGTTTGTTGGTGCGGTTACCGGAAACCTCTTTTTCGTGGTCAAACAGCAGCACGCTGTGATTATCGAGCGCCTGGGCAAATTCAAGCGGATCGTTGGTGCGGGCTTCCACGCCAAAATCCCGTTTATCGATCGCAAGGCAGCCACGGTGAGTCTGCGCACCATGAAGAACGGCTTTGACATCGACGTTAAAACCCAGGACAACGTGACCATCGGCCTCGAGGTGTCCGCGCAGTATCACGTGAGCTACGAGATGGGCACGCGCCCCTCGGAGTCCGGTGTGTACAAGAGCTACTACATGCTGCAGCAGCCCGTTGCCCAGATGCGCGACTTCATCACCGACGCGTTGCGCTCTTCCATCCCCGTGTACACGCTCGATGAGGTCTTTGCCAAGAAAGATGACATCGCCAAGGACGTGAACGCCACCGTGTCCGAGCAGATGGACGCCTATGGCTTTACGCTCGTGAGCACGCTGATTACCAAGATCGCGCTGCCGTCCGAGGTCGAGGATTCCATGAACCAAATCAATGCTGCGCAGCGCACCAAGGCGGCGGCGCAGGACTTGGCCGAAGCGGACCGTATCCGTCGCGTGACCGAGGCAAAAGCCGAGGCAGAGGCGATGGAGAAAGCGGGCGAGGGTATCGCCAATCAGCGCAAGGCGATCGCCTTGGGCATCAAGGATTCGCTCGAGATCATTCAAGAGACGGGCGTGGGAAACGACGAGGCTAACCAGCTGTTTATGTTCACGCAGTGGACCGAGATGATGAACGAGTTCGCTAAGAGCGGTCGTGCGAGCACCGTGGTGCTGCCCGCCGATTTCACGCAGTCCGCGAGCATATTCGAGCAGATGGTCACTGCCTCGCAGGCCAACGATTCCGCCCCGGTACCGCCGGTTCCTGCTCCGCCTGCGCCTCAAAAGAAGTAAGGCTACGCGGGCAATGTCGTTGCCTGCATACCGTTTCTTGAAAGGAAAGAGATGAGTTCTTCTCGCAAGTATCTCAAAATCGTTTCGATGGTTACGCTTCTCGCGGCGGTGCTCTGCATCGTTGTCGTCGTTTTGGGTTTTGGCGACCCGCGTGTCGCGTTGGAGAACGCGCCGTTTGAGATGTCTGCCGACACTGCCCGCATCGTACTGTCGCTCGCCGCCGGCTTCGGCGCGGGCATCAACCTGGTGCTCGGCCTTGCCGGTATGCGCGCGGCCAACGTGCCGTCCAGGGTTGGCTCCGCCTGCACGCTTGCCCTTATCGGCTTGGTGGTTGCGCTCGTCAATGTGGTGCTCTGCGTCTTCCAGGGCTTTGGCGTCGACATGGTGCGCACGATCAGCGCGGTGCTCAGCCTGGCGTGCACGGCCGGCGCGTTTGTCTTTGCGAACAGCGTCAAGAAGGAATATGAGGCCTGGCACTAGGCTTGGCGCCTGGCATCTGGATTATCCTGACGCCCCTGAGCGACGCGCTCCCTGCCGCTGGCCAATCCACTGTATTTTGAGGAGCCGCGAGGGGGGCCTCTCAAAAACAGAGATGGTGCAGCATGCTGCGATGGCAAACGATAGCGCAAGAGCGACCAGCGTTTCAGCTACAGGGTCGTCCATGAACGGGAAGGTGTAAAGCGGCGTGTGGAAGGTGAGCCATGCGCGGATAAGGCGATGCAGAATGTACACTTGGAGCGTGCGTCTTCCCAGCGTGGTGAGCATGTTTGTTCGGGATGGGGTAAGCCTCAGGCAGGCAAGCGAGCATATGACGGCGATGCAGAATGTACAGGCGCGTTGTAGCACGCCAATGACCGGTCCCGCTTGGTAGGGGTTGTCGCCATAGACCAAGGGGAAGAACCATCCATATGCGTTGGCGTTGCAGAGGCGCGCAAGCACGATGAGCCCTGCGACGAACACTGCCGCGTATGCGGCGCGCGTATGTCGCACTGCCGGAACGCTTCGGAGATCGAGGTAATAGCCCAGCGCGAAATAGGGCAGGAATGCGGCTGCTCGCCCGATGGCAAGAAAACCATCCGAAAAATCGACAAAGCCGCTCAACAGAGAGATGACAACCGAAAGCGCGATGCCTTTCCGCGCTTTCAACACGCAGAGCAGAGGTATGAGCGCATACCAATAGGCCATGGCGAGCAGATACCAGGGTGCCGAGGTGAAGGCGCAGATGCGCGCGAGCGTAAATCGTGCACCGTTGACATATGCAAGGGCGAGTTGGAAGGCGAAGCCCAGCACCAGGAAGCTGATGATCCGGTTGACGTTGAGTTTGCCGTCGCGGTACGCCCCTTTGGCGAACATGCCGGATACAAATACGAACAGCGGCATGTGGAACAGGTAGATAACGTCGAAACAGGCGCTCAGTACGGGGTTGGAGTTGTGGACGGGGTGTGCGACGTGCCCGAACACCACAAGGAGCATGAGCACTCCCTTGATGTTGTCGTACAGAGCTATGCGTTCATGGGAGATGCCGGTGTTCGTTGTTCCAGCTTGCGTATTAGCTCGACGTCCGGGCAGGGAGATAGGGGTGTTTGCCGCTCTTTCCAGCAACTCGCTCACCGGTTGACCCCTCCAATCGCCTGTTCCTCGCGTCGTCGCGTCGTGCATTCTACTGCGCATTGCGTGCAGTTGCCGCGGTCATGTGTGGGGGCGAACAAGATTCTCGTAAAATAGCAGCGAATAGAGAGTGCGACATGGTGCGCGCTGGAATGCGGAAAGGTGGCTCACATGGAGCTGAAGGACGTCAAAATCGGTTTTATCGGATTTGGCAATATGGCGAGCGCCATGGCGGACGGCTGGTTGGCATCGAACGAGATCGCCGGCGAGCAGATGTATGCATGCTCGGGCTCGTACGAGCGCCTACTGGAGCGCACGGAGTGGCGCAACATGCACGCGTGCAAGGATGCCGCCGAGCTGGTGGGCAAAGTCGACCTGGTGGTAGTTGCCATCAAACCGTACATGATCGAGCCCGTGCTCACGCCCATTGCCGATGCGCTTGCCAACGTTCCGTTCATCTCCGTGGCCGCGGGTTGGGATTGTGCGGAATTCGATAAGGTCTTGCCCGGCACGCGTCACGTGTCGACGATCCCGAACACGCCGGTGTCAATTGATGAGGGCGTGATCGCCTGCGAAAACATCTCGACGCTCGGTGAGGACGAGCGCGTATTGGTGCACGAGCTGCTGGGCTTGCTCGGCACGGTGGTCGAGGTTGAGACGAAGTTGCTTTCGGTGGCGGGGACGGTGGGCGGTTGCTCGCCTGCGTTTATCGCCATGGTGATCGAGGCATTGGGGGACGCGGCGGTGAAATACGGCATTCCGCGCGCCCAGGCATACAAGATGGTGAGCCAGATGGTTGCCGGTACGGCAAAGCTGCAGCTTGCAAGCGGTGTGCATCCGGGCGTGATGAAGGACGCCGTGTGCTCGCCCGGTGGTACGACCATCAAGGGCGTCGCGGAGCTCGAGGCCGCCGGCATGCGTTCGGCCTTCATTCGCGCGATTGACGTGATCGAGGGCTAGAGTCGAGGTTTTACCGTGCCCGGCTGCCTATGGCGTCATAGGACATGGAATTTGGCGGAGCGGCAAAAGGGAACCGCGCTTTTACCTGCCTAAATGTGCGGCAGAGGGGCTAGAACCAGGAGTCCTCGTCGTCTTTTTTGGGGCCGCGGTCGACATAGATCTTGCTCGTGCGTTTTTCGAGCACAGCCGCCGCGATGCCAAAGATTACAAGGCCCGAAAAGAACAGGACTGCCACGCCCTCGCGGGTGCCGAAAAGGAAATTGAAGATCTGATCCATGGTTACGTCCTGCTTTCTTGGCTGAACCGTGTTCGCAAATTTGCCCACCAGTATATACTTGCACTGCACAACCGTCAGTCATGCGCATGCATATACGCCAGAAATTGAACACGGAGGCATCATGCTCGACATCAAATTCGTCCGCGAGAATCCCGAGGTGCTTGACACCGCCATGGCAAATCGCCAGGGCAGCTGGGATCGCGAGAAGTTCTTCCAGCTGGATGAGGAGCGCCGCTCTGTCATCGCCCAAGTGGAGGAGCTCCAGGCCACGCGCAACGCCGAATCCAAGAAGATCGGCGTCCTCATGAAAGAGGGCAAAAAGGACGAGGCAGAGGCCGCCAAGGAAGCGGTGCGCCAGGTCAACGACCAGATCGAGGGCCTGGCCGATCGCCGCAGCGCCCTGGATTCAGAACTTGCCGACTTCATGTGCCGTATCCCCAACATTCCGTGCGATGCCACTCCGGTGGGCGTGGACGAGAACGAGAACCCCGAGCGTCGCCGCTGGGGTGTCCCGCGCGATTTCGCTGCCGAGGGCTTTGAGGCCAAGGCGCACTGGGACCTGGGCACCGACACGGGCATCCTCGACTTCGATCGCGGTGCCAAGCTGTCTGGCGCGCGCTTTACCGTGCTTGCCGGCGCGGGTGCCACGCTCGATCGCGCGCTGCAGAGCTTCTTCCTCAACACGCACATCTCCCGCGGGTTCACCGAGTTCATCCCGCCGGTGATTGTCAATCGCGAAATCATGTACGGCACGGGCCAGCTGCCCAAGTTCGAGGAAGACGCCTATCACACGGGCGTCGACCAGTTCCTGATCCCCACCGCCGAGGTTGCGCTGACCAATCTCCATGCTGGTGAGGTCCTCGACGGTGCCCAACTGCCGCTGCGCTACACCGCCGGCACGCCTTGCTTCCGCGAGGAGGCGGGCTCGGCCGGCCGCGACACGCGCGGCATCATTCGCCAGCACCAGTTCACCAAGGTCGAGATGGTCAAGTTTGCCAAGCCGGAGGAGTCCGATGCCGAGCTCGAGAGCATGGTTGCCGAGGCTGAGTACCTCCTGCAGCAGCTCGAGCTTCCGTATCGCGTGATCTCCCTGTGCACGGGCGATCTGGGCTTCTCCGCACGTCAGACCTACGATATCGAGGTGTGGCTGCCGAGCTACAACGCCTACAAGGAGATCTCCTCCTGTTCGAACTGCGGCGACTTCCAGGCGCGTCGTGCCAACATCAAGTACCGCGACCCCGAGAACTTCAAGGGCACGCGCTTCGTGCACACGCTGAACGGCTCCGGCCTGCCCACGGGCCGCACTATGGCTGCCATCATGGAGAACTACCAAAACGCCGACGGTTCTATCACGGTGCCCGAGGTCCTGCGTCCCTACATGGGCGGCATTGAGAAAATCGAGCCGCTGGCGTAGAAAGCCGCATCGAAAATCAAAGCGCTTACAAGGGCGGTCGCGTTATGCGGCCGCCCTTTCGTCTTCGCTAGCACTTCAATTGGACAAATTCCCTTTCCGAAAACGTCATGTTCATATTGAATACACGAACATATGTTCTATTTTTTGGGTATACTCTTGATACGGGCAGACGGCAGAAGAGGGGAGCAGTTTATGGATGTATTCGATTGCGGAGCGGTATTGTTCGAGAGTGCAGACGATGAGGAGGCGATGCGCATAGAGTGTGCGGTGGCGAGCGATGGATCCCTAAGGGTTATGCAAGAGAGCGACGGCCCGCTTACCGATTGGTGTTTTGAGGAAACGCCCCATCGCATTGAGGTGGAGGTTTCGCCGGAGGGCGTCGGAGAATTGCTTTCCTATTTTCACGTGGATGAGGCGCGCATGCTGCCCGCCGTATTGCGTATGGAGTTCACGGGCTACAACTGTTTTCGTCGCTTGCGTCGGCTGATGAAGGATCTCGAGATTCCCTACTCCGTTTACGAGCATGCAATTGCGCGATAGCGCCGTTGTTCAGATGGGTTAACAAACAGACAGCTTGGTTTTACGACGACGAGATCGGCTGTTTGCCCGTGTGCAGGCAGACATAACCAGTTTGTTTACCTGCGAGTTCTTTGACAATAGCATAGAGGGTGTCCAAATTATAGAGCGTCCTTTGCTCCGTTGTTTTCGATATGGAAGACAGGTGTTTGGAAACGGACTTGAAACTTTACATTTTTCTGAGAAATACCCTTGACTCTCATGGGGTCGTGTGCGAATATACTCCTTGCGTTGCGGCGTTACCTCAGCTGGATAGAGGGTCTGACTACGAATCAGAACGTCACAGGTTCGAATCCTGTACGCCGCACCAGTCGAATTTTAGGGCGCTCTTCG
Source organism: Collinsella provencensis (assembly GCF_900199705.1). Classification (GTDB taxonomy): domain Bacteria; phylum Actinomycetota; class Coriobacteriia; order Coriobacteriales; family Coriobacteriaceae; genus Collinsella; species Collinsella provencensis. The sequence goes on along the minus strand of NZ_LT904908.1, from coordinate 1,060,782 downwards.
GAGCGCCTTTTTTGTTAGGTTATGCAACATTGGTAAGAGTCGGCAATATTTGTGCAGGTCGGCCTTCTAGGCTTATAGTTGGGGACGTGTTATTACACAAACCTAGGGTCAGTAGCTGTTGTCCCTCGCGGTCGTTATGCCACAAGGAGCAAACATGGACATTTCTCGCAAAACCGATTATGCCCTTCGCTTACTCTCCATGCTCGCCAGCGGTCAGGATGGACTTATGTCCGTCCGCTCGGCTGCTGATCAGGTCGACGTGCCTTATTCGTTTGCGCGCTCCATTCAGCATGGGCTTGTTCAGGCGGGGATTATCGAAAGCCTGCGCGGCGTTCGCGGCGGCATGCGCCTGAAAGTTGACCCCAAAGAGGTGACGATTCGCCAAATTGTCGAGGCAGTTCAAGGTCCGCTCGTCATGAACGATTGCACGGCCGAAGGCGGTGTGTGTGGGCGTATGGAGGGCTGTTGCTATCATCCCATTTGGGTGGGTGCACAGGCGCTTCTCCGGAGCTATTTGGATTCCGTTACCCTCGATGATGTGGTGAACTGCCGTGCGTTCCCTGCGGTCGATCCCAAGTTTGCAAACAGGGACTGCTTCGCTGAATACGCCGGTTGTGCAAATGCTCCTCGCATTTTCAACAACGTCGAGTAGTCTCTCTTTATTTCGTAAGCACCCATAGCAGGAGATCTTATGACGAATGAACCCTTCCGAACGTTGGTCCGTGCGGAGGGAGCTCGTCTCTATCGCGATTTACCGTGGCGTCGGACGCGCGACCCGTACGAGATTTGGCTCTCGGAGGTCATGCTGCAGCAGACGCAGGTGGCTCGTGTACAGACGCGTTGGGCTGAATGGCTCGATCGCTTTCCAAGTGTTTTTTCGCTTGCGGAAGCAAGTACGGCTGACGTTCTAGCCGCATGGCAGGGCATGGGCTACAACCGTCGTGCGCTTGCTCTCAAGGCGGCGGCGGAGGCGATCGTTCGGGATTTTGATGGGGAGTTCCTCCGAGACACGCGCGATCTGGTGTCTCTCCCGGGCATCGGTCCCGCGACGGCTCAGGGTATTCGCTCATTTGCCTTTGATCTGCCTGGTGTGTATCTCGAGACCAATGTGCGCACGGTCTTTTTGCACCATTTCTTCCCGGATGTCCCGGCTGTGCCTGACAAGGAGCTGATTCCGCTGATTGAGGCTGCGTGTCCTCTGCCTGCGGGCTTGGCGAGCGTAGATGATGGAGTTGACGGTGCGGCTAATGCGGGAAATGTGGTTGAAGTTGACGGCCTGCGCTTTGCTCCACCGCAAGATGACGACGATACACCTCGTTCGTGGTACTACGCACTGCTCGACTACGGCGCATATCTCAAGAAGACTGTGCCCAATCCGTCTCGACGCTCCAAGACCTATGCGAGGCAGTCCAAGTTCGAAGGCTCGCGCCGTCAGAAACGCGCGGAAATCGTCAGAATCCTGCTCGATGCTCAGACGCATGGAGAGATGCTTGAGACGCATGCGGTGTGCATACTGCTTAACGAGCAGGAGCTAAAGGCCACGCGTCCTGCGGTTGAGGACGATGTGGTGCTTTCAATTCTGGCCGATCTCAAACGTGAGGGATTTTGCACCGATCGAGATGGTTTGTGGCAGATTTGCTAGGTGTCTGAAGGCCGTTTGGTATCGGGTTGCCTCAAAAGATTTTACCGGCGAGATGTCACGCAATTTGGATTTGAAAAGAATCGTACTTCTGAGTTATGAGTTCCAAAATTCGGGTACACCTTTCTCAGTAAGATGGCGTTAACTTGGCGCCACCGAGTAAGGACGAGTAGATACGGTGCGTCTATTCAGCTAAGTCCCGCGCACCAAAGAAGGAGGCACCAATGGATTTCGAGAACTCTCAGACTAAGAAGAACCTTGAGGCTGCGTTTGCTGGCGAGTCCCAGGCCCACACTAAGTATCGTTACTATGCATCCAAGGCCAAGAAGGACGGCTATGTTCAGATCTCCAACATCTTCATGGAGACCGCCCAGAACGAGTCCGAGCATGCCAAGCTGTGGTTCAAGGAGCTGCATGGTGGCGCTGTTCCCGGTACGCTGGACAACCTGCGCGACGCCGCTGCTGGTGAGAACTATGAGTGGACCACCATGTACGACGAGTTCGCCAAGACCGCCGAGGAAGAGGGCTTCACTGCTATTGCCGCTAAGTTCCGTGGTGTCGGCGCCGTTGAGAAGGCTCATGAGGAGCGCTACAACAAGCTCGCCGAGCGCGTCGAGCGCGGCGAGGTCTTTGATCGCCCGGGCGTGAAGGTGTGGAAGTGCCTCAACTGCGGCCATCTGCATGTTGGCCCGACCGCCCCTGAGATGTGCCCGGTGTGCGCTCATCCGCAGGCTCACTTCGAGGAGCATGTCGTCAACTACTAATTGGTAGTTTTCGGTAACCGAGAAAGCCATATGACCGATTGACCCCCAGCTTGACAAGCGTCATGCTGGGGGTCTTCCTCTATGCGCGCCCCCGCTTGAAGGAGGCTTTTGCATGGAGCTTTTCATTGAGTCACCTCGGCGCGCAAGAGAGCGCGAGGAGTGGAAACGTCGCGCAGGCACAGCACGACAGGCGGCGATTTCCGACTGCATGGATTTGGATGAACCGAATATGCATGCATCCACTGGGGATGATGCTGCAGCCGCTTTGAAAGGGCATGTCGGACGACGCGGTTTTGCATGGAGCCGATCAGGGCGGGATGGCGCGTATTCCGAATCGACGGAAACGGATTCATATGCGTCTTGCGCGGCGGACGCATACCGCGCCGAGCTCGCTTACGACAAGAAGCGAGTTTTCCACTCCAAGCTCGGACATGCTTTGCGTTTGTTGGCACTTGTTGTAGCGGTGCCGTTAGCGGTGATTGCGGTATTTGTTGCTTCCTATGCGCTGACGTTTATTCTCAACGGTGCAAGTCCCGAGGAGGTTATGCTCGCTCTGCAGGGCCTATTTGCCAACGGACGGGACGTGCTCGCCAACGCATTTGCCTCGTGAGCATGGTGCGTTTCGCTTTCCGCTAAGATGGGGACACCGTGCAGGCGCGTATTAAACGCGTTTGCCGTTGGACGCTTGATGCGGAGGGAGAGGCAATATGCCGCGCGAATCGAATGCTGTGAAACGTGAGCGGGCTATTGAGGTGTGCAAGCGCCTGAACGATCGATACGGTCCCGTTGAGTGTTTCCTCGACCATGAGAATCCGTTTAGGCTGGTCATCGCGGTACTGCTTTCGGCTCAGACGACCGATGCCCAGGTCAACAAAGTGACACCTGAGCTGTTCCGGCGTTGGCCTACGCCCGAGGCGATGGCGAGCGCAACGTATGAGGAGCTTTCGGGCGTGATCAGGTCGCTTGGTTTTTACAAAACCAAGGCGAAGCATTGCATTGAATGCGCTCAGATGATCGTTGCCGATTATGACGGCGTGGTCCCCGCTGACATGAAGGAGCTCGTAAAGCTACCGGGTGTTGGACGCAAAACGGCGAACATCGTGCTCAACGTGGGTTATGGCATCGTAGAGGGCATTGCGGTTGATACGCATGTGAACCGTATCGCGCATCGTTTGGCACTTTCTCCCAAAACGCATGAGAAGGAGCCGCTTAAAACCGAGCAGGATCTGCTCAAGATTTTGCCGCGCGAGTATTGGAACGACGTGAACCATCAGTGGATCATGCTTGGTCGTGAGATTTGCGACGCGCGAAAACCCCTGTGCGGGGAATGCCCTCTTGCCGATATCTGCCCGAGCGCACGGTGACGTTTGCGAGGGGCGACACGATGCGACGTGGAGCCTACGATGTTGGAGGCCAAAGCATAGGATCGCGCTGCGTGGGGTTCTACCATGTAGGACCCTAATTACAAGGTTGATTCTGCGGTAGAATAACCGACACAACGAAACGAAATCACCCGCCCAAAAGTATTTTTGGGCGGGTTTTGGCGCTCGATTGCCGATTAAATTTGCCGAGCGTGCACCAGACGAATTGGGAAGTCAAAGAAACGGGAGCGACATGCTGATTCATCGTATCGCTGCGCAACTCTATACCGACGAGTCGATGCAAACAATCGAGTCTGTGCTTGCGGCGGGTGATGACGCGACGCTTGCGGTGTCGCAGTCTGGGCGCACACTTATGGTCGCCGCCCAGTTTGCACGCAATCCTCGCCCGACGGTGTACATCGTTTCGGGGGAGGAGACTGCCGACCGTGCCGCCCGAGCGCTTGCCGCGTACGTAGGATTGGAGCGCGTCGCACGCTTCCCTGAGCGTAAAGATTATCCCTGGAAAAGCACGCAGCCTGATGACGTAATAGTTGCCGCTCGTTGTGCCGCTTTGTCGCGTATTGCCCGGGGCGAATCGTGCATCATGGTGACATCTGCCCGCGCGCTTTTGCGCTGCGTGCCTCCCGTCTCGAGTCGTTATTGGGCTTCGTCCACGTTTGCCGTGGGGCAAGAAGTGCCGTTTGAGAACGTGCCTGAATGTCTGGTGGGCATGGGGTATACGCGAGCCGAGGCGGCGGACGCCCCCGGCCTGTTCAACGTACATGGCGACACGGTTGATATTTGGGCGGCGCAGGCAACGGCGCCGGTGCGCATGGAATTCTTCGGCGATGAGATTGACCGCATCCGCCTCATGGTTCCCTCGACTGGTCAGACCATCGGCGACGAACGGCAAGTTGAAATCAGCCCCGTGCGTGAGCTTGCGCTCACCGATGACGCGGTAAAGCGCATCTCGGCGGCGCTGTACCTGCCCGCCCAGGACGATACGGAGCTTGCCGCCCTGCTCGAGCTTGTCCAGGCACGCGTGGTCACTCCCGAACTTGAACGGTTCTTACCGCTTATGTACGAGAACACGGTGAGTCCGCTGGTGCATGTGCATAAGGACGCGTTGGTGATCCTATCCGAGCCGCGTTCGTTGTTTGACGATTGCGCGCGTGCGTATGAGGATCTTGAACGTCGTGCGGGCGAGGCGAGAATCACGCGCCTTGATGGGTTGTACGTGCGCCCGCAAGAGCTCGACTTCGGTCGTCAACAGCGTTTGAACTATGTGAGCCTTATCCGCGCGGGCGGTTCCGTTACGGCGGAGCTCAAGATTGAGCAGCCTGCACTCGCCGGATCCGACAATCGGTTTATCAGCCGCATTCAGGAGGTGGTCAACAATCGGTTTGCCTGCGTATTCGCCATTCCCGACCGCGGTGCTCGCGAGTCGATGGAACTTACGTTTACCGACGAGTTGATTCCATTTGAGGAGTCGCTGCAGGCCGCACCTGAAAATTCGGGTGTGGTTGGAAAGGGCGAGGTTTCTGTTGCACTGCTCAAGCGCGATGCCGACAAGATCAACGCGCGCGATATCGAAGACGGTTCCCGCATCACCGTGCCCACCATTACGCGCGGGCGCGTGACCTTTATCGATCTGCCCATTCCCTCAGGCGTGGTGATTCCCAGCGCTCACCTGGCCGTTTTTTCCGTTGCCGACCTCAACGCGCGTATGAGCGCCCATCGCGGGCGTGCGCGCAGACGGGTGGATATCACTGAGGTGACGTTTCCCTTCAAGCCGGGCGATTACGTGGTGCACAGCACGCATGGCGTGGCATTGTTTTCCGAAATCGTGCGTCAGGAAGTCGCGGGCAAAGAGCGCGATTACTTCCTGCTGGAGTATGCGGGCGGGGACAAGCTTTATGTTCCGCTCGAGCAGGTCGACCGCATCTCGCGCTACGTGGGCCCGGACGGCGACAGTCCGCGTCTTACGCGCTTGAACACCGCCGACTGGAGCCGCGCGACCACCAAGGCGCGCAAGAGCGCGAAGAAACTCGCATTTGACCTGGTGGATCTTTATACGCGCCGCAGCTCTATCACTGGTTTTTCGTTCGGGCCGGACAGTCCCGCGCAAATCGAGATGGAGGAGAGCTTCCCCTACGAGGAAACGCGCGATCAGCTCGACGCCATCACCGACATCAAGGCTGATATGGAGTCAAGCAAGCCGATGGATCGCCTGCTCTGCGGCGATGTGGGCTTTGGCAAGACGGAGGTTGCTTTGCGCGCCGCGTTCAAATGCGTGGATGGCGGACGTCAGGTCATGGTGCTTTGCCCCACGACGATTTTGGCTCAACAGCATTTCGAGACTTTCTTCGAGCGCTTCGCACCGTTTGGCGTAGAGGTCGAGGTGCTCTCTCGCTTCCGCACACCTGCGCAGCAGCGCAAGGCCCTTGCGGCGTTTGCAGAGGGACGTGTGGACGTGCTCATCGGCACACATCGCCTGCTCTCTGCGGATGTGAATCCGCACGACCTCGGCCTGGTCATCATCGACGAGGAGCAGCGGTTCGGCGTTCAACACAAGGAGCAGCTCAAGAACCTGCGTGAGCAGATTGACGTGCTCACGCTTTCGGCAACGCCTATCCCGCGCACCATGCAGATGGCGATGAGCGGCGTTCGCGATATGAGCCTCATTACCACGCCGCCCACGGGCAGACGTCCCGTTGCGGTGCATGTGGGTGAGTACGATCCCGATGTGGTTTCGGCTGCGATTCGCTTGGAAATCGGACGCGGCGGCCAGGTGTATTACGTTTCGAACCGCGTGAAGACCATCGACGACGCTGTTGAGCGCGTGCTTGAGGCGGCACCTGAGGCGCGCATCGGTGTGGCGCACGGTAAGATGAGCCCGCGCGAGGTCGAAGACGTGATGGTGCAGTTCGCCACCAAGAAAATCGACGTGCTTATCGCGACCACGATTGTGGAAAGCGGCATCGACAACTCGCGTGCTAACACACTGATCATCGAGGACTCGCAACGTTTGGGTTTGGCGCAGCTTTACCAGTTGAAGGGACGTGTGGGCCGTTCGGCAACGCAGGCGTACGCGTACTTTATGTTCCCCGGCGAGATTCCGCTTACCGAAGAAGCGACGGCTCGTTTGACCGCGCTTTCAGAGTTCCAGGATCTGGGCAGCGGTATGCGTATCGCCATGCGCGACCTTGAGATTCGCGGTGCGGGCTCGCTCATGGGCGCCGAACAGCATGGCAATTTGTCGAGCGTGGGCTTCGATTTATTTACGCAGATGCTCGGTCAGGCAGTGGCAGAGGCACGCGGCGAGGTTGGTACGGATGTGGAGCAGGCGAGCGTGGGCATCAACCTGCCGGCTGATTTCTACTTAGCGGAGGACTATGTGCCCGCTGTTGACCAGCGCGTTTTGATGTACCGCAAACTTGCTGCGGCCGATTTGCTCGAAACCGTGGACGAGTTGCAGGAGGAGTGCGAGGAGACGTTTGGAGCGTTGCCCGAGGCCGCCCAAAACCTGTTAGACCGCACGCGCATCCGCATTCGCGCGGACAGGCTGGGGCTCGAGAGCGTGATGCTTTCGGCGGGCAAGCTCACCTACCAGGGCGTTGATGTACCCAAGGACGTTGCTTTCGAGCTGCGGACCAAGCTGGGGGCGGTGAACTTTCCCAAGTCGCGTAAGTTCTCGGTGCCGTATCGCGTGGGCGTGGGCAACGGATCGGGCATTGGGCGCGGTATCAACGCCGATACCGCGAACGGCGGCATGGGACCGGTTCAGGCGGCACTTGCCATCCTCATCCAGCTCGGTGCAAGCGGGGACGACGATTAGGGGCTTGGCGTAAGGTGCTCAGGCGACGGTCGTAGTCGTACGGGCGGTACGTCACGTCGCTAGGCTACTGCGCTTCAAAAAATGAGAGTGTGTGTCTTGATAGCGTGGCACAGTGCCGGAGTCAATCTGGAAGAAATCGTCCAGCATGTACCCAGACTCCAGCACGTTACGTCATCGGATTAATTGTTTTGTTCGGGCGCTACGACTCGAGAGCAATGCCGCAATCGGCCACCCCGACGCGTCGGGTTTCCTGATCCAGGAGCGTTTCCTGATAGAAACCGTAGCCACCTGCGATGTTGGTGCACGCAAAACCGTGCTGCATGAGAATGCGGCAGGCAACGTAGCTGCGTAGACCGCTTTGACAGTAGGTGAGCAGACGCGTGTTGCGCGGCAGTTCGTCCAAGCGATCGCGCAGGTCATCGAGGGGGATGTGCAACGCGTGCGCGATGTGCCCGGCGTCGAACTCATAGGTCGTGCGCGTATCGAGGAAGACCGTTGGGAGGACGGTGTCGGCGTGTTTGGCAATGTCGGCTGCAGCGCTCTCGGCATCTTCGGTTGTGGTGTCGTTCGGGGTGGCGGCGTTCTGGGTGCCGTCCCCATTTCCAGCGGCGTGCAGCGCAAGTGCCTCTTCCCAGGTGAGCTGGTCAACGCGCCCTTCGCGGATGTTCTCAATCACAAAGCCTGCCATGTTCACCGGGTCTTTGGCGGACGAGTAGGGCGGCGCATAGGCGAGGTCGAGTTCGGCGAGATCAGCGGCAGTCATGTTGGCGTGGATGGCGGTTGCCACCACGTCGACGCGCTTGTCCACGCCGTCGGTGCCGATGATCTGCGCACCCAGAATACGACCCGTTGCAGGTTCATATACGACCTTCATGGTCATGTTGCCAAAGCCGGGATAGTACGTGGCGTGGCTGGCAGGCGAGAGGATCACGTGTGCAGCGTCGATACCTGCGGCTTGGGCCGCGCGTCGCGTGAGGCCGGTTGTCGCAACGGTGAGGTCGAACAACTTGAGGACCGATGAGCCCTGGCTACCCATGAAGGTGCTCGCGATGCCGCAGATGTTGTCGGCGGCAATGCGGCCCTGCTTGTTGGCGGGGCCGGCAAGCGCGATGAGCGCGTCGTCGCCCGTTACGTAGTGCTTGACCTGCACGGCGTCGCCCACGGCGTAGATGTCGGGATCGCTCGTGAGCATGTGCTCGTCAACGCGGATGGCCCCGCGGACGCCGAGTTCAAGGCCGGCGTCGCGCGCCAGCGTGCTTTCGGGTGTGACGCCGATGGAGAGAATGAGCATGTCCGCTGCGAGCTCACCGCCGCCCACCAGCTGCGCGCGAGCAGGGCCGCCTTCGCTCTCGATGCGCTCGACCTGCGTGTTAAGCAACAGGCGTACGCCATGCGAGCGCAGGTGATTGTGGGCGATGGCGGCCATGTCCTCATCGAGGGTGGGCATGACGTGGCCGCTGCGTTGGACTACGGTGACGTCCACGCCGCGATCACGCAGGTTCTCGGCCATTTCGAGCCCGATAAACCCGGCGCCGATCACGATGGCGGAGCGCGGCTGCTCGCTTGTTACAAAGTCATGGATGCGGAAGGTGTCTTCGACGGTGCGCAAGGTAAATACACGTTCGCCGTCGACGCCGGGGGTGTTGGGGATCGTGGCGTGTGCGCCGGGTGAGAGGATGAGTTTGTCGTAGCTTTCCGTATAGGTTTCGCCTGTGTCAAGGCGGTGCACCGTGACGGTTTTGGCCGCGCGGTCAATTGCGGTTGCTTCTTGGTTCACGCGCACGTCGATGCGGAAGCGGCTGCGGAAACTTTCGGGCGTTTGCAGCGTGAGCTTGCGGCGGTCGGTGATGGTGCCGCCCACGTAATAGGGCAGGCCGCAGTTGGCGTAGCTGACGTATCCGGTGCGTTCGATGATGACGATTTCCGCCTGCTCGTCCAAACGTCTGAGACGCGCGGCTGCAGTGGCTCCACCTGCGACGCCTCCAATGATGACAACCTTCATGTTCAAGCTCCTTAGTGTGCTGATGGCCCGCTGGAGGGGCGGCGTCCTTGCGTAACGTATGGGTTTCGTATACCCACGCGATGACATTTCATGTCGCAGACGGAGGTGATTTGGCGCTAGAGCGATTGGGCGCACAAGAGCAGCCGGCTGCGTAAGGGCGATTGGGTTCACAAGAGTAATTAGCTACGCAAGGGCGATTTGCCATGTAGGTACGCGAAACGTCTCTGCAACGTGCGCTCATCTCGACCCAGGCACCATTCGTTTCGAAAATCTGAAGATAAAGCAGGAGAGGTGAAGTACACTTTAGCCAGATAAAGCAGTTATCTGGTCAAACATTGTCGCATGAGTGTCGAAAACAGGCGGCTACTCCAGGGGTTTTGATATAGCTTCCGAATTTCGAAACGAATGGCGCTCCGTGTTGAAGTCCTGCAACTCGAGGTGTCTTTCCGAGCATAAAATGGCCCGGCTTCGTAGGAGTCGGGCCTTCTGCACTTTATCGAAACGTGAGAGAAGAGCCTGGTTATTTCTCGATGGGAACGAATTCCCCTGTTGACATGTTCAAGTTCCGGTCGATTTGGCCCTGGACGTTCGAGTAGCGCAGCACGTGTTCACGGGCCTCTTTGCTGCTTGCGTGAATAAACAGGAAGAGAATCTCAATGATGAAGTTGACCGAGTTATGTGAGAACGGAACTCCATATGCGAACAAACGATCACGTTGTGTTGACATAACGAGATAGTTTGCTGTGCCGATGAGGGGTGACTCAGGATTTGAGGTTATGAGCGCAATGGGGACAGAGAGCTCTGTTGCCAGTTTGGTAAGCACGTTAAGTCTGCGCGAAATGCCGGACGAGCTGATAATGACCAAGATGTCTTCTTTTGTCATTGTCGGGATGAATGCAATAGCGTCAGATGCGCTTGAAAACGAGATTCCTGGAAGTCCGATATGCCTCAGCTTGAAAGCCATATTGTCAGCCAACGTTTTAGTGTTTCCAACGCCTGTAACCACAATTGTGCCTGCATTTTTTAGATTTTCTACAAGGTGAACGATTGTTTTTTCGTCAATTTGTGCAACGGTATCAGCGAGCTCAGCAGTTTTACACGTCAGGATGTAATGCAACGACTCCTGAAAACGGTCGAGCGAAATGGTGCCGGTGCTTTTGCCGACTAGGGATGGCGCCGCGGCGTCGCCGTTCGAGCTCCGTGCGAGATTAAGCCGTAAGTCATTAAAGTCTGCATAGCCAAGCCGTTTGATGAAACGTGAGATTGTGGGGCTCGAAATACCGCATTGCTGGGCAATTTCACGCATCGCCATGTGAGGAACATTATTTCGGTTATCAAGAATGAACGCGGCAATTTTCTGATCGGTTTTTGAGAGATTGTCATATGAGGTGCAGAGGGCCTCGATAACGTCACGATTAGTTCCCATATATCGACCTTTCTAAAACGCTCGCCGCCAATTTCCTACCGTTTGCGGAAGGAATGAACTGTTGTTTCATCTGTAGAATACCATATGAAACACAGTTTAGTAGAAACTGATTTGAATGAAACAATGGTACACCAAGATTAAGGGAGGGATTGCATGAGTGCAGGTCAGCATAATAATCCAGCAGTTCTGCATCCTTCCAGTCTGAAGGCGGACACGCGGGGGGAGGGGTCTCCTAGAACAGCCCTTCGTTTTCTTGCCGCGAATGTCTCATATTGGATGGTGGCGGGAGCATACTCTCCATTCCTGAGCTCGTACTTTACGTCGATTGGGCTATCTGCGACCCAAATCGGAGCGCTTCTCATCATCCAGCCCGTCGCTGTTATCGCCATTCAGCCGCTTTGGGCCCGCCTCAGCGATAGGACGGGAAAACGCAAAGCGGTTTTGGCCCTGCTGTCTGCGCTCTCGGCTCTTACGGTCTGGGCGTATTACGCCGGGACCGGCTATTCGGTCGTCCTTATTGCGACCATCGCGTTTGCGTCGTTCTTCTCCGCGCTCCTTCCCCTGTGCGACGCCCTGGTAATAGAGGGATGTTCCGAGCGGGGCATCGAGTTCGCCCGTATCCGCATGGGCGGAACACTCGGCTACGCATTCGTCGTTTTCGTCATCGGTATGTATCTTGAGGGACATCCCGAAGTCCAGTTTGTAATCGTCTCCCTGTTGTGCATCGCATTCCTGGGTGCCATAGTCCTGTTGCCCGCGAAGCCGGGCGCGCCGCACTCGCAGGACCGGGGCGCTGAAGCCTCATGTGCGTCGGCGGCCTGTTCCGATAAGCAGCGGATATCCCAACGGTCCGTGCGCCCTATTTTCGGAGTTTTTCGCACGCGCGAAGTCATCTACGTGCTGCTTTTTGCCCTGGTCAGTCAAATTGGTCTGGGTTTTGCAGGGAGCTTTTTGGGTCGCTACGTCGTGGAGCTTGGATATGGCCAAGGCCTCGTGGGCACGCTCAGCATGATCTCCGCCTTGAGCGAGCTTCCCATCCTGTTGTTCGCCGATGCGATCGTCCGTCGTTTTGGCGAGGTCAAGCTGCTCATCGCCTCGTGTTTCTTCATGGTGGTGCGCGTTGTCCTCATCGGGCTCGGCGTAATCCCGTCCATGGTCGCGGGGCAGCTGATGCAAAGCATCACGTACATGACCGTCTACTATTCCTGCACCCAATACGTCTCAAAAGAAGCGCTTTTCGGTCATCAGTCGCAGGCGCAGGGCATTCTCGTCATGGTCCAAAGCGGCGTCGCCATGCTCGTCGCCAATTTGGTGGGTGGGGTGATTGGAGACGCGTTCGGCATGCGGGCGGCGTTTTTCCTCATTGCCGGTCTGGTTCTTGCTGGAACGCTTGTCGTGTTCTGCGCATATCGGATGAGCGGGGTCGACCGTCAATCGATGGCGACAGGTTGAGTGGGAACAACCGGTCCTGTTGGACAAATCGGCTCTATTGGGCCGTCTGTCAATAGTCGTAGGTGGCAAAAGATCGCAACTGGAAAGGAGATTGCAATGGCGCTTGTAAAGGTAAACGAGCTGCTCAAAGATGCCACGGAGCATCACTATGGCGTGCCGGCGATCAACACATTCAACTTCGAGACGATCAAGTATATCGTCGCGGGTGCCGAGCAGGAACACATGCCGGTGATCGTTCAGTACTATCCGGGATTCAAGGACTACGTCCCGCTTGCACTCGTCTCCGCCATCGCCCGCCATTATGCGGAGCGCGCGTCGGTTCCCGTGGCAGTCCATCTCGACCACTCCGCCGGCTATGACATCGCAGTGGGCGGCATCCGTGACGGATTCCCCTCGGTCATGGTTGACGGCTCCTCCCTCCCGTACGAGGAGAACGTGGCGTTGACCCGCGCGGTCGCAGAAGTCGGCAAGGTCTTCGACGTCGACATAGAAGCCGAGCTCGGGCATGTCGGCGATGGCTCCAACGCAGATGACTTCATCGGCTCTGACATGTACACCGACCCGGATCAGGCGGCGGAGTTCGTCGAGCGCACGGGCTGCGGTTCGCTCGCTATCGCCGTGGGAAACGCCCATGGCCCGTACGTCAAGACCCCGAACTTGGATATGCAGCGCATCAAGGATGTCCGTGCTGCGGTCGAGGTCCCGTTGGTCATGCACGGCTGTTCCGATATTCCCGATGAGCAGCTCCAGGAGACCGTGAACCTGGGCATGAGCAAGTACAACATCGCAACGGAGTACTTCCGCGCCATGTACCGCTCGCTTGAGAAGAACATCGACAGCCAGGTATATGACGGCAACGGCTTCGGGCTTTTCAACGAGATTGGTGCCGACATGACGGCATTCGTTGCGAGCAAGATTCGCCTGCTCAATCCCAACGGCTATTCGCTGTAAAGGGGTGCGGCATGAAAAAGATCCTTGTGGCGTCCCACGGCTATCTTGCCGACGGCATCAAGAGCTCGGTGGGCATCCTCACGGGCAACCAAGACCTCATCACGGCGGTCAACGCCTATGTGGACGAGAGCGATTACACGCCGCGCATCCAGGAGTTCATCGACTCGGTCGCCCCTGAAGACGACGCGGTCATCTTCACCGATATCTACGGTGGCAGCGTGTTTCAAAAGGTAGCGCTGCTCGAGCCCGAAAAGAAGGGCATCGTCCACGTGACGGGCGTGAATTTAGCGGCGGTCATCGAGGCCCTCATTCGCACCGACCCGCTTACGCCCGAGGTGATGGACGAGATCGTGTCTGGCGCCTCGGCTCTCATGCAGCGCGTCAAGCCGGTTTCAGAGCTTGCCGCTGCTGATGAGGACTCCTCGTCCGACGATGGGTTTTTCGAGTAGCACGCTTACAAGTCCCAGAACGAATACGGCGCCAATAAGGCGTATGGAAAGGAGAAATGCATGATTGTCCAAGTTCGAGTCGATGACCGCTTGATCCATGGGCAGGTTGCGTTGGTGTGGAGCAAGGAGCTCAATACCCGACACATCATCGTGGCGAATGATGCGGCGGTGGCAAATGACGCCCTTCGCATGACGCTGCAGATGGCGACGCCTGCGGGGCAGAAGCTTTTGGTGAAGACCGTTGAGGATGCAGCGCGCGTGGCGAGCGATCCCCGCGCGAAGGACATGCGCATCTTCGCGCTCACCAACTGCATGAGGGATGTCCTCGCGCTCGTCAAGGGTGCCCCGGGTTGTGTCGCCGAGGTGAACGTGGCGAACGTCGGCCGGTTCGACAAGTCCGATCCTGCACTCAAAGTACAGCTCAACGACACCATCATGCTCAACCCCGATGAGCTTGCGGCCACCAAGGAGCTTTGCGAGCAGGGTATCCCCGTGTTCCACCAGCTCATCCCTCAGCATGGGAAGACGCCGATTGCGAATCTCATCAAAGCCGCCGAGAAATAGGTCTGGTATTCAGAAGCGGCCCATTCGATACGTGTGTAAGGCCCCACTGGGGCAAAGAGAAAGGGAAAGGAAGCTGAAATGATCGGTTTGGCATGTATGGCTTGGCTGACCGTAGTGATTTGCTACGGCGGCAACTGGCTGCTCGGCCAGTGCATGATTGAGAGGCCCCTGGTGGTCGGCCTCATCGCGGGCATACTTATGGGAGACGTCAAGACCGGCGTCGTCATCGGAGCCTCGCTCGAGGCCATCTTCATGGGTTCGGTGAACATCGGCGGTGCCATCTCCGCCGAGCCCGTTACCGCGACTGCCCTCGCGGTTGCATTCACCGTCGGCGCGGGCATCGACCAGGGCGCATCGATCACGCTCGCCGTTCCCGTGGGCGTTGTGACCGCGTTCGCGTCCATCTTCTTGAATAACATCGTCCTGGCTCTGTTCACCGCGAGCTTTGACAAGCTCGCCGCCGAGGGCAACGAACGCGGCTTGGCGGTCCAGCACTACGTTTTGTGGTTCCTGAAGTACGCCCTCTTCGGCCTGATCGCGTTCCTGGGCGTTTACCTTGGTGCCGAGCCCGTTGCCGCCATCGTCGACCAGATCCCGGCAAATGTCATGGCCGGTCTCAACGCGGTGGGCGCTTTGCTCCCTGCGGTCGGTATGGCCCTGCTGCTTAAGATGCTCTGGAGCAAGGAGCTCGCTGTCTATTTCTTCCTGGGCTTTGTCCTCTACATCTATCTGGGTATGCCCATGATTGCCATTGCGGTTATCGGCGTGGTCTTCGCCGTAATCCAAGCGCTCCGCGACAAAGAGCTGTTCGATCTGGAGCACAAGGGCGTCGCCGTTGTCGCCGCAGGTTCCGATAAGTCCGATGAGGAGGATTTCTTCGCATGAGCACTATGACCAAAACCACGAGCGCCGAAGATAAGAAGATGCTCAACAAGATCTTCCTGCGCTCCTTCTCCGTGTTTGCATCCTGCGCCGGCGGCTCGGTCAAGGGCGGTGCCGACGGTTGGCTCTACTCCATCCAACCCGCGCTCAACCGCTATTACAAGGACGATCCGGAAAAGCTCGCCGATGCGATGCGTCGTCATACCACGTGGTACAACATCACCCAGAACGTCGGCACGTTCGCCATGGGCCTCGTTGCCTCCATGGAGCACGAGAACTCCGAGCATGATGACTTCGATACCGAATCCATCGATGGCATCAAGGTTTCGCTCATGGGGCCCATGTCCGGCATCGGCGATGCCATCTTCTGGGGCGTTCTGCGCGTCATCGCTGCGGGCATCGGCATCAACCTTGCCATGAGCGGCTCACCGCTCGGCGCGATTATGTTCCTGCTCATCTACAACATCCCTTCCATTCTGTGCCGTTATTTCATGACTTACCTTGGCTTCCAGATGGGAACGAACTTCATCTCCCAGCTCTATGAGGGCGGTCTCATGAAGCTCATCACCAAGGCGACCTCGACTGTTGGCCTTGTGATGATTGGAGCCATGACGGCGGCGAACGTCAGCTTCAACACCATTCTGTCCATCCCCGTCCAAGACGCCGATCCCATCATGGTCCAAACGTATCTGGATTCGATTTTCAAGGGCATTATTCCCCTGGGCCTTACTCTGTTCTGCCTTTGGCTGCTCAAGAAGAACGTCAACGTCAACTGGATTCTCGTCGGTGTGATGGTTGCCGCCCTCATCATGGGCTTCGTTGGCATCGTGTAAGTGCGCCAGCACGGTATCATAGGTTATCTCGCAACAGCCGGTTGCCGCTTGGGGAGTCGGCTGTTGTCAGTTGCCGCAATTCCCATATACGAAAGGGGCGTCTATGCGCTACAAGCATTTCGTCAACGCAGATGTCGATGTTTCCGAGGTTGCCGTTGGCACATGGGCGATCGGCGGAGACAATTACGGACCAGTTGATTACGGGGCCTCCGTCGAGGCGATTCGCCGCATGATTGACAATGGCGTCAACCTGGTCGATACGGCACCGTGTTACGGAAACGGCTACGCGGAAAAAGTCGTCGGCGATGCGCTTGCGGGCGGCTATCGCGACCGCGTTCTTCTGTCCACGAAGTTCGGCCTCGTGACCAGCGCGAACGGCTACGATCGCGATTCGAGCTTCAAGAATGTCATGCGCGAGGTCGAAAGTTCTCTCTACAACCTCAAGACCGACCATATCGACTTCTATTTCATCCACTGGCCGGATATGAACACGCCGTTCGCCGAGACCATGACCGCCCTGGAGCTACTTCGCAAGCAGGGCAAGATTCGCTTCATCGGCGTGTCGAACTTCACCGTCGAGATGATTGAAGAATGCAATAAGTACGGCAAAGTCGATGTGCAGCAGCCACCGTTTTCCATGGTCGATCGCCAGTTCACCGACCTTATGAAGTGGGGTGTGGAGCGCGGAATCGATTCGATGACCTATGGCTCCATGGGTGCGGGCATTTTGTCTGGCAAGTTCCGCACAACCCCGGATTTCCCCGAGGGCGATACACGTCTCACGTTCTACGACTACTTCCGTGAACCCAAGTTCTCCAAGGTGCAGGAGCTGCTCAAGGTCATGGACGTCATTGCGGACAAGCACAACGCCCCCGTTTCTCAGGTGGCGCTCAACTGGAGCTGCCAGAAGGACTATGTGGGGACTTCGCTCGTCGGCGTGCGCACCATTCAGCACGCGGATGAAAACTGCGCGGCGTTCGACTGGAAGCTGGATGATGGCGACATCGCCGCGCTCGACGCCGAACTCGATCGTTTGGAACTCTGACATGTCGCGCGAATACACGTCCGATTTGATTGACGTTTTGCAGAACGACTGCCGACGTGTCAACGTCGATGGGCTTGAGGTTGTTGTCAAGCCGGTTCCCGATGACGAACGGGAAGGCGTTGTGGACCCCCGCGTCTTTGCGAGCGCGCAAAAGACCGCGGCGGGCACAGCTGCCTCAATGCCACCCTCGTTGACGAGCCTGCTCGGTATGCGTCGTCGTCCACTTAAAGCGGATAATGATTTAGTATCGAGCGATATCGTTTTTAACGAGTTTTTAGTAGATGCTGACGATCATCTGATTAACGTGTATACATGGGAACCCGCTACACGGACGCGCCCTTCTGCTGTGTTGTTCTATCTCCACGGTGGCGGTTTTACGTCGGGTGACGTTACGCAATATCGTCGTGCCTTGGCGTATATTGCCGAGCAGGCAGATGCGCTTGTGGTTTTTCCTGAGTACCGCCTGTCACCCGAGGCGCGCTTTCCACTTGCTATCGAGGACTGCCTGACGTGTATCCGCCATATCTCTTCCCATGCGGGAGAATATGGTATAGACCTTGCGCGCTTGGTTGTGGCGGGTGACAGTGCGGGTGGAAGCCTGACGAACGCATGCATTCTTGAGCTACCTAAGGGTGCGTTTGCTGCAGCGGTTGAGTTGTATCCGTTAACGGATGCTGGTTCTGAGAGCGAATCATGGAGTTACGATCGATACTTTGCTATTCCCGAGCACGCCGAAGTTGCGCGCGGACGCGTTGATCGCCTGCGCGGCTCTCAGGACATGCTTGGCGTTATGTACACCGCGGACGCAGACAAGCTCTTGGATCCAAAGATTTCTGCTATGTACGCGACGACCGAACAGCTTGCGGCGTTCCCGCCGACAACTGTCGTGAGTGCGGAATACGATTACCTGCGTATCCAAGATGAGCAATTTGCGAAGAAGCTGCAGGATGCTGGTGCGACGGTGACCGCGATTCGCTATGCGGGGTGTGATCACGGTTTCTTTGAGTGGCCTGGCGTGCGACCGCAAACCGAGGACGTTGCGCTTGAGATAGCGAAGATCATCAGAGCCACTGCATAGGCACGTTAGGTTTTGCACATCGTTTGGCGTTACGTTGGAAACAGCGTTTTTCAGCACAGGGTTCCAATTGATCTGACCACAATTCGAGGCGCTCCGTCGCGCAAAGAAAAAGCCCGGCTCCGCGTGGAGTCGGGCTTTCTGCGCTTCAGGAAAACGCGAGGGAAGACGAGTTAGTCCTCGGCGATCTCGGTGATGGCGCCGGCAGGGCAGGCGTCAAGGCAAGCGCCGCAAGCCACGCAGGCGTCACCGTCGGCGACGGTGGCAACGTCCTCGAGCTCGAGAACGCCGGACGGGCAGGAGTCGACGCAAACGCCGCAAGCGATGCACTCGTCAGCATCAATAATAGGATGAGCCATAATAAACCTCCTCAGTTATGCCCGATGCCAAAACCGAAGAGGCAACGGGTCTGTATGTTCAGTAAGGTACCACGCGCCGCGTTTGACGCAACCCCTCACCGCCGTTTTCTCGCTACCGTTCACCGACTTGCTCAATGGCGCCGTTGTTTCTTCGATAAACGACTGTATTTATATGCGCGTTGATACGTTATGGAGATTTTTCCATCGCGGCGCACGAAGCTGAACGTACTTTTGCGCGAAAATCGCAGGTAAACCACCATATCAATATGAACAGCAGAAAATCTTATATGGATTGACTTAGATTTTGTATATTTGTCCGCTTAAGGGGATAAACTATGCCGTGAACAAACGCCGAAGCGCCGCGTGCATCCGCGAGCGAGCGCCACGCAAAACCCAACGAAAGGGATGTAACTATGAGCAAGATTCTCGGTATCGACCTGGGCACGACCAACTCCGCCATGGCGGTTCTCGAGGGCGGCACCCCCACCACCATCGTGAACGCCGAGGGCGACCGCACCACGCCGTCCGTCGTCGGCTTCCGTGCCGAGGGCGACCGCATCGTCGGCAAGGCAGCTAAGAACCAGGCCGTCACCAACCCCAAGAACACCGTCTTCTCCATCAAGCGCTTCATGGGCCGTAAGTTCTCCGAGGTCCAGGATGAGCTCAAGACCGTGCCCTACGAGGTCAAGGAGGGCAGCAACGGCCGTTGCGTCGTCATGATCGACGGTGAGGAGTACACGCCCGAGCAGATTTCCGCTATGACGCTCGCCAAGATGAAGGCCGACGCCGAGAAGTACCTTGGCGAGACCATCACCGAGGCAGTCATCACCGTCCCCGCCTACTTCAACGACGCTCAGCGTCAGGCTACCAAGGACGCCGGCCGCATTGCCGGCCTCGAGGTCAAGCGTATCGTCAACGAGCCTACGGCTTCTGCACTCGCCTATGGCCTCGACAAGCAGGACAAGGAGCAGAAGGTCCTCGTCTTCGACTTGGGCGGTGGCACCTTCGACGTGTCCCTGCTCGACCTCGCTGACGGCGTGTTCGAGGTTCTGGCCACCAACGGCGACAACCACCTGGGCGGCGACGACTGGGATCAGCGCGTCATCGACTGGATGGCCGACAAGTTCCAGTCCGAGAACGGCGTCGACCTCCGCAAGGACCCCATGGCCCTGCAGCGCCTGAAGGAGGGCGCGGAGAACGCCAAGAAGGAGCTTTCCGCTGCTCAGCAGGCCGTTATCAATCTGCCGTTCATCACCATGAACCAGACTGGCCCGCTGCACCTCAACTACACGCTCACTCGCGCCGAGTTCGAGAAGATCACCCGCGACCTGCTCGAGCGCTGCAAGGCGCCTGTGACCAAGGCCCTGAAGGATGCTGGTGTGTCTCTGTCCGAGGTTGACGAGGTCATCCTCGTGGGCGGCTCCACCCGTATGCCCGCCGTGCAGGAGCTCGTCAAGAACATGACCGGCAAGCAGCCCAACATGTCCGTGAACCCCGACGAGGTCGTTGCCAACGGCGCGGCTGTCCAGGGCGGCGTGCTTACCGGCGACGTCGAGGGCATCCTGCTGCTCGACGTGACACCGCTGTCCCTCGGCGTCGAGACCATGGGCGGCATCATGACCAAGATGATCGACCGCAACACCACGATCCCGACCTCCAAGACCGAGATCTACTCCACCGCGGCCGACAACCAGACTTCCGTTGAGATCAACGTGCTACAGGGCGAGCGCGAGCTTGCACGCGACAACAAGTCCCTCGGCAAGTTCCAGCTCTCCGGCATCCCGGCTGCTCGTCGCGGTGTCCCGCAGATCGAAGTCACCTTCGACATCGACGCCAACGGCATCGTGAAGGTCTCCGCTAAGGACAAGGGCACCGGCAAGGAGCAGTCCATCACCATCTCCGGCTCCACTGCGCTTTCCGACGAGGAAGTCGATCGCATGGTCAAGGACGCCGAGTCCCACGCCGAGGAGGACAAGAAGCAGAAGGAGGAAGTCGAGGCTCGCAACCAGACCGACTCCCTGTGCTACTCCACCGAGCAGACCCTGAACGAGCTGGGCGACAAGGTTTCCGCCGACCTCAAGAGCAAGGCCGAGTCTGCAATCGCCGACGCCAAGAAGGCGCTTGAGGGTTCCGACATCGAGGCTATCAAGGCCGCCGGTGACAGCCTGCAGTCCGTCGCCTACGAGCTTGCGCAGATGGTCTACGCCGACGCTCAGGCCGCCACTGCCACGGACGCTCCTGCTGGCAATGACGACGTGGTCGACGCTGAATACGAGGTTGTTGACGACGAGGAGTAAGCGCTCGCTTGCGCGTATGAGTTGGGGCGGTTGGGTTGCCGGCCGCCCCGTTTTTTCAAGGAGACGGACATGAAGATTCCCGTTGAGAACCCTATGGAGGCTTCAGAGCCCGACTTCGAGGTTGTTGAGGATGCTGAGGCTGCAGAGGCCGATGGCGCGGAAGCAGAAGCCACAGAGGCTGCCGACGTTGTCGACGATGCGGATGCCCCGGCAGAGAAAGAGATGGAGGCTGACGTCATGACAGAAGAAGAGATGGTCGAGGCCGCCATTCGCGCGGGCGAGGAAGCCGCCGATAACGATTTCAAGCTCAAGTTTGAGAAGGCGCAAGACGAGCTCACCGAGGTGCGCACGCAGCTTGAGAAGGCTGCGGAGGCGCAGAAGGCCGCCGAGGAAAAGGCTGCTGACGCGGTGAATCGCCATGCACGCCTGCAGGCCGACTGGGAGAATTACCGTCGCCGTACTGCGCAGGAGCGCTTGGACGAGCGTGCCCGTGCAACCGAGAAGCTCGTCGAGGCGTTGCTTCCCGTGGTGGACGATATGGAGCGCGCGCTCGACCATGCGCGCAGCCAGGAGCTCGCCGATGACTTCCGCCAGTTCGTGGATGGCGTCGATGCTGTACGCGAGAAGCTTCTCACGGTGTTCAACCACGAGGGCGTGGAGCCCATCGACCCCAGGGGCGATGCTTTCGACCCCAATATTCACCAGGCAGTGGGTCGTGTTGAGGACGCGTCCCAGTACGACGAGACGGTGAACGACGTGTATCAGAAGGGCTATCGCATGGGCGGCAAGGTCCTGCGCCCCGCCATGGTCACGGTGACCTACGGTGGCGACAAGCGCCCTGCTCCCGAACCTGAGGAAGCATCTAAGGCGGCTTCCGACGAGGCTGCGGAGTAGCCCTGCGCGCACCGTGCGGCACACCGCAAACGTGCGCAGGTAGGTTGAGATAACGCGGGGCCCTGTTCGGTTACGATCGGGGCCCGTTTTACGAAAGGAGGCAGATCTTATGCCTGCAGGCAAGAACTTCTACGATGTCCTTGGCGTGTCGAAGAACGCCTCCGACAAAGAGATCAAATCGGCATTCCGTAAGCTGGCCCAGAAATACCACCCCGACCGCGGTGGTGACGAGGCCAAGTTCAAGGAGATTTCCGAGGCATACGAAACGCTGTCCAATCCGGATAAGCGCAAAGAATACGACATGATGCTGCAGTTCGGCGGCATTCCCGGCACTGGCGGTGCGGGCGGATACGCATACGGCGGCGGTGCCGGTGGTCCGTCTATGGCGGACATCTTCGGCAGCATGTTCCGCGGTGAAGGCGTGGGTGGTGCCTACAGCTCGTACGGCGGCGACTCCGCGGGCTTCGACTTCGGCGACATGTTCGGCGGCGGGGCGCGTCGCGCTCGTAAGGGCAGCGACCTCAAGGCCGTCATCGACGTTTCGTTTGAAGAATCGCTCCATGGCGCCAAGCGCAACATCACGCATCGCATTCCGTCCACCGGCGAACAGGACACCCTCGAGGTGACCATTCCCGCAGGTTGCTATGACGGCATGAAGCTGCGTTTCAAGAACCATGGCGAATACGGTGTCAACGGCGGTCCGCGCGGCAACATGCTCGTGGAGTTCCGCGTAGCCGAGCATCCGCTGTTTAAGCGCAAGGGCAAGACTGCTGACGTGACCATTGACGTGCCGATTTCCATATACGAGGCGGCGCTAGGGTGCACAGTCGACGTGCCAACGCCCAGCGGCAAAAAGCTGCGTCTCAAGGTGCCCGCGGGCACGCAAGAGGGCAAGAGCTTCCGCTTCAAGGACATGGGCATGCCCGATGCCAAGCGCAAGGACCACATGGGTGCTCTGCTGGCGACGATTTCTGTGCAGGTTCCCACGAGTCTCACGGACAAGGAGCGTGCCGCCCTGGAAAAGCTGCGCGAAGCAGACGAGCGTCCGTATCGCGCGAAGTTGTAGCGTGTAGAGTGCTGCCTACTGCATCCTACATAAGCTCGGGCCTCACACAAAGATTGGGCTGTTTTTAGGTATTTGAGACACATTTTCGGGCGCCAAATGCCGAAAAACGACCCAAGATTCGAGAGGGGAGCTCGAGTCGCGGATTCGAGAGGGGACCTCGGATCGCGTCAAGATGCGAGAGGATAACTCGAACTGCTTGCCCGCGTTCGCGCGGTAGGGGATGTGTAGGAGGCCCCGAAGCCTTATCATGGTGAATGGGTTTTGATCGAAGGGGATGACATGGCAGACGAATCGGCTCGCACAAAACCGCTGTATATGATTTCTGTTGCGGCGGAGCTTACGGGCATGCACCCTCAGACGCTGCGTGTATATGAGTCCAAGGGCCTTGTGAACCCCAAGCGTTCGGGTGGCAATACGCGCCTGTATTCGCAGGCCGACATCGAGCGGCTGGAGCTCATCAATCAGCTTACCGATGAGGGCATCAATCTGGCGGGTGTGGTTCGCATCCTCGACATGAAGGAGCGAGCGGAGGAGCGCGAGCGCGAGAATGAGCAGATGCGCGTTCGCATGCGTCAGCTTGAGGAAGAGCTACATGAGCTCAAGATGCAGAAGCGCATTACCGCATTAGCCCCGCGCGACGGCAGCGCCGATCCGGAGAAGGTACTGCGTGGTTTGCTTTCCGGCGGAGAGCTGTAAGGGTCGCTTCCAATCCTTTACCGGCTCCTATTGTTTGCGGCCCCCGTCCGTCCCCTATGGTTTTCTGCGTTTTTGGGGACTCTAAAAGGCACTTGTCCATAGGTAATAGCAGGTGGTTGCAGACAACCGAAAACAGGATGTAAGCGCATAAGGGCGAACGGCGACTGAAATGCCGTTCGTCTGTTCTTTTTGACCGTTTATCTTTCGGTAAAACATCTCGGTATCTACAACAAAACAAATTGTCTATACAACTCAATAAATTGCCATCTACCTGCGGAAATAATAAACCGTACAGCACGCAGGTAATAATAAATTATGTAGTGCCAAAAATAAATTATGTGAACGTTAAACTTCGCATATACGAAATTTTGCTTGTACAAAAAAATAAATGAGCTTAGACTGAAGCCATCGGATGCGCGCATTGTCCAACATTCGAGCAAGGAGCCATCATGGAATCGATCCTCTTTTACGTTCCTCTTGCGATTGGTGTTCTGGGAAACATCCTGTACAACATCTTTGCCAAATCCACGCCCGAAAATGCCAATACGTTCGCATCGCTGACGCTCACGTACGCGGCGGGCATGGCAGCGACATTCATCCTTTATATGGTCACGTCGGGCGGCGGCAACATCGTTGCCGAGTTCGCGAAGGCAAATTGGGCATCCTACGCCCTCGGCCTGTGCATCGTCGGTTGCGACGTGGCAATCATCCTGCTGTACCGTGCGGGCTGGGATCTTAGCGTCGGCACGCTGGTGGGCAATATTTCGCTGTCGCTTTGCCTGGCAGTTATCGGCGTCATCTTCTGGCACGAGTCCCTGGGTCCCATCAAGATCGTGGGCATTCTCGTCTGCATCGCCGGCCTTTATATCGTGAATCGTCCGGAAAAGACTACGGTCGGCTCCGCGGAGCAAGCTCAGCCTCAGAGTGCCGAATCGGAAGTTTAAGACACCAACCGGTCTCAGTGGCGGCATGACGGCAGGCGTTACGGCTTAGGGAACCACGCGTGTTTTGACGGCATCGCAGTTCAAGTCGCAACGCAACCCCATCTCCGTGCAAGTTAAAACGCGCGGCGCTTGTCGTCCGCCACTCCAACGGGCGTCGCATCCATATCCAGATTAAACATCCGTCAAAACATCTTGCGCAATTCCATAACGTGTACGTAAGGAGACGTCATGTCAGTCACACCTGCAGATATCGTCATTATTGCCAATGCCATGTTCCGCGCCACGAGCCGCGATGAAACGCCTGCACCCGGTGGCATCGCCATTGCCGGCGACACGATCGTCGCCGTGGGCACTCCCGAGGAAATAGAGCCGTTCATCGGTCCGGATACCGACGTTCGCCGCTTCGGCGAGGACAAGCTGCTCATGCCCGCGCTCTGCGATGCGCACCTGCACTTGGAGAACACCATCCTGTGCGAATGCGGACCCGTGCTGCGCTTTGTGACCTCCGAGGAGGAGTGCGTTGCAAACGTCAAGAAGTGGCACGAGGACAACCCCGACTCCCACTGGGTCATCGGCTTCGGCTGGCATCAGGCCAACTGGCCGGGCGGCCAGGTCCCCAACAAGGCGAAGCTCACCGAGGCTTTGCCCGACAACCCGGCGTTCCTCATGGACATCGACACGCACTGCGCGTGGGTCAACCAGAAGTTCCTCGACGAGCTGGAAATCACGGCCGAGACCCCCGATCCGGACGGCGGCAAGATCTGGCGCGATGAAAACGGGGAGCCCACGGGATACCTGGAGGAGCAGGCCGCCATCGGCATCGAGCCGACCGTGCTCAAGATGGCCATCTCCGACTCCGAGGTGCGCAAGCAGAAGCTCGCCGAGACCATCGCCCTGCTCAACCGCCGCGGCGTCACCGAGACCTGGGATGCGTTCGACACGCCTGCGACTTGGTATGAGGCGCTCGAGGGTCTTGAGGCAGATGGCGATCTCAATCTCAGGGTGAACACTTGCGTGCTGATCAACGAGGGCGATGACTTTGTGGAGAAGGCGCAGAAGCTCGCCGAGCGCTACGGCGACAAAGAGCGCTTCATCACGTTCTGGGGCTACAAGGTCATCGGCGATGGCGTGGGTGGCGCCCACACTGCCTGGATGGTCGAGCCGTATGCCGACGACCCCACGTGCACCGGTGGCTGCCTGCTCGATCCCGAGGATATGAAGCGCCGGATTCTCGAGTGCGAGCGTTCCGGATTCCCCGTCCACATCCACGCGTGCGGCACCGCGACGGTGCGTCACGGCCTCGACTGCTTTGAGGCCGCGCTCGATCAGGGGCTTTGCGACAAGAGCCGCCGCAATGTCATCACGCACTGCGACACCGTGTGCGCCGAGGATTTCCCGCGCTTCCGCGAGCTGGGGATCGTTGCCGCGCTGCAGCCCGACATGATGGCCCCCACGCCCACCTATGAGACCGACTTCTACCGCCCGTTCTTTGGCGACGAGGTGTACAAGCTCGCATGGGCGAACCGAACGATGTTCGACAACTGCGATTACATCTCGTTCAGCAGCGACTCTCCCGTGGGCTTTGCGGGAACGCTCGACCAGGTGTTCCGCTCCACGCAGCGCGTGTTCAACGACGGCAAGCCCGAAGGCGGCATCAACCCCGAGCAGAAGATCAGCGTGTCCGAGGCGCTGTGGGCATTCACCTGGGGCGGCGCTTACCAGCTGGGCAAGGAAGAGCTCAAGGGCTCGCTCGAGGTGGGCAAGCGCGCGGATATCGCGGTGTTTGAGCACGACCTGTTTACCTGCGACCCGGGCTTGATCCAAAAGACCGAATCGGAGCTCACGCTCATCGACGGCCGCATCGTGTACGACAAGACCGCATAGAGACCGCATAGAGACTGCATTGAGAGGAAACTATCATGTCTGAAGCTGCAAAGAAGCACGGGTTCGCGTATTTCTTCCCCGTCATCCTGATGATCGTGGTCAACGTCGCCTACAACATCGTCGCCAAGCTCACGCCCGAGAACATCAACGCGCTCGCGTCTGTCTTCTTGACCTATACCGTGTGCTGCGTCTTCTCGTTCATTGCGTTTTTCGCCACGGCGAAAGACAAGTCGTACCCGCGCGCTCTTAAAGAGTGCAACTGGTCGGCTCCCGCCATGGGCCTCTCTCTCGTGCTCATGGAGGTTGCGATCCTGCTCCAGTACCGTGCGGGCTGGGACATCAGCATCGCCTGTCTAGTCCTGTACGTGATTCTGGCCGTGTGCCTGCTTGTCATCGGCGCCGTGTTCTATAAGGAGCGTGTGAGCTTTACCCGCATCATCGGCTGCGCGGTTTGCGCCGCTGGTATCGCGCTCGTTATGATGTTCTAAGGTAAGGCGCGCCTCGCGGTATTTGCGATGCCTTTGCAATCAACGTTTGATAGGATGGGGTGCCGAGGACAACGGTGCCCCATCTGCATGTTGGGCGTGCGGGTTTAGCGCGGGGCGCATGAAGGGGGAGGGCCATGGGCACCTATGCCGCTGGCGACGCAACGAAGGAGCGCATCAAGGACGCTGCGCGCAATCTCTTTTTCGAGCAAGGGGTGACGGCGGTCTCCGATGCCGCGATTTGCCGTGCCGCGGAGGTTCAGCGCGGGCTTGTCTCGTATCACTTTGGCAGCCATGCCAATTTGGTCGCCATCATTTACCAGGAGTTTGTCGAGCAGCTTCGCGCAACGGTGAGCAGGCGTTTTCCGGTGGAGGACCCCATGCTCTCATATTGCATCCTTGAGCATCTGCTGCTTGAGGTTCTGTACCGCAACGATGCGTTTCGCCGATTCTATGTGGGCATCATTCAGTATCCGGAGGTTTCGGACGAAGAGGTGCGCGTGCAGCACGAGCAGTTCGTCGAGATCTTGAAGAGCCGCAGCATTCCGGAGGAGTCGGAGCGCTTGAAGATCGCCGTGACGATGTCGCAGGGCATGTTCAACGAGACCGTGCGCTGCATCGATACGGGGTACCTCTCGGGCGATATCAACGAGATCATCGATATCGACCTGATGCTATCCATGTCGCTCATGAACTTTGCAAGCGAATATGCCGAGCAGATGGTCGGGAAGACGCGGGAGATCGTGCGCGGGTATCGCTTGGCGGTGGGGTGTTCCATGCGCCCGCGTATCATCACGGCGAAGTAGGGCGCGCCGATGGGTGATGTGCCTGAGAACGGGGTTGCGGCGGAGCCGGGTGCGGTTGCATTAGGGTTGGGCGCGGCCGTGGCGGAGCCGGGTGCGGTTGCGTCGGAGTTGGGTGCGGTTGCGGTGGAGTTGCGTGGGCGTGGGCCGATGGGCGGGGCGCCTGGACCCGCATCGGTACCGCGTGAATCCGAACTGCGACAGTATCGGTTTTTCAACCATGCCGCGTGTGAGTTCTATCCTTGCCACGATATGCCCGCCGACCAGCTCAACTGTCTGTTTTGCTATTGCCCGCTTTACGCGTTGGGCGAGGGGTGCGGCGGAAACTTCACCTATATAGTCGGTGCGGACGGCGGGCGCATTAAGGACTGCAGCGCCTGCACGCTGCCACATCGCGTGGAAAACTACGATTACATCACGAAGCTCCTGGGTGAGAAGCGCGTTTAGGCAGTGCTGCCGCTTGGGCGAGAAGCGTGTTTAGGCAGTGCGGCCACTCGGCTGTTTGGGTTGTTGCAACCGACTGAATATAACCGCCCGATTGCAATTGCCTGATTACAACCGTCTGACGAACGAAATGGCATCTCAGCGAAAACTATGGTGAAATGAGGGCAATGCAGAGGCGCTCTCGATAGGAGGCATTGCATGCAGCGTGTTACGAGAAAAGTAACGTACAACACCATGGATAAAGCGCATCCGCCGGCGGCGATTGTCGCCTCAGGCGAGACGGTTGAGATTGAGACCGAATTAAACGGCGGTTCCTGGCTTCAAAGTCCTGAGGACCGCTGGGATCCATCGAAGAGCAAGGGGCCGAACCTCTGCACCGTCGTGGCGGTAGAGGGGGCGCAGCCTGGCGATACGCTTGAGGTGGAGATTCTAAACATAGAGCCCGAGGGGGTTGGTTACACCGGCTTTGCAGGGTGGCGGACGAAGTTGAGTCAGCAAATCTGGCCTAATGATTGGGACGTCGTAACGCGGACCGTGACAATCGACGAAGACGGTGTTAATTGGAGTAACCGACTACAGTTGCCCATAAAGCCTATGATCGGCACGATGGGTACGGCACCCGCCGGAGAAGGGCTAACGAATGCATACGCCTACCACACCGGCGGGAATATGGATGTTCAGGAAATCTGTCCTGGCACAACGCTCTATCTGCCCGTTTGTGTGGAGGGGGCGCTCCTACATGTGGGCGATGCTCACGCCATTATGGGTGACGGAGAGATTCCTCATGGCGGCGGAATCGAGTGTCGATCGACGGTCACGTTGCGGTTAACGGTGAAAAAGGGATATCAAGCTCACGAATGGTTGCGGGCTGAGAACGACGAATACATCATGACAATCGCCAACGAGGACAAGATGAAGGATTCTTTCTGCGGGGCAGCCAGAGAGTTGATTGCTTGGATGTGCGACGACTACGGCTTTGAGCCGCAGGAGGCATACCTGCTATTGGGGCAGGTAATGGAGGCTCGCTGCACAATGCTTCACGGGGACGATGGACCTTTTAGTCCTTATATCTGCAAAATCGCAAAAAAGTATTTACACCCGGAGGGATAACAATGCCGAAGACAGCAATTACCATGGGGGATGCCGCGGGCGTAGGGCCGGAGATTATCTTAAAGGCAATGAAGGCACGGCCCGAATATCAGGAACAATGCATCGTATATGGTGCATTTGACGTGCTTCGCCACTATAACGAGAAATGGAACATGGGCCTTACGCTTCAGAAGGTTTCATCCGCTTCGCAATGTGTGGATGGAGTTGTCAACGTTGTTGATCCTTGCCCCATTACGATGAAGGACTTTACCGTTGGCCAACTGAGCGCTCGCTGCGGCGATGGGGCCTATCGTTACCTGGAGGCTGCTGTGCGTGCGGCGCAGTCCGGCGAGGTGATGGCGGTGGTTACAGCCCCCTTGAACAAAGAGGCACTTCACATGGGCGGGCATCTGTATGCAGGGCACACGGAAATCTTGGCGGATTTAACTGGTGCAAAGGATTACGCCATGCTCCTGTGGAGCGACGCGCTCAAGGTAATCCATGTAAGCACTCATGTATCCCTGCGACAGGCTTGCGACCTTGCAACAAGAGAGCGGGTTGCCACAGTCATCCGCTTGGGAGACCAGGTCTTAAAGAGGGCCGGCATCGAAAGGCCTCGTATTGCAGTAGCTGGGCTGAACCCTCACGCCGGAGAACATGGGCTGTTCGGTGACGAAGAACAGACGCAACTGATTCCTGCAATCAACGAGTGCCAGGCCGAGGGAATCGACGTGGTGGGTCCGGAGCCACCGGATACGGTCTTTTTTAAGGGGAGCCAAGGACAATACGATCTCGTGGTGGCCATGTACCATGACCAGGGTCATATCCCGTTAAAGGTTCTTGATTTCAAGAAGGGTGTCAACATGACGGTGGGTCTGCCCGTGATCCGCACGTCGGTTGACCATGGGACCGCCTTTGACATAGCGGGGACAGGCGTGGCCGATGAAGCCAGCCTGCTTGAGGCGTTGAGGATTGCCCTGGCTTTGGCATAGGCGCTGAATTGCGATTCCGCCCTTTATCGAGGTGCCGGTGCCGAAATGGGCGCGCGGTTGAGGCCAGACCGTTGTTGCAAATAGAGGCCCATTTCTGCAACAACCGTCTGGTTTCAACTCTGGATGCGTCGCAATGGTCTGGTTTCAGTCTGCGGTTTGCAACATTCGTCCGGTCTCAAATCTGCAATGAATCAAACTGGACGTGCAACATGTTCAGGTTCAAATTTGACCATACGACAGCTGCTTGCCCCACCTACTGCATCATTTCGCACAGCCGCGCGATGAATTGCTGATAGTCATCGATGCCGGCAAGTAGGGAAATCTGCTCCCGATCGGAGAGAATCGACACCAACGGATCAAATACCTCGTAAAACACCTCTTGGTCGGTTTTGCTAAACGACAGGAGGAAGATAAGGTCAACCTTGTCATCTCCCCAAAAGATGGGTGTCGTGGAAATCATGACCGAAATCGAAGAGCGAGGGCTGGTCTGACGGAGGCTGTGGGGAAGCGCGACGGTACCATACGCAGTGCTCGAAAGCGCCTCGCGCTCAAAGACCTGTTGCTCAAAGTCGGCATTGGCATAGCCCCGCTGAATAAGCCGGTCCGCCATGCAGTGAATGACTTGGTCGCGTGTCGTGAGCGTTGCATTGACGGAAAAGAGTTCGGGCAGGATGAGCCGTTCAAGATGTGCCTTGAGAACAGAGCGACGCTTCTCATGGTGGATATCGTCGACGACATGCTGCAAGTTCGCACGGTCAGACTCTTTGGGGATGATGCCGAGCAGGTGTGTGGGAATCCCATAGTACGAGGTGAGGGGCACTGTGGTTATAAGAAGGTCCGCGCCATGCAGGTGTTCGAGATCGACCTTGTCGGTCACAACGTTGGTGACGATGAGGTCATTTTCAAAATAGCGCTCAAGGAATAGCAGAATCTTCGCATCGACGTTGTAGTACGAAGGGCAAAACAGCACCGCCTTGATTTTATTGGTGAGCTGCTTTTGAGTCTCAAGAGTGCTTCCAAGATGAAAGGCAATATAGGCGATCTCATCGTCGTTGATATACACATTCAGCCGGCGTTGCAAGATGCCGGCCTGTATGACGGCAGTGTCGTACAGAAGGGGGCAGCTGCTTTTTATCTGGCTTGTGAAGGGATTTTTCGACAGGCTACCCGTTCGTGCCCGTGTGATCAGATTTTTGATATGCAATGCAAAGCGAACGAAGAACTCATGGTCGGAAAGGTCGATGCCGGCATTTTCCCGGAGTGCCCCAATCATCTCATTGACTACTTCGAGGCATTCGCCTCCTACAAAGCGCTCGATGTTGTCCCGACTTGCCATGCGATAGTCGAGCATAGTGGTACGTGAGGCAAGCAACAGCGCGAGCTCAGATACCTCCGTCTTGTTGAACTCGACGTCGCCAGCGCTTTCAAGTGCATGCGTAATCGCCCTTGCCATTTCGAGATCCTGTGGGCTTATCGCAGCGTCGAGCATTTGAGTTGATGGAGAATCGACTTGGCCTCTGCCGTTGCGGATGCGGTCGATGGTGATAGCAATATGCAGAATGAGGTTGACGAGAGAATAGTCGTTCGCGAAGCATTGGTTTTCGTCCAGCGCTTCGCGAATGCATACCTCGATACGGGGAACATCGATGTCTGGGAATGCATGCTGAATTATCGTGAGATCGAGGAATCCCATGGCCGTTTCGTTGTACAGAAGATCGGACAGCAGGCGGCGTTTGTCACGCTCGCTGCCAACGAGAAGGAGCTGGTTGTTCTCCATTTTGAGCTCCAGGTGAAGCGGGGCGATTTTCTTGCGGATATCGGCGATGACGTTCTTCACCGTGGAATAGCTCACGTACAAGTGCTCGCAAACATCGAACGTGTCAAGCGCTTCGGGCGCAGCAAGCATAAGATGCAACAGATATGCCACACGTTCTTCGTTGGTTTGGGGGACGTCGCCGGGGATGCCCTGTTGATCAAGCAGCTCTTTGGCGGCTTTGGCGTCAGCGCGATATCCACGCTGGCTGGAGCTTACAGTTTCGGGATTCTCACAATTGATGCGTTGGATGTAGGACTCAACCGTACGGATGGAGATGCCGAGTTTGGCGGACAATTCGCGCGCTGTCACCGGGGCTGTGCTTTGTGCGAGCTGCTGAAGGAGTTGCAGTTCCTTTTCGTTCAACATGACCGTATCCGTTTCGCTGAGGTCTCGCTACAAGATGTCCGTTCGGCTGTTTCAAGCGAGTCGTCTTCGAGCCGATTGCCATACTGAGGTGAGTATCAAACCCCAGTATACCGAGTCTTACAGGGCGACAGAGCACTTCTTCGGTGCAACAAAATGCACCGAACCCGTGCAAACGCTAAGTTTTTTGGTTGCACGCAAGCGGTGCAAAACCTTCGTTGAGCCCGAACTGCCTTATTTGCGAGTATAAGGCCACCGATCGGAAGGGCAGTGCGGACTCGCGTGAGGGTCCTGAGGTTTGAAAGCACGTGGGAGGAGGTTTCGATGCAGGTTTTTGAGTACACGATTACCGACCCCGTTGGACTGCACGCACGTCCAGCGGCAAACCTCTCGCGTATGGCGGCATCTTTGGAATCTGATGTCCGCGTGAAAAAGTCGGGAGGCGAAAAGGACGCGGATGCGAAAAGCATGCTCGCCGTCATGTCGCTGGGGGTTCGTTCGGGCGATATTGCCGTGTTCACGGTTTCCGGCGAGCGCGAGGGACAAGATGCCACGGCCCTGCGGGAGTTCTGCAACGCAGAGCTCTAGGCCGCGCCGGGCTCGTGGGCGAAACGCCGAGCGAGTGCGGATTTTGCATATTCACCTCAGACGCTCGAGATATTGAGAAAGAAGGTCGAAATGGCAGATAAGACTATTTTTCTCTGCTGTTCAACAGGAGCAAGCAGCGGTTTTATGGCAAAGAACATTCGACAGGCAGCGAAGGCGCGCGGAATCGAGGTCAATGTAATTGCCCGTTCTGATTCGGTTATCGAGGATTACATCGAGGACGTTGACGTTATCCTGATCGCCCCACACCTCAGTTACCTCATGGATGATCTTGAAGAGCTCGTCGATGAGTATGACGTTCCCATCGCAATGATTCCCAAGAAAGCCTATGGGGATATGGATGGCGACGTCATTTTGGACCTTGCCCTTGAAGAGATGAAATAGTTCTCGTCTAGATGAACCAACTAGATTAGGGAGTACCTAATGGAAAAGTTTATGGCGTGGATGGAAGAATCCTTCGCACCCAAGATGAACAAGTTGGCCCACAATCCGTGGATCGCCGCAGTTCAACAGGCAATTCTCACGGCGATGCCCATGATTTTCATCGGCTCGTTCGTTACTGTGCTTACCGCTTTCGGCGAGCTCGTCCCTGGGTTCCCGGATTTCTCTCCGCTCAACACCTTCTCAATCGGTCTGCTTTCTATTTTCCTTTCTTATCTTGTTCCTTTCCTCATCATGGAGAAGAAGCGCAACAACAAGACTAAGAAGGAAGCTGGACTTGCCGGCATTGCTCTTTATCTGATTATTTGCGGCCCGGTCATCGATGCGGACGCGTGGACCATCGAGTTCTCGCTGTCCTCCCTGGGCAACGGCGGCATGATCGCCGCTCTTATGGCAGGCCTTTTCACGGGCTTTGTTATGAACGCGTTTGCCAAGCACTCCTTCTTCAAGGAGGACACCGCCCTCCCCGACTTCATCACCGTTTGGTTTGATACGCTCATTCCGATTCTGATCATCATCGCCTGTGGTTGGCTGTTCACCTTCCAGCTTGGCATCAACATTTCCGACGTCATCTATACGATCTTCAGCCCGGTAATTGCCGTTGGTGACAGCTTCTTGGGTTATACGCTGTTCTTTGGCTTTGAGTACGCGTTCCTGTACACCTTCGGTATCTCCACATGGGTCCTGTATCCCATTGAGGTGGCCATTATCATGAACGCTCTCGACGTCAACCAGGCAGCCGTTGCCGCCGGTCAGGTGGCGACCATGGTGAGCGCCTATGGCTCCTCGTACTATTGGTGCATCGGCGGTGGCGGCTGCACGCTCGCTCTCGGCATTCTGATGCTCTTCTTCGCCAAGTCTCAGAAGCTCAAAGTCATCGGCCGCACGACCATTATCCCGTCTCTGTGCAATATCAACGAGCCCTTGGTTTTCGGTGCCCCGATTGCCTTTAACCCGCTGCTCATGGTTCCGATGTGGATTATCGGTTTCGCTGGCCCGGCCATTACGTGGATTGCGCTTCACTTTGGCCTGGTTCCGTGCCCGACGATGCTCTTCTCGTTCTGGTACCTGCCCGACTTCATCCCCGCGTTCGCTGTTGGCGGAATTCGCGGCGTGCTGCTCTTCCTGGTGATCTTTGCCCTTAGCTTTGTGGTCTACTACCCCTTCTTCAAGGTGTATGACAAGCAGTGCTTGGCAGAGGAAGAGGCGGAACGCGAGGAGAAGGAAGCGCTTGCCGCCAAGAAGGCCGCTCGCAAGGCAAAGCGTGCCGCCATCGAAGAGGCATAATCCTATCCGGACGTCAATGGCCGGCGCTCCTGTCCGACAGGGCGCTGGCCTTCTAATTCAGGAGGTTGAAAGATGCACAGTGCAGATGAGCTCAATCAGGCGGCGATGCAGATTATTCTGAGCGCCGGCGATTGCCGCGAGATGCTCAACGAGGTTATCGACATGCTGACCTCAGGCGCAACGGACGATGACGTGGACGTCAAGTTGCGCGATGCCAAAAAGGAGATCGCGAGGGCACACGTTATCCAGACCGACATGATTCAGGAGTCGATCGAGACTGATATCCTCAACACGACTCTGCTGTTCACCCATGCTCAGGATACGCTGATGACCATTAACAGCGAGGTCAACATGGTGACGAACATGATTAAAATGTATCGCGCACTGCGCGCGGGCAGGGAGGGATAGCCGATGGAGAATGCTGCCATGATGCCTGCTAAGGGGTTCCCCGGGTCGTTCCTTTGGGGCGGTGCGATTGCGGCTAACCAGTCGGAAGGTGCGTGGAACGAGGGGGGCAAGGGACCTTCGATCGCCGATATCGAGATCCTTCCGGAGGAGTATAGCCGCCTGGGCTTCCTTGGATTCTCGCATACGGCTGACGAGGTGAATGCCGCCATCGTTGATGAAACGGGCTATTATCCGCGTCGTTATGGAATCGATTTCTATCACACGTATGCCGAAGACCTCAAACTCATGCAGGAGATGGGTTTCAAGTGCTTCCGCACATCGTTCAACTGGGCGCGAATCTTCCCGAACGGCGATGATCCGGAGCCTTGCGAGGAGGGCCTGGCGTTTTACGATCGCATGATCGACACCATGCTTTCGTATGGAATCGAGCCGGTCATGACCATCTCTCATTATGAGATGCCCACCCGTCTTGTGACGGAATACGATGGCTGGGCAGACCGTCGCGTTCTCGAGCATTTCCTGCGGTATTGCCGTGTATTGTTCGAGCGTTTCCATGATCGCGTTCGCTATTGGATTCCGTTCAATCAGATCAACAGCTTGGGCGGATGGGGTGAGTTTGCAAGTCTCGGGTTGGTGAACGACCGTTTTGAGGATCGTCGCCAGGCAACTTATCAGGCGCTGCACAACCAATTTGTCGCGAATGCCAAGGCGGTGTGCATCGCCCACGAGATCGACCCGTCGCTCATGGTGGGCATGATGCTCGGCGACGATCGCAGGTACGCCAAGACATGCGACCCCTCCGACCAGCTGTGTGCTTATCAGCACATGCAGATGAACAACTACTTCTACTGTGATGTTCTTGCTCGCGGTGGTTATCCCGGCTATGCAAAGCGCTTCTTTGAGGAACGCGGGATCTCGTTTGAGGTCACGGAGGAGGACGAGCGGGTCCTGCGGGAGAACCCTGTCGACTTCTTGTCGTTTTCCTATTATTCAACACGCGTTGCCGACCCGCAGGATTTCGAAGTCGGTGCGGACAACCCGCATCTCGAGAAGTCGATATGGGGCTGGGCGATCGATCCCACGGGATTCCGCATCTCGCTGAACGATTACTGGGATCGCTATCGCAAACCGCTGTTCATTGCGGAAAACGGCCTTGGCGCTCTCGACGAGGTGACTTCAGATGGCCATATCCACGACCAATACCGTATTGAGTATCTACGCGCGCACGTCGAAGCGATGCGCGAGGCGATTAAAGACGGCGTGAATGTGTTCGGCTACGCCTCATGGGGTCCCATCGACATCGTGAGTTGCTCGCAAGGCGAGATGAGCAAGCGTTACGGATACGTGTACGTCGATCGTGACGACCGCGGTAACGGTACAGGGAAGCGCATCAAAAAGGATAGTTTCTTCTGGTATCAGAACGTGATTTCTTCCAACGGCGAAGACTTGGGCTAGGTGGAGCGATGAAGAGAGTTCCAGAAGGGTTCCCTGAGGGCTTTTTCTGGGGTGGCGCGCTTGCCGCCAACCAGTGCGAGGGTGCATGGGACGAGGGTGGCAAAGGCCCGTGCGTTGCGGATATTCTGCGCGTGCAGGACACCGGCGACCCCAAGAAAAAGTCGAACAAGGAGACGGCGACCGCCGACATCGACTTTGCCCTTGCCGATACAGGGGGCTGCTACCCCAAGCGTTTCGGTATTGATTTCTATCATACGCACCCCGAGGATCTAAAGCTGCTCGCGGGAACGGGCATGAACAGTCTGCGCATCTCCATCAACTGGGCGCGCATTTTTCCCAACGGGGATGATGCGGAGCCAAACGAGGAAGGTCTTGCCTTCTACGAGCGGCTGATCGACGAAATGCGCAGCAACGGTCTTGAACCGCTGGTGACCCTTTCGCATTATGAGATGCCTCTGCATTTGGCAAAAGCGTATTGCGGCTGGTATGGCCGAGAGACCATGGATTGCTTTGTGCGGTATTGCACGACGGTCATGGAACGCTTGCGTGAGAAGGTGACCTGGTGGATTGTGGTCAACCAGATTAACCTCATTCATCATGAGTCGTTCAATCATCTGGGCATTCCTTCGGACAGTGTTGATAATCTTTGGGAAGCCAAGTATCAGGCCTTGCTGAACGAGTGCGTTGCATCCGCTCGCGTGGTGGCTGCCGGCCATGCCATCAATCCCGATTTCAAGATCGGCATGATGGTATACGATGCCCTCACGGCTTCTGAGACTTGCAAGCCGGCAGATGTCGCCGCCAACTATCAGCACAATCAGATGGAGTGCTTTGCGAGCGACGTCCTTATGCGCGGCGTTGTTCCGGGATATGCATGGCGCTTCTTCGAGGAGCACGGTCTTGATATTGACCTTTCGCTCGAAGATGAAGCGGACTTGCTGGGGGGAACGTCGGACTTCTTCTCGCTCTCGTATTACTACTCCGCGATTTGCTCAGCTGAGAGCTGGAGTAAGGTTGCGGTAAACGAGGATGGGTCGATTCCCAATCCGCATCTAGAGGCAAACGCATGGGGATGGGCGGTCGATTCTCTGGGGTTGCGGACGGCGCTTAACATGTTTTACGACCGTTATCAAAAGCCGATCATCATCGCCGAAAACGGATTTGGCAGTGAAGATGTGCTTGAGGAAGACGGCACGGTCCACGATCTATACCGCATCGAGTACCTGCGCGCTCACGTTGAAGCGACGCGCGAGGCGATTCGCGACGGCGTGGACGTGGTCGGATACTATCCATGGGGTCCGATCGACATCATCTCTTGCTCGTCCAGTGAGATGAAGAAACGCTACGGATTCATTTACGTTGATCAAGACGACTACGGCAACGGAACCAAGCGCCGATACAAGAAAGATTCCTACTATTGGTATCAGCGCGTTACGGCAAGCAACGGAAACGAATTGGCGTAACGGAAACGCAAGTACGGGAGGGCCCTTAATTGTGCCCTCTCGTTTTGTCGTTGGACAAAGGGCTTGCGTGATTCTGGGGCTTGTTGGACAGAATGCGTGTCCGATTCAACTCTGTATCTGCAAACGGACGTGTTAACGCCGGCCCGCGTTGTCCGGGCGCGTATTTTACCCATGAACCAGGTTTTCTGGCAACTTTTGTCAGATTATAAGGTCTGACGTTCATCCCGAGGATGTCTCCGTGCGCGTTCGCGCCGTTTCGCTCGATTTCGATTCGGCGAAACTGCAGGTCGCCGCGATTCGATGCATTGTCTGGATTCGCGTGTGTTCCGCTTTTCGCCCTTGTCCAGTTGTCGGGGCCCTACAATCTGGCAAAAGTTGCCATTTTGGGCCCGATTCCGCGAAAAAATGAGGGGGCGAGTTCATTTCCGGCTTCCGTTTCGAACCGTCGTGTCGTTATTTTGCATGTTAGCCGTCCAGCAACGGATACACATTGTGTCTTGTGAGCCGATCCTGGGCGCGAGTGCTGCGCTTCTGGTGCTTGCTGCTGCGCGCTTTGCGCGTACGCTTCGTGGGTAGCTTCTTGTCCCTCAATCCGATTACTCAGAAAATCTTATATAGAGAGACTTAGATTTTGTATAAAGCTGTCGATTATCGGCAACAATACCTTTTGAGTAAACCATGTCGGCCGCCCCGTAGGGTGGCCGCTCGGGTGTAAGCGCGCAGTTTTGCGGGAGCGTTCCTGCGAGTGAGCATCCGAAACGAGAGAGGTGGAACACCTATGAGAATCGACAAACTGGCCATGACGTCACGCGAGGCGCTGCAAAACGCCATTGGTATCGCGTCTGACGCCCAGGCCGCAGCGGTGGAGCCCGTCCACCTGCTGGCCGCCCTGCTCACCAGCGGTGAGCGTAACATTTCCGTGATCATCGAGCGCATCGGAGCCGACCCCAAGCAGCTGACGGCCGCAACGAGGCAGGCTATCGAGCGCGCTCCCAAGGTCGAGGGCGCTCAGCAGCAGCTATCTAACGACCTGACGCGCGTGCTTGAGCGTGCCGAGAAGAAGGCGTCCAAGATGGACGACAACTTCGTGGTCACCGAGCACCTGCTGATGGCTCTTGCCGAGGACAAGGGAGAGGCGGGGACTATCCTCGCAAACGCGGGCGTGACGCGTGAGCGCATCGAGTCGGTGTATACCGAGTTGCGCGGCGACGACCGCGTTACCAGCGCGGATGCAAAAACCGAGTTCGAAGCACTTGAGCAGTACGGGCGCAACATTTGCGACTTGGCCCGTGCAGGCAAGCTCGATCCGGTGATCGGTCGCACGGACGAGATTCGCCGCACCATTCAGGTGCTCTCGCGCCGCACCAAGAACAACCCCGTGCTCATCGGTGAGCCGGGCGTGGGCAAGACCGCCATCGTGGAAGGCATCGCCCAGCGTATCGTTGCCGGCGACGTGCCCAGCACGCTGCGCGACCGCGATCTCATCGAGCTCGATATGAGTGCGCTCGTGGCGGGCGCCAAGTACCGCGGCGAGTTCGAGGATCGTCTCAAGGCGGTGCTCAAAGAGGTCGAAAAGGCCG
Source organism: Collinsella provencensis (assembly GCF_900199705.1). GTDB lineage: Bacteria > Actinomycetota > Coriobacteriia > Coriobacteriales > Coriobacteriaceae > Collinsella > Collinsella provencensis. Next base: position 1,021,129 of record NZ_LT904908.1, on the reverse strand, counting down.
AGGGCAAGGTCATTCTCTTCATCGACGAGCTGCACACCATCGTGGGCGCCGGTGCCACCGAGGGCTCCATGGACGCGGGCAACATCTTGAAGCCCGCCCTCGCCCGCGGTGACCTGCACGCCATCGGTGCGACCACGCTTGACGAGTACCGTAAGTACATCGAGAAGGACGCCGCGCTCGCCCGTCGTTTCCAGCAGGTGCTGGTGGGGGAGCCGAGCGTGGAGGACACCATTTCCATCCTGCGCGGTATCAAAGAGAAGTACGAGATCTTCCACGGCGTGCGCATCGCCGACGCGGCGCTCGTTGCCGCCGCCGACCTGTCCGATCGCTACATCGCCGACCGCTTCCTGCCCGATAAGGCCATCGACCTGGTCGATGAGGCTGCGAGCCGCCTGCGCATGGAGCTCGATTCCATGCCGGTTGAGATCGACGCCATTACGCGTCAGCTCACGCAGATGCAAATCGAGGAGCAGGCGCTCATGAAGGAGACGGACGAGGCGTCTGCCGAGCGCTTGGAGGCGCTGCGCCAGGAGATTGCCGAGGTGCAGGAGCGCCTCAACGTGGCAAAGGCGGGTTGGCTCAACCAGAAGAACGCCATCGATCGCGTGCAGGAGCTCAAGGCCCAGCTCGATGAGGCTCGCAGTGAGGAGGAGCGTGCTACGCGCGACGGCGATCTTGCCCGTGCGTCTGAGCTGCGCTTTGCGACCATCCCGAGCCTTGAGCAGCAGGTTGCCCAGGGCGAGGCCCAGCTCGCCGAGCAAAAGGAAGGCGAGGGCGCACTCAAGGAGGAGGTCACGTCCGACGAGATCGCCGAGGTTGTGAGCGCGTGGACGGGCGTGCCCGTGTCTAAGATGATGCAGGGCGAACTCGAGAAGCTCAAGGGTCTCGAGGATGAGCTGCACAAGCGCGTTATCGGCCAGGACGAGGCGGTATCCGCGGTCGCGGCGGCAGTGCGTCGCTCGCGTGCCGGCTTGGCCGACCCCAACCGTCCTATCGGTAGTTTCTTCTTCCTCGGACCCACCGGCGTGGGCAAGACCGAGCTCGCCAAGGCACTTGCCGAGTGCCTGTTTGACGACGAGCGCGCGCTCGTGCGCATCGATATGTCCGAGTACATGGAGAAGTTCAGCGTCCAGCGTCTCATCGGCGCGCCCCCGGGATACGTGGGCTATGACGAGGGCGGCCAGCTCACCGAGGCTGTGCGTCGTCGCCCGTACAGCGTGATTTTGCTCGACGAGATGGAAAAGGCACATCCTGACGTCTTCAATGTACTGCTACAAGTGCTTGACGACGGTCGTCTGACCGACGGTCAGGGTCGCCAAGTGAGCTTCAAGAATGCGATCGTCATCATGACGAGCAACGTGGGTTCGAGCGCGATTGCCGAGCTCGCAGGCAAGGACGATGCGGAGATGCGCCGTCAGGTCGACGAGGCGATGAGCCACACGTTCCGCCCGGAGTTCCTCAACCGCATCGACGACATCGTGGTGTTCCATCCGCTCGGCATGGCGCAAATCGAGAAGATCGTGGACATCCAGCTGAAGGACGTTCGCGCGCGTTTGGCCAAGGAGCGCATGACGCTCGAGATCACGCCCGCCGCGAAGCAGATGCTTGCCGTGGGCGGCCTGGATCCGGTGTACGGCGCGCGTCCGCTCAAGCGCCTGGTCCAGCGCGAGGTGGTTGACGTCATCGCGCGCGCCATCATCGACGGCACGGTGCGCGAGGGCGACACGGTTATGCTCGATGTGGACACCGAGGGTTCGTTCCGCATCGTGTAATGGGGGGGCCGGCATGGGCGGCTGGTTGCGCGGGCGGTTGGCCATCGCTCGAGCTGCGGCCCTTCGTGCAAGTGGCGGCATTCGTCTGAATAGTGGCCCTTCGTTCAACTGACGGACGTCGCGGCACTGGAAATGATTTTGGCGGCAGGTCCTTGCGGGCTTGCCGCCTTTTGTTAGCATGGGTCGAAACTTTGGATTGAAGGCGGAGGGGAAGTACATGGCAGAGGATCGACATGCCACTTCATCACACGACAAAGAAGAACGGCCGCTCGACCCGTGCATTCGCGCGGAAAACGAGGACGACGACGGCTACGATCCGTATTCCGATCGTCGTCCCGAGCCCGAGCCGTTGTTCGAGCGCGATCCGTGGGCATAGCCTGTGCACGTGATGACGGACTTGAGTATGCGATCTGGGGCGAATGAACAAGAGCGTGCGATGACACCTGCCGCGTCTGCCGCGCGTTTTAACTCATCATTCGTGCAACCTTCGTGGGGCGCACGGGCTTCACGTGGCTCGCGTTTTTCTACGCCGATTGGCCGCTTTGCCCCGTCGCCGACGGGGCGCATGCATTTGGGCAACGTGTTTTCCTCGCTGCTCGCATGGCTGTCTGTGCGCAGCGCGGGCGGGTGCATGGTGCTGCGCATCGAGGACCTTGACGATCGCGCGCGAAGCGGTCCGTGGGCGGAACTGCTCATGGATGATTTACGCTGGTTGGGGCTTGAATGGGACGAGGGGCCGTATTACCAGACCGAACGTATCGAGCTCTATCGTGAAGCGCTTGCTCGCCTTGAGGACGCGGGTTTGGTGTATCCCTGCTTTTGCACTCGTGCCGAGCTTCACGCCGCAAGTGCTCCGCACGCAAGTGATGGAACGCCGGTGTATGCAGGCGCGTGCCGTGACTTGAGTGCCGCCGAGGTTGAGGAGCGCGCCAAGGTGCGACGGCCTGCGCTGCGGTTGCGTGTTCCCGAGGCAGGTGATGCCGCTGGCGAGATTTCGTTTGTCGATCGCACATATGGGCCGCAATGCGAGATGCTTGCGTGCGATTGCGGCGACTTCCTTGTTTGTCGAAGTGATGGGGTCTTTGCCTATCAGCTTGCGGTCGTGGTGGACGATGCGGCGATGGGCGTGACGGAGGTCGTACGTGGATGCGATCTGCTGAGCTCGACGGCGCGTCAGATGTACCTGCAGGATTTGCTGGGATATGAACATCCCGAGTACGCACACGTTCCGTTGGTCGTCGCTCCTGACGGCCGCCGTTTGTCCAAGCGGGATCGCGATTGCGATATGGCAAGTTTGCGTGAGCGTTTTGGCACGCCGGAAAAGTTGCTTGGCTTTTTGGCGTATGCAGCGGGAATCGCTCCGAGCGACGAGCCGTGCAGCGCCGCTCAACTTGCGGATGCGTTTTCGTGGGATGCGATTCGCGCTCATCGCGAGAGTATCGTGGTGGGCGAAGGCTTCTTCGGGTAGTTTGCGGAAACTTCGCTACGCACTGTTCAAGCAGGAAAAAGTGCGCTATCATCATCTGGCTGTTCCGGAGAGCTGACCGAGAGGCCGAAGGTGCTCGCCTGCTAAGCGAGTATTCCCCCAAAGGGAATCTGGGGTTCGAATCCCCAGCTCTCCGCCAGTTAGATTTGAGAAGCGGGTCCTCGCGGCCCGCTTTTTTGTTGGCCCGCGCGCCGTTGCTTACGTCGCATGTCAGCCACTTCGCCCCCTCCGAAGCTTTGGGCTGTTTTTCGGCATTCGGGTCTCGAAAATGAGGGTCAGATGCCCAAAAACAGCCCAAGATGCCAAAAGGGGACCCCCTGGTACCTCGCGGCCGTACACCCCTGCGTTTGATATGGGAGGCGGGTCCGTGTGGCCCGCTCTCTTCTTGGCCCGCGCGGCCGCCATGGTCTTGTTTGCGAAACTTCCCTGCGCTGTTCCGCCGTTGCCCATGCCGCCCGTCTATCACCTATGGTCTCCTGCGTTTTGAGGGCGTTATTAGGCAGGAATCCATAGGTAACGGCATGGGGGCATGGGCAGCTGCCGGTCCGCATTTCCATTGTCTATGGTTATCTGCATTTCGGAAGCGTTATAAGGTGGAAATCCATAGGCAATGGGCGGGCCCTGCCGGGTCATGTTTCCGCTCCCTATGGTTTTCTGCCCATGCCCCCGCTTCTGTCCCGGATGTCGTAAACGGGTGCGGCCCCGCCTTCCGGGCCTGGCGGCTCGCGGGTGTTCCCGACGGTTTTTCTGCCTCCGTCCAGAAAATGGCAAAAAATGCCAGATTGTGCGGTCCCGAGGGGCGGCCGGAGGGGAACGGGCGAGCGCCCGTCGAGTTGGGGAAAATGGAGCACCCTCCTGACCTGCGCGTTTTCCAACCATGGAAACATGGGAGTGTGAGTTGAGGGGCATCCGGCCCCTCCATGGGAAGCCTCGGATGTCATAATCTGGCATTTTTTGCCAATTTAGGGCCCATTTGAAAGAAAAACCAGCCGCGCGTGCGTCCCCGGGCCATCCGGAGGGCCCCGCGCCGGCGCTCCCGACCTCGCAAGTCGCCCTTCCGACCAGTCGACGGGCACCCTCGCCGACGGGGGCGCGCCATGGGCGACGCACGGATTCTCGGAATCGCGTTTCCATTGTCTATGGCTTTCTGCATTTTCAGCCCTGCAAAAGGCAAGAATCCATAGGCAACGGCACTGGGGCATGGGCAGTTGTCGGGTCATATTTCCGTTGCCTATGGTTTTCTACAGCTTGAGGGCGTTATTAGGCAGAAATTCATAGGCAACGGCAAGGGAACAGGAGGGAGCGGCTGTCTTTTCGTTGTTCGTGCACGGTCGCATACTTTGCACGGCCCGAGACTCTCGTAGGGGTTTGGCTTTGTCGTTCTCGCACGGTTGCATACTTCGCGCAGCCCGGGACGCTCGTAGAAGCCGGCCTCGTTGTTCGCGTACAATCAGCCGCCTTCCTGTCGAAAGCTACCCTTCTGCGGTTACAATAGGCGCAACGTTTTTCTCTCAAAGGAGTCGCCATGCGGATGGCAAACCGTCATTTCAAGCGTCTGTTCGCTGCCTTTGCCTGCACCCTTTTCCTGCTGCTTTTCTCGTCAGCACCAGCGCAGGCCTACGAATTGCCGCGCGTTCACATAACGGCCGATGTCCAGCCCAATGGCGACTTGATCGTGAGCGAGAAGCGCACCTTCTCCTTCGATGAAGACGTGAACGGTGTGTTCTGGAGCATCCCCTTTGCAGACAATCAACAAGGGAATTCGTCCTCCATCGACATCCAAAGTGTTCAGGTTGAGGGAACGGCATACTGGCTCAACAGCCAGACGCTCGAATTTGACCAGGTGCGGGATGCGTATAACGGTGACACGGGCGTCTACACGGTGGACGAGAACGGCGAAGGTCTCGAGCTCAAGGTGTTCATGCCGCAGGAGGAAGACGACTCGGCTACGGTCACGCTGAGTTACACGTTGCGCGGCGCCGTGATGGCTTGGTCGGACACTGCAGAGTTGTATTGGCAGTTCATCGGCTCTGAGTGGGAAGAGTCTGCGCACGATGTGCAGCTTGAAGTTACCTTTTCCGGAGCGGCTTCAGGTTCACCGGCAATAACCGGCACAGATGACGCCACGCTGCGCGCGTGGGGCCATGGTCCGCTCGACGGCACGGTGGAGGTCAACGCCACCGCGGACGACCTCTCCGTTGTCCTTTCCGCGCCAAAGGTTGCCTTCGGACAGTTTGCCGAGGTACGCGCGTTGTTCCCAACCGATTGGGTTCCTGGGCTCGAAGTTGCCGGCACGTCGCGCATCGAAGATGTGCTTGCAGAAGAGCGTGTCTGGGCAGATGAGGCCAATGCGCGGCGCGAACGTGCGCGCACACTTGCCACCGTGGGTACTGTGGTGCTCGTGGGTGCATCAGCTATTCTGTTCGTGGTGGTCGCGGGCCTGCGCTTCACCAAGTACAAGAAGCCCAAGCCGGTGTTTCAGGAAACCTATTTCCGCGACCTTCCCTCAAGAGATCATCCTGCCGTTCTCTCCGCGCTCATAAACGGAGGTGAGGTACAGGATTGCGCGTTCGTGGCAACGCTCATGAAGCTCACGGACGACCATGTGGTCGAGCTCGTGCGGACCACGCGCAAGGAGAAGAAGTTCCTGCGCGGTGAGCGCGAGGTCACGGATTATGCACTGCGTTTGCTCAACAAGGCGGGCGTGCACAGTCGCATCGACCGAATCGCGCTTGAGCTGTACTTTGGAAAGAATATGCAGGATGGCGACCTGGTTTGCTTCGATGACACGTTCGAGGACGCCGATCCAGAAGACGACAGCTCGGTCGGATCGTTCAAAGAGGAGGTCAAAGCCCGGCTTGAAGCGCGCAACTTGACCAACCAGATTCCCGCGGCGTTGCCGGTGGCGACGACCTTCGCATCGGCGATCATATTCATCGCGGGCGTGTTCTTCCTCATCGCGACCGACGGCATGAATCTCCCGCTTATCCTGGCGAGCATCCTGCTCGCGCTCGCTGCGATTCCCTTGGCGTTTACGGCGAAGAAGTACACGCAGGAGGCCGTCGAGCTGCGCAATCGCTGCGTCGCCCTCAAACGCTGGCTCGAGGATTTCACACGCTTGAATGAGGCGGTTCCAGGCGACTTGATCCTGTGGAACAAGCTGCTCGTGATGGCCGTGGCGTTTGGCGTGAGTGAGGACGTGGTGCGCGAGCTTGCCGACGCGGTGCCTAGGGAGGCGTGCATCGATGACGACGGTAGGTACTATTACCCCAGCTATTACTGGTACTACTCCTATGGCGACCTGCATTCGCCCATGAATAAGCTGTCCGATTCCTATAGCACGTCCATGCGCTCGCTTATGCTGAGCTCCGATAGCTCGGGCGGCGGTTTTGGCGGCGGCTTCTCCGGCGGCGGAGGCGGCGGCGTTGGCGGAGGCGGCGGCGGAACGTTCTAACGCGCTAAAACGTTACGCGGAAAGGTCCAGCCCGTAGACGTACATCTCTTTGGCGAGTAAGCGGCGCTCATCGCGGGTGCTGCGATACGTGCATGCGCGCTTGAAGCCGTGATGCTCGTAAAAATCCCAGGTGCAGTCGGTGTCGGTGTACAAAAACGCCTTATGAGCGCCTATCGAGGCTAAATAGGACGTCGCCGCGTCGATGAGCACACTGCCCAGGCCCATGCCGCGCGTCGAACTGCATACGGCAAGCAGGGAAATCTCTCCGCTTTTGGCAAACCCGCTCTTCTCCAGGAGCTTGCTGTTTTTGGCGTTTTCCAGCTCCATAGTCTCCCAGTATTCCGCGGCGTCCAGCGGGCTCAGCTCGCGCATCTGACGCAGATAGTTTTCGGAAATCTTGCGCCAGCGGCTGCTGGTGACCGTGCGCTTTCCGTCGGGTCGGGCGAGCACGATGCCGCGTGCCGAATCGTCAACAAAAACAACTTGGGAAAATGTGGAGATGGAGAGCATGTAGGCGAGGTCGTTTTTCGCCGCGAGAAGGCCGACTTCAGGAGCGGACAAATGGTCGTACCACTCCCGATGGAGAATCTCAGCGAGATCCTCGAAGTCATCCTCCTCAAAGGGCCTGTACGTGACGCGCGAAACCATGGCCCTCCTTTCGTCTCCCACGTTTGTACCACCGCGGGACGCATATATTGTGGTGTATGCATGGAGCTATCCGCTCTCCGCGGATTCTACGCGCAACCACCATGGATTATCGGCGCGTTTGCTCAAAGTCGAGCGACTTATATGCTCCCGAGTTCGCAAGCTGCGGTACAGTAAGGAGGGTTTTATTCATGGCCGGCGGGCTTTTGCGCTGCGCCGCGTCATCAGGTGAAGGAGGGACCATGGCTTCCGTTGGGAAGATCACCCGCGCGTTGATTTCGGTGACGGATAAGACCGGTGTGGTCGAGTTCGCAAACGCGCTCGTAAACGAGTTTGGTGTTGAGGTTATCTCTACGGGCGGGACGGCGAAGGCGATTGAGTCTGCGGGTATTCCCGTCACCCCCATCGAGGAGTTCACGGGCTTCCCCGAGATGATGGACGGCCGCGTTAAGACGCTGCATCCCAAGGTCCATGGTGGCCTGCTGTGCCGTCGCGATTCCGAGCAGCACATGGCCGAGGCTGCCGAGCATGACATCAAGATGATCGACATGGTCGTGGTCAACCTCTATGAGTTCGAGAAGACCGTTGCCAAGCCTGACGTCACCTTCGCGGATGCCATCGAGCACATCGACATCGGCGGTCCCTCCATGCTGCGCTCTGCCGCCAAGAATGCCGCGGCTGTGACCGTGGTGAGCGATCCTGCCGATTACGACACGGTGCTCGCCGAGATGCGCGCCAATGACGGCGCCACCACGCTTGAGCTGCGCCGCAAGCTGCAGTGCAAGGTGTATGCAACGACCGCCGCGTACGATACCGCCATTTCCACCTGGCTTGCCGCCCAGGCCGAGGACACCGCTGCCGCGCCTGCCGCTGCCGGGCAGTTTGAGCCGCCTGCGGCGTTTGACCTGCACCTTGAGAAGGCTCAGGACCTGCGCTACGGCGAGAACCCGCATCAGACTGCCGCCGTGTATCGCTTTGCCGACGAGTTCGCCGCTCTGGGCAGCTCCTCCGCTCCGCTCGTGGGCGCCAAGCAGATTCAGGGCAAGCCGCTTTCGTACAACAACTTCCTCGACGCCGAGGCCGCTTGGAACGCCGTGCGCGAGTTCGACGAGCCGGCCGTGGTGATCCTCAAGCACCAGAATCCATGCGGTTCCGCTGTTGCGGGCGACGTGACCGAGGCGTACGACCGCGCGTTCACGTGCGACCCCAAGAGCGCCTTCGGAGGCATTGTCGCTGTCAACCGCGAGGTCCCCGCTTCGCTCGTGGAGCACTTCGCCGATCGCGACAAGCTGTTCGTCGAGGTCCTTATCGCCCCGTCCTTCTCCAACGAGGCCCTTATCCGCCTGGCAAAGCGTCCGAACCTGCGCGTTCTCGCCACGGGCGGCGCCGAGGGTCACGCCACGCTCGAGATGCGCACCGTTGACGGCGGTATGCTCGTCCAGTGCGTGGACACGGTCGAGGAAGACCCCGCCACCTTCACGTTCCCTACGGAGCGCAAGCCCACGGATGCCGAGATGCGCGACCTCATGTTTGCTTGGAGGGTCTGCAAGTCGGTGAAGTCCAACGCCATCCTGATTGCCAAGAACGAGATGGGCATCGGCATGGGTCCCGGCCAGCCCAACCGCGTCGACTCTGCGTTGCTGGCTTGCCAGCGCGCCGACGAGGTATGTGAGCGCACGGGTCAGGAGCTGGGCGGATACGCCTGCGCCTCCGACGCGTTCTTCCCGTTCCGCGACAATGTGGACACGCTCGCCGCGCACGGCGTGACGGCCATCATCCAGCCGGGCGGCTCCATCCGCGATGAGGAGTCCATCGACGCCTGTAACGAGTACGGCATCGCGATGGTGTTCACTGGTACGCGCCACTTCCGCCACTAAGCTGGTGGGGGTGCGATAGGCACTCGGTTTTACCTGCTACAATGACTCACTCGGGGCACGCGTTCCGGGTGAGTCGTTTTCTATGGGAGGATTTCGTGGCAAGCGAGCTTGAAGACTATTTCAATTCTGCGGAGGAATGCGCGAAGTACGAGACGTTTTGCGCTGAACAGGAGCGCGGGCTTGAGAAATTCGAGCTTGCCGATCCGGCGCTCGTGTGTCGCTGGCGCATGAGCAAGCGCCAGGTCCCGCTACTCAACCGTCACATCCGCGCGCTTTCCCATCGTGTGGTAAACGGGGCACCGCTCACGCATAACATGCTTTCATGGGCAAAACAGCACGTGGAGTGGTCGCTGTTCGAGGGATCCTACGAGGATCCGAACGGCGTGCTCATGCTGGTTATCGACGTGAACGGCGATGCGCTCATGAGTGTGGGGCCGTATGAGCCGCTGCCCGATTGCTCTCTCGCTGCGCTGGTTGCGCGTGCCGAGGCGAGTCGCACTGAGGCGGCGATGACGGGCGTAGCTCCCGAGTTGCTTGCATGGACGACGTGCGACGGCAGCATTTGCCTTTGCGCTACGCCCGATGAGCCGCTGTGCGGTGTTGCGACGCTGGTCGAACAACTCGCGCAGACCAAGGGATGTGCAGTTGAACGCATGCTTACGGATGACGTCCCGCTTTCCTGTGCACTCGACATGGCGGGTGAGGGTGCCGTGCCATTCCTCATTTCCGACGAGCACGGCGTTGCGCTTGCGAGCGAAATTTCCCTGGCGCAATCCGAGGCAGCAGATGTTGCCCGCGGGTTGTCCGAAGACGTTGCCAAGCTGTTCTCGTAGCTAGCACATAAGGAAATGCGCTCGGCAACATATGCCGAAGAGCGGACTTCTCGCCTTGCGCGTTTATTCAATTAACGGTCGTCGTTTTGCACGGTGAGCGCGAACGTCCTTCTTGTCATGCAGCTTGTCTGCCCATTCAGCTAGCGGCCGTCGTCCTGCTGCAGCTCGGACGTCTTGTGACGTCGCGCCTGTTTGGAGAGCAGACGCGCGGGTTTATCGGGATCGGGCACTGCGGCGGGAAGCGGCTCGTCCACATAACCGCCCCACCAGCCGCCCACAAAATCAAGCGTGTGGAACACGTTGATGACGGCATCGGGGTCGATGTGGGTGACGAGCCGAACGATGTCTTGACTCTCATAGGTTGATACGACGGTGTGGAGTAGGTACATCTTTTCGCGGCTATAACCGCCGATGACCTCGGCGCAGCTGATACCGTGCTGAAAATGGTTGACATACGCCGTCATGACCTCATCCGCTTTTCGCGTGGTGATCTGCAGGGTCACGCGGTCATATCGATGGTAGAAGCTGTCGATGGTTTTGGTGGAGATGAATTGGAACACGATGGAATACGCCGCGTTGTCCCAGCCGAACATCGCACCGAACACGCAAAGCACCGCGCAGTTAAATGCGAAGATCAAACCCCAGATGGTTTTACCGGTGCGGTTTGAAACCCACAGCGCGATAAAGTCGGTTCCGCCCGTCGAAGCGCCCGCCTTTAAGACGATGGCGATGGAGAGCCCTGAGATTACGCCACCAAAAATGAGCAGCATGATCTTGTCGCCCAAAAACGGGCCGAAATTGAAGATGTTGAGCATGATCGAGGACAGAGCGACCTGCAGCATCGAAAAGGCGACGAACCGCTTGCTGATGCCGTTGAGGCACAGGAGCGCAACGGGGATATTGAGCGCGAGCATGCCCAAAGAGACATCGATGTGGATGCCCCCGAGCGAGGTGATGCGGTCGAGCAGCACGGCGACGCCAGTAAAGCCGCTCGGAAGTAGGTTGATGGGATTGACGAACGCCTGGATGAGGAACGTCTGCATCAGCGCCGAGATCACGACGGCGACGGTCGTGATGATGCGGCGGACGATGGTGAGTTGGGCGAGCTCTATGAAGCGACCGAAAACGCGGTCGGTGATGTCGGCGGCGTTTGCCACAGGGGAATCCTTACTGTTTAAGACGATGCAAAAGCCCCTATGCTCGAAAGATGCTCGGGAGCATAGGGGCGAATACGGCCGGAAAGGCAGCTTGCACACGACGAATCGCCTTGTGTGCCCTCTAGGCGCTCGGGCGTCGAGGAGGCTCAACTAATGCGAGCGACGAGTCGTCGGGATGCTGTATTACCAGGTGCGCGAAGCCATGGCGCGGAACTGGGCAACGGTGGGAACGTGAGCGTTGAGTCCGCCGTCGACCGTGAGAATCTGACCCGTGAAGTACTCGCTCTCGTCAGAGCCGAGGTACACGCAGATGGCCGCGATGTCATCGGGGTTGCCATAGCGGTTGACTTCGATGTTGGACAGGAAGATGTCCTTGAGCGGCTGAGGAATCCTGGGCTCATTTTGCGGAGTGACAATCAGGCCGGGGCGCACGCAGTTGCAGCGGATGTTCTGCTTGCCGTATTGAAGAGCGGTGTACTCGGTGAGCTTGTCGACGCCCGCCTTGGCGCAGGCATACGCGGTGGAGCCGAGGTCGCCACTGCAGGCGGCCATGGAACCGATGTTGATGATGGAACCGCCCTCGCGCTCCTGCAGATAGGGCAGAACGGTCTTGATGCAGTAGAACGTCGAGCGGATATCGCTGGCAAACACGGCGTCCCAGTCCTCGAGCGAGAGCTCGTCAACACGGCCATCCTTGAGTGCCATACCGGCGGCGTTGTTCACCAGTACGTCGATGCCGTCCCAACGCTCTTTGGTGTCGGCGAATAGGGCGTCGATGGTCTCGGGTTTGGTGATGTCGACCTTTTGGAAAACAGCCTCGCCGCCGTTGGCGACGATGTCGTCGACTACGGCCTGACCGCGTTCCTCGTTGCGGCCGCACACGACGACCTTGGCGCCCTCAGCGCCGAACATCTTGGCGATGCCCGTACCGATACCGCTGGTTGATCCGGTGACGATTGCGACCTTGTCCTTCAGGCGATCCATAGTGTTCCCTTCTCGTAAGAGAATTGCCTTCATGCACGAATTCTAACAGCGTGCGGTTGCTTTCGATAACGTCGTGCAGGGAAATTTGCGCTTACATTTTATGGGCATCAACCAGGGTGAGCAGTTGCGTTTCGGCTCAAAAGCTCCACACGAGTACGTTTGCGCACGGGGAAAGGTGTCGTACTATGGGATGGCTTGTAACGAAAAAAGGAGCGCGCCATGCCCATCAGGATTCCCGACGCCTTGCCCGCAACAGCGGCGCTTGAGAGCGAGAACATCTTTGTCATGACCGAATATCGGGCTATTCATCAGGATATTCGTCCTCTGCGCGTGCTCATCCTGAACCTGATGCCCACCAAGATCGCCACCGAGACGCAGCTCATGCGCAAACTCTCGAACACGCCGTTGCAAATTGAGGTCGATCTGCTGCGCACGTTGAGCCACGAGGCGAAAAACGTATCGCCCGAGCACCTCAAAACGTTTTATCGCACATTTGAGGACGTGCGCAACGAGCAATACGACGGTCTGATCATCACGGGTGCGCCGGTGGAAAAGCTCGCGTTCGAGGATGTGGACTACTGGGACGAGCTCGTCGACATCATGGATTGGTCGAAGACCAACGTGCACTCGACGCTGCACATTTGCTGGGGAGCTCAGGCGGGGCTGTACCACCACTACGGCATCGACAAGTATGAGATGCCCGTCAAGCTGTCGGGTGTTTACGAGCATCATTTGGTCAAGCCGAGCTCTCCGTTGGTGCGCGGTGTGGACGACCGCTTTTATGCGGTGCACTCGCGCTACACCGGCGTGGATTTGGCCGAGGTCGAGGCGCACCCCGACCTTGAGGTGATCGCCGTTTCCGACGAGGCGGGCCTGTACCTGGCAAAGAGTGTGAACAGCAGGCATTTTTTCGTGTTTGGTCATCCCGAGTACGATGCGGACACGCTGCGTCTCGAGTACGAGCGCGACGTGAAGGCGGGCATCAACCCCGAGGTGCCGGCGAATTACTTCCCCGATGACGATCCCGCGCGCGAGCCTTTGTGCACATGGCGTGCGCAGGCGCAGCTCATCTACACCAACTGGTTGAATTATTACGTGTATCAGACCACACCGTACGATTTGACGCAGTTGTAAGCGAGCAGGGAGCGATGCGCGAAACTCGTTCGGAAAAAAGAAAGCCGCAGCTCGTTTAGGCTGCGGCTTTTGCGTTTGATGACAGGTGTGTTGTTCGTCTACGCCGTGATGAACTGCGGGATAACGCGGTCGTGCGGTTCGCAGGGCACTTCGTTCACCTCTTGCTCGGCGAAGGCGACGCCCAAGAGCTGGCAATCGGAACGTAGCTGCGTTAGATAGCGGTCGTAGGAACCGCGCCCGTAACCTAGGCGGTTGCCGTTTTCGTCGAAAGCGGTGGCCGGCACGATGAGCAGGTCGATCTCTCGAGGAGGAACCACGGGGAAGCGCGTGCTGTCCTTGGGGGGCACGCTGCCCTTCACGCGCGACGGGATGAAGCGGCGGGTGGCACCAGCGGGCGTGCTGGTGCGGGATTGGTGCTCTTCGGTTACCGCGGGACCCCATGCCTTGCGTGGATCCACGATGAACGGCACGTTTCCGCCCAGATAGTTGTTGCACGAAACCGAGCGCATGCAGATTGCCCCGGAGGGGGATTCATTGGGAATCATGCACGGGAACACGATGCGATAACCAAAGGCATAGGCGCCGCGGATGAAGCGGTCGAGGTCGACCTCAAAGCGAAGCGCCGCATACACGGCGACGGTGGGCGGCTGGCCGTTTTTGCCCTTGATGCCGCTGCTCCTCAATGCATTGAGGAGCTGGTTGCAGATGTCACGCGATTTTGCGGAACGCTCGGAGGGACGCAGCTCCTGACGGCGACTCAGCGCTTTGCGGCGAACGGCGTCCTTTTTCGCGCGGATTTCCCGGGCCGCATCGTTCGCATTGCCACTGGGCTGCTTGCCGGCGTCTGTCAGTGTGTCGTCTTTCGGACCGCTCGCGGCGGGGGTTTTATCGGCGCTGGGTCGCTTGCCTGCAAAAGTTGTTGCGCGCTTTTTCGTTGCCATGGCGAATATTCCTCTCAACGAATAATGTTTCTATTTTACGCCAGCAAATCGACGGGGGTGAGCCCGAGCGCGCTTGCCTCGATGAGATCGCGCCCGCCAAAGACACACAGCGGCGCCTCCTGCGCGATGCGCGTGACCTCGTTGCCCAGCGCGCGGAGTTGCTCGGGCGTGGTGGCGAGCATGGTCTCGCGCAGGCGCTCAAGGCGACCTGCGGGCCAATCGCTCAGATACATCATGTCCTGTCTGCGGGCGAGCGCATAGGGCTTGATGGGCGCGTCGTGGTCGGAAACGCAGCTCACGATAAAGCCCTCAAACGTATCTCGTTCGGGTTCAAACGCGCTAAGCCATGTACCAGCGCGGGCAATGCGCTCTTGCGAAGGGTCGATGGCTGGATCGCGGTACGTGTAGAAGCCGAGGCGCCGCGCTAATCCGGCTACGAAGCCGCAGCCGTACGCACCGCCTTTCACGCGGATTTCGTTCCACAGGTAATCGTAGGAAAGTGCGGTGCTGGCCACACCCCACGCGCCGTCCATGGTTATTCCCAAGCGGCGCGGGTCGATGGCGCGGGCGGCGTAGCACACGTCGCTCGGAATGATGAATGCCTCATGTTTGTCCTCAGGCATGGGGACGTAAAGTTCCTTGGAGGGAGCCGTGCGGGGCGTGAGCCCCAGCGTGCCTGCGGCGCTCCAGTAACGCGCGTAGTCCTCGTTCGAGCCGGTAAAGCTTGCAAGGGTGCCCGTGGAGGTGAAGATGCGCTGCTGAAGCTCGCACAGCTTGGCGCAGAGTTCATCTTTGCGCTCGTCGAAGTTGTCGAGCAGGTCGCGCACAAAACGGTAGAAGTCCACGCCTGAAAGCTGTTGTACCACCACCGATGCGGGGGAGACGTAGCTCATCGCGCGCACGAGTGCGGCTTGATGACCCGCCATGAGGAAGGACTGTTCCTGCCCGATGCGGAGCTGCGTGAGGACGTCGCGCATGCGGTCGGTGTCTTCAAAGATGGTTTCGGCCCATACCTCATGCGGAATGGTTGCGAGCGCGTCGATCTTTTCGGAGAGCGCGCCGGCACTTACGAGCAGCATGGGACGAGCGAGACGCCAATCCTGCTCGGGCATGTAGACCTCGGTACGGAAGGAGAGGAAGCCCAGGTTAGAGCCGATGTAGCTGTCGAGTTCGGCGGCGCTGTGGCGCGTGGTGGGGAGCTGCTGCATGAGTTTGGCGAGCACCGTGACGTACGGCAGCTCGGCGTAACTCAGGTGGCTCAAGTCGAAGTACGTGAGCGCGTAGGCGAGGCGATGGGTGGGAATGTCGTGCTTGAGGCAGGGCAGCGGCGTGTCAGTGTCAAGCGTACAGGCGGGCTCGGGACGCGCGGGGCCGATGTCACTCACGTGCAGGCGCGGCAGCGTCGCCTTTGCCTCGGGCGTGTCGTCCGCTTCTTGCGCGGCGCGAAGAGCGGCCACGTTGTCGAGGATTGTCTGGAGATCGGCATCGCTCATCGCAGCTTGGGCGGCAGCGAGCTCCGCAGCCTCGCCGGGGTCGGCGGTGTTGACGTCGAGATTGGCGGGCGCGGGAGCATCTTCGGCGTCGCTCGGTGCTCTGTCCGCAGCACTTTTCTGGTCTTCGGTGACCTCAATCGGCTCTGTTTCTGCGTTCGGCCCAACTGGCTTCAGCTCCACCAGCGCGTAATGGTCGCTTTCAAGCACGAGCTCGCGCAGCAGGTTCTCGAAGTAGGGGCCATCAAGTTCGCGACGCAGGTCGGCGTAGGTGTCACCGTATTTGAGCGCCCGCGTGGCGGCCTCGTCGGTGTCCTCGTAGAGCCACGTGGAGAGTGCATCGCAGCCGAGTGCCACGCCGTCGGCGGTGCCGAAGTCGCGTTGGCGCAGGTCGTACTCGTTGCTGGAAATCACTGCTTCCAGACGGTCACGTGGAATGCCGTGCTCAATGAGCTCGCGGCAGGTGTTTTCAACCGTTTCGCGAAGGC
Source organism: Collinsella provencensis (assembly GCF_900199705.1). GTDB lineage: Bacteria > Actinomycetota > Coriobacteriia > Coriobacteriales > Coriobacteriaceae > Collinsella > Collinsella provencensis. The sequence goes on along the minus strand of NZ_LT904908.1, from coordinate 1,004,868 downwards.
GACGGGCGACTTCGGGTTGGGCGTTCTGCAAGACGATGAATTCATACGGCTGAAGGCAATGCGTGGAGGTGTAGCTCATCACGTTTCCGCCGAGACCGGCGGCGAGGATGGCCTTCTTGACCGGGGCCTCATTGGAGCCCAGCAGTGCGTCGAATAGGATGTCGGCGGAAATGATGCGCTTGCGATCCTGCGCGTCGCCGATCACATAGCCCAGGCCGACGCTGGCGTTCTCGGGCGTCGTCTCCATTTCGATGGGCTTGTATTCGCAGGTGACGGGAGCCTGTTCGACCAAGGGGTTGGGTGCGCCGACGGTCGAGCCTTCTGCAAGGCCGAGCGCCGCGGCACGTGCGGAGGCGTCTTTTTCCCGCGCCGTTTGGCACAGATAGCGCTCGTCCAAAAACGTCAGGACGCGCTCGATGTCTAGGTCGCCGTACAGGGTGAGGTAGCTGTTTGCCAGATTGTAGTGGCGCGCATGCGTGTTGAGGAACTGCTCATAGGTGAGCTGGGGGATGGCGCGCGGGTTGCCACCCGACTCGCACGCGTAGGCGTTATCGGGGAAGAGCGCCTGGTTGATGGCGTTGTCCAGCACATCCATGGGATCGGACAGCGCGCCCTTCATTTCGTTGAAGACCACGCCGTTGTAGCGCAGTGCCCCCTCGCGCGGGGCGGCGCCTTCGGGCACGTCGAGCTCGTAGTGCCAGCCCTCCTGCTCGAAGATGCTACGTTTGGTGTAGATGGCGGGATTGAGCACCGCATCCATGTAGACGTCCATGAGGTTGAGCAGGTCTTGCTCGTTGGTGGTGGCCACCGGGTAGATGGTTTTGTCTGGATAGGTCATGGCGTTGAGGAACGTTTGCATCGAGCTTTTGATGAGGTCGACAAACGGCTCCTTGACCGGGAACTTTGCCGAGCCGCACAAAACCGAGTGCTCCAAGATGTGGAACACGCCCGTGTCGTCTGTGGGCGGTGTTTTGAAGCCGATGGAAAACGCCTTGTTCTCGTCTTCGCAGGCAAGGTAAAGCAGCCGTGCGCCCGATGCCTCGTGATGCAAGACGTAGGCGTCGGCGTCGAGCTCGGCGATTTTTTCGCGGTGAGTGACGGTGAAACCGGCGAGCGAAGTGCCCAGGGGGAGTAGTTGTTTGGCGTGCTCACGCGCGTTAAAGGCGTGGTCGGATGCGTTTGCCGTGGGTGCGTGCGAGGACGTGCCGTTTGCCGCCGTAGTGGGCGCGGGCATACCGTTGGTCGCAACCCCGTTGATCATGGGCTTGGTCGTGCTGTTGGCTGAAAATGCGTTGCTAGCTGCAGATACAATCATGGATACGGCTCCTTTGTGGGGCTGAAGTTGGTTTTGTTTTGCCCTGTTTCTGACGCGCGAGTCGGTTGGTTTTGCGCGAACTGCACACCGCCCGCATACAGGCGGTTTGTAGCATCGGGCTCGTGCGAACGGACGATTTCGTTGCGCCAGCGTAGGCAGTGTTGGGGAACTCGGGGTTTCCGCTGTTGCCCAGTATACCCGCTCAACCTCATGCGCTATGGTTGTAGGGCTTGTTGAAATGGAAAGGATAGAAGTGGCGAGTGAGTTGGAAGCATCTGACGAGCTAACAGAGCAAGAGCGGGATGATATTCCGGCGGATAATCGTACCTTCGAACAGGGTGAACCAAGTGGTGCTGCTGCCAAGACGGCCGAGCGCCAGCAAGGTGGGGCACCTCGCGGTGCTGTTGGACTTGCGTCGTCTATTCGTCCGGGTTCCGATGCAAGCGCCGAAGCGCGTGCCGCCCGTCGCTCGAATCGCAAGCGCCACAACGACGAATCAACGCGTCGTTTTGCACGAGGTGCGCTCGTCACGCTTACCGGCGGAACGTTTTGGGGCTTTTCGGGAACGTCTGCAAGCTACCTGTTTGAGCATTTCCAAGTCGATACGATTTGGCTTCTGTCGGTGCGTCAGCTGTGTGCCGGTGCGCTGTTTATGGCAGTTATTCTTCTGACTGACCGCAAACGCTTCGCGAAGCTACTGCACACGCCAAAGCATCTTGGTCTCATGCTGTTCTTCACTTTTGCAGGCGTGTTTGCGAACTCTCTGTTCTACATGCTGGCGGTACGTTACACCAATGCCGGTACGGCAACTGTTATGCAATGCCTGCAGTTGATACTCATCATGGGGTACACCTGCCTGCGTGCGCATCGCGCTCCGCGTCGCCGCGAGCTTGCGGGTTTGGCGTTGGCGCTTATCGGTGCGTTCCTTATTGCCACGGGCGGTGACCCCACGTCGCTGGTTATTCCTCCCGAGGGCCTGGTAGTGGGGCTGCTTTCCGCGGTAGGCGCCGCTTGCATCACAATTGTCCCTACGAAAATCTTGCCCATTTATGGGTCGTCGATTGTCACGGGCTCGGCAATGTTCACCTCGGGCGTGGTGCTCTCGTGCTTTGTGCGGCCCTGGAATGCCGTTCCGGCGTTTGACGCAGGCGGTTGGATTGCGCTTGCGATTCTCATCGTGGTGGGGTCGTTCTTGGCCTACAACCTCTATATGCAGGGCGTCAAGGAAATCGGCAGCGTGCGCGCGAGCCTGATCGGCACCGTCGAGCCGGTGTCTGCAACCGTGACCAGCGCACTGGTGCTGGGGACGGTGTTCGCTCCCACGGATCTTATCGGTTTTGCCTGCATCATCGCGATGGTGTTCCTGACGGTGTAGGTCTCGCAGGTTCATTGCTGCGCGTATTTGGCATGCCATCCGCCCGGGGGCACTCAGTTTTTCTTCACGATTGCGTTTTTGTGGCAACTTTTGCCAGATTATAAGGTCTGGCACTTGCTTCGAGGGATTTTTTGGGAAGCGCTGCGTCATTTGCCTGATACTGATTTAGCAAAACCGCAGGTCGCGGTGATTTGATGCCTCGCTGGGATTCACGCGCGCCTTGTTTTCCGCGTTCACGCGGTCGAGAGAACCTTACAATCTGGCAAAAGTTGCCATTGCGGGCCTGATTTTGCGAAAAAAGAGGGCGAGCATATGCTCACCCTCTTTTTGAATCGTTCGCACTGCCAGAAAACTACAGCTTGTACAGTTCGCTGAACTTCCTTGCCAGGTAATCGCAGTAGAACGTGGCGTCGAACGGCGCGCCGCAGGCGCCCTCGACGAGTTCCGCGGCATCCTTGCCGCGGCCCCATTGCCAGATGTTGGTGCGCAGCCATTCGAGTGCGCGCGTGAGGTCGCCCGAGGCGCACACATCGTCTAGATTCACGCCGTCACGTTGCATGGCGGGTACGTACTGCGCGTCGTAGGCGCTGCCCAGCGCGTAGGTGGGGAAGTAACCAAAGCTCTCGCTCCAGTGGATATCCTGCAGGCAGCCCTGCGCGTCGTTGGGCACGTCGAGACCCAGATACTGCTTGACCAGCTTGTTCCAGAGCGCTGGGACGTCCTTGGCGGTCGCCTCGCCCGAGAACAGCATGCGCTCGATGTCATAGCGTAGCATGATGTGCAGCGGGTACGTGAGCTCGTCGGCTTCGGTGCGGATAAGCGATGGTGTGGCGATGTTGGCTGCGCGGTACAGCTCGTCCTCGGTCACGTCGCCGTACACCTCGGGCGCGTGCGCGCGCAGCACGCCGAGCAGCGGCCCCATAAAGGCGCGGCTGCGTCCGACGGTGTTCTCAAAGAAGCGGCTCTGGCTCTCGTGGATGCCCATCGAGGTGCCGCCCTCCAGGCACGTGCGCGCGTATGCAGGGTTGACGCCCAGCTCATAGGACGCGTGACCCGACTCGTGGATGATGGAGTACACGTTGGAGAGCACGTTGTCCTCGTAGATATGCGTGGCAACGCGCGCATCGCCCACGGAGAAACCCTCGGAGAAGGGATGCTCGGTAAAGGCGAGCGTGGTATCGGCGGGGGCGAGCCCCATGAGCTTCATGAGATCGTACGAAAGCTCGCGCTGAACGGCGTCGGATACGTGGGCGGTAAGCCACGGCGCATCGGGTTGCTCTCCGCGCTCGCTGATGGCGTGGACGAGTGGGACAACGGTCTCGCGTACCTGGTCAAAGAAGCGATCGTACGCCGCGGCGTTCATGCCACGCTCGTACTGGTCGAGCCACACGTCGTAGGGGTCACGCGTGGAATCGATGTAGCTTGCATGGCGCTTGAGCGTCTCGACAAGGCGGTCGATGTAGGGCTCGAAGCTCACCCAGTCGTTCGTTGTCTTCGCTTTGTGCCACACGGCCTGCGACTCGCAGGTGAGGCGCGTCCACTCTTCGGCTTCCTCCGTGGGGATGACGCAGGCCTCGCGCTGGTCGCGCGCGAGCGTGCGGATTTCGGCAAGGAGCTGCGGATCGGATATATCTCCAGCCTTGACCGCGGCCGTTAGCTCGCCGAGGAGTTCCTGAGCCTCGGTGCCCGTAAGCAGCTCGTGGTGCTCGCCTGAAAGCGTGCCGAGCGCCTCGCCACGGGAGGCAGCGCTGTTCTCGGGTGCCACGGTGGCGCCGTCAAAGCTCGTGATTTTCATGAGGTACTCGCGCGTCCAGAGCTTGTGCTCAAGCTCGCGGAAACGTGTAGTGAGATCGTTGGTTGCCATGGTGGGGGATTCGCCCATGATGAGCCTCCTTCGTTGTTAAGACGGACCGCCTGTAAGTGTACCCGCTTGTTTGCCACGTTTACCGTGGCGGCGTAATGTCGACGGCAGTTTACAAGCCAAGCAAACGCTGCCTGTTTTTAGGTTGCGCTTTTTTCGTTCCTACGCGCGGCGTTACCCAACGACTCCGACTTTGAGGCGATGAAGAAGGTATATGGCTGGTTGCGGTGTGCTATCATACTGACCACTGCGTTGACGGAGAGGTTGCACCCTCACATGTTGCGGCACAGAGAGAGCGGGTCACCGGCTGAAAGCCCGCTTGCGGCGACGAGGATGCGAGTTCACTCCCGAGCTGCGACCTGAACGGTTGCCCCGCGTGCAGATCCGGGCTTCAATGCCCGCAAGGATGTGCAATCGCGCGGCGTCAGAAGCTGAGTAGGGGAGCCGCTTGCCTCGGCGACATGGGGCAAAAGAGGGCATGCTGGGCACGACATCCGGCAGCCAAACAAGGTGGTACCGCGGAATGTTATCCGTCCTTGGGTGTGCACAAGCACAAAAACCCAAGGGCGGATTTTTATTTTGAGAGGAAGGGAACGGATGAGTCTGATCGACGATTTGGAAGCGCTTGAACAGCGTGCAAGGGAGATGATTGAGGCAGCGGAGACACCCGAGAAACTCGAGATGGCTCGCGTTGCGCTCATGGGCCGCAAGGGCGAGATCACGGGCCTGATGCGCATGATGGGTCAGCTCGACCCCGAGGAGCGCCCCATTTTGGGTAAGCGCGCCAACGAGATGCGCCGCATGGCGGAGATGATGCTCGAGAGGCGCAAATCGGAGCTTAGGCGCGCGGCGATTCGCGAGCTCATGGCTATCGAGGCGGTGGACATCACGCTGCCCGGCGCTCGTCCCAAGATCGGTCATGCGCACCTCATCAACCAGATCATCGAGGAGATTGAGGACGTGTTCTGCGGCATCGGCTACACGGTCGAGTCTGGCCCGCAGGTCGAGAGCAGTTGGTATAACTTCACCGCGCTGAATGCCCCGCTCGACCACCCGAGCCGCTCCGCGCGCGACACCTTCTACGTGCAGGACAATGCCCCCGGTACGGCCGCTCACCCCGAGCAGCACGCTCACGGCGAGTCTGACGTGCTGCTGCGCACCCAGACCTCCGGCGTGCAGGTGCACACCATGGAGGCGCAGGAGCCGCCCATCTACATGATCGCCCCGGGCCGCGTGTACCGCCCCGACACCGCCGACGCTTGCCATCTGCCGCAGTTCCATCAGGTCGAGGGCTTGGTCGTTGACCGCGGCATCACGTTCGGCGACCTCAAGGGCACGCTCGACTACTTCGTCAAGTGCATGTTCGGCGAGGACCGCGCCACGCGTTATCGTCCGCACTTCTTCCCCTTCACCGAGCCTTCATGTGAGGTCGACGTGAGCTGCGGCGTGTGCGGCGGCAAGGGCTGCCCGTTCTGCAAGCATTCCGGCTGGATTGAGATTCTGGGCTGCGGCATGGTCGACCCCAACGTGCTCATCAACTGCGGAATCGATCCCAACGAGTACTCCGGCTTCGCATTCGGCGCGGGCGTGGAGCGCATCGCGGCGCTTCGCTACGACCTGCCCGACCTGCGTACGCTGGTCACAGGGGATATGCGATTCCTTGAGCAGTTCTAGGTTTCGGCTTGCCCGAGTACGGAACCTTGGCGCTCAATCGTCGCTTACGTACCTTGGTACGCTGCGTTCCTCTTTCACGCCAATCTTCCGCACTCGAACAACCCGAAGTTTTTGTAGTTCGCCCTTCTCTAAAAGAGGTTTGATATGAAGGTTTCATACGACTGGTTGAAGACCATGGTGGACGTTCCGGAGGACCCGACGGAGCTCGCCACCGAATTCATTCGCACGGGCACCGAGGTTGAGGCGATCGACACGGTGGGCGAGGCATTTGACAACATCGTGACGGCGCAGGTGCTCAGTAAGGAGCCGCACCCTGACTCGGATCACATGTGGGTGTGCATGGTCGACGTGGGCGAGCACAACGTAGACGCCGACGGCAATCCCGCGCCGCTGCAGGTTGTGTGCGGTGCACAGAACTTCGAGGCAGGCGATCACATCGTGACCGCTTTGGTTGGCGCCGAGCTGCCGGGCGACATTCACATCAAGAAGGGCAAGCTTCGCGGTGTGGTGTCGATGGGTATGAATTGCTCCGCTCGTGAGCTGGGGCTTTCGTCCGATCATTCGGGCATCATGATTCTGCCCGCCGACGCTCCGGTGGGCATGCCGATCGCCCAGTATCTGGGAACCTCCGACACGGTGCTCGACTGCGAGATTACGCCCAACCGTCCGGACTGCCTGTCCATGATTGGTATCGCGCGTGAGGTCGGTGCGATTTACGACCGCGATTACTACGTCGAGCTGCCGCAGATCAAGGCGGAGGTGGGACGTCCTACGGCCGACGAGGTGAGCGTCGAGATCGCCGACGCCGAGCTGTGCGACCGCTACGTTGCGCGCATCGTTCGCAACGTCAAGGTCGGCCCCTCGCCCGAGTGGCTGGTCCAGCGTCTGAACGCCTGCGGTGTCCGTCCGCACAACAACATCGTGGACATCACCAACTACGTGATGATGCTCACCGGCCAGCCGCTGCACGCGTTCGACCTTTCCACGTTCGCCGAGCGCGATGGTCGTCGTTCCGTGGTGGTTCGCGCGGCGCACGAGGGCGAGACGTTCCGCACGCTCGACGATGTCGAGCGCACGCTTGCCGAGGGCATGGCGCTGATCACCGACGGTGAGCGCCCCGTTGCGCTTGCCGGCGTTATGGGCGGCATGGATTCCGAGATTGAAGACGATACCGTCGACGTGCTGGTTGAGAGCGCGTGCTTCAACGCGGGTCGCACTTCTCACACGAGCCGCGACCTCGCACTCATTTCCGATGCCTCCATTCGCTTCGAGCGTCAGGTTGACGAGACGGGTTGCGTGAACGTGGCAAACCTCACCTGCGCGCTCATCGAAGAGCTTGCAGAGGGCGAGGTCGCTCCGGGTTATGTGGACGTGTATCCCGCGCCGCACACGATTGAACCCATTGAGCTGCGCCTTTCCCGCGTGCATCAGATGTGCGGTGCCCCCATCGAGGCTGCGTTCATCGAGACCGCGCTCACGCGCCTGGGCTGCACCGTCGTGTCACACGGCGAGGGTGAGGCCATGACCTTCACGGTGACGCCGCCGACTTTCCGCCCCGACCTTCCGCGTGAGATCGACCTCATCGAGGAGACTCTTCGCCTGTGGGGCATGGGTCGCGTTGAGGCCACGATTCCCGCAGCCAAGAATCACATCGGCGGCTTGACGCGCGATCAGCGCCTGACCCGTAAGGTCGGCCAGATTCTGCGCGCGTGCGGCATGAACGAGACGATGAACTTCTCGTTTGCCGCACCGGGCGACCTTGAGAAGATCAACATGACCGCCGAGGGCCGCGGTTGCCCTGTGGTGCTCATGAACCCGTTGGTTGCCGAGCAGACCGAGATGCGCCGCTCGCTCATTCCGGGCCTGCTGCAGTCCGTTGCGTACAACAACGCGCACGGCACCGCCAACGTGCAGCTTTACGAGATCGGCACGCTGTTCTTCGGCCGCGAGAACGCCAGTGCGCCCAAGGAGCGCGAGGCTGTGGCGGGCGTGCTTTCGGGTGCCATGGGCGATGTCTCGTGGAACAGGAAGCCGACGCCGTTGCGCTTCTTCGATGGCAAGGGCATTGTGGAGGAGCTGCTCGACCAGCTGCGCATCCCGAAGGTTCGTTTCCGTGTTGCCGAAGGTGAGAATTATGCGTTCCTGCAGCCCGGACGTTGCGCCGAGGTCATGAGCGGCGGCACCGTGCTCGGTTGGGTGGGCGAGATCCATCCCGATGCGCGCGAGGCCTATGACATCGACATCCCGGTGGTTGCGTTTGAGCTTAACCTCGAGGCGCTGCTCAAGAGCGCCGGCGAGCAGGCTGCCTACCGCGAGCTCTCCCAGTTCCCGAGCGTTGAACACGACCTTGCCATCGTGGTTGACGAGGCTGTGACCTGCGAGGATTTGGAGCGCAGGATTACGAGCGCGGGCGGCAAGCTGCTGTGCGGCGTGCGCCTGTTCGACGTGTATCGCGACCCGGTGCGCGTGGGCTTGGGCAAGAAGTCCATGGCGTTTGCGCTGACGTATCGCGCTGAGGATCACACGCTCACCAGCGAGGAAGTCGAGAAGGCCCATGCCAAGCTGATCGTGAAGGTCTGCAAGGCAACGGGCGGCGAAATTCGCAGCTAGTTTATTTGGACGCGCGGTCGTGATTTGCTGCGGCCGCGCGTTTTCACGCGCGAGTGTTTTGCGCGGGGGCGCGCAGCCTCTTAGCGGACGCGTTGTCTCCGCCGTGAGAGGGACACACGCCGTCTGTTGCGCAGGGGCTCGCTGCCCTTGTGTTCCCGAGCAAATCATTTTGGCGCACGAGTATTTGTCGATGGAGGTCGACTCGATGCCGAGTTGGAATATACATACCGCACATGCGGAACGCCTGCTCGCGGCGGACGGGGCGGTTTCGCGCATCGTGCACGACCGCAACGCCTTCCTGTTCGGCAACCTCATCCCCGACATTTACGTGGGCTACATGGTGCCGAGCATTGAGTGTCCCATCCCGTATCGCATCACGCATTTCGCCAATCCCGAACACATCCCTAAGCCTCGGTACGATGAGTTTTGGGAGCGCTACGTTGCCTCCGCGAATGGTGCTAGTGCCAGCTTATCCATGCGAAATGCTCCGCGTGTCAATCGTCCGTATTGGGAGCCGCTTTCTATCGTCGCCGAAGTTGCACATGTTTCGCCCTCACACGCGGCATCGTTTGAATTTGAAGTCGATCTTCAAGATGTGGCTTCTATACAGCGTGCTGTTTTTGATGAGCTGAACGAGCCGTTTTTGCCCGATGAGCTGGCGGAATCTCTTTTCGACATGTTATTGGGGACATGGGTCCACCTGCTTGCGGATTGCATTTGGAATCAGCGCGTGAGCGATGTGCTCGTTGCTCGCGGCGAGAAGCCCTCCAGCGGATTCAGGGTGAAAAAGCAGGCGGATTTTGACCTTTTTGGAAAATCGCTTTCGATTGATTTGGTCCCACGCGCGACGCCGCAGCTCATTGCAGCGGCGGCGGTATTTCCGCAGTATCCCATCGACGAGCGCTCCGTGTATCGAACCGAGGCGGTTGCACACGAAACCGTGCGCACGAACTTCTTGAGGATTGAGCCGGAATATCAGTTGCTCGACGCCGAGTTCTTTGACCGGACGTTCAACGAGGTCAATGCCACCGCCGATCGTCTGCTGGGAGAACGTCTGGCATAACAAGAGCACCTGCCTTTTGAAGGGGCAGGTGTTTCACACAGATTCAGTGCTTAAAGCTATAGGCCCAGCATCCCGCATCCGGTTTTGCTGAGGCGATAAGAGACGGGCCGCATGTTCGTGCGTTCCAACAGCCCCTTTTCGTCAGCAAGGTATTTCAGCAATCTGCGGGCTGTTGCTTCTGACACATTCAAATACGATGCAAGTTCCATGGGCTTGGTTTCGCCAAATATATCAAATAGCTGCATTTGCCCTGCAAAAAAGAGGGCGTCGATCGAACGTTTTCCAAACTTGGCTTCCAGTTCATTAAGTCTTGCGTTGAGGGTGTCAAGAGCAGAGCGTTTGGTTTCTAGGTCGGCAATGAGCTCTTCCTGAGCCTGTGCAATCAACTCAAGCATCGTAATGACGAAATGCGTTCCCTCGCCGCCGTTCAACTCTTCTTCGGTAATGCTGAAGGCCTTGTAGTATGCATTTTTATTTTCTGCAATTATGCGTGACAACGAGAGAACCGTTGCATCTGAAAGGGGAGCTGTTAGCTGAAGGGCGAGCAGATAGCGTCCGGTACGTCCGTTTCCGTCATAAAAGGGGTGGATGTATTCGAAGAGGAAGTGACAGAGAGCGGCGCTATAGAGTTCAGGAATCTCTTCGCTCGATGCAAGGGTGAGCCATTTGCTGAGTATGTCCTCAACCTGATTCCCCGGCACAGCAGTATGGACGATTTTTCCGCGTTGGTCTTCGATGATGACTGGGCCCGTACGGAACAAAGAATCCTTAGGGACATCGACATCATCGATTCCATCTGCAACTACGGCGTCGTAGATAGTTCGAATATCCTGGAGCTCACGCGGCATCGAAGGTGCTTTTGTCAAGTTGAGGTACAGATTTGCCATTTCATAGAAGGGCGTGTGCTTTAACTTGGATGTTTTGTCGGCTGAAGAGACAACGCGGTTGAGCGCGGCTTCGATTTGGCGGCGTGTGCTGTGGACGCCCTCCATCTCGTTGCTGTAAACCACTTCGTCAAGAATGAGCGAACGTATGAACGCTCCGAGCGCAATGGTGGGCAAGTGCCGCCAGAGGGCGGATACCTTTCTTTCGCGGCGAAGAACCTGCTCGTTGAGGAGGGAAAGTTCTCGAGGCACGGCGAGGAACAGTTCGTGATCATCGAGAAAAATACCCGTGCGAAACGTAGATTCCTGCGTGAGACGTTCTTTAAGGAGCGAATCATGAGCGGAAAATCTATCAGAGCTGACGTCACGATAGAACAGCTTTTGAAGAGTGGGATATGCCATGCGTGCTCCTCTCGCTCGATACTACGAATGGTTTCTTCATTATGTTCGCAAACGGCGTGAAATGGAATCCTAAATGAACAAAAAAGCCGATTTTGAACAATAGCTATCTGATTTAAGGGGTTAATTTTGCAAAAAATCGATATTTACACAATAGATGTTTGACACAGATGTCTTGCGCGCAAAAAGCGCGAATTTGCACAATAGGGTCTCAGCAGAAGTGTTCAGTGTTCAAAAACTCGTTAAACAAAACGTCCGCCAACGAAACTATTGTTCGTCAGCGGACGCTTGAATACGTCTATGTATGAGTGAGCGTGCCTAGCGCACCTGTGCGACGTAGGCAACGTTCGTCGAGGAAATCTTGCCCTCGAGCTGGACACTCATGCGGGGATCGCCAGCGGTGGCAACAGTCAGGTCGCCCTTTTTGACGAAACCGAGCTCCTTAGCGGTTTCGACAGCCTTCACAATCGTGCCGTTGACGGTGCCCTGCGTGATCTCGGCCTGACGGGGGATAACGCCCCAGTACATAAGCATCTGCTGGACTGCCCACTGATGGCGGGAGAACGCGCAGATGGGCATATTCGGACGGAAGTGCGAAATCAGACGCGCGGTGCGGCCCGTGGTGGTGGGCACGGTGATGCACTTGGCGCCAACGGCGGTTGCCATCTGAACGGCGGACATACCCACAACGTTGTTGACGATGCGCGTGCCATGTGCGCCTGCGGGCATCTTGAGGTCGGCGTGATCTGCCATGTGCTTCTCAGTTTCGATGGCGATGGACGCCTGCATCTTGACAGCCTCGACCGGGTACATGCCGGCCGCGGATTCTCCGGAGAGCATGACCGCATCGGTGCCGTCGAGGATGGCGTTCGCGACGTCGGTGACCTCGGCGCGCGTGGGGCGCGGGTTGTGCTGCATGGAGTCGAGCATCTGCGTCGCGGTGATGACGGGCTTGTACGCCGCATTGCACTTGGCGATGATTTCCTTCTGAATATGCGGTACGAGCTCAGGCGCAACCTCAATGCCCAGGTCACCGCGGGCGACCATGATGCCGTCAGACGCCTCGAGGATCTCATCGAACTTCTCGACGCCGAGCGCGCACTCGATCTTGGGGAAAATCGTGACGTGCTCGGCGCCGTTGTTGCGGCAGAGTTCGCGGATTTCCTCGACGGCCTTGCCGTTGCGGATGAAGGACGCGGCGATGTAGTCAATGCCCTGAGTAAGGCCAAAGAGGATGTCGGCGCGGTCGCGCTCGGTGACGGCGGGCAGTGAAATGTCGACGTTCGGGATGTTGACGCCCTTGCGCTCGCCGATAAAGCCGCTGTTCATAACCGTGCAATGCATGTCCTTGCCATCAACGGATTCGACCTCAAGGCCAACAAGGCCGTCGTCGATCAAGATGACGGAGCCCGCGGCAGCCTCGTGCGGGAGCTTTTCATAGTCGAGCGAGATGTGGGAGGCGTTGCCCAGCCAGTCCTCGGACGTGGTCTGAGCGGTTACGATGATCTTGTCACCAGCGTGGACCTCGACCTTTTCGTGGTTCTCGAGCAGACCCGTGCGCACCTCAGGACCCTTGGTGTCGAGCAGGATGCCAATGGGCCTTCCGACCTTCTCTGCACAACGACGGACGCGCGTAATACGCTCGGTGTGCTCCTCGTACGAGCCGTGGGAAAAATTAAAGCGAGCGATATTCATGCCCGCTTTAATCATTTCGCAGATTGTTTCTTCGTCGTCACAGGCAGGGCCCATGGTGCATACAATTTTCGTGCGCTTCTGTTCGTGCTTCATTCAGACCTCCATCTGATCGTTGCTGAGCGCCTTTCTTTCTCCATATTGTAGCGAAATGCAACCCCGTTTGCCGATATTTTTTGACTTTATACCGATGAAACGTTTCATTTGGCTTGATTTATTGCTTGCGTTTTGTATAGCGATGCAATTAATTGAAAGGGGTACTGATAGAAACACGTGCTCTGACCACTCGCTGAGATTAATCCACACCTGACGGGTACGATGGAATTTCCCCTACGGCGGTATGTATAATCGTTTTGAGAAGCGTGTATGTTGTAGCGCTTCAACCGAAGGGGATGATTCCATGATTTGCGACGGACTAAACGTAATTGAACGCTATCGCGGACTCTACAAAGGGCTCGACGCGCTTATCGATTGGCTTGCGGAGCACGATTCCGCGGAGCTGCCCGTTGGGTCAAATGAAATCGATGGCGCTCGTGTCTTTGCCAACGTCATGGAGGCGCACACGCGTCAGCCTGAGGATGCGCAGTTCGAGGCGCATAAAAAGTATATGGACGTGCAGATCGACCTTGAAGGCACGGAGGCGTTCAAGACGATTCCTGGCAAGCTTGCATGGGACGAGCAGGAAGAAGATGACTTCTTGCTCGAGTCGGCAGACATGGCCGATGCTATTGATGGCGTGCTCGGTCGCGGACGCTTTGTGATCTTCACAATCGGCGAGCCGCATATGCCCACGCTTGTTGCTCCTGGTGAGGAAGCCGGTCCGGTCAAGAAGATCTGCTTCAAGGTCGTGGGCGATCAGTTCTGGGATGAGGTCTAGCAGCGAAACACGGTTTAACTTACAACGACACAGCAGGATTGAGTTGCGGCGGCTGCACGGGCCGCCGCGATTTTTTTAAGATCGCGGGACAATGCTGCTGTGGATGGGTCCACAAGTTCGCCCGCATCTGTGACAACCTGTGGATTTCCGCTTGGAAGCAACGACAACTCAAGAGTATCTAGTTAAACGAACGGCCCGTATGGGGTACCATAGATACTTGTTGTTCAACGCTGCCCTGCATGGCAGTCTTGATGAGCCCTTGCCCTGTCTCCTGGGGAATTATTATCGGGCATCAATCTGCGGGGTAGCCTAACCCAGGAGGTAGTGCCAAGTGGAAAAAGAGTACTTAGCTTCGGCTGAGGAGGTGCTCGAGGACCAGTCCACGAGCGCTGAAGAGGGCCTGACTGTTGCCGAGGCGCAAAAGCGTCTGGCGAGCTTCGGCCCCAACAAGCTTGATGAGGAGAAGAAGACGCCGTTGTGGATCCGCTTCTTCCAGCAGATGGCGGACCCCATGGTCATCATGTTGCTCGTTGCGGCAGTCATCTCTGCTGTGACTGGCATGATCCAGGGAGAGTCCGAGTGGGCTGACGTCGTCATCATCATGACGGTCGTTATTATCAACTCCGCGCTCGGCGTGATTCAGGAAGCCAAATCCGAGGAGGCCCTCGAGGCGCTCCAGGAAATGAGCGCCGCACAGTCCAAGGTCATGCGCGGCGGCAAACTCGAGCATCTTGCCAGCTCCGAGCTGGTGCCCGGCGACGTGGTCCTGCTTGAGGCCGGCGACTCCGTTCCTGCGGACTGCCGCGTGCTCGAGAGCGCTTCCATGAAGATTGAAGAGGCCGCCCTCACTGGCGAGTCCGTGCCGGTTGAGAAGCATGCCAATGCAATCGTACTGGCCGACGGCGCAGATGACGTGCCGCTGGGCGACCGCAAGAACATGTGCTACATGGGCTCCACTGTGGTGTACGGCCGCGGCCGCGCCGTGGTTTGCGGCACGGGCATGAACACCGAGATGGGCAAGATCGCCGGCGCTCTCAACGACGCCAAGGAAGAGCTCACGCCGCTTCAGATGAAGCTCGCCGAGCTCTCCAAGATCCTGACCGTCATGGTTATCGTGATCTGCCTGGTTATCTTCGGCGTTGACATCCTGCGCGCGGGCATCGGCAACGTTGCCGCTGAGCCGCAGATGCTGCTCGACACCTTCATGGTCGCCGTGTCCCTGGCCGTTGCCGCCATTCCCGAGGGCCTGGTCGCCGTGGTGACCATCGTTCTTTCCATCGGCGTGACCAAGATGGCCAAGCGCCAGGCGATCATCCGCAACCTGTCCGCCGTCGAGACGCTTGGCTGCACGCAGGTCATTTGCTCCGACAAGACGGGTACCCTTACCCAGAACAAGATGACGGTCGTCAAGCACGAGCTCGCTGCTCCCGAGGACAAGCTCCTCGCCGGCATGGCGCTGTGCTCCGATGCCAAATGGGATGAGGCGGCTGGCGAGGCCATCGGCGAGCCCACCGAGTGCGCGTTGGTAAACGACGCTGCGCAGGCCGGTATGAAGACTCTTGACGCCGAGTACACACGCGTGGGCGAGGCACCGTTCGATTCCGGCCGCAAGATGATGTCCGTCGTGGTCAAGGCTGCCGACGGTACGCTTGTGCAGTACACCAAGGGTGCTCCCGACGTCGTTTTGGGACTTTGCACCAAGATTTACGAGAACGGCGCGGTCGTAGAGCTGACCGCCGAGCGCCGCGAGCAGCTGGTTGCCGCGAACAAGGCCATGGCCGACCAGGCCCTGCGCGTGCTCGCGCTTGCTTGCCGCGACCATGCCGAGCTCCCGGGAGATTTTGCTCCTGAGTCCCTCGAGCATGACCTCGTGTTCTGCGGCCTTTCCGGCATGATTGACCCCGAGCGTCCTGAGGTTGCTCCCGCAATCGTCGAGGCCCACGGCGCCGGCATCCGCACCATCATGATTACGGGCGACCACATCGACACCGCTGTGGCTATTGCCAAAAACCTCGGCATCATTGAGGATCGCAGCCAGGCCATCACCGGCGCTGAGATCGACAAACTCTCCGATGAGGAGCTCGACGCGCAGATTGAGAACTTCGGCGTGTATGCGCGCGTTCAGCCTGAGCACAAGACGCGTATCGTCGAGGCGTGGAAGTCCAAGGACAAGATTGTCGCTATGACTGGCGACGGCGTGAACGACGCTCCGTCCATCAAGCATGCCAACATCGGCATCGGCATGGGTATCACCGGCACCGACGTCACCAAGGGTGTGGCGGACATGGTGCTTGCCGACGACAACTTCGCCACCATCATTCACGCGTGCGAAGAGGGCCGTCGCATCTACGACAACATCCGCAAGGTCATCCAGTTCCTGCTGTCCGCAAACCTTGCCGAGGTGTTCTCGGTGTTTGCGGCCACGCTCATGGGCTTTACTCTGTTCCAGCCTATCCAGCTGCTGTGGGTCAACCTTGTGACCGACTGTTTCCCCGCGCTGGCGCTCGGCATGGAAGAAGCCGAGGGCGACGTGATGAAGCGCAAACCGCGCAACGCCACTGATGGCGTGTTTGCCGACAACATGGGTCTCGACACCGTGATCCAGGGCATCATCATCACCGTGCTGGTGCTTGCGAGCTTCATGTGCGGTGTGTACTTCGACCTGGGTACGATCGACCTCACGGCACTCGGTTCCTCGCTTGCCGACGAAGAGGGCGTCATGATGGCGTTTATCACGCTCAACATGGTCGAGATCTTCCACTGCTTCAACATGCGCAGCCGCCGTGCCTCCATCTTCCACATGAAGAAGCAGAACAAGTGGCTGTGGGCCGCCGCCGTGCTGGCTCTTATCTTGACACTCATTGTGGTCGAGTTCGATCCGCTGGCCGAGATTTTCTTCGGCGTCGAGGCGCTCGAGCCCAAGGGCATGATTACGGCCCTCGTGCTCGGCTTCATGATCATTCCGCTGGTTGAGATCTACAAGGCCATCATGCGCAGCGTTGAGAAGAACCAAGCGTAAGGGATCTCGTGGCTGACGTCTCAGATTACATTCCGAGCTTTGGAGACCTGCGTGCTACGTGCGCGCAGGTCTCTGCGTTTGAAGCGGCGCGTGCCGAGCTTATCGCTGCGGGCGATGTTCCCGCTGAGGATATCGAGCTGGGTTGCGTGGTGCGCCTCGACCGCGGTTTTCCGCTGGTTGCCACTGCTTCGGGGCTGTGTTTTCGTGCTGAGCATGCGGTCGATTTTGCCAAGGGCAAACGCAAGAAGCGTGGCGGTGCTGCCGCTCGCGGTGCCGACTCCGCTTTGAAGCGCAAGGGATCGCGTAAGGGCAAGGGCGTTGTTGCGGCCCGTGACGCGGAGGATGCTGCCTCTGCACGCGCGGCGGTTGATGAGCAGATGCTTCCATGCGTGGGGGACTTCGTTGTTGTGCGCGTGCCGTCAACGCACGATATGGGTGTGATCTTGCGCGTTCTGCCGCGCCGCAGCTCATTTGAGCGTTGGCGGGGCAAAAACCGCGGTGAGCGCCAGGTTTTGGCGGCTAACGTGGACGTGATTTTTATCGTCCAGCCGCTGGGTGCCGATCATGCCGCACTGCCGATTATGCGTGACCGTGTGGCGCGCTCGTTGGTGCTTGCGCGCGATTGTGGCGCTGAGCCCGTGGTGATGCTCACGAAGGCCGACCGCTGCCCCGAAAGCGAGGTTGCCGAGGTCATCGACGACCTGCAACGACTCGTTGGTCCGGGCGTTCGCGTGATTGCCACGTCGTCGCGTGAGGGCCGCGGTATGGATGAGGTGCGCGCCTGCGTTCCGCGCGGTATATGCGCCATGATTTTGGGCGAGTCCGGAGCGGGGAAATCCACGCTGCTCAATACCTTGTTGGGCGTTGAAGCGCTTGAGACGAATGATGTGCGTGAACGTGATGACGCGGGCCGTCATACCACGGTGGCGCGCATTATGGTCGCGCTGCCCGGTCCTTGCGGTGTGATTGCCGATTGCCCCGGCTTGCGCTCACTGCCTTTGGTGGGGCATGAGCGTGGACTTGCGCGTGCATTCCCCGAAATCGTCGAGGCATCGCATGCGTGCCGCTTTAACGACTGCACGCATACACACGAGCCGGGTTGTGCCGTGCTCGAAGGCGTTGAAGAAGGCGAAATCGAGCAGGTGCGCGTGGAGGCATTTCTTGCCCTTGCCCGCGAGATGCGCGTGAGCGCCCAGAGCCTTGATCCAGACATCCATTTGCCATAATCGCTGCTACATAGCTTGTTTTGAAAACCGTTCTCCACCGGAGGGCGGTTTTTTTCTTATCTGAATCCGGGGCGTTCGGACTTCAATCCCCCTTCTATCTAAAACCCGTTTCCAGCCGGTGTTGGGGAGTTGACCAGGTCATGGTCCACTTTCTTGTTTTCATTCCCTTGGCATTCCCGCGCGCCAGCACAATTGAAGTGCGCACCGGTTTGCGATCAAGGGAGGGGCCGTGAAGCGAAGGAAACGATTGGCACTGAGCGCACTTGCTGGCTTTGCTGCCGCGGCGATAGCCCTGATGGCGATCGGGGACGTACGGGCAGAAGCTGCCCGAGTTGAGCAGGAGGTGCTCGCGCGCTACGGGGGAGACTTGACGTCGGTATGCGTTGCGACGCGCGACATCGATCCGGGAGAGAAGATCGACGAGGGAAACGTAGAGGTAGTGGAGTGGGTGTCGAGCATGCTGCCGGTTGACGCGGTGACGTCGCTCAAAGATGCCGTTGGAAAGATCTCGACCTCGCGAATACCAGCGGGAGCGCCTCTCAGCTCGGTTTATTTTGAACGGCGCGAAAGCGCTTTGGAAATACCGCACGGAAAGGTGGCGGTGAGCGTTGCGAGCGATGCCGAGCATGCGGTTGGCGGTGTGCTCGAGCGCGGGGAGATCGTGGATATTTACCTCTCGCGTGACGCGCTTGCCGACAGGTTGACCCAGGCCGAGGTTCTCAATACGAGCGCATTGGCAACCGGAGGAGGCGACGTGAGTTGGGTAGTACTTGCGGTCGATCAAGGGGCGGTAAAGGAGCTCCTTACCGCGGCGTCTCAGGGAATGGTGTGGCTCGTTATCCCAAATGTTGAAAGCGAAACGAGAGATGAAGGGGACACCGAGGAGGGTGTCGAGGGGGATGTCGTCGGTCAAGATGCCAATGAATCTGAGGATGGGCAGGTGGGTTCGAGTTTCCCGGGAGCTAGCGATGCCGATTTGGGTGCGTCGCCTGACGAGAGCGAGTCGGACGTGTCGTGAAGGATTGTTCTGCACATGTGACGAGTGATGAGGGACGAGGGGCATAGACGATGGGCGATATTTGGCTGATTTGGTGTGAGGATGCGGCGTACCGTCGGATACGCCAGGAGGTCAGGGAGCGATATGGTGCGCAACGCATTATTCGACTGCACGACGAAGATCGTGTCGCAGCTCTGCTTGCTGGCTTTTCGGATGAACGTTTGTTTGCGGCAGTGGGCGTACATGCAGGAGTGGATGACTCTTTGCGCACGGACCGTATGTTGAGGGCGCTTTCGAGTTTGGATGGCGTTGTGGAACTACTGGCATGCGTGTCCAAGCTCGATGCGGGCGTTGTGGCACGTTGTTTTGACGCGGGAGCAACAGAAGTCATAGCGGTGGGAGAGGCTGATACCTCAGGAGATAAACGTGCGGGGGCAAGCATAGTCGAAGAGGAATGCGTTTTAGGCGTTCAAAGCGAAGGAACGCATTACAGCCCTTCCACCTGCGAGGACTTTTGGGAGGAAGCAGATATTCCTTGGGAGGAAGTGCCACCTTGGGATGAGTGTATGGGCGAAGAGCGGGAGTCATGCCCGCGGATGCATGAGAAAACAACTGATGTGAACGAGGATGGGGGCGCTTGTTCGGAAGGATGGCAACGTTGGCTCGACTCTGAGAGGGCTGCCGATCAAACGGGGAGTCTGGCCCAAGAAGCACCTGGAGAGCATTCAGGCGCGCCGATGATTACGGTCATTTCGGGCAGGGGAGGAGTGGGCAAAACGACGTTGGTGACTGCCATGGCGGCGTATGCGGCCCATGCCGGACTTCGTGCCGCGGTTCTCGACCTTGATTTGATGTTCGGTAATGCCTGGGAGCTGATGGGAGCAGCGGGATTTCGCGGTATTGAGGGCGTGGGCCTACATGCCGACGAACGGGGCTTGGCAGAGCGCGACATTGAGGATGCTGCCATGCGCATCGGGCCTGGATTGACGTTGTGGGGACCATGCGAGCGCCCTGAACAGGCGGAGTGTTGTGCGGATTCAATTGAACGGCTGGTCGACGTATTGCGGGAGGTTGCCGACGTGATCTTCGTCGACACTTCGGGACAGTGGGGTGATGCGGTTGCGATGGCAGTTGCAAAGTGCGATCGATGCTTGGTTTTGGGTGGGCCAGGGACCTCTTTGGCATCTTCTGGCAAACGCGCGGTTTCTTTGGCGACTCGATTGGGGGTTTCGCATACGCGCATGACGTGTGTGGTCAATCGTTTTGGAGCACATGATTGCAATGAGGAGCGCGCGCTTTCGTTTGAAATGGCGACGGCATTGCACTCGCGTGTTCGCATTGCAGACGGTGGGGATGAAGTGCAAAACATGCTCGCATTTGGCAAGGTGAACAGTTTGATGGAGGGCCCGAGCGCGTTTGCAAAAGACGTCCGTCTCCTCACCGCTTCGCTGCTGCAGGAGTTGGGTTGCCCCAACGCACAATGGCTTCTTGAGGAAGAGCATAAGCGCGCTGGTGGAGATAATCGTTTGCGGTTGCGCTTGCCGTGGAAACGCAGGGCGAGTGATGCCCTATGAGCTTGCATGATCGCATTGCGGAGGCTCAGGTTGAACAGAGGGAGACGGAAGGGTTTTCAGATTTCGGTGGGCCTGTCAACGAACGGAGGATTGCCCAGGTATGTGATCAAGCCAAGCATTCGCTTTTCGAGCGAGTGGGATTTGCAGAAATTGCGCGCATTACCTCGGCATATGACGCTCCACACGCTCGAGAGGAATTGCTCCCCGCATTAGAAGCGGCTCTGAACACCGATGTGCAGGCGCATCTTTCGGCGGAGGAGCGACGGCGTGTTTTTGAGGTGGTGTTGAACGACATTGCAGGGCTGGGACCGCTGCAACCTCTTTTGGAAGATGACAGCGTGACGGAAATCATGGTTAACGGCAAAGATTCGACGTTTGTGGAACGAGAGGGTGTGCTCGAAGGACTCGGGAGTTTGTTCGATACCGATGAGCAGATACGCATTGCGATTGATCGAATCATTTCCCCCTTGGGAAGACGTGTGGACGAGCGCAGCCCTATGGTCAACGCCCGTTTACCAAGCGGATATCGCGTCAATGCGGTGATTCCTCCCATTGCCCTCGATGGCCCGACGCTGACTATTCGCAAGTTTTCCGATCGCATCAGCTCGTTGGACCATTTGGTCCGCTTGGGGTCATTGCCACCGTGGTATGCGACATTGCTCTCGTTTGCGGTTCGGCTCAGACAAGATTTGGCAGTTGCGGGAGGTACTGGCTCGGGCAAGACCACGCTGCTGAACGCGCTCTCATGCGAAATACCTGTTGGTGAGCGCATCGTGACCATCGAGGATTCGGCCGAACTCAAGTTTACGCAGCATCCACATGTGGTTCGTCTTGAGGCACGAGAAGCTTCGATTGAGGGCGAAGGGGCGGTGAGCATCCACGATTTGGTGGTTAACGCGCTGCGAATGCGCCCCGATCGCATCGTGGTGGGCGAGGTTCGCAATCGCGAGGCGATTGACATGATAGACGCCATGAACACGGGACACGACGGGTCGCTCACAACGCTCCATGCAGGAAGTGCCGAAGAGACGATTGTTCGTCTGACGCTTCTTGCTCGGTACGGCGTTGACCTTTCGAGCGATTTGATTGAGGACCAGATTGCCATGGCTCTCGACGGAATCGTGATGTCCGTACGCATGCCAGGCGGTGCGCGATATGTGTCTTCTTATACGGGGGTTACTCGACGCGCTGGAGGCGGTGTTGACTTGGAGGAATACGTTTCATTCGATGCGGCGAGCGCCACGTGGTCGCTCGTTCGGGAACCGCCGTTTATCAGTGAGGCCCTACGGCTTGGTGCACTTGGGGAGGAGGAGGTTGAACAATGGAGGCGCTCGTGTCCGGATGCGTAGGGACGCTTTGCGCGATGAGCGCGAATTTGCTACTTGTCGCGATTGCCGAGGGCGAAATCGCTACCTGGAAAAGTGCGTTGCAAGAGAGGTATGTGCATGCACGCGATGCGGTACTCAATGAGTTTTTGCGTCTAGAGAAGATCGCCTCAGAGCATGGGATCGTTTCACCACGACTGCGTGCTCGTCGAAATCGGATTGAGAGACTTTTGCCCGAGGCGTTTGGGACGTTGGCGATTTCTTTGGGTTCGGGACTCTCGCTGACGCAGGCGATTCGGTATGCGGGAGTTCACGCGGAAGAGCCGATTCGGTCGGAGTTTTTGCATGCGGCTTCGGAGATGGACTGCGGGGTTTCGGCGACAGGGGCATTGAATGGATTGGTTGAGCGCATGCAGGCTCCGGGTCTGGAGCTCGTGGTGCTGGCGCTCAATGTGTCTCGTCGTACGGGTGCGCCATTGGCTGGCTTGTTAGCCGAGGCGGCGCAACTTGCAAGTGACCGTGTCGAATTGTCTCGTAAGTTGGATGTCAAAACTTCGCAAGCTCGCATGTCGGCACGGCTTGTTTCGTGTATGCCGGTGGGGATGATTACGTTCCTCTCGCTCTTATCAGGTGATTTTAGGGCAGGTGTTGCCACGGTTGCGGGCATGACCTCAATCGTCGTCGCCCTCGCGTTCAATGTGGTTGCGGGAGTGATTATCCATCGCATTATGCAGGTGAGGCTCTAATGGACGCTGTGCTTGAGGGCCTCTTTGATGTTATGGAAGTGCGAAAGGTGTCCGTCGCGCTTGCGTCTCAGTTGGCGTTGATGGGCGTTTTGACTGCTGGATGCATTTGGCTGCTCTTGGGATGGGATCGCGAGGACGCGCTGAAGTCCATGCGCTCAGTGGCGCGGTTGATCAGGCAAGAAGCGGAGCTTTTGGTTCGAGCACTGTCCCAACTTGTTGAAAAAGCTACGAAATCTTTGGGGTTGTTTCGTGCCGACGATTCGCGCGTGAGACTGGGAGATGTGTCGGAGATGATTGATATTGTGCGATTGGGTTTGAAAGCGGGTCTTTCGTTTGATGCGGCTTTGGGCCTGTATTGCGAGGGACGCCTATGCCGATTATCCGAGGCGATGGCAGAAGCACGCTTGTCTTGGCAGACGGGTTTGATGCCACGTGAGCGCAGCTTGCTCAATGTGGCGCAGGAGCTGGGGGTAAAGCCGCTTGAGCCATTTGCGGTTGCGGTGTCCCAATCGTTGGAGCTGGGAGCTCCACTCGCCGACACGCTCGAAGCACAGGGCAAAGAGATTAGGGCGGCACATCGAGCGGAAGTGGAGCGGCAGATTGAGCGGGCACCCGTCAAGTTGCTGATTCCCACGGGCACGTTGATTTTGCCCGCGCTGCTGCTTTCTATTGTTGGGCCGCTGGTTGCTGCCGGCGGCATGATGTAAGGAGGAAACATGCAAGATTTGATGGTTTACGTGAATGAAGTGATGGAAGAGATTCGAGGGCGCTGTGCCGGTGTTTTTTGTTCAGCTTTAAGCGTTGGGTGTGAGGAGTCGGCTCAGGGAACGACCGAGTACGCAATTCTCGTCGGCGTGTTGGTTGTAATCGCAATTGTGGCAATCGTGGCGTTTCGCGATCGTGTGAGTGAGCTGTGGGATGCGATTTCCTCGGGAATCAACAGCCTGTGAGTATGAGGAGCGCGGGTGTTTGGCAGCGCTGGAAAACGCGCATCGCCCCATTTCTTTGCTTTGCGGTAGTTCTAGTTTTGCTGTTTGCGATGTATGGAGAAGGAGATCCCGCCTCGCGCGAGAGAGGGGAAGGCGCTGCAGAAGATCGCGTTGAGAGCTCGTTGCACGGCGAATCGAATGAGTCGAATGAACGGATGCAACATGTCGTGAACAGCATTGCCGGAGCAGAGAGCGGAGAGGTTGAGCAGAGTTCTCTCGACACGTTTTTGGACGATTTGGCTCGGCTGTCGCGTTCTGAAGACGGCGCGGAAGGTGTTGTTGCGGTTGTTTGGACTGAACGCGATGCGTTGCCTGTTGCTGCCGAGCGTGTGCTTGATTCGTATCGGGATGCGGGGGGCGTGAAGCTGGTTTCAGCGGGATACGTTGACATGAAGGGGAGGGTATGGGCGGCGCTTTTACAGGGCGAGGGCGCATGGGTTGACGTAGTGGCGGTATCTACGGACGACGATGCGGTAAGTGAGGTGCGTATAGCACGATTGATTGGCGAGGGGGATATGGGGTGATGCTGCGTGAGTTGCGAGCGGCGTGCCATGTGGGTCAAAGCGAGGAATGCGCACAGGCAACAGTTGAATACGCCGTGGTTGTCATTGCGATGCTCTCGATTGTTGTGGGCTGTGCGGCAGTGTGGCGAGCGGGTACGTCGGGTATTTTTGCCGAGATTGCACAAGAGGCGGCATCGCACGCACTTGGTGCGGCGGGAGCGATTGACATCTCACTGTATTGACGCCCTCACCGAGAACGATGCCCAGGCAACTATAGAGGCAGCGTTTTTGCTTCCGACGTTTTTGCTGTTGATGCTGCTTGCGTTACAGCCGGTATGCATGTTGTATACGCGCGCGGTAATGGAATCTACCGCAGCCGAGACCGCACGATTGATGGTGACGGCGGAAGGCGATGAAGATGAGCCGTATCGCGATTTTGCATTGCGACGTTTAACTGCCATACCGAATGTCTCGATTTTCCATGCGGGAGGTTGGCGTAGTTGGGACATCGAGTTGGTGCGTTCAAGTGATACGGGAGGCGCCGTGAGCGTTTCGATTGAGGGGTTCGTGCGTCCACTTCCTGTATTGGGTGCATTTGCGGGGGCTTTTGGTGAGACGAATGGCCAGGGCGATGTTCGCATGCGAGCTGAAGTTGCATATGAGGGGAGACCCGCATGGCTGGAGGAAGGCTATGAGTCGTGGATTGCGCAATGGGGCTAGTTGGCAAGGGCGCATGGTGTGTGAGGCTTGCATGGCGAAAGAGGGAAAAGGGCGACACGTGAAGGGGTGCCGCGAGAAGGGCCGCGAGCAGTGGGGCGTCGGTCTATTTATCGAGGATGGAGCGTATACGACAATTGCTTCCGCCGTCACTATGTTAATGGCCCTTACACTGGTTTTTTCTGCTTCGTTGGCGATTTGGAGTGCGGGTCGTTCCGCTGATGTTCAGGTGAGCGCCGATGCAACCGCGCTGGCGGGCGCAAATGTTGTTTCTTCGTACCATACGGCGGCAACAGTGGTGGATGCGTGTTCGCTGAGTATGGGGTTGGCGGGGTTTGCCATGGCAGGTGTCGGTCTTGTGGGGACTTTGGTGCCCGGGGCACAGGACCTTGCCGGAAAAACTTTGGATGCCGGCATTCGCATGCTACGCCTGCGCAACCAATTTGTATCTTCCGCTTCAGAAGGGCTGCAAAAACTCGAGCAGGCGATTCCTTTTTTAGTTGCCGCTCAGGGGACGCGTGCCTGTGATGCACAGGATGCCGGGCGGATTGACTATAGCGGCACAGCGATCGCGCTGCCCCGAACCTCTGCGTCTGAGTTCCCGGCAATTGAAGAGGACCAGATTGACGTTTCCGAACTGGAGGGTGCAAGCGACGAGCTTGAGGCTGCGGCGGAAGACCTTGCCGAAGCATCCAAAGAAACGGCTCGGGCAAAGGAAGCAGCTTGGCTTGCCGATTGTGGCCGCAAGGGAATGGACATGCAAGAACGCGCGGGAAAGCTTTCGGGTATTTCGGCGGAAGACAATCCTGTTTTCGCGTCGAGCTTGACATGGGATCCAAATGTCGCTCTTGATCGGACGCGCGCCTATTACCGTTGGCGTTTAGAACACGATACTTCTCAGGGGTCGGGTGTTGAAGCTCGTGCTGACGCGGCTGCTCGTCATGCATTTTACGGATATGCGGTTGACCAGTTCGAAAATGCCCATGTTGCGGAGCGTGATGGAATCGTCGTGTCGAATGTAGAGCTGCTTCCCAAAAACACCGCTGAGGTACGCGGGACGCGGCTTTACACCGATACTGTATGGCCATCGACCTTTGAACCCGAAGGACTTACGCTTCATTTTGATTCGAGTTGTCCAGGAGTTCGCGGTTCCGCGGGGGCAAAGTTGGCGCTGTCTTCGATTGATGCGGGCATGGCGCGCGAGTGTCCAGTGTGCCACTTTAGCGTGGGCGATGTGGGGAAGGTCCCAGCCGCCTCGACATCGATCGATAATGGGTTTGAGTATCACTTGCGCGAGTTTACGCAGGCACTTGATGAGTATGTGGCTGCGCGGAATTACGAGCTCGAACTTGAACGGCAGGCAAAAGAAGAGGCCGAGCAGGCGGGCGACGTGTTTGAAGACGCGATTCAAGCCTTGTCGGGCAAGCGCCCCCGTATCGCTCCTCCGGGAAGAAACGGATGCATCGCGCTTGTCGCGGCAGATGAGCTTGAGCCCCCGGAGAGTTTGAAAACGGCGTTCTCGGCGGGAAAGGACGTTCCGCGTCGTGGAGCTATTTCCGCAGCGGTTCTCGCTCCTGAGCAGGCGTCGGAAGAAAACAATGTGCTTTCACGTTTTTGTAGTGGTTTGGAAGAGCGCGTGGGAAGCGGCGGCGCGGCGGGGCTCATTGACGGCGTTATGGATCTATGGGGAAAGCTTCTAGTTGCGTACGGGGACATGGCCGATGGTTTGAGCGAGATTTTTGATGAGCTGACAGGGGGCCTTGAGTCATTTGGGATGGGGCCTTTGGCCGAGTGGATGAGGGGTCGATTACAGGGCGTCGTACGCGGGCTTGGGTTTGAGCAGGTTGACCTGAGACTGCGGAAGCCAGTTTTAACGGACAGCTCGAATGTGTTCGAGCATTCGGATATGGCCGGATTTGCCGATGCACAGAAGCTGTTGAGAAAGATACCGACAGGCTTATCCGACCCTGCCGCTTTGCTTGAGGCAGTTGGTTATGGAGTGGATTCCTATGTCCAATCACTTGAAATAACGCTCGTCGAGATTCCTTTGCCCGGAGGCGGTTCAATTCCGCTCACGGTTCGGCTGCGTGATGTGACGGGTGCATGGGGGAAGGGGTAATGGCCGTGGGAAGCGGTGCGCGCACGTGTGGAGTCATTGCCGAGGAGCGTGCACAGGCAACGGTTGAGATGGCTGTTGTGACTCCGGTTCTGCTCGTGATGGCGCTCATCGTTTACAACTTGATGGTCTTTGCTTCCGCGACTGCGCGCTTTGATCGAATTGCCCCAGATATCGTTTTGGCGCATGGTGTCGCGCCGTCAGGAGATGGTGATGAAGGGACGGGGGTGACCGCCGCCTCGATTCAGGGGGAGATTGCTGAAGCGATGGGAGATTACGACGTGGAGGTCGAGGTTTCGGTGGAACAAGGAAGCGAACAGACGGAAGGCCTTTTGTCATTGGTGGGGGCGATGCGTTCGTATCGTTGCGAGATGAGGTACCGGCCCTGGCCGAGCAACTGGTCGATTGCGGGCGTTTCTTTGGGCGCGCCGTTGGAGTTGGCGCATGTGCGAGACGTTGTTGTTGACCCGTGGCGATCGGGGGTAGTTGTCTAGGCTGGTTGTTCGGGCGTTTTGGGCCAAAAGACGGGAAGTTCGGGACCCATGTTCGATGGCGGGGCTGCGTCCGATGGCGCGGTAAAGAGATGGGGTGGCAAAAGGATGGGAAGGAAGTTGGGAGTTAAGGGCTCAACGGTAAGGAGCGCATTATCGAGTCTTGGCTGGAGCGGAAGGTTGCTGTGGGCGGATGGGTTTTGGAGTCGTTTACTTGGCATGATGATTGAGCCACCATGCAATGAAACGGGGATTCCGCCCGTAATGGTTTTGCCAAGGTGCAAGTCAGTTCATACCTGCGGAATGCGGTATTCCTTAGACATAGCGTTTGTCGATCGAGATGGTGCGGTTCTCTCTACGTATGAAGAGGTAAAACCGTGGAGAGTTTTGTTTAATCCTCATGCGAGCTTTGTAATTGAGCGCGCCTCGACGTGCGGATGCAAGTAAGTCGTTGTTTTGTTCAAGGGGGTGTGCCCGTAGTGTGTTTTG
Organism: Collinsella provencensis; assembly: GCF_900199705.1. Taxonomy (GTDB): domain Bacteria; phylum Actinomycetota; class Coriobacteriia; order Coriobacteriales; family Coriobacteriaceae; genus Collinsella; species Collinsella provencensis. The sequence continues at coordinate 976,926 of NZ_LT904908.1, read as the reverse complement.
CAGTTTTGTCTCGATGGGTCGGTATACTAATGCGGCTAAGAATTACGTTGCACCGTGCGGTGTTGCGCACGCACCAGGAGATTGACCTATGCAAGACACCTTGGACCTTTTTGGGGAAAATGCCGAGCCGATGGCGCCTCAGCCCGTTCCAGAGCCGGATCTCGTGCCGCTCGATGTGTACGACGCTCCGTCGCTGCCTGTAGATCAGGTTAAGACCTCTTCGATTGATATCGATTCTCTCAATCCCGCCCAACGCGAGGCGGTGCTCACAACGGAAGGGCCTTTGCTGGTACTCGCCGGCGCGGGTTCGGGCAAGACGCGCGTTTTGACGTATCGCATTGCGCATATGATCGCCGACCTGGGCGTTCGCCCGTGGCAGGTGCTTGCCATTACTTTTACCAATAAGGCAGCGGCAGAGATGCGTGAGCGTTTGGGCGCTTTACTGCCCAACGGGGGCACGCGCGGCATGTGGGTTTGTACATTCCACGCCATGTGCGTGCGCATGCTGCGCGAAGATGCAGATTTGTTGGGATACACCAGCCAGTTCAGCATCTATGACGATGATGATTCGCGCCGTATGGTTCGCGACATCATGTCCTCGCTCGGCATTGAGCAAAAGCAATTCCCCATCAACATGATTCGCTCGAAGATTTCGGCGGCGAAAAACGCGATGATCGGGCCCGAGGAGTTTATCGAACAGGCGAACACCGACCAGGCACGTAAGGCGGGACAGGTGTATCTGGAACTCGAGCGTCGTTTGCGAGCTGCCAATGCCATGGACTTCGATGACCTGCTTGTGCGTGCCCTTGAGCTCTTGCGCAAGCGTCCAGAAGTGCTCGAAAAATATCAGGAGCGCTTCCGTTATATTTCGGTGGACGAATATCAGGACACGAACCACGTTCAATACGAGATTGCTAATTTGCTTGCGGCGAAATACCAGAATCTCATGGTGGTGGGCGACGACGATCAATCCATCTATTCGTGGCGCGGTGCTGACATCTCCAATATCCTCGACTTTGAGGAGGATTTTCCCAAGGCAAAGGTGGTCAAGCTCGAGGAGAACTATCGTTCCACCGGGCACATTTTGGCTGCGGCAAATGCGGTCGTGCGCCATAACTCGCAGCGTAAGGACAAGAAGCTGTACACGAGCTCGGGCGACGGCGAGAAGATTCAGGCATATCAGGCGAGCGATGAACGCGATGAGGGCAGGTGGATTGCCTCCGAGATTGAGAAGCTTCACCTGGGCGGCATGAGTTATGACGACATGGCGGTGTTCTATCGCACCAATGCACAGTCGCGTATTCTCGAAGATATGTTCTTGCGCGCGGGCGTTCCCTACAAGATCGTGGGCGGCACACGATTCTTCGATCGTGCGGAGATTCGCGATGTGATGGCATATCTCAAGATGATCGTAAATCCTGCCGACGAAATGAGCGTCAAGCGCGTTATCAACACGCCTCGTCGCGGCATCGGTTCGACCTCGATTACAAAAATCGATCAACTTGCCCTTATGAATCGCTGCTCGTTTTTCCAGGCATGTGAAATCGCGACGGCAGAGACGGGCATGTTTACCGCGAAGGTTCGCAACGCCCTGGCTGATTTTGTGAACATTGTTCGCGAGGGTCGTCGTATGGACGGTGAGCTCAAAGACGTCGTTGAGACGATTGTCGATAAGACGGGATTGGTCCAGACGTTCCGCTCCGAGGCAACGATGGAGGCGGAAAGCCGTGCGGAGAACGTCCAGGAATTCCTGGGTGTCGCCGCTGAATTTGAGGAGACGCACGAGGATATCGAGGGAACGCTTGAAAGCCTGGCTGAATTGCGTGAAGCCGGTGTTGTTCGTGCATCCGAGGAACCCTCTTTGCCGCAATCTGGGGAGTCTGCTTCAGCTAACCTCATGACTGAAGGCGCCGCCCTACCATCTTCTGCTGCGGCGATTATGGCTGCAGAAATTGAGCGCACGTATGGACCGCTTGCCTGTAAGGCGCTTCCCGCCCTGCTCGAATGGCTTGCCCTGCGCTCCGATCTTGACGCACTTGCAGGTGAGTCGCACGCCATCACGATGATGACCGTTCACTCTGCCAAGGGCCTGGAGTTTCCAGCGGTCTTTGTGGCTGGCATGGAAGAGAGCATTTTCCCACACGGCGCAAATTGGTCCGACGATCCGGCGAAAATCGAAGAAGAACGTCGTTTGGCGTACGTTGCGATCACACGTGCCCGCAAGCGGTTGTTCCTCACTTATGCGGCAACGCGCCGAACCTTTGGTTCCACCCAGGCGAACCCTCGCTCTCGCTTTGTAAACGAAATCCCCGATGCTGACATCGAGTTTTCCGGAATCGGTTCTTCGGGATTCTCCGGCACTGGTTGGGAAAAGCGCGGCGATCGCCGCGGTACCTTTGGTTCGGGCCAGGGTTCTGATATGTATGGAGGTCGCGTATTCGGTTCGTATACGCGCTCGACCCCCGGCACCCAGCGTCGTACGTCGATTAGCCCCAACGCGGGGCGCCAGCCCGCAGCGAATGAATCGATGTCCTCGCGACCCAAAAAAACAAGCGCATCGGCTACGGTCGAGCGTACGCGTGACGTCGCTGCAGCTTCGACGGAGTTCGTGGCGGGAGATCGCGTGAGCCACAAGACATTTGGCGCAGGTACGGTCGTCTCTGCTTCGGGCGACATGATCGAGGTCCAGTTCGAGCGCAGCGGTCAAACCAAAAAACTCATGAAGGGCTTTGCGCCCATCGTGAAATTGGCGTAACAGCGCAGGGCCTGCGTTTTGTTCGACGTGTGCCATCTGGTGTCTTTCGAACAAAGCGGCGCACTCATACCGGCAATCGACGCGCCGTCCCCACGCGTCGTCTGACATCTTTCGAACAAGGAAGGCAAGCGGGGCAGAGCGCGATACGCCCTCGCTTCAAAGAGCGAGCGCGGCATCCATTTGAAAGCGACCATTGAAATGTGCGATAGGTAGCCATATCGCACATCCCTTTCTGCTAGAGTTAAACATTACTAAAAACGCTGAGCGGAGAAAAATCGTGCAAAATAAGCTGACATCCCAACAATCCCTATTCGTGGGTGTGACCCTGTTCTCCATGTTCTTCGGCGCGGGAAACCTTATCTTGCCCCCGTTGCTTGGTTTGAAGGCTGGCGTTGACACCGTACCGGCTATGGCGGGCTTTCTCATTACGGGCATCGGTCTGCCCATGCTGGGCATCATTGCGGTGGGCTTGGCGGGAACGGCGCGCAATCTTGCCGGACGTGTTCACCCCCTGTTCGCCCACGTGTTCGTTGCGGCGGTGTATCTGGCGATTGGCCCATGCCTTGCTATCCCGCGTACGTCCTCGACCTCGTTTGAAATGCTGCAGCCCCTGCTTCCTGCAGGCATATCGCTCGAGACGGCTCGCTTGGCATTTTCGGTGATTTTCTTTGTGGCTGCGTACCTGCTTGCGTTGCATCCCAACGCGCTGACCAAGCTGCTTGGACGTATTACTGGTCCCGCTCTTATTGCGTTAATCGTGTTTGTGGTTGCGGGCTCGCTCGTTAACCCAGGTGGTTCTCCCACACCTGTACAGGCGCCGTACAACAATATGCCTGTAATCCAGGGCTTCCTCGTCGGCTATCAGACCATGGACTTGCTTGCCTCGCTGACATTTGGCATTGTGATTGCCGCAAACATTCGCGAACTCGGTGTAACTGGTGAGTCGGGTCTTACGCGCGAGGTTTCGCGTGCGGGTGTTTTTGCCGGCGTGCTCATGGGCGTGATTTATTGCGGATTGGCGTACGTGGGCGTCACGATGGCGGAGAGCATGCCTGAGGCAACGAATGGTGCTGCTATTTTGACTGCTGCCGCCACTGCGCATTACGGTTTGATTGGCACCGTGGCAGTTGCCGTCATTTTCTTGCTTGCGTGCCTGAACGTGTGTATCGGTCTTATCAGCTGCTGCGGCACGTACTTTGCCGACGAGTTCAAGTTCATGCCGTATCGCGCTTGGGCCCTGGTATTTGCCGCGTTTTCCTGCGTGGTATCCAACTTCGGCCTTGACGCTATCCTTACCTTCTCGGTGCCGCTACTCAATGCGTTGTATCCCATGGCGATCGTGCTGGTCATTATGGGTGCTCTGCACAAGCTCTGCGATCGTTTCCTTCTTGTATGGCCCTTGACCGTGGGCATTACGGGCGCGGTGAGCGTGGTTACCGCCGTTCGCGACGCGTTTTTCCCGCATGTGAATCTGGTGTTCGACATCATTCCGCTGGCAGAGATCGGTATGGGCTGGGTGTTGCCCGCCCTTTTCGGCTTGCTGGTCGGTTTCTGTTTGTCGCTTGCAAAGAAAGATCGTTCCTAAGGAGGGCACATGGCTGAGAACAGTCTTTACTACATCGGTATCGATGTGGGCGGTACGTCCGTCAAGGAAGGCTTGTTCGACGAAGAGGGGAACTTGCTGGGCAAGGTAAGCGTTCCCACGCCACCGCTTACCGACGAGGCGGGTTTTGCCGCGGTGACCAACGGAATTGAGCAGCTCATGGCGGCCGCTCAGCAGTCCATGCTCTTTGTTCGCGGCATTGGTTTGGCGGTTCCGTGCCCCGTTCCGGCAAGCGGCCTCATTACCATGGCAGCCAACATCACCATTGATCCAACGGGGCTCAAAGAAGCCATCGAGGAGCGTTGCCCTCATGCAACGGTTCGATATGTCAACGATGCGAATGCTGCCGCCATGGGCGAGCTTTGGCGCGGTTCTGCCGAGGGACATCGAAGCATGGTGATGGTGACCATCGGAACGGGCCTTGGCGGCGGCGTGGTTTTGAATGGCGATGTGGTTGACGGTGCGTTTGGCGCCGGTGGAGAAATCGGTCACATCCGCGTCAATCCCGACGAGACGCGTATCTGTGGCTGCGGGCTGCGTGGCTGCTTGGAGCAGTACGCATCTGCTACGGGTGTGGTGAACAATTACCTGCTCGAATGCGAGGCACGCGGTGTTGAGCCGCTCGAATTGACGGGTCCGAGCGATTCGCTCACGGTCTTCAATGCCTGCCGCGCAGGTGATGAGGTGGCACGTGCGGCCATCGATACCATGGTTGAGTATCTGTCGCGCGGCCTGCAGATCGTTTCCGCCGTTGTCGACCCCGAGGTCTATGTGCTTGGCGGTGGTACCTCGGCCTCCGCCGACCTGTTCCTCGAGCAACTTTGCGATCGCTACGCCGCGCGCGCCTTCCCTGCGAGTGCCAACACGCCCATTGAGGTTGCAAAGCTCGGCAACGATGCGGGCATCTTCGGCGCTGCGTATGTGGCGCTCCGCTCTGTTGTGCGCGAGGCGTAAAAGCTCTCAAGCGCGTATGCGCAAGAGGGCCAGTAGCTAAAAGGGTTTATAGCTCGCAGAACATGGGCTCCATGTGATTGAACGTGCAGAACTGGGAATAGCCCAGCGCGCGTACACGGTCGTGGACTTCGGGGATGTGGGCGCCCAAATGCTTGGGTTTGTGCGAATCGCTGCCAAAGGTGAGGATGCGCCCGCCCAAGTCACGGTAGAGGCGCAGGATTTCCGTACTCGGCTGCAGGTCGGGCAGACCGTAGCGGAACGACGACGTGTTGACTTCGATGCCCTTTCCCTTGCGAATGACGCACTTGAGGATTTCTGCGACGATGTCGCGCGTGTTGCTGTCGGGCCAAATACCTGCGGGATCGTAGCGCTTAATGAGGTCGAGATGGCCAAGCACCGACCAATTGTCAAAGTGCTCCGCCACATAGAGCATCTCTTCGTAGTATGCCATGTTGTATTCGGCTTGCGTGCGCCCCTTTTGGAAGTCTCCGGACCAAAACTCCTGGTCGTCCACTTGATGGATGGATAGGATGATGAAATCCCACACGCTGGCATAGCGCTCGAACAGCGCGTTGAACTGTTCGAGGGTATGGGACTGTGCTCCAAATTCCATGCCCGTACGTACAACGAGATTGGGTGCAAACTGCTCACGCATTTGCTCGATGCGGGGGAAGTAGTGCTTATAATCCACGTTTGTAACGGGGATGCCGTTCTCGATGCGCACGCCCTTCATGTCGCTCGGGATGTTATCGAAATCGGGTTTTACACCGTAATCCACATGATCGGTGAAGCAAAGCTCGGTGATTCCCAGTTCACATGCGTGTGCGCAAACTTCATCCATGGGATAGCTTGAGTCATCGGAAAACTCGCTGTGAACGTGGTAATCAGCAAGCATGGACCGCTCCTAACGTATAAAGCTCCGCGCCTGTAAAGTGTCAATGGGCGATGCGTTGCGGTAACGGGTTCTGGTCGAAATGTTGACGGCAATCATGATAACGCGCCCGTATGCCGCCAACGGTTTGGTTCGTGCTACGATGGTTCGCACGATAATACCTTCAAAAGGGAGGAACCCCATGAGCAACGTGTTGGTCTTTGGCCATCAAAACCCCGATAACGACGCAATCATGTCTGCCGTTGTGCTGTCTCAGCTGCTTAATCAGCTCGAGTACGCTGGCAACACCTATACCGCTTGCTGCCTTGGCCCGCTGCCCGCAGAGTCTGCCAAGCTTCTTGAGGACAACGGCGTTGCCGCCCCTCAGCTCATCGAGGCGATTGAGCCTGCGGCCGAAGGCGAGGAGGCCCAGAAGGTCGTGCTGACCGACCACAACGAGCCCGGCCAGTCCGTTGCCGGTCTTGAGAATGCCGTGATTGCAGGCGTTGTCGACCATCACCGTTTTGGCAACTTCACCACTGCCGCCCCGCTTCACATCGTTGCACTGCCTTGGGGCTCTTCGTGCTCCATTGTTGCCAAGCTTTTCGACATCATGGGCGTGGAGCCTACCGACACCCAGGCCAAGCTGCTGCTCTCTGCCATGATGACCGATACCCTCATGCTCAAGAGCCCCACCACCACCGCTGTTGACGCCGTGATCGCCAAGAAGCTCGGCGATCAGATCGGTGTCGATCCGGTCAGGTTCGGCATGGAGGTCTTCCTTACCCGTCCGTCCGGCTCGTTCACTGCCGAGCAGATGGTGGGCAACGACATCAAGATGTTTGACGTTGCGGGCAAGAAACTCCTTATTGGCCAGTATGAGACGGTGGACAAGAGCCGTGCTCTCGGCATGATCCCCGAGATCCGCGAGGCCATGCGCGCTTACCAGGCCGAGAAGAAGGCCGACGGCATCGTTCTGTGCCTGACCGACATCATGGAGGAGGGCTCCCAGGTCCTGCTCGAGGGCGATACCGCTTCCGCGCAGAAGGGCCTCAACATCGCCGACGAGGCTGACGGCGTGTGGATGCCCGGTGTCCTTTCCCGTAAGAAGCAGGTTGCCGCTCCGATTCTTGCTGCCAACTAAACACATGGTCGCAAGGCGCTGTTGTCTTGCCATGTCTTGCATTCGCTTTGCAAAAGCCAACGGCTCGCATCACGTACATGGTGCGAGCCGTTTTTGTAAGGCAACTTACGGGGCAGTGCGAGGCGTGGGGCAAGCGTTCTCTAATTCGACGCCTTGCCGGCGGCCTTCTTTCCAGGCTTCTTCTTGCATACGATTGACATGTGAACCATGCCCAGGATTGCAGCGGTAACGGATGCCGCCAGGATGGCTGCCTTGGCGGCGAGCACTTCGAACGGCGCGGCGGGGAATGCCAGGCCCGAAATCAGGATGGACATGGTAAAGCCGATGCCGCCAAGCAGACCGACGCCGACGATGTGGGCCATCGTCACGTTGCGCGGCAGCTTACAGACTTTCGTCTTGACCAAGATAAAGGTTATTCCCACGATGCCAATGGGCTTGCCGAGCACCATGCCAAAGTACGTGCCGAGTGCCACAGGGTCGAGCAAGAGCTGCATGAGGTCGATATCAACCAAGCGAACCTGTGCGTTCACAAATGCGAACAGCGGCAGAATGAAGAAGTTTACAAGCGTGGAAATCATGCGCTCCAAACGAGTGATTGGGGGAGAGACGCGATGCATGACGCGCTCAACTTCCACGGCGGCATGCGTGAAATCGTGCTGGCCCAGAACGTGAACGTCCTCGTCGTAGGTATCGGCAAGTTCGGTTTCGCGGTCGTTGAGCCAGTCGGTTAGATTGCTCAAGCGCATGCCGCTTTTTGACGGAATGCAGAATGCCAAAATCACACCCGCGAGCGTGGCGTGCACGCCGCTTTGGTACAGGCAGAACCACAGGATCAGGCCCTGGACCATGTAGGGTGCAAGGCGATAGCGCTGCGAGAGATTGAGGCCCACGAGCAGGAGAACGACCACGCCCGCCGCGATGAGCCACTCGATTTTGGGGCTCTGACCATAGAAAATGGCGATGGCGGCAATGGATACCAGGTCGTCGGCGATGGCGAGTGTGGAGAAGAAGACGCGAACGCCCGAAGGAACGCGGTTTCCCAGCAGCGCCAAAACGCCGAGGGCAAAGGCGATGTCGGTTGCCATGGGGATGGCCCAGCCGTTAATCGCGCCGCCCTTGTTGAGGAATGCGTAGATGCAGGCGGGAGCCACCACGCCACCGACAGCGGCGAGCATGGGCAAAAGCGCCTGGCGTGGGCGCCTCAGCTCTCCCACGGTCATCTCGTATTTGAGCTCGATGCCCACCAGCAGGAAGAAAATCGCCATGAGGAAGTCGTTGACGAACGCTTCGAAGCTCATGGATGCCACGAAATCGCCAAATCCGATTGAGACAGGGCTCATCAGGAAATGATGGATGGCCTCATAGGCATCGGTATTTGCGCAGATTACCGCGGCGACAGCGGCGATTACCATGACGGCGGCGGAAATGATGCCGTTTTCGGTGATGCTTTCTCTAATGTCGCGCCGTTCGAGCTGCTTGCGCTGGGCTTCGGGGAAAATTTGATTACGTGCGTCCATGCAACCTCCAACATGCGTGAAGAAAGCGGTTCGGGTCACGAACGTGATGCGAACCGCTTCAGTATCAGATAAAACAAGTGCTCGATTTATAGTACCCGCAGGGAATATTTCCCGATAACGAGCGCGGGTGCGGCTACAGACCGAATGCACAATTGCCTGCACCCAAAGGGACGGCAGACTGCACGGCCCGAGGGTGCGGTGTGTTGCCCGATCCAAAGCGGGTGTGGGCTACTTAGTCCAAAGGGGCGCGTCCGGTCCAAAGCTCGAGAACCCAAAGGGACGGGCCGGCTATTCCACGATGCCGTACGTGGCCCCCCACCCGTGCGCCGCAAGCGCGGAGTTGATTTGATCGCATAAGCGCACGCGGTCATATTCCCCCGAAGGCACAAGATTTACGATTTCAATCATATCGGGCGAGAGGTCGAGCACTTCTGCCTGGACAATCAAATCGAGGCGATCGACGATTTTACGGTCTGCAAATAGTCCATCGATCAGGCGCTGCAGGTCGTTGAACTCTTCGGAAAATGCATGGTTAGGTTGCATGATGACCTCCTAGTCCCACGCCGAGCGAATGCGGTCGATGACGGCATCCATGGTGGCGTCGATGTTGTCGCGTTTGAGTTCGCATTCCCAAATGGTAATCGCAGTCCAGCCGAGCTGCTCGAGTTCCCCGAGCGCACGCTTATCGCGTTCCACGTTGCGCCTAAATTTAGCTTCCCAAAACGATACGTTTTTCTTGGGCATGCTGGGATTGCAATGGGGGCATCGATGCCAGTAGCAGCCGTTGACGAAAATGGCGATCTTGCGTCCGGGGAAGGCGATATCCGGACGACCCGGCGCCTTTGCCCAGTCAAGGCGATACCCCGTATACCCCGCCTCGCGCAGGCGTTTGCGTACGAGCAACTCGGGCTTGGTGTTCTTGCGTTTGTTTCCCTGCATGGATTTGCGTACTGCCGCGCGTCGCCGCACCAGTTTCGTCTTTGCCTCATCAATGCTCGGGGCATCTTCACCCTCGGTTTCATCGAGTCCCTCAAGTACGTTGACGAGCTCGACATCAGCGGGCATCCATTCGAGCGTGGCGAGAGAGGAGCGATGGACCCAACGCAGTTCACGTTGCTTGTCGTTGCGCTGAGGTTCGTCCGAGTTCTCGTCAAGGTTGCAAAAGAAGCAGTTCATGGAGAGATGAAACTCGGGGTAGTCGTATTCCAGCGTGTAAAAATCCTGCAGGTTGGTGATGCTCACTTGGAGCTCTTCGCGCAGTTCACGCGCACATGCCTCGGCTGCAGTCTCGCCCGATTCGATTTTCCCACCGGGGAATTCCCACATGCCGTCCATGTCTCCATAGCCGCGTTGCGCGGCGAGCAGTTCTTCCTGCCCGTCGCTTCCGTCACGTTGGATAATTCCCGCAGCTACACGCACTGTCTTCAAAACTGGTCACACCTCTTTAGCCAGCGAGAAGCGATGTGAGGTAGCTTGCGACACCAGACTCGGAGCAGCTTGTTGTCACATGGTCGGCGGCCGCCTTGCACGAGGGTAGGGCGTTTTCCATTGCCACGCCATCTCCTGCGGTCGAAAGCATAGTGATGTCGTTGTCGTTGTCCCCAAATGCGACAGCGTTGCAAAGTGGGATGCCCAGCTCGTTGCAAAGCCACTTGACAGCCGAGCCCTTGTGAGCGCCCACGTCCGTCACCTCGACGTTGCAGGGAAGCGAGGTCGTCCTTCTCAGGCTGGGCACAGCGTCGATGATCGACCAAACCGCCTCGGCTTCCTGCGCGTCATGATAAAAGAAGTTAAGGCGTGTGATGCTGTGCACTTGGTCGAGCAACTCTTCGGCGGAAAGGTCATGAGGGATTCTGCTTGACTTGATGAAATCCCGTGTGGGAGCGCTGAGGTTGACTTCGTCGATGCGGCGGAAGCGGCTCCGTTCGATATAGACGTGTCCGTCGGCGAAGATGTCAAAGACGACGGGCATGTCGCAAATCTGATGAAAAATGTCGAGCACGAGCTGTTTGTCGATTTCCAAGACATGAAGCACGGCGTGAGTTTTGACATCGACGATGAGTGCGCCGTTGCAGCAAATTGCATGCTTGACGGCGGGATGGGCTACAAGCTCCGGGGGAAGGGCGTCTTCGTTTCGTCCCGTGCAGGGCACGAACTCTATACCACGACGGTACAGTTCATCGAGTATGGCGAGATTGTCGGCAGTGATGGTCTTCTCAGGGGTGAGAAAGGTGCCATCCATATCGGAAAAAACGATGCTGACCATGGGCGATACGGTCTCCTTCCAAGATGTGGGCTTAAATCCATTCGCTTCGGCACTGCATATTGTGAGCTGTTACACGGCGCTCTTCAGCGCTTCTTTAGCAATCTTACGAGAATGAAATAGTAGCGTAAGCCAAATCGATGGTTGTCCCGATGTGTTCCTGCGAGTATACGAGTCGAGGAATTCAAACTCCGCTCAACGGTGGAGTAGGCGAAAGGAGCACATCATGAAGGACATCATGGATCAAAACATCGTGCAGGCGAACATGGGCCAGGTTGAGATGACTGTTTGGTTGGGAATCATGGCCCTTATGGGCTCGGGAATGATTGCTCTGCTGGCGATTTTCTCCAATTGACGACCCAGTCTCTATCGCATGGAGGCGCATGCGCTGAACTTGGCGAGTGCGAACCGCTCGTCGAATTGCGAGCAATGCGCAATACGAACGATGCCGAGCAACAACGGGCGAAGACGAACGAACAAAGCAGGTCGAAGCAGGGTATCTTGCTATCAACAACGTGAAATGAGGGAAAACATGACGCAGGGTATTTCGGGTTTGGGCAGCACCGCGCCGGTGCTTGCCGCACAGCATGTCGAGAAGGTGTACGGCGGGCGCAGCAATGTGACCCGCGCACTCACCGACGTGTCGTTCACGGTGGAAAAGGGCGAGTTTGTGGGCATCATGGGCGCATCAGGCTCCGGCAAGTCCACGCTGCTCAACTGCGTGAGCACCATCGACTCGGTTACGAGTGGCAGCGTGCTCATCAACGGGGCGGATGTCACGCGCATGAAGTCCGACAGGCTCACCCGATTCCGCCGCGAACAGCTCGGCTTTATCTTCCAGGACTCCAACCTGCTCGACACGCTCACCGCTCGTGAGAACATCGCGCTGCCGCTCACCATTGCTCGCGTTCCTGCGGCGCAAACGCTCGACCGCGTGGAGCAGGTGGCGCAGCGCCTCAACATCACGGGAGTGCTGGGCAAATATCCCTATCAGCTTTCCGGTGGTCAGCAGCAGCGCGTTGCGGCGGCGCGAGCCCTCGTTACCGACCCTGCAATCATCATGGCCGATGAGCCCACGGGCGCACTCGACTCCAAGAACGCGCGACTCCTTCTTGAGAGCTTTGAGACCATGAACCAGCGCTACCAGGCTACGGTCCTCATGGTCACTCACGACAGCTTTGCGGCGAGTTATTCCAACCGCGTGTTGTTCATCCGCGACGGGCGCCTGTTCACCGAGCTCAGGCGCGGGTCGACCTCGCGCCGCGAGTTCTTTGACCGCATTATGGAAGTTGTTGCGATGATGGGCGGTGAGGGTTCCGATGCTTTGTAAACTCGCATGGGGCAACGTGCGCCGCGCAGGCCACGATTACCTGGTTTACCTGCTTACGCTCACTCTCGCCGTCATCGTGTTCTACGCCTTTAACACGGTTTCGATCCAAATTGATTTTGCGACGATGGAGCAAGGGCTCTCCGAACTTCTCGGGGGCATCATCCGCGGCCTTACGGTGTTCCTGGCGCTAGTGATGGGCTTCTTGATGGTGTACGCAAATAACTTCATCATGAAGCGCCGCAAAAAGGAATTCGGCTTGTACCAGGTGCTTGGCATGAGCCGTGGACAAGTTTCGCGTATCATGGCGCTCGAAACCGCCATCGTGTCGGGCTGCGCGCTCGTGCTTGGCATCGCGTTTGGCGTCGCGCTTTCCTGGCTTATGACGTTCTTTACGGCATCGCTGTTCAAGGCGCAAATCTCGGGCTTCCATTTCTTCTTTTCCGTGGATGCGTTTTTGTGGACGGCGGGCTGTCTGGTAACGATTTTCCTGGTCACGCTTCTGTTTAACCTGCGTGTGGTGCGTCGCGCCAAGATCATCGACCTTATGCATGCCGAGCGCCAAAACGAGCTCATCAAGGTTCGCAATCCGTGGATTTCGGCCCTTCTTTTTATGGCGGGGGTCGTGCTCATCGGCGTGGCGTATTATCGCCTGCTGCGCGACGGCTTACCTGTTGATGCCGTGCCTGAAGAACTCGATACCAAAATGTTGGACTTTTGGATCACCACGCTTATGGTGACGATCGGCACGATCTTGTTCTTCTTTGGCCTTTCGGGCTTCTTACTTAAGGTTCTTCAGAGCGTGCGCGCGTTGTATTGGCGCGGATTGAATATGGTGACGATGCGACAGCTTTCTGCCAAGGTCAACACGGTGAGCTTCTCGATGGCCGTTATCGCCATGATTTTGTTCCTCGCCATCACGAGCGTGACGGGCGGCATGTCAATCGCCAGTGCGATGAATTCGAACCTGGAGCGCTGGACCCCGGCGGATTATTGTTGCACGCTCATCTACTATCGCGCGCCTTCAAGCGGCGAGGACTCCATAGGAAGAATCGCGGCTGACGAGGGGGAGACCACGGTGAGCGAGCCGGTCGACCTATTTAAGGAGAGTGCGAATAATACAATCGTATCGACAGGGGAACCGTTTGACCTGTCGCGTATTGCGAGCAAGCACGTTCAGACCAACTTCTACGATTCGACTCCCGACGATTCTTCCGAACCGCTCATCTCACTGAACGACTTATGCCTGGCTGCGGATTTGCCGCTGCCCGTCGGTATGGAAAACGCCGATTCAAACACGATGGGTTTGATGGTTATCAAAGAGAGCAATTACAACGAGTACCTGAAATTTCGCGGCATGGATACGGTTGATTTGGGTTCGGATGGTTACCTGCTCACATGTGATATGGGCTCTACTATCACTGGGATATACGATCAAGTCATGCATAAAGGCACCTTGCTCGAAATGGGCACCTTCCAACTGCATCCCAAGGCGGACCAGGTTGATATAGAGGCAAGCGCGTTTATGATTTCCGGCATGGGAGGTAACTCCGGCACCATCGTGGTTCCCGATGAGGTCGTCGATGCATGCAATCTGCCGCTGTACGTGAGCGACCTGCTTGTCGACTATAAGAAGGGCCTGCCTTATGGGGAGGCAGAGCAGTATGTGCAGGAAAAGCGCGAATATAACGATCCGAGCACTTCCGAGGGCAAGGTGTATGGTCTATGGGGCGTCGAAAATACGCGTCTCGAAGCGTATGAGGGTGCCAATAACATGAATGGCCTTGTCAGCTATCTTGCAATCTACATCGGATTCGTGTTGGTCGTTGCCTGCGCAGCTATTCTGTCCATTCAGCAGCTCTCGGGCGTTGCGGACTCTGGGAAGAACTGTCGTATTTTGTCCGAGTTGGGTACTGCGCGTCGAGAAATCATGCATTCCGTGTTGGTGCAGCAGGCCATCTTCTTCTGCGCTCCGCTGGTGGTCGGCATCGCCCATTCTCTTGTGGCGCTTCGGGTGGTCATTGAGATTGTGGAGCTGTTCGGCGGTCTGTCTATTGGCGGAACGGTGGGTATGACCTGTGCGATCTTCCTGCTTTCCTATGGCGGGTACTTTTTGGTTGCCTACGCTATGAGCAAGGGCATCGTGCGCGACGCCATCAGTTTGCGACATGCGGCGTAAGGATCGGTGTAGGAGCCGGTAGAAGGCTTCGCTGCTCCTATCGTCGCGTTGCGAGTCGTCCAGCGAGCTGCCCGCTAAATTAGGCCAGTAAAAAATCCCCCGGCTGAGCATTCAACCGGGGGACTATTCGCTTCCGAAGCGTCTGTGCGTTAGCTCCGCACTACGTTACTTAACGCGTGCCTTGGGCTGCTGCTGGGTGATGCAGTGGATGTTGCCGCCGCCGTAGATGATTTCGCGCGTCATGATGCCGATGACCTCACGGTCGGGGTAAGCAGCCTTGATGTCCTCGAGGGCCTGGGCGTCGTTGACATCGCCGAACTGGGGAACGAGTACGGCGCCGTTGATAGGCAGGAAGTTCAGGTAGCTCGGCTCGAAGGCATCCTCGGGCGTGCGGGGCAGGCTTCCCTCAACGAGGGCGATGGTCGAAGCCTCTTCCTCGGTCATGTACACCGACTCGCTCGGCATAATCACCTTGTGAATCTTGAGCTTGCGACCGCGTGCGTCCGTTGCCTCGGACAGCGTCTTGTATGCGTCCTGGCACTCCCTATAGAACTTGTGGTTGGGGTCGTCGGTCCACATGCAGCACACCTCGCCGGGGGCGCTGAAGCACGCAACGTCGTCCACGTGGCCGTTGGTCTCGTACGGATCGATGCCGTCCTTGATCCAAATGACCTTCTCAATGCCCAGGTACTCGCCCAGGAGCTCTTCAATCTGCTCCTTGGTGTACTGCGGGTTGCGGTCCTCGTTGAGGAGGCACATTTCGGTGGTCACCACGGTTCCCTGGCCGTCGCAGTTGAACGATCCGCCCTCGAGGATGTAGTCCTCGGGACGATAGCGGCGCACGCCTTCGATCTGGCTGATCTGCATGCCGAGTGAAGCGTCCTTATCCCACGGGAAATACAGGCCGTCGATGAAGCCGCCATATGCGTTGAAGTGGAAGTGCGACAGGGCGACTTCGCCGTTGTCATTGACGAGGAACGCGGGACCCGGGTCGCGGATCCAGGAGTCGTTGTACTCCATGAGCAGCACGCGGACGTTTTCCTCGGAGTCGAACATCTCACACACGGCCGGATAGTCCTCGGAGTTCACGCCGACGGTGATGGGCTGGAAGCGAGCAACGGTGCGGATGATCTCGGCAAAGACCTTCTGCGCCGGCTTGGCGCCACCGCGCCACACATCGGAGCGGTGCGGCCACAGAATCCAGGTGCGCTCCTGCTCCTCGTATTCGCCTGGCATGTAGAAGCCGTCGGCCTTGGGCGTGGATTGGGATTGGTAGACAGTGCTCATGCTCGCTCCTTTTCACGAGGTCTTGAGTTCCCGGAAGACCGTGGCGTTCGTTTTGAGCGAACGTAAGCCTTCCCTACAGTGTCCATAATCCGCCATCCCAACGGTCGCGGCAATTGAACGAGATGGTCTTTCCGCACCCGTTTGTTCCGCAGTTTTGACCAAAAGTTCTAGATGAATGATTGAATTTTACGCGTGGGGCTATACTCAAAGAAAGCCGCGATTAAGCGGGGTTGAACTGCTGTCCAAAGCAGGCGGAGCTGTTGAGGTGGGGCGAACACATGGAGCCAACGGAAAACATTGACGCGGCCCAGTCCGTCTTGCGTGCCGAGCAGTGGGAGCTCGTCAACGAGATGGCGCTTTGGCTGCACGGCGAGCGCGTGTGTTCGAGCTTGCAAAAGGGGATACTTGAGCGGCTCAAGGCGATCATTCCGCATCAGACGTCGATGTTTGACCTGTGCCGCGAGCGCGAAGGGCGTGTGGAGTGCTTCAGCCCCGAAGCGCTGGGCATCTCCGATTCCGCGCTTGAAGAGTACTACCGCACTTATGCGGCGCAGGATTACACGGCGTGGGGATTTACGCCCGATCATGCGATCGTCTATCGCGACCTTGATGTCATTGCACCAACCTTGCGGGACACCACGTCGATCTACCGTGAGTGGATGGAGCCCTTGGGCCTGTACTACGGCATGGGATGCACCATCGTCCAAAATGGTGTGATTTACGGCACGGTCACGCTGTTCAGGTCGCGTGAGGACGGCGATTTTTCCGAGGAAGACGTGGCGATATTGGCGCAGGTTGGCAAGCACTTGGGTGTTCACTTTGCGTTGCTGTGGCCGCATGGGTTTACTACAGCTGGCGAGGCGAATGCACTGGAGCAGCTCGCACGCGAGCACGGCATTACGGGGCGCGAGCAGGAGGTTTTGAACCTCATGGCAGGCGGCGCAACTAACCAGGACATCGCGCGGACGCTGTTCATTTCAGAGTCGACGGTCAAGAAGCACATCAACGCGCTCTATCGCAAGCTCAGCGTGCAAAATCGTGTCCAATTTGCGCAGGTAGTGTACGCGCCCGAGGATTGACGGGAAGGTCCGCGCGGCGGTCGTCCAGTCCGTTTAAGCTGCCGTTTCTCCAAAAGAAAAGTTTCGCCAAAACAAAAGGCGCGCACCGATCGGAACACGCCTTTTGCGGTTGGTGGCGTGTGGGGTTACACCGCGGGCTGCTGCTGGGTGGCGCAGTGGATGTTGCCGCCGCCGAGGAACATCTCATGGCAGGGCACGCCGACGACCTTGCGATCGGGGAAGGCCTCCTTGAGGACCGCCTCGGCCTCGGCGTCGTACTTCTCGTCGTCGAACAGCGGGAAGACCACGCCGCCGTTGCAGGTGTAGAAGTTCACATAGGAGGCAGGGAGGCGCGAACCAACCGCGGGAGGCCAGAACTCGCACACGTCATCCATGCCGTCGTGCTCCTCCTGCGTGAGCAGGATGGGATCGGGGATGTGCAGCTTGCGGATCTTGAGCTTGCGGCCCTTGGCGTCGGTGGCGTTCGAGAGGGTCTCGTAGCAATCGTGGCTGATCGCATACTGGGGATCCTCGGGGTCGTCGGTCCAAGCCAGGACGCACTCGCCGGGAGCGGTGAAGTTGAAGATGTTATCCACGTGGCCGTTGGTCTCGTCCTCGTAGATGCCTTCCTTCATCCAAATGACCTTTTCGACGTTCAGATACTCCTTGAGCGTGTTCTCGATGTGCTGCTTGAGCTCATCGGAGAAGGCCTCATATTCGCCAAAGGAGGCGTTGCGTCCCTCGGAGAGTAGACAGCACTCGGTCACCACAAGGGTGCCCTCGCCGTCGACGTGGATGGAGCCGCCCTCGAGGATGAAGTCGTCCAGACGATAGCGGTCGCAGCCAACCATATTGCACATCTTGGAGGCAACACGGTCGTCCTTGTCCCACGGGAAGTACAGGCCGTCCACCAGGCCGCCCCAGGCGTTGAAGGACCAGTCCACGCCGCGGAGCTCTTTGCCGTTGGTCACGAAGGTGGCACCGGTGTCGCGAATCCAGAAGTCGTCGTTGGAGAGCTCGACGATCTGGGCGAAGTCGCCGGCTGCGCGGTAGGCAACCTCGTACTGCTCGTCAGAAACGCCGATGGTGACGGGTTCGAACTCGGAGATGGCGCGGGCAAACTGCAGGAACTGCTTCTGTGCGAGCTTGGCGCCATAGCGGAACGTGTCGCGGCGCTGGGGCCAGATCATCCACGTGCGCTCATGCGGCTCAAACTCGGCCGGCATACGGAAGCCGTCAGCCTTGGGGGTGGTGGTCAGGGATTTCATGGATTACTCCTCTTCCTCAGCAGCGGTTTTTGCTGCGTGGTTAATGACAAGTTCACCGATGATCTGGGTAATGATGACGCCGCCCACCACAACGATGAGGTACGTCATGGGATCCTCGCCCTCAGGTGGGATGGTGAAGCCGATGACGGCGAACGTAAGCAGCACGGCGTGAATCACGGCGACCACGGTCGGCAGGACCTTGCCGGGGATGGCGAACGGACGCTCGACCTCGGGATCGTCTTTGCGCAGCTTGATGAGGACGAAGGACAGGACGATGTAGGGGAAGAAGAAGATGATGGACGTGAAAGCGAGCAGGGTCCAGAACAGGTCGCTGCCGGAGCCGGCGGTAAAGCCGTACACGAGCATGAGCACGGTGGAGGCGATGCCCATGAGGACTGCGGGGCCAACCGGGGCGTGAGCCTTGTTGGTCTTGGCGAAGATCTTGGGGAACTCGCCCGCCTCGCCGGCTTCGAGCGCCACGGAGTTGCCGCCGATGGCCCAGGAGAAGATGTAGCTGATGTAGACCATCAGCAGCGCGATGGTGATGAGGCCCACGGCAATCTTGCTGCCGCCGTAGATGACCAGCAGGGCGTCGATCATGCCCGAGGCCTCGTCGATGCCACCCTGGGGAAGAACGAACAGCACGGCGACGGCGGAGAGCAGGTACACGAGGATGGATACGAAGCCGGAGACTGCCATGGCGCGCGGAACGTCGCGGCGTGGGTTCTCCATCTCACCGGCGTTGCAGGAAATGAGGTCCATGCCGGTGAGGCCGTAGATGTACACGGGAACGAGCATGAGCAGGTTCAGGTCAAAGGTGGGGATCATGGTCTCGGCGGTGAACTCATTGGCACTACCGTTGGTGGTGAGCCACCAGATGCCGCCGCCGATGAGCGCGAGGCAGGCGACGAGCTTCATGATGGAGCCGAGGTTGGAGATGATCTTGCTCTCCTGCAGGGACATGCAGCACAGGCCAACGGAGAGCCAGGTGCCGATGATGGCCAGGACCGTTACGGTCAGGGTGGAGAGTTCGATGCCGAGCACCTGCTGGAACACGATGATGAGGGTCACGAGCGTGCAGGGGACGAACGAGATGACGTTTGCCCAATACCACCACGTGCTGCGTGCAGCCCACTTGGGTCCGAACGCCTTGTCGGTCCATACATACAAACCGCCCTGGTCGGGATAGGTGGAGCCGAGCTCCGCGCAGATGAGTCCGTGCAGGAGCAGATAGATTCCGCCGAAGACGATGATGCAGAACACCATCGACGGGCCGAGCGATGCCTGGGAGGAGACGAGCTCAATTGAGAAGAACGATGCGAATGCCAGGCAAATCACATCAAAGAGCCGTAGCTTTTTTGTTTCCATATTCTGTTTCCCTTTCCTATATGGACCTACCTCATGGAAGGGACTACCCGTGAGGGCGGCTTGCACCCCTTCCATGTGACGCCCCTGATTATGAAAGGGAGGTGTATGGATAATCGGCGGCTGTAACAACTCGTTACGCCCTGGAACGAGTTGGAAATCTGTTACATTTTGTAGAACATCGTTACATGCACGGGTACGTCAGTTGGCGCGATGCTGTGGCTTGACATATATCGTCGAATGCGAGTTCCGCACGAGCCGAAGAGCCCAGTGGGCTCTTCGTGCGAGCAGGACTGTCCGAGCGGGCGACGACATATGTCAGACCAACTACTCCTGCTGTTCCCTTTTCTGCCGGCGTTTTATCAGGCCATATGAGATGTAATCGACGAGCGAAAGCATCGGTGCGCGCGAGGACAGGTCTTCGCCGTCGATTGAGATGCGGTTGTAAAAGACGTAGAAGTCGAAGTCGCTCATGCCCATCAGCGTGTTCTTGCCCGATTGCGTGATGGTGGCGACGCAGGGGCTGTGTAGGGACAAGACGCGCTCGACGAACTCGATGACCTCGGTGTTCTCACCCGAAAGCGAAAACACGAGGAGCACGTCGTCGTCTTGCATACGCTCGATGGCTTGCCGCTTTTCCAGGCGTTCCATCGGCAACATGGCGGGAATCCCTAGACGCAGCAACACCTGATACATGTAACGCGCGATCTCATGGTCGAGATTGAGGCCGTAACAGTACACGCGGTGAGCCTGCTCGATGCGCGCGCATAGCTTTTCAATGGAAGAGCTGGAAATCACGCGCACGCTTTCGATGATGTCCTTGAGATATTCCTCTGAAAACGTTTTTTGGTACAGCACCGAGGGGATGCTACTTTGCGCCGCCGTGTGCTGGGCGAGCTTGAGGGAGTCGGAAAACTCGCGATAACCGCTAAACCCCAGCTTTCGGGTAAAGCGCAGGATAGTGGTGGAGGACACAAAACAACTTGCGGCAAGTTCGCGGATGCTCATATCTTGGACTTGGTTGGCATGGTGGATCACGTATTCAAACACCTTGCGTTCATTGGTGTTGAGATCGCGTACATGCTCGTTGATTTGGTCAAAAAAGCCCATAACCGCTCCATTGCGACGACGCAGCTCGTTGATGTAACAACGTTCACAAAAGTATAACACGCTCCAATTTTGTTTCAGCGTTTTACAGCTTGTCACTTCCAGCAGAAAAGCGATGCGGGGATGCGTAGCGTAATGGACGGGCAGCGAAACCCTGGCGTCCGGGCCCAACGTTCGTGCGAGTGGTCGCGCAACCGGGCCCGGGGAGCGCCCCGTCAAGATGACGCTCAGTCAACAAGAAAGGATTTGACCATGACTGCAATGACGCGCACCCACGGTGAGGTTAAGCACTTCCTCGACACCATCGACCTCTCCAAGCAGGAGATGCTTGACCTGTTTGAGACCATCCGCATGCTCAAGGAAATGGACATGCAGGGTGCTGTTCCCAAGATCCTCAAGGGCGCTTCCCTTGCCATGATCTTCGAGGAGCCCTCCACCCGCACCCGTGTTTCCTTCGAGACCGCTATGACCGACCTCGGTGGTCACGCGCTGTACCTCAAGCCCGGCGAGATTCACTTCGGTTCCCACGAGGCCATCCGCGACACCGCCCGCGTTATCTCCAGCATGACCCACGGCATTATGCTGCGCGCCAAGGAGCACGAGGAGCTGCTCGCCCTCGCCGAGTACGCCACCGTGCCGGTGTTCAACGCCATGACCTACTACAACCACCCCACCCAGGGCGTTTGCGACTTCTTCACCATGAGCGAGCATCTGCCCGAGGGCAAGAAGCTCGAGGACATCAACGTTGTGTTCGTGGGCGACTCCCGCGAGGACACGGGCATCATGAGCAAGGAGACCGGCCACATGTGCGCCACCCTCGGCCTGCATTACACCGTGTGCTCCCCCAAGAAGTACTCCATGTCCGAGCAGGAGCAGGCCAAGATCCGTGCCAAGATGGCCGAGACCGGCGGCACCCTCGTGGTGACCGACGACGTCGATGCAGCTGTCAAGGATGCCGACTTCATCGTGCCCGATGTTTGGACTTACTACGGTTACGAGGACGAGGAAGAGGACCGCATGGCCTCCTTCATGCCCAAGTACCAGCTCAACATGGAGATGCTCGAGAAGGCTCCGGCCCACTGCAAGGCCCTGCACTGCCTGCCCGCCAACCGTGAGGTCGAGATCACGAGCGAGGTCCTCGATCACCCGACGCGCTCCCTGGTGTTCCAGGAGGCCGAGAACCGCTTGCACACCCAGCGCGGTCTGCTCGCTTGGTTCCTGTATCCGCGTCTGCGCGAGGCCGACGAGACGCTCATCGCCTACAACGAGGGCAAGCTCCGCAGCTTCCTGGACACGACCCTCAAGTAGGGTGATGTAGAAAGTCGCTCCCTCCGCTTTGCGCAGCTCCTATCTTTCGATTGGTAAAAGTCCGGTTGCTCTGTGCAGCCGGGCTTTTGCGTTTGATGTGGAGCACCACATCGTAGGGGAGCGCACTTTCCGATATCAGGACAATGTTTTGGGTGAACGCACCCTGTTAGATGTGCGCCCGTGAAACACGGCGGCCTTCGCGGCGGATTCGCCGTTTTTTCTCGATTCTGTTGTTATCTGGCAGTTTTTGCCAGATTTGCATGCCTGAGGGCCCGTTCATATTGGCTCGCATGCTCTCTTTTGTTGATAACAACAATGTCCGATTAATAAAACCGCAGATAACGGGAATTGTACGATGTAAGCGATGCTTTGGTTGCACCATCACTCCCATCGTTGCCTCGCTGTGCGGCACGCAAATATGGCAAAAATTGCCACAATTGGCGTGATTTCAGAAAAAAGTTGTCGTGGCGTAGTGTCGATCGGGCGTTTTGGGTGCTGCCCCCTCGTGCTCAAGTCGTCATGTGCGCAAAGAGCTCCTTCGCATATGAGCAATGTCAAAAAAATCTAAGTCTTAGGCGCTTAGGTTTTATGAGCGCAAATGTGGGTACTATAGCTCTCGTTACCTGATGCGCGCCGTATGGCACGTGGCGACATCGCCACAGCCCGTAGGCGCTCAGTTTGAGCAATGGAAAGGAAGAAGCGACGCATGCGCAAGTTCAAGACAGAGAGCAAAAAGCTGCTCGATCTCATGATCAACTCGATTTACACCAACAAGGAGATCTTCCTGCGTGAGCTGATCTCCAACGCATCCGATGCGGTGGACAAGCTCAACTTCAAGAGCCTGTCCGATACCAGCATTCAACTCAATCAGGATGACTTGGCAATTCATGTGAGCTTTGATAAGGACACCCGCACGCTCACGGTTTCCGATAACGGCATCGGTATGACCGCCGATGAGCTTGAGAAGAACCTAGGCACCATCGCCCACTCGGGCAGCCAGGAGTTCAAGCAGGAAAACGCCGAGAGCCAGGGCGGCGATGTGGACATCATCGGCCAGTTTGGCGTGGGCTTTTACTCGGCGTTCATGGTTGCGTCCAAGGTGCGCGTGGTCAGCCGTGCATTCGGCGAGGATGTCGCACATGTGTGGGAGTCCGACGGCCTTGAGGGCTACACCATCGAGGACGGCGAGCGCTCGGAGCACGGTACCGATGTGATCTTGACCATCCGTGAGAACGAGCCGGGCGAGAACGGTGAGCCGGGTGAAAACTACGACACCTATCTTTCCGAGTGGGGCCTCAAGAACCTGATTCGTCGCTATAGCAACTACGTGCGCTATCCCGTTCGTATGATGGTTACCAAGAGCCGCGAGAAGGAGCGCCCTGCCGACGCGCCGGAGGACTACACGCCCGAATACGAGGACTATCAGGAGCTCGAAACCATCAACTCCATGACGCCCATCTGGAAAAAGCGTTCTTCCGATGTGTCGGATGAGGACTATGCCGAGTTCTACAAGTCCACGTTCCACGACTTTGAGGATCCTGCCCGCACGGTGAGCTTCCATGCCGAGGGCGCGCTCGAGTACGATGCGCTGCTGTTCATCCCGCAACGCGCTCCGTTCGACCTGTACAGCAAGGACTACGAAAAGGGTCTCGCACTGTACAGTTCCAACGTGCTCATCATGGAAAAATGTGCCGATTTGCTGCCCGATTACTACAACTTCGTGCGCGGCGTGGTCGACTCCCAGGACGTGTCGCTCAACATCTCTCGCGAGACGTTGCAACACAATCGCCAGCTCAAGGCCATTGCCAAGCGTGTGGAAAAGCGTGTGACAAGCGAGCTTGAGAACATGCGCGACAACGACCGCGAGGCATACGAGAAGTTCTTTGAGAACTTCGGCCGCGGTCTTAAGTTCGGAATCTATTCGAGCTACGGCATGAAGGCCGACGAGCTCGCCGACCTGCTGCTGTTCTGGAGCGCCCGTGAGAACAAGATGATCACGCTCGCCGAGTACGCCAAGGCCATGAAGGATGGCCAGCAGACGATCTACTATGCTGCCGGCGACGACCGCGACCGCCTTGCCAAGATGCCGGTGGTGCGCGGCGTGCTCGACCGCGGCTACGACGTGCTGCTGCTCACGGCCGACGTGGACGAGTTCACCTTCCAGGCCATGCGCGGTTACACTGCCAAGAACATGCCCAAGATCTATGAGGACGATGCCGCCCGCGAGGCCGCGGCCAAGGCCGTGGAGGACGGCGCCGAGCCCGAGGTCGAAGATCGTTCTTTGGAGCTCAAGAACGTGGCCACCGGCGACCTCGACCTCGCCACCGAAGATGAGAAGAAGGATGCCGAGGAGGCTACTAAGGAGCATGGCGACTTGTTCGATGCCATGAAGGAGGCCCTGGGCGATAAGGTGGAGAAGGTCGCGGTTTCCGCCCTCCTCACCGATGCGCCGGCGTGCATCACAACCGAAGGCCCGCTGTCGCTTGAGATGGAGAAGGTGCTTGCGCGTGGTCCCGAGGCTGAGATGGGCGATATGCCCAAGTCCCAGCGTGTGCTCGAGCTTAACGCAAAGCACGCGGTGTTTGCCAAGCTCGTTGCCGCTCAGGAGGCGGGCGACACCGACAAGCTGGCGCGTTATGCCGGTTTGCTCTACGATCAGGCGCTGCTGGTCGAGGGCATTTTGCCCGATGACCCCGTGGCGTTCGCCAGCGCGATCTGCGATCTGATGTAGGTGGGTTTACGCTGCCTTAGTGCCGTTGGAATCTAAATGCAATCTGAAACAACAAGAGGGCCCCTGTTGGGGCCCTCTTGCCGAGTCGCTCAAAGCTTGGCGTTGATTTGCGCTCGTCGTGGTTCGTCACTGCTGCGGTTACGTTCCGGTTTACTGCGGTGTTGCCATGTTGAGTGCATTGAGCAGGTTGCCAAACGATCGCTTAAGGTTCGTTTTCTGATCGCTTGAACGGGTGGCGGTGGTGGAATCGAGGAGACCGAATCTCTGTGTAGGGGGGAAGGAGAAAGAGTTCGTACATGACGCATACGGACGGGAATTTCCGTTGCGTGAGGCACCTTTTAAGGGATGCATCCTCGGCCTCCTCGTCATCCACCGATACAATGCGCATTGAAGTTCGCTGCAAGTACTCCGTTGCGCTGATTCAATTATTGCCAGCAAACCGCTTCATTACCCCATAAGAAAGACTTATGAGCCTTTGCCCTCTTCGTGAAAGAGCAGGTAGAGGTGGAAAAATGGTTCCAATTCAACCGTAAGCGCCGATCTCGACTTTTCGTATGCCTTAAGAAACGGACCGTTTACCATGGCGCTTCTGTGGCGGGTCTGTCGTGGAGTTATGGAGGGTGGAAGTCATGTGGTTTTCGACTGGTTGCGGCGCACCCCTTCTGCCTGCGTAATGGATAAAAACCGCATATACTGTTCCATGCACATGCGCGCGCATCTACTTGAATGAACGTGCGGCGCGCTTCCCCGCAGTACGAAAGGGTCCGCCATGCAGACTATGTATCAGCAGATGAGCGACACCGAGCTCGCCAACGCGCTCGCCGATTTGAAAGACCAGGTTGCCGAGGTCAAGGCGCGCGGTCTCAAGCTCGATATGGCCCGCGGCAAGCCGTCTCCCGAGCAGGTGGGCATCTCCCGCCCCATGCTCGATCTTCTCTCCTCCGACTCCGACCTTACCGATGGGGGCGTCGACTGCTCAAATTACGGTTGCTTCGAGGGCATCCCCTCCGCACGCAAGCTTGCAGGCGAGTTCTTGGGCGTGCCGCCTGAGCAGACCATCGTGTTGGGCTCTTCGAGCCTGAACATCATGCAGGACGTCATCGTGCACTACTGGGAGAAGGGCGTTCCTGGCAATACGCCGTGGCACAAGCTCGAAAGTGTCAAGTGGCTCTGTCCATCGCCCGGTTACGATCGCCATTTTGGCCTTACCCAGGATCTGGGCATCGAGAACATTCCCGTGTGCATGACCGAGACCGGCCCCGACATGGATGAAGTCGAGCGCCTCGTGGCCGCTGATCCTTCCATCAAGGGTATGTTCTGTGTCCCCAAGTATTCCAACCCCACCGGTTGCACGTATTCCGATGACACGGTGCGTCGTCTTGCCACCATGGAAGCTGCTCCGGACTTCCGTATTGTGTGGGACAACGCCTATGCGGTACACGATTTTGGCGATGAGCCCGACAAGCTGGCGAACATCTTCGACTACGCGCGCGAGGCGGGCAACGAGGACCGCATCCTCGCCGTTGCATCCACGTCCAAGATCACGTTCCCGGGCGCGGGTATCGCGTTCTTCGGTTCTTCTCCCGCAAATGTTGCCGAGGTTGCTAACACTCTCAAGGTCGGTCTCATTTCGGCCAACAAGCTCAACCAGCTCATGCACACCCGCTTTTTGCCCACGCTTGACGCCGTGCGTGAGCACATGGCAAAGCATGCGGAGTTCCTGCGCCCGCGTTTTGCCTGCGTTGAGGAGAAGCTGACCGAGGGTCTTGCCGGTACGGGCTGCGCCACTTGGACGCATCCGCATGGCGGGTACTTCGTGAGCTTCGATGGCCCGGCGGGTTCTGCCAAGCGCGTTGGAGCGCTTTGCAAGGAGCTCGGCGTGGTACTTACGCCCGCGGGTGCAACGTGGCCGGGCGGGAATGATCCGCAGGATACGAACATTCGCATCGCCCCGAGCTATCCCAGCGTTGAGGATCTTGCCGCCGCGCTCGATGTGCTCGTTCTGGCCGTAAAGCTCGTAAGCGCCGAGCTCGCCCAGGAAGAGCGCGCTTAACGCGACGCGCCACGACATACGTGACATGTGAGAGGAAAGATGTCGCATGGAATTGACGATCACCACCAACCCCAATCCCGAGTGCTATGTGATTAGCGTGACAGGTGAGATTGACATTTCGAACGCCGACAAGCTTCGCAATGCCATCGATCTGGCGCTTGAGCAGCCCACCGAGCGCGTTGAGCTCGATTTTGCGAACGTCGCCTATATCGACTCGACGGGCATCGGCGTATTGGTCGGTGCCGCACACCACGCCGATGAGCACGGTAAGGGTCTTGCCATCACGGGCGCTCAGCCCAATGTGGTTCGCGTGGCGCAACTGCTCGGTGTCGATAAGGACATCGATATCACGGCAGCATAGATTAGATGCAAGTCCGTCGCTTTTGTTTGATAAAGCACGACGGCGCGGTATACTTCTACAATTGCCGTCTTTTGCGGACGACTTGTTCGCATAGCGCGCAGTATCCCGTGTGATGTGTCTTGGAGGAGTTTCGTGTTTGGAATTGGCTCAACTGAGCTTGCCATCATTTTGGTCTTCGGCTTTTTGCTGTTTGGGCCCGACAAGCTGCCCCAGATGGGGCGCACCATCGGTCGCGCGCTGCGTCAGTTCCGCGAGACGCAGGAAAAGCTGACCGCTGTCGTGCAGACCGAGGTCGTCGATCCCATGGCTGCGGCTGCGCAGTCAGGTGCCAAGAAGGCGGGCGTTGCCGTCGATGACGACTCCGATGCCGATGTGCCTGCAGGTGAGGGCACGGCTACTGAGCCGGCTCGTAAAGAGACGTTTGCCGAGCGTCGTGCTCGTTTGGCGGCTGAGAAAGCCGAGGCAGAGGCCGCCAAGACGACTGATGTTACGGATGCTGCCGGTGGGCCTGCAGAAGAGGTTGCTGTCGAGGGCGAAACTACTGCTCCCGAGGTTGAGGATGCCCCTGAACCCGCTGTTGCGGAACAGCCCGTGATTCGCACCACCGAAGACCTGTACGCCCGGAGCGGACGCCGCCGCAGGGCCGTCGATCCTGCTGCTCAGGCAAAGGCGAAGACGGAAGAGGTTGCTGAGGATACGGCTGCCCCTGTTGCGGACGACGCCTCTGCTACCGCCACTGCTGAAGATATGAGTGTGAAGGCAGAAGATGCCTCCACCGACCCCGCCGCAGAGGGGGGTGAGCAGTAATGCCCATCGGACCTGCGCGAATGCCGCTTATGGACCACCTCGGTGAGCTGCGCCGCCGCCTCACCATCGTGATCGTCTCCATCATTATCGCCACCGTGTTCATGTATTTCGCTACGCCGGTGCTCGTTGATATTCTCAAAGACCCCATCATGCCGTTCCTGCCCAAGGGCACGGATTTGTACATCATGTCGTCGCTGGGCGGCTTTGCCATCAAGTTTGGCTTGGCGGTCAAGGTCGCGGCTGTCATGTGCACGCCCATGATCGTCTGGCAGATTCTCGGGTTCTTCCTTCCTGCGCTTAAGCCGAACGAGCGTAAATGGGTGGTGCCCACGGTTTTGATCGCAACGGCGCTCTTCTTTGCCGGTGCGATTTTCTGCTACTTCTTCATTGTTCCTGCTGCGTTTGAGTGGATGATTAACGAGACGAGCACCATTGCCGCCGCACTTCCCGATCTTGAGAACTACCTCAACATCGAGATGCTGCTCATGATTGGTTTCGGCGTGGCGTTCGAGTTGCCGCTTATCGTGTTCTACCTGGCTGTATTCCACATTGTGCCCTATGCTTCGTTCCGCGCTGCCTGGCGCTACATTTACGTGATCATGCTCGTGGTCTCGGCGTCCATCACGCCCGACGCCTCTCCGGTCACGTTGATGTTCATGTATGCGGTCATGCTCTCGCTCTACGAAGTCGCTCTGTTCATCACCCGTTTTGTGGTGCTGGCGCGCGACGGCAAAGAGGGTCTTACCACGTCCCGCCTGGGCCTGTTCTTCGATGACGAGGACGATGAGGAGTAGCGCTCGTTATTGAGCCACCGTTGAGTGCAAAGTTGAATGAAAGGCCGCTTGCATTTGAATGCAAGCGGCCTTTCATTTCAAAAATGACGGAAATGCGCAAATCTTTTCGGATCTAGCGAGTAGAGGCGAATTCTATACTCCTCTCACCTGCGGTTTTGCAGTTCAAAATTGCCGTCTACTCGGGAATACGAAGATGAATTATGCATTTCCGTCATTTTTTAAGAACCTGTATCTCCGCGGCGCGTAGCGCGATGCGAATGGCCTGGTTTCAATGTTGGGCACATGGCAATCGCCGGTTTCAAATGCGCGCTGCAACAGGGATTTATTTTTTCGTTTGACACGTCGAACAAGCGCGTTCCAGTGTGTCGGATTTATCTCGGATTCGTGTTGGGCGGCCCGGCGTGCTCGATGGTCATTTCGCGCAGCGATGGTAACTCGTGTATAGTGAGCCGACAGCACACTATATATACAGTGCCGGATTCCCGGCTTAGAAGGAGCATCCGTGAAGCTCGTCGTCGCAGAGAAAAACATCGCCGCGCAAAAAATCGCGCAGCTTTTGGCTGATACCGGCAAACCCAAGGCAGATAAGGTTTACAACACCCAGGTCTACCGCTTTACCGTTGACGGTGAGGAGTGGGTCTCGATGGGTCTTGCCGGTCACATCCTTGCCCCCGACTTCCCCGATGAGATTCTGTTTGACAAGAAAAACGGCTGGTACAGCGTAACGGAGGAAGGGGAGGTCCTAGCTGCTGACGTGCCGGATGGCCTTGCCCGTCCGCCGTATGACACCAAGCGCAAGCCGTATCTGGCAAACGGCATCTCCATTAAGGGCTGGAAGGTCGAGAGTCTGCCGTATCTTACCTGGGCCCCCATCGTAAAGCTCCCCGCCGAGAAGGAGATTATTCGCGTTCTCAAAAACCTTGCCAAGAAGGCAGACTCGGTGGTTATCGCTACGGACTTCGACCGTGAGGGCGAGCTTATCGGTGCCGACGCGCTCAACATGGTGCGCGAGGTTGCTCCCGATTTGCCCGCGAGTCGCGCTCGTTATTCCGCGCTTATCAAAGGCGAAGTAACGGAGGCTTTTGCCAACCTTGTGGAGCTCGACCAGAACCTTGCCGATGCGGGAGAGTCGCGCCAATATATCGACCTCATTTGGGGTGCAGTTCTCACGCGCTATCTCACGCTTGCAAAGTTTGGCGGTTTTGGCAACGTCCGCTCTGCCGGTCGCGTGCAAACGCCAACGCTCGCTTTGGTGGTTGAGCGCGAGCGCGAGCGTTTGGCGTTTGTCCCCGAGGACTACTGGCTCATTCGCGGCATGGCTGCTCACGGCGATGACGAGTTCAAGATTTCCCATGCGGCGGGGCGCTTCTCTGACAAGGCTGCTGCGGAATTGGCGTTTAAGCACGTAGATGGTGCAAAAACGGGCACGGTTACCACGGTGACAAAGCGCTCTCGTAAGCAGGCGCCACCCGTGCCGTTCAACACCACATCCCTGCAGGCTGCAGCTGCGGCTGAGGGTATTTCACCTGCGCGCACCATGCGCATTGCCGAGTCTCTCTACATGAGTGGCTTTATCTCCTACCCGCGTGTCGACAACACGGTGTATCCCAAGAGTCTTGACATTGCTGGCATCGTGAAGGACCTTGCTTCCGAATCGCCTGCGTTGGCGCCCGTGTGCAAGAAGGTGCTTGCCGGTCCGCTCACACCCACGCGTGGCAAGGTGGAGACCACCGACCATCCGCCTATCCATCCCACAGGCCAGGGCGATCCCACCACGCTCTCCGGTGCGGATCGCAAGCTTTATGACCTCATCGCGCGCCGCTTTTTGGCCACGCTTATGGGTCCGGCGACCATCGAGAACACCAAGCTTTCCATCGACGTGGCGGGCGAGCCGTTTACCGCGAGTGGCGACGTGCTGGTCGATGCTGGCTTCCGTGAGGCGTATCCGTATGGTCTCAAGCGTGACGAGCAGCTGCCGGCGCTGTCCGAGGGCGATGTCGTTGATGTGCATGACATCAAACTCGAGGCCAAGCAGACCGAGCCGCCCGCACGTTACAGTCAGGGCAAACTCGTGCAGGAGATGGAAAAGCGTGGCCTGGGCACCAAGTCCACGCGTGCGAGCATCATCGAGCGCCTGTACGCGGTGAAGTATCTCAAGAACGACCCCATCGAGCCGAGTCAGCTCGGCATGGCGATCATCGATGCGCTTTCCGAATTTGCGCCGCGCATTACCACGCCCGACATGACCGCTGAGCTTGATAACGACATGACGCAGGTTGCCGAGGGCAAGGATACGCAGGATCACGTTGTTGAGCACTCGCGTGCGCTGCTCGCCGGCATGCTCGACGATTTGATTGCCCACAAGGACGATCTGGGTGAGGCGATTAGCGACGCCGTGACAGCGGATGCCCGCGTGGGCGCGTGCCCCAAGTGCGGCAAGGACCTCGTGATGAAGACTTCCGCCAAGACGCGTGGCAGCTTTATCGGTTGTATGGGTTGGCCCGAGTGCGACGTTACGTATCCCGTGCCGAGCGGTGTGAAGGTGAGCCCACTTGAGGGCGAGGCCGCCGTGTGTCCCGAATGCGGCGCACCGCGCATCAAGTGCCAGCCGTTCCGCAGCAAGGCGTATGAGCAGTGCGTGAACCCGCAGTGTCCCACCAACTTCGAGCCCGATCTCAAAGTGGGCGAGTGCGCGGTGTGCGCCGAGGCGGGCCGACATGGAGACCTGATCGCTCACAAGAGCGAGCGCAGCGGCAAGCGTTTTATTCGTTGCACCAACTACGAAGAGTGCGGCGTGAGCTATCCGCTGCCCGCACGCGGCAAGCTTTCGGCAACTGGCGAGGTTTGCGAGCATTGCGGCGCACCCGTGGTCGTGGTCGAGACGGCTCGTGGTCCATGGCGCATTTGCGTGAACATGGATTGCCCGAGCAAGGAGAAAAAGCCGGCACGTGGACGTGGTAAGGCTACGGCTGCAAAGAAGCCGGGTGCCAAGAAGGCAACGGCGAAGAAATCCGCTGCAAAGAAGAAGGCATAACGCGCATTACTTTCGAATAAGAATCGGATTGGGACGGTTTACGTGAACTCATACGTGTCAAAGGAGCATCAGGGTTTGTTTATCACCCTTGAGGGGATCGATGGCTGCGGTAAATCCACCCAAGCGGAGCTGTTGGTGCGTGCTCTCGAGGATGCGGGTCACGACGTGCTGCGCCTGCGCGAGCCAGGTGGCGTGAAGATCTCCGAGCAGATCCGCGCTGTATTGCTCGACCCGTCAAACGGAGAGATGGGTGACGTTTGCGAGCTCCTGCTGTACGAGGCGGCTCGCGCCCAGCTCGTGCACGAGGTCATTGCCCCTGCGCGGGCCGCCGGACGCACGGTGGTATGCGACCGTTTTTACGACTCCACCACCGCCTACCAGTCGTTTGCCGACGGGCTCGACCGCACTATGGTTTCCCATGCCAACGCCATCGCTGTTGATGGATGCCATCCCGATCTCACGCTGGTGTATGACCTAGATGTTGAGCAGGCGTATCGTCGTCGCTCTGGACGTGAGGCGGAAGATCGCTTGGAGCTCAAAGGCTTGGAGTTTCAGCGCAAGGTTGCCGAGGGCTTTCGCACGCTTGCTTTAGAGGAGCCGCAGCGCGTGAAGCTCATTGATGCTGCGCAGGATATCGAAGCGGTGTTCGAGCAAACGGTGAAGGTTGTGCGCGGTGCGGGTATCAAGATTTAGCGCCCAATATGCCCTGTTGATGTAAACGGACCTAAGCCCGTTCGAGTACCTGCCAGCGTAACATTTTGTGCGAGTATGATAGCCCTGTTGCCGCTATGTATCGATGCGCTCTGAGATGCAAAAGGAGGTGCGTTCGTGAACAATGCCGGATTGGATAAGAGTCTGCTGAGCCAGCTTTCCACGCAGCCGCGCGTACGCGACTTTCTTGCCCGTGCGGTGGCACAGGGGCGCACGAGCCATGCCTATCTGTTTCTCGGCGCACCTGGATCAGGCAAGCTTGACGCCGCTTGGGCACTCGCCCAGGCTCTGTTGTGTGAAAACAGAGCTTCGTCGGGCGTCGGCGGCGAATCCGGCGCGAGTCCCTCACCCGCCTGTGGCACCTGCGACCACTGCCAGCGTGTTTCCCGCCATACGCATCCGGATGTACATTATCTCGCGCCCGAGTCTGCGACGGGTTACCTCATCGCCCAGACGCGTGAGCTGCTTGAGGACGTTGCGCTTGCGCCGATTCGCGCCAAGCGCAAGGTCTATATTATCGACCGTGCGGAGCAGCTGCGTGCCAACACGGCAAACGCCCTGCTCAAGACGCTCGAGGAACCCCCTGCGACCGTGACGTTCATCCTGTTGGGTACCAATGCCGACAGCATGCTCCCCACCATCGTCTCGCGTTGCCAATGCGTGCCGTTCCGCGCGCTTTCCACGCATGAGGCGGTCAAGGCGGTGGAACGCGCTACAGGTTTGCCTGCTCAAAGGTGCCGTATGGCCTTCTCCGTAGCGGGCAGCTCCGCACGCGCCATCGAGTTTCTCAAGAGCGCCGACAGACAGGAGGCCCGTCGTTCCGTTGTCCGCGCGGTGGATATGCTCGCGCATTCCGACGAGGCGGACATCTTGGCTACGACCAAAGAACTCATGCTCACAATTCACGCCCCGCTTGCCGAGGTTGAATCCACGCAAAAGGCCATTTTGGAGCAGAACCAGGACTATTTGTCTCGTGGAGCACTCAAGCAACTTGAAGATCGCAACAAGCGCGAACTTTCCGCGCGCGAGCGTTCGGGTATCATGGAAGCGTTGGCGAGTGTTCGTTCGCTGCTGCGTGACGTGCTGGTACAGCTTGAGGGAGCGCAAAGCGAGCTTGTGAACGAGGATGTGGCCGACGTGGTCGAGCGTATGTGCGCGCGCACCACAACCGCCGGTGTTCTTCACGCACTCGACGCGGTCAAAACCGCCGAGTGGCGCATCGCGCGAAACGTTACCCCCCAGCTGGCCATCGAGGTCATGCTCTTCGATATCAGGAAGGCGCTGTAATGCCCGTAGTTGTACCTGTCAAATTTTCGTTTGCCGCACATGAGCTGTGGTTTGACCCGCGCGATCTCGACATCGTGGAAGGTGATTACGCCATCTGCTCCACCGAGCGCGGTACCGAGATCGGTTTGGTGACGGCCGACCCGTTTGAGGTCGAGGAAGAGGAGCTCGCGGCTCCGCTCAAACCCGTTGTCCGCATTGCCACCGAAGTCGATCTCGATCGCGCCGATGACCTGGCCGATGCGGGCGAAGACGCCATGTTTGACTTCCGCCGTTTGGTGGAGAAGAACGGGCTCGAGATGAAGCCCGTGGGCGTGGAGTATCTCTTTGGTGGCGAGAAAGCCGTGTTCTACTTTGCCGCCGAAGATCGCGTGGACTTCCGTCAGCTGGTAAAGGACCTTTCTGCGTTCTTCCACGTGCGTGTGGACATGCGTCAAATCGGCGTGCGCGACGAAACGCGCCTGCAGGGAGGCTATGCCACCTGCGGTCAGGAGCTGTGCTGCACGCGTTTTGGCGGCCAGTTCGAGCCGGTGAGCATCCGCATGGCCAAGGAGCAGGATCTTCCGCTCAATTCCGCCAAGATCTCGGGCGTGTGCGGGCGCTTGATGTGCTGCCTGCGTTACGAGTTCGAGGCGTACAAGGACTTCAAGAGCCGTGCGCCCAAAAAGAAGACGCTCATCGATACGCCGCTGGGTAAGGCGCGCATCATGGAGTTTGATACTCCGCGTGAGCAGCTTATCCTACGTTTGGAAAGCGGTAAGGTGTTCCGCGTGAGCCTGGCGGACATGACCTGCACGGATGAGAACAAAGAACGCTGTGAACAGCAGAAATGTGCGTGCCGCCCCGACTGCGTGACGCGTGACGTGCTTGAGAGCCTTGAGTCTCCCGAGCTTGCGCTCGCGCTCATGGAGCTCGATCGTAAGAACGGCGTGGACGTGGGCGATGGCCTGAGCTCCTTCGATCGCATCATGCCGAGCGAGTCTGCCCCGCGTCGTCGTGTGGACGACGAAGAGCGTACGTCCGATGAGGATGTGTCCGCTTCCGGTTCCGGTCGCAGTCGTCGCGGCCGTAAGGGCTCCGGCAAGGATCAGGGTCAGGGCAAGCAGAGCCGCTTGCAGAGCAATACCCGTACGCAGCGCAATGAGCGCACCGCCGATACTGACGAGGCTCCATCCTCTTCGCGCCGTCGCCGTCGTCGTGCGGCTGCGCCTGAGCAGGAGGAGGCTCGTCCCACTTCAACTGCAGTCGACCGTTCTGTCGATTCTGAGCAGGGAACGCGTCGTCGCCGCCGTCACACCACCGCGAATGCTGCGTCCAAGAGCGAAGAGGCAAACGAGTTGTCGCGTCGCACCCGCTCGCATCGCTCCGACACGCGTTCCGTTGCCGAGCAGCTGGCCGATGGCGAAGTCCAAGTGCAACGCCGTCGTCCTGGCGATGGCGGGGGAGCACCGCGTCGTCGCCCCGGTGACGGTGGCGGCGCCCGTGCGAACGTTGCCTCTGAACCCAAGCCCGCTGCAGATGACGCCGCGCCCAAGAAGCGCCGCCGTCGCAGGAACCGCAAGCCCAAGCAGGATGGTGGCTCGGACGCCGCCCCTTCGGCGGAGTAGATGACGCCGCCGCCCACAGGCTTGCCAGTTAACAGAGACTGCAGCCCTCCCTCGCCATGATGCGGGGGAGGGCTTTTTCATACTGTTTGAGATTGGCATTAGGTGCGAGGGGGAGCTGTGTTGGGCAAGGGAGAAAGACGGCCCGAAGCAACATTTGAGGTCGAGCAAGGTGCTGCGTCCGAAGTTGGGCGGTTTAAGCTCAACGCAAGAGGATGTCCAGACCGGGGTTCACTTGGCAATAGCTCATGTTATCGAGCGCTCAAGGATCGTCTTTACACGGCGGTGGCAGAATTGCTTTCGCCCACACGCTGCGCATCATGCGAGCGACCAGGAGAGTTGATTTGCGAGAAGTGCCGCGATGCCATGGTGACAATTGATCCAACGCAAGCGTGTGTACGCTGCGGCGCGCCATTTGGATCGCTGCTCTGCACGGAGTGCGAGGGAATTGACCTGGCACACGATCGCTGTTTGGCCGCCACGGTATTCGAGGGGCCGCCTTCACGCATTGTGCGCGCGTATAAGGACGGGGGAGAGCAGCGGCTTGCACAGGAGATCGCGAGCACGATGTTTACCGCTGCCCGCGCAGCCGAGCATGAGGACCCCGCACGTTATGGCGGGTTGTTGTCGCAGCTAGATGCCGTGACGTTTGTTCCCGTTACCGCCGCTGCATATCGGAGGCGCGGGTTCGACCATATGGAACTTGTGGCCCGCGCGTTTGCAAGGAAGTCGGGAATCCCCTTGCTCGACGTGCTCGCAAAGCGGGGTCATGCGGATCAGCGCGAGCTTTCGCGTGCAGAGCGCATGGAGCAGTCGCAACGTGTTTACGTTGTCGTGGCGCCCGATTTGGTGCGAGGCAAACGCCTTCTGCTGCTCGATGATGTGATTACCACGGGCGCAACAGTATCAGCAGCGGCACGCGTCCTCAAACTTGCGGGAGCTACTCACGTGGACGTCCTCGCTTTTGCCCGCGTGTGGGGTGAATAGTTTTCGATTGGTCGAATCTAATACAACCCATTATGAGCTGCGGTATACTGTTCCGTTAGTTCCTTCCAGGCTGTGGTTGCGGGCGAGCTTTTTCGTGGCGTTTGCTGTGAGCGCTCTCCCTAGTCCAAGACAGACGCGGTCAAAGGGATCCACGTAAGTCTTCGCGTGCGCGCGAGGGCGATCATGGCGCGTCCTAGAAGTCAGTCGCACCGCTCGTTTTATTTTTTTGAGGCAATACCGCCTCGCGGGCGAGCGGGCTAGTCGTGAAGCCATCGCGGTGGCGGAGCAAACGTCCCAGTGCGCAAGTGTGGGGTCAAAAACCAGGTCAGCTGGGGGAACATACATACGTCCGTGCTTTCTCGCGCGGGCGCGCATCGTGATGCCAGACTGTGTCGATGCGGCACAACGAAGATGAGGAGTACGGCAACAATGGTCGCGGGCATGAAGGTTGACGTGAGGACGGCGATTTCGAAGATTGCGGCGTGCATTTGCACGTTTGCGCTTGTGGTTGGGCTTTCCGGCTGCGCCTTTACAACGCCATTTACCACGCCGAGCCGTGCGGAGGTCAAGCCCGATCCCGTCGACCCGATGCTTTCGTCTCCCGATCTGGTAAAGGATGGTTACCTCACCGTTGCCATGGACTCGAGCAATGCTCCGCAGGCGCTTACCGATGCCGACGGCAAACCGAGCGGCTACTATGCCGATGTCGCCCTTGCCCTTGCTGAGCGCTTTGGCCTGAACCTCAAGGTTGTTTCCGCTTCGAACGCTGAATCGTCTGTAGGCAAGGGTGAGGCGGACCTCTTCTTTGGCGCCAAGGCCTCCGATGCAACAGATGGAATTGACGTTACGGGAATGCTGCTCGACAATGGTTCGGCGATTTTTGCCAAGACCGCTGATGGCTCTAACGAGGTGCCCACGCTGACCGTTCAAGGGCTTTCGGGTGCTACGATTGCCGTGCAGGACGCCTCCGCGTCACAGGACGCGCTGTTGCGCGCCGGCGTCGATGCCGATTTCAAGATTTGCGAGAACGTGAACAAGTGCTTTGAGGCGCTCGACAGCGGCGAGGCGAAGTACGTTGCTTGCGATGCCACAGCAGGTTCGTACCTTGCGCGCGCTTATCCGGGCGTGGTGTTTGTGGGGACGATCTCCTCGGTGTCTTCGTATGGAATTGCCCTTTCGAGTGAGAATACCGTTTTGGCAGCCGCCTTGGACGAAACGCTCGGCGATATGGTCGACGGCGGAATCCTCGAGGCCATTCACGCGCTTTGGTATGGTGTCACGCCGTTGAACCTTGCCGACTCACTGCTTTCGGGCATCGTGCTCACTTCCGAAACGGAGGAGCCTGCCGGGGACGAGGGTGCGGATGGCGAGAGTACCGAGGGAACTGACGAAAACGGCACTGAAGGCGGGTCGTCTGAGGACGATTACACCATAAGCGGTGACATAAACTCCATCGACTAGCAGTTGAGGTTGCGAGGCGCATCTCGGCAACAGCGATTCGTGTGTCCGATTGTCGATGTTTCGTGGCGAACTTGAAGGGGTGGTGTGCGTAACTGCGCGTCACCCCTTTTGTTTTGAATTGCAAAGGCGCTGGTAGGGGAGGGGATGAATAGCGCTTTACTACAATGGAGCGCATGTTTGAGCGACAATTCCGCAACTGGCACATGATGCCCTCCTAACGGATGCCCGCCATTGTGATGCGTGAGCTTCTGCATCTTGGGTACAACATGAATAGAGTCCTATCCCCGGATAGATTGGAACCACGATGGATATCAAGGTTTCTGGTCGCAAGACAACCGTTACCGATGCACTGCGCGCCCATGTAGACGAGAAAATCGGTGGAGCCCTTAAGGTGTTCGACATCGAGCCGATGACTGCCGACGTCGTGTTGCGTTATGAGAAAAATCCGTCCAACCCCAATCCCGCCATCGTGGAAGTCACGGTCCGCGCACGTGGATCTGTGATTCGCGTGGCTGAGCACGGTGCCGACATGTATGCCGCCATTGATCTGGCAGCCGAGAAGGTGACCCGCCAACTTCGCAAGTTCAAGACCAAGGTCGTTGACAATCGCCAGCAGGGTGCCTCCGCTTCCGACATGGTGTCGTTCAAGCCGGTTGAGGACCTTGCCGATCTGCTGATTCCCGAGGAAGAGGACAACCAGCTCGTCCGTGTGAAGGAAATTGAGCTGACCCCCATGACCGAGGAACAGGCGCTCGTGCAAACCGACCTGCTCGGTCACGACTTCTACGTCTTCGAAAGCAGCACCACGGGTCTCATTAATGTGGTATATCACCGTAAGAATGGTGGATATGGCATTATCAAGCCCAAACTGGAGACCGAAGGCGAGTAAAATAAACGGTTACGCATGATTTGGATGGCGGCCGTCCCGTGCGGGGCGGCCGTTGCTTTGCTTGAGGAGATGCAATGAGCGGTTGTCGTATTGTGATTGACACCTGTGCCGACCTTACGCCTGAACTTGCTGCAACGCTCGATGTTGATATTTTGGGGTTCCCCTACATTCTCGATGGCGAGGAATTCACCGACGATATTTGGACGTCGATAACGCCCAAGGAGTTTTACGACAAACTTCGCGCTGGTGCCAAGGCTTCCACGTCCGCAGTGTCGCTGGGGACCTACCTGGAGTTCTTTGAGAAGTGCGCCGTGGAGGGAACGCCCACGGTGTACCTGTGCTTTACCAGCGCATTGTCCTCGAGCTACAACTCCGCTTGTCAGGCGGCCGATCAGGTTCGTGCCGACCATCCCGACTTCGAGCTCTATGTGGTTGATAACGCACTTCCGAGCACGTGTGGAGCGATGCTTGCCATGGAAGCCGTTCGTCAGCGCGCTGCAGGTCTTTCCGCAAGGCAACTCGCCGACTGGGCCAATGAGGCAAAGACCTACATCCACGGCTACTTCTCACTCGATAACTTGGACGCGCTGGCTGCGGGCGGACGCATTCCTCCTGCGGCGGCGTCGCTATCGTCCAAGCTCGAGATCAAGCCGGTGCTCTCGTTTGATCTTGCGGGCTCGCTTTCGCTGATCGGTGTGAATCGCGGGCGTAAAAAGGCTCTTAAGGCACTTGTCAAACTCTTTGCCGATAACTATGCCCACGACGCTTCGTTGCCCGTTTTTGTGATGGGGGCGGATGCCGAGAAGGATTGCGATTGGCTCGAAGGTGCTATTCGCAAAGAGCTGGGAAATGAGAATGTCACCATTCTGCGCAGCTCGGTTGGCCCGACCATCGGATCGCACGTCGGTCCCGGCATGGTCGCGGTTGCGTTCTGGGGCAATAACCGCGCCGAGAAGATTTCGCTGACCGATCGTATCGCTAACCGTGTGCGGGGCGAGTAACCGTTTTGCCGCGAGTGCAGGGCGCAAACCATACGTTGTCATACAAGTCCCGTGGAAAGGGAACACATGTCTAACAAACTCAACGTCGCATTTATCGGAACAGGGATCATGGGCGCTCCCATCGCGGGGCACATTTTGGACGCGGGATATCCGGTGACGGTTTACAACCGCACCAAGGCAAAGGCCGAGGGCCTGCTTGCCAAGGGTGCCACGTGGGCCGATTCGCCCGCTGAAGCTGCCGCCGATGCCGACGTGGTGTTCACCATGGTCGGCTTCCCCACGGATGTTGAGGAAATCTATCTGGCGGGCAATGGTCTTTTGGCGACCGTCAAGGATGGAGCGTACCTGATCGACCTCACGACGAGTGCTCCCGAGCTTGCACGCGATATTTCCGAGGCTGCTGAGGTAAGCGGTAAGCATGCGTTTGACTGTCCCGTGACGGGCGGCGAGGGCGGCGCCATCGCCGGCACGCTGACCGCCATCGTGGGCGCTACCGAGCGCGACCTCGAGCCGGTTCGCGAGGTCATCGAGACCTTCACCTCGAAGATTTTCTGCTTCGGCGGCGCCGGTAAGGGTCAGGCCGCAA
This sequence comes from Collinsella provencensis, assembly GCF_900199705.1. Classification (GTDB taxonomy): domain Bacteria; phylum Actinomycetota; class Coriobacteriia; order Coriobacteriales; family Coriobacteriaceae; genus Collinsella; species Collinsella provencensis. The sequence continues at coordinate 936,617 of NZ_LT904908.1, read as the reverse complement.
AGCTCGCCAACCAGGTCGCGCTTGCGAGCTCCATGGTGGGCATGGCGGACGCGCTTTCATTTGCCCAGCAAAACGGCCTGGATGTTGAGCAGGTGCGCTCGATGATCTGCTCCGGCACGGGCAGCACCGGTGCCATGCAGACGCTTGCCCCCAAGAGCCTCGAGGGCGACTACAAGCCCGGCTTCCTGGTTGAGCACTTCCTCAAGGACCTGGGTCTTGCACTTGCCGTTGCCGAGGAGCGCGAGATCGCCCTTCCCGGTGCAGACACCGCTTTTACGCTGTATGACATGCTCGAGGCAATCGGAGGCGGCAAGCTCGGTACGCAGGCCATCACGCTGCTTTATCAGGAGGAGGCCGATGCGGTTGCCGCCGGCCTGGATTGGTCGCTGTACACCGCCGCCCACGAGCACGACGAGGAGTGCGATTGCGACCACGACCATGGCGAAGAGCACGAGTGCCACTGTGGCCACGACCACGATCACGGTGGCGAGCACGAGTGCTGCGGCGATCATGGCCACGGTCATGGTGACGAGGGCCATGAGTGCCAGTGCGGTCACGACCATGGTGAGGACCATGAGTGCTGTGGTGGTCACGGCCATGGTCATCACGACGGCGATCATGAGTGCCGCTGCGGCCACCACCACGGGGAGTAGCTCGCATGCCGGCTAACTGGGCTTTTATCATCACGTATGCCCTGGTTTTCTGCTTTGCCATCTACATCGGTTTTTTCATCGGTCAGGAATTGTGCAAGCGCTGGGCAATTACCGCGAAGGCCTATTGGGCTGCCAACATCGGCGGCATTGTTATGGTGGTGCTTGCCACGGCGCTCATTCCCGCGCTGATGGTGCAGGTCACGCTGATTGGATTGCTCGCGGGTTATATCACGGGCCTCAAGATGACGTTTGGCGAGTCGAGCGGCCCTTGGAAATGGGTCGATAACTTCATGAACATCAACCGTCGCCATCGCCAGACGGCCGAGAAGGGCTCGGGAGAGGCGGCACGTCGTCGCCGCAAGACGGGTGAATCCGGACCCGATCTTATTTCTGTAGATGAACAGGGTTCTGCAACGAATACCGCGAGTACGAGCGAGAAAGGTAACAGGTAACACCTTATGTCCGACGAGATCACGAACAACCTCGCCCCCGAAGAAGCCGAGCGTTTGGAACATGTGACCGAGAGTGCCGACGCTCTGTCTGCCCTCATTGACGATCTGTCCCATTCCAGTCGTCGCACGCGTCAGCTTTCCGCACGCACGGTCAGTCTGCTTGCCCAGCGCGAGCCCGAGCTTCTTGTTCCGCATATCGATCAGCTGATCGATGCGCTGTATCGACCCGAGGCGCAGACCCGTTGGGAGGTTCTCGACGCCCTATCGCTGCTCGCCCCTGAGCAGGCAAAGGCATGCGGTGCGGCATTTGAGGGTGCCGAGGCGGCCCTGTTTGACGAGCTGTCTGCGCCGCTGCGTCTTTCTGCGTTCCACTTCCTCGCGGTATGGGGTGCAACCGAGCGTCGCCGTTCCGAGAAGGTGTGGCCGATTCTCGACGAGGCGATTCAGTGCTTCCATGGTGACCTTGAGTATCGCGACATGCTCGGTTTTCTGTACACGTTTGCGCACGGGCAGATTGCCGGTACGGTCGCAGGTGAGCTTGCAGGCCGTCTGCAGTTCGATGCCGAGAACGGCAAGGGCAACTACCTGCGCGTTCGCTCGCGCGAGATTTATGATGCGCTGGTCAAGCGCTTCAAACTCGAGAGTCCGAAGAGGCGCATGCGCGTGAAGAAAGAGGACGAGCTCGACGAGGACGAGGAGTAGCCATGACTCATGACGTTGTACTGATTCCCGGTGACGGTATCGGCCCTGAGATTACCGAGGCAATGCGTCGCGTGGTCGAGGCCACCGGCGTTTCCATCAACTGGAACGTTCAGAATGCCGGAGCTGGTGTGATGGATGAGTTTGGCACACCGCTGCCCGAGCATGTGCTCGACGCCGTGCGCACGACCAAGGTTGCCATCAAGGGCCCCATCACCACGCCGGTGGGAACGGGTTTTCGCAGCGTGAATGTTGCGTTGCGCAAAGAATTCGATTTGTATGCCTGCGTGCGCCCCTGTCTGTCGCAACCGGGTGACGGTTCGCGCTATCGTGACGTCGACTTGGTGATTGTGCGCGAGAACACCGAGGACCTGTATGCGGGCATCGAGTTTGACGAGGGCGCAGCAGAGGTTGCGGAGCTCAACGAGCTCGTAAAGCGTTCTGGTCAAAAGCCGTTTGCCGAGGATTCCGCCATTTCCATCAAGCCCATCTCCATTGCGCGCTCGCGCCGCATCGTGGAGTACGCGTTTGAGTATGCACGTCGCTGCGGGCGCAAAAAGGTCACGGCGGTGCACAAGGCCAACATCATGAAGGCGACTGACGGTCTGTACCTGCGCATTGCCCGCGAGGTGGCCGAGCGCTATCCCGACATCGAGTTCAACGACAAGATCGTTGACGCCACGTGCATGGGCTTGGTGCAGAACCCCGATGACTTCGATGTCCTCGTATGCCTCAATCTGTATGGCGACATCGTGAGTGACCTGTGCGCCGGTCTGGTGGGCGGCCTTGGCATGGCACCCGGTGCGAATATCGGCGCTGACGCGGCCATTTTCGAGGCGACGCATGGCTCTGCGCCCGACATTGCGGGCAAGGGTATCGCCAATCCCACCGCGGAGATTCTATCCGCGGCCATGATGCTCGACCATTTGGGCGAGGGCGATGCTGCGGAGCGCATTCGCGCGGCGGTTCGCGCCACGCTTGCGGAGGGCACGCAGGTGACGGGCGACGTGAAGCGCGCGCTTACGGGCTCTACCGAGGGTGCTGTCGGTACGCAGGAGTTTGCCGACGCCGTTATCGCACACCTTTCGTAGGGGATGTCGTTTTTAGGGCGTTTGGCGGAAAAGTTAACTGAGTCATAAGTGAATACGTCCCGTTGGGGGCGTATTCTTTTTACGAGCGATTGACCGCGTTGAAGGAGAGCTGATATGGGCTTGATTCAAAAGAAAGACGAAGACAAGGATTATATCGATGGAATCGAGGTAATCGGTCGCGGGGAGGGTCCCGACGACGATTCCGAGGTTTTTGACGTCGAGTTGCATGAGGGCGCCACCGCTGAGGATATTTCGGGCACGACCGCCGCGCGTGAGGGCGATATTGAGACTGAGGCCGACCCGGAGCTTTTGAGCGAGGTCGACGAGGTCGTTGTCGAGGACGAGGATGCCGAGGACGACGCGAACGACGACGCTGAAGATGACATGGACGATGCGGACGCAGCCGAGGACGCAGCTGAGGACGCTGCCGTCGAGGACGAGGACGACCTCGACGATGATGCCGAAGACGATGCAGCTCCGGAAAAGCGTTCGAAAATGCTGTTGATCGGTGGTGTGATTGCTGTCGTGATCGCCGCCGTTATCGGTTACTTCATCGGATCGGGCGGTTTTGGTTCCAAGGGCCTCGCGAGCGCGACGTTCGCCGATGATCAGCTCGATGCCGTCGTGGCAACTTGGTCGTACAACGGTGCCGAGCACAAGGTCACCGCGCGCGAGGCCATTGAGAGCCAGTACAGCATCGAAGCGGCGCAGCATGAGGATGGCACGTATTCGGCTCCTTCTGGAGAAGTCATTCTCTCGTATGTGCGCAATCAGATTCTGGTTGCCGATGCCGAGGCCAAGGGCATGACGGCAGACGACGATGAGCTCGCGGCGGCTGCCGAGCAAACGCTCGGTATGTCTGATTTTGCGTCGATTGGCGAGCAGTATGGCATGACCGAGGATCAGGTGAAGGTGGTTCTCAGGGAGCAGGTGCTCATTCAGAAGCTCTACAACTCCATTGTTGCGGATTCCCCGGTGCCTCCCACTGCGCCAGCAGAGCCCGAGGACGGAGACGAGACTGCAGCCACGGAGGCTTACGCTCAGTACATCATCGATCTTGCGGGCGATGCATGGGATGCCAAGGCCGGCACTTGGGCGGATGAGGGCAGCTCCTACGCCCAGGTTTTCGCGGACAACGCCTTTACGGGCGAAACCGCGACGTACGAACAGGCCCAAACCGCTTTCTACATTGCCTACCAGGCATATTCCGAGGAGAGTTCCGTGGCGAATGAGGCTTGGACCGAATACGTCAATGGCTTGTTTGCCAAGACGAACTTGTCTTTGTACGGGCTGTTCGCCTAATGGGTGCCAAGCACGTGCAGCGCATCGGCTAGAATGTTCATGAAGGGCGCGGGAGGGCTATCCTTCCGCGCTCATTTTGTTTGAGCGGTTCTCGTGTGGCAGTGCCTACTTGAGCAGGTATGCCTGCTAGGCAGGTGGGCTTGTTTCGACAAACTGCACGGGAACGGGAAGAAGGGCATTCTCATGGACGAAAAGCTCGTTGAATTCTGCAAACCCAGTATGGAACATCCCGTTGCCATCGTGTTGGGTAGCGGCCTTGGTGCCTTGGCCGACCGCGTCCGTGTGGTGCGCCGTATTCCGTATGCCGACATCGACGGTTTCCCCGACGAGGCGATTCCCGTGGCGGGCCATCGCTATGAGGTGCTTGTGGGATCGCTCGATGGCGTGCCCGTGGTTGTGTATCCCGGCCGTGTGCATTTGTACCAGGGTTATAACGCCCTGCAGGTGACCTCGCTCGTGCGTCATGCGCACAAGCTGGGATGCCGCAGCATCATGCTGGGGTGCGCTTCGGGTGCCGTGCGCGATGTGAAACCCGGTACGGTGGGTGTCATCACCGATCAAATCAACCTGACGGGGCACAACCCGCTGGATAACGCCGAGGGTGTTGCCGCGGCAGGGCTCGACGAGCCGTTTGTCCCCATGGCGGGTGCCTACTCCGCCTATCTGCGCGACCTGGCGAAAGACACTGCTTCCGAGGCCGGCTTTGAGCTGGCTGAGGGTGTGTATGCGGGTATGCTCGGCCCGTCGTATGAGACGCAGGCGGAGATTGCCATGCTCGCAGGTTTTGGCGTGGATTACGTGGGCATGTCCACGGTGTGCGAGACGATTATGGCTCGCGCGCTGGGCATGGAGGTCCTGGGTGTGACGCTCGTCACCAACCAGGCGGGTCGTCCCGACAACAGCCATGAGATGGTGCTTGAGGTTGCCGAACGTGCGGCGGAGACCATGCGTGCAATCGTGCTGGGTGTCTTGAAGCGTATGGCTCAGTAAGGGCACGTTGAGGCAGACGCGATTTCGTTGCTTCTCCTCAACACTTCGGTACGAGGTTTTTTCGTCACTGCGCAGCTAATACTTGCACAACGAGACGTTTCCACGTACCATAGTCACTCGTTGGCACGGGCATGCTCGTAGCCACCATGGAGTCGCCAGCGTAGCTCAGTTGGCAGAGCACCGCTCTCGTAAAGCGGGGGTCACCGGTTCGAGCCCGGTCGCTGGCTCCATTAAAAATCGCAGGCCATCGGGAAATCCCGGTGGCCTGTTTTCATTTGCTGGCTTTTCTCGCGTCTTTATTCTTTGCCGCTATCTTTGCGTTTTCCCGCAAGCTTCCTGGCCGAACGCTTGATGCCAGCGATCAGTCCGCCCGTTGGATGCTCTCGGTTATAGGCATCACGCTTATCACGCTTGGCTCGCTCGTCTAGGAAAATCTGTCCGTAGTCTTTTACGATGCGGTCGTAGAACTCAACCGCGCCCGCGATATCTTCCTCGTTGGGACGGCCCTTGTTCATGCCGCCCACAAACTTGAACGGTCCGTAGGTATCGAACCCCGGGCATCCATAGACGCTCAGCAGATTGGCGAATTTGAGACGGCAGATGCCGCTGAGTTCCCTGCCGTTGTGTTTATCGTTGCCTCCATAGGTAATGAACCCGATTACGTTATCGCCGTCACGCAGGCACTCCTCGGCAATGCGACGGATGTCCGCATCGAATTTGCCGTAATAGATACCCGATGCAAACGCGATGATGTGGTAGGGGGAGAGGTCGGGATATTCCCGCTTGCCCAGCGAGGCGACGTCGATCACGGTAATTTCGGGATGTGCAGCTGCCACGGCGTCGACGAGCTTCTTTGTGTTGCCGTGATGCTTCGAACGATACAGAATGACGGTTTTGAGCTCGTTTGTAACTTCGTCCATGAGTACACCTTTCGGGCATGGTGGCTTGCTGTTCCGTTGTGCCACGGGTGCCAAGCGCTGCGGGCCGCTTGATTGCGGCTGCTGACCATTTTGCGCCAGAGGCGGTAAATCATACGCAAGTCAACGGGTCATGTGCCAAGTGCCATGCCGATCGTCGTTGTGTTCCCCTGTATGATAGCGGTTTTCGAGTAAGTGGTGAGACGCTCAACCAGCCTATGGTTTGCATAGGTATTAATATAAAAAGTGGTTCGTAGTTTTAAATACCAGTTGATACCAATTAAGAATTTCTTCATAAACAAGCTGCGGGTTTATCAATTTGAACATAAGTAAAAATGGAGTGGTACCCGCGAAAAAATGTAAAATTAAATACATGACTGTTCAATGCTAAAAACAAAATCACAGGTAAAAGGCGTATTCTGGCGAACGGTAAGAAAATAGGGTTAAACGGTAGCCAACCTTGAATCTGAGTCCTTTTATCGATATTTCCTAGCTATCTCCTCACAATTGGGCTACTCTTGTTATGTGGTTACTACCAGTTAGGAACAAAAGACACCACAGAAGGGGAAGAGGCACTGATGATTGGCTTCATTCTGACGGGGCACGGACAATTCTCGAATGGTATTAAGAGCGCGTTGGATATGGTGGCCGGCGATCAGCCCGCCTTTAAGATCGTTCCCTTTGAGGGAAGTGCTGCCGCTACCTATGCGGAGGATCTGCGCGACGCAATCACCTCCATGCGCGCTGAGTGCGAGGAGGGCGTCATCGTGTTCGTCGACCTGCTCGGAGGCACGCCTTTCAACCAGTCCATGATGATCTCCGGCGACGTGGACAAGGTCGAGATCGTTACGGGCACCAACCTTCCGATGCTCATCGAGCTCTTCTTCGCGCGCAACGGTGCCACCGATGTGACCGCACTTGCCGAGCAGGCCGTGTCCGTTGGCCGCGAGGCTGTTACCCGTCAGTCCGTCGCCGCTATCATGGGCGATGCCGATGACGCTGATGACTTCGGTGATGAGGACGGCATTTAATGGGCGAGGGATTTGGCACGGTTTTTCTTAACACCTGCATCGCGCTGGGCATTTTGATGCTCGTCCTTGGCGTGGTGTACACCATTTGGACTCAGCATAACCTCAAGAAGAAGCGCGTGTATTTCAAAGAGCTTCACACCGAACTTGCGCCCGGTAAAGAGGTCATGTTTTGCGGCGGCATTTTTGGAACCGTGAAAAGCGTCGACGGAGATCGCGTTGAGGTCAAGGTCCGCTCCGGTGCCGTAATCGATGTGTCGCGCTACGCCATCCAGGAAATCGTTTCCTCCAAATAGGTAACAGGGGAGAGCGCTTTGGCGTGTTCTCCCAAAAAGGTAACGCTGTAAGGCACGTCCGGAAAGGAACGTAACATGGCAGAACCCAACATTCTTCTCACCCGTATCGACAACCGTCTGATTCATGGCCAGGTTGCCACCCAGTGGAATTCCACGTTGGGATCCAACCTCATTCTCGTTGCCAACGACGATGTCGCTAGCAATACCATGCGTCAGAACCTCATGAAGATGGCTGCGCCCGCGGGCGTTGCCACCCGTTTCTTCTCGCTTCAGAAGACCATTGAGATCATTCACAAGGCCTCTCCGAAGCAGAAGATCTTTATCGTGGCCGAAAACCCGCATGACGTGCTCGCGCTCGTCAAGGGCGGGGTGCCTATCAAGAAGGTCAATATCGGCAATATGCACATGGCGGAGGGAAAGCGTCAGGTTGCCACCTCGGTGGCCGTCAACGACGCAGACGTCGCTGCTTTCCGCGAGCTTCAAAATTTGGGGGTGGAACTTGAAATTCGCCGCGTGCCCAGCACGCCAGTTGAGGACGTCAACAAGCTCTTCTCGTAAGGGTTGATGCTCCCCAAGGCATGCAGGCAGCGTTTCTGTTTGTGTGTATGTGTAAAAGACATTGTTACTAACTACATCTGAAAGGAGGAGTAACAGATGGATGTCTCGTTTGTCCAGGTCGCACTTGTCTTTATCGTCACGTTTATCGCGGCAATCGACCAGTTCGACTTCCTCGAGTCCTTGTATCAGCCGATCGTCACAGGCGCCGTTGTCGGTGCCATTCTGGGCGACGTCACCACCGGCCTGGTGGTTGGCGGTACTTACCAGCTGATGACCATCGGTAATATGCCAATCGGAGGTGCTCAGCCGCCTAACGCCGTTATCGGTGGCATCATGGCAGCTGTGTTCGCCTGCACCCTGAAGATGGATCCGAACGTGGCCGTCGCAACCGCTATCCCCTTTGCGCTGCTCGGCCAGTACGGCGTGACCCTGTTCTTCACCGTCCGTGCCCCGATCATGGAGTCCTTCCGCAACTGTGCTGTCAACGCTGATACGAAGGGTGTTACGCGTCTGACGATTATCTCCGAGGTCATCCTCGGCCTGATCTTCGCCGTCATCGTCACCCTGTTCTTCGTTGCCGGTCTCGCTGTTGGTCAGGATCTTGTCAACGCCATTCCCGCATGGCTCAACGACGGTCTGTCCGCCGCTGGTGGCATGATGCGCTTCGTCGGCTTCGCCATCCTGCTCAAGGTCATGATGAACCGTGACATGTGGGCGTTCTTCCTGCTGGGCTTCGCGCTCACCAACGTTGTCCATGCTATTCCCGCTCTCGCCAAGCCCGAGCTGCTGATCATGGCCGTTATCGGCTTTGCCCTCGCTTTCTGGGACTTCCAGCAGCAGACGGAGCTCAAGGGCGCTGCTTTTGACGGAGGTGACATGAGCGATGGCATCTAATGAGTTTGTCGTACCGGAGCGTTACGAAGATCTGACTCCTGCGCCGAAGGTTGATAACAAGACCCTCGATCGTATGGCTCTCCGCTCCTACTGGCTGCAGTCTTCCTTCAACTACGAGACCATGCAGTCCGGCGGCTGGCTGTTCGCCATGATTCCGGGCCTCGAGAAGGTCCACACCAACAAGAACGACCTTGCCACGTCGATGTACCACAACTTGGACTTCATCAACACGCATCCGTTCCTGGTGACGTTTGTTATGGGTATCGTTCTCTCCCTCGAGCAGAACAAGGTCGATATCCAGTCCATCCGCGCCGTCCGCATTTCTGCTGCCTCCCCGCTGGGCGGCATCGGTGACGCCCTGTTCTGGCTGACCCTCGTGCCTATCACCGCTGGTCTGACCTCCAACATGGCAATTGACGGCAACATCGCGGCCCCTATCATCTTCCTGCTGGTGTTCAACATCGCACAGGCTGCGTGCCGCTTTGGCCTCATGCGTTGGGCGTACAACGTCGGTACGAGTGCTATCGACGCCCTGACCTCCAACATGCAGGCGTTCACCCGCGCTGCTTCCATCATGGGCTGCTTCGTCGTTGGCTCCCTGGTCGTTAACATGGGTGGCACCCAGATCAACGCCACCATCCCCAACGGCACCACCCGTGGCATCGAGGTTCAGACCATCGTCGTCTCCAACGAGGAGGCCGAGAACTTCGCCGATATGGCCATCGACACCAAGACCGCTGACGCTGGCACCATGGGCATGACCGACATGGACGGCAACGCGCTGACCGACGGCGCCACCGAGACCGGTATCACTGACCTTGGCAACGGCATGAGCTCCGTCTCCTACGCGACGGTTACCGAGACCCCGGTTTCCTTCTCCGTGGCTGACACGCTCGACACCGTTATGCCCAAGCTCGTTCCCCTTGCGCTCGTGTTGATGCTGTACTTCCTGTTCGCGAAGGCCAACTTCACTCCTGTTAAGGGCATCGTGCTTCTGCTCATCATCGGCATTCTTGGATCTGGCTTTGGCATTTGGCAGAGCCTCTGGTCGGGCGTCATCATCGTCTAACCGACAGGTTGCTGCGTTGTTCACAACAGTCCCCCACTGATGTGTAAAAAAGAAGGCCGCGTTGATTGCATTTTGCGATGGCGCGGCCTTTTTATTAAAGTAGCTGCGTTAGGCAGTAGTTTTACTCGTGACCGATGAAGTGGAGGCGCAAGTAAGATGGCGGTTCGTTCGGCAAAGCAGCCGTTGTACGATCAGCTCGTGGATATTCTTTCCGAAAAGATCGAAAACGAGTATTCCGTGGGGGACATGCTTCCCTCGGAGCGCGAACTGTCCGAACGCTATGGCCTCTCGCGCACAACGGTGCGTCTTGCCCTGCAGGAGCTCGAGCGACTTGGCATGGTGGTGCGTCAACACGGCCGCGGAACGTTCGTTTCCGATCGTTCGGCGAAGACGACCAACCTTATGCAGTCGTACAGCTTTACCGAGCATATGCGTAGCTTGGGCCGCGATCCGGTAACCACGATTTTGGAGTTTTCCGAGCTCGACGCCGACAAAAACCTGTCTGCGCACATGAACGTGCATTTGGGGGAGCGCCTGTACAAGCTCAAGCGCCTTCGTTCGGCAGATGGCATGCCGATGATGGTGGAATCGACCTATTTGCCCGCCCGCAAATTCCTAACGCTCAAGCGTTCGATGCTGGATAAAAAGCCGCTGTACGACATCATTGAAATTGATTTTCGTGAACGCATCAGCGTAGCAGAGGAAGAGTTCTTCGCGAGCATCGCGCGTTCTGCCGACGCACATTTGCTCGATATTTCGGAAGGGTCGCCCGTGCTCGATTTGATGCGCACGACCTACAACGTGCATAACGAGATTGTGGAGTACACCCTGTCAGTCGCGCGTGCGGACCAGTTCAAATACAAGGTTTTGCATCACCGTCCCGCATAGCTTGTTCGATTTGGCGTAAGGAACCTTGAGCGGACGAAAAGTGCCGACGAAAGGTTTAAGTGGTTACAACCAGATAACCAATGTATAATAGAAGTACCAAGTAGATACCTTAATCTGAAAGAGAGGTATTATCCATGTTCGAGAAAACCGTCGAAGAGCTTAATGAGATGGGGGCCCTCAACACCACCACCGAGATTAAGCAGCAGCCCGAGCTCTGGCTCGATACGCTGAACATCTACAAGGAGAACCTTGACGCCGTCGAGCAGTTCCTCGCCGACGCTCGCGCCATGGGTGAGGGCCGTCTGTCTGTGGTGTTCACGGGCGCCGGCACTTCCGATTACGTGAGCGACACCGCGGCTCCGTACCTGCGTCGTTGCGGCAACACGGCGCTCTATGACTTCAGGCCGGTCGCAACCACCGACATTGTGTCCGCTCCTTGGGACTTCATCAACCCGAATGAGCCCACGGTGCTCGTGTCTTTCGCCCGTTCCGGTAACAGCCCCGAGTCTCTCGCCGCCGTTGACGTGGCCAGGAAGTATGTGAAGAACATCAAGTTCCTCAACATCACCTGCGCCCCCGAGGGCAAGCTCGCCGTCGAGTCCGCAGACGACCCCGATGCGCTGACGATCCTCATCCCGCGCGCCAACGACAAGGGCTTCGCCATGACCGGCTCCTATAGCTGCATGACGCTCCTTGCCACCCTCATCTTCGACGCCGCTTCGCTCGAGCAGAAAACGGCCTGGGTCGAAGCCATTGCCAAGATGGGCGAGGATGTCGTTGCCCGCGAGGACGAGATCGCCGCATATCTGACGGGTGACTACAATCGCGTGACCTACCTTGGTTCCGGCTCCTTTGTGGGTCTTGCCCAGGAAGCCCAGCTTAAGATTCTCGAGCTTGCCCACGGTCTTGTTGCTACCTCTTGGGACAGCTGCATGGGCTATCGTCATGGGCCCAAGTCCTTTGTCGATGACAAGACGCTCGTGTTCGTCTTTGCCAACAACGACGCCTATACGCGCCAGTACGACCTCGACATCCTGAACGAGATCAACGGTGACGGAATCGCTCAGAAGACGATTGCCGTCCAGCAGGCGGGCGATACCCAGTTCGACGGTACCGCGTTTACGTTTGAGGGCTCTGAGCTGCTGCCCGAGGCTTATCTTGCGCTGCCGTTCGTGATGGTGGCGCAGACCATCTCGCTGCTCAATTCCGTGCGCGTGGGCAATACGCCCGACACGCCGAGCCCCTCCGGCACCGTCAACCGCGTGGTTAAGGGCGTGACCATTCATCCGTTCGAGGCATAAGCCTTTTCTACTGTAGGGACGTGTACCGCCTGGCGGTGCGCGTCCCTTTTGCATGTATGGCCTTGCGCGCGTTCTTGGGATGAAGAAGACCGGGCACGTTGCGTTTTACACCAGACGGACCTTTCGGGGGATTCCATACATTGAGGCCATGTATATCTCGTTTGCCAATTGCCGTATGCGGTTTTTGGGTACACGCGAGATAACACACAGATGCCGGCGCCGCGTTGCGGCGGTTCGGCCGTTCATGTTAGGAGAACACATGAGCACCTATGCCATTAAAGCCGATGCGTTTTATTTCCCCACGCGTGTTGCCCGTGGTGGTTATCTCATGGTTGAGGACGGCGTGTTCGGCGCGTATCTGACGAGTGAGCCTGCGTGCGACATCGTCGATTACACCGGCTTCGAGATCGCACCCGGTTACGTGGATACGCATATTCACGGTTTCGATAACTGCGACATCATGGACCGCAAGGTCGAGAGCGTTGCTGCCGTATCGCGCGGTATCCTGCGCAACGGCGTGACGTCGTATCTGCCCACCACGCTCACGGCGAGTACTGAGCAGCTCGAAGAGGCTTGCGCCAGTGTTGCCGAGTATGTCGAGATGGGCGACGACGTGCCGCACGCTCGCATCCAGGGCATCTTCCTAGAGGGCCCCTTCTTCACCGAGAAGTACAAGGGCGCGCAGAATCCTGCGTATCTGAGTGCCCCATCCATGGAAAAGCTCAATCGCTGGCAGGCGGCCGCTAAGGGCCTCGTGAAGAAGATTGCCGTTGCTCCTGAGTATGAGGATGCGCCTGCGTTCACTGCCGAGGCAGTGGCATCGGGCGTTGTGGTGGCGCTTGGACACTCCGCGGCAACGTGCGACCAGGCTCGCGCATGCCTGGACGCCGGTGCCCAGGTGTTCGTTCACACCTACAACGGCATGAGCGGTTTGCATCATCGCGAGCCCGGCATGGTGGGCGCCGCGCTTTCCTCTGCCGACAAATCCTATTCGGAGCTCATCTGCGACGGCCATCATGTGAACCCGGTTTCCGCAGGTATCGTGATGAACGCCAAGAGCCATGAGTATACCGTGCTCATCACTGACTGCATGTGCGCCGGTGGAATGCCCGACGGTGATTACTTCCTGGGAGAGCTTCCGGTCGTGGTCGCGGAGGGTACCGCCCGCCTCAAGGACGGCGGCTCGCTCGCAGGTTCCATCCTCAACATGTGCGACGCCGTGAAGAACGTCTTTGCTTGGGGCATCGCCACCAAGCAGGAGGCGATTTACATGGCAACTCAGGCGCCTGCAGAGGCCAACGACATCGCAGATGTTTGCGGTTCCATCCGTCCCGGCCGCGATGCCGATTTCGTGGTGCTCGATTCCGACCTGAGCCTCAAGGCCACCTATTTGGGCGGCGAGGAGGTTTATACTGCATAGACCATGGGTGCGTGCCCTGCGGCCGATTTGATTTGCCGCGGGGTGCGCCTTCGGACGCGAAGAAGGGCGCCAAAGCATGTCTATGCAGGTTATCGGAATTGCAATCATTGTCATCACGCTCGCCATTACTGCGTATGTCGAGATAAGCAAGCGCAAGACGTTTGCCAAACTGGAAGAATATATGCGCGCGGGCGACTTTGAGCACGTATTGGACCTGCTGGACAAACGGTCGACGCAGACGCTGTATCCGCGTTACAACCTGCTGTTCATGCGCCTCAATGCGATGCTTGGCATGGGTGATGTCAAACAGGCCAAGCAGATCATTGATGAGATGCGTGACCTTAAGATGAACAAGGAGCAGCGTCTTGCGCTCGCCGTCAGGGCGTTCAACTTGTACGCTGAAGCAAGAGACAGGGCCAACGCAACCAAGGAGCTCGAGGTTATCGAGGAGAGCGGGGACAAGATTACGGTCGAGGCATGCCGTAGGACCTATGAGGTGTTCTTCAAGGGCTCTTCGGCGTATATCGAAGAGATGGAAAAGGCGCTCGAGCATGTTTCCGGTGCCGAGGAGGCCGCCATGTGCCAGATGCTTGCCTTGCAGTACGAGAACCGCGGCGACAAAGAGCGTGCTCGTTCGTATCGCACACGCGTGCAACGCATTATCGAGAAAGCGACGGGTAAGTAGCCCGTCAGAAGGGTTGTTTACATGATTCTCACCGTCACTATGAATCCGGCGATTGATACGTCCTATCCCATCGACCATCTGGTGATTGACGACGTCAACCGCGTTGTTCCGAAAAAGACCGCAGGCGGCAAGGGCCTTAACGTGAGCCGTGTGCTCACGCAGTTGGGCAACGATGTGCTCGCAACTGGTCTGCTCGGCGGACATATGGGCGCCTACATGCGCTCACTTATGGATGCCGATGGTATCGCACATGACTTCACACCCATTGCCGGGGAGACGCGCGTGTGCATCAGTGTGCTGCATGAGGGCAACCAAACTGAATTCCTCGAGAGTGGTCCGACGGTTATGGAAGACGAGCTCGAGGCATTTGTGGCGAAGTTCTCCGAGCTCGTGGAGCAAGTCAACTGCGTCACCGTTTCTGGCTCACTTCCTGCGGGCGTTCCTGCCGACTTCTATGTGCGTTTGGTTTCCATTGCGGCGGAGCATCAGGTGCCCTTGCTGCTCGACACCTCGGGTTCCGCGCTTGACGCCGTTCTTGGAGCGGAAGTCAAGCCCACGCTCGTCAAGCCCAACCTTTCTGAGATTAATACGCTGCTAGGAACTGCGTATACACCTGAACAGGTAGGCGAGCTTGCTGACGCGCTGAAGGCCGATGCACGTTTTGCCGGTATCGAATGGGTTGTTGTGTCGATGGGCGCTGCGGGTTCCTTTGCATTCCATAACGGTAAGACGTATCGCGTGGCAACGCCGCCCATCGAAGCAGTAAATGCCACTGGCTCCGGCGATTCCACGATCGCGGGCTTCGCGCATGCCATTGCGGCGGGCGCAAGCGACGTCACGCTGCTCAAGACGGGCAACACCTGTGGCAAGCTCAACGCTATGGATTCGCGGACAGGTCATTTGCTGATTGAGCGTTGGGATGAGGTATACAACTCCGTCGCCGTCATTGAGCTGTAGAGATACAAACGGAGAGTCGCGTTTGCCTCGAACCGTTTGGGTGCACGGGGCAAACGCGTAACGTTATTCCGTAGCAATAAGCAGATTCGGCTTTACCTCTGTGGGGCCGAGCGCATCGAATGTCTGGGCGAGCCGTTGTTCCGGGTCCTGGTCGACAACGATGTAGTCAACAGCGTTGAGCTCTGCAAAACGGTAGGTTCCGCGAGCGCCGAACTTGCTGGCGTCCATGAGGACGGCGGATGTGCTCGCGCTTGCCATGGCGGCCGCTTTAACCTCGGCCATCTGTGCGAAATCGGTCATGAATCCACGTTCATGCACATAGGCCCCAGGGCATATGATGGCAAGATCGGTGTGCAACGTATCCAGTGCGGAAGTGGCGAGTGGCCCGTAGAGATAGCGGTGACCTTTGCGCAGCGTGCCGCCGAGCATGACGACATCGACTGAGGGAAGGCTGTCGTCGATAAAGTCGGCAATAGTGATGTCAGCGGTGATGACCGTGATATTACTGCGAGAGCTTAGCATGCGTACGAATTCAAGCGCTGTAGTGCCCGAATCGACAAACAGAGTGTCACCGTCATGTACGAGGTTCAGCGCTGCGCGGGCAATTGCCTGTTTAGCGGCGACGTTGACGTTAACGCGCTGATCTTGAACGGAAACGGTAAGCGTTTTGTGCAGTGAAACGGCACCTCCGTGGGTACGGCGGAGTTTTCCCGCGGATGCGAGCGCGTCGAGGTCGGCGCGGGCCGTGACCGAAGATACGCCAAATGCCTGCACGATATCGGCAACTTGGATGGAGGTGTTGCGTTCCAGCATATCCATGATTGCAGAACGGCGTTCCTCGGCAAAAGCTTTAATCGCAGAACTCATGAGCTGTTCTCCATGTATGTATGAAATGTGCAGATTCTATTTTCTTATACTTTCTTTTTCGCAAAGCAAACAAGTTGCCTTTTCTTTTCTTTTTACATATGCGAAGGAGAAAACGGGATTGAACATGGTGTCGGGAATATCCCCCACGTCTTCCGTGGCGTCATTTACGCTCAAGAAAGATGCTCGTTCTTAATTGAACGCGTTGAAAACTCAGGCGCTCCATCTTTCTTTTTCTTGCCTTTGACGTGGGGTTTCATGTGAGTTGTTCAAAACGCCCGGGCCGGCGATTTCGTACAATGCAAACAACAGACCGCCTGCTGGAGGCGACAAATTGAGAGATCCGGTGCACGCCGGCTCGAAAGGAGCGATCTCACATGCTCGTTACCACCAAGGAAATGCTGCTCGATGCGCAGAAGAACCACTACGCCGTGGGCGCATTCAACGTCGAAAACCTCGAGTTCGTCATGGCGGTTCTCGCCGCCGCGGAGGAGACCAAGTCTCCCGTGATCATGCAGACCACGCCGGGCACCATCAAGACCGCCGGCCTCGATTACTTCTATGGCATGGTGAAGGCCGCCGCCGAGCGTGCGACCGTGCCGGTGGCGTTGCACCTCGATCACGGCGACGGCTACGATCGTTGCATGAAGGCGCTGCGCACGGGTTACACCTCCGTTATGATTGACGGCTCGCACGAGACCTTTGAGGACAACATTGCCCTCACCAAGAGCGTTGCCGATGCCGGCGCCGCAATGGGTGTGCCGGTTGAGGCCGAGCTTGGCAAGGTGGGCGGTAAGGAGGACGACGGCCCTGCAGTTGAGGGCGAGTCTCCGTATACCGATCCCGCTGAGGCCAAGGAGTTCGTCGAGCGCACGGGCTGCACCTCGCTTGCCATTGGTGTCGGTACTGCCCACGGCGTGTACACCGAGACCCCGCACATCGAGCAGGACGTCGTCAAAGCCATCGCCGCTGCTGTGGATGTGCCGCTCGTTCTGCATGGCACGTCCGGCGTGCCCGATGAGCAGGTTGCCGAGGCCGTGAAGAGCGGCATCTGCAAGGTGAACTACGCAACCGAGCTGCGTCAGGCTTACACGAAGGGTTACATGGCCTATATGGCCGAGAACCCTGCTTGCTTCGACCCCAAGAAGCCGGGCAAGGCGGGCATGGCCGAGATCACCAAGATCGTAAAGATCCGCATGGAGAACCTCGGCTCCGTCGGTCGCGCATAAAAGCAAGTCGATTGCGAACGAGATGCCCAAGGGATATTCCCTTGGGCATTTTTTTGATCGTTTTTGTGCGAATAAGGCATGGGCTTCTCGAAGCGCGATTCCGCATTTTCCGTTCATTGTGATAGACGTGAATAAAAAACGCAGGTATATGATGTAAATTATTGTCATGGGGTAGCCCATAGCCATAATTTGAGAGGCATAAAAGATGATCCGAATAGATCGCCAAAATGAAATCTGCCGTTTGTTGGAAAAAAACGGAACTGTTTCCGTTAAAGCAGTCGCACAAAAACTGAACGTGTCCGAAGTGACGATTCGAAGGGACTTCGAGGAGCTCGGCGCACGCGGTCTGCTTAGACGCGTTCATGGTGGCGCGGCGGCAATTGACCAGTATGATGCCCCCGTCATGTTTCGAGATTATTCCCGCAGCATCAAGCAAACGCGCCACGCCGAAGAAAAGCGCGCGATTGGCCAAATCGCGGCATCCTTGATCGAGGAAGGCCAGGCGGTTTATCTCGCTGCGGGTACAACAGTCGAGTCCATGGTGCCGTTTCTGCCAAAGTGCCGTTTACGCATCGTTACCAATTCACTACCCGTGTTTAACGAATTGAGCGAAGAAGAGAATTACGACCTCTTTTTGATCGGCGGCTCTTACGACCGACACATCGGAGCGTTCACTGGTTCATTTGCCGAAGAGTTCATCTCTCGTCTTGGTACCGATATCGCGTTTGTGAGCAGCGACGGTGTTGATGGAAGTGGCATCTCATCTGCATATATGGAGGAGGCAGAGTTCCAGCGGTGTGCTCTCAGCGTGGCAAAAAAGCGCATCCTCCTTGCAGATTCAAGCAAAATCGGCGAGCGTGAGTTCTTTACGTTTTTCAATCTCTCGGACCTCGACGCCATCGTTGTCGAACCGGACGCACCGCAGGAGCGCATCGAAAAGCTTGGCGACTATGCGTCGAAGCTTTTGAAGCTCCCGCTTTAGACGTACATTAGAGTGAACATGAATAAGGCCCGTCGCAACGAGAATTGCGGCGGGCCTTGGTTTTAAGCCGTGTCGGTATGTTTCGACGTGGTGTTACTTGGCGATGGCCTCAAAGATCAGGCGACCGACGACAGAACCGCCGTCGAGGATGCCCAGGCTCTTCTCACCGTAATATGCGGCGCGGCCGTGCTTGGCGAGCATCTGCTTGGTTGCCTCGGAGCCGTTGGCGGCAGCCTCGGCAGCGGCGGCCAGGTCGCCGGAAGCAAGGGCCTCGATGCCAGGGGCGAGGGAGTCGAGAATCGTCTTCTCGCCAAGGGAGGAACCGGTGCGGTCCATGATGGCCTGGAGACCGGCCTTAAGACCGGCGGAAGCCTCTTCGGCAGTGGCGGTCTGGGAACCCTTGAGCGCCTTGGCGGTACCCATCATGCCGATGGAGAGGATGGTGCCGAGGCTGGAGGGAGCAGACTCGTTGAACGTGCGAGAAGCGAGCAGGAAAAGCCTGCCCAGGTCGGTCTCGTCGGAGGCCTCAAGGGCGGCGGCGGTGTCGCCAAAGCCGCTCTTCATGGAGAAGCCCAGGTCGCCGTCGCCGTTCTGGCGGTCGAGCTCAACGAGGTAATCGCAGTTGTCGGCCATGATCTGGGCGATGGCGTTGAATTTAGCTTTCAGGGTGGCGGAATCGAGCATAATGTTTCCCCTCTCGAGAGACAAATGTGGGGCCACCATGTGACCCCACACTATTACCTATTTGTTAGCGGTGGTGTAGAACGGCGTGTTGGCGTCCTGGAGCAGGAGCTCCTTAAGCTGAGCGTCGAGCTTGAAGATCGTGAGGGATACGCCGGCCATCTCCATGGAGGTGGCGAACTCGCCCACATGCGGCATCACGATGGATGCACCGCAGCCCTCGATGAGCTGAGCGATCTTGCGGTACAGGATGAACTGCTCCTCGAGCGGGGTGGCGCCCAGGCCGTTGATCATAACGGAGCACTCATCGCCCTCGCCAAGCTGGAGCTCGGCGTTGATGGGAGCGAACAGCGTCTCGGCCAGCTCGTCAGCGGTGATCATCTTGCGGACCTCGATGCCGGGCTCGCCGTGGATGCCCATGCCGATCTCGATCTCGTCGTCGCCGATGGTGAAGCCAGGCTCGCCTGCGCGCGGAACGATGCAGGGGGTAAGAGCAGCACCCATGGTGCGGATGTTCGCCAGGGCCTTCTCAGCGTTGGCGGCAACGGTCTGGAGGTCGTCACCGTTGTCAGCGGAAGCACCGGCGATCTTGAAGGCGTACACCATACCGGCGACACCGCGGCGGTTTTCCTTGGTCTCGACAGGGGAGGAGCAGATGTCGTCAGCAACGATGACCTCAGCGGTCTCGATGTCGTCGAAATCGGCCTCTTCGCGGGCCATGGCGGTGTTGAGCTTGTCGCCACCATAGTTACCGTACAGGCACAGAACGCCGTTGCCGTGGTCGGCATAGCGGATGGCGTCGGTCATAACCTTGGCGGAAGGGCTGGCGAAGACGTTACCGACTGCGCAGGCATCGAGCATGCCCTGACCAACGTAACCGAGGAACACAGGAAGGTGACCGGAACCGCCGAGGGTCACGATGCCGACCTTTCCGTCGCGAACGGGGTACTTGCTCACAAGCACCTTGGGATCGTCCTCAAGAAGGCCAACCTTGTCGCCATAGGCGGCGCAGATACCCTCAAGCATCTCCCTTTCGAAGTTCTCGGGATCGTTGATGATCTTCTTCATATGTCCTCCTGTCTCAGATGGGAAATGTCCCACTACAGAACTATGGACATTATAGTACAGAATAAAACGAACATTGAGAGCCTCAATTCGAAAGAAAACGAACAGAAAGGCTCAAAATCGCAAAAAAATGTGTGGAAAATGCGTCGAAAGTATGTTATACCTATAAACGTTGATGTCATTCGCTCACCGCAATCGAGCGTGCTTGCAGTGAATCGAACAACTTCGAAGGGTCTTATACAAGCCCTTTCGAGCGAGTTTGTTCCGTTTTGAGCAAGTTTGGCTTGGCACTTGGGCGAGTGGCGGGCTGCGGACAGCACCGGTGGACGGTGCTTATAGAAAGGATGCAAACATGTCCAAGCGTATTATCGTTGCCTGCGGTTCCGGCGTTGCGACTTCTCAGGCCGTGGCAAGCAAGGTCGGTCGCCTGCTCAAAGAGCGCGGTATCGATGCGGACATCGAGGCTGTCGACATCAAGCGCCTCCAGCATGAGATTCACGGTTCCAGCGCTTACATCTCCATCGTCAGGGACGATACCGACTGGGGCATCCCTCAGTTCAACGGCGTTGCCTTCCTGACCGGCGTGGGCCAGGACGCCGAGCTCGAGAAGATCATCAAGCTCATCGAGAGCTAAGAGCAAATCCCTTTGATGGGTCTGCTTGCCCCGTTCATAGGTGGGCAAGCGTGTTGTGACGGACTGAGGCATTGGGGCGTTATGCAGAAGTGGAAGCAGTTTATTGCCAAGAGCAGCGCGGAGTATTCTTCGTCGAAGCTCGGCTGGTCCTTCCTTCTGTTCCTCAACGTTCTCATGTTCATCTACGGTATTTTCACCGGTGATTTGATTGCGATTGTCACCGCGTTTTTCCTAGCGTTTTTTATCGAAAAACGCGGTGCGCCCGTTTTGCTGGAAAAGTACAACGATCGCGTTGATAGGATTCGCGGTCAGTACAACATCCAGGTTGACTTGACTCCGGAACAGCGGCGTGCGGCGATTGAGGAAATGCGCCGTTCGCAAAAGCAAAAGCGCGAAGAGCGCAAGGCCGCTCGTAAAAGCAAGTAGCGTTTCGGAGCATTCGACGAACATACACTCACAGCTGTTTATATGTATCCATGTACGTTTGAAATGAGAGGGGAACGTATGGACTGGAAATCGATTCCGACCGTCAAGGAGGCTGCCGAGCTTTCCTACCTGATGTGGGAGCGCGGCTGGGATGAGGCCAACGGCGGCAACATCTCCTACCTGCTGACTGACGAGGAGGCCGAGTCCCTGGGTTATGTTCCGGGCACGGGCCGTACCATCGAGCTTCCGGGTGTTCCCGACGGCGTGCGCGGCAAGTACGTGTTCGTGACTGCCACCGGTTCTCACTTCCGCGAGCTCAAGGATAACCTCGACGAGCTGACTGGCATTTGCTACATCCCCGAGGAGGGCGATTGCTACGAGATCGCTTACGGCCTCGAGAACAGCCGTCCGACTTCTGAGTTTGATACCCACCTGGCCGCTATGGCCGTTCGCCTCGCCGCCGATCCCGAGCAGCGCGTCGTTATGCACAACCACGCCACGAGCGTGCTTGCCATGACCCACGTCGCTCCCATCGACGAAAAGGAGTTCACGCTCGCTCTGTGGCGCGTGATCACCGAGGCTATGGTGCTCTTCCCCGACGGCATCGGCTATGTGCCTTGGTGCGTGTGCGGCGGCAAGGAGATTGCCGATAAGACGCTCGAGAAGATGCGCGATCGCCGCATCGTCATTTGGGGCTACCACGGCGTGTTCACGACCGGCAAGTCCCTGCATGACGCTTTCGGTCTGCTCGAGACCGTCAACAAGTGCTGTGAGGTTTGGCTGACCGCTGAGGCTTGCGGCCACCGCAACCCCGGTATCGACGACAAGGGCCTGCGTGAGATTTGCGACACGTTCGGCCTTACCCCGCGTGAGGGTTATCTCACGTGCTAATTCGGTTCTAAGGCGGTTTTCCGCTTTGAACAATAGGTCGTTTTCGACGCTTTAAGGGACGGCGTCAAAGATAGCGATCAAGTATTAACCAGATGAGAAAGAAGGAGTGAGACCTAATGGATGTTTTGTTAGGTGTCGTTAACTACATTCTCGGTTTTGGCGCAGCGGTTTTCGTTCCGTTGATTATGCTCATCGTTGGTCTTCTCGTTAAGATGAAGCTCAGCGATGCTTTCGTCGCGGCTCTTACGCTCGGCGTTGCCTTTACCGGCATGAACATGCTCGTCAGCTTCATGACGGGCGCTGTCACCCCCGCTGCTCAGGGTCTCGCCGCCAACACCGGCATTACCCTGACCACCACCGATATCGGTTGGCCTGCGCTTTCCGCTATCGCTTGGGCTTGGCCTCTCGGCGTTCTGTGCTTCCCGCTGCACCTCGTGGTCAACATGATCATGCTCGCCATCAACAAGACCAACACCCTGAACGTCGACCTGTGGAACTGCTGGAACAAGCTGCTCACCACGGTCCTCGTGTACTACTTTGCTCTGACCGCTGGCATGTCTGAGGGCACCGCTGTTGCTCTTGGCTTCACCGCCGCCGCCATCGAGTGCGTGCTCGAGCTGAAGTTCGGCGATATGTGGCAGCCGTCCATCGAGAAGATCACCGGCATCCCCGGCGTTACCGTCCCGCATGCCATGGCCTTCACCGCCGTCCTCGTGCTTCCCTTCGACAAGCTTCTCGACATGATCCCCGCCGTCCGCGACGCGTCCTTCGACGCCAAGTGGCTCCGCAGCAAGATCGGTGTCTTCGGTGAGAACGCCGTCATGGGCTTCATCATCGGCGTTTGCCTCGGCTTCGCCGCTTACGGTGAGCTCCAGCAGTCTCTGACCCTCGGTATCCAGGCCGCTACTGCTATGCAGCTCTTCCCGATGGTTTCCAAGCTCTTCATGCAGGCCCTTTCCCCGATCTCCGACGCTATGGGCGAGTACATGCGCAAGCGCTTCCATGGCCGTGAGCTCTACGTCGGTCTTGACTGGCCGATCCTCGCCGGCTCCAACGAGCTCTGGGTTACCACCATTCTGCTGATCCCGTTCGAGCTCCTGCTCGCCATCGCCCTGGTTCCGGCTGGCAACACCGTGTTGCCCTTCGCCGGTATCGTCAACCTCTGCCTCGCCGTGCCGCTGCTGCTGGTCACGGGCGGCAACCTCCTGAAGATGGTCCTCATCGGCATCATCCTGACCCCGATCTACCTCTTCGTTTCCACCGCTATCGCCCCGTACGTCACCGACCTTGCTGCCAAGTATGCTCCCTCCGCTCTTGAGGGCATCGCCGACGGCGCTCTGATCTCCTGGTCCACCCTCGAGTGCCCGGACTTCCGTTACGCCATCGCTCAGGCCTTCTCTGGTAACATCATCGGCATTGTCGCTCTGGTCGCCTGGTTCGCTCTCTTCGTGTGGCTCTACAAGGAGTTCAAGACGCGCAACGTGAAGATCAAGGAAGAGCTCGGTCACTAGGCAAACAATTAGTCCCTTAATTTCCTTCGCCGCAAGGGGCTGCTCGTTCACCCCTTGCGGCTATTTTGTCAAACATTTTGTGCAGGAGGCATTACATGGCCGGTTACGACAACGTACCCGATTACGAGATCAAGCGTGAAATCGTTGAGATCGCTCACATGATGAACCGCAAGGGCCTTGTTGGTACCTATGAGGGCAACATCTCCGTCCGCAAGGGTGACAAGGTTTATGAGACCCCGTCTGGCAACAGCAAGGAGCTGCTGACCGAGGGCCGTATCATCACCGTTGACATGGACGGCAACCTGATCGAGGGCGAGCTCACCCCGACGTCCGAGACGCCGATGCACACAAAGTGCTACACCCTGCGTGACGACGTCCACGCCGTCGTGCACTGCCACGCTCCGTACTGCACTGCTTTCGCTCAGGCGAACATGGCCTACGATGACCCTGCTTCCCCCGAGTTCCAGATCCTCTTCGGCAAGGTTCCCTGCCTGAAGTATGGCACTCCCGGCAGCCCCGAGATCATCGAGGAGCTCCCGAAGTACATCAACGACTATGACGTCGTGTTCCTGCAGAACCACGGTGTTCTTGGCGTGGGTTCCACGGTCCTCGAGGCCTTCTCGAAGATCATGTCCGTCGAGATGCTGCTCCAGACCTACTTCATCCGCAAGATGCTGTTCCCGGAGATCTCCTGCGATCTTCCCAAAGAGGAGCTCGAGGTTCTCATGCGTATGCATGACTCCAAGCGCGGCAAGTAGTATCTGAGCTTTGCTTGCATGTGAGGGAGTGGCGCTGGGCGCTGCTCCCTCTTTTCCATTACGGCGCCTTGTTCGATGGCCATGATGTCAGTTGGGATGCAAAACCGATGAAACATTTGATTTTGAGCGATATGGATGACACGTTCCTCACATCCAACAAGATGCCGCCTGCCGATAACATCGCGGCAGTCGACGCCCTCAAACGTGCGGGCAATTTATTTGCTCCCTGCACCGGCAGGCATCTGGGCGGCATTCCCGTGCAGTTGAGGGAGGCGGGCAGATCCGATTATTACGTGTGCGACAGCGGCGCGTCGGTTTACGACGCTGCCGGGACGTTGATTTGGAGCCGCCCCATCGAGAAGCAGCAGGCGCTTGACGTCTTTGCCGTGGCAAAAGAGCTGGGTATCGAAGTCGACCTGTATGCAGACGGAAGCGTCCACACCATTGCCGACCAGATGTGGATCACCGACAACGCGGAGCTCAAACCCTCGGTCAAAGAGTACCTTTCGTCCATTCGCGTGCCGTTCGATGGGGCCTTCGAGGCGCTCGTCGATTCGCTCGACGTCATCAACCGCGCGAGCCTGCTTGCCCTGACGGCCGAGGAGATGGACAAGATCATGCCCCACCTGGCTGAGATGCACGATGTCAGCGCGGTGCGCGTTCTTCCCAATGCGGTGGAGATCACCTCGAAGGGCGCTTCGAAGGGATCTGCAGTCGAGGCGATACGCGAGCGTCTAGGAATGGAGACGTCGCAGGTGATCGTCTTTGGCGATAGCGTCAACGATATCTCGATGTTCGAGGTGGCGGGAACGTCGGTGGCCATGGGCAATGCCGTGGAGTCCTGTAAGGCGCGCGCGACGTACGTCACGGCGCCCTGTGACGAGGCCGGCGTGGCCCGTGGACTGGAAATGTTGGGTCTGATTTAGTCACTCGCAAACGACATCTCGTTTTGAACGGAGGGTCGCGTAGCGCGACGAATCTAATGGCGAGATACTCGGATATCTAAGGAGCAGACGATGGATAAACAGTTTGACGACGGTATCAGGACGGTTGAGCTTGCAAACGGCATCGTGATGCCGCAGATTGGGTTTGGAACCTACAAGCTTCCCGTCGCAGACACGCAGCGTGCGGTCGAGGAGGCGCTTGAAGTCGGATATCGCCTGATCGACAACGCGGCGGCGTATAACAACGAAGAAGGCGTGGGCGCCGCATTGCGTGCGACGGGTATGTCGGACCGTGTCTTCGTGACGACGAAGCTGAGAAACGCCGACCAAGGTTATGACTCCGCTTTGCGTGCCTTTGAGGAGTCCCGTGCCAAGCTCGGCGTCGATGTGCTCGATTTGTACCTGATCCACTGGCCCGTTCCCCGTTGGGATCGTTATCTCGATTCGTGGCGCGCTTTGGTGCGCCTGTACGAGGAAGGCGCCATACGAGCCATCGGCGTCAGCAATTTCCTGCCCGACCATATCGATCGTATCGTGAATGAGACCGGAGTCGTCCCCGTCGTCGACCAGATTGAGAGCCATCCGAGCTACTCCCAGCCTGGACTGTGCGCGTACTGTGCGGAAAAGGGGATTGTCGTCGAGGCGTTTTCGCCGCTTGGACGAGGAAGCGACATGGCTTCTGAGCCCATTTTGGCTGCCGCGAAGGCACATGGTGTCACACCGGCCCAGGCGGTGCTGCGCTGGCATCTGCAGAGCGGTCGCGTGCTTATTCCCAAGTCGGCGCATATCGAGCGCATGCGCGAGAATCTCGACTTGGATGGATTTGAGCTGAGCGCGGACGAGATGGCCGCGATCGACGAGCTCGACGATCCGGCGAATCGGATGAGCGGTGACCCCAACACGTTCGATCTGCCCCAGACGCCCAAGGACATGGCTGCCCGCGGTTGCAAGTAGGCTGAGGATACGGGGTGCAATCTTGCGGCGCTTTAGCTCGATGGATTGAGAAACCGCTGGTAGGATGCTACATTTGAACGCGTGCCCCGAATCAGGTGCACGCGTTTTTTGTTACGTGAGGCATGAGGGGGTGCACCATGACGTCCAATCCCAATGAACTCGACGAGCTGCTCGGTCCGGATGCCCCGGTTCCGGCAGAAGATCGTATTCCGTCGGGCGCTCTGCGCGGTGCCGGTGCGCGCTCTCCGCTGTTTTGGAAGCTGTTGCTCGCGGGTGCTGCGGTTATATGGGGCCTTTCCACGTTCGTGATGAAGGACACGCTCAATGTCCTGCCCACGTTCGTGTTGCTCACCTGTCGTTTTCTTCCTTCGGCGCTCATCATGTTCACGCTGTTTTCCAGGCGCATCAGGGTTCATTTGAATAAACGGAGCATCGTGGTGGGCGTTGCGATGGGCATCATCATGTGGCTTGCCTACGGAGTGCAGACGATGGGTCTGGGCCAGACGACGGCGGGCAAGAGCGCGTTCCTCACGGGAACCTACTGCATTTTGGTGCCGTTTATCAGCTACGCGCTTGCCCGCGAGCCCCTTACCAAGTACAACGTCGGAGCGGCGTTGCTCTGTTTGAGCGGTATCGCCCTTGTGGCGCTCGATAACTTTACGATGGGCGTGGGCGACGCGTTGACCCTTGCGGGAGCGTGTTTTTATGCGCTGCAGATGTCGATTGTTGCCAAATACGGCCGCGATCTCGATGTGAATGTCATCACGTTCTGGATGTTTTTGACGGTGGGCATTTTGAGTGCCATTACCTCGCTTTCCCTTGAGGTGTGGCCGCCGATGGATGTTTGGACGTACCGCGTATTCGCCGTGCTGGCATTTTTGTCAATCATCTGCACCTGTATTTGTCTGCTCATTCAGAATGTGGCGTTGGCGCATGTGCCGCCCGCGACGGGCTCTCTGCTGCTTTCGCTCGAATCGCCTTCGGGCGTGTTTTTCTCCGTGTTGTTTGCCGGCGAAGTTCTTACCGGTCGGCTGCTCATCGGTTTTGCGCTGATTTTCACGTCGATCATCTTGTCTGAAACGCATTTCAGCTTTCTGAGGCGGAAGTGACCGTGCACGCGGATTGATTTCTATTTTGATCGGTCCGCGTTGTCCCTGATCGATTCGCGTCATTTCAAAGAGCACTGAAAGGGTGCGAGATATATGAGTCAGATCGGTTCCAAATCCTTCGAGCATAATTCCCTTGTGCTTCGCGTTGCCACCGAGGCGGACGCGCCCGCACTTGCGGAGATTTACGCCCCTTATGTGCTCGAGACGGCAATCACGTTTGAGTACGAGCCTCCCACAGCGGAGGAGTTTGCCACCCGCATGCGGGATACGCTGGCGTTTTACCCCTATTTCGTGGCCGAGCTCGAAGGCGAGCCGGTTGGGTATGCGTATGCAGGCACCTTCAAGGGCCGTCCGGCCTACGACTGGGCTGTTGAGACGTCTATCTACGTCGCCAAAGGTTATGCGGGCAAGGGAATCGGCCGTGCCCTTCATGATGCCCTTGAGCGGGCCCTTGCCGCTCAGGGAATCCTCAACATGTATGCCTGCATCGCCGTTCCGGATGGGGCGGATGACGAGACGCTCACACGCAATAGTGAGCAATTCCATGCGCATCTGGGGTACCGCTTGGTGGGTGAGTTCTATCGCTGTGGTTTCAAGGGCGGCCGTTGGTACAACATGGTTTGGATGGAGAAGATGCTGGGGGAGCACGATGGCAATCAGGTGCCACCGCGCCCCTTTATGGAAGTCGTTCATGAGGGAACGCGCCGGTAGACTATTGTCTATCGGCTTTGCATGAGTTGTCGCTTTGCCCGGTTTATCGAAGCGGATGGCGATTCCGATTTGGGCCCGTCGTTGTCAGCGCGGTTAACGCGAGCGGAGACAACTCGGCAGGTTTATGCGAGCGGAGACGACTCGGCAGGTTTATGTGAGCGGAGACGACTCGGCAGGTTAACGCATGCAAGGGCGCGTCTTATCGAACAAGCTCGCGGACAATCTGCGTACGCAAGGGTTCGCCTTACTGAACAGAATCGCGGATGAAATCGAGCAATTCTTCCACGTGCTCGGCACGCGTTGCCCAACTCGTGACGAAACGCAGGACAACGCGGTTCATGCCCGTGGGGTCAGCGGCCGGCATGGATTCGGCGCCGCATACGCTGGCGAGTTGTTGTGCAAGGTGCGCGTCAAACCAGAAGAACTGCTGATTGCCCGTGGTGCGAATGAGCGCTTCGAATCCGAGTTCCTCGAGGCCGCGTGCCAAAGTGATGGCATGGGCGTTTGCCTGTGCCGCATGTGCGAAGTAGGGGACGAGCCCCTGGTCGTTGCTCAGGTCGGAATCGAAAGCCGCCTCGTATTGCACGCCCATGAGACGGCCCTTGGCGGTCATGTGGCCGCTGCGTTTGGTGAGGTAGGGGATGCGCTCGATGGCGCGGGCGCCACGTGCCGTGCGCGGGCTCACCACAAGGGCTTCCCCGAAGAGCATGCCCGCCTTGGTGCCGCCCAGCGTGAAGGCATCGGCACGCGCGGCAAGGTGCTTGAGCGTGAGGTCGGTTTCCTCAGCCGTAAGCGCGCTTGCCATGCGGGCACCGTCGACGTATACGGAGAGTCCGAGCTCCTCGGCGATGTCGCACAGGGCGTCGAACTCCACACGGTTATACACGTGTCCCAGCTCAGAGGTGTTGGAGAAATAGAGCATCGCCGGACGTGTGGAATGGCAGCCACCCGCGGTGTTCACGCGCCACACACGCTCGACTTCGACGGGCGTGAGAATACCTAGGGGGTCGTTTGTGGCAAGGATTCGGCGCCCGCATGCCTCGATTGCACCGGTCTCATGCGCGGTGGGGTGCGCATCGGCAGCGAGAATGGGACCTTCGAAATCATCGGTGAACGCAGAGATGCACACCGCATTTGCAGCGGTTCCGCCTGGAATGAAGCGCACATAGGCATCGGGCTGTCCGCATGCGGTGCGAATGAGCTCGGCAGCGTGGGCGCAGTGGTCGTCGGTGCCGTATCCGGGCGTCTGCTCATTATTAGTGCGGATCAAAGCGTTGAGGACCTCGGGGCAGGCACCCTCGGAGTAGTCGTTACGGAACTGATGCATGGTAAACCTCCTGTAAGAGGGTGATTGAATGGGATTGGCAGCCCTATGATACCGCGTGCTTTGGTTCGTGCAGATGCTTTCGTCACTGCGCGGGCCGACGCGTGTGGGCCCTGCAAGATGAGGCAGTTTTATTTGGCGTTTCCAATTCGGGACGCGCTGCGCCTCGAATCGAGTTTCAAAAATGACGGAAATGCGCAAATCTATTCGGGCATGCCGAGTATAGGAAAATCTGGCACCTATCCTACCTGAGGTTTTGTTTTTTTAAATCGTCGTCTACTCGGGAAGACGGAAACAATTTATGCATTTCCGTCATTTCTATCCAATGATTGACAGTTCTGGTGATGAATAGAACTTGCTCGCAGCTGCTTATGTGGGTTCCTATAATATGGTGAACGAAAATTGCCCGCCGTTTATTGAGAACGGCGTTTGAGGAGGATGATTATGCAGGCACAGCGAGCAGAGGGTACGAAGGATTTGATGGGTCGCGAGATGCGCGCTTGGCAAAAGATGCAGGAGATCGCCGCCAACGTGTTTGGTCCATATGGCTTCGATCCCATTGAGACGCCTGCTATCGAGCAGCTTGATGTGTTCGTGCACGGCATCGGACAATCTACCGACGTGGTGCGCAAAGAGATGTTCCGCGTGTTTTCCGGCGCCAACTTCGCGCGCGTTTTGGAAGAGGGCACCGATGCCAAGCTCAAGGCTAAGCAGCGCCTGGCATTGAGGCCCGAGGGTACTGCCGGCGTTGTCCGCGCCGTGGTGGAAAATAACCTGGTTCCGCAGGGTGGCGTGCCGTTTAAGGGTTGGTATGCCGAGGCGATGTTCCGCGGCGAGCGTCCGCAGAAGGGTCGTTTGCGTCAGTTCCACCAGGTGGGTCTCGAGTGGTTGGGTGCGCCCGATGCGGCTGCCGATGCCGAGTGCATCATCATGCTCATGGAGTTTTTCAAGCAACTAGGCTTCGACTTGTCCCGTCTGCGCCTGCTCATCAACTCGATGGGCGACCCGGCGTGCCGCCCCGCATATCGCGATCGCGTGAAGGCGTTTATCCTCGACCATGCCGACGAGATGTGCGACGAGTGTCGCGAGCGTGCCGAGCTCAACCCGCTGCGCGCATTCGACTGCAAGAACGATCATTGCCGCGAGATCATGAAGGGCGCTCCGCTTATGGGCGACAACCTGTGCGACGAGTGCGCCGAGCACTATGCGCAGGTCAAGCGCTATCTTGATGCCGCGGGCATTGCGTATGTCGAGGACCCCACGCTGGTGCGCGGTCTGGATTACTACACGCGTACGGTGTTCGAGGTCGAGGTTCCCGATGCAGGTGTGGGCTCGATTGGCGGCGGCGGTCGTTACGATGGCCTGGTGGAGCTCGAGGGTGGAAAGCCGACGCCGGGTGTGGGCTTTGCCGTGGGCTTCGAGCGCATCGTGCTGGCGCTCGAGGCGCAGGGTGTTGACCTGGGTGCCGATGCCGAGCCGTGCGTGTTCGTAGCCAACGCGGGCGCTGAGCTGCGCGAAGAGGTGTTTGCGCTCTCGCACGAGTTGCGCGCTCAGGGAGTGCGTACCGAGTGCGACTATCAGGGCAAATCGCTCAAGGGTCAGTTCAAGCAGGCGGACAAGCTGGGCGCGGCGTACATTGTGATCATCGGCGGCGACGAACTCGCTGGCGGCAAGGTGAAGCTGCGCAACATGGCGACGCACGAGGAGCAGCTGATCGATCGAGCTACCGCGGCTGAGGTTATCGCCGCGCTGTAGTGTTTTGGCTCTGCTTGCCGACCCACTTTGTTCAAAAAACTATTTCGATTGTTGCGGGCGAAATCCAATGCGGTTTCGCCCGATTGTTGCGTGTAGGTATCGGCGCGGTGTCGCTCATTTGTAAAACGACGGACGCGTCGACCCCGCGCGTATAATGGTCCCCGCATGAACATTCGAACGAGAGGGCTTACTGTGGCTGAGGTCGAAGCATATGTGAATGCTCCGCTCACTGAGATTGAGATTCCGGAGAGCCTGAGCGAGAACCTGGCGCTGTTCCTGCGCCTTGAACATCGCGTACTCAACGAGTACGACGAGGGCGTGTGCAAGGCATTTGACACGTTGCTCGAAAGCATGATTACCGCCAATGAGGGCAACCCTGGTTCCGTGGCGGTGCGCGAGGACGTGGACGACCAGGGTATCCCGATGGGTGATACCGCAGGTACGAAGGCGTTTCGCGATGCCGTTGCGCTCATTGACGAGCTGTCGTTCGACAAGGCGAGCGTGCTGGTGCGCGCGGTGGAGAGCTTCTTCCATTTGGCGAACCTCTCAGAGGAGAACTACCGTGTTCGCACGCTGCACGAGCGCGAGCGCGGCGTGGAGATGGGTGGCTTGATCGATCCATCCAATGCGTTGACTGTGGCATATCGCCAGCTCATTGAGGAAGCGGGCGCAGAAAAGGCGAACGAGCTGCTCTGTCGTCTCGAGTTCCATCCCGTGTTTACCGCGCACCCCACCGAGGCGCGCCGCCGCGCGGTTGAGGGCAAGATCCGTCGCATCGCGAACCTGCTCAATGAGCGTCCGCATCTGGGCGGTTCCGACTTGGCGGAAAACGAGCGCCATATGCTGCAGGAGATCGATGCCCTTGTGCGCACGAGCCCTATCGCGCTCAAGAAGCCCACGCCCGTCGAAGAGGCAGACACCATCATCGACATCTTTGATAGCACGCTTTTCGATGTGGTCCCTACGGTGTACCGCCGTTTTGACGACTGGGTTTTGGGCGATTTAGCCGGCACGGTGCCGCCCGTGTGCCCTGCGTTCTTCCATCCGGGCAGCTGGATTGGTACCGACCGCGACGGCAATCCCAACGTCACCGCTAAGGTGAGCCGCGAGGTCGCAGCCAAATATTCCCTGCATATGGTGAGTAAGCTTGAAGAGAAATGCCGCAGCGTGGGTCGCAACCTCACGCTTGAGGCCGCCTACACCAAGCCGAGCGAGGAGCTGCTCAACCTGTGGAGTCATCAGGTTGAGATGAGCGAGGTTCTTTCGTCGCGTGCCGCAGATATTTCCACCTCGGAGCCGCATCGCGCCGTCATGCTCGTTATGGCAGACCGCTTGAATGCGACGGTGCGCCGCAATGCAGACACGATGTATCACTCGCCCGAGGAATTCCTGGACGATCTACGTGTGGTGCAGCGCTCGCTGGCACAGGCCGGTGCTGTGCGCACGGCATACGGACCGGTTCAAACACTCATCTGGCAGGTGGAGTCCTTCGGTTTCCATATGGTGGAAACCGAGTTCCGTCAGCACTCTGAAGTGCACGCCCGTGCGCTCGAGGACATTGCCGAGCACGGTATCCATGGCGATCTGCAGCCCATGACGCGCGAGGTGCTCGATACGTTCCGCGCACTCGGCGCGATTCAGAAGCGCTACGGCCAGAAGGCCGCGCGCCGCTACATCATCTCGTTCACCAAGTCGGCGCAGCATGTGGCCGACGTGTACGAGCTGGCGCGCTTGGCGTTCGCGCATCCCGAAGACGTTCCCACGATCGACGTGATTCCGCTGTTCGAGCAGCTTGAGGACCTCGAGGGCTGCGTCGATGTGGTCAACGAGATGCTTACGCTCCCCGATGTTCAGCGTCGCCTGGGCGAGAACGGTCGCACGTTCGAGATTATGCTCGGCTATTCCGATTCGTCTAAGGACGCCGGTCCTACCACGGCTATGCTCGCGCTTCACAGCGCTGAGGAGTGCCTGGCTGCTTGGGCGAAGGAAAACGATATCAACCTTGTGCTCATGCACGGCCGCGGCGGTGCCGTGGGCCGCGGTGGCGGTCCGGCCAACCGTGCGGTGCTGGCTCAGCCTGCGGGCTCAGTGAACTGCTGCTTTAAGGTAACTGAGCAGGGTGAGATTATTTTTGCGCGCTACGGTAACCGCGTGTTGGCACAGCGTCACATCGAGAGCGTTGCCGCTGCTACGCTGCTCAACTCCGCGCCCTCGGTGGAGCGAACCAACACCGACATGACGCAAAAGTATGCCGCGCTGTCCGACCGTCTGTGCAAGACGAGCACGGATCGCTATCTTGACCTGCTTGCCACCGACGACTTTGCCCCGTGGTTCTCGACGGTGACCCCGCTTACCGAGGTCGGCCTGCTGCCCATCGGCAGCCGCCCCGCCAAGCGCGGCTTGGGCGCGAAGTCCCTTGACGACCTGCGCGCCATTCCCTGGGTGTTCAGCTGGAGCCAGGCGCGTATCAACCTCGCTGCATGGTATGGCCTAGGCACCGCCTGCGACGAGCTGGGCGATCTTGACCTGTTGCGCCGCACGTACGAAGAGTGGCCGCTGTTCGCGACCTTCATCGACAACATCGAGATGTCCATTGCAAAGACGGACGGGCGTATCGCCAAGATGTACCTTGCGTTGGGCGATCGCGCGGATTTGTCCGAGAAGGTCCTTCACGAGATGCACCTCACGCGCAAGTGGGTGCTGGCGATTACCGATAGCGAGTGGCCGCTCCAGCATCGTCGCGTGCTCGGTCAGGCCGTGCGCGTGCGCAACCCCTATGTCGACGCGCTGTCGATTGCGCAGGTCCGCGCACTGCGTGAGATTCGCGCGCATCAAGACGAGCTTGCGGATGAGGCGAAGGCCGAGTACCTGAGCCTGATTTTGGAGACCGTGACCGCCGTCTCCGCGGGCTTGCAGAACACGGGGTAATAGCTGCCAGATAGCATGATGACGGCCGGTTTGCAGAGAGATTTGCGGGTCGGCCGTTTTTTCGTTCGAACGCGTAGGCATGGTGGCTTAGGTGCTGCTTTGGCAACTCTTTTTCGCTGGGCCCTTTGTGCGGGCGATTGTGTCGAGAATTACTGCAGGTGCCGGAGTTCAAATGGAGAAGAAGGCCTGCTCATAGCACGTTATCCTCGGTCTTATTGAGTCGAAAATGTTAAGAACCCCCATGGGCGGCACTTTTGTGTGGTGCAGTGTGCTATAAGCCGCTATCCTTATGAGCTGTCGCGCGCGGTGACGCCTTGTTGTCCTGCGCCGTTTTTGGCCCGAACGCGCTGTCTACGCGCCCGGGCAGTCTGTACACCAGTCGCCCGTACCGGCACGGGGCGGCACAGATGAAAAGGAGGACGCCATGGCGGATTGCCATGCCACCAACCCCGCAAACATTCACTCCATGCATACGCGCACCTGCGGTGAGCTTCGTTCCGAGAACGTGGGCGAGGAAGTCACGCTTACCGGTTGGGTGAGTCGTCGCCGCGATCACGGCGGCCTGATTTTCTGCGACCTGCGCGACCGCGAAGGCATTACGCAGCTCACGTTCGACCCCGAGCACTCGCTGGGCGAGGCGTTCAAGATCGCCGAGACCATGCGTCCCGAGTGGCCCATCCGCGTGCACGGCGTGGTGCGCGGCCGCGGTGAGGACGCCGTGAACCCCAAGCTCGCCACGGGTGAGGTTGAGGTTCTGGTGGACGAGGCAACGGTGCTCAACCGCTCCAAGACCCCGCCGTTCCAGATTGAGGATGGCATCGAGACGGCCGAGGATACGCGTCTGCGTTATCGCTACCTCGATCTGCGCCGTCCCGAGATGAATGCTCGTCTGCGCCTGCGCTCCGACTTCACCTTCGCCATTCGCCAGGCTCTGCATGACCGCGCCTTTACCGAGGTCGAGACCCCTGCGCTTTTCAAGTCTACGCCCGAGGGCGCGCGCGACTTCATCGTGCCGAGCCGCCTGCAGCCCGGCAGCTTCTACGCGCTGCCGCAGTCCCCGCAGCTTCTCAAGCAGCTGCTCATGATCGGCGGTGTGGAGCGCTACTACCAGGTTGCCAAGTGCTTCCGTGACGAGGACCTGCGCGCCGACCGCCAGCCCGAGTTCACGCAGGTTGATATCGAGATGAGCTTTGTTGAGCAGGACGACGTGATGGGCGCGCTCGAGGACGTGCTTTCCAGCGCCTTCGCGCAGATGGGTGTCGAGATGCCCACGCCGCTGCGTCGCATGTCCTATTGGGACGCCATGGACACTTACGGCTCCGACAAGCCCGACACCCGTTACGGCATGAAGCTCGTGGACCTCACCGACGTGTTCGCCACGTCCGCGTTCAAGGTGTTCGCCAGCGCCGCCACTACTGAGGGCCAGGTCGTCAAGGCGATCAACGCCAAGGGTGCCGGCACGTGGCCGCGCGCGCAGATTGACAAGCTCGCCAAGGTTGCCTCCACGTTTGGCGCCAAGGGCCTTGCCTGGATCGCCTTCCGCGAGGACGGCTCTATGAACAGCCCCATCGTCAAGTTCTTCACCGATGAGGAGATGGCTGCGCTGCGCGAGCGCATGGACGTCGAGCCGGGCGACCTCGTGATGTTCGCCGCGGGCCCGCGTCTTGAGGCCGACGAGATCCTCGGCGGCATGCGCTCCCACATGGCCGATGCGCTTGAAATTCCCCGCGAGGGCCACGACTTCCTGTGGGTCGTCGACTTCCCGTTGTTCCACTGGGACGAGGAAGGCCAGCGCTACGAGGCTGAGCACCAGCCCTTCACGCTTCCGCACATCGACGAGCTCGACCTGCTCGAGACGAACCCGCTCGCCATGGGCTCCTGCACGTATGACTTCGTGATGGACGGCTTTGAGGCCGGCGGTGGCGGTATGCGTATCCACGACTCCGAGCTGCAGCTCAAGATGCTCGAGTTCATGGGATTCACCGAGGAGCGCGCGCGTTCGCAGTTTGGCTTCCTCATGGAGGCGCTCGAGTTCGGTGCGCCGCCCATGGGTGGTTTTGCGCTCGGTCTCGACCGCGTGTGCATGTTGCTGGCCGGTACGGATTCCATCCGCGACGTCATGGCGTTCCCCAAGACGAGCTCCGGCTCCGACCTCATGTCGGCCGCGCCGTCCGAGGTTTCTCTGGCACAGCTCAAAGAGGTTGGTCTGCGCTTGGAGTAAGGGACAAGCGGTCCAGCTGTAAACGAACTCTCGTTGAGGGGCGTCATGACTTCATGGCGCCCCTTTTGTTTCGCATACCGCCGTTGAGACCAGACCGATGTTGCATAAAACGGCTGGTTTTTGACACAACGGTCTGGTTTCAAATCCGAACTTGCAGCAATGGTCTGGTCTCAGTGTGCTGCCACCTGCGTAGGTACCGCAAGCACAGGGCGACCTGCAACAACGGTCCGGTCTCAAGTCTGTATTAAGATCCCGACTCCTTTTCTCCCAAATTCATCAGTTAATCTCCCAAAATGATAGTAATATTGGGACATAGATAGTCAGATTGGGAGAAACGTATGAGGGAATTTAACTATGCAGCGCTAAAAGAGCAGACATGGAGCAACGAGATCGTCTCCTATGTCGCGCAGATACATGAGTACAAGGGAAAGCAGAAGTTGCTTTTGTATCAGAAACCGGTTGCTCTCGACCGCCTGATGGAGATAGCCAGGATTCAAAGTACCGAGGGTTCCAACAGCATCGAGGGGATTCGGACTACCAATCCGCGTCTTCGTCAGTTGATTGCCAGCAAGACCACTCCGCGCAATCGCGACGAGGAGGAGATCTTAGGATATAGGAACGTATTGGATCTGGTGCACGAGAGTTACGAGTATATCCCGATAAAATCGAACTACATCCTGCAGCTCCACCGGGATCTTATGCATTTTACGAGCTACTCCTTCGGTGGACGTTATAAGTCTGCGCCGAACGAGATCGACATGATTCTTCCAAGCGGGGAGACGGCAACGTTGTTTGTCCCAGTGCCGCCGCATGAGGTGCCCGAGGTCATTGAGCGACTCTGCGGCGCATATGACCGAGCGTTGGCGGAAGGCAGGGTCGATCCGTTGATTTTGATTCCATGTTTCGTCTTGGACTTCCTATGCATCCATCCCTTTGAGGATGGTAACGGACGCATGAGCAGATTGCTCACGCTGTTGTTGCTTTATCGCGCCGGCTACATGGTCGGTCGATACATCAGCGTGGAGAAAGCGATCGAAAAGACCAAGGATGCCTACTATGACGCGTTGGCGGCATCGGACGTTGGTTGGCACGAGGGAACAAATGATCCGAAGCCGTTTATCGAGTACATGCTGAGCGTTATCCTCTCTTGCTATCGCGATCTCGAGCGGCGCGTTTCTATGGTAGAGGTTGCTGGAGCTAGAAGCACGTCTTATGACATCGTCTTGAACCATGTTCAAGATGTTATAGGCCCGTTTTCCAAGCGTGATGTGTTGGAGGCCTGTCCGGCGTTGGGCAGCTCGTCAGTGGAGTCGGCCCTCAAGCGGCTGGTCGACGAGGGGGCGCTCACTAAGATTGGAGCAGGTCGAAACACTCGATACGTAAGGGCGGACGCACACTGAAAGCTTATTCCCGGACGTACGCACGAGGTTTATGTTGCCAAGGTTCCGGCGCAGCCAGCTGGCGCCACTGTCGAATACTATGTGGTTGCGGCTGACGAGTCTGATCGCCGCGAGATGTTCCCGCGCGTTGCCCCTGCTCAGCTGAGGAGCTATCAGGTTGACTAGACGAATGTTGCATGCCCGAAGTTGAAACTAGACCAATGTTACATACCCACAACTGAGACCAGACGAATGTTGCATAAAACGGCTGATTTTTGACACAACGGCCTGGTTTCAAATCCGAATCTGCAATAACCGTCTGGTCTCAAGTGCGCTGTCGCTACGCAACGCAGCCGTTTGCACAACGAGGCGTTGCAATTGCGCGACGCCTCTTTTGTATGAACGTGCTACACTGTCCGCTGTAACACGGGGAGCTGGGAAATGGACCGGCTGAGAGGAGCGACCCATCGCTCGACCCGCAACCTGATCCGGGTAATGCCGGCGTAGGGACGTACAACCTCTCGCACAAACGAAGCGCGCGAAGGCCCCTACGAAACATCGAGGGGCCTTGTTTGTGCGGTGGCTTCGCGCCGCGCGGGCCCAGAAGGGAGCGCTCATGAAAGCGAGCGTTGCAATTCAGCTGCTGCCCCAGGGCGTGCAGGGAAACGACGAGGTCGTGCGCGTGGTCGACGAGGTCATCGCGTACATCATGTCCGAGTTCCCTGACGCATATGTGGGGCCGTTTGAGACGGCGATCGAGGGCGATTACGACCACTGCATGGAGGTTCTCGCCGAGTGCACGCGCGTTGCCGTGCGCGCCGGTTCCGCCAAGGTCGCGGTGTACTCGAAGATCTTCTTCGACGATGCCGATAACCTGCTGACTACCGAGGAGAAGACCGCCAAGTACCACGAGAACGATGCATAACGAATCGAACGACGCGCGCGGAGTGCCGATGAGTGGGGAAGTGGCGCATAACGAAGTGGGGCGCAGTGTCGATGGCACCGGTAGCCCTGGTGTCGATGGCGCAAGTAACGCGGCTGGCGGGACTGTCGGTGCCGATAAGGCCCAGGGTTCGGCATCTTCGCTCGGCATGCGTCTTGCAGCTCCGATAACGCTTGCAGTACTGATTGCCATATGGCAGCTGGTATGCATGGCCGGGCTGGTTCCGGGATACATGTTGCCGAGTCCCCTGGCCGTGGTGCAAGCGCTGGTAAGCGACTGGCCGCTTTTGTGCGAGCATGCCGTGACGTCGCTCATCGAAGCCGGACTCGGTCTGGCTGCGGGCGTGGCGCTCGGTTTTATTTCCGCGCTGCTCATGGATCGGTTCGAGGTGTTGTACCGGGCGGTGTATCCGCTGGTGGTGCTCACGCAAACGATTCCGAGTGTGGCCATTGCGCCGCTGCTTGTGTTGTGGTTTGGCTACGACATGCTGCCCAAAGTGGTACTCATCGTGGTGACGACGTTTTTCCCCATTACGGTGGGTCTACTCGAGGGCTTGCGCTCCGTTGACCCCGACGAGATCGATTTGCTGCGCTCGATGGGCGCCACTCGCGGGCAAATCATGCGCCACGTCAAGCTGCCCGCCGCACTGCCGCAGTTCTTCTCGGGCCTCAAGATTTCCGCAGCGTATGCCATTGTCGGTGCAGTGATCGCGGAATGGCTCGGCGGTTTTTCTGGCTTGGGCGTGTACATGACGCGCGTGCGCAAAGCGTATTCGTTCGACAAGATGTTCGCGGTGATCTTCCTTATCTCTGCGCTGAGCTTGCTGCTCATGTGGGCAGTTGAGGCGGTGCGCCGCATCTCGATGCCCTGGGAGCGCGGAGAGCGAAAACCACAGTAATGGCAGGTGGTGGCCTGAAGGCGTGGTTGTCTGGAGAAGCCACGGTAATGGTGTTCGCAGCGCGGAAGCGCGGTTGCCAAGGGAAATCACGGTAACGGTAGCTGCGCGCAACAACGTGACTATCTAGAGAAAAGCAATCGCAGCTGGTAGTAGCTGTGTTTCAAGGGAAAGTGAGAAATCCATCATGGATAAAAAATCGATGAAGCAGGCAATGGCAAAGGGCGACGCTTACGGCATGATGTCTCGTCGCACGTTGCTGGGGACGGGTCTTGCGGGTGCCGCCGCCCTTGGCGCATCTGCCCTTGCTGGCTGTGCTGGCAATAACTCCCCTGCAGGCTCCTCGGCAGGCGCATCGAATGAGCCGGAGCTGCGCAAGGTGACGTTTGCCCTGGACTGGACCCCCAACACGAACCACACGGGCGTGTACGTGGCCGCCGAGCGCGGATATTACAAAGAGGCGGGTCTCGAAGTCGAGATCGTGCAAGCGCCCGAGAACGGCGCGGATGCGCTGGTGGCTGCGGGCGATGCCGAGTTCGGCGTGAGCTTCCAAGACACGATGGCCGCCTATGTTTCCTCTGAGGATGTCCTGCCTGTCACGGCAGTTGCAGCCATCATCCAGCACAACACGTCGGGCATCATCAGCTTGAAGGAAAAGGGCATCGACAGCCCCGCAGACATGGCGGGACACACGTATGCGACATGGGAAATGCCTATTGAGCAGGGGATGATCGAACGTTGCGTTGAGAACGACGGCGGCACCTTCGACGAGGTGCAGATGGTGCCCTCGACCGTGACTGACGAGGTGAGCGCCCTGCAGGCCGACCAGGTCGACACCATCTGGATCTACTGGGCATGGGCTGGCGAGAAGTGCAAGCTGGCGGGCCTCGACACCAACTACTTTGCGTTCTCGGATATCGAGCCTGTGTTCGACTATTACACGCCGGTTATCATTGCGAACAATGACGTCATCGAGCAGGACGAAAAGCTGGTTCAGGCGTTCATCGACGCCACGCGCCGTGGTTACGAAGACTGCATTTCCGATCCGGATGCCGCCGCGGAGATCCTGCTCAAAGCTGCCCCTGAGCTCGATAGTGAGCTTGTCCACGCAAGCCAGGCATATCTCGCCGATCAGTACCAGGCGGATGCCGAGAACTGGGGTGCCATTGACGCGGCGCGCTGGGATGCGTTCTATGAGTGGGTGAGCGAGCAGGGTTTTGCACCCCAAATTGAGCCCGGCGCGGGACTTGATACGCGCTTTATCTAAGAAATATCGCGAATTCGGTTCAATTTTCTGGACTGTCGAGATAGACGTGGGTTATGGGCGCAAATTATCAGGCCTTTTGTTGGACAAAAAGCCGCTCTACTCGACATGCGCGATTAATTGAACCGAATTCGTGTCACTTGGTCGAAATGGACGGAATGCGGCGGGTTACCGACGCGATTGGGAGACGATGGCGATGGCGCGTCTTGAGGTAAAAGGCGTTTCACAGGAGTACGGCGACTTGCGTGTCCTCGATGATGTGTGTCTTACCGTGGAATCCGGGCAGGTAGCATGTTTGCTCGGTCCATCGGGTTGCGGAAAAACCACCCTATTTCATATCATCGCTGGGCTCGAGCGCCCCGTCGCGGGCAGCGTTAAACTCGACGAGCAGGACATCACCGGTGAATCGGGCCACTTGTCGTACATGCTGCAAAAAGACCTGCTCTTGCCGCATAAACGCATCATTGACAATGTATCGCTCCCGCTTGTGCTCCAAGGTATGTCAAAAGAGGCAGCGCGCGATCAGGCGCGCCCGCTGTTCGAGGCCTTCGGCCTCGAGGGCACGGAGGAACGCTGGCCGAGCGAGCTTTCGGGCGGCATGCGCCAGCGTGCTGCCCTGCTGCGCAGTTATCTCTTCTCACAGGAGTTCATGCTGCTTGATGAGCCATTTTCGGCTCTCGATGCGTTTACCAAGGCCGACATGCACACGTGGTTCCTTGACGTAATCGAGCGTTGTCATACCACTGCGTGCGTGGTTACGCATGACATCGACGAAGCGCTTACGCTGGCGGACGTCATTTACGTAATGCGAGGTGCTCCGCAGGCTGGTATGCCGACACGCATTGTGGGCGAGGAGCACATCACCTGTCCACACAGCGAGCGCGCAACGTTTAACCTCACGCCCGAGTTCCTCACACACAAACGTGCGGTGCTCGAGATGCTCGGCTAAGAGAAGCACATTGCGCACCAGGGCGCGCCGCGGTTCGAGCGCACATCCTGCGATAACAGTGCGCGCCTTGATTGAGAAGTGCCCTACTGCTGGGGAAGTGTACTGTGTCCTTCGTTCCAGCAATAGACGTGCGATGAGCGAAGGCAAAGCTTGCTTTCCCTTTACGTCGGGAGCCATGGAGCAACTAACGCGATGCAATAGCTTGGTATTTGGCGACCCTGTACATGGTGCGGGGTCGCTTCGTCTACATTTGATGGAGGGTCACGTTCATCGCGCACGCAAATCACCGTTGGGTATGATAAGTTCACCTTAGTAAACTATTTGATGAGGAGGAGCTTATGTCCCTCATTGATGTGCTTATCGTTGCTGTGATTGTCCTGGCATGCGCCGCTGCTATTCGTCGTATGTGCAAGCAGGGCGTATGTGGATCGTGTTCAAATGCTGGCAGCTGCGGAGGGGCATGTTCGTCATGCAGCGCCGCTCACCGTGCCTCTTGTCCAGCATGTCTTGGGGCAGACGAGGTCGAAAGGCGATTGAGCGCCGACATCACGGGCCCGAATACCGATACTTCGGACAAATGAGGAGTCAATTTGTAGTGGGGCTGGAAAAATGGTGAAGAGCTACCGCTAGCCGGATACGCTCATGGGAACAGATGCCCCCTCCACAAGCGGATGCTATGGTGAATTGAGTGTTCGCCATGGAGAGGAGCCGCCGTGACCACCCCGGAGCATTCCGAACAAACCATGAAGTACCTGCGTCTGCTTGCCCAAAAATTCCCGAGCGAGCAGGCTGTTTTTACCGAGATCATCAATCTGCAGGCAATTCTCAACCTGCCCAAGGGCACTGAGCATTTCATGAGCGACCTCCACGGTGAGTACGAGGCGTTCATGCACATTCTCAACAACTGCTCGGGTGTGGTACGCGAGCACGTGGATGAGATTTACAAAGATACGCTTACCGAGGATGAAAAGGGCGACCTGTGCACGCTCATTTACTATCCGCGCGAGAAGATCGCGCTGGTGCGTGAGGCACATCAGGATTCGAGCCAGTGGTATCGCGAATCCTTGGACGAGCTTCTTACGGTGACGCGCGCGCTTTCGAGCCGCTATACCCGCTCCAAGGTCCGCAAAGCGATTCCGCACGACTTTGCCTACATCATCGATGAGCTGCTGCACACGCATCCGGACGAGAACAACTACCGCGTGCGCTACCACGAGCGCATTATCGAGTCGATTATCGAGACGGGCGCCACCGACGACTTCATCTGCGCCCTTGCGGCTGTTATCAAGCGCCTTGTCATCGACCATATGCACCTGGTAGGCGACGTGTTCGACCGTGGCGGCGGTGCCTCGAAGATCATGGACCAGCTTATGAATTACCATTCGCTGGACATTCAATGGGGCAACCACGACATCCTGTGGATGGGCGCTACGGCCGGTTCCGCCGCCTGTGTCGCTACCGTGCTGCGCAACAACCTGCGCTACGACAACTACGAGATTTTGGAGAACGATTACGGCATCTCGCTGCGCGAACTCGTTGCCTTTGCGGATCGGACATACGCGCCGGTGCCCGCTGACGCCACGCCGTTCCAAGCTAAGCTCACCCCTCTGGTGAAGGCCGTTAACGTGCTGCTCTTCAAGCTCGAGGGGCAGATCATCATGCGCCATGCGAGCTTTGACATGCAAGATCGCCTGCTGCTGGACAAGATCGATTACGAGCATGGCACCATTACGGTTTCCGATGGTAACGAGTACCAGATGGCGACGCTCGATTTTCCCACGGTCGACCCCGAGCATCCGTATGAGCTCACCGAAGAGGAACAGCGCATCGTCGATAAGCTCGTTGCGGAGTTCAAGAACACCGATCACCTGCATCGACACATCGACTTTATGTACAGCCACGGTTCGATGTACCTGATGTACAACCGCAATCTGCTGTTCCACGGCTGCGTTCCGCTTAACGAGGACGGAACGTTCTCGAGCGTCAACTGCCTGGGTACGTGGCGCAGCGGCCGCGATTACCTGGACTTCTGCGATGACATTGCGCGCCGTGCATGGCGCACGGGCGACGAGGAGGCCCTCGACTGGATGTGGTACCTTTGGATCGGTATGAAGTCGCCGGCCAGTGGACGCCACGTCAAGACGTTCGAGCGTTCGTATGTCGAGGACAAATCGAGCTGGGTTGAGCCCATGGACCCGTATTTCTCGCTCACCAACGATCCGGCCGTGTGCGACTCGATTATGCGCGAGTTCGGTGGCGTTTCCGGTGCGGGTCATATCATCAACGGTCACACGCCCGTGCATACGGGGGACGGTGAGAAGCCCATCCGTGCCGATGGGCGACTGCTCGTCATCGACGGCGGCTTTTGCCGCGCATATCATCCCAAGACGGGTATTGCGGGCTACACGCTCATTTCGAGTTCCCGCGGATGCCGCCTCAAGGCGCATCGCGCATTTGAGAGCGTGGAGGCTGCACTTGCGCACAACGCCGACATCGTGAGCGAGACCGACCGTTTCGACGTTGCGGAAACGCGTCGCATGGTGGGGGATACCGACACGGGCGTTCAGATTCGCGAGCAAATCCGCGACCTGCACATGTTGCTCGATGCGTATCGCATAGGAGAGCTGTAACGGCGCCGTGCCGCTAGCGGGGCGCGCCGCACGAGTTGCATAAGTAGCCGATTTGCTGCACAAAACGCGGCGCCCTTGAGCGGTGGCATCCATACTGATCGTTGGGGGATCGCGCATACAAACCTCTCTAAGGTGTCCATTTGGTTACAGGGAAATATTGCAGCTTAGGGGCGTAATTTCCCTATGTTCTTGGGGCATAAGGTAAGGAAGTTTTTCGAAAAGAGGCGAAAAACCGTGCTAATGCTGTAGTATGCTAAAGTATCCGTACTGCACTGGGGAAAGGAACCTCTCATGAGTAACAGCACGAAGGAATTTATGCTCAATCGTCGTCAGGTGCTCGGCACGGTTGCCGCCGGCGCTGCAGCGCTCGGTCTTGCCGCTTGCGGCGGCGAGGAGCCCGCACCGGCGCCCGAGGGCTCCGCACCTACCGGCGACGACCTCGGCGATCAGGAGCCCACGGCTCTCGATGCCGAAGCTTATGATGCGCTCATCGCTTCCGGCGTCACCGCCGACGATGCGACCGTCGCTGCGAGCACGTGGGCCCAGGGCATCAAGGACGCTGGCACGATGCGCCTCGGCGTAGTCCAGACCTCCGTACTGTTCTCCCTGCTCAACGAGAAGGACAACAAGCTACGTGGCTTCGACG
Source organism: Collinsella provencensis (assembly GCF_900199705.1). Taxonomy (GTDB): domain Bacteria; phylum Actinomycetota; class Coriobacteriia; order Coriobacteriales; family Coriobacteriaceae; genus Collinsella; species Collinsella provencensis. The sequence continues at coordinate 891,724 of NZ_LT904908.1, read as the reverse complement.
CCGGTCTTTCCCAGCTTCTGGTCCGCTACATCCTCGGCGATGAGTCCAAGTTCGAGATCACGCAGGTAACCTCCGACACCCGCGAGTCCGTCCTGCAGAACGACCAGGTTGACGCCGTGTTCGCCACCTATTCCATCACTGACGAGCGCAAGAAGCTCATCTCCTTCGCCGGCCCGTATTACAGCACGCAGCAATCCATCCTCGTGCTCGCCGACAACGACGACATTACGAGCGTTGACGACCTCGCCGGCAAGAACGTCGCCGTGCAGTCCGGTTCCACCGGCCCCGGCCTCATGGAGGAGCTGCAGCCCGACGCGGTGCTCCAGGAGTTCAAGACCGACGAAGAGGCTCGTTCCGCCCTCGCACAGAAGCGCGTCGACGCCTATGTGATCGACACGAACATGCTGCTCAGCTCCATGATGAAGCAGCCTGGCACCTATAAGCTCGCCGGTGAACCGTTCGGCCCCGAGGACCCCTACGGCATCGGCCTGCCGCTCGATTCCGACGGCGTCGCCTTCGTGAACGACTTCCTCGCCAAGATCGAGGAGGACGGCACGTGGGAGGCCCTGTGGAAGGTCTGCATCGGCGACCGCGCCGGTGTTGACGAGGTCCCGCAGCCGCCCGCGATCGGCGCATAACGTGGGGCTTTCAGAGCTTCTCTCCACATACAGGCAAAACTACGTTGATGCCTTGCTGGCCACTTGGAGCATGACGGCGCTGTGTTTTGTGTTTGTCATGCTCATGGCCGTGGCCATTACGGTGCTTCGCGTGTCGCCCTTCAAGCCGCTGCGTTTGGTGGGCGACCTGTATGTGCAGATATTCCGCAACATACCTGGCGTTTCCCTGCTGGTGATTATCGTTTACGCGCTGCCGAATCTGAACCTCGTGCTTCCGTATCGCACGTGCGTGATCGTGACCGTGATCCTGGTGGCTTCGGCCTTTGGATCCGAGAACTTCATGAGCGGTATCAACACGATCGGCGTGGGGCAAATCGAAGCGGCGCGTTCGCTGGGGCTTTCCTTTGGGCAGATTCTGCGCAAGATCGTGATTCCGCAGGCACTGCGCACCACCGTGCTCCCCATGACCAACCTGCTGATCGCTGTGATGCTCAGCACGTCACTCGGCTCGCAGGTGCCGCTCACGCCGCCTGAGCTTACTGGCGTGGTGTCCTACATCAATACGCGTTCGACCGGCGGTATCCTCGCATTCGGCATCGCCGCGGCGGGGTATGCGCTTACGGCGGTCGCCATCGCGTTCGTCGGTAATCGTCTCGACCGGAAGGTGAGGATCAAGCGATGAGTGCACACGCAACCATGAGCATGCGCGATGCGCTCTACGAGGCTCCTGGCCCCAAAACGCGCGCGAAGATCCGCATCGGCACGGCCATCACATCGGTGCTGGTAGCAGCCCTGCTGGGTTTGGTGATCTACCAATTCTGGAAGACCGGTCAGCTCAATCCGCGCTACTGGTCGTTCTTTACGTGGGGAAGCACGTGGCGATATCTGATGGCGGGCCTGCGCGGCACGATGACCGTCGCCCTCACCGCTGGTGCCATCGCGCTGGCGCTCGGCATGTTTTTGATGCTGGGACGTACGAGCGGCATTCGTTGGCTTGCGGCGGTTTGCCGCATCATCACGGACTTCTTCCGCGGCGTTCCGAGCCTGCTGCTCATCTACTTCTTCTTTTTGGTAGTACCGCAGTACGGCATCAAGATGTCGTCGTTCTGGATGATCACGCTGCCGGTCGCTCTTGCGGCTTCAGGCGTGCTGGCCGAGGTGCTGCGCGCAGGCGTCAATGCCGTGCCACGCGGTCAGACCGAGGCTGCCCTTGCGCTGGGCATGCGTCCCTTCCGCGTCATGATCAAGATCGTGCTGCCGCAGGCGATTCGTTACGTGATCCCCTCGCTCATTTCGCAGCTCGTCGTAGTGGTGAAGGACACCACGGTAGCCTACGTTGTGAGCTATCCTGACATGCTGCAGAATGCGCGCGTGTTGATTACCAACTACGACGCGCTTGTGAGCACGTATTTTGTGGTGGCAATCATCTACATCCTGCTCAACTACGCCATCAACCAGCTGTCGATTTACGTGAGCCATAAGACCGGCGCGCGTGTGGTGGACCGCCTGAGCACCAATCCGTCGTAGACGTGAAGCGGTTTGCCACGCCGTGCGATCCTGCGGGACATGTGTTCTGTCGGGTGTCGGACGTGGAGTGCGCGTATGTTGGACGGACATGACGAGTTTGTATTCGATCGGAGAGAACCATGACTCAGCCTATCATCGAGCTGAAGCACGTCGACAAGCACTACGGCGACCTGCATGTACTCAAGGACGTCAACCTTGCCGTAGATAAAGGCGAGGTCGTTGTGGTGATCGGCCCGTCCGGCTCGGGCAAGTCGACGCTGTGCCGCACGATTAACCGTTTGGAGACGATCGACTCCGGCGAGATCCTCATTGACGGCGAGCCACTGCCCGAGGAGGGCAAGGAGCTTGCGGCGATGCGCGCCGAGCTGGGTATGGTGTTTCAGAGCTTCAACCTGTTCGCGCATATGAGCATTTTGGACAACGTGACGCTTGGACCCATTGACGTGTTGGGCGTTCCCAAGGCCGAGGCGGAGAAACGCGCCATGGACCTGCTCGGCCGCGTTGGCGTCGCCGAGCAGGCGCACAAGGTGCCGGCGCAGCTCTCGGGCGGCCAGCAGCAGCGCGTCGCCATCGCGCGTTCGCTTGCCATGCATCCCAAGGCGATGCTGTTCGACGAGCCGACTTCGGCGCTCGACCCCGAGATGATCAACGAGGTGCTCGACGTCATGGTCGATCTGGCGAGCCAGGGCATGACCATGATCGTGGTGACGCATGAGATGAACTTTGCGCGTCGTGTTGCAAATCGCGTGGTCTTTATGGCCGACGGCGCTATTGTGGAGGAGGGCACGCCAGACGAGTTCTTCGACCATCCCAAGAGCGCCCGTGCCCGCGACTTCTTGGATTCAATTAAGGGACACTAGCCATGACGGAAGATTCCAGACGACCTTTGATTCTCATTGCTCCTCGCATGGAGAACATCGAGCCATGCTTGGAGATGCCCGAGCAGCTGGCGCCGTCGGTCGCCTCTGCCACGGTGTTTCTCGAGGCGATTCTCGCGGCGGGCGGTGTTCCGTTGATGATGTCGTTTACCGACGATGACGCGGTTATTCAACGTTACGTTGATATGGCAGACGGCATTGCGATTCCCGGAGGCCATGATGTCAGTCCGGCGCTTTGGGGCGATGAGGATCCATACCCGGAAGAGCTGCTGTGCCACGAGCGCGACGCGTTCGAGGTGAAGCTGATCCGCGCGACGCTTGCCGCGCACAAGCCGCTGTTCGCATCTTGCCGCGGTATGCAGATCTTGAACGTGGTGCTCGGAGGCTCGCTATGCATGGACGTTCCGAGTCGCCCCGTTCCCGACGGTATGGTGCACTGGCGCCATGCGCCCATTCTGCACGATCCCGCGCATCCCGTGGTGGTCGAGGACGGATCGCTGCTCTCGCGCATCCTGAATTGGCGCGGTGAGATCCAGGTCAACTCGAGCCATCATTGCTGCGTGGACAAGCTGGGCGAGGGCGTTCGCCTGGTCGCCGCGGCCACCGATGGCATACCCGAGGCGATCGAAGTCGAGGGCGAGCCCTTCTGCCTGGGCGTTCAATGGCATCCGGAGTACACGTGGCGTACGCTTGAGACGGATTTCAAGCTCTGGAGGGGCTTTGTGGACGCGTGTAAAAACGCGTGTGAAGAGTAGCCCGGATTGCGGCGGTGTACTCGTAGGGTCGCGAAAATTGAACCGAATTCGTGACTTACGTTCGACAAAATCCAGGGAAAATGAGCGCTGAGGGTGACGTATTCGGTTCGATTTTGCGCGAGGTGCTTTTACCCCTCGATAACGACCACACGGTTCTCGCTCGTGACGAGCTCCTTAACGGCGATCGTCGCGCCGAGGTACTTCTCGACCATCGAGGCCAGCTCATCGGTTGCGGCACGGCAGTCCTCAACGCGCTCTGGGTCAACGCACTCGACGATGAGGAACGCGTTGCGCGTGGCATCGGTAAGCGCTGTGCGGACGCCATCGCGCCAGTTCCAGCAGCGGCACACGGCACCGGCATCGTCCACGTAGCAAAGCTCACCCGGCAGAGTCGGATCGTTCTCGGCATTTTCGCCCAAGGGAATAAACGCATCGCCGCCCTCGGTGATGGTCAGACGCAGGTCGCCTTCGAACGTGTCGATGTCCTCGCCGCCGAGGGGCAGGGCATAGCGGAGCGACACGGTGTTGTAGATATCCACAGAAGGGGAGATGGAACCCACGGGATTGCCCTTGAGCACGCGCTTGAGCAGGTTTTCGATGGAGCAACGAGCACCACGCTTCGTTTTGAATTGCTGATAAGCCTGGCGCCAGACGCGAACAGGTGCGTTTTCGGAGAGGGTGTTGCTCTCGAAGTGTTTTTCGGCTTGTGTGTTGGCGCGGTCAAGTAGGCGGCCAATCTCGGCGACAGCTTCTTGATCAACTTCGTCAGGCGACTTCATGTTTTGCGCGACAACGACGCCAAAAGAAGCGCCGGGGAACAGATTCCAAAAAGAGTCTTCGGTGACAAATCGTTTCATGGATTCCTCCCAAACCAAAACCTTGTTGAGGTTGAAAAAAGTATAGCAAAACGCTTGTCTTGGAGCTGACTCCAGGGTTTAAGGTGAAACACGATCCAAGAAAAGGCACCACGTTTGCCCACGCATTCACAAGGCGGTAAACGGTGCATGTTGAAAGGGAGTATCTATGGTGAAGCAGACAGCGGGTCGTACCCAGCTGGGCGGTTTTGCGCCCAAGTTCGCAGAGCTCAATGACGACGTATTGTTCGGTGAAGTTTGGTCGCGCGAGGACAAGCTCAGCCCCAAGCTGCGCTCGATTGTCACGGTGACGACGCTCGTGGCCAAGGGCCTGGTAGACAGCTCGTTTGAGTACCACCTCATCTCCGCCAAGGAAAACGGCGTGACGCGTACCGAAATGGCAGAGATCCTGACCCATGTGGCGTTTTACGCGGGTTGGCCCAACGCATGGGCGGCGTTCCGTATGGCGGTGAAGGTGTACGGCGCCGAGGCTCCCGAGGACGAGGTCGACTTTGCCCCCATGTTCGGCGTCGGTACGTTCAACAGCGCATATGCCCAGTACTTCAAGGGCAACTCCTACCTCAATCCGCTCACCGATCCCAAAACGCAGGGCATTGGCATATCGAATGTCACATTCGAACCGGGATGCCGCAACAACTGGCACATCCACCATGCCACGCAGGGTGGCGGTCAGATGCTCATCTGTACCGACGGTCGTGGTTGGTATCAGGAGTGGGGTAAGGAACCGCAGGAGCTCACGCCGGGTTCCGTGGTGTATATCGCCCCAGGCGTGAAGCACTGGCACGGCGCTGCTGCCAATACGTGGTTTGCGCACATCGCGTTTGAGGTTCCGGGAGAGGGCTGCTCCAACGAGTGGCTCGAGCCGGTGGAGGACGATGCGTATCCGCAGGAATAGCGCACTTCTACACAGAGCCAGCACATCACGATACAACGCAAGGGTAGGGCGCGATCGCGCAAAGGTCGCGCCCTACTTTTGCTCCCGCTTGGCAATGAGCTCGTCGTAATGGGCGATTTTGTAATCCAGGCGGTCAAGTCCCGCCTGGATTTTATCAAGGCGCTTTTGCGCTTCGACGCGTTGCTCAATGAGGATGGCTTTGCGTGCCTCAAGCGTTGAGTCGCCCTCGTCAAACAACTGCATATACTCGATAAGTGCCTCGATGGACACGTTGGCGCCGCGCATGCATTTCACAAACGAGATGCGGGCACAGTCTTCTTCGCCGTAATCGCGAACGCCGCTCGCGTTGCGTTTGACCGGGCGCAAAAGTCCAATGCGCTCGTAGTAGCGCAGGGTGTCCGCGCTGATGTCGTACTGTTCAACAACTTCCGCAATGCGCATGGGTGCCTCCTTGAGGGATGCGTGCAGGGGTTTCGTGGTCTGCAAACAGGAGTATCGTAACCCTTTGAGCGGACTCAAAGGCAAGAGATGCATGCGAAAAAAGTTCTTGAGTTGGAGCTGACTCCAGGGAATACGATATGGGCGACAACCGTGTCGATGCAGTAACAGGAGGAAGCATCATGAAGAATCTCGTGGCATTTTTCTCGGCAAGTGGCGTGACGAGGGGCGTGGCGGAGCGTTTGGCTCAGGCGGCTCAGGCCGATCTGTTCGAAATCGCACCCCAGGTTCCCTATACGAATGCAGACTTGGATTGGACCAATAAGCGCAGTCGCAGTTCCATCGAGTCAAACGACCCGGCTTCGCGTCCAGAGATTGCGGGCATGCCAGATAACCTGGCAGAGTATGACACGGTGTACATCGGATTCCCCATTTGGTGGTACACCGCTCCGCACATTATCAAGACGTTTTTGGAGGAGGGTGACTTCTCCGGTAAACGCGTCGTGCTGTTTGCCACGTCGGGCGGCTCGGGCATGGGCAAAACGCAGCGCGACCTCGAGCCGTCTGCGCCGGGTGCCCATTGGGTCGCGGCAAAGCTTTTGAATGCCCGTGTGTCGGAGGCAGAGCTTACCACGTGGGTAAAGAGCCTGTTCTAACTGCTTGGAGCACCTTCGTTTGGAGGCTTGAACGCGCCTTCGAATGCGGGGAAAACGAGGCAAGACGATTGACAAGCTATCACGACCGCGTGAAAGGATTGACATGCGCTATACGACCTTGGGTCATTCCGGAATCACTATCTCTCCCATATGCATCGGTGGCATGAGCTTTGGTGAGGCGAGCCCTGATTTCCATCAGTGGACGCTCGATGCCGCAGGTACGAAGGGCGTTATCAAACGTGCGCTTGAGCTTGGCATCAACTTCATCGATACCGCGAACTGTTACGCGTTTGGCACGAGTGAGGAGTACATCGGTGCCGCCCTGCGCAATTTGGGCGTGCGTCGTGAGGACGTCGTGCTCGCAAGCAAGGTGTTCTTCAATGAGGGACATCTGTCGCGCGAGGCCATTAATCGGGAAATCGAGAGTACGCTCAAACGTCTGGGCACGGATTACCTCGATTTGTACATCATCCATCGCTTCGACTACGGTACGCCCATCGAGGAGACCATGGAGGCGCTTGATGCTTTGGTTCGCGCAGGTAAGGTGCGTGCGCTCGGCGCAAGTGCCATGTACGCTTACCAGCTGCACAACATGCAGCATGTTGCCCAGCAGAACGGCTGGACGACGTTCACGAGTATGCAGAACCACTACAACCTGCTCTATCGAGAGGACGAGCGCGAGCTGATCCCCGTGTGCCGCCAGTTTGACATGGCGCTCACGCCTTACAGTCCCATGGCTTCTGGTCATCTGTGCCGTTCCACGTGGAATTCGGACAGCAAGCGAAGCACGACGGACTCAACCATGCGCAATAAATACGATGCTGCCGAGGCGATGGACATGCCCATCATCGCGCGCGTGGCCGAGCTGGCTGAGCGCCATGGTGTGTCGATGGCGCAGATTGCCCTGGCATGGCATTGGGCGCGTGGTGTCGAGGCACCCATCGTCGGCTGTTCTAAACCGGAGCGTGTGGATGAGGCCGTGGCGGCACTCGATGTGTCGTTGAGCGATGAGGAGCTCGCCTATCTCGAGGAACTGTATGTTGCCCATGAACTAGTCGGTCCGCAGGCGCGTCCGGGCGAAAAGCCCCTGGCGGGCACCACTACGCCCAAGCTTGTCTCAACGCTTCGATAACGGAATAGATGGGACGGGAACACAAGGTTGCAGGCTGGCGCTTCGTCAAAACTCCGGTGTCTCAACGTTTCGATGGCGGAGCGGCGAGACGGGGCTTCGCCCGAAGAGTTGCTGCTGTCTTGACTTGCGTTGATAGCGGGACCGGCAGAGCGGAGTTATGTTTGCAAGGATGCCGCCCGTGAAAATTTCCGTGAGAATTCTAAAACACAAGAGGGTATAAGGGACCTAGCGAAACGACAAATCGTAGTTCGCCCCCCGCTTCTACCAGCAAAATGGTCCGGTGAGTTTAGTTGCCGGGCACGACAGCGGTAGGCGGGGGGCGGAGTGCGTCGATGGTCATCTAAGAAAGGCGGGTCCCCATGCTGTTTGGGAAGAAAGCGACCGACGGCGAAGAGCTCGAAATGGGCGAGGAGCAAGCGGATAAACAAGCAATTGGAGCTGTTTCTGCGGGGGATTCGGCAGGTGGGCTTGAATCTACTCAGAGCGCTGATTTTGGTTCCAGCGCCGACTCGCGCCCGGCGCGAACGCAAACGCCAAGGACCGTTCAAGGTACCGATTTTGGTTCCATCGATAATATCGCCCCTGCCCCTGCGAAATCCGTTGACGCCGTTGGTTCCGTTCCCAAGTCAGTTTCGATAGAAAGCGACGATTTCGCCGAAGAAGATGCGCTTGATGCCCCCGCCGAGGAACTTATCGCGTTTATCCAGGAAAGCCCGAGTCCTTTCCACGCGGTTGCGGCGATTCGCAAGCGCCTTGATGCGGCGGGATTTGCTTATGTGCCCGAGAATGCTGCATGGAATGTAAAGCCTGGTGGGCGGTACTACACACAGCGCAACGGATCGAGTGTCGTCGCGTGGAGTGTGGGCGATCAGGTCGGGCGTGCGAAGCGCGGGCTCCAGCTTGCTCGCGCAAAATCGACGGGTGTGCCCTACAGCTTTAAACTCACGGCGTCTCATTCCGATTCACCCACATTCAAGCTGAAAAGCGCTTGTGAGCTCGACAATCAGGATGGCTATCTGCGTCTCGACACCGAGGCTTACGGTGGCATGATCGATTACACCTGGTTCGATCGCCCCTTGTCTTTGGCGGGCCGTGTGTTGGTGCGCGATGGTTCGCGTATCGAGAGCAGGTTGGTGGCACTCAACCGCGACGTTGCCCTCATCCCAAGTCTCGCCATCCATATGAACCGCAGCGTCAACGACGGCTTTTCACCCAATCGTGCGAGCGATTTGCTTCCGATTATTTCAGCCGGAGACTTGTCTGCGGGTTCGCTGAATGTCATCTTGGCCGATGCCCTCGATATCGATCCCAGTCAGATCGTCTCGCATGAGCTCGTTTTGGTTAATCGTCAAAACCCCTGCGTGTGGGGTGCGACGAACGAGTTCGTGAGCTCTCCCAAACTCGATGACCTTATGTGCGCGTTCACCTCGCTCAAGGCATTTCTTGCGCATGCCACGGCACCCATGAAACCTGGCCGTGCGTTTTCCAAGACGAATCAAACGTCGAATGACATTGCGGTATATGCGTGTTTCGACAACGAAGAGGTCGGTTCCGAGACCAAGCAGGGCGCCGCGTCGACATTCCTGTATGACGTGCTTAGCCGCGTCAATGCCAGCCTTGGCTATACGGACGAGGATTTGCGTCGCGCGTTTGCCGCCTCGATGCTCGTGAGCTGCGACAACGCCCATGCTGTGCACCCCGCTCATCCCGACCTTGCCGACTCGCTCAACCGTCCTCGCATGAACGGGGGCCTTGTGATTAAAGAGGCTGCCAACCAGCATTACTGCACCGATGCATTGAGCCGTGCGGCACTGATGTCCGTCCTCGATGATGCTGGTGTGCCGTATCAGTCGTTTGCCAATCGCAGTGACATGGCGGGTGGATCAACGCTTGGTAACATCTCAAACATGCAGGTAAGTGTGCATGCCGTGGATGTTGGCTGCGCCCAGCTCGCCATGCATTCCAGCTATGAAACAGCTGGCGCTCGTGATGTCGAGCATGCCATCGAGGCCTTCACGGCGTTCTACAACGCGGATATTCGCATCGATGGTGCCGACGCGATTATGCTGGGATAGAGCCGTCTCGCTGCACGTACACTAGGCTCGTTGAAGGCGGGTCATCCAGGTTGCACAACCGTGGGCGACCCGCCTATTGCTGGGCATTCGCAATTCATCGGATGAGATTCCTATACCGATCATGCACAAGCAATCTGTTTTTCTGGGCGAAAACAGATTGCTCGCACCTTAAAGCACCCGCGTAGGTTAACGGCGATTCGCTCAATTTGCAGTTTGTAGGAGATGTCCAGATGGACCTAGTGGATGAAATTCGTCCAAACGGCCGTCTCCTGTCTGGGGAGTTCGATTCCCGCGACGCGCCCCGCTTCAAGGCATTTGAGCATCCACGCCATGTTTCGACCCAGTTGACGCATGGTCCACAAGCCCTCTTCGTCCTGTTCGACCTCGTCGGCCTTGGCACCGTGCACGTTGTTCCAGTATCGCGAGCTCACGATGGGCATCTGGGAGATGGTAAAGAACTTCTGAATGTCATCGAGGGCCACGGTGGTTCCAGCGCGACGGGCGGATGCGACGGCGGCTGCAGGTTTGAAGCGGAAGGGATTCTCTATACCATTGCGGCCGCTGGAGTAAAAGAGGCGATCCATAAAACCAAGGAGGGAAGCGCCCGCGTGCGCATAGTGCACCGGTCCTCCGAACACAAAGCCGTCAGCATCGAATGCCAACTCGCGGAACTCGTTAACCTTGTCGTCAAAGACGCACTTTCCAAGCTTGTCGCAGGCTTTGCAGGCAATGCATCCACCGATGGGTTTGGCGCCGAGCCAATAGATCTCGCTTTCGATTCCTTCAGCTTCGAGCGTGCGTGCCACTTCCTCGAGCGCTCGATTCGTGCAACCGTTTTTGTGCGGACTTCCGTTGACCAGTAAGACCTTCATGAATGGCTCCCATCTCTCGCTCAAAGGATTGCGCATGTACGTCATCCAGTTACGTTACACCCAGCATCACGTTCTGCGCCAAACGCGTCTAAGTTTGCGCTTGCCCTCCCAGTGGTTATGAGTATACTAGAACAAATGTTCGATTGGAGGAAGAAATGGCGTTCGATTTCAAAAAAGAATTTAAGAGCCTGTATGGCGTGAAACGGAAGCCGACGCTTGTTGACGTGCCTCCAGCGACATACCTGGCAGTGGCGGGAACGGGAAATCCCAACGAGGAAAACGGTGCGTATGCGGAGGCGCTGAGTTTGCTCTATGGGCTTTCGTACACCATCAAGATGTCGAAAATGGGAGAGTGGCAGCCGGAAGGGTATTTCGACTACACCGTTCCACCGCTCGAGGGTCTTTGGTGGGCAGGTGAGGGTGCTTTCAACGGTGCTCAGATTGCCGATAAGGATGCACTTTCGTGGGTGTCGCTCATCCGCCAGCCGGACTTTGTGACTCCTGACGTGTTCGAATGGGCAAGTGAAGTCGCCGCAAAGAAGAAGCCGCAGCTGGTAGACGGTTTGAATGCGGGAAAGGCTCATTTGGTTCGATTTGTGGAAGGGCTGTGCGCGCAAATTACGCACGTGGGGCCTTATGATGACGAGCCGGCGACAATCGCCCAGTTGAGCGATTTTATTTCCTCTGAGGGGTTGCGTGAGGATATCTCAGAAGGTGGAGAATCTCCGGTTGGGCATAGTGCGACGGATGTCTTCGACGGTGAAGAGGTGCTCAAAGCGTTGAACACCAGTGATGGTGTCCCTGTGGTTCGACTTCATCATGAGATCTATCTTGGCGATCCGCGCAAGACGGCACCGGAAAAGCTCAAGACGATCATTCGTCACCCGGTTGCCGCCTGCTAGATCGACAACGTTTGAAGCCGCAGCGAACCGAATGAAAATCGCTGGTAAACTGTTATAAAGCGAAAACTTTTTGAAGGGGAGGCGATCATGGACCAGGTGCGGTTTGCCGTTATTGGTACGGCCATGATTTCAGACAACTTTATCGATGCGATCGGTATGTGCTCGCGTGCGTGCTACGTGGGAAGTATGGGATCCTCTCCGGAAAAGTCAAAGCTTGCGACTGAAAAGCATGGTGGTGAGCGTGCATTTGCGAACCTTGATGAAATTGCGTCGTGCGAAGAGGTCGATGCGGTGTATATCGCGACGCCTAACTCGCTTCACTTTGAGCAGGCGATGCGACTCGTAGATGCGGGCAAACATGTGCTAGTTGAAAAGCCCATTGCAAGCGATGCGGCCAAAGCCAAGAAACTCTTTGATGCCGCGCTCGCCAATGGCGTAGTCGCCTTGGAGGCGATGCGCCCTGTTCACGATCCGGGTATTGCGAAGATTCGCGAGCTGCTGCCTCGCGTTGGCAGACTGCGTCGTATGAATATGCGTTTTGGCAAATATTCCTCGCGTTTCGACAACTTGCTCTCGGGTTCATACACCAATGTTTTCGATGCCCGTGCAGCAGCTGGCGCTCTTATGGATATCGGTGTCTACCCAGTCGAGGTTACGGTGGCGCTCTTCGGTAAGCCCGATAGTGTGAGGTGCATGTCGGTGCTGGCTCCAAAGGATTGTGAAGAGCTCACCGGCGGTGCTATCGATGTGACTGGAAACATTTTGGCGCAGTATGGCGAGGCGATGGCAGATATCGCGTACTCCAAGGTGACGCAAGACCTGTTGCCCTCTCAGATTGAAGGCGAGCTCGGTACCATCACGTTCGAAGGTATCGAGGCTCCTCGAACAGGCAGTCTTCGCGTGCGCGGCAAAGCGGTTCGCAATGCTGCCGCGTCAACTGTGCGCAGCTTGGGCGATACCGATGAGGAAATCGAGTTCATTCCATGCGACAACACTATGATTTACGAGCTCGAGGACTTTGTTGCTGCCGTGTTCGGCGAATGCGATCTTGAAGAGTTCGAACGCATTTCGCTTACATCGCTCGAAATCATGGATGAGGCGCGGCGTCAGGGCGGCATCGTATTCCCCATGGATGACGAGGAATAAGGCACGGAGGCGCTATACTCTTTGCTTGCTGTAAACGAGAAGGACCGCTCGTGACCGTGCGTCTGGTGAACGGTTCACGCTCTTTTGGATTGATGAAAGGACTGCCCATGATCAAGGAGCTCGTACGTGACGAGGCCATTCTCTCGACACCTTGTGAGCCTGCCACCATCGAAGACGTTGCTGTTGCACAGGATCTGGTGGACACGCTGCTTTCTATTGAGGACGGTGCCTGCCTGGCAGCCAATCAGATCGGTGTGACCAAAGCCATCATCGCGCTTGCCGACGACGAGGGGAACACGCTTGTGATGTTCAATCCCAAGGTGCTGTTTGGCATGGGTGCCTTCAAGGCGGAGGAGAGCTGCCTTACGCGTGACGGCATCACCAAGGTGACGCGTTTCATGAAGATCAAGGTTTCCTACGAGGAGCTGGTCGACGGCAAGCTCAAGCCTCGCAAGCGCGATTTTGTCGAGTGGCCGGCAGAGCTCATCCAGCATATGTGCGATCACTGCAAGGGCAAGCTGATTTAGAAAAAGAGGCCGGGATGTGATGTCCCGGCCTCTTCATTGTCTGCTGGATTATTTGCTGGAATAACTTGCGATGGCAAGACCTGTCAGGCAAGACCTGTCAACGTGGAATCCGTTGTCACTGTTTGCGGCGCAGTTTGACGGCGGTGCCGCTGCAGGCGGTCATGATCATGTCGGTGAAGGTTTCGTAGCCAATGGACGCGCCCACGATGGCGTCGGCCCCGAGTGCTTCGGCGCGCTGTGACATCTCGGCCAGTGCGCTCTCGCGAGCGGTCTGCATCTCGTCCTCGTAGCCGGCTGAGCGCCCACCGAAGACGTTGCGCAGGCCTGCGCCGATGTCGCGGAACATGTTGATGCCGCTCACTACCTCGCCTGACACGACACCCAGATACTCGGTGATTTCGTAACCGTCGATATTGTTGGTGGTGGTAATGGTAATCATGCGCTCTCCTTTCAAGAGCTGGTGTTAGATTACTTGTACCCAATGCGCGTTATCTTGAGCTGGGAATGTGGAAATACCGATGGATTTGATGGGTATTATCTACGAGCAGATGGACAAATGGCGCGAGTTTGGCTGCGGGCACCTCGAAGTCCGATGAGCTAAGCGCAGCGAAGGATTGAAACAGAGACATGCGGTGGGGCGGTTCTCAACCTCAAAACCGCTGCAAGGAGGAATGACGATGAGCGAAGCGATGCTTCAAGGTCTGGGCTGGGCGGCACTCGGCTGCGGGTCTACCTGGCTCATGACAACGGCCGGCTCGGCGATGGTGTTTCTGTTCAGGAAGGACAACGAATCGACGCATCGCATTTTTCTTGGCTTTGCAGCAGGTGTGATGATCGCGGCGAGCGTATGGTCGCTGCTCATTCCGGCTATTGAGCAGGCAGAAGAGGCGGGAACGATTGGGTGGATTCCTGCGGCGGGCGGTTTCTTGCTCGGCGTGGCGTTTCTCATGGCGCTCGACACGTTCTTACCGCACCTTCATATGGAGGAAGATGAACCCGAGGGCCTTGTCTCAAGTTGGAAGCGGACCACGCTGCTCGTTTCCGCCGTGACGCTGCACAACATCCCCGAAGGTATGAGCGTGGGCCTACTGTTCGCCATGGCGTCCCAAGCCACGGGCGCAGCGGCGACGTCTTATTTGGGTATGGCATTTGCCCTGGCAATCGGCATCGGCTTGCAGAACTTCCCCGAGGGCGCGGCCATCTCGCTTCCGCTCATGCGCGAGGGCATGAGCGGACGCAGGGCATTCGTGCTCGGAAGCCTTTCTGGTGTCGTCGAACCGATTTTCGGTGTGGCGGTCGTGCTGGTCAGCGCGCAGATCACGCCGTTCATGCCGTGGCTTTTGTCGTTTGCGGCAGGCGCCATGATCTACGTGGTGGTTGAAGAGCTCATTCCCGAGGCGCATCTGGGTACGCATTCCAACGTGGGCACGCTCGGCGTGATTGCGGGGTTCGTCGTCATGATGGTGCTTGACGTGGCGCTGGGCTAGCGGATGTCGTATTGCTAAAACAATTCCAGATGGGCTGCGGAGATCTTAGAGATCTTCGTTGCCATGGGTTAATTGTCATGAGTTAATGCTTCCGTTCACCGATAAAAAACAACCGTTCAACCGCGGCCGCTGAAAATCCTGGCATGCATGAAGGTTGACGCGCTGCGTGAGATGGTCCATACTGCGCTACACGCAACGTTTGTGACTCCTTGAGGCTTGTCGTCGCGAAAGTGATTTCGGACAGCCCTGGGAGTTTTTTTTGTTGCGAGGTGAGCTCATTGAATCTAATTTCCAATCAAGTTAATCAGGGGCTGCGCCTTGCGTTTGCGTGCTTCCTCCAATCGATTTCGAATAATTTCCTGTTTACCCGCGTGAGCCGTGGTTGTGCGATTGTTGATATTCCGGCCCATATGATGGCGTCGCGTACTTCAACGGCTTCTGGTGTATTTGTTGCTGGTGTTTCCTTCGGCTCGTCTTTTGGAGGACGAGCATGAAGGTAATCAAGAACATCAACAACAACGTGTCGCTCTGCCTTGATAGCGCGGGAACTGAGGTCGTAGCGTTTGGTAAGGGGATCGGTTTCCGTACACCTCCGTACGAAATCGACGTCTCTCAAATCGACAAGACGTTTTATGGCGTGAAAGAAGCCTACGCCACGATGATCACGGATGTTCCCATGGAGCTCGTTGAGGCGGCGGACGATATCGTGCGTTTCGCCCGCAATCTCATCGGCGACGGTTTTAATCCACACATCACCTTTACGCTGGCAGATCATATCAATTTTGCCGTAGAGCGCTGCATCAAGGGGATTGAGTTTCTACTTCCCATCGATCAGGATGTCCGTTTCATGCTCGAGCATGAGCTGAAGGTTGGACAGTATGGGGTCGAGCTGATTAACAAACGCTTTGGCGTCACGTTGCCAAAAGGCGAGGAAGTGTATATTGCGCTGCATATCGCAAATGCCGAGCTTGAACACGGAACCATCGATAACGGTGACGAAGCAATCATTGCTCGCATCGTCGAGATCGTTGAACGCGATTTCGATACGAAGATCGATCAGGATTCCGTTGGGTATTCGCGTTTTGTGTCGCATATGCGCTATCTATTCCGTCGTTGTCGCGATGGTGAAAGCATGGCGAGTGGGAACGCCGATTTGTTCGGTCAACTTGCTGTTGCATATCCCGATGTTCATCGGTGCTGCGAGCATATTCGGACGTACCTCGATCGCGCACTTGGTTTCAGGCTAACGGATGAGGAATGCGTGTATCTCATATTGCATATCAACCGGCTCCGGGCAGGGGAGGGAAGGTGACCGAAAGGGCCTAACGCCGGAACTACGCGTTTTGCTGGCGCGATGCCCAGAAGGGCTACATAGTATCTGTGAGGATTGTTACCGCTTATGTGGGCTTGACCTCCGATTCGTACGCAGGGGATGCTGCATCCCTTGTGCACGTTCGGAGGTTTTTTAGTATGTGCTGCACCCTCGGGTGCAGCACAGGGCCTCTGGTCGGTTTTGCTCGAGAGGGGAGTAACGCATGTCGAGCAAAGACAAGTTTGCCGCTATGGCAAACAACATCGTTGGCCTCGTGGGAGGCAAAGACAACATCACGTGGTTCACGCACTGCGTGACGCGCCTGCGCTTCACCGTGAAGGACCGCGGTTTGGTGCAGAAAGAGGAGATCGACAAACTCGGCGGATCCCTCGGTTCTCAGTGGTCGGGTGACCAGTTCCAGGTCATCATCGGCCCGGATGTCGATGACGCATACCGCGCGGTGTGCGAGGCAAACGACATCGCCCCGCAGGATGCCGTGGACGAGAATCTTGACGGCGATATGACACCCAAGCAGAAGCTTACGTGGAAGAACGCGCTGACCACCGGTATCGCGACGATTTCCGGTACCATCGCCCCGCTGATCCCGATGCTCTGCGCAGTCGGTATGCTCAAGGTCGTTCTTGCCCTGTGCGGCACGCTCGGCATCATGACTCCCGAGAGCGCGACCTACATCACCATCGACTTCCTGTCTGACGCCGGTCTGATGTTCTTGCCGGTTGCCGTTGGCGCCTCTGCGGCGAAGAAGTTCGGTGCCGATATGTTCATTGGCATCATGCTCGGTGCAGCGCTGATTCACCCGACGTTCCAGGCCATGGTTGCCGACGGTAACCCTGGTTCTATCTATGGTATTCCCATCGCCCCGGTGAGCTATCTGTACAGCATTTTCCCCATGATCTTGACGATGTTCGTTGCGAGCTACGTTGAGAAGTTCTTCAACAAGCATATTCACCCGACGGTCCGCCTGGTCTTTGCTCCGGTGCTCACCCTTTTGGTGGTTGCTCCGTTGATGTTCTGCGTGCTTGGTCCCCTCGGCTCCTTCCTGGGTTCCTTCCTCGCCAATGGCGTCATGTTCATTTACAACCGTGTTGGCTTCCTGGCAATCGCACTGCTTGCCGCTTTCGATCCGCTCATCATCATGACCGGCATGCACCTGGCATTCGACCCCATCACGCTCAACATGTTTGCAACGCAGGGCTTCGACCCGCTGATGGGTATCGCTCAGATTGTTCACAACGTTGACGAGGGCGCCATCGCCCTGGCCGTCGCGTTCCGTTCGAAGAACAACCCCGCGCTCCGTGCTGAGGGCATTTCCTGCGGTATCACCGCCATCATCGGCGGCATTCCCGAGCCTTCGATCTTCGGCTTCACGATGAAGTACAAGGGCCTGCTTCCCGCCATTATGATCGGTAACTTCTGCGGCGGTCTCTACGGCGGTCTCATGCACGTTCTGCGTTACGCCTACGGCGGCGGTAGCGTGCTCGGCCTTGCCGTGTTCATCGACCCCAATCCGTGGAACCTTATCCACTGCATCATCGCGTTCTGCATCGGTTTTGTGGTGACGTTCATCGCCGCCTGCATCCTCTACAAGCCTGAGGAGCTTGGTGCTCAGGATTCTGAGGAAGTTGCCGGCGAGATCGCCGGGAGTGTTGCGGCATGAGTGACGCTACGTTGAAGTCGTTTCCCGAGGGCTTTCTGTGGGGTGCCGCGTCTGCGGCAAACCAGTGTGAGGGTGCATGGGACGTCGACGGTAAGAGCGCGAGCATCGCAGACTGCTTGACCATCGGTGGCATTGATCATCCGCGTTTGATTACGCTCGATATCGATACGGATCAGTATACGTACCCTTCGCATCGTGCCGTTGATTTCTTCCATCGCTACAAGGAAGACATTGCACTGATGGCGGAGATGGGCTTCAAGGCGTTCCGCATGTCCATCAACTGCACGCGCATTTTGCCCACGGAGCACGGCGAGCCGAATGAGGCGGGTCTTGCCTACTACGAGGACGTGTTCCGCGAGTTGCGCGCACATGGCATCGAGCCCATCGTTACGCTCTGCCATAACGATATGCCCCTCGAGTTCACGCGTGAGTTCGACTGCTGGGCCGATCGCCGCGCCATCGATTATTTCGTGCGCTTCTGCGAGGTGTGCTTCGAGCGCTACCGTGGCTTGGTGAGCTATTGGCTCATGTTCAACGAGCTGAATCTGTTGACGCAGGTTTCGGCAACATGGCTCCATGCGTGCTATTGCAACGAGGGGACGACGTCGTTCGATGATCAGGTCGACGATCCGCGCAAGCGTTTCCAATCGTTGCACCACCTGTTCGTTGCGAGCGGCCTGGCCGTTATGCGCGGTCGCAAGATCGACCCGTCGTATCGCTTTGGAACGATGGCGTCTATTTCGCTCAACTACCCGCACACGTGCAATCCCGATGACGTGTTCAAGGCACAGCAGGCGACGCAGTTCGACTCGTTCTTCGTCCCGGACGTTCAGGTGTTCGGAGCGTACCCGTTCTTTGCCAAGCGTTATTTTGAACGCAACGGCATCGAGCTTGCGATTGA
Organism: Collinsella provencensis; assembly: GCF_900199705.1. Taxonomy (GTDB): domain Bacteria; phylum Actinomycetota; class Coriobacteriia; order Coriobacteriales; family Coriobacteriaceae; genus Collinsella; species Collinsella provencensis. The sequence goes on along the minus strand of NZ_LT904908.1, from coordinate 873,051 downwards.
AGACGGCGACCTCGAGGCGATTCGCGACGGTCACGTCGACTTCCTGAGCTTCTCGTACTACGGGACCGGATGCGTTTCGACGACCGAAACGGGTGAGCGCATGTACGGCAACTCGTTCGAGAGCGTGCGCAATCCGTATCTCGAGACGACCGAGTGGGGTTGGGGAATCGACGCGGTTGGTCTACGCACGACTCTGAATGCGCTGTACGACCGCTACCATGTTCCATTGCTCATCGTCGAGAACGGTATCGGCGTGTCCGAGGAACTCGTTCCGGACGGAAAGGGTTCGTACACCGTCAATGACGACTACCGCATCGATTTCTTACGCAAGCACATCGAGCAGATGCACTTGGCCGTTGACGATGGGATTGACCTGATCGGTTATACCGCGTGGACCGCTATGGATCTGGTGAGCTTGGGAACGGGCGAGTTCAAAAAGCGCTATGGGTTCATCTTCATCGATTGTGATGACCAGGGCGAAGGTTCGCTCGATCGCTACCGCAAGAAATCGTTCTGGTGGTATAAGCGCGTGATCGAGACGAATGGTGAGGACCTGGAAGGACCGATTGATGCCTAAGAACGATTCTGTCGTTCGACCTGAGGAGGTGCGCTGCTCTGGTGCGGCGCACCTTCTTTTCGGACGTACATCTATGCTGGTGCGCTGTTGCCTGTGCTTTGGATGCTCCATTGCGCTGGTCAATGACAGTTTGAACTTGTTTACCGCTCCCGTCTCGGAGGCGCTTGGGGTCGGAATCGGGGATTTCTCTCTGATCCTGACAATCGTCAACTTGGTGAGCGGCGTCATGGCGCTTGTCGTTCCGCACTTGCTCGACCGATTACCGTTGAGAATGGTGATGGCCGGCGGCGTGGTGCTCGCGTCCGTGTCTTACGTGGCCCTTGTGTTTGTACCGAATATCATGTGGTTTTATCTGGGCGCGGTGGCGATCGGCATAAGTGGTTGCTGCTTTTCCACCATTCCCGTCACTTACGTTCTCCAGTCGTGGTATGGCGCGAAAAACGGCTTTGCCGTTGGTATCGCGATGGCATGTAGCGGCATGATCGGCGCCATATTCAGCCCGATCATCGGCTGGTTGATTGAGAGCATCGGGTATCAGTTCACGCTTGGCGTGCTTGCAGCCGCGTTCGTGGTCATTGCCCTACCCAGCGCGTTAACTGTGCGTTTTGGGCCGGAAACGCTGTATGAACATGCGGAGTCGGATGCAACGGACGTCGAGGTGTTCAGCGAACGCATGCCCACTGTTTTGTACCTGCTGCTGATGGTTTGTGTTGCATGCTTCTCGTTGTTGGTCGCGTTGTCGGGACACCTTTCGATTATCGGTTTGGATCTTGGTTTTGACTTGGCATCTGCCTCCCTGTTGGTGTCGAGCTCGCTTGTTGCAAGCGTATTTTTGAAGGTGCTGGTAGGGTTCCTTGCAGATCGCATCGGTTCGATTCAGGCCGTTGCACTTAGTTGCCTGTGTTCGGTGACGGGAGTTGCAATTCTTGCCGTTGCGGGCGCATCACTGCCTCTCGCGATGGCGGGTGCGTTTTTACTGGGCGGTAGCGCTGCGTGTCATACGGTGGGGCTGACGCTGATAACCCAGTATGTGGCGGATCAGGACTTCAAGCGGGTTTTTTCCCACGTCACGGTTGCTGCCTGTTTGCTCTATGCGATTTTTGTCTGGCTGCTCGGCGTGCTTCGCGATGTGTTTGGCGGCTATGGGTTCGGTATTGCGCTGACGTTTGCAGTTGGGTGTGCCGCACTCATGCTGTGTTTTGTGCTTGCGCATGCACGCAAGGCGACGTTGCGTGCTGCCTAGCGTTTACGGGTCGTTTCCTGTTCTTGGGTTGAGCTGCACGGCAAGATGAATGCCGTATCATGGGGTGGCAAAACTGAAATCTATAAGGAGCCACCCCATGGATGGCAAAAGCTAAAACCCACAAGGAGCCGCCTCATGATCAAAATGTTCGCCAGTGACCTCGACGGAACGTTGCTCAACCTTCTGCATCAGACCGATCGCGTGATTCGCGAGTCCATCCAGGAGATACTTGAGCAGGGCATTCGCGTGGTTCCGGCGACGGGGCGTATCAAGGCTCCCGAGGGACAGCAGGGCTTTTCCGGCCTTGCCGTCGATCAGATCGGTGCGAACGGCTCTATTATTTGGGATAGCAACGGGGAACTGCTCAAGTCCTTCCCCGTTGACCCTGCTTTTGTCGAAGATATTCTCAAGACGTTTCCCCAGGTTTGCTTTGATTGCTATGCGCCCGACGGCATTTATTCCACAGGCACTTTGGAAGAGCACGAAGCAGGGTTCAAGCGCGATAGTATCTTTCGTCAAATCATCATGCGCGGTATGCGCGCGAAGGGTCGCGAGTTCAAGCGGCATTACTTTGAGCAGTCGTTGGGCGACATTTTGGAACACGAGGTTTGCAAGGTGAATTGCCGTGTCCTCGATCCGGCCCTCGAGCGCGAGCTCAAGGCGTACCTTGCCGATCATGCTGATACCGTGGTGAACGCGCCGTTCAATCCTGCCCTGTTTGAGATTACCGATCGCGCGTGTAACAAGGGCGCGTCCGTGGCGTGGCTCGGTAGCTATTACGGTATCGATGAGGACGAGATTGCGGTTTATGGCGATGGCGGGAATGATATTGAAATGTTGCGTCGTTTCCGTCATTCGTATGCGACGGCGAATGGAATGGATGCGGCAAAAGCTGCAGCAAGCGAGACCATTGGACATTGTGCGTTCCATGCCGTGCCGAAGCACATGCTCAAAACCCTGCGCAAGCAAAGCGGCAGCGTGATCATTCCCTAGGATAAAAGCCTGGATTATATGCGGTTGTTTTGAACTCGCTTGAATACGAGCGAGCCTCTTCGGCGTGCCGATTTCATGTTGATGCACACCATGTGCAATAATACACAATTCGTGTAATAGCAACATGAAAGGGGCGCCATGCCTTCCATTGCGGAACCTTCGCTGCACCACGTACAGGCACATGCCGCAACGCGGGCGGACGGGACCGACCGAGGACGCGCTACGACCTCGCCCTGTAAGTCGGATCGCCGTAGCCTACGCTCCCAGCGCGCGCTGCAGCGTGCACTTGCCCAAGAGCTTGCGATGGGCGAGGATATCGCCCATCTGAGTGTTGCCACGCTCACCGAGCGCGCGGGTTTGACGCGGCGCACGTTTTACTCTCATTACAGGGACATCCCGGACTTCATCGAGCAGGTGGAGCGCGTTTTGCTCGAGGAGATACGCGAACGCGTGCACAATTTCAGCGAGCTCACGCTGCCCGACCTCTACAGGAGCATCGATGAAGTCGAGCCTGCTCCCGGCGCCGTTGAGCTGCTGCAATATCTGGCGGATAACCGCGAGCTCATCGGATCGCTGTTGGGTACCGGCGGAGACCCGGCGTTTATCGAGAAAATCATCGAAATGGTGCGCGGCGAGGTATCTCAGCGTATGCAAACGGGTATCTTTCCCGGCGTACTAAAAACATTCTTCGATTATTACCTCACTTCGGTGGTGGCATCCGAGGTGGGTGTGGTACAGCGGTGGTTTGCCACGGGCTGTCACGAGTCGCCCAAAACGATGGCGTGCATCATGACCGTCATCGCGTTTGTCCGTCCCGGTGATCTCTATGGCATGCCCATCGACATCAACGTGCCGAAATACGGCTTGAAGCTGTTCGAGTTGAACGTGGACAACTTCGACTTTGGCGGGACTGTTGCCTCGCGTGACTTTGCAAACGTGAACGCACTGAGTGGCGCTTCCAACCAGACGGAAGAGGAGTAGCTATGGCAGAGAATATTGCTGATATGAACGATGTGAACGAGCAGGCGCCGCAGGTGCCCGAGGGCGCGATTTGGAATCCGCAGAATTCGAACGGCCAGCTTCACTTGGGTATCGACGTGGGCTCCACCACCGTTAAGCTCGCCGTGCTCAATGATGCCAACGAGATCGTGTACGCCAAGTATCAGCGTCACCACACCGATGTGCGTGCCTGCGCGCGCGACCTCTTTGCCGGCGTGGTAAACCTGATGCCCACCGAGCAGATGACCTGCGCCATTACGGGTTCGGGTGGCTTGCTGCTCTCGCAGTGGCTCGGGCTCGAGTTCGTGCAGGAAGTCATTGCGAGCAAGCGCGCCGTTGAGACGCTCATTCCGCAGACGGACGTGGCAATCGAGCTCGGCGGCGAGGATGCCAAGATCATCTATTTCGATAGCGGTATCGAACAGCGCATGAACGGAACGTGTGCGGGCGGCACCGGCGCGTTTATCGACCAGATGGCGACACTGCTGCATACCGACGCCGCGGGCTTGAATGAGCTCGCCAAGGGCGCAACCATCATCTACCCCATCGCGAGCCGTTGCGGTGTGTTCGCCAAAACGGACGTGCAGCCCCTGCTCAACGAGGGCGCTCGCCCCGAGGACGTTGCGGCGTCCATCTTCCAGGCCGTGGTGACACAGACCATCTCCGGCCTTGCATGCGGTCGTCCCATTCGCGGGCATGTCGCCTTCCTCGGCGGCCCGCTGCAGTATCTCTCTGAATTGCGTCGTCGTTTCTATATCACACTTAACCTCGACGACGAGCATATCATCGTGCCTGAGAACGCCCACCTGTTTGTGGCATCCGGTGCCGCCATGGCGCACGAGTCGGACAAGCTCGCCACGTTCCCCGAGCTTATCGCGGCCATCGACAATTTGGGTGACACGCAGGGCGATGAGGTAGCGCGCCTCGATGCGCTCTTTGCCACCGAGGAGGACTTTGCAGCGTTCAAAGAGCGCCATGACCGCGAGGTGGTGCCGCGCGGTGAACTCGAGGGGTACCAGGGTCGTGTGTTCATCGGTATCGATGCGGGTTCCACTACCATGAAAGCCGCGATGGTGGGCGAGGACGGCCAGCTGCTGCACACGTGGTACGGCAACAACAACGGCGACATCCTGGGTACGGCCAAGACCATCATGGCCGACTTCTACGCGCATATCCCCGCAGGTTGCAGCATTGGGCATGTGACCACGACGGGTTACGGCGAGGCGCTGCTCATCGAGGCTCTCAAGGCCGATTCGGGCGAGATCGAGACAGTGGCGCATCTGCGCGGAGCGCGTGCGTTTTTGCCGGGCGTCGAGTTCATCCTCGACATCGGCGGCCAGGACATGAAATGCCTGCGCGTGCGTGACGGCGTGATCGAGCACATCATGCTCAACGAGGCATGCTCGAGTGGATGCGGCAGCTTTATCGAGAGCTTCGCCGTGTCTATGGATATGGATGTCCGCGCGTTCGCGGCCGAGGCCATCAAGGCGAAGAGCCCCGTTGACCTGGGTAGCCGTTGCACCGTGTTCATGAACTCCCGCGTGAAGCAGGCGCAAAAGGAAGGCGCCACGGTGGGTGACATCGCTGCCGGCCTTTCGTATTCTGTCATCAAGAACGCCCTGTTCAAGGTCATCAAATTGCGTGATCCCAAGGAGATCGGCACCCAGGTGATCGTCCAGGGCGGTACCTTTATGTCTGATGCCACGCTTCGCGCGTTCGAGCTGCTCACCGGCGTGGATGCCATCCGTCCGGACATCGCCGGCTGCATGGGTGCGTACGGCGCGGCTCTGCTCGCGCGCGACCGCGCCGGCGCGGGGGGCACTTCAACTATTCTCTCGACTGACGAGATCATCGGTCTCACCGTGACGCAAAAACACGTGCGTTGCGGTCGTTGCTCTAACAACTGCCGTCTGACCATCAACGACTTCGGCGGTGGACGTCGCTTCATCACCGGAAACCGCTGCGAGAAGGGTGCGGGTCATCGCAAGGCAAAGACCGAGGTGCCAAACCTGTTCGCCCGCAAAAACGATCTGCTCTTCAACCGCGATGTGCTCGCTCCCGAAGAGGCACCGCGCGGCACGGTGGGTATCCCGCGCGCGCTCAACATGTACGAGAACTACCCGTTCTGGCACGCGTTCTTCACACGTCTGGGTTTTAGCGTGGTGCTTTCGGACAACTCGAGCAAGGCCACGTACGAGGCGGGCATCGAGTCCATGCCGAGCGAGAGCGTGTGCTATCCCGCCAAGCTCAGCCACGGGCACATCATGAATCTCATCGCCAAGGACCCCGATTTTATCTGGATGCCGTGCGTGCGTTGGGAGCGCAAGGAGGATCCCACCGCGGGCAACTGCTACAACTGCCCCATCGTGATGAGCTATCCCACGGCGCTCGGTCTGAATATCGACGAGCTGGGGGAGAAGCACGTCGAGTTCATGTACCCCTTCGTGCCGTATCACGACAAAATCGAACTCAAGCGTCGCCTGTATGAGCTGCTCGCAGTCGAGCGCGTGGCGGATGCTGAGGCGGGTCGCGGGCGCGTGCGGGGCCCCAAGATCACGCGCACCGAGATCGACGCTGCCGTAAACGCAGCGTATGAGGCCGACGCGCGTTTCCACGAGGACATCCAGACCATGGGCGAGGAGACCATGCGTTGGATCGAGGAGCACGGCGGCCATGGCATCGTGCTGGCGGGTCGTCCGTATCACAACGACCCCGAGATCAACCATGCCCTGCCCGAGCTCATCGCGAGCTTTGGCTTTGCGGTGCTCACCGAGGATTCCGTGGCGCACCTCATCAAACCCGAGCGTCCCATTCGCGTCGTTGACCAGTGGATGTTCCATAGCCGCCTGTACGCGGCGGCGCGCTTTGTGACCATGCGCAACGACCTCGATCTTGTGCAGCTCAACTCGTTTGGCTGCGGTTTGGACGCGCTTACCACCGACCAGGTGCAGGAGATTCTCGAGGCGTCCGGCAAGATTTACACGGTGCTCAAGATCGACGAGGTCAGCAATTTGGGCGCGGCGCGCATCCGCATCCGTTCGCTGATGGCGGCGCTCAAGGACCAGGAAGCCGAGCGTGCGGCGGAGGCAAAGGCTGCTGGTACCGAGCTTGTTCAGGGCGATGCCGCGCCAGTTGGCCCCAGCGAGGATGCTCCCGTGTTCGCCACGCGCAAGTACGCGCTTTCGGCTCAGCGCAAGGCGCAGAGCACCGCATGGGAAAAGGTGCCCTTCACCGAGGAGATGAAGGAAGCGGGCTATACCATTTTGTGCCCGCAGATGGCGCCCATTCACTTCGACCTCATCAAAGAGGTGTTCCACGCCGCCGGCTACAACCTGGAGCTGCTTCCCTCCACCGACCGCGGGGCCGTTGAGGCGGGCTTGCGCTACGTGAACAACGACATCTGCTATCCGTCCATCCTGGTGACGGGTCAGATTATGGAGGCCATCGAAAGCGGCAAGTACGACCTGTCGCGCACCGCCGTGGTGATCTCGCAGACGGGCGGCGGATGCCGCGCCACCAACTACATCGCGCTCATCCGCAAGGCACTGCGCGAGAGCGGCAACCCGCAGATCCCCGTGATCTCGCTTTCCGCCGTGAAGCTCGACGAGAACAACCCCGGTTTCAAGCTGAGCGTTCCCATGCTCAAGGCCTGCGTGTACAGCGTGCTGTTTGGCGACCTCATGATGCAGATGCTCTACCGCTGCCGTCCGTATGAGGCAACGCCGGGTGCCGCCAACGAGCTGTTCGAGCGTTTCATGGACCGCGCGCGTCACATGGCGCCCGGGTTCACGCGTCGTTCGTTCACGCGTCTCTCGCGTGAGGCGATTCAGGCGTTTGACACGCTTCCGCTGGTAAACGAGGGCACCAAGCCGCGCGTGGGCGTGGTGGGCGAGATTCTGGTCAAGTTCCACCCCACGGCGAACAACCACGTGGTCGACGTGATCGAGGCCGAAGGCTGCGAGGCCGTGGTGCCGGGTCTGCTCGACTTCTTCCTGTATTCCATGAGCAATTCGCAAGTCCAGCGCGATGAGCTGGGCAGCTCCACCAAGGATAGCGCGGCAATGGAGGCTGCGATCGGCGTGGTGGATTGGATGCGCAAGCCGGTTGAGGATTTGCTTGAGAAGTCGAAGCGTTTTGAAAAGCCGGAGCCCATCTCGGCGATGGCCGATAAGGCGTCGCAGGTGCTGAGCCTTTGCAACAACATGGGCGAGGGCTGGTTGCTTACGGCCGAGATGCTCGACCTGATCGACCATGGCGCACCGAATATCATCTGCACACAGCCGTTTGCGTGCCTGCCCAACCACGTGGTGGGCAAGGCCGTGATCAAGGAGCTGCGTCGTCAGCATCCCGAGAGCAACATCGTTGCCGTGGACTACGATCCGGGTGCGAGCGAGGTCAACCAGCTCAATCGTATCAAGCTCATGATTAGCGTGGCGAAGGAGAACATGCGCGCGGGCAAGGGCTTTATGATGGAGCCGATTGCACTCGAGCGTCGCGATTCGGTGACAAGCCGGCTGAAGCCGCACCATCGCGCGTAGGCGTGAAGGCTAGCTGTTTGCGAAATGCTTGAGGACGGCAAGCCTGGGTTGCATGTCCTCAAGCAGGTCGTCGGCGTAATACGGAAGCTGGGGGAAGGCCTTATTCAGGCGATCTGCTGCCGTCTCAATTGCGGGTGCAACGTGTTCTATAACGCTTGCGCACTGTTTTTTGAGGGCGGCTGGGCGCATGCCGAGGCTGCCGCAGAAGTTTTCGAGCGCTTTTGAGTCGACCGCATCGATGTCCGAGGCTCCTCCAATCCTCATGCCCAACTCTCTGCTAAAGCGATCAAACCATGTGGTGCAGATGATGTCGTAACAAGGTGCCAGGGAGAATGACCCGTCCTCATGGTAGAGCAGAGATAGGTTCTTGAGGTGTGCGTCGCAGTTGCCCATCAAATAGTTGATACAGGTGAGCAGGGACAGCTGTTGGATATCACGCAGGGGCGTTGCGGAGCTTGCTCTTAGGAAGTCGGCAATCGCCTTGAAGCTGTCCTCGGAGAGCTCGGCATATTTTGAACCCGATGAGATATTGAAGGCCTGTGCCAAATCCTCCTGATGAAGTCGCTCGACCTGCAGCTCTTCGTGCTCGACCGATACAACGCGATCAAATCTCTCGCTTGCAATAACGGGTCGCCCGAAATCGAGCAGTTCTGTTTTGGCGACCGCAAGACCGCAAGCCTTCGCAGCGTTCATACAGAGGTATTCAAAATAGGGGATGGCCTCAAGGCTCCCGATTTTAAGAACATGGGTTGAGGCTGCCATGTCATGCGGTTTGAACCATGCCGTATCCAGCGGTTTTTCTGGCATGTGGGACAATCCTAGTTTGCTTTGTGATCCCGCGAGCGAAAGCCTCGTGGCATTGAGGGCTTGTGCCACAGATTCCGCCCCGCGGAACTGCTCGATGAGTTTCTTTTTCGAAACAGCGGCATATCCCATTTCGATCTTGGGCGGCTTTTCGCAGATTACGACATCTCCGATGCATTCCCTGCCGACCGCGGACAAAAGAGCGAAGTAATCGTCTTCTCGAACCCGGATACGGGCGGCTAGTTCGCGCCGCGCTTGCTCCTCGGGCAATAGTCCGTCAAAGTATGCGAGGTATTGTGCCTGTTCAAACGGCTCAGTTTGCAGAGGGAGAGATTGCGAGAGCGGGAAGGCGATGCCCGAGGCAAGGTATGTTGAGTCGTATGTAAATGTGCCAAGTTCGCCATTGAGCTCTCCCACAAGTTGGAGCATGGTGCCGTCAAAACGGAATACCTGGAGATTCATAGGCTCTTACCTCCGTTTTGCAAAAAGGTCGATGCCCAGGATTTGTGCGACGGCAAGCGCTTTGTCAAATTCAGAGGTGCCTTTTCCGCGCTCTAGGTTTGAGATGAAGGTGATACCAACTCCTGAGAACGCGGCGACTTCCTCCTGTGTATAACCCTGTAGCTTGCGCTCGTGCCGAATTGCCTGTCCGAGGTCGCGCGCGGAGGCTATTTTCTCCATGCTACCCCTCCTTATGCGTGCGCATAAATTTGTTGTTGTTACTGAATTATATCTGCGTTCGCATAAAATAGTGGTGGGAAGCGTAAGATTTATGCGTACGCATAAATCTTTGCTGCAGTCCGCACGTTACGCGACTTCAAACTCCACGCGGTCGAGTTCGGGAACGTCAAGGCGAATGAGGTTCTCGATCATGTACCGGTCGCTTGCATCGAGATCGGTGGTGGTAGTCACACGGGCGACGAGCTCGCGCTCCACATCACTGTCGTTGCCTGTTGCGGAGGTCTCCGCGCCCACCGAGTACTCAACGAACTCAGGGCAGACGATCTCGAGTTCCTGAGCAGTTTGGGCGGCGTTGTATTGATCTGCCGCAACGATGGTATCTTCGGATGCCTCCTTCACCATATCGGCGGTGAAGAACAGGCAGGGGATGGCGAAAATGACGGTACCCAGCAAAAGGCGGTGACGGATGGTGCGGGACATCATCTGCGCTTCCTTTTCTTCTTCCTCGGTTACGATGCCGTCGCCGTTGAGGTCGCGTTTAAGCGGAGCGCGCAAGAGCAGCAGGACCATGTCGGCAGAGAGCGCGATGAATACCACGTTGACGCCGAACTCGTAGAGCGCTCCGAAAAAGATCATCGCATCGTTGCTGGAGATACCAAAGCCTGCGGCGCACAACGGCGGCATGAGCGCGGTTGCCACGGCAACGCCGGAGATGAGCGTGGCGGGCTCCTGGTCGCGCGAGTTGCCTAGCGCGCCCGCAAAGCCGCCGATGAGTGCGACAAGCAGGTCCCACGCGGTGGGGTTCGAGTTCTCTATCAGCGCGTTCGTGAACTCTGCGATGGGGGAGAGGGAGAAATACACCGCTGAAGTTGCCAGGCAAAACGCCATTTGAAGCACAAGTCCGCTTAGGGCGTCGCGCATAACGGCGCGATCCAACGTGGCAAGTCCGTACGCGATGGCGAGCACGGATCCCATGAGCGGGCAGATGAGCATGGCTCCGATGATGGCGATATCGGAGTCCGTGTCGAGGCCGATGCAGGCCACGAGCATCGCAGCGACGAGAATGCACAAGTGGGTGCCTGTGAGGCGCGCGCCGTTGACAAAGCGCTTGCGAATCGTGTTGTAGGATGCACGGCCTTCGCGGATGTTGAGGGTGCGGCGCAGGAAACGCTGCACCTGCCACAGCGCTCGATCGCCTGCGGGCCGAATGCCGTGACGACGCTTGTGACGTTCGATGTATTTCCGTATATCGTTCTTCTGATCCACTGGATTCACCTGCTCGTTTGTTCGGGAGCATACCGAAGCGGTATTCCGATATCGTGGCATCTATAATAGATGACGATCAAATCTCTTAAGTTCTCATACGTTTAACTTAGGACTCGATTAAGGTTTTGGCTTGCCCTGTCTTTGCAGGGACGGTATGGGGTACAACGTAACGGAGTGAATTTGAGGCTCGCTTTGCCCGTATAGGCAGTTGGCGAGACACATACGTTCGAAAGGAACCCTATGAGTGATGACAACATCCCCCGCCGTCCCGACGGCCTAAACGAGGAACCCCAGCGTACCGGTTCGATGCCGCGCCTTGAGGTCGAACCCACGCCCGTTCCGCCTACGGAGTATGCGGCGGGGGCAACCTCTGCTTTTGATTCGACGACTGCTGGCACGTCTTACGATCAGGCAGGTACTGCGTCTGGTGCGTCTGAGGGCGTTCCTGGCGGGCACTATCAGCAATCTGGTGGCGGCACCTCGCAGCAGGTTCCCCCTGTGCCTGGCAACGTCGCGTCCCACACGCATACCGAGACACGCACGGTCGTAAAGACGAAAACAAAAAAGCTTCCGGTGTTTTTGGCTTCCTTTGTCGGCTTGGTCGCCGGTGCGGTGCTCGTCATCGCGCTCGTGATGTCTGGTGTTTTCCGCATTACCGAACAGAACATCGAAAGCACGAACGACCCTGTTGGCTCCGCTATCACGTCAATTAAGATCGACCCTGAAGACACAACGCTCTCTGAGGCCGTGGCCACAAAGGCGCTGCCTTCGGTGGTTTCCATTACCGCTATGGACGAGGAAAGCGGCGAAGGCGGCGTGGGCTCGGGTGTGATTCTCGACGAAGACGGTAATATTCTTACGAACTACCACGTCATCGAGGGCGCGACCACGCTTGTCGTCTCAACCGACGACGGTGCGAGCTATGAGGCGGAGGTCGTAGGTACCGACGCATCGAGCGACCTTGCCGTTATTCAGCTCCAGGGAATCGATGACGTTCAGCTCGTGCCTATCGAGGTCGCCGACTCCAACGATGTTGTGGTGGGCGAGTGGGCTATGACCGTGGGCAGTCCCTTCGGCAATGAGCAGTCTGTTTCCGCTGGTATCGTCTCCGCGCTCTATCGATCCACTGCGCTCATGAATGACGACGGCATTGCGATTTATGCCAACATGATTCAGACCGACGCAGCCATTAACCCTGGCAATTCCGGTGGTGCGCTGGTTAACTCTGAAGGCAAGCTTATCGGCATCTGCTCGATGCTTGAATCCTATTCGGGCTCCAGCTCGAGCGTGGGTTTTGCCATTCCTTCCAACTACGCCATCAACATCGCTAACCAGATTATCGACGGCGAGGTCCCGGTCCATCCTTACCTGGGAGTTTCGCTCACGAGCGTGAACGCCTCGATTGCGAATCGAGAGGACTTGGCGGTTGACAGCGGGGCGTACGTGGTCGAGGTTGTGGACGACGGTCCTGCCGATGAGGCAGATGTTGAACCGGGTGACATTGTGACTGCCCTGAATGGCAAGGAAATTGCCTCTGCCGACGGCCTTATCATCGCCCTGCGCGAGCACGAGGTTGGCGAAGAGGTTACGCTTACGGTTGTCCGCGGCAAGAAGGAACTTCAGATTGAGGTGACGCTTGGCTCCGACGAGGCGCTGCAAGCCGAGCAGGAGGATACGAGCGACGACTCCAACAGCAACTCCGGCGGCAACGATGAGATTACGGAAGAAGACATCATCCGCTACTTCGAGGAGCTGCGGAATCGGGAGAACAGGCCATAAGGCAAGCGGTTGATTGTCCTTTCCTTTTTAGCCCGGCATGCGCAGTTTCGCATGCCGGGCTTTTTGGTGCGGTCTGAGGCGATGGGGTTCGCATTGTCGATGTTCCCGCTCCTACATGTATGCCGGGCTTTTTGGTGCGGTTCGAGGCGATGCTTTTGAGTCCAAAGTGGTGGTCTACTTGAAGAGTCGAAAAATTGGACCGAATTCGTGACTGAAATTCATCAAAATGCAGGAAGAACGAGCGCTGGGAGTAATGAATTCGGTTCAATTTTTCAGCATCGCTAAGTACACCATTTTGGCACTCTATGATTTCTCGCCGTTTGCGTGGGATGGTTCGGCTGGGCAGCGCGTCGAGGTGGATGTCGACCTGCCGCTCACCGTCCACGTGGGATGGCACGGCTGGACCGCGCATTGAGGCGGAGATCGACCCGCCTCCCACCGTTCACGCGGGATGGGGCGGCTGGGTCGCGCATCAGGGAGGGACCGATTTGTCGCCTGTTATCCACGTGGGATGGCGCGGGCGGGAGCTGGTCGTTACGTCCGATATCCATGCGGCTTGTCGTCCGTGCGGGATGGTACCCTGTAGGAGTTGCATTTGAGTATTGAGGAGGCCGTTATGGCAGAGCAGCAAAGCTTGTTCGGAGACATGTCGTTTGACGCGCCCGCGTCAGCTGCACAGTCGGCGCAAGCGACGGCCGAGGACGACCGTGCCCGTACCGCGGCGCGTGCGGCAGAGCTGCGTCATCTGCTCGATTACCATGCGTATCGGTACTATGCCCTCGATGCGCCAGAGATCACGGATGCTGAGTTCGATCGTATGCTGGTCGAGTTGCAGGGCATCGAGGCCGACTATCCCGAGCTTGTGACGCCCGACTCCTATACCCAGCGTGTGGGCGGCTTTGTGTCCGAGCAATTCACGCCCGTTACCCATATGGCGCGCATGTATTCCATGGACGATGCCATGAATTTGGGCGAGCTGGACGAGTGGCTCCAGCGCACGGAGGATGCCCTGGGTGCCGGGCACGCCACCTACACGTGCGAGCTCAAAATCGATGGGCTCGGTGTGGCCGTCACATACGAAAACGGTTCGTTTGTGCGCGCGGCAACGCGTGGCGACGGTACCACGGGCGAGGACGTGAGTTTGAACGTCCGTACCATCAAAGACGTGCCCATGCACCTGAGCGAGGCGGCGCTTGCCCATATGGGCGCCGATCGCGCGTCCGTTATCGAGGTGCGTGGCGAAGTCTATATGCCCAAGGGAAGCTTCGCACGCTTGAATGCCCAGGCAGATGCTGAGGGACGCGAGCCCTTCGCCAATCCGCGCAACGCTGCTGCCGGATCCTTGCGCCAAAAGGACCCTAAGGTTACCGCCACGCGCAGCCTCGCGACCTTCATGTATGCCATCGCCGATACGGCGCCTTTGCATGTCGATTCGCAACATGCGTTTTTGGAGTGGCTGAACAGCGCCGGCTTCTCGGTGAATCCCAATGTCGCGCGTTGCGCTACGCCTGCCGAGGTCCATTCGTTCTGCGCCGAGGCTCTGGCGCATCGTGGGGACCTCGATTACGACATCGACGGCGTGGTGGTCAAGGTCGATGCCTTCGATCAGCAGGATAACCTGGGTTTCACGGCGCGCGCTCCCCGATGGGCCATCGCGTTCAAGTTCCCGCCCGAGGAAAAGACAACCGTGTTGCGTGAGATTCGCATCCAGGTCGGTCGCACCGGCGTGCTCACCCCGGTTGCCGAGTTCGACCCGGTGACGGTTGCGGGTTCGACCATTTCCCGTGCCACGCTGCACAACCTCGACGAGATCCGTCGCAAAGATGTGCGTGTGGGCGACACCATCATCGTCCACAAGGCTGGAGACGTTATTCCCGAGGTCGTGGGCCCCGTGCTGGACAAGCGTCCCGACGACGCCGTGTTGTGGAACATGCCTGCCGTATGCCCGGCGTGCGGAAGCCCCGTGGTGCACGAGGACGGCGAGGTTGCGTATCGCTGTGTGTCGATTGATTGTCCTGCCCAGCTCAAGGAGCGTTTGCTCCACTGGGTGAGCCGCGGCTGCATGGACATCGACGGCGTGGGCGAAGAGCTGGTCGACAGGATGATTGAGGCGGGCCTGCTGCATGACGTGGCGGATTTCTACAGCCTCACGGTCGATCAAATCGCTGGTCTCGAGACAGGGCGCACGTACCTCAAGGATGACAAGAAGAAGGGCGTACGTGCGGGTGATCCCATTCCCGTGGGTATGACGATTGCGCAAAAGGTCATTGACGAGCTGATTCGTTCCAAAGAGCAGTCGCTCGGCCGTGTGCTTTTTGCCCTGGGTATCCGCCACGTGGGCAAGAGCGTGGGCGAACTCATTGCGCGGCGCTTCCTCACCATCGATGCGCTTGTTTTGGCGAGTGAGGATGACATTGCGGCGTGTGAGGGTGTTGGCCCCAAGATAGCTGCAAGTATCAAGCAATTCTTGGCGGTGCCCGAAAACCTTGAGGTGCTGCAGCGCTTGCGTGACGCGGGCCTTTCGCTTGAAGAGGACCTTGGCAAGGCCGCAGCGCGCACGGCGGCGGAAACTGGTGTGGATATGGACCTCGCCGCAGGTCAGCCGCTTGCCGGTTTGACGTTTGTGCTCACGGGCACGCTCGAAAATCGCACGCGCGACGAGGCGGGCGCGGCGCTCAAGGCACTGGGCGCCAAGGTTTCCGGATCGGTTTCGAAGAAGACGAGTTATCTGGTTGCCGGACCCAAGGCCGGCTCCAAGCTCACCAAGGCACAGAGCCTGGGTGTGCCCGTTTTGGACGAAGCGGCGTTGGAGCAGATTCTTGCCACTGGTTCGGTGCCTGAGGTTTAATTCTCGAGAATAATAACGTTCGAAAAAATGGTCCGTCGTTGAGGCGGACCATTTGCTTAGAGGGTCCTCAACCCTGCGGCGCGCGTAGCGCGACACGAGAAAACCACCCGTTACTCGGGTGGATCTCAATTGTGGATATGCATTGGCGTGAGAGGGGTTTGCGGGCATGGGCGGCGCGCTTGCTTGCCGCCGGTTCTTGTTTGTTGGTCTGGGCGTTGGCTCCGCAGGAAGCTACTCGGATTCCTCGAGCGCTTCGACCCCGTCATCTTCACCCAGACAGTAGTCGACGATGAGCTGCTTGAGGTGATCGATACCTTGGCCCGTTTGGCTGCTCGTCACAAAAATGCGGTCGGCAGGAACGTGCAGCTGTTTTCTGATGGAGGCAAGCTGCTTGCCCTGCGCGCCTTTGGAAAGCTTGTCCGCTTTGGTGAGGGCAACGACGAAGTTGAAGCCGTTTTCCTGCAGGTAGTCGATCATCTGCAGGTCGAGCTTGCTTGGGTCGTGGCGGATGTCCACTAATGAAACCACCAGGTTGAAGCTTCGCTCCGACTCGAGGAAGTCGCCGATCAGGTTGGCCCAGCGTTCACGCTCGCCCTTGCTGCGCTGCGCAAAGCCGTAGCCAGGAAGGTCGACGAAGTGCACGCCGTCTGCCTCGAAGAAGTTGATGTTGGACGTCTTGCCGGGCGTGCTCGACACCTTGACCAAGCTGCGGCGGTTGAACAGCTTGTTCATGATGGAGGACTTGCCCACATTCGAGCGGCCTACAAAGCTGACTTCCGGGCAGGTCGAAGGCGGAATCTGCGACGCCTTGCCGTAGCTGGCGACAAAATGCACCTTGTTGTAGTTGATGTCCTCTGCCATGGGGTTGCCTTTCGTAGTAGAGAGCGCGGCTTCCCAACGACGGCCTTTCGTGCTGCTGGCTGCCATGGGGTTGCCTTTCGTGATGGAGAATACGGGCTACGCGTCGAGCTCGTCGTTTGCCTTGGCGTCAAGCTGAGTGGATAAGCGTTGGATGAGGGAGAGCACGAGAACGCTGGCACTTTGCGCATACTCATCAAGGTCGAACACGCGGGTCGAGAAGGCGTCGTACTCCTCGTCGCAGTTGTCGGAAATCGCGCGCAGCACAAGGCAATCCGCGCCGTTTTTAGCGGCGATGTGCGCGATTGCGGCACCCTCCATCTCAACGCAATCCGCATGCGTGGCAGCGATAACGGCATTTTTGACTTCGGCGCCCGTGATGAAGCGGTCGCCAGACGCGATGGTGCCGCGCAGGTATTGCTTGGGGTCGGCGTCAGGGGTCTTCGCGTCTTTGACGACTGCCCTGCTTGCCCCTTTGTCAGCGGGGGAGTCAGCACCGGCCGCATTCACATAGCCGTGCTCGCGAAGGGCTTCTTCGGCAAGGTCGACCAGGTAGTCGCTGCTTGCAAATTCTTCGAGGCCGGGCGTCGATTCGGCGATGAGGGCCGTGTCGGTGTCCAGGTAGCGCAGGCGCTCGCCGATGACCACATCGGCGATGTGCAGGGCGGGATTGAGCCCGCCTGCAATGCCCGAAAAGATGACGGTGTTTGCGCCATACGCGCTGATGAGGTGCTGCGTTGCGGCGGCGGCGTTGACCGTTCCCATGCCGGCGACAGTGGCGACGATGTTGAGCCCGTGATACGTGCCGCTCGCGATGTGGAGACCGGCCTCATCGACCGTGGTGCCGTTTTCCAGGGCAGCATAAATGTGGCGCACCTCTTTTTCGAGTGCGCCGATGATTGCGATGGTGGGTGTCATAACGCTCCAATCATGCAAGTTGAACGCAGCATATTCTAGCAGGGAAAAGAATGGCATCACAGACCCTGCGGATGGTCGTACACGAACAAAGCGGACGTCTGCGCAGGTTTTCAGGCGGATTTGAACGGCATGTTTCGCGCGCGGCCAAAGTTGGCGCAGGAAAAGCGCTCTGCTACACTGGTGTGTCAACGATTCGGACGCTTGAAGGAGCGAGGATTGAGTATCAAGTAGGGACATCGTTTACGTTCGTCTGCCACGCGGTTGCGTCCGCGCTGCCCCTCTTGCTATCTCAAATTAGGAGCTCCTTATGAATTTGCGTCAGTATTTTACGTATTCCTCGCCGCAACTTACCCGCCAGGTTCTTCGCCTGATTTCCGTGCGCTTGCTGTTGTATGTCGGCGCCATGTCGAGCTATTTCATCGGCGTTATGGGCACGCTCACGTTTGCCATGGGCGCGGACGTGGTTGATAACGCGGTCGCCGTCGGCCTACTCAATCTGCTGCTCGTGATTGGCGGCATGTTCGGTGGCAGCTTGCTCGATCGCATCGGTCCGCGCACGTACCTGCGTTTTTGCGCGGGATTCCTGACGTTTAGCGGTCTTTTGTACCAGGTCGTCGGCACGAGCATCGTGGGCGTGTTCGCAGGTGCGGCGGTTTTCGGCCTCGCATGGGGTATGGCCGACGTTGTGGCGCGTTCCTTCCCGCCTTATCTCACCGACGACCTTGATGAGCTCAAGCGCATCAACGCGCTTGTCACACTGACGGGCAATATTTCCATCGTGATCGGCCCTATCGTGGGTGGCATGATCACACTTGTCGCTCCCACACAGGCGGTGTTCCTGTTCATGTCAGCCTGCTCGGCGCTGGCGTACGTTCCCGGTTGGGGATTCCACGCCTTGCGTACACCTGCGCGCGACGAGCTCGATACTCCCGAAGCTTTGGATCCCGCGGCAGCCCCCGGCAGTCGTCCGCGCAATTCGATTTACGCCGGTTTTTCCGAGATATTCGGTAGCAGCGTGCTGTCCCTGCTCTTTTGGGCAACTCTCATCTCGTTTATGGGCTACGGTGCGTTTGACCCGCTTGAGTCGCTGTTTTACCGCGACGTCCTCAAGGTCGGCGCGGAGTGGATGGGCTGGCTGTCTGCCCTGTCAGGTGTGGGCGGCATCGTTGGTGCGGTGTTTGCCGGCGTCATGCCCCCGCGGTTCATCAACGTGCGCGCCTTGCTGGTGGTGCTTATGGCGACGGGCCTGGGGAGCTTTGTGTACGTGTCCACGCCCTTCGTTTTGGTGGCCGCAATCGGTCAGTTTGCGCTCGGTGCGGCGTTTTCGGCGTTCGGGCCCATTAAAGACACACTCGTCCAGGTTCATACTCCGCTTGATCGCATCGGTCGCGTGAACGCGGCCATGGGCGCGGGCTACAATATGGCCGGTGCGTTCCCGCTGCTGTGTGCGCCCATTTTGGCGCACATCTTTGGCGTCCAAGGCACGCTGGTGGCGGCTGCGGTGTTGGTGACGGTTATCCCGTTGCTGATCCTGATACTGCGCAAACGCGAAATCGACCGTTTAGTCGAGTCCGAGCGAGTTCAGGAGTAGGGAATCGAGAAGACGCATGCCGTGCGCGTGCGGGGTGGAGAGAGACAGTATGCCGGGGATTTCGCTTTCCGAGACGATGCCGATTATGGTGACGCAGACCGTCGCCATGTTCCTGATGATGGGCGTGGGCGTGGTGCTCGTGAAGGCGAAGTACCTGGATAATCATGGTGCTGCACAGATGGCAAACGTGGCGCTCTACGTTGCGAACCCTGCTATCACCATCACGGCCTTCGCCACTACGTTTGAGATGGAAAAGCTCATCGACGGTGCCATTTGCATGGTCCTCACGTGGGCTTTCACCTTTGTCGCCGCCGCAATCGGGTGGTTTGTCTATCGCGAGCGCCAACGTATTTCGCAGCTTGGCATCATGATTTCGAACATGGGATTCGTGGGCATTCCGCTCGTCCAGGCGGTGCTGGGCGAGGAGTACGTGTTCTACGTCACGGCTTGCATCGCTGCACAGGTGCCCATTACGTTTTCCTATGGCATTTGGCTCATCTCCCAGGACAAGGAGGAGGTCTCACCTCGGCGCGTTCTGACCAATCCGGCCGTTGCCGCGGTGTTCGTGGGTGTGCTGCTGTTCCTGGGCTCCGTTCATCTTCCCGGTGTGGTGGAGTCCACGGCTTCGGGGTTGGCGGGGCTCAACACGGGTCTTGCGATGCTCGTGCTCGGCTCCTACCTTGCCCAGGCGGATATCCGCGGCATTTTGCGCAACAAGAACTTGTACCTCACCAACTTTTTGCGCCTGCTGGTGGTTCCGCTGTTGATCGTGATTTGCATGCTTCCTTTGCCGCTGCCCACGCCCATCAAGTTGGCGCTGCTTATTGCATTTGCGGCGCCTTGTGGCACGGTTACGGCGATTTTCCCCCAGATGTTCGGTAGGGACTATCGTTTTGGAGCCGGATTGGTGTCGTCTTCCACGCTGCTTTCGCTCATCACGATGCCGTGTTTGCTGGGCATCGGTTTAGTTTTGTTCTAGGCGAATCGACAAGTGCGCTGATTTACCTGCGGTAGAATAAACCTACTGAATTGAGTGCACGGGTGCTCAAGGTAACAAGGAGGGTCCACATGGGTCTGTTTGACGTATTTAAGAAAAAAGAGGCGCCTGCCGCCCCCGCCGTTCCGGCGAACGTCGAGGCACAGGCTGGTGCCGATGTGCTGTGCGCTCCGGTGACGGGCAAGGTCATCAAGATGACCGAAGTCCCCGATCCGGTGTTCTCCGGCGAGATTCTGGGCAAGGGCTGCGCCATTTGGCCCGGGGACGATACCGTGTATGCTCCTGTGAGCGGCGAGGTCACCGTTACCATGGGTCATGCCGTGGGCATCATGGGCGAGAGCGGTATCGAAGTGCTCGTGCATGTGGGCGTTGACACCGTCAACCTGCAGGGCAAGGGTTTCACGGGCTACGTGAAGCAGGGCGACAAGGTCGTAGCCGGCCAGCCTGTGCTCAAAATGGACCGCTCCGTTATCGCCGAGGCGGGTTACAAGGATTGCGTGGTGCTCGCCGTGTCCAACACCGCCGAGTTCGCAGCAGTCGAGCTTGCCGTCGAGGCAGACGCTGAGGTTGCCGCCGGCGACGCCGTGGTTACGGTGACGCGCAAGTAAGAGCGATTTTGCCTTTGGCGTGGCGTTTGCCCTAGGTGTGACGATTGCTCCAAGTTGGGCGCCCGCCCCAGAGGCGCCGCTTTCCCGTTGCGCGCTGCCGTCCTATTGCCAGGAAGGTCTCTATGATTGAGCTTTCTCATGTCATCGCCGGTTTTGAGGGACTCCACGCACGGCCGGTCGTTCAGATTTGCACATCTGCCCGCGCATTTGAGAGCACGGTGACGGTATACGCGGGTGAGCGTTCCAGTGTTGCGACGGACTTTGTGGGACTCATGGCGCTCGACGCTCGCAAGGGAGAGACGCTTCGGGTTGTCGTCGAGGGCCCCGATGAACTCGCCTGCGCCGATGCCCTGCGTGAGGTATTCACCTTCTAGTGCTGTAACAAGTTGGGTTTCTTTCGGGCCGCCTCGTTTGGGGGCGGCCTTTTTTATACACTAAGAGGGCTATATCTACTGGGAAGAAGGAGGCACCGCATGGCACTCACCCAAGATGACGTGCACGCGATTGCCGATTACGCGTGCATTGCCCTAGAGGGCGAAGAGCTTGAGCAGATGACCAGCTATCTCAATGACGCCGTTGAGATGGTTGAGCCGATTTTGAATTACACCGCAGAGGATGTGGAGCCCACGTTCCATCCCATCGGCACGTTGTCGAACGTCATGCGCGATGACGCGGTGGATACCGTTCGTGCGTTGCCGATCGACGCGGCGCTGTCCAATGCCGCCGCCTCGCGTGAGCGTCAATTCCGCGTGCCTTCGATTTTGGGCGGAGGTGAGCAGTAATGGCGTTCATCGACGAGTTGACTGCCGCGCAGATTGCCGCCGGCGTTGCCGCTGGAGATTTCTCGGCCACCGAAGTCGCCCGCGCCGCTCTGGATGCAGTTGAAGCGCGCGACGGCGCTGTGCAGGCTTTTTTGCAGGTCACGCCCGAGTTGACGCTTGAGGCCGCCGCTCGCGTGGACGCTGCTCGCGCGGCGGGTGAGGTACTGCCCCCGCTTGCGGGTGTGCCTTTGGCCGTCAAGGACAACATGAACCTGGTGGGAACGCGTACCACCTGTGCTTCCCGCATGCTTGAGACGTATGAGTCGCCCTTTACCGCCACCTGCGTGCAGCGCATGTTGGATGCGGGCTGTCTGCCGGTGGGCAAGGCCAACATGGACGAGTTCGCCTTCGGTTCATCCACCGAGAGCTCGGCGTTTTTCCGCACGAACAACCCGTGGGACCTCGAGCGCGTGCCCGGAGGTTCGTCGGGCGGATCCGCGGCTGCGGTTGCAGCGGGTGAGGTCACGCTCTCCCTGGGTTCCGACACGGGCGGATCCATTCGCCAGCCCGCTGCGCTGTGCGGCGTGGTGGGCATGAAGCCCACGTATGGCACGGTTTCGCGCTACGGTGTGGTGGCCTTTGGCTCCTCACTCGACCAGGTGGGTCCGTTTGGGCGCACCGTCGAAGACGTAGCGCGTGCCATGGACGCGCTGTGCGCGGGCGGCCGCGACGAGCGTGATAGCACGAGCGTGGATTGCGCGGATAGTTTCGCTGCCGGACTCGAGGGCGATATTGCGGGCAAGCGCGTGGGCATCATCCCCTCGTTCATGAATGCACCCGGTTTGACTTCCGAGGTCAAAGAAGCCGTCGAGCTCGCTGCCCACGTGCTGCAAGATCAGGGCGCGGAGCTGGTTGAAGTCGAGCTCCCGCATCTGGATGCCGCCATCGCGGCCTATTACGTGATCGGCCCCGCCGAGGCGTTCTCCAACCTCGCCCGTTTTGACGGCGTGCGCTACGGGTATCAGGAGCCGGGCTGCCCCAATCTGGCCATGCAGACCGCCCGTTCCCGTGCGAAGGGCTTTGGTGCTGAGGCGAAGCGTCGTCAGATGCTCGGCGCCTACCTGCTGTCCTCGGGTGTGTATGACAAGTACTATTACGCAGCTCAGAAGGCCCGTACGCTTATCGTGAACGATTATGAGCGCGCCTATGAGGCGGCCGACGTGCTGCTCATGCCCGCCAGCCCCACCACGGCGTTCAAGTTCGGCGAGCTGTCCGACCCCACGCAGATGTACCTGTCCGACCTGTTCACAATCTCGATCAACATTGCCGGTAACGGCGGCATCACGGTACCGCTGGGTGTTGGCTCCGCCTCCGGCATGCCCGTGGCGGCGCAACTGGTGGGCAAGGCGTTTGACGACCGCAACTTGCTGACGTTTGCCCGCGCCGTCGAGCGTGGCTTTGAGGCCACGACGGGTGCGGCGGGTTGCCGTGTTGCACCCGATTTTGCGGGGAAGGGAGGTGAGCTTGCATGAAGGAGCTCTCCGAAGTTTTGAAAGACTGGGAGGCCGTGATCGGCCTTGAGATCCATACCGAGCTCACGACGCTCGACACCAAGATGTTCTGCGGCTGCAAGCTCAGCCACGAAGACGAACCCAACACCAACGTGTGCCCTGTGTGCCTGGGTCTTCCCGGCGCATTGCCCGTTCCGAACAAGCGCGCGATCGAGAGCATCGTGAAGGCGGGACTTGCGACCAACTGCGAGATCCAGAAGCATTCGATGTTCTATCGCAAGCATTACTTTTATCCGGACATGGCCAAGAACTTCCAGACCACACAGGGCCCTGTGGCATTTTGCATGCATGGACGCCTCGACCTTGAAGTGACGGGTAAAGGCGCCGCAGAGCGTCCTACCTGCGCTTTTGGGTCCGCTGAAGCCGAGAGCCTTGCGAGCGCTTCGGCGCATGCCGACGGGCTTTCGCGCCAGATGGCCGAGCAGCTGCCCGAGAAGGGCGGCGCGCTTGCCGGTATGTCCTCCTACGATGCGAGCGAGCTGGCCGTGGCGGAGCGCCACGAGGACGGTTCCTACACGGTTCCCATCCGCATCCTGCGCATCCACATGGAGGAAGACGCTGCCAAGATGGTACATCTGGGCGGTGCCGAGGGGCGTATCACGGCGGCCTCCGAGAGCCTGATCGACTACAACCGCTGCGGCACACCGCTCATCGAGCTCGTGACTGAGCCCGACCTGCGCACGCCCGAAGAGGCACGCTTGTTCATGGAAAAGCTGCGCCGCATCTTCCTCACCATCGGCATCTCCGATTGCTCGATGGAAAAGGGATCCATGCGTTGCGACGGCAACGTGAGCCTGCGTCGTCGCGGCGAGACACGTTTGGGGACCAAAACCGAGCTCAAGAACCTCAACTCGTTCAAGAGCCTGCACGACGGTCTTGCCTATGAGATTTGCCGTCAGGCGGAGGTGCTTGAGCAGGGTGGCATCATCTACCAGGAAACGCGTCATTGGGAGCCGGGCCGCAAGCGTACCGTGGTGATGCGCGTGAAGGAAACGGCGGACGATTACCGCTTGTTCCCCGACCCCGACTTGGCGCCGTTCGATTTGAGCGACGAGTTTATCGAGCATTGCCGCGCCGAGTTGCCCGAGTTGCCCGATGCGAAGCGCGAGCGTTTTGAGCGTGATTTCGGCATCAAGCGTGCCGACGCCGAGCAGCTTGCGGGCGACCCCGAGACATCTGTGTTCTTTGAGCAGGCGGCAAGTGGACTTGCGGGCAAGGCGGCGCAAGCTGTGGCGAACCTCGTGGTGAACGAGATGGCCGCGTATCTCAAGGGCGCCGGCGTGGCGCTGGGGGAGAGCGGCATCAAACCCGAACAGGTGGCGTCGCTTGCAAAGCTGCTGGCAGAAGGTGCGATTGCGAGTAATCAGGCGCCCGAGGTGCTCCAAGCCATGGCCGAGAGCGGCGAGAGCCCCGAGGCGATTGTGGATGCGCGCGGCATGCGCCAGGTGAACGACACCGGTGCGTTGCAGCCCATCGTCGACCAGGTGCTTGCTGCGTGTACCGATCAGGCGCAACAGTATCGCGATGGCAACCAGAAGGTGATTGGCTTCTTGGTGGGTCAGTGCATGAAGGCCAGCAAGGGCAAGGGCAATCCCAAGCTCTTCAACGAGTTGCTGCGCAAGGCGCTTGAGGAGTAATCGAGTGCGCTTTGTGATGCGCGAATTGGAACGCCCCCGTCGTTTCTGGCGGGGGCGTTTTTTTATAAGTGTCCGAGGTGTTCCTGCATCCTTGTTCTTCAAATAGGGAATGTCTGATTTCCTTATAGCTAGTCGCAATTGCTCACAACCACTTGTTGTTGCCTATGGTTTTTTGCGTTTTGGGACCTTTATTTCACAGGAAATCATAGGTAACAGACGAACAATGTGATTTTGCGGAAAAGAGAACCAACCACTCTTCAAGGGGGATTCAAGCTCCTCAGATTGGTCGAGTATTGAGATTATGGTCAAAATGGTGCCAGGCTGGGGTGTTCGGAGGGTCCGATTCGTGTTTTTTG
Organism: Collinsella provencensis; assembly: GCF_900199705.1. GTDB lineage: Bacteria > Actinomycetota > Coriobacteriia > Coriobacteriales > Coriobacteriaceae > Collinsella > Collinsella provencensis. Next base: position 848,026 of record NZ_LT904908.1, on the reverse strand, counting down.
GAGATGCGCGAGAAATGAATCCTGCGGTTTTGTTGGTGGATGATTGCCCCACGGCGGAAGAGGACTCCTTTTCCGGTCGTTTTGGGGTTCTGAACACCCCAATCTGGGGGTAAATTGACCACTTTTCCAAAACGCGGCGGGGTGGGGATGCGTTCTACCGCAGCAGAAGATAACTTGCGTACGGAAAAGTCTTCTCGGTGCAGGTTGATACCGTTTTTTGATTCGTGGTTGGCTGCAGTTATCTATGAACGTTTGCCGTTACCTATGGTTTTCTGCAATTTTAGACTTATTATGCGCGGGAAGTCATAGGCAACGGCTCTTCACCATAGGTGAAGACCCCTCGCCAAAGGCAACAGACGCAAACGGCAATAATCAGCGTGGATTCTCGTGTTCCCCTGCTGCCTGCAGACGAAAAACACGAGGCGTGACATGGTATTTTGCTTCAAACTTGCGGTAGAAATATGTCATGTTCGAGATTCCAACCTTATTGGCGATGCGCTCGATGGAGCGGCGTGTGTTGGCCAGCAAATACGCTGCTTCAGAGAGCTGCTGTTCGAGCTTGATTTCCGAAAATGAACGGCCGGTCTGGCGTTTTAATAGATTTCCCAGGTAGTTGGGGCTGTAACCAAATTCCCGAGCAGTTGAGGTCAAGGTACACTCTTTGTAATTCTGCTCGATGTAGGCCAGAATGCTTCTGGTGTTTCGGTCGCCAAATGCCGTGTTGCCGGTGTGTTCTGCACGATGGTACAACCCGCGGATAAGTTCAAGGAACAGGCAGGTAACCTGGGCTCGGAAGAGTTCCGTGCTATACATTCCCGAAAAGTGATATTCCTCAAACAACAACTCAATATAAGTTCGTGCATGGGTTGCGTATGCAGCCGGCAGCATCAAATATTGGTCGTGTGCACGATTGCGGGCGATTACATCGAACAGCAGGTTGGTGAGCAGGCTGGAGCCGGGTAGGTGGCTGAGAAACACGGAGTCGAAGAACTCCTTGCGAAAGACCATTGAGATTACGATATCGTTTTCGCTTTTGACACTCGGAGAGCTACGCACCACATTGGCGTCGCAAATGAGCACGTCACCGCTAGTGAGGTGAAGCGGCCGTCCGTTGACGACAAAATCGCATGACCCGCTATAGATGACACTCAGCTCCATATCTCGGTTGATATGCGGCGGGATATTGGTGAAACGCGTTTCGCGAATCATACCAAAAGAACGCTCGTGCAGCGTGTTGCTCCAATCGAAGACCATGTATTCCTGTCCGTCGATGACCGTGCGTTCGACGCCCTTGAACCGTGGACTCGGCTCGTCGGGATGAATGAGGTGCCAGCACTCCGATTCGGTGACTTGGTATAGGAGTTGCTCGAGTTTCTTGGTGGGCATGGCAATTCTCCAAACGGCAGCTTTTCTCGTTTAAACGGAGGAAGTCTGTAAATATGTTAGGAATCTAACCGTTCTATGCGATATTACCGCTTTTTTCTCTTCAGTAGGATGAGTCAGACGACCTACAAAGAGAAAGGAGCGAAATCGTATGGGCAAGCTCAAGACGGGATTCCCCGACGACTTCCTGTGGGGCGGCGCCATCGCATGTTCCCAGGCAGACGGTGCGTGGAACGAAGACGGCAAGGGCAAGTCAACCCAGGATTGCCGTTGGCTCGATGGCAGTTGGACGCATGACCAGATTGAGGAGAAGCATCAGAACAATCCCTTCTCCAAGGCTGAGTTTGAGGCAGCCCTGCTCGATGACGGCACGGAGTATTACCCCCTGCGTCGTGGCAACGATTTCTACCATCATTGGCGTGAGGACCTCGACCTTTTCGCCCAGATGGGGCTCAAGTTGTTCCGCACTTCGATCTGCTGGAGCCGCATTTTCCCCAACGGAGATGATGCAGAACCCAATCCTGCAGGTATTGCTTGGTATCGCGAGCTGTTTGCCGCCTGCCATGAGTGCGGTATCAAGACGTTTGTCACCATGCTTCACTACGACATCCCCGTGAACCTCGTTACGAAGTACGGTGGTTGGAAGAATCGCAAGACGATCGAGTTTTTCACGCGTTACGTCGAGACGATTGTGGAAGAGCTGGGCGATCTTGTTGATTTTTGGCTGCCATTCAACGAGTTCAATGCAGGGCGTTTTGCCCCGTGGGATGGCGTGTGCTTGATTGCCGATGAAGAGGGCGACAATCTCGACCAGCAGATTTTCCAGTGTTTGCATCATCAGTTCGTGGCTAATGCTCGCGCCATCCAAATCGTGCATGAGAAATGTCCCGAAACGCCAGTTGGCGGCATGATCGCACGTTTTTGTACGTATCCGGCTACGTGCCGTCCTGAGGACAATATGCAGGCGCTGCATGACGACCAGTACGCCAACTGGTTCTATACCGATGTTATGGCACGCGGAGCATACCCCGCCTACATGGATCGCTACTTTGACAAGTTGGGGATTGAGATTCAGATGGAGGAGGGCGACGAAGAGCTTATCGCTGCAAATACCGTCGATTTCCTTTCGTTCTCCTACTACTTCTCTCAGGTTGCGACTGCCGATCAGGGTTGGGAAAAGACCGCAGGCAACTTGGTGATGGCAAACAAAAACCCATATCTGGAGTCGACGGAATGGGGGTGGCAAATCGATCCACTTGGCCTGCGCGTCACCCTCAACCAGATGTACGATCGCTACGGTTTGCCGCTCTATATCGCGGAGAACGGTTTGGGTACCGCTGACGTGCTTGAGGCCGACGGCAGCGTACACGACCCGTACCGCATCGATTACCTGCGTAAACACATCGACTGCATGCGCGAAGCAGTCATTGATGGCGTAGATGTTCGCGGCTACATGATCTGGGGCTTCCTGGATTTGGTGTCGTGCGGCCCGCTCACGATGAGCAAGCGCTACGGCGTCATCTACGTCGATCTCGACAACAGCGGTAAGGGTAGCGCGAAGCGCTATTGCAAGGATTCCTATTATTGGTATCGGTCGTGCATCGCCTCCAACGGCGCCGACCTGGGGTAAGGAGACAAGGATGAGCTCGAAACAAGAATTGGCCGCCAACGTTCTCAAGCTGGTGGGTGGTGCAGACAACGTGGCAACGGCAACGCATTGCATCACGCGTTTGCGCCTGAACCTCAAGGATGATTCTCTGGGCGATATCGAGGCGCTTGGCAAGCTCGATGGAGCGCTCGGTGCGCAGATTAAGGACGGACAGTGGCAGATCATTATCGGCCCCGGCGTCGACTCGGTGTACAACGAGCTCGAGCCCCTGCTGGGTGCCGACAAACTTGCAGGCAGCGTTGACGCCGATGCCGACCAGGAGGAGCTTGCACCCAAGGGGAGCGCCCGCGTTTTCGATATCATTACAGGCATCTTCTCGAGCATTATTCCGGCGCTGGTCGCGGGCGGTATCGTCAAGGGCATCCTGGCTGCGATCGCAGCGTTTGGCATCGATACGGGTTCCGGTGACTGGGCGATCTTCAATATGATCTCCGATATCCCGTTCTACTTCCTGCCGTTTTTGTTGGCTGTTTCCACTGCAGATAAATTCAAGGTGAACCGTTCGCTCGCCCTGTGCGTCGCCGGTTCGCTTATGTATCCAACCATCGTGAACGCAGTGGGTACAGGAGAAACGCCGCTCACGCTTTTCGGTATGGCGGTACCCGTGTTCTCCTATGCGAGCTCGGTGTTCCCGGTCATCTTTGGCGTCATTGGCCTGTCTTTCGTGTACCGTGCGATTGATAAGGTCGTGCCCGACCTCTTCAAGCTCGTAGTGGTTCCGGCGCTGTCGCTTGCTATCGTTCTGCCGATCAACCTCATGCTGCTTGCGCCCATTGGTGCCTGGTGCGGCATCGGATTGGCAAACGGCATCGTGTGGCTGTTCTCCACGCTTGGCCCGATCGCCGGTTTCCTGCTGGGCTTCTTCATGCCGCTTATCGTGCTGTTCGGCATGCACCAGTCCACGAGCCCCATTCAGATTTCCAACATCGCCACGCTTGGATACGACTACCTGTTGCCTGTTTCGTTCTGCCATAACCTTGCCGAGTCTGGCGCGGCTTTTGGCGCTGCGCTGCGCATGAAGGACCAGAAGCTCAAGTCTGCCGCATTTACCTGCGCATTCTCCGCATTCATGGGCATTTCCGAGCCGGCGCTGTTTACGGTCCAGGTTCCAAACCGCACGCCTCTCATCTCCGCGATGGTCGCGAATGGCATTGGCGGTGCGTTGACCGTGATTCTGAGCGCGAAGTGCTTCGGCTTCGTGATGCCTGGTATTACCTCGCTGCCGGTATATGCCGATCCTTCGGGCGATCCGATGAACCTCATCATGATCGTGGTGTGTATTGGTGCCACCTGGCTGATTGCCGCAGCGTTGAGCTTCTTCCTGTGGAAGACCCCGCTGAAGAAATAGCGGTTAAGTCTCTTGGGAAGAGAAGAAAACACGTTTGTGTGATCCTATTGGATACATCGTGACGGCTAGCTGCCGATACTAACAGCGAAGGGGCACGTCCTGCAGGGCGTGCCCTTTTTGGTTGCTTTCGCGCAAGAGCTTTTCCGGTAAGGCGAGAGACGCGATTACTTCTGAATTGAAGGATTAGCGTGGATTCTTGCTTGTTACGTAAACTTGGCGTGCGCTTTTCGAGTTCCTCAACAGCCTTTATTCGACCGTGACCGATTTTGCGAGGTTGCGCGGCTTGTCCACGTCGTAGCCGCGGTCGATTGCAACGTAGCGTGCCAGCATCTGGAGATGTACGGCGACCACAAGGGGAACGAGGAATTCGTCCGTCACAGGCGGCACCCACAAAACATTGCTGCAGATCGTCGCAACGTCCTCGTCTCCATCGGTGGCAACGCCGATGACCGTGGCACCGCGGGCGATGCATTCCTGGATGTTGGAAATCGTTTTGTCGTGCACATGGCCCTGCGGCACGATCGCCACAACGGGGAAGCCGGGCTCGAGCAGGGCGATCGGTCCGTGCTTCATCTCGCCTGCCGCATATGCCTCGGCATGTAGGTAGCTGATCTCCTTGAGTTTGAGGGCGCCCTCGGCGGCAGCGGTTGAGTTTACACCGCGTCCCAGGAAGAGCGACGAATGAGCGCGGCGGAAGGCGCGAGACGCCTCCTTATCCTGCCAGCTTCTCTGGAGAACCTGGTCGATGAGATTGGGAACGGTTTCCAGCTCATGGAACTTCTTCTCGACCTCTTCCCTCGTCATGGTGCCGCGTGCTTGGGCGAGGCGCAGGGCGAGGAAGGCGGCGCCGACCATTTGCGCCGTGTAAGCCTTGGTCGAGCAGACGCAAACTTCGGGGCCAGCTTGGATGTACAGGGTGCCGTCCGACTCGCGTGCGGCCGTCGAGCCGAGAACGTTCGTGATGGCAAAGATCTTGCAGCCCAGGCCGCGCATGCGGCGCGCGGCGGTAAGGGTGTCGGCTGTTTCGCCGGATTGGGTGATGATGACGCAAAGGGTGTTGGGGGTTACCAGGACCGATTCCTTGTAGTTGAGCTCGGAGGCCTGTTCGACGACGACCGGGACCTTTGCCCAGTTCTCGATGAAGTCGCGGGCGATGAGGCCGACATGGTACGAGGTGCCGCAGGCCACGACGTAGACCTTGTCGATGGCGGCCATCTCCTCTTTGGTGAGAGTGAGCTCGTCGAGTTCGATACCGTGTTTGCCAAGGCGGTTTTGGAGCAGGCGGCGAATCGCCTCAGGCTGTTCTGCGATTTCCTTTGCCATGAAATCGGGATAGCCGCCCAGGGTGGCGGCCGAGGCGTCCCAATCCACGGTCATGGTGGTCGGGGAGTTGACGGAATTGCCGTCCTCGTCGAAAACCGAGCAGGTGCCCTGTGGACTCAGGATCGCCAGCTGTCCATCGTCGAGCTGGATGACTTCCTTGGCTTTGCCAGCCAGGGCCGTGATGTCGGAAGAGACGTAGCAGCCGTTTGCAGTGGTAGCGATGACGAGCGGCGAGCGTCTGCGAGCGCAGACGATTTGGCCGGGCATGTCGGCGCACAAGACCGCCAGCGCCCAGGAGCCCTCGCAACGGGAGACGGCGATGCGGACCGCCTCGAGCAGGTTGCCCTTGGCGGGGCCGTTCCAAGAGTCCTCGATCAGGTGGGCGATAACCTCTGAGTCGGTATCGCTTTTGAACTCATGACCAGCGGCGATAAGCTGGGAGCGTAGCTGTCGGAAGTTTTCGATGATGCCGTTGTGGACAATTGCGATACGGCCTGAGCAATCGGTATGCGGATGGGCGTTGCGGTCGGAAGGGGCGCCGTGTGTGGCCCATCTGGTATGGGCGATGCCCGATGTTCCCACGAGGTTTGCCGTGGCGCAGCGTTGCGCGAGGATTTCGACGCGACCCGAGCATTTGACGCCGTGAAGCGATCCGTCGGGGGAGAGGACTTCGATGCCCGCCGAGTCGTAGCCGCGATACTCAAGGGATGCGAGTCCGTCGAGCAAAAATGGTTGGGCCTGGTGGTTGCCGGTGTAGCCAACGATGCCGCACATAGTGAACCTCCTGTTTTCGTTTGTAGTTGCGCCGCAATGGCTTCATGTTGCAAAACGCCTGCGCTGTAATGCTGCATTGCTGCATACAGGTGGCCTGCAACGGCATGGTGCCGGAAACGACAGGTCGATTTTACCCACGGTGGTCTTATGAAAGGCAAACCAGTTCCATTGTTAACCGATTCACAAATTTTGCATGGATAACACTGCTGGGCTATGGTCGATGGAGTGAGACTATAGGCGATGACAGGAGGCTGGAAGAACGGTGCAGGTCGTATAGGCGACAGATAGACGACATAGGCAATAGGTGAGTCAAACAAAAAAGGCGAGCACCTAAAGGTGTTCGCCTAATTCTCCTATGGTGGAGCCTAAGGGGAAGCAGTCGAACTCGGCGGCTTCCCCTTTAACAAAAGGGTCGCCGTCCGCTCCTTTCAGCATATCCCACGTGATTTCAGTCTTATCCTCCGAATACCACGAGGTCACGACCAGCTTCTCGTCGTAGAGATAAATCTTATCGACGAAATATTCCAATATCTTATCGCGCGTCTCCGGGTTGTCGAAGTCCGCGTGAAGGAACTTCTCGAAGTACGCCTTGATGCTGTGCTCGTCCTCGCACAGCGAGACCTTGACGTTCTCGGCCTGTATCGCGTCGTTCAGGGATGCCTTCTGCGCCTCAAGCTGGTTCAGGCGCTCTATGAGGGTGTCGCTGAGCGCACCGCCCTCGATTGCCTTCATCAGGTTCGCGATGCCCTTCTCGACCTCCTTGCGCTTCGCCTCCAGACCTTCGAGGTACCCCGTCTCCTTGTAATGCTCCTTGTAGTACACGGCGGCGTCCACCGCAAGGGACATCAGGTTCTCCGAGTCGTCGATGATGTACCTCAGGACGTCGGTCACGAGGTCCTCAATCCAGTCCTTCTTGACCTTCTTCTTCGTGCACAGCTTCTTCCGCTGGGCGGAGCAATAGTAGTAGTAATACGTGCGCCCCGTCTTGCTCGTGCCCGAGACACCTTGCATCGTCTCCCCACACTCGCCGCAGTACAGCTTCCCGGTCAGCCAGTAGCGAGGAGCGCCATCCTCATCCATTCCTCGCGCCCTCTGGGAACCCTTGCGCTTGTTCTCGGCGAGGCGCTTCTGCGCCCTGTCGAACGTCTCCCCGTCGACCAGAGCGGGCATCCCGCCGGGAACGACGAACTCGCCGTGCCTGTACTCGCCGATGTACGCGCGGTTCTTGAGCATCCTGTGCATCGTCTTCACACCGAAGGGGTTACCCCTCGACGTACGCAGACCGGCCTCGTTGAACTCGTCGCAGATGGACTGCATGGGTTCTCCTTCGGCGTACTTCGTGAACATCAACTGCACGAACGGCGCGGTATCGGGGTCTATGACGTACTTGCGCTTCTTGTCCACCTTCTCCGTCTTGAAGCCGAACACCTTATGGCCGTTGAAGTTCGCGTGCTCGGCGTTGAAGTCCATCCCTCGTTGGATGTGCACGGACAGGTTCCGGCTGTAATACTCCGCCAGAGCCTCCATCAGCCCCTCGATGAGGATTCCCTCGGCGGTGTCCGTCGGGATGTTCTCCGCCAGCAGGTGTATCTCGCACCCCGCGTCGCGAATCGTCTTCTTCGCCATCGCCAGCACGTACTTATCGCGACCCAGACGGTCGGTCTTCCACGCGATGAGGGTGTTCGGACGGATTTTTGCGACCTCCGACAACATCAGCTGGAATCCCGGACGGTCTTCCTTCGTGCCGGATATGGCCGCGTCCTCGTACTCTCGGACGATTTTCAGCCCGTGCGCGTCCGCCCATTCGTGGGCAAGCTCGCGCTGCTGTTCGATGCTCGCCTCGTTCTGCGAGTGGGAGGAGTAGCGATAGTACGCGATGGCGAGGTTGTTGTCGTTGAGCTTTGATTTCTTTCTCGCCAAATGAATCACCTCCATTCGTTTAGACACTTTCTATTTCAATCTCAATTGATTAAATGCTTTTTGATTAGTCCGCAAATGCTCAATTTGTGCTTTCTTCCGACTTGTCGGAACAATGCTCCTTCACCCACCCGTGGATGATTGCCGCGATGGTCGTGTTCCTCTCTGCTGCCATAATCTTCAGCTTTCTCTTGTCCTCCACCGTTATGGAAAGCGAGAGAATCGTCCTCTCGGGGGCGGCTCCACTCTTGGTCCCATCCATCCGTACTCCCTCCCTAGGTAAACTTTATATAATTATATAATTGCAACGCAAGAGTGTCAATCTCCGGCGGGAGGCACCGGACAGCGTGATAATGTGCGCCGACCGGGAAATCCCTTGATTTACGTGCAGATTTTATATATAATTATATAATAATATGTTGGATTTTGCTCTGACAATGAGGTGCGGCCTGCCGCACCAAAAGTGAGAGTGGCAGCTTACACATAAAAGGAGGTTCTTTCATATGACTCTAACACCGACCGTCAAGCGCCTGCTTGCCGTGACGGCGTCCCTCGCCATGGCTTTATCACTGGCCGCATGCGGAACCGCTAAAACGGGGGAAGAAGCGCCGGGCCATCGAATCACATTGACCATCACGGCGGACAAGGGCTGGGACGAGAATTCCACGCCTGCCATCGTCCACATCAAGGGGCTTGATGAGGACAACGCTTCCGTTGACTTCTATCACGCCGTGAAGGCTGATAAGGACGGGAACAAGGGCACATCCGAAGTAGAAGTTGACAAGGGACGCTACGACATCGATGTCATCAGCCCTGTCAATAAGGACGGCTCAGCCTACGAGCTATTCGACACCGGCGATGCGACAGAAGTCGCAATCTCCGACGAACAGGACGAAGTCACTGTCGACTGCCAGATGACCTTCATCTCCGCAGACAAGGTGACGGACGATATGCTCAAGGCAATCGTAACCGACACGAAGACCGCCGTTGAGAACGGCGACTCCACCCTCAAGGGTGACAACGGAAAGGCTATCCTCGACAAGCTCGATAGCAATGTGAACGCCAACCCGAACGCCTCTGACGAGACGAAGGAAGACGCTTCCAAAGCCGACGAGGAAGTCAATGTCGACAGCGAACCTGCCGACACTACCAGCAAGCCTGCTGACAAGCCTTCCGACGGAAACGCCAACTCTTCCAGCTCCAACTCTGGAAATTCCAACTCTGGAAACTCTGGAAACAGCGGTTCCAACTCCGGCTCTTCCAGCAACACCGGAAACTCTGGCGGTTCCGACAAGCCGAGCAAACCTGCTCACCAGCATTCGTGGAAACAGCACACCGCACAGAAGTGGGTGTCCAACATGGTGACGGTTCCCGACTATGAAACCCAGAAGGTCGCTGTAGGAACAAACTTCATCTTCGCTGAAGACGGATATGTCGCAAGTAACATCAACGACGCAAAGGCTCACGCTAAGGAGCTTATTAAAGCTGGTTATATCGGTAATTACCGTACGGAAACCATCTACGAGGAAAAACAGGTTCAGGTCGGTTCCCATCAGGAAGACCATGGTCACAACGAAACCTATGTCGACTACGAATACTGCGACTGCGGTGCCCGCCGTTAATCACAACTGTCCATACCACGGCTATGCCAGACCCCTCACGGGGGAACGGCATAGCCGTATTTTTTTTTTCAATTCTCCGCCACAGGCGGTACGGCGGATGCCCGCCAAACTATCGCGATACGACTCATGGCATAGGCGAAGACGCCTGAGACCCTCCGAGGGGCTTTCTGAAGCCCACCGTTCCATCATCCCTAGACCCCTTTCGGAACGATTTTCGGGAATCGTCCCATAGACGAGCCGAAGTCGATTTTTCGACGTTTCCGCCTCTTTCGGGGAGAGACCCTTGAAAGGTCTTTTCCAAGCCCATCTCAAGCCCACCCGCGCTCTCGACCGTCGATATGCCTTCGGCATCGGGTCGGCGCGTGAAGGAGAAGGCCCGAAAGAAAGGGAGACGAGAGATGAACGGCTACGGCATCGAGACCTATGCGGATTTGGCCAAGACGGTCGGCGGGATGGTCCTCGCCAACGAGATGGCGCATCGTCCGCTGGAATTCGTGAGCGGGGATTTCGCACCATGGGACGAGATATTCCAGTGGTACATCATCAGCTACCCCGACTTCCTGATGGAGCACACGGACGAGCCGGTGTTCCATGACGAGGAACTCGACCTGTACGTCTGGGGAATCACCCACTTCGGTACAGGCTGGGACTGCGTGCCCGCCCCCGAGATTCGCTGAGAATGACGGTTCCCGCAAGGGAGCCGCCATTTTTTTACTCCCCGAGGTACTTGTCCTCGTCGCGCACGCGCTCCGTCGCCTCGGCCGTCTGCTGCATCTTCGGCGTGACGCCGCGATGCTTGACGGTGCGGGCGGCCTCGTTGTCCAGAGCCTCCTCGGCGGCCTTCAGGCGCTTCTCGGCGTCCCACATGTTGCCTCGGGATTCGTAGAGACGACGCTCGGCATCCTCCTGCATCCTGCGGCGCTGGTCCTCCATGAACTGGAGCATCATCATGCGGAACATCCGGGCCATCATGTCCGACATCATGCGGGAGACGGGGTCGGTCCCGGTCCTGCTCGCCAGCGTGTACAGCCCGAATCCCATCGCGAGGCTCGGGCAGGCTCCCTTCAGGGCGTCTCGTGCCTCCCTGGAATCGCGGAACTCCCTGCGGGCGCGTTCCACATCGGCGCGGAGCTGGGCGAGGGCGTCTTCCGGGTCGTTCTCTGCATTCGCGAGCGCCTCGTACTGCTCCCCGGCGATAGGCATGCCCTCGCTCTTCCTGCGGCGGGCGTACACGTTCTTCAAATCGGAGGCCATGTCCCTCACGTCGGACTCGCTCGGTTCGTACATGTCAAAATCATGCTGGGCAGGGGAATCCTGCTGCGTATCCTCCATGCCGACCATCTGGGAATCCTGATTCGGGGCCGGCGCTGTCTTCAGTTCCTCGCGGGCCTGCTGTCCCTGCTTCTCCTCGAAGAACCGCTCGACGCCTTCCTTCGTCAGGTCGTCTGCGAGGTTGGAGGCACGGCGCTTCCGGGTCCTACGCTTCGGACCCCATTCGTCCCGCATCCTGTAAGACCATCCGACGGACTTCTCGCCCGTCTTCTTGTCGACTTTCGATGTCTCATTGAGGGTCACTCCGGCGAACGCAAGACGCTGCTTGAAATCATCAATATCGCTGGCGTCGTCCCTTGCTTTTGCCACCGCATCGCCGAGATGGCGGTCGAAGGAATCGTGCTCGAACGAGTCCCGTTTCTCCGCCCACGTCGACTTGTCCTTGTCCGCTCCAATCACGGACAGGCCCCACTCGCGGCTCAGCTCGTCGTTCACCGCCTGCACGCGCGGGGCGAACAGGCTCGTGTCGTCCTTGTTGATGACCTGCCCGGTGCGGCAATCGTGGTTCGCGATTGTCGCGTGGGCGTGGACGCATCCGCCCTCGCCGTCCACGTGCATGGTCACCCAACACGGGGAGTCGGGGGCGAGTTCATGGCAGAGCAGGTAGGCGTGCTCCATGCCCCTCTGCACATCGTCGGGATTGCCCGGATTCAACTCGTCGAGCGCCCATGAGACGCGAAGCTCGTAACCCTCGTTGACCATGTTCGGATGGACGGCATGAAGCCCGTTGCAGTACGCGATGAACTCACCTCGGGAGGGCATGTCGCCCATCTGGGCGGCGATGCGGTCCGTCCCGTTTCGCAGATGGTCGCGTCTGCGCTTTCCCTCTCCGAACTCGGTGTAGGACATGCGGCCCCGGACGTCGGGCAATGCCTGCACATACGTCGTCGACATCAGACATCACCTCCCGTGATTCCGCCATGCAAATCGGCTCGAAGCCCCTTGACCTCGTCCGACAATCCGTCGATGGATTCCCGCAGGCTCTCGAACGCCTTCTTGTCCGGTTCCATCTTGATTTCCTCAAGCATGCCCATCCCTTTCACGCGGGCGTTGAAGGCCCGTGCAATCTGGTTGATGTTCACGCCGATTCGGTTCAATTCCATCAGCATCCGGTCGAGCTGCGGAGTGTCCGCAACGACCTCGTGCTCCGTGTGGGAACCGGCGGAACCGTACAGCGCGCCACGCAGATAATTCGAGCGCGTGCGTCCGCCTCTCTTCCCATCCAAAAGGGCAAGCTCCTCGGCGTTCATGCGCACCTGAATAACAGTCTCGCGACGGTCCTTCTTGTAGTGCTGGCGGGTCGCCTTGCCGCTTCTCTTCTCAACTTCTTTTGCCATGCAAAACACCTCCTTATTCGCAATCCAAATGCGATGCTCATTTCTCGTCGCACTTTGCTGCAATCTGCGAAACGGGGAAGGGAGCAAGCATTGACCATGTACGTACAAAATGCGAATATCGCATTTTTCCGCCATGGTCAGCTTGCGAGGGGGCGGCTTTGCCGTCCCCTTCGAACCCCCGAATCTGTCCCCTCCGACTCAACATGTTCTGTCCGACAGAACCACGCGACCGAATGTCGGACACGGGGACGACTCCCCATGTCCGAACCTCCGGCGCGTTTTAATCGAAGGGACGGCGCTCGGGATTGAAGCCCTCGACGCCGAGAGAACCGCGGCCGCCGTCCGAAGAATCGGCGTCGCCCGCAGGTCCGCGCACGACTGCGTTCTGAAACCCATCGGAAGGATTTCCGCCGTTTCCATGTCCGGCGTCCCTGCGCAGCGTCTTGACGAACGCGAGCACCTCTTCGGCGGAACCCATTTCCTTCACTTCGGGGAAGACCGCCACGAGGGCATCTGCGTACGCCTTGGTCTTCGCGGCCTGCTTCTCGCGGCGCAACTTCTTCGCCTGAGCCTCAAGCTCACGCGCCTTCTTGTCTATGTCATCGAATCTCTTTATAGCCATAATCAATCACTCCTTATCTATTTGAATCTATCTCTTCACTTGCGGTCGTTTCTCCGGACACCATGTACGCCGGAATCGACCCCACCTTGTTCCGCACATAGCCTCGATAGCTGTCCTTCACGTCGGGCTGCGCCAGACGCATCTTGTCGTTTCCCCGGTAGTCGTGATTCATCCACTCCTGCACCTGATATTCGAGAATCAGCATCTCGGGGACATCCATCCGGTTCGCCGAGCGGACCTTGTCCTGTAACTGCCATCCGTATTCCGGTGCAATCAGTTCGAGCGAGGAATAGAAGGAGTTCCGGCTCAGCATCTTTCCCTGAGGGACGTTCGTCTGGAACCAGTAGCGGTACAAATCGTATAGAAACTTGCAAGGGAGCAGGTCCCATGCGGCTTGGTCGAACACCTCGTCCGCGAACTGGCGAAGAGGGTCGTTGTCGACTCGGAACACGTCCAGCGACTTCTCGGATGCTTCGGGAACGCTGAACTCGTCGAAATCCATCTCGTACAGGGTGTGGAACAGGACGTATTCGAGGACATCCTTTCGTCCCAGATAATCGTCCTTGATGTATTTCCGCTCGCAGCCCTCGAATCGCTTCTCGAACGGAATCACGAGCAATCGCCTGTACATGGATTCCGACTTGTCCTTGAGCTTCGGAATCTCGTTCACGCATTGAATCATCAGCCCGCGGAAAAGGCACGGCATTGGAGCCTTGTACTTGCGGTTGAGCAGGAACGGGTCTCCCGTGATGACCGACTTGAGCGTGGCCGCCTTGTCGATATACGTTCCGACGTCGTTCTCGTCCGTGATAATCGCCTGTACGCGGGTAAGCTCCTCAAGCATGAAATCCTGCCCGAAATCCTTCAGGGGAATCGAGGCCCAAGAGCCTTTCCCGAGCAGGTTCCGGACGAGGGCGCAGAACGTGCCCTTTCCGTTGTTGCCCTGAGTGGAGTACAGCCAGACGGATTTGTTCCACGGCATGTTCGGACGCAGGGAAGCCCCCAGCACCTCCCAGAGAACCTTGACAACCTCGGGGTCGTCGGAAAGCTCCTCCATCCACGAGACCACGTCCCAATCCGTTCCGTCTTGGTCGTTGTGGATGACCGGATTCCGGGCGTTCGGGACGAAATCCACGTTCGACTTGCTGGTGAACACGTACTTCGGGTCGAAATCCAGCAGAATCTTGTTCTCGTAGTCGAAGATTCCGTTGTTCACGGGAACGAGTGCCTTGTCTTTGCAAGGCTCCACCTTCGGCACGAGGACGCGCAGCTTGTTCTCGGTGTTGCGCATGTCCACATCGCTGATTCCCGGGTGGAGAGCCGTAATCAACCTCCGGACCGTCTCGGTGCGGGTGTCGTACAGCCCTCGCCGTTCCCCGTGGGATTGGTAGACCCCCACATCGAAATTTCCGTCACCCTCCTGACCGTTCAGGCGGATTCCGACCGCGTGGTACAGGCGAATTATCACGCTCGCCACCTGCCAAGGCGTCAGGGCCTTCAGTTTCCGTACGCGGTCAGCAGGGGCTTTCGCGTTCGGGTACGCGTCCTTGATGGGCGCTCCCATAGGGGCGTTCGGGTCGCGGGGACCGAGGTTGTATTCCTCGATTGCGTTGTTGGTCGCCTGAAGAAGCTCCGCCTCGATGCTCTCGAACGGCAGGTCGGCGTCCTCGTCGAGGCCGTCCAGATAATCGTCCGTGACCGCCTTGAGCAGCCCGTTGTATGTTAAGTCTTGAAATTCGCTCATATCTGTGGTATCATTAATACAATTAAATGGTACCGTCCCGTAAGCGTCGCCAGCGCCGGGGCGGTTTTCTTTTTGCCTCATAACCTCACCTCCTTAATGAATCCCGTGAGACACCAGATATTTCTCGAACGTCTCGCGGTGAATACGGCGACTTCGAATCGTGTCGGTCATCACTACGAAGTCCGCGTCATCGGCCTTCATCAGCGAACGCACGCGCCCGATTCCTATTTCGAACAGGGTCGACGCCTCGGCACTCGTCAGGAACGGCTTCGCCTTCAGAGCCGTGATGTAGGCCGCGTATTCCTCCATCGTCAGCTCGCTC
The DNA here is from genome assembly GCF_900199705.1 of Collinsella provencensis. Lineage (GTDB taxonomy): Bacteria > Actinomycetota > Coriobacteriia > Coriobacteriales > Coriobacteriaceae > Collinsella > Collinsella provencensis. The sequence goes on along the minus strand of NZ_LT904908.1, from coordinate 832,633 downwards.
CCGCCGAGAATCTTCTTCGTGAACCCCTTCTTCTGTTTTGCATTTGCCATAAAGCAACCTCCTTTTTCCTGCCTATAAACGCAAAAAAGCGGCGAACCAGAATCCAGCAATCAAGCTGAAATCTGATTCGCCGCTCGTCACGTTCGTGCGATTGCCGTCCTATTTGGACGGATAGACGCTGTTGCCTCCCGCATCGGCTCGTCAGACCGACGCAGTTTCGAGGGCGGACCCTCATCGGCTTCCTCCCGAGCCTAAGGCTCGGTCTCGGATAGGCTCACGTCGGTATATCCCGGCCGCTATCCATCGGCAATCATGTCGCGAATATATGGATATTATACAACATGAAATGACGGAAAGCAATAGCAAACGTCATATAATTGCAGGTCAGGGGCTTGTCCGACGCTGTTTCCCGCCATAAATGAGCGGAAACAGTATGCAAAAAAATCGCGGTACAGGGGGAAGAGGGGTGCTCTCAGGTAAATGTTCCAGTTTTGTTCCACTTTTGTTCCAGTTTTTTCAGGCAAAATGGAACGCTGATTTCCCGATGGTTCTCGACCCGAAACGCCGTTGTTCCAATTGTTCCGGTTTTTTTCAACAAACTTTTTTATATATACGGATTTCTCTTTTTTCTTCTCGCGTAAATAAAGGTTTATAAAAAAGTGGAACAAATGGAACAATCGAAGAAATGCCCCGAGAATATGCGGGTTTCGTCTGTTCCAATTTTGTTTTGAGAAATGGAACAGGATTTTTCAAATCGGGCTGGGGCACCGAGGAATTGCGGGAAATGTCTGTTCCAACTTTTTTGGAACAAAATGGAACAACAATCTCTTGAATACATCATCTTTCCCACGTATCCAGTCCATAAAGCGCATCGAGCGAAGCGAGATGCAGGTTGTGCTCCCACATCCTCTTCAGAATGCCCTAAAAGCCGTTTTAAGCCACAGAAAAGCCCGAAGGGTAGACGAGTACCTCTTCGGGCTTAAAACGTCTTAAAACGCAAAATACGACGTCAGGAAAACGAAAAGGGGACGCCCTAAAGGGCATCCCCAAATCTATACACAAGCGCGAACTCATTCTTGATGAAGAAGAGTTCGACGCTTCCTCTTTTGGTGGAGGCACGGAGAATCGAACTCCGGTCCATAACAGCTCCCTGATCGGCATCTCCAAGCTCAGTCGCTTATTTAATCTCGGACGCATTGCGCGAAGCGACACGCTCGCTGCGTCCCAATCGGTTCAATCTTAGCTTTGACCATACCGATTACGTGCCAAAGCGCATTCCCCTGAAATGACGTCGCGCCGGTGTCGGGGAAATCACCGGGTTGACGCGCCGCTAATTATTTAAGCAGCGAGAGCCAGCTGGGGCTCAAAAGAAGAATTCTTGTCAATTCATTTTGACGGTACCCCTGTTTAACGTGGCGAGGAGACCACGGCCTGCTTCCTCTCTCAGAACTATCATGTCGAAACCAGTTGCCCCCATTGATGGGGGTCGGCGTGAGCCCGCTTTCGCGATTGAGACTTAAGACATGTGACGCGGCGTGGATTTGACAACCAAACCCGCATTTTGAAGCAACTCAAAGACCGCCCGCGCAAAGACCCAAAGTCTCAGCTCACTCGACCTGTCAAAGAACCCAATGGCTCGGCTCTTGAAAAGAACCTGTCATCCGTGGATAGGTATTCTACCACGTTTTGCTGCGCGTTATTCGGATGTGATGCTGTTCGTCAGGGGCGGTAGGGCTTTTGCATTCTGTTCAGCGGGCAGGTCGTCATTGCTCTGCCTGTTGGGCATTTGCCGGGGTCTTACATGTTGTTCGTTGAACGAGCGGGCATGTTCGGCTCCGCTTATCGGGCATTTGTTCACCGACCGTTTGAGATGACGAAGCATGTGGTAGAAGGAATTGCGAGTATCAAATGCGAAGCGGGGCCGCGGGGCCTCGGCATCTGCGAGACCCATTGTTCGATGTGGAGGGGCACGAATGGAAGACAAGGCGAAGAATGCCGGAAAAGTTGCGCTGGTTCTTGAGGGCGGCAGCTTTCGCGGGCAGTTTACGGCGGGCGTGCTCGACGTGATGATGGAGCATGGCATCGAGGTCGCCGCGTGCTACGGAACCTCCGCCGGCGCGCTCAACGGCCTTAACTACAAGAGCCGTCAGATTGGTCGCGCAAATCGCGTCAACCTCGCGTTTTGCAACGATTCCCGCTATATGGGAGCGCAGTCGCTCATCTCGACCGGCAGCATGGTCGGCTACGACTTTATGCTCAACGACGTGCAGGATCGCCTCGACCCGTTTGATAACGACGCCTTTTTGGCCAACCCCATGGAGATGTGGGCATGTGCCACGGACATCGTATTCGGCACCGCCGCGTACCTGCCCGTGCGCAATGCTACGCTCGATGTGGATTACCTGCGCGCCACGACGTCGTTGCCGCTGGTAACCAAGCCCGTTGAGATCGACGGTCACCTGTACCTGGACGGCGGCACCGCCGATTCGGTTCCGGTGGAGCATGTGCTCGAGGATGCGGGTTTCGACCGTGCGATCGTGGTGCTCACGCAGGACCGCAGCTATGTGAAGCAGCCGTCGAGCCAGATGGCGCTTGTCCGCCGTATGTACGCCGGCTACCCGTACTTGCTCGATGCCATGGAGAACCGCCACGAGCGTTATAACGAGCAGCGCGAGCACATCTGGGAGTACGAGCGATCGGGGCGCGCATTGGTGCTGGCGCCGCCCAAGCCAGTCGAGGTGGGTCATGTGGAGCACGACCCTGTCAAGCTGCTCGAGCTTTACCTGCAGGGACGTCAGGAGGCAACACGTCGTTTGGACGAGATCAAGGCATTCATGTAGGTTCGTGCAAGTTCGTGAAGATGGCGGGTTGGCTCCAGCCCGGTTGCCCGTCAATCTGCCGCGGCGGTGGAGCGGCGTTCGTGTGGTGCCTTCGGAGCCCATGCGCGCACGGGCGTATCGGGCTATACTAGATAGACTGGTCAAATCCCCTCGCATAGAGCGATTGCATGTAAAGGAACCTCATGGCACTCTCCATCGGTATCGTCGGCCTGCCCAACGTGGGCAAGTCCACGCTGTTCACGGCACTCACCAAAAAGGGCGGTCTTGCCGCCAACTACCCGTTTGCCACGATCGACCCCAACGTGGGCATCGTCGATGTGCCCGACGACCGCCTTCAGGCGCTCGCGGACATCGTGCATCCGGGCCGCATCGTGCCCGCTACCGTTGAGTTCGTTGACATCGCCGGCCTGGTGAAGGGCGCGAACGCGGGCGAGGGCCTGGGCAACCAGTTCCTTGCCAACATCCGCGAGACCGACGCGATCTGCGAGGTCGTGCGCTACTTCAAGGACCCCAACGTGCTGCGCGAGGCCGGCCGTGCCGACGAGTTCGTGGACCCCATGGCCGACGCCGAGACCATCATGACCGAGCTCATTCTCGCCGACATTCAAACGCTCGAAAAGCAACTGCCCAAGCTCGAAAAAGAGGCGAAGCGCGACAAGGACCTCATGCCCAAGCTCAACGTGGCAAAGCGCCTGGTCGAGTGGCTGAACGAAGGCAACCGCGCCGCTGCCATGGAGATGACGGACGACGAGCGCGCGGCCGCCAAGGGGCTGTTCCTGCTCACCATGAAACCGATGCTGTATGTGGCGAACGTGGACGAGGATATGCTGGGCGAGGATCTCGAGCCCATCGACGGCGTGACCCCGATCCCCATCTGCGCCAAGGTGGAGGCCGAGCTCTCCGAGCTCGACCCCGAGGAAGCCGAGATGTTCCTGGCCGACCTGGGTCTCGAGCGCTCTGGCCTGGAGACTCTCGCTCAGGCCGCCTACAAGCTGCTCGGTCTGCAGAGCTTCTTCACTGCCGGTGAGATGGAGGTCAAGGCTTGGACCGTGCGTTGCGGAGCGACGGCGCCGCAGGCGGCGGGCGTGATTCACACCGACTTCGAGCGTGGTTTCATCAAGGCAGAGACCATCGCGTATGACGACTACATCGAGCTGGGTGGCGAGCAGGGCGCCAAAGCGGCCGGCAAGCTGCGTATGGAAGGCAAGGAGTACATCGTGCACGACGGCGATGTGATGCACTTCCGCTTCAACGTGTAAGTTGCTTCATGTGCGGTATGCGGTTGCCGCACACATCCAAATTCAAGGTTTATGACGCGCGACGTTTCGAAAGGGGCGTCGCGCGTCTATGACTCCTCGTCAATGGTCAAATTGATGCGCGAATCGATGCTTTTGACCATTGGGGTCGTTGTGCGCGAGCAATGTCTTCCGCAACGACGAGATGTTTGATGTATCAGGCGGGAATCATATCCGGCTATGCAGGCAATTTGGCTACCGGAGGAGCTCCCAGGGTTCTTTTCCGAGATTGCGGGCGAGTTTTTCCAAGGTTTTGAGCTTGGGGTTTGATTTGCCGTTTTCGATAAGGTCGAGTTCAACGCGACTAATACCCAGCTGCAGTGCAAATTCGACCTTCGAGAGGTCGGCGTCCGTGCGAATGGCGAAGATGTTGTCGCCGAGTATCTGTTGAATGCTCTTTTCCATGGCATCGAGCATGCCGTGTGTTCGATGTGGAATGTAAACTACAGTTTACGTCTTGCGCCATTCGCACAGGTAATCCAAGATTTTTCGCTCATTCATTGCGGATTTCTTGAATTGGGTCTTACCACTCGTTCATACGGTCGTGGTTGACGACGCGATAGAACAGCTCCTGCAGCTTTTTGGGTTCGCGCGTTTGCCCCAGCGCCCACATCGTCTTCGCCACGAGCGCCTCGGTGGTCATGTCGCCACCCTTAAGGACGCCCGGATGCTCGGCATATGCACGGCCGACTTCATAGACGCCCAGGTCAAGGCCCTCTTCGGGGACCTGAGTGGTCATCACGACGGTTCGCCCTGAGTCAACCCAATTGAAGATCGCCTCCTGGAACGAGGCGTCGTCGGAGCCGAGCTCGGGCACGCCTCCCACGCCGAAGGTCTCAAGGATGACGGCGTCGTAGTCGGGCATGAGAAGGCGGAAGATGTCGGGCGTGAGGCCCGGTGTGAGCTTGAGCGTGCAGACGCGGTGGTCGAGTTGGGAGTAGAACCGCGGTGCGTTGTCCTCGCTGGGGCTTGTTGCCGGTGAACCGCTGCGGATGATCTTATTCTGGCGCAGGTAAGCCAATACGGGGTAGTTCACGCTGCAAAACGCGTTGAAGCTCATGGTCCGTTGCTTGCGGGCGCGCGTACCGGCGATTGCGTAGCCGCCAAAGACGATGCACACGTCGCGCGATCGGTCGTCTACGGCATAGGCCAGGCTCTGGTAGAGGTTGATTTTCGCATCGGTGAACGGATTGCCCATGGGTTGCTGCGATCCGGTGAGGACGATGGGCTTGGGGCTGTTTTGGATGAGGTAGGACAGTGCCGCTGCGGTGTAGGCCATAGTGTCGGTGCCGTGCAGGATTACAAAGCCGTCGTGTGTGTCGTAACCCTCGCGAACGACCTCGGCGATGCGCAGCCAATCGGCGGGGCGCATGTTGGTGCTGTCGATGTTCATGGGCTGCACGATGTCGAGATTGCACAGGCTCTCGATTTCGGGGACGCTGCGGGCGAGCTCCTCGCCGGTGAGTGCGGGCGAGAGGCCGTTGCCGTCCTCGGCGGATGCGATGGTGCCGCCGGTGGCGATGAGCAGGATGTTCTTCATGCGCATAATCCGTTTCCTCGGTGTTTGCACCATTGTAGAGCAGGGGAGTGAAAACGGGGAAGAGAGACGGCCGCGGATGACGCATGACAGTATTTTGCGGGTGAAATGTCACACGATTGTGTCTCGGGTTTGACTGCAGCGCCCCAAATTGACGAAAGTGCAGCAGTCTCTGGTGTCTCTTTGAGTAGACCGAATACATGCAGATTAAATACCTGCGGTTTCTTAGAGCAAAGTCGCTGTCTACTTTTGCAATTGTCAAAAGGTTCCACACTTTCGTCAATTTGGGGCGGAGAAGGGTGTTGATGTCGCCCTCTCCGCACGTTCTGTTAAAAAGTGATTGATGTTTTCGATTGCGGTGACGATCTTTTTGTGTGCGAGTACCATAAATCGGTCGAAAAAGCGCATGCGCATCGTCCGCTCGGAGGCGCGTTTGTTTTTGGAAGAGGGGATTATGGGACAGGTTGATCCTCAGGTGAGGCAGAAGGTTTTGGTTTTTGATTTCGGCGCGCAGTACGGGCAGCTCATCGCCCGCCGCGTGCGCGATTTGCACGTGTACTCCGAAATCGTGCCGTGCGATTTGACGGCAGACGAGGTGCGCGCGCTCGCCCCCGCGGCGCTCATCCTTTCAGGCGGCCCTGCCTCCGTGTATGCTGAGGACGCTCCGAACATCGACCCGGCTATTTTCGAGCTTGGCATCCCCGTGCTGGGTTTCTGCTACGGACACCAGGTCACGGCCGTCGCTTTGGGAGGCGAGGTCGGTCATTCCGAGGTGGGCGAGTACGGCCCGGCAACCATCGAACGTGATCGCGAGAGCGCTTTGTTTAACTCCACACCGCTCAAGCAGACCGTGTGGATGAGCCACCGCGATGCTGTGGCGCGCGTGCCAGAGGGCTTCACGGTGACGGCCAGCACGAGCGTGTGTCCGGTTGCGGCGATGGAAAACCCCGAGCGTCGCATCTACACCACGCAGTTCCATCCCGAAGTGAGGCACACCGAGTTCGGCCAGCAGTTGCTGAGCAACTTCTTGTTCGACATCTGCGGGCTCGAGCCCACGTGGACCATGGACAATCTCGTCGAGACCATGACCGCGGATTTTTGTGCGCAGGTGGGCGGTAACCGCGTGATTCTCGCACTTTCGGGCGGTGTGGACTCGAGTGTGGTCGCCGCGCTTGGAGCTCGTGCCGTGGGCAAGCAAATGACCTGCGTGTTCATCAACCACGGCTTGCTGCGCAAGGGCGAGCCCGAGCAGGTGGAGGAGGTCTTCACTAAGCAGTTCGACGTGGACTTCATCCACGTGCACGCCGAGGAACGTTATGCCGCGCTGCTGGCGGGCGTGACCGAGCCGGAGCAGAAGCGCCGGATCATCGGCACGCAGTTCTGGAAGGAATTCTTCGCCGTGGCACAGCGGCTCGAGCAGGACGGGCGCCCGGTGAAGTACCTGGCGCAGGGCACGATCTACCCGGATATCATCGAGAGCGGTGCGCGTAAGACGGGTGGTAAGGCGTCGACCATCAAGAGCCACCACAACCTGATTCCTTTCCCCGAGGGTGTGTCGTTTGACCTGGTGGAGCCCCTCGACCATTTCTTCAAGGATGAGGTGCGCGAACTTGGCTTGGCGCTTGGCCTGCCCGAGGCGATTGTGTATCGCCAGCCGTTTCCGGGGCCGGGCCTGGCGATCCGCATCATCGGTGCGGTGAGCCCCGAGAAGCTCGGGATTCTCAAGAACGCCGACGCCATCGTGCGCGAGGAGCTGGACGAGTACAACCAGCGCCTGTTCGAGCAGACCGGCGAGCGCAACAGCGAGCACTCCTGCTGGCAGTACTTCTGCGTGCTGCCGGATATCAAGAGCGTAGGAGTGATGGGTGACGAGCGCACCTACGCGCGCCCGGTGATCCTGCGCGCGGTGGAGAGTAGCGACGCCATGACGGCGGACTGGGCGCGCCTGCCCTACGAGGTGCTCGCGCGCATTTCCGGACGCATCGTGGCCGAGGTCCCCGGCGTGAACCGCGTGGCCTACGACATAACCAGCAAGCCCCCCGCGACCATAGAGTGGGAGTAGGAAATACCGGAACCCCACCACCATCTACCAGCGGCTTAGCAACAGTGTAGGTACATCAAAGGCAAATATCAAGCCCCTTTTGATGGACAGATGATGTACAATCCCGAATATCGAGTGGGAGTACATCACGAGCCATTGAAAGGGGCTTTTGCTATGGCTAGGGACTTCTACACGGGTACGGGCATCGTCTGGCGTGATAACAAGGGCAAGTGGCAAGGCAACCTCTACTGGTACGACTCTGACGGCAAGAGACACCAGAAATCGAAGTTGTTCACCGCCAAGAAGCGTGAGTCCCAAGCCCTCTTCGAGGACTGGAAGCACGAGTTGAACCGCAAGGCACGAACCACGAACCCGATGGAAACGGTGAAGGACACCAACCGCAAGACAGTTGGCGAGCGTCTGCGTGAATACCTCGACTACCTACAGCACGAGGTATCGAAAGGGACTTACGAGCAATCGACGCTCACTGCCAAATGGCAGGTTGCCAACCTCTATATCTTCCCCGACCCAATAGCCGACAAGTCCTATACCAAACTCTCCAAGAGCGACATAGAAGAGTGGGAAACCCGTATGCTTGAGGGCAAGGGTATCTCTACCGGAACTCTTGGAATCCCGTACTCTCTTTTGCGGCGAGTCTACAACTTCGACATTGAGCGAGAGAAGATTGAGGACACGCCCTTCCGCTTCTTGAAGTCCCCCAAGGCGGGCAAGCGTGAGAAGGCTTTCGCCACGGACGAATCACTCCGTAGGCTCACAGAAGCCCTTGAAAGGCGTTGGAAGAGGGAACGCGGGGACGTACACGCGATGTGCTATTTCCTCGCCTTGTACACGGGTATGAGAGGGCAGGAGATATGCGGGCTTCGTTGGAGGGACGTGTACCTCTCGCAAGACAAGTTGGCGATACGCAACGCCATAGCACGCAACGGCAACGAGCCTTACGCCAAGAGTCCCAAGACTAAGAACTCCGAACGCATCATCCCAATAGCCCCAAGGCTCAAGGAGAAGTTGGTTGAGTGGAAGAGAAGAGTCTGTTGGATGGAGGGCGTAGACGAACCAGAACCGAACTGGTATGTAGTCGGGGACAAAGAAGAGTTCCGCAAGCCCCAATGGGTGACTCAGAACTTCGGTAGGTTCTGTAGGAGAAACAACGTCAAGGCAAGCGACGGTACCTATCTGACTATGCACGGACTTAGGCATACGTTCGCAACCGTGGCAGTCCAAGAGAAGGTGGTTGATATCAAGACGCTTGCCGCCATTCTCGGTGATACGGTGTCTATGGTTATGGACACCTACGCGGGCGTTGGTGACGATGACTTGAAGTATCAGAGTATGGAACTTATATCCAAGGCGTTCGAAGAGAGGATGGAGCGGGATGATTAGCGAGAGCCGCGACGAGTTCACCAAATGGGTTTTCGACTCCTACAACTCGCTACACGAAGAACTCTTCGACTCTCTTGGAAAGTTCAAGTTGGAAAAGATGCTGAGCGGCGAAATGCTCTGCTATTCGATTGTGAAGCCTTGGTACAAGCGTGTGAGTGATGATAGGTACATCCTGAGCGACGCGGACATACGCCAAGAGGTGAACGAGGAGCAAGTGCGAGACGTTCGAATGTACCTTGAGGACAGGGACGAAGATACACGTTCCTACTTAGTCCGTTGGTTTCTTCCAAGAGAGAACGAGGAAGCGAGTGAAGTTGACTGGGCTTTGATTGAGCCTATTGCCGTGTGCGGCTTCGTTGAGTGGATGAAGCAGACTCAGGAAAAAAACCCCGAACTCTCAATGGGCGAGGTTGGGGACATTATGGCTCAGAGACTTCAAAGTTACTCTTGGGACTTCGTGGAGGAAATGATTTGGTACGCGATGGACTACGTTGATAGGCTCAACCGCGACGGCAGGAATATACCGGACTCGTTGCGGGTGGTTGCCCGCACGCTCGAAGCAAGAGAGAAACCGAGCGAGTTTTAGTTCTTGAAGAGGGGGCGGCAACGCCCCCTTCTCTTATCGTAGGTACCCGTTTCACGGTTGGCACTTGAAACCCCGCTGGGTAGAATAGACTTAGAAAAAAAGTTTGAGATTTCTGGGCAAGACAGTATAAAAACCATAGCCCAACTTTCAATACATAGTGAACAACCAAATATGCCTTTTCCTTCCTGAGAAGGGGGAGTCTCGTTTCGGGACTTCCTCTTTTTTTTTCAGGCTGGAAACTTTGGGCAAATACCGAAAGGAGAAACAGCAATGAACGAGAAGCAGAAGGAATACTGGGCGAAGCGTTACGAGAAACTAATCAGTCTCTCCGTCGAACTTCCAAGAGAGTTGAGAGAGGAAGTTCGTGAAGCCGCAAAGCAAGAGGGAATCTCAAGCGGTGAGTTCATCCGCCGTGCTATCCGTGAACGCTTAGCCGACTAACAACCGAATATTGACAACTGAATATAGGAAGGAAACGGGTAATGATTACTGACTTCAACTTAGACGCTTGCCGCGACAGTGCGGTTATATATAGTTCCGTCCTCGAACAGATTGAAATGCTCTACGAGGACGATACGGAACTCGCAGGGGAGTTCGCAATCGCGGCGATACAGACAGTCTTGAGCGGGGACACCACCACGGACAACAAGATGATAAAGGTGATGCTAAAGCAACTCCAACAGTCCGCACTAAAGAACCAAGAAAGATACGAGTTGAGTAGGGAATCCAAAAGAGAGTACAAAGCAAAGGATTTGCGGCTTGACGAAATAGCCGAACTTGTCAACGAGGGTATGAGCGTGCGGGAAATCGAACAACAACTCGATATCCCTAAGAGCACCGTCTCTTACAGACTTGGGATTATCAAGAAGGATTACCCAGAACTACTATCAAACGAGGTGTCCAACTGTCCAACTTGTCCAACATATGTAACTGATACTGATACTGTAACTGATACTGAGACTGGTACTGATACTTTGACTGATACTGAAACTGAGACTGAGACTTATAATGAGACTGTTTATTCGCTTTCGGACAAGCCGAAAGCGGGGCTTGCTACGCAAGCCAATCAAATAGGGTTTGGAAACTACGTCTATTAGAGGGAAGGAAACGATTATGGGACTATTCGGAAACAAGGAGTCACGCGAGGAGAAGCAAGCCCGCAAAGAAGCCAAGAAACAGGGTGAGTTGGAGAAGGTTGAGAAGTACGGCAAGGTTGTCCAGTTCATGTTCAGCGACGATATGACTGCAACCTTGTTCCTCCGCGAGAACGGTATCGAGTACAAGGTGACTAACAACGAAGAAGAGTCCGGTATCGCAACTTGGGGCGAAATCCAGTCAATCACGCTTGAGGACGGGGAGGAACTACAGTCCCGCGTGACGGCTACCCGCTTGCTCATGCTTGGCGTGTTCGCTTTCGCCGCCAAGAAGAAGACGGGCGGAAACAAGTTCATCACCGTCGAAGGTGAAGACTTCCTCTGGGCGTTGGAGGTTGGACGCAAGAAGGTTAGCGAAGCCCAACGACTCGTTATGAAGGCACGCCAACTCATGAAGAAGGCTTAGCCGCACGGGGACTTACTACTTGAGTCTCTTGGAAAAAAGTTCAGAAAAGTTGGGCATAACAGGCTAAAAAACATAGCCCAACTTTCATATATAAGTGAATAGCGAACTGCCATTTGCTATTTACCTCTTTCCTTTCTGTTGGGGAGGGACGGTTTCACCGCCGTCCTTCCTTTTTATTTGGGGGAAAGAGGTAATACAAATCACTACAGCGAAAGGAAAGAAACGATGATGAACAACACTATCCAACTCCGCGTATCCGACTCCATGAAGGCGAAGATTGAAGCGTTCGCACAGGCAAACGAGATGAACGTAAGCGAAGCGTGCCGCAACCTTATCTCCATGGAACTCAACCGCAAGGAGACGGTATTCGCCGCAAGCGACTTCGTGAAGTTCCTAAAGTCCGTAGGCTTCAACGCACTCGATGAAATCGAACCCGCCACGCTCGATGACGCGGCCAAGTTCTACGAGTCCTACCGCGACGGACTCTCAAAGGAACCCGATTACTGGCGTACTCTTGGGGAGCGTGAACTACACCTCAAGAACGATTTCGAGAAGAACAAGCGTGAGAACCCGAGCGTCAAGCACTCCTATGCCGCCCGCGTGGCTCACTGCCTAAACGGGCGATAGTCGATAAAAGCAAGTCTAGTTTTTTCAAATAGGTACAGCAGTCATATCTGCTGTTTCTCTTGGAGAGGGCAGGGGCTAACACCTCTGCCCTTTTCTATTGCTCAGGAAAAAGGAAAAGGAGAAACATTGAGATGTCTTTTACAGATGATAAGAAGAGGGGCAAGGTTGGCGAGAGAGTTGTAAAGGGATACTTCGAAGCCATAGGAGCCGAAATAAGAGACTTGAGCGAGGAATCCGAGTACCAAGCCCAAGACGTTGATTTGATAGCCGCAGACGGGCTTACATACGAAGTGAAGACTGATTACCGCTTCGCTGAAACCGGAAACCTCGCGTTGGAGGATAGCGTCACGAACTACTACGGCACCCATAAGAGTTGGCTTTGGACTTCCAAGGCCGATTACTTCTGCTTCGTTGACCCGAACCAAACTGACAGGTTCATCGCCATAAGTGCGGAGAACTTACGCCACTTGGTTAGGTTCGAATCGTTCCGCAAGGTGACGAAGGACGATGGTTATAAGTACATTTCCCTCTACCTATTGCCCTATTGGAAGTACCAAGAGTGCTTCGAGGTATACGAATACTAAGTTAGGAGGTGCGGCGATTGGCAGGAACCAAAAGCACTTTGAACGATTGGACTACCGCGAGGAAGAACAAGCGGTTTGCGGAACTATATGTCTTGGAGTGCGGCTATAACGCGAGTGCCGCATACCGCCGACTTTGGTTGGAGATTCACCCCGACAGGGATGAATCCGACTTACCGAGTACCACGACAATCAGAAGCCAAGCATACGAGTACCGCCACAAACCAGCCGTCCAAAAGCAGATTGAGAAGTTGGAGAAGAAGGTGGAGGAATCGCAAACCATCCGCCGCAACGAGACAATCTTCAATCTCAGAGAGATTGCGTTCAACGAAGAGAACTCCAACAGCGACAGGCTCAAGGCTATCGACCTGCTCAACAAGATGGGCGGATTCTACACCGAGAACTACAAGGTTGATTCCAACTCAACCATAGAGGTAACGCTTACGGACTAAGGGCGTTGCCTATGAACATCAGAATATCCCGCCGAGTGTTCGCACCGGCTTTTCTACCCTTGCTCTTGGACAACGAACACAGGGTAATACTACTCTTAGGCGGTGGCGGCTCAGGCAAGTCCTACTTCTCGTTTCAGAGAGCCGTGTACCGTGCGTTGTCCGAACCCAACAGAAAGATATTGATTGTCCGCAAGAGTGCGGTTGACGTTCGCCGCTCTTGTTGGGAAGACTTGCTCAGGACTCTTGGACAGTTCAAGGTAAAGCAACTTTGCACCATCAACCAAACGACTATGGAGGTGCGACTTACCAACGGTAGCCGTTTCCTCTTGATGGGGCTTGACGATTTCGAGAAAGTCAAGTCGATACCCGATATCAACGACATTCTCATTGAGGAAGCGTCTGAGATAACCTTTGACGATTACTCACAGTTGCTACAGCGTACCCGTGGAAAGGGTAAGTTGCTCAATCAAGTCGTTCTTATGAGCAACCCCGTATCGAAAGCCAACTGGCTCTTCAAGCACTTCTTCGAAGACGGTTGTAGAGAACCCAACTGTATCATCAGCCGCACGACTTACAAGGACAATCCCTTTCTCAACCAAGAGACAATCGAGACACTTGAAAACTATGAGCGGACGAATCCCTATTACTACCGCGTCTACACTCTCGGGGAATGGGGTTCGCTATCGAAGCAGATAATCACCAACTACCGCTCAGAAGAACTTGATATAGCGGAACTGAGCAAGCACGGATATCAGCATCTCGTAGGCTTGGACTTCGGCTTCGTCAACGACCCGACAGCCATTGTCGATTGCCTATTGGACGAAGACAACTCCAAACTCTACGTAATCCGAGAGTTCTTCAAGACTGGGCTTCTGAACGACGAGATAGCCGCACAACTAAAAGTGATGGGGCTATCCAAGTCAACCATCGTCGCTGACTCCGCTGAGATGAAGTCTATAGAGGAAATAAAGCGTGCGGGGATAACCCGCATCAAGCCCGCCGCCAAAGGACAAGGCTCAGTTCTACAGGGCATCCAGAAACTACAGCAATACGAGATAGTAGTTGACTCTTCCTGCTTCAACCTCTTGGAAGAGTTGGAGAACTATTCGTGGAAGAAGGACAAGTCAACGGGCGAGTACGTGAACGAGCCTATAGACGCCTACAACCACGCCATAGACGCACTTAGGTACTCGCTCCAATGTTGCGAGCACAAGCACCGTCTAAAGACACTACCGAAATACTCGTTATAAGGGGTGAGAACGATTTACAAGATTCTATTCGACAAGGGTGATGAACTCACCCCGCAAATCATCGGCAAGGTAATCCGCAAGCACCAAGAGAAGGTAGTTCCAATGCTCGAACGTGCCAACGGGTACTTCGAGGGACGCGGACAGGCTATCATGAACCGCACGAACCCAGACCCATCCCGTCCCAACAACAGAATCGTAAAGAACTACTGCAAGACTATCGTTGAGAACTTCCAAGGATATCTAACTGGCAATCCCGTCTCCTACGTTGGGATTGACAGGGCGGATATTAGCAACATCCAAGACGTTCTCAACGGCAACGACGTAATCAACACGGACTCCGAGTTCTTACAAGATGCTCTTGTAAACGGCATCGCGTTTGAACTCTGCTACGTGAACGAGGACAACGAGAACCGTTTCAAGAACGTGGACGCACGCTCAGTCGTTCCAATCTACTCGAACGACTTGGATGAAGACTTGCTCTTCGCAATCTACTATTACCCGATTCAGAACTGGCAGGACGAGACGGCACCCGAGGTTTGGGGCGTTGACGTTTACACCGACTCCGATATCTACCATTACGAGAGCACCAACACGTTCAACAACTTCACCCTCTTGGAAGTCGAACCGCACTACTTCAAGGAGGTACCGTTCGTAGTATTCGACTTGAACAAGGAGAACACGCCCATCTTCGAACCCATCATCTCGCTACAGGACGCCTACAACGCACTCCTATCCGACGAGGTGAACGACTTCGCGGCGTTCGTTGACGCCTACATGGTTCTCAAGAACCTCGACGCCACATCTGAGGACTTGGCTGAGATGAAGGCGAACCGCACAATCATCATCGACGGCGAGAGCGACGTTTCCTATCTCACCAAGAACATCAGCGACACCCAAATCCAGAACCTATTAGACAACATCAACTCTTCCATTCACACGGTTAGCAACTCGCCGGACTTCTCAAGCGAGGAGTTCAACAACGGCGTTAGTTCCGGCATCGCACTACAGTTCAAGTTGGTTGGCTTCAACAACATCGCTTCGAACATCGAAGCACGTTTCCGCAAGGCGTTGCAGAAGCGTATCTCGCTTATCAACACGATTCTCGAACTCGTTGATACGGATGCTTGCCCCGTGGAGGTTTCCTTCAAGCACAACCTACCAACAAGCATCCTCGATACTGTGAACATGGTGAACAGCCTACGCGGACTCGTTAGCGACGAAACCCTACTCTCTCAAATCCCGTTCATCAAGGACGTTACACAGGAACTTGAGCGTATCGAGAAGCAGAACGAACCGTATCTCGACCCATACGGCACCGCTGAACAGGTGATGGCTAATGGCGAAGAGACGGAATAACTACTGGCAGGAGAGAATCAAGGAAGAGCAAGAGAACTCCTACAATCGGCTCAACAAGGACACCGAGAGGGAACTAGCCGCTATCTATCACGAACAGGCAACCGCACTCCGCAACTCGATACTTGAGGTGTTCGCAAAGATTGAGTCCCAGAAGGAAGCGGGCGAGCCTATCCAAGCGAACGACTTGTACCGCAACCGTCGTTATTGGGAACTCTTGGAGGAGATAAACGAGCGTCTAAAGGTACTCGGACGCGAGCAGATACGAATCACGGAACCAGCGATAGTCAAGGCGTACCAAGAGACGCTGGACATAGTTGATTCCAACATCGTAGCCACTACATCAGCCGTCAACACGGCACTTATGAACGCCCACGCCATAGACGGCAAGCAGATAGTCAACCAAGTATGGTGTCTGGATGGCAAGAACTTCTCAGATAGGGTTTGGAACGACAAGCAGAAACTAATGCCCCAAATCAAGAAGGCACTCTCAGACGCTTTAGTTCAAGGCAAGTCCCATTGGGAGATAGCGAAGGCAATGAGCGACAAACTTGAGGTTAGCCGCGAGAACGCATTCCGCCTTGTACGCACGGAAACCGCACACGCCCAAGTCTACGCACAGACTCAACGATACAAGGAGTACGGCTTCACCAAGGGCAAGTTCTTAGCGTCTCCTACTTGCTGCCACGAGTGCCAAGAGCACAACGGCGAGATATACACGTTAGAGGAACTTGAGAAACTTCTACCAGTACACCCGCGTTGCACCTGCACTTACACGCTTGTAGGTGATTAGCGTGCTCGAACTCATATCTACCTACACTCTTGGGGAGTTCATAGGATTTTGCTCGATATTGGCGGGTTGTATCGCCGCTATCGTGAAGTTCCTTGGCTACCTCAACGAGCAGTTCCACTTCGTAGAGACGAAGAAGACGAAGATAGACAACTTGAACTCCAAACTCGACTCTCTCTTGGAGAAGGTTGAGAAGAACGAGGAGGATACACAAGTCCTCAAGGAAGCGAGCATTTCCCGCATCAAAGGCAAGATAGTCGATAGACACAAGGAGTATATGGAACTCGGATACATCGACTACCGCACCTTGGACTACCTACAGGCTCAGTTCCGAGCCTACGAGAAGATGGGCGGAAACTCGTATGTCCACGAACTCATGCGGGACTTGGAACAACTTCCATTGAAGGGTTAGGGCTAAACCCGATAAAAGACAGCCCGCTTTTTTCAAATACAGATGAACGAACGAGAGGGGGAGCAGAACGCTTCAACTCTCTTTTGATTTAGCAGGGGCGGTGTATCGCCGCAACTCGAATGAAAGGAAATGACTATGGAAAACGAAGCCGTGAACCAGTCCCAAGAGACTCAGGCAACCGAGACTCAGGAATCCACACCCCACACCTATACGGAAGAGGAAGTCCGCGAACTCCTACAGAAGGAGGGCGATAAGCGAGTCTCCGAAGCGATGAAGAAGGCTGAGCGAAAGAGCCAAGCGAAGATAAAGGAAGCCGCAAAACTCGCACAGATGAACGAGGAGCAGAAGTTCCAGTATGAACTTGAGCAGCGAGAGAAGGCAATCGAAGCCAAGGAAAAGGAACTCGCACTCGCAGAGAACAAGGCTACCGCTTCTCAAATCCTCGCCGACAGGGGCATTTCCGCTCAACTCGTGGACATGGTTGTTGCCGAGGACGCGGACGAGATGATGGACAACATCAACCGTCTGGACAACGCTTTCAAGGCTTCCGTCAAAGCAGAAGTAGAGAAGCGTCTTGCAACCAAGACTCCGAAGAAGAACCTACCTCTTGACACGCACATCACCCAAGAGCAGTTCCGAGCAATGCCGTTGTCTCAACAGAACGCACTCTACAAGTCCAACCCCGAACTATATAAGACGCTTTCGGGGCGTGGCTGATAAACCAACCCTACAACTGAATAAGGAGAATCAAACATGGCTGAACCTACCGCCGGAACCATTGATTTATATTCCAACTTCGTAGTCGAGAACAAGATTACCGATACCGTCAACTCCCTTCTTGACGTGAACTCTCTTATGACTCTCGACACCACCCTCACAACCGACGCTGGACTCACCAAGAAGGTACACAAGTACACCTATTCCGGCACCGTCGAAGCACTCGCCAAGGGTGCCAAGAACACCAAGTACGGCTCCATTGATATGGAAGAGACTGATTACACAGTCAAGCGTTACCAGCAGTCCTACAAGTTCAACGACATTGACGTTATGACTGACCCAACCATCCAAGACGTGTTCGCCGATGGTGCGGCCAAGGCTATGGCTAACGAAATCCGCACCGAATACTTCACCGAACTCGCCAAGATTAGCAACTCCGTTGACGTTACAACCGCACTCACCTATGACGCAATCGTTGATGCTCTACAGGAAATCGGCGTTGAGAACGAAGACAACCTCTTCCTACTTATGGGCGGTGACGGCAAGGCCGCTATCCGCAAGGACGCTGACTTCATTGCAAGCCGTCAAGGCGATATCGTTTACACCGGACAGTTCGGCACAGTTTGCGGCGTTCCCGTAATCTTCTCCAAACTCGTTCCCGCCAACACCGTCTACGCAACCAAGAAGGACGCTGTACGCTTCTTCGTCAAGCGTGAGGGTACCGTAGAGCAGGACAGAGATATCGAGACTAAAGACAACCTCGTTGTCTACGAACGCCACGGACTTATCGCACTCGTTGACGATACCGAGTCTTGCATCATCAACTTCAACACTGCCGCTGCTTAGTCATACAACCGAATAAAGAGAGGGGCTATAGATGCTAAGTAAACTCAAAATCCTATACCCCGCACTCTCTGACGAACTTCTCTCACTTCTCTTGGAGAACGCAACCGACTTCGTATGCGACTACTGCCATTTGGACGAGGTAGACAGTTCGCTCAACGCGACTATCTTCAAGATTGTCCAAGAGGACTTGACGAAGTTGGATTCACAGGGCTTATCGAGCGAATCGGCGGGCGGTGTCTCGCTTTCCTATACGAGCGACTACAGCCCCGCTATCTACGCATCACTCAACAAGCACAAGCGTATACGCACCGCTTAGGGGTGAGTGCCTATGTTCCGTTCACGAATGACTGAGCACTCAATCCAAGAGCCAATCAGGAAAACAGACGGCTTGGGATTCGCTTTCGATGATTACGACGAATCCCGAGCCGTTGCCCTCTACATAACCACGCCCACCCAAAGCACATTCAACCAGAACGAACTAATCACCACCCGTTACGACGCGGTTGGCTTCTCGCTTGAGGACTTGCCACAAGGCACCCTCATAGACGAAGAGTTCACGGTTGAGACTTCCACACCCTTCAAAGGGTGCGAGTGGGTACTTGAACTAAAGCGAATCGGAAACGCCAATGCCCAGTAATCACGAGGTATCACAGAACCTTAGCGAGTTCATACACAAGGACTTACCCAACTACCTCAAACGGGCGATGGCGGAAGCGTGTGCGGAGGTTCAGGGTGCGGCGAGAGAGAAGTGTCCGTCCGACACGGGCAACTTGAGACGTTCCATAGACTTCGAGGTAGAGGACGATGGGCGAGAGGGCGTTGTCTTCTCGAACGTCGAGTACGCACCATATGTCGAAGTCGGCACGGGCATCCACTCAAGCAAGGGCAACGGACGCAAGACGCCTTGGAGATACGAGGGTTCGCACGGCTGGGTTACGACGAGCGGCAACGAGCCGCAACCCTTCTTGGAACCAGCCGCACGAGAGAAGCAATCAGACATTACAAAGAAGTTCGAGGGGTTGTTTTAGATGATACTTTCAAGCCTATTGGGGGCTATCCAACAGGCTACAGGAATAGCCCCGCAAGCATATATGACAGAGAAGGCGGGAAAGCCCGCTATCACATATTCCTTCTACCGTGCCACGGACAACGGTGCGGTAGCCACATACCGTCTGCAAACGCGAGTGTTCGCAAAGACTCAGGAACAGGCGGTAGAGGTTGAGCAGAAGATAACCGACTCGTTAGTGACTCTTGGGGACTCTACCAAGTTCGGTTGCTCAATCTCTTCGAACGGGGGCGGTGCGTTGCTCGACGCCGACACCAACACCCCGCAAGTCCTCACCTACTTCGACGTGGTAGCCAAGCATTAGGCTCCACGACTTCACAACTGAATAACGCAAAGGAGTTGAATAGATGGCTATCAACAAGAAGATTGTACTCGGTAGCGGAAAACTCTACGCAACAGAGTTCACCGACACCATCCCCGAGGACTCCACCCTTGAGGTTGATGATAACATCCTCGGACTAATCAGCGGTGGTGCGACACTCACCTACGAGCCTGAGTTCTACACCGCTTCCGATGACTTAGGCATCGCCGTAAAGAAGATGATTACGAACGAGAACGTAACCCTTCAATCCGGCATCATGACTTGGAACGGCAAGACTCTACAGAAACTCGTGAACACCGGACGTGTTGACGAGGACACCGCTGGCAAGCGAATCGTCAAGATTGGCGGTGTCGGCAACTACGACGGCAAGAAGTACGTTCTCCGCTTCGTCCACGAGGACGCGGCTGAGGGTGATATCCGCATTACTATCGTTGGCTCCAACGAAGCGGGCTTCGAGATTGCCTTCACTAAGGACGAGGAGACAGTAATCGACGCCGAGTTCACCGCGTTCCCGATTGACGATGATGGCACTCTCATTATCTACGAAGAGGAAGACGCGAGCGTAACCGGCAAGACTGAGTAGGCCGACACTTCGAAAAACCGACAGGGGCGGGGGATTAGTCCCTTGCCCCTTTTTTCTTTTACCAAAACAACTGACTAAGGAGAAACACATGCTCGATTTGACTGCTGCTTTTAGTGAACTCTATCAGGTTCGTCTATTCGACGGTACGGAACTGAACCTCAACCGTCCGACACAGGCTCTTCAAGAGTCCATCATGCGGCTTCAGGAGATGGGCAACGACGCCAAGAACTCCTCCAAGATTATGAAGGAGACTATGGCTATCTTCTGCCGAGTCCTCAACCGCAACACCGAGGGAATCACCTTCACCCAAGAGCAACTTGAAGATGATTACGATTATTCCGTTGCACTCTTGGTTATCGGCGATTACCTACAGTTCTACGCTAAAGAGGTGGCTGCTAAAGTCTCTTTCCGCACTACCCAATAGCAGACAAGCAAAAAGAAGATAGCGAACCCTACCTCGCTGTTGGGTTAGAGCGGTACAGTCTCATATTTCACTACTTCGGGGTGTCCATCTCAGAGCAAATGGAGATGGACACCCTCACTTTCAACGAGTTGCTTAGAGACGCATACGTTATACGTCTCAAGGAGACTGACGAAGGTAGGGAATACCTCGAAAACTGCTGGCGTTTCGCACAGCAGGAACCCGATAGAGCCGCACTTAGAAAACAGTTCGAACACTAACTAAGGCGGTGAACACTTGTTAGATTTAGGCACACTACGAATCGGCATCGAAGCCGACTCAACAGCCGCTAAGTCCGAGATTGAGGGTGTCCGCAAGACAACTCAGGACACCGAGAGTCAAACCGAATCTTCTACGAAGTCCATGTCTGACTCTTGGAACTCCTTTTCCTCAAGCGTCAAGACAGCCGCCGCCGTTGGCTTCGCGGCTATCACAGCAGCCGTGGCGAGCCTTGTTAGCGTGGCTAACGAGACTCAGGAGGATATGGGGAAACTGGACACGGCCTTCCAGCAAGCGGGTTGGAGTGCCGAAGCGGCTGGCAACACCTACAGGGGCTTCGTAGGACTCTTGGGAGAAACCGACACAGCCGTTGAAGCATCGAACCACCTTGCTCAACTATGCACGAGCGAAGAGCAACTTAGCCAATGGACGAACATAGCCGCTGGCGTGTTCGCAACCTTTGGCGATTCCCTGCCGCTCGAATCGCTCACCGAAGCCGCCAACGAGACGGCTAAGACTGGCACCGTGGTAGGCTCACTGGCAGACGCTTTGAACTGGGCGGGCGTAAGCGAGGACGAGTTCAACGCGAAACTCGCCGCTTGCAACACCGAAGCCGAGCGAAGCCAACTTATCACCGACACGCTCAACGGACTCTACAGCGAAACCGGACAGGCTTACCGCGACAACAACGCGGAACTAATCGCCTACCGTGAAGCACAGGACGCTATGAATCAGGCGTTGTCGGATTTAGGTACGGCACTAATGCCCATCGTTACCGACTTGACTAACTTCGGCACCACTCTACTCAACAACTGCCAACCCGCTATTCAGTGGTTCAAGGACAACTTGCCCGCAATCAAGGACACGTTCCTACAGTGGGCACCCGCAATCGCAGCCGTTGTCGGTGCGTTCTTAGGCTTCCAAGCGGCTACCACAATCGCCGGAATCGTTCAGGGCATCACGACAGCCATTACCGCCTTCAAGACTGCCAACGAAGCGGCTACCATCGCTCAAGCGGCTTTGAACGCGGTTATGAACGCCAACCCGTTCGTACTTATCGCAACCCT
This sequence comes from Collinsella provencensis, assembly GCF_900199705.1. Lineage (GTDB taxonomy): Bacteria > Actinomycetota > Coriobacteriia > Coriobacteriales > Coriobacteriaceae > Collinsella > Collinsella provencensis. The sequence continues at coordinate 810,628 of NZ_LT904908.1, read as the reverse complement.
TATCGCCGCACTCGTTACGGCACTTATCACCCTTTGGACAACCAACGAGGGATTCCGCAACGCGGTTATCAACGCTTGGAACGCCATTAGTTCAACAGCGTCTATGGTGTGGGGTGCGATAGTGAACTTCTTCACGGTGACTATCCCCAACGCTATTACTACCATGCTCACTTGGTTCAGCCAACTCCCCGCGAACATCGCATCGTTCCTAATGAGTGTGCTAACCAACGTCGCTTCTTGGGTTTCAAGTATGGCGAGCAACGCGGTGCAGGCTGGTTCTCAGTTCTTGAACAACGTCGTGAACTTCCTTACCCAACTTCCTTCCCGCGTGGCTTCGTTCCTATCCAACGTCATTTCACGTGTTGCCTCTTGGGTGGGGCAGATGGCGAGCAACGCGGCCAACGCGGCTTCTCAGTTCGCGTCTAACCTAATCAACGGGCTTGCGAGCCTACCGGGACGTGTCGTTTCAGTCGGCTCCAACATCATCCAAGGTTTGGTGAACGGCATCACAAGCGGTGCTCAAAGCGTAATCAACGCAATCGGCGGTGTCGTGAACGATGCTATCTCGTGGGCGAAGGGACTACTTGGAATCCATTCTCCTTCGAAAGTCTTCGCTGAAATCGGCGATTTCACAATGCTTGGTATGGAAGAGGGAATCAACGGCGGACTCAAGGGCGTACTAAAGACAGTCAAGAACGCCGCTACAAGCGTCTCAGATGCTTTTGCAGTCGATATGCCGGACGTTGAAGCCAACTACCGAGCCTACAGCAATGCACGCCTTGGAGGGGCTTTCGACGGCTCACAGGGCGGCACGACGAACAACAGCACTTCCACGACAACAGTTGTGGTGAACAACTACTCGCCCAAGACGCTGAACGAAAAGGACTCCGCACGCGAGTTCAAGCGTTCGGTTCGTCAACTCGCACTCGCTTAGATTGGAGGGATATGAGAAAACGCAAGTACACCATCACGAACCTTGACGGCACGGTTGCTATCAACTTCGACAACAAGACGTACACCAAGAGCCTATTGGACTTGGGTTCAATCGAAGCGAACCTTTCATCCTACGTGGGTGCGGGACAGGCGGGACAGACGATAACCGCACGACAGTACGGCACGCGAGAAGTCGTTATCGAAGGCTACGTCCTTGCCGACACCGAAGAGGAAATGAAGAGCCGCAAGGCTACTCTACAGAAGGTAATCGTCCCCACAACGGACTTCTACTTGGTGATTGATGATAGATACCGTCTCCGCATCACGGCAACCAGCACCCTTCAATACGAAACGGACTGGTACCTCAACTGCGAGATGCTTACCAAGTTCACAATCGAGGGGACTTGCTCAAACCCGTTCTTCGAGACTATCCAAGAGCAACAGGCTTCTATCACTGGTTGGATAAAGGACTTTCACTTCCCGTTCTCTAACCCCGTGGGGCAACGCTTCACGTTTGGACACAGAAGCACTTCCAAGATTGTCGATTTACGCAACGAGTCCGAGGTTGAAACTGGAATGATTATCACCTTCAAGGCGGTAGCCGGAACCATCATCAACCCGACTCTTATGAACGTGAACACGGGCGAGGAACTTACCATCGAAGCGACTCTTGAGAGCGGCGAAGAAGTAGAAGTCAACACGGGGTACGGCACTAAGAGTTGTCGCAACACAACCCTTGACGAGAACTGGTTGCAATACGTCTCCCTCGAATCAACTTGGCTTCAAATGCCCGTGGGCATCTCAAGTTTCCGCTACGACTACGACGAAGAGTCAACCGGAACCCTTGAATGCAACGTCTACTACACCCCGCAACTAATCGAGGTGTAACGGATGAATATATACGTCTACAAAGTCGAGGGCATCACGCCTACAGAGTGCGTCGGTGTCCTCGACTCCTACGCTTCGCTCAACTTCACGAAGTCCTTCAAGGGTTGCGGGACTTGGACAATCAAGGGCAACTTCACCCAAGAGGTTGAAAGGATGCTCAAGGTTGGCTACTTCATCTACGTCAATCCCCAGATTTGCGGGATGTGCTACTCCATCGAGTACGACACGGACGAAGAAGGGACAACCACGTACACAGCCTACGGCAACGAACTAAAAGGCATACTCGCGTACCGAATCGTATGGGACACCTACAGCCGCAAAGTCAACCTCCGCGACTACGTGAACGACTTGGTTGAGAAGAACACGCAGGGCAACCGAGCCTTGTTCAGCCGCATGGACAAACCGCAAATCTCCACTCCCACAGTCGATAAGCAAGTCTCTTACTCGAACCTCTTGGATACTATCGGGGACGTTGTTGAGACGGCCACTTCCACCGATGGCAACCCAATAGGCTTCGACGTTTATTGCGAGAATGCGGAACGGTTCGTCTTCACTCTCTTGGAAGGTGCGGACAGGACTATCACGAGTCCAGAACCTTTGCTCTTCTCACGCGACTTGAACAACGTCTCCACCCTAAACTACTCCGAGTCCGAAAAGGAACTCGTGAATATTGTGAAGGCAGGCGGACAGGGCGAGGGAGCCGAACGAGTATTGACAGTCGTGGGGGACGAGTCCTTGACGGGACTTGCGAGACGCGAGGGTTTCGCGGATTGCCGGAACCTACAATCAACCTACAAGGACGAGAACGGCGATACGCAGACTATCAGTGCCGAGGATTACTTGGCGATGCTCCAAGAGGAAGCAAAGGCATCTCTAACGCCCGCAACCCTATCCGTTGACGCAGAAGCCGTCGTGACGGTACAGCAAGCCTTGGATGCTCTTGGGGCGAAAGTCACACTACGCGACAGGGCTTTCAACGTGCAGACAACCGATTACGTCTCAGAAGTCAACGTGATTGACGAGGGGGACGGGATGTTGGTAACGCTCACCATCGGCGAGGGGCTGACGGCACAGCGACTAATCCTATAAACGAAAGGACAACTGAATATGGCTGAACACTACTCTTTCTTTGACGCTCAGGGAGCGGAAGGAAGTTACGATAGGACTTACTCAAGTGCCGACTTGGCTTCTTACTTCGCTTCATTCATCGGCAACGGCGTCTACGTGAATCCCGCCAACCAACTAAAGGTATCACCCGCAAACGGCAAGATGGCGGTGAACGTGGCGGTTGGCAAGGCTTGGATAAACGGCTACTTCTACGAACTCAGCGAGTCCGCAAAGGAACTCACCATCGCAACGGGCGATGCAAACAACCCTCGAATCGACAAGGTTGTTTGCTCGCTCAACCTATCCAACCGACTTATCGAACTCAAGGTTATCCAAGGTGCGGCGAGTGCCAACCCGCAAGCACCCGCACACTCACGCGAGGATGAAGTCTTTGATTTAGTCCTCGCTGAGGTTCACGTGGCTTCGGGTGCGGTTGAACTCAGCGAAGAAGATATCACCGACAAGCGACCCGACAACACTGTTTGCGGCTTCGTGACGGGCGTTGTCGAGCAAATCGACACAACCGGACTCTTCTCTCAGTACGACGCCGAGTTCAACACTTGGTTCGAGGGAATCCAAGGCATCCTTGACGAGGACACCGCTGGAAATCTTGCTAACCAAATCACCGCTATCCAAGAGCAGATGGCAGAGACTCTTACAGTGGAGAAGGGCGGCACGGGTGCTACAACCGCCGAACAGGCACGAACTAATCTTGGAGCAGCCGCCGCAAGCCACACACACGCGATTAGCGACGTTTCAGGCACCCTTCCCGTATCTCAGGGCGGCACGGGTGCGACAACAGCCTATGCGGCTCTACAGGCTCTTGGAATCACCCTTGGCACGAGTGCGGCACCTTCAACCGGAACCGCTAACACCATCTATATCCAACTTCTATAGGAGGTGATTAGATGGCTAACGGATGTACGATAAGTGCTTCTGCCACTTCCAACTCAATCACCGTAAGTGCCGCCGCTACTTACACGGGTTCTACTTGGAACGGCTACGGTGTCTCTTGCTCCATCTCAGTAGATGGCGTTGGCTCTTGGAGCGGAACCATCACCCTACCAAAGGGCGGTTCTCCACGCTACTTCTCGCACACCTTTTATATCTCAGAAGCGGGCAGTGCTCGAACCTTCACTTGCCGTGCGTCTTGGGATTCCTCTTGGAGTTCGGCGGGCGGCTCAACCTCTAACTCTTGCAGGGTGACAGTCCCCGCACGGCAGTACATTGCACACGGGAACCCGACTATCAAGGCAAGCAAGACTACGGCGAACTACGGCGAGAGCGTGACGATATCGTGGGCGAAGTCCGCGACTCAGGGCAACGCGAACTTCGATAGGTTCGAGTTGTGGCAGGGCAACACCAGACTCTACAGCGGTAGTGCAATCTCCAAGAGCGTCAAACCATCTGACGTGACGGGTGCGAAGGGCGGAACCGCAACCTATACCGTGAAGGAGATTCACGAGTGGTACGGCTCCTATCCCTCCACGCAATCAAGCGTGTCCATTACCGTTAGAAGCGGCGTCGTGTCCGCCTACGACTCGACAGGCAAGAAGCACACAGGTTTGGTGACAGCCTACGACTCAAGCGGCAAATCCCACTACGTTCTTATCACAGCCTATGACGCTAACGGTTCTCCGCACAGCGTAGTTTAGGGGGTGTCCTATGGAAACAAGTCTATTCTGGGACGCTCAGCAGAGCCAAGACGGGACTCTAGACAGGGTTTACAACTCCGATGATTTCGCCGCAATGTTTATGGGGTTCTGGGGAGACGGGCTTATCCCCAACACCTCAACCGCACTCTTGGTTGAGCCTATCGAGAACTCCTTCGCGGTAGTCGTGAACCCCGGTGACGCCTTCATCAAGGGACGCTTCTACCAGAACACGGAGGACAAGCAGTTCACTCTATCCAACGGCAACGCCCAAGAGCGGGTTGACTACATAGCACTTCGCTTCGACTCCGAGAAGCGAAGCGTCTACCTCAAATACTTGGAGGGTGCGGAGGGGGAGGGCAACCCGCTTTTCGCACGCTCAGCATCCTTGTTCGACTTGCTTTTGGCGAAGATTACCGTTCCCGCCAATGCACAGTATCTAACAGACGAGATGGTTGAGGACTTACGTGGAACCTCCGATTGCCCTTGGATAAACCTACGCTTCGACTTGGACGCTATCACTTCCAGTTTCCAAGCGTGGTACGACAACGTTAGGCAACTCTTGGACGAGGACGTTGCCGTACAACTCCAAGAGCAGATAGACGAGAACGCGGACGATATTGCAACGCTCAACTCGACTATCGCCAACCTTGTTGTTCAGAACCAGCAACTCCAAGAGCAACTTGAGAATGAACGCAAGTACGACAACGTAATCAAGGACGGCAATATCTACCTAAACACACGTCCGTATGACCCGGCAATCGACACCGACTTGCCGTAGATATAGCAAAAGGGACTTACCGAATCTGGTAAGTCCCTTTTTTGCGTTTGCGGCGAAGGCTTATACCTTGATGAACCAAACGTCGCTATCTTCGTCCTCGGTGGAGCAAACGAACGTGTTGTGTACGAGTGAGAGTTCGTCGCTTACCTCACCGTCGCGATACCGGAAGTGCTCGCAAGACAGACGCTCAAGTTCCGCTTCGCTCAAGCCGTCCAAGAATTCAACGAAGTTCGCCAACATATCCTCACGGGCGGACATTACTCAGCCTTCTCGGATTCCTCAGTCTGCTCTTCGTCCTTCTTCTTGTTCTTCGTGGATGAGTTCTTCTTATACTTCTCAGTCAACTCGGCATACTTCTTTGCGTGGAACTCCTTGTACTTATCCCCGTACACGTCATTCAGAATGTCTTCCGCCGCACGCTTGAAATAGGCATCCAACTTAGTCTTGATTGCCTCGTAAATCTTCGAGTAATCCTTTTCTTTTTCGTCGCTGATGAACTGAACGAGGTTCTTGTAATACTGGACGTTCGCACGGACAGTCTGAACAACGTCCTTGACGTGAGTACCCTTGCTGAACTCAAGCCCCTTACCCTCTTCGCTCTTGAGGGCGAAATACTCGCAGAGTTCAACGTTGCCCTTAGTGATTGCGTCAACCTCAGCCGTGTTGAATGGGTTCGCCTTCATAGACTCAAGAAGTTCGGGGTTGTCCGCAAGAGCCGCCTTCAACTTGGCAAGAGGTTCAGCGATAAGAACCTCTTCGGCGAACGCTTCGTGGATTTGCTGCTGATACTTGAAATCCATTTCTAAGACTCCTTCCAAGAGCCGAACAAAAAACCATAACTCGAATGATAGCAGTGGCTACTACTTTTTGTTAGTCCTCTCGAACCACTCCCGCAAGATTGCGGTTTCAAGTTCGTCCATCTTGCCACTGAGTTCCAAGTAAGACTGTTCGTCAATCACACTCATGTAAACGTCGAACCACTCCCGCACGAGTTCTTGCGTCTCTTGGTAGTCCAAGAGTTCCAAAGCCTTCTTTAGAAGTGTGTAGCGTGTGCCGAACGATTCAATGTCTCGCTCAAGGCACTCTCGACACTCCCACAAGGTATAGTTGTGGGTGAAGAAGTCTTCGCGTTCCCGCACGTCTGTCATTGCCGTTCCTTTCTCTCTTGGAATGCTGTACACCGTTGATGTACACACTCCTCTGAATAAGAAAACCGCTGGTAGACGTGGTAGAGTGTTTATCGAGTGGGAGTAGGCTGATAGGGTTCTGACCTGCATTTTTGAGTGCCGCACTGTGCCGCTGAGTTTCGTTTCGTACGAGAGTCATGGCAAAGCCGCCAGCGATGTTGGTGAGTAAATACGATAACCGAGCCTCCGTTCCCGCGTTGGGACGGAGGCTTTTTCTTTGTCGTTTTACTCCCTTGTCTCCGTTCGGGGATTATTTCTTGCTCATTTAGGGCTATTCGCGCTGAAAGATTTTGACTAGCTTGGTGTCCTTTATTTCGTAGACAATGTCTGCGACGTTCTCGACCAGCCTCTTATCGTGGGAGACGAACACTATCGTTCCGGCATAGGCGCTCATCATCTGCTCGAGGGCTTCGGCGCTCTTGATGTCCAGGTAATTTCCAGGCTCGTCCATGAGCAAGATGTTGTATCTGCCCAGCAGCATCTTCGCGAGTAGCAGCTTGATGACTTCGCCTCCCGAGAGAACGCCAACGTCCTTTGTCAGGTCGCGCGGTCCGATTCCCATAGAGGCGAGGATGCCTCGAATTTCGGTCATGCTGTACTCGCAACCATCCTGCATGAACGAGATCGCAGACTGACGGGCGTCGAACTTGTAGCCTGTTTGCTCGAAGTAACCGATCTCTGCCTTGGGAGAGATGTTGATACCGTCGGCGCGTCGAGCGATTGCCTTCAGCAGGCTGGTCTTTCCTGTACCGTTGCCACCGGTGATGGCCACTTTGGCACCGAGCGGTATCTCGAATTTCGCGTGGTCATAGAGCATGCAGTTGCCGAAGCTCAAGCTGAAATCGTCTGCCGAGATGGGAAATTTACTATGCAGTTCCAGGGCCTTGCTCTGGCGGAACCGCACGGCGCGAATGCTATCTGGGGCCTCAATCCCTTCGAGCGCTTCGAGGCGCTTCTCCATGTCCTTAGCCGCCTGGTACATCCTCTTCTGTTTGGTGCCGGTTGCTTTCTGATGCCCCAATCGACCTGCATACTCGTTGCTTTTTTTCGCAGCCTTCCGCTTGGCGTCGACCTGCCGTGCTTTTTTCCGTTGTTTTTCGATGGCGGCTTCGAGGCGATCGCGCTCGCGCATCGCCTCTTCGTATCGAGTCGCCTGAGCTTTGCGCTCTTCTTCTTTCTGTCGCAGATAGTCGGAGTAGTCACCCCAGAATTCGGAAATACCGCCGTCTTTGAGCTCCCAGATCTTGTCTACCACCTGGTCGAGAAAATGACGGTCATGGCTCACGATGAGCAGAGCCCCATCAAATGCCTTGAGTTGTCCGACGAGAAGGCGGATGCCGTCTTGGTCGAGGTGGCTCGTAGGCTCGTCGGCGAAGATCGCGCTTGCATGCTGGGAGAGTGCAGAGGCAATCTTGGCGCGTGTTTCCTCCCCGCCGCTCATCGTCTCCTGCGCCACTCCGGCGACGTTGAGACGGGAGAGCATCTCACCACTGTCCTGAGCCGCATCAAGGTCGAGTTCATCGAGTTGGCCGATGAGGGCAATGCTGCCGAAGCGCCTGACGTCGGCGTCCGCAATGGTAAGATTGCCGCTCAGAATTTTAAGCAGGCTGGTTTTGCCTGCGCCATTGTCTCCCACCAAGCCGATGCGATCGTAGGAGTAGATTTCCAACTCTTCGATATCCAGGATATCGCGGCCGGCATATTCCAAAAAGATGTCTTTAGCTTTGACTATGAGTTCCATAGGTTGAACCGCCTTTTGTGTATTAGCCTTTTACTGGAAGCGCAGCCATGCCAAAAAAGATTGCTCACGTCGATTTTTCGCCTTTGCCCAATTGCCGGCGCGAGCGTTTTGACCTTGCGCAAGCCGGCAAATCCGAAAATGATAGTTGGCGACGAATAAGGAGCGCGATGCGGAATGTCGGTGCAATACCTCGTCGTCGCAAGGGCTTGAAGGCTGACGCTTGAACCGATGGCTGCTGCCTCTTTTTTTCGAATACTTGGGCTATTGAATCTGCCCGGTATCTCTTTTCCCCGCGTTTCGGACGCTCGGAGCAAGCAGCATAGCCATCGCAAGCAGTACCATGGTCGCTCCAGAGCCGACGAACCATAACGGAGCTCCAAGCAGATCCGCAAAAACGGAGGGGGCTGCGAGGCCCATGGGCATGGCCCACGCCATGATGGTTCCGTAGAGGCCGAAAACGCGGCCTAGGTACTCAGGAGGTATCTGCTCCTGCATAAGGGCAGTCTGGGTTCCCGCGTACAACGGGGAGCATGCGCCCATAAGAAAGCTCACCGGCAGGAAAGCAGCGAACAATGACGGGCCGAGCGATCCGGATACGATTGCGGCAATGCCGAAGCCGGCAATCGCGGCGACCATGGTGAACGACCTATTGCGGAACCCTCCCGTAACCGCCAAGATGCCGGACCCAGCCAGCATGCCTGCAGAAAAAAGGATTTCCACCAAAGCGGCATCCCCCGTGCTACCGCCAAAATGCCCCAAGGTCATTATTGGGAACAATGCCGCGAGCGGAGAGAACGCGAAAGCGAAGACGAACCCGCACCAAAGAAGGGCGAACAGCCCCCTGTACTCCCTAATCAGCTTGTAGCCGTCCGAAATCTCAGAGAAGAGCTCTCGAACCTTATTGGAAAAGGACAAGCTGCGGTCGGCTTCATCGAGGCCCCCTGCGTCTATCTGTGCGGCGAGGACGGCTAAAGAAGCGAAAAGCGCTCCCAGCACGTCGAGGGCAATCATAGCGGTAATGCCCGCCACGGGATAAATCACTGCTGCAAGCGCGGCGCCAAGAATGTATCCGCCGGACTGAATCGCCTGAGTCACCCCCGATAGGCGAACGAGATGCTCTGGCGGGGCGAGATGGGGCGTGAGAGATTGGGAGGCTGGCGTGTAGAACGAAGTACCAACTGCACGGAGAAACAGGGCGATGAGAATTAGCCATGCAGGTAAGCTGCCGGCCAACGAGGCAATCGCCAAGGCGGCACCCACCGCGGCAATGAAGAGGTCGGCGCCGATGAGGACACGTTTCAAAGGCAGTCTGTCGACAACGGCGCCCGCAAGGATTCCGAACAAAGCAATCGGCAGAAAGCCTGCCAGCGATGCTAAGGAGAGGAGAGAAGACGACCCTGTCGTGAGGGCGAGATGCCAAATAAGACCCATTTGGAGAATCGAACTCGTCAATGTCGAAACGAGCTCCCCGCCCCATACGAAACAAATCTTAAATTGCCATGAATGGCACAGCGAAACAGACCTGCGCCGAGAGGTTTCAAATATCATGGTTATGTCCAATCGTGAAATGGCGTGCAGAAAAACAGCGCGACGCCACAACAGCGCCGCTTTCTAGGCGCTCATCCACGTGCGGAAAAGACCAACCACGACACCCCTCCTTTGTTAATTCGGTCTGGCAAACCATGTAATATTAACGAGGCTTGAGTTTGCCTGTCAAGAATCGACCATCGGAAAGGGCAATCCTCTTCGATTCCTTTTGTATCTTTGGTTGCATAGGTGACCCGCCAGGGCTATTACGCGTGGAAGAGGCGCCTGCCGAGCTGGCCGATGAGGCGCTGAAGATGGCCCTGGTCAGGCGAAACGATCCCAAGGGATGCGTACATCATTCGGATAGTAAGAATGTTGCCAGCAGGTTTTGCGGCAACCGCAAAGGAGCCGTATCCTGCAGCTGGAATCACGTTGCAGCATCCTGACCCGCATTCCGATTGGCGGACGGCCCGCTTCGGCATCCTGACCAGCACAGCGATCGAGCCTTGTCATTCCTTGGATATGCCGGTTGCTCGGGGCGGTCCCGACGGAGGCCCTCGCCTCCCCGGTCCGTGACCCAAGAAGGGCAAGCATGCTGATCTGCATGGCTGGTTCCTCCTTTATGTAGACGACCATGCAAAGAAGGGACAACCGAGGAGGCAGGTTACTGATGCGGGCTCCCGCACGCCCATGACTACCCGACGGGCTGTTTTTCATCTCCGATGCCCGCATTGCAGCATGAACGAATGTGCCTCGACATCTCTGCTGGCATGGTACGACTGGGATCGCACCTCGACGCATCCTTGCGCATACTGCCTTCCAAGTTTCGAAACCGGGAAGGAAAGTGTATGTGAGCGACGATATCGGCGCCGATTCGACGCTCGAGAGGGAGATTGCGCCGATTCTATCCATCGGGGATGCATTCCCGAAGATTCTCATCACTCGCACGAGGCATGAGCCCCATACCCGGGAGGGCGTGCTCGTGCTGAATTTCGCGAGGTGGCTGCTTGGCGGGTAGGGTTCTGAACGTCGCATTGGGATATCGCGCGACAGGGCACGCAGGGCTGTTTGTGCCCGCACGGGAAACGCCGTCGCCATGCGGGCGGCCTGTCGTGTCCGATTAGCCTTTTGCTAAACAGGCTTACGCCAACTCATGGGCAAGCCACCTGAGACTATTCACTTTGCTTATCGTTGACAAAGACCTGTGGCCTGCGGTTTTGTGAACGGCTCGTAAGCCACCCGCGTCGACTCACTTACTGTTGAAGCTGGTGGTTTGCAGGCTCAAAGGCGGTTGAGTTTCAAAACGGGCGTTTTTCGGCGATATCGAGCCTCCAAAGGCGGCTCTCCGTGCCCCTTGGGACAAAAATAAAAACTCAATACTCTGAGTTTGAAAATGGTTTTTGAAGTTGTCCCAGCTTTTGTCCCCGAAGCCGATGAAACGCGACGTCGCGTCATTCAGCGGCACTCACTTCGAGATGCCGCCGAAAACTGGGTGCAACTGGAGTGACGAGACGGCAAAACTATAACCACCGAGTGGGAGTAAGGCCATAGTGGTTTACAGGTTATGAAAAACAGCCTCTGACCTGCGGTTTTACTTATTTCTAACTGGTTGAACAATCGGCCCGTGACAAAGATTTGAACATTTTACAAGCTTCAAATCGGCATCACGGGCCTTTTTCATGACTTCACGGTTAACTGGGGTTTTCTTATTGCGATCGCATCCCTAGGCTTCTCACGGTCAGGGAGCTGACGGAGGCACACGTGAAAGAGACCGGCGGAAATCACATTGCACCCAAGGAAACGGAGGCGAGGAGCGCTCTCTCGAGTGCTCCCTGGAACTCGTCAGCTGTCATCTGCGGAACCAAATCCTTGATGTTCCTCACGTGGGCGAAAACAGACCTCATGGCGGTGCCGCAGTACTTTCTCTTGCCGGGGGCAAGCAGGCGATCCATCGCGTCCAGGTCCACATCGAACAACACGCTGCCGTGGAACACGACCAGGTCGCCAGCGTCTTGCCATGCGCATCCGCATACCTTGCGACCGGCGACGTAGACGTCGTTGCGGTCGTTTCGGACGGCCGGCGCGCCCAGGGCCATCAGGGCCCGCTCGGGAACCTCCATGGCGCGCGGAAGTAAATCACGCGGCACCGCCATCGAGAATGCCACGCACCCCTCGTCGCGGTAGACCGCCCCGCCGCCGCTTTGCCTCCGGACGATGTCGACGCCCAGCTCCTTAGCAAGTGCGGCGTCGACTTCCGCTTCAATGTCTTGGTTGAAGCCCACCGAGACGCAGGGGGCGTCCCGGTGGGTGAAAAGGAAGGGCGTGCCCGTGCGAAGAAGCTCCTGCTCGAAGGCGAGGTTCTCGTAAGCGGTGCGGTAGGGGCTCTTCACGACGTTCAGCATCAGTCCACCGTCGCCAGGAGCTGGCCCTCAGACACCATGCCGCCCTTGCAGGCAATTTCGATCTTTCCAGCGCACGGTGCCACGACCTCCATCGTGCCCTTGCCCTGCTCGAGGGAAGCAACTACTTGCCCGGCCTCCACGGTATCGCCGTCTGCGACCTTCCAGAACAGGATGGCGTTGCTTCGGGTCGATCTGATCTCCATGATTCCTCCTACCTCAAGTACGCTGCGACTTCCGCCGGCGTGAGCACCATGCCAGCGGACACGACCTTGCCGTCGACGACCAGCGCTGGCAGGCTCATGGCGCCGTAGCCCATGACGCGGTCCATGTCGGTGATGTACTCAAGCTCCGCCTCGAGCCCCAGCTCGGCGATGGCCGCTTGGGTGTTCTCGTTGAGCTCGTGGCACTTCTTGCAGCCGGCTCCCAGCACCTTCAACTGGCGGGCGCCTCCGCAGCCGCAGGGCTCCGCCTTCATCTGAGGGGCGTCCTCGCCGCATGCGCAGGGGGCGGCCGCCTTCTCTTCCTTCTTTTTTCCGAACCCGAACAATCCCATGACAATTTCTCCTTTCGACGCGCCCGCACCGTGCGGGCTCCTAACTGGTTAGAACAGCGGCTGCAGGAAGTTGAACACGTAGCCGCTTATGCACATGCCGACGATGCACAGCCCCACGAACGTCACCATCAGCCTGGGCTTGATGACGCGGGAGAGCATGGTCAGGCTGGGGATGGACAGCGTGGTGACGCTCATCATGAAGGCCAGCACCGTGCCCAGGCCCGTGCCCTTGTAGTACAGGGCCTCGGCGATGGGGATGGCGCCGAAGGTGTCGGCGTAGATGGGCGCGCCGACGAGGGTGGCCAGCACCACGGCGAAGGGGTTGCCGTCGCCCAGGACCAGCTCGATCCACTCGGCGGGGATCCAGTTGTGGATGAAGGCGCCGATTCCCACGCCCAGCAGGATGTACGGGAACACCTTCTTGAACGTGCCCCAGGTCTCCTTGCGGGCGTAGGCCAGGCGCTCGGCCACGGTCATGGACAAAAGCTCGGCGTCCGCCGGCGCGTCGCCGCGCACGAAGTCGGCCAGGTGTCCCTCCATGCCCATTTTCTGGATGATGGCGCCGCCGGCGATGGCGATGAGCAGGCCCACCACCGTGTAGGCCACGGCCGCACCCGGACCGAAGATGCTCATGATCAGCACCAGGCTGCCCAGGTCCACCATGGGCGAGCTGATGAGGAAGCTGAACGTGACGCCCAGCGGCAGGCCCGCGCGGGTGAACCCGATGAACAGCGGGATGGAGCTGCAGCTGCAAAACGGCGTCACCGTTCCCAACAGCGCTCCCACCACGTTGCCCCAGACACCCTTGAAACGGCCCATTATCTTGCGGCTGCGCTCCGGCGGGAAGTGGCTCTGGATGTAGCTGATGGCGAAGATGAGCACGCACAGCAGGATGACGATCTTCACCGTGTCATAGATGAAGAAGTGGAGCGTGCCGCCCCACTGGCCCGCTGTGTCAATGCCGAGCGCACCCAACAAGGCGGCGATCAGTTCGCTCAGCCACTGCATCTTCAGCACCTGGTCCAAGATGAACATTCCGATGGATTCCATTGGCGCTCCTTCCATATTGACGTATCAATATATATCTATGTATAAGGGCAATATAGGAGACACATAGACGCATGTCAATATATAAATTTGCGTGATATACTGAAGCTGCCAGACAGACAGGAGGAAACCATGGACAACGAGAGCCTCGCGGCGGCGTTCAAGGCGCTGGGCGACCCCACGCGCCTGCGCATCTACCAGGTCATCAAGGACAAGGACGATATCTGCGCGTGCAACATCCTTGAGCAGATGGACATCACCCAGCCCACCCTTTCCCACCATGTGAAGCAACTCTGCGCCGCCGGGCTGGTCAGCTGTCGAAAGGATGGCCGCTGGATGCACTACTCCGCCAACAACGAGACCGCAGCGCTTCTTTCCGATTGGATCTCCGGTTAGGCCGTGACCCAGCGTGACCCCAGAGAATGACCAAAATCGTATGGATATCCGTGACTCAAATTTGACCCCATGGATTTTCGGCAATTTTTGAGACTGGGTATAAATTGGGCGAACTAGAACAAACTGCGACAAACCGGAGCAAACTGGAGAGAGTTTTTAACTATAGGTTTGCAATTGTCGCTGGTGGCTTGCATGTGATGCCGCTTCAGATCACCTGAAAAGGGGAGGATTTGGCCGCTCTACCCTGCCCTTTTTGCTACTGGGACAAAAATGAAACTCAACACCCTTGAGTTTCATTTGAGTTTCGATTATCAGAGCAGTTTTGTCTCACTTTTGTGCCGTTGAGTATCGCCGTGTATCGCCACGTTCGTTTTCCGTATAAAATACTAGACGACATGGAAATGCCCGCACTTTCGATTCATAGAGTGGGAGTAGCGAGAACTGGCTTCTGAACTCGCGTTTCAGTACCGCCGAGTACCGCCTGATGCTGTTTCGGCGTCGCCATAGCGCAAAGCCACCAGCGAAATAGTGGGAATAACGGCCTCCGAACCCTTTGGTTCGGAGGCTTTCTTTTTGCATCTCTACCTGGAAAACGACCCAATTATTCCCGTCTATCCCTACTGGGCGGCACGGCGGAGTACTCGGCGGTACGGGAATAATTAGGCCCTGCGGGAATAATTCAAAATTCGGGTCCCCGGAGGGCCGATTTCGAACAGTTGAAACTGAGTTGAAACTGCGAGGCGGATTCAACCCTTTTCAATTGCATTTGCCCAGGTCAACAAACGGGAATAATAAAACGCGAAAATCGGTTTCGCCAGCGGTGCCTACGCCGGTGGCCTGAACGTGGTCAAGAGTGAGGAAGGCACGACGCTGAACATCAGCGGCGGCGCGTTTACGCGGACGGCGGCTCCGAGATGGGGAACAACGAGGACTGTTCTGGTTTACGGCACAACAACTATTACTGGCGGTACGTTTAACGAAAAGAGTACCAGCCCGAGTGCAAGGGTTGTTGTGACCGGCAAGGTAGACGGTTATGACTCCGTCACCTGTATCAAGGGCGGTACGTTCAACGGAAATGACAACAACGTTTTCCATCACTTGAGTCCTGCTCAGGCTGATGATAGCTTCGAGGTCTCGGGCGGCACCTTCAACAAGAGTATTCCCGATTGCTGCTGCTCCGATGGCTTCATCCCCACCAAGAACGCGGATGGCACCTATGGCGTCAAGGAGGGCATCTATATTGCCCAGGTCGGCAGCAAGAAGTAGGAGACGCTGGCTGATGCGATTCGTCTGGCTGCGAAGGGCAAGACCGTTACTTTGCTGGCGGATGTTGAGCAGAACACCCAGCTGGCCATCAACAAGGACATCACGCTGGAGCTGAACGGCAAGACCATCAAGAACACGGAAGACATCTGGAGCGATAATGCCAACGCGATCCTGTCCATCACGAATGGCGCCAAGGTGACCATCACTGGCAACGGCACCATAGATGCCAAGGAGAGCGACTGCTACGCCATTAACGTGGTGAATTGCGAGAAAAGCTGCCTACCTCATCTACAAGATGCACTTGAGCTGCGAGCTTGCCAAAGCGCCGCTGATCGATGCGGCGTGCGCGTGGACAACTCCCGAAGACATGGATCAGCTTAGCTATGGCATTGTACCCGTCAAAATTGAACAGATTCTCGAAACTGGCAACGACGAGATTCGATTTATGCTGAGCGGTGTGGCTACCGAACGCGAGAATTGCAACTTCAACTTTTCTATCCCCGTTTCGGGCACATCATACCTATCTGTAGCGAGGGCGACCTTGTGTTACTTCCCCAGGTGCAACAGAAACCAAGGCGTCGACTATACGGACACCGAGCTCGATTTACATTTTGGGCGGATCGGAAACGATGGGCGAATCAAGTCGCTATTGCCCAACAACCAAGGCGAGGAAGACTGCACAACCGATGAAGAGAAGGCTCGAAAAAGCTGCGCAAATGGGACAACGCCAAGCATATAGCGGAACCGCTAACCAGACGCAGTAAACCAAAAAAGGTGTACGCCAACCCGCTATGGGGCATGATGATACGTAAGTCGTCGAGATATCAAAGGGGCTCCCATGAACCTCAACGTTTTGGCGTAGTGGTCACTATCCACAACCTCAGAGGCGAGAACCGAATCGATGCGTTTATTCGACAGCGTGCTGCGCTAGGCTGGATAGTCGAACGGGTTGAAATTGACAATGAGCTCAAGATGTGTGAACGCAGTCAGGTCGAGGTGGAGTGCGAGTAGCCGTTGGCGGCGGCAATATTAGACAACGAGAAGGCGCCGGGATCTTCATCCCGGCGCCTTCTATCAAATTCAACGGTATCGTTGCACAATATTGTGCGTTGTCTTTCGAACTCCTGGGAGATGAGCATTGCGGGGCAGGGAAGCCCTCTTCTTGCTGGGAATCTAGATAACTCGCGGCTTGGTAGGGACCTTCCTAGTAGTTATCGTTCAGGCATGAGTACCCCATTGGTACATTACAGTTGGCGCTTCACTACTAGAACTATCTAAACCAAGTAGACCCAAATAGTGCCCACGCCTTTGGGAAAACTGCTTCTCGGATTCGAAATCCGCTGCGCTCAAGTGGTCTTAGCTGGCCAATAGGCCTTCGTGCAACGCGCCGCCGTATTTCCCAAACAGCAGGTAGGGTCTTGAATCCTTAGCCTCTGTCTGTCCAGAATCTCAAGCGCTTTGTCGAGGTCGAAGGCCTTGATAATTATTTGCATGGTAAGCCCATTGGCGGACGAGGCAATCTGACTCGACCCAACCACAAGAGTCTGCGACAAATCGTGCATGCCGGAGCCGTGAGGCTTCCGGAAATGCGCCGCATCGGCGTCTTTGTACAAGTCCTTATCAACGATATCGCGCAATTGCTTCCCGAGGGGGAGAGCTGGCACATGTCGTCGGCATCGCATTAAACCAGCTGCATCTACTCTTTCTAGGATACGAGTGGTTGCCCTCGGCGATTGTCGCGAGCTCGACACGCCCGCGAACAAGCCGGTCTTTGAACACGCTGGGCAGATCGCGCGTCGATATTTACCAAGAATTGGCCCTCGTGGTCACGATAATTGAGCAGTTCGACCACGAGGGTCGTGTCCCTGGACACGGCGAGATGATATTCGGTCAATGAAGGCCGCCGAGCGCCCGACTGCCTCGGTCGCCTTACGGCTCTGCTCCTCCATGCAACTCGGACTTTGCGGACAGCCTCCGAGCTTCAGACGGCAGCTACTTCAGGTACTGCGTCGGGCTTAAACCCATTCGCCGGTCATTTGCGACCGTTCGCGGCGCTGCAAGCAGAAATGTCCTCTTTGTCTTGTAATTGTTATATCACGTCATATAATCAGTACTGACAATATTACATCGGATAACAAAGTTTGGAGTCTCGATATGCAGGTAGTTCTGGCATCGCACGGTCGTCTTGCTGAGGGAATGAAAGATACCCTAGGCATCATTTTTGGGGAGTTGCCGGACCTGACAGCGCTCTGCGCATACGTCGACCCAGACGTTACCTTAGCCCAGCAGGTCAAAGACGTGCTGGCGCGTAAGGTTCCCGGCGAGGAGATGCTCGTCGTTACCGATCTCTTTGGCGGCAGCGTGAACAACGAGTTCATGGCCGCCCTTGCCGAGAATGACCTTACGCTCGTCTGCGGCATGAACATGCCCCTGCTCGTCGAGATTCTCTCTGACGCAAATCCCGACCTCGCGGCCGTAAGGGTGGCGGTCGACTCTTGCAAGGACTCCATCATGGTCTGCAACGACCTGCTCGATGCCGGCCGGGACTGCGGCGAGGATTTCTGACATGGATATCCAGTCCCTTTACCCGATGAACATCTCGTTCAGGTATTACGGCCTCGAGAAGTTCTTTGAGTCCTGCGCGAAAACAGGTCTGCATAATGCAGAGATCTGGCTTTGTCCCCAGCACTTCCTTATCAACGGGCAGTTCTCGGAGGACCCTTCAAAGCTCAAGGCTCTCATGCGCGAGTATGGGGTTCAGATCAAGTGCCTCTGTGGCGAGCAGAACAATCCAAAGCCCAACAACATGGCGGCTCGCGGCGAACTCCTCGTTGGCAATACGCGCTCCTACTTCCGTAGGGTGATTGATCTTGCTGGGGCCATTGACTGCCCGAAGGTTCTTGTGACCCCCGGCTGGAATTACTTTGACGAGAAGGTCGATGAAGCGCGCGCACGAAGCATCGACATGCTGAGGGAGCTCTCGGCCTACGCGCATGCTCGGGGGGTCACTCTCGTGCTTGAGAGCATCTGGAGTAAATCCTCCCAGGTCGCGCCAACGATAGCGCAGATTGCCAACATCAAGGATGCAGTGAATAGCGACAGCCTGAAGCTCACGCTTGACCTTGGCGCCATGAGCGACGCGGGCGAGACTGTCGACGATTGGTTCAACGCGTTCGGCAGCGACATTGCGCACTGCCATTTCGTGGACGGTACTCCCACGGGACACATGCCTTGGGGTCATGGCAACTTGGACATGCGAGGCATTCTCGCTTCGTTCAAGAAAGCCGGTTACAAAGGGGGCTTCTCGCTTGAGTACGTGCACCCAATGAGCTTCCAAGATCCGGCAGGGTATCTAGCCGAGACAAAAGCCCTGTTCGAGAAGTGCCTTCAAACGATTTAGCCAAGCGTGCATTAACCAAGGAAAGGAAAAGAAATGATCAAGCTATGCAGGGTGGACCACAGGTTGCTCCACGGCCAGGTCGCATTCTCCTGGAGCCATGCCCTGGGAGCCGATGCCATTCTTATCGTCTCTGATGAAGTGGCATCCAACGAGGTCCGCATGAAGACGATGCGACTGGCAAAGCCGGTGGGCATAAAGCTGGTCATCAAAAGCGTCGACGATTCCATCAAGGCAATCAAAAGCGGCGTAACCGACAAATATCGCCTGCTCATCGTTACCGGCAGCATTGCGGATGCCGAGAGGCTGGTCCGCGAGTGCGGCATTTCCTCGCTGAATCTGGGCGGCACCGTAAAGAGCTCCGAGACGACCCGCAGCTTCGGCAGTGCGGTCCATCTAACCGGTGAAGAGGTAGAGGTCGTCCGCGGCCTCGTCCGCGATGGTGTGGAAGTCGAGGTGAGGCAGGTAGCAAAGGACAAGAAGGTCGTTCTTTCCGAGAAGGACCTCTGATTGTGACGGTCAGTAAGTTGAAGGAGGGGCAATGGCTTTTCAAGCGTTTCTTATCGCTCTGATTATCTTTGTGGGAAAGGCCGACTACTTCGTCGGCACGGCAATGTTGGGCAGACCCTTGGTCCTTGGCATGCTCGTCGGCATTGCGCTGGGCGACGTGTCTCAGGGAGTGATCATCGGCTTCCAGCTGGAGCTTGTCTTTATGGGCATGCAGGCTATCGGCGCATCCATTCCGCCTGACATGATCGTTGGCTCGGTGCTGGGCACCGCCTTCGCCATCAGCACGGGCAACGGCATCGACACGGCGGTCACCATCGCGATGCCTGCGGCGATTCTCTCTGCCTTTGTGGTGAACCTCTTCTATGGCGTGATTACCCCGCTTATGGCTCGAATGGCAGACAAGTTTGCCGCCGAAGACAATGATAAGGGCATCTCCGCGGTGTTTCTTGCCAACGGTTTTCTTTTTGACGTGACTTTTGGTGTCATCGGTTTTGTGGCGTTCATGTTCGGCGGCGACGCGGTATCCGCCTTTGTCGCTTCGATTCCGGCGTGGCTCACCGCTGGCATCACCATCGCGACCGGCATTCTCCCTGCGCTCGGCTTTGCCCAGCTTGTGACCATGATTGCCTCTAAGGAGACCGCGGTCTTCCTCCTGTTGGGCTTTGTCCTCGCGGCGTATCTTGGCGTTCCGGTCCTGGGCATTGTTTGTTTCGCGGTTGTGATAGTCGGGATTCTCTTTATGGCACACATCTTTATGCCCAGCCAGGGCTCGGTTTTTATGACGGAAGGCGAGGACGACAATGAGTTCTAGCGATGCAACGAAGAAGCTTGGCAAGAAGGAACTCCGGAGCCTCTTCCTCAGGTCCTTCTCGACGTCTCACGCATGGCACTTCGAGCGCCAGCAGCACATGGCCTTCTGCTGGTCGATGATCCCTGCGATCAAGAAGCTCTATGACCGGCCCGAGGACAGGATTGCCGCCTACCAGCGTCACCTCGAGTTCTACAACTGCCACACGACCATGCAACCCCTCATCGGCGGTATCGTCTGTGCCATGGAGGAGGAGAACGCCAACAACGAGGAGTTCGACACCTCCTCTATCAGCTCCATGAAGGTCGCCCTCATGGGACCCCTTGCGGGCATCGGCGACTCCCTCATCGGCGGCACCCTGCGCATCATCGCCACCGGCATTGCGGGCGGTCTGTGCATGGCGGGTTCTCCCTTCGGCCCGCTTCTGTTTCTGCTTATCTTCAACGCGGTCAACATTGCTCTGCGCTGCCTTGGCGTGAAATATGGCTACGGCCTGGGCGAGAATATCATCTCCAAGGTTTCCGATCCCGGCACCATGCAGAAGCTTACTTGCGCGCTCTCCATCGTCGGTCTCATGGTCATAGGCGGCATGATTGCGACGAACGTCGCCATCACGACTCCCATCGCCTTTGATATCAGCGGCACCGCGTTCTCGCTTCAGGACACGCTCGACTCTATCTTCCCGAAGCTCCTTCCGGTGGCGGCGTTCGGCATCCTGTATGCCCTCAACAAGAAGGGCGTGAACGTCCTCGTGCAGATCATCGCAATCATGGTCCTTGGCGTCGCGCTTGGGGCCGTCGGAATCCTCGGTTAGGAGAATCTAGTGCTTGAATTTTGTCTCGATACCGGCGACTTTGAAATGGTGAAGACCGCCAGTAGCATCTATCCCGTTAACTGCTTCAGCATGAACCCCTCCATTGCCGTCAACTGCCTCAAGGGTACCGGCAAGTCCTTCGTGCAGAATGCGCTGGACATCCGTGGCGTCATCGGTGAGGAAACTCCTTTCTTCCTTGAGGCCATGGGAGACACTGCAGAGGAGCTCGTGGAGGACGCCAAGGCAATGGTCAAGGCTGTTCCAGGCAACACCTTTGTGAAGATTCCGGCATGTCCGGAGGGTTTCAAGGCAATTCGCGAGCTCAAGAATGCCGGCATTGCCACCTCTTGCACTGCCGTCTACACCTTCAACCAGGCGATGCTCGCGGCCATGGCGGGCGCCTCATACGTTGCCGTCTACGTGAGCAGGCTCGACAAGAACGGCGGTGACGGCATCGAGGTCGTGCGCCGCATCAAGCAGGCCTTCGTTGCCCACAACATCGACTGCGTGGTCAGCGCGGCCTCCCTCAAGACTCCGCTCTCACTCCAAGAGGCCATCGAGGCCGGTGCCGATAACGTCACCGTTGACCTTGAGATGCTTGAGGCCCTGGCGGTCCACCCCATGACCGAGGGCACGCTTAAGACCTTCAAGTCTGATTGGGAAGGCCTGTTCGGCGAGGGCGTCCGCATCGTCGACATGGTCGCTTAGGATTTCCGCCGTCAAGCAAGGGATATGAACGGCCCCGCCGGAGACGGTGGGGCCGTTCGGCTGGGAGCAAGCCGCAGGCCTGGTAACCGGGCCAGAAGAAAGGGGCGCGAAATGAGAGCTTGGTGTTCTGTTGGCCACTATCTGCAGGGCGTTGATGTTATTGGGCGAGTGGGCCGGTATGCGTCGATGTTTGGCAAAAACCACCTGTTCCTTGTGGACAGCTTCGTGTGCCAGATGCTGGGGGAGGGGCTCTATGGTGCCTACCCCTCTTTGGATGGATGCACGTATCGGACCCTGACATTTGAGGGCGAGATAAGCCGCAAGAGCATATCAAGGCTTGTCAACGAAGCTGGGGGTGAGTTTGACGTCATCGTTGCCGTAGGTGGCGGGAAAGTCATCGACGTGGCCAAAATGGTTGCCGCTCAAAGTGGCGCGGCGCTCGTCGTGTGCCCGACGATTGCGGCGACGGACGCTCCCACGAGCGCCATGTCCATCCTCTATAGCGATGAAGGGGAGATGAACGAGATTGTCCTCCATGTGAAGAATCCCGATCTCGTTCTGGTGGACTCCAGGGTCATCGCAAACGCCCCAACGAGATTTCTCTCGGCGGGGATAGGAGACGCCCTCTCGACCTACTATGAGGGCGAGTCCAACTGGAAGACTGGTCATGCCAACTACGTTTGGTGCCAAAGCGAGCAGGCGGTTAGCACTGCGGCGGGTCGCGCGGTTGCTCGCGCATGCATGGAAACGCTCGAGAGGGATGGTCGCGCTGCCGTCAAGGCATGTGAGCAGAGCACTGTTACGCCGGCGCTTGAGAACGTGATTGAGGCAAACATCCTCATGAGCGGCATTGGTTTCGAGAATGTCGGATGCTCTCTTGCCCACGGTCTGGGCAACGCGATGACGGTGCTCCCCGACGGCGAGAAATCCATGCATGGCGAGAGGGTGGGTTTCTCGACGCTGAGCCTCATGATTGCCGAGGACTACCCGAGTGAGGAAGTCGAGCGAGTGGCGCGCTTCTGCAGGGACTGCGGTGTTCCGACAACCTTCTCGGAGCTCTCGCTTGCGCCCAGCGATGACGACCTTCGCAAGGTTGCGCAGGCGGCAATGCAGGCCGAGTCTTGGGGTGCGAGCCCCGTGAGACTCTGCGACGCGGAAGTCGTGGACATTCTCAAGGCAACTGACGCCCTTGGGCGGAGGATCGCGCAAGAGTAAGTAACGTCCCTCCTCGAGAAACGAAAGCTGAGAGCCGCAAGCGGAGCTCGAACTCCGCTTGCGGCCTCTTTTATGTGCTTATGCTTCGGTAAGGATTTTTCCCTCCGGCGAAATCACGAAGCGGAACGACGCTCTGTCTCCCCTGAGCAGGGATTTTGAATAGTGAAGGGGATTGTCCTCGCTGTCCTTGGTTATCTTGGATAGCACGTAGATGGGCGACCCGATGATGCAAGAGAGGAGCTTGGCCTCATCCTCACGCGCGGTTGAAACGTCTATGACAAGCTCCTCGACCCCCAGATGTATGCCGTAGTTTTCCGACAAGAGGCCATAGAGGCTCATATCCTCGCTTAGGTCGTCAAGAAAGCTCGGGAAAGACCTTTCCGAGACATAGACGGAGTCGAGCGCGATAGGGATGGAGTCTTCGAACACGAGCCTCTTTGCCATCAGAACGGTATCGCCGACCTTTATGTCCAGCGCGTTTGCGAGGGCAGGGGTGGCTTCGAGGGAGGACCGCTCCAGGACCCGTCTATGGTTCTTGCCGCTAATATCGGAAAAGGCGTGGTAGCCAAAGTTGTTAGGCGATCCTTTTCGGATGACTCGCTTGGGGACGGAGACAAAGGAGCCCTTTCCGCGAAGCCGGTAGATCAGGCCTTCATCCACGAGATTCTGGACAGCTCTTCGGACGGTAATGCGGCTCACCGAATAGCGTTCGCAGAGCTCGAACTCGGTCGGAATCTTCTCGCCCACGCCGAGCTCTCCAGAGATGATTTGCTGACGGAGATTGTTTTCTACCTGTGAGTAGAGCAGGTCGGGTCTTGCGTCGTTGTTAGATACCATGACGTCTCCGATGACTCGAGTGGTGATAGTAAGGGCGTTCTAGGTAGCCCACTGTTTTCGTAATTATATGATGACATAAGACTTTATATCGCCATAAAGATGACAGGAGATGGTCGTTGAATCGTAAGTGACGACCATAACGGTGGCTTTTCCGATGGGGGAGTGCGGACAAATAGGTGGACCGAATAGGTCCGACTAGGAGTCCGCACCGCCCCACGACCGGTCGGCCTCTACGACACGTCCCTGTCCAATTACGACTACCTCTACGCGAAGCAACAGGAGTCGATGGTGGCTCCCGACGGCTCCGCTCTGGGCAACGGCGCTAAGGCGGAAGCTCCGTCGCCTGCTGTTGCAGTAAAACCCTCGGTCAAACCGTCGGCATCGAGCGTTTCAAGGTCGACTGCGAAAGCAACGATGCTTGGAGAGGCTCCCGTCAAGAAGGACTGGGTCATCGGCGTACTCGAGTCCCATAACGTCCGCATCGTCGATCGCCGCCCCAAGGGCGGAAGCCTCTGGGCCATCGGCGGCAGTGAGCTCGACGCCGTTATGAACGAGCTTGCCGCAAACGGCGCACAGTTCACCTACATGCCGGAAGGCGGCAAGGCAACGAACTTCAAGGCCGGCTGGTGGCTCTCCGGTTATCCGAAGAAGTCCGAGCCCAAGGCTTTAGAGCTCCGAAGAGCCGGCCATCACCGAAGCGGACCTCTCCAAGATCGAGGAGGGAACCCAGGTTTTCCATAAGAGCTTCGGCTGCGGTGAGGTCGTCTCAATCGGCAGCGACAGAATTGCCGTTCGTTTCGATGACGACAAAAAGAAAAAAGACCGCGAGTTTATGTTCCCGTCGACCTTCTATCAGGGGATGTTACAGCAATGAGATCCGCAGATGCCATCAAGTCGATACTCGAGGGACAAGGCCGTCCCCAACGCTCCCTTGCCATTGATCTCGGTCTCACCCCGCAGGCGCTAGACCAGCGCCTAAAGTCGTAGACTATGAAAGTGGAGACCTTGTGCCAAACGGCGGCGCAGCTCAATTACTCTGTGAAGCTGGTTCCGAACGATGGCGGCGAGAGTATAGAGATCGAGGGTTAACCGATGGACTCGGAGCTTGACCTGTCGCTTCCTGATACCGAAAACGACGCGGGCGCGCCCCAGGGCGCCCCGCGAACCATTGAGCGCTCGCCGAGAAATCTCATCGGAGAGGCTCGCTTGGCGTTCGATGCTGGGCTGCTAATCTCATGCCTTACGGTTCTAGTTACCATTCCAGATGTTTGTTCAAACTTGATTGACTCTAGCAATAGAGATGGACAGCGAAATTGGTGCACGAGGTATCTCGGGTTTCCTGGCACCCCTGTGGTTGACGACATCGACAGATCTCGCAAGCAAAGTCGAGACCATATCGAGCGAACGATGAACGCGCTCATGCGGGAAGACAACTTCACCGCATCCGATTTCTGCCAGCTGCGAAACGCCGTGCTCCATACTGGATCTTCGGTCGTTGACGGCGCGGGGGCAAAATACTCGCCGTTCCATTCGATCGGCATACAGGTCTTCGACAACGACAGCCAGCTGGTCGTCGGATACGGATCCACCAGCTCACCAGAGCCGGATGGGGTTGAGAACGACTGCCGCATAAAGATCAACATCAACTTAACTGCCCTGCTTGCGCGCATGGAAAGGGGCGTTGAAAGGTTTTTGAGCGAGTATCCTGAGCTCGATAAGGAGAAAGGAAAATGGGAGTACCTGACTTGGGGAATCGTTGATTTTCGAGCTCCGATCCACTGAGGGCTCCTCTGTTCATGAAGTGAAGCGAAGGAGCCTTATCGAGCTGTGCCGAAGCGTGATTAGGGG
This sequence comes from Collinsella provencensis, assembly GCF_900199705.1. Classification (GTDB taxonomy): domain Bacteria; phylum Actinomycetota; class Coriobacteriia; order Coriobacteriales; family Coriobacteriaceae; genus Collinsella; species Collinsella provencensis. Next base: position 785,011 of record NZ_LT904908.1, on the reverse strand, counting down.
CATGCGCGAAGCCGCCTGCGACGATTCTTTCAGTCATCGCTCTTGCATATCCCTCCTGACCTGCGGGAACGCAAGACGATAAAGCCACTGGCTACGATTCACTTCGCCAAACAGGCGCCAAAGAGGGAAAACAGCCGTTTTGGCATCCCTTTCGAGCGATTTCGGACCTCAAAACCAACCCGTTTTGTCCCCGGGACAAAAATGAAACTGTGGGCTTGCGGTTTCGAAATAGTTCGCGGATTTGTCCCAGGGTTTGTCCCAAACGCCTACGCGAGGACACGCGGAGGGATTCGGCGGTATGACGGTCAAAATCGACGAGCCAACTGGAGTCAACTGGAATGACGCGGCGGCAAACGAGCGTGAAAGAGTGGGAATAGACAGTATTTTCGGAAACGCCTTGCTAGCGTGGGGCGTTCTCTTTTTAATATCGACCGTGATACCGAGTTGGTGGAATTCCCGGGTTGTTTTTGATGGCGTCACCGGTCTCGGGCACCACCTGCGTGCGTTGAAGCTTGCTTCCTGCTTCCACGAAGCAGTCGAGCACGCTGGCCTTCTCGATGTCCACGACGTCTGCGAGCAGACGGGCGCCTCGGTCGTAGTTGAAAGTCTTGGTCTCCCAGTTGCCAACGTGCTGGGCGGCGTCTCTCCTCGGCGACGCCACCTGGCTTGATTCAATGTGGGGGGCGAGTGCCCTCTGCTTTCTCGGGGTGGGTCTTGCGTTAAGATGCTGTGGCACGGGTCGGCCCTCAGGCCATGAATCTCGACAACTTGCCGCATGCGTGAGCCGTTCCTATTCCTCATCCTCAGGATGAGGAGAACGTTTCAGCACTGAACATCTAGCGCTAGCAGTGTATGCGAATTAATCAGCACAGCTTACTCCCGAACGCTGCTGCCGTCTCGTCAGACGCCCGATCGGGCACCTCCTTGCCCATTGCCTCCTCGATGGCATCGAGGAGCCTTCTCGCGCGATCAAGGAAGAACGTATCGAAATCATCACTGGCAAGCGCATCGTAGTCGATGAGGTGAGATTCCGCGCGCTTGCGAAGCTCTGCTCCGTCGACCTGCTCATCCTTCATTATCTTTGGTAGGTACTTCGAGGGCGCGATGCCTCCGATTTCTCGGTTCGTGCGCGCGATGAGTGGGGTTTTGTTCACGATGGAGTTCCACTTCGTCCGGTCGAGCCCCTTCCTCTCGCAGTACGCGCGCGGGAAAATGTGGTGGATGTCCGGTGGGGTTTCCATCGACTTCACCATGGTCATTGTTGCGCCGTCAACGAAGTCGAGGCAGTTCTCGCGAAATACGAGCGCCATGACCCCTTTGTAGGCAGCGCTGTTGCGAGTCTGAAGGCCGAGCAGGCGTGTCGACTGGAAATGGGCAGCATTTACGGTGCGCATTGGCGATTCAGCACCTTCTATCTCCGCCACTAGGTCCGGAGAAAAGGTCCTGGTTTGCTTTTGGGGCCTCCCTTCTCCTATCGCTTTCGAAAGTGTAAAATAATTTAAATTTCGAAAGCGAAGGGAAAACCGAGATGCTCGTCCGACGTGAACGTTATCTTAGTCGTCTCAAAACAATGGTGGGAACGCCCGACATCAAGGTGATAACGGGAGTTCGCCGTTCCGGTAAATCGGTGCTCATAAAGATGCTTTGCGATGAGCTGTTCGCGGAGGACCCGACGTCGAACAACGTCTATATCGACCTCCTTGACCTCGATAATGAACCGCTTCTCGAATATCACAGGCTGCACGAGTACATAAGGGGCCGCCATGTTGGCGGGGCGCAAAACCGTCTCTTTGTCGATGAGGTTCAGCTGTGTTCAGGTTTCGAGAAGGCGGTCAACAGCCTGCACGCACGGGGTGAGTGGGACATTTACCTCACCGGATCAAACGCCTTCCTCTTAAGCTCCGATTTGGCTACGCTTTTCACAGGAAGGCAGCGGGAGGTCCATGTCCTACCGTTTAGCTTCGAGGAATACTGTCAGTTTTTCAATGTCGAGAGTGCCGTTGACGATGCGTTCGACGGCTATGTGAGACGCGGAGGACTATCCGGTTCGTATGCATATAAAACCGATGAGGAAGCATATGGCTACATTCGAGATATTTGCAGAACGATATTGACGCGTGATTTGGTCCAGAAGTTCTCCGTTGCCGATGCGCAGGTCCTCGAGCGACTTTCTGAGTTCATGATGGACAACATAGGCAACCTCAACTCCCCGAATAACATCGCAGAGTCGCTCAAGGCGGGCAAAACTCCAACAAACCACGTTACCATCGGAAAATACATGTCGTTCCTGAGGGATGCCTTCCTGTTTTATGAGGCAAGGAGATACGACATAAGGGGCAAAAAATACCTTCAGACGCAGGCGAAGCACTATGCGTGTGACAGCGGCATGCGATATGCCTTACTGGGAACGAGGAATATGGACTGGGGCAGGATGTATGAAAACCTAGTCTATTTGGAGTTGAAACGCAGGGGATGGGAAATCTACGTTGGCAAGCTCTACCAGAAGGAGGTCGACTTCGTTGCGAGGAGGGGATCGGACCAAGTTTACATCCAGGTGAGCGATGACGTTGGATCGGAGAAAACACTTGAACGCGAAATGGCGCCATTGCTCTCGATCAAGGATGGCTATCCGAAGATTATTTTGGCACGTACAAGACATGAGCCATACAGCATCGAGGGGGTAAAGATTCTGGATATCCCGCACTGGCTTTTGGGCCTGCAGTCGTTATAGCGGCGTTGCAATAAGGATATTTGCAGGCTTGGACACCGAGCGGGTACCGATTGGGTATCGATGCCGGGATAGCTATCGGGCATCAGCGGGGCGCTGCGGCACCAGTTTGGGGCGTATGGCATGCACGAAACGCTCAATCGCTACCTCAAGATTCTCGAAGACGCCAAGATTATCCGGAAATGCGAACGTTTCGATATGAAATCTCGCAAGTCCTTGAGGGGCGAGCAGAAGTACTATCTCGCTGATTTAAGCTTCTACTTCGCGCTCAATACCGACAACCGCATCAATTATGGACCGGTGCTTGAGAATATCGTGTATAGCTACGCGAGGAGCTTGGGTTACGAGGTGAGCGTGGGGCGCATCGGGAAGTTCGAGTGCGACTTTATCGTACGGTCGCCCGAAATGGAGTATGCCTATATTCAGGTGGCGATGACCATAATGAACGACCGCGCGACCGAGGATCGCGAGTACCGCCCACTAGAACAAATAAAAGATAACTGGCCCAAATTTGTCATCACGCGCAACGATCCTATTCAGAGGCGGAGCGGCATCGTGCACGAGAACGTGACAGAGCTGATCGGGGAAGGGCGAGCGTTCGGATTCGAATAACGGCATGCGAAAGGTCTTATGGCGGATAGCAGGCGGGTGGCGTGGAATCGGGCATCAAGTGGGTATCGAACGCATGCCGGTGAGAGGGAGCACCTGAGGCGAAGCGGCATGAGGTGATTCACGTAGCTACTGGTGATACGAAATGGCATATCGAGTGGGAGTAGGGAAATTAGCCAGTTATGGGGGTATAAATCGCGTTTCTTGCAAGAAATACCCCCATAAACCTGCAGCAATTTGTCTATTTTGCACGCAATGGCATCTCAAGCGTCATTGCGTTGGCGGGTTGCACACCTTGCAGGGTTCATAGCCCATGCCCAGTGCGCTTGAGAGTGTTGTCTCAATGCAAGAGCTCTTGAGGTATCTGCATCCTGCTCTATGGTATTTGCTGCCTTGATTCGTAATGTAAACCGTTGTTTCCTGGGGCTGCGCTTGTGATTCCTCAGCTGCAGCCCGTGCCGCCTCTTCCTCGGCTGCACGCTGTTCGGCAAGTTCTCGTGTTGCTTGTTCGTCAACCTTGATGTCAAGGGTTACTTTGGCGTCGTCTCGTTTATTGAACGAGCACGACTTGCTGCTGATGGAGTAAACCGTATCGTCTACTGTGACACTATTCGGTTCAACCGAGAACGTATAGTCGCCCTTTTGATACGAGGACAGGTCTTTCATCGAGCCGTAGGCAAGTGTAAAAGAATCAGAGAATGCTTCGCCGCTCTTCAGGCTGCCTTCAACTTTGACGGTGAACGCTTCAACATGTTTCAGCTGATCAATTCCGTCTGAGAATTTGACCGTCAGCTTTCCGTCCTCGGGTACGAATGCAAGGCTAATTTCAACCGTTTCGTCTTTTTCGTTTTCCAGTTTGCATGTAAGGTCTTTCGAGGTGACCTTGAACAACGCATCGTCCTGCTCTAAATTCTTTGCGTCGACAGAAAACGTATAAGTTCCTACGGGGTAATCGTCAAGCACCTGCTTTGAGCCCGGAGTTACTTTAAACGTATCGCGGAAACTTTCTCCCTCTTCGGTTGTTCCCTTTACGTTAACCGTTACCGCCCCATAGGACTCTTGCCATTCGGGGGCATCAATGCGTACGGTGATGACACCAGGTTTGGGCTGGTAAAAGGAAAGTAGAAGAGAAAAAGCAATGCCGGCAACCGCCAGCGCTACAGTTGCCCGTGGCGCCTTTTGCCGAGATGGTGCAATTCCGGCTTTTTGACGCACAATGATTGCCGCAACTCCAAGAAGAGCGCCGACGAACGGCATGGCGCTTCCGGCCATTCCGAAGAAAAGAGCTGCTCCGGCAAGTATCAAGGGGATTGAATACTTCTTTCCAGAAGGGAGGCAATAGGAGGCTTGTGCAAGTTCATTCGCTGTGAGCTTCCCGCCAGTGTTTTCACTTGCCTCTTCGGGTCTGTTTTGTTTTTTGATGAGCCCCATTGCTTCTCCGTTAACGTTTTGATGTCATCTCGTTAATACGAGTCGATATATTCTGATTAAATAATCCGATATATTATACCGAAGGCGGACAGCCATTTTGCGTATGGGGTGAGTGTCATGGGATGGCGGCTGAGGAAATCAATCAAAGTGGCTCCTGGCGTTCGATTGAATCTGTCGAAATCGGGGGTCAGTACAACGGTGGGCAAGAAGGGCCTGTCGTTTAATATCGGCAAGCGTGGTGTGTATCGGAACGTTTCCATTCCCGGCACGGGGCTATATCGGCGAGACAAGATCGGTTCGGGTTCAGCGAAAAAGAGCCGCTCAAAATCGACTGGTAGAACGCCTCAAAATAGCTCGCGTACGAAAGGTGTGGAAACGATATCCCGCAAACCTGATTCCAAACCCTTGTCGACGAGTCGCGAGGAGAGGGAGGGTCAACTGCATCCTTCTTCCGCCATGGAAGGACTCTGGCTTTCCGTTGCGGGGCTGTCGACGGTTGATTCGCTCAAACGTGAGATCGATGCGCTTCAGCCAGAGCGGTATGTTCCGAGCGATTTTTTAAAATCGGCGCCTAGTTTGGAGACGCTAGAGGAGTGCTTGTCTCGCGAGGCGGATGATGCGGTAAAGGAACGTGCATTTTGGAAAGTCTACCGTCTCAAGGACGAGTATGTAAAAGCGCATGCGGAGGAGCGTTACGAGGAGTTGTATAGCGCTTGGGAACAGGAGCGCAACGAGTTTTTTGAAGCGGAGAGCGAGCGAGAGCGCTCTGCAAACGAGCAATTTATCAAGGAGTGCGAGGAGCAAAAACAGCGTCTGCGGTCTCGAATCGATGGCGATCTAGAGTATGTCTATCCAGAGATTCAGGCGATGCTGAGGGGGTTGGACGTGCCGTTTTCGCAGAATCTTAAATGTACTTCTACTTGCGAAAGCGGAATGGTTTCCATTGATATAGCGCTACCACCGGCTTTTGTTTTTCCAACTACGGAGCGACTGGTACGTAAAGATGGGACGGTTAAAGAAAAGGAAAAAACTCAGAAGTCTATGCGCGAGGAATATGCCCAGTACGTATTCAATCTTGTTGCGTACATCGCTGCTCGCACGTTTGATGTCAGCCCTTCGATGGAAGAGGTGGCCTGTTCCGCTCACGCTCTCCGTGAAAACAAGTTTGGAAATTATTCCGATGATTACCTTCTTTCCGTTGTGTTTGCGAGGGAGACAGTATGTGAGGCGGTGCGGAGCAACGACAGCGCAGAAGAGCTTTGCCTGGCAAGCGAAAACCGTTGTAATGTGACAAAGACCAAGATTTTCAAAGCAATCGAACCGTTTAGTATTTCCGAATAACCATGGGTGCGGCTGAGGTTGCTGGGTTAATGTGAAAGTTCGTTGTCCTGCCGTGTCTATGGGGTATAGTTACAGCAGTGATGCAGTCCCCCCTAATCTACGTCGAATCGGGGACAAAGAAAGGGTCGTTGTCGGGTAATCGGCAGCGGCCCTTTTGATTTAAGGTGGCTGAAATGGCAAAAGACTTCAAAACTATAGAAGAGCTCGTTCATATTCTCGAGTCGAGAGGAGTGAAGACCGATGAAAACACGTCGGCAATCCTCAAACGGGAGAGTTACTATGCCGTCGTGAACGGCTACAAGGATTCGTTTCTCGACCATCAGGCTATGAAGAAGTCGGAAGGGGACGTTTACAAACCGGGGACGTCGTTCAACGATATATTTGTTCTGTATCTATTCGACAGGGAGCTTAGACAATCCATAATGCCGTACATTATGTCGGCAGAAACAATCGTAAAGAGTGCAGTCGTGTATGCGTTTTGTGACAATCACCGCGGAATGCTCGATTACCTTTGCGAAGAAAATTATGTCAGCTCGAAAGATATGCTTGTTCCGTCGGGGTTCAAGGGAAATAAAAAGGTCGAACACGATAAGAACCTTAATAAGCTGATTGAAATACTTCGCAAAAAGAACAAGCTGAGCAATCGGTCTAAACAATATGAGATTCATTACATAGAAAAGCATGGTGGCATACCGTTATGGGTGCTGCAGAATGATTTGATGTTCGGTAACATCTCGCATTTTTACCAATTGCAGAAGCGCGGCGTCCAGAATCAAACGTGCCGAATCATTTCTGAAGTCAACGAAAATGGGAGGCGAATCGGCGCGAGGGAACTACTCAATGTGATAACCATTCTCGTTGGGTTTAGAAACATATGCGCGCATGATGAGCGCTTGTATTGCACGCGGGTGAAGGGGCATGGTTTCGACCATCTACTCAACGCGCTTGCAATCGTGCTCCCAAATCGCGAGGCGGGTGAAATGACGGATAGGATATTCGATAAAGTGGAAATGTTCAGAGGTGCTATCAGTCCGGAGTCGCTTAATGCAATGTATACGGACGAAAACGATATTCCGCTCGAATATAGACAGTAAATCGCAGAAGAGGGATGGTGGGGTTCTCGCTCGTTTTAAGGGGAGGGGTTGCCTATCCACGAAATTGGCCATTTGTGTGCTGGCAGTTTTTTCCATGGGCCTTTGTCACGAGCAAGCTACACGCGATGATCGAGTGAGTTGCATATACTCTTGCATGTCGGCAAAAGATGGGAAGACGGAAGATGTCAAGGCGTAAGACGCAAGATGAATTTGTCGCTGATGTCGACGCAATCAACCCTAATATCGAGGTGTTGGGAACGTATGTAAACTCAAGAACGAAAGTCCATGTGAAATGCAGGAAATGTGGGCATGAGTGGGATCCAATACCCGAGAATATCTATCGCGGACACGGATGCCCCAAATGCGGACACCGTGCATGCGAGGCAGCGCACAGGAAAACCCACGAGGAGTTTGTTGCGCAGGTTGCTGCGACGAATTCAACCGTCGAGGTGGTTGGGATATACGAGGGATCCGAGAAGCGCATCAGAGCAAAATGCCGAACGTGTGGCTACGAGTGGCCTCCCATCGCGCAGAGTCTTATAAGCGGCTACGGATGTCCAAAATGTAGTGGTCGCGTTGCCCTTACACAGGAAGAGTTTGTGTCCCGACTTGCAGATGTGAATCCCTCGGTTGAAGTCTTGGGAGACTACACCAATGCACGCAGCCGCATTCGTGTCAGGTGCCTGAAGTGCGGTCATGTGTGGGCTCCAAGTGCCTACAGCTTAACGGCGGGTTATGGGTGTCCAGAGTGTAAGAAAACAGAGTCCTCTGCCCGTCAGAGAATGTCGAAAAGTGAGTTCGAGAGTAAGCTTTGCGCGGTAAATTCCAATATCGCTGTGAAGGGAACCTACACGACTGCGTCAAAACCCGTAAAAGTACATTGCAAAAAATGCGGGAATGATTGGATGGGGATTCCTAACAACTTGCTACGAGGTGCCGGCTGTCCTGTATGCGCTAGGAGTGGCACATCGTACATGGAGCAGTTTTTTCTCGAATCTCTTAGGTTGGTTCTCGGGAAAGATAAGGTTCTGTCGCGTGATAGGAGCGCAATAGGAAAAGAGCTGGACATTTACATTCCTAGTTTGTCTCTTGCTTTTGAGCCGGGGTCGTGGTTCTGGCACAAGGACAAGCTGCATAGCGATGCTGATAAGAGATCCCTTTGTGCCCAAGCTGGAATACGATTAATCACAATCTATGATGATTATCCAGATGGCGCGGAGCCCCCGTTTGATCGGGATTGTCTGACGATTAACGGTGTCGTCAGTGCCGGCTCCAACGAGCGCGACCTTGAGCGTATCGTGGCGGACATAATGTCGGAGTACGGTATCACCTGCTGTTTCAGTCCACAGGAGACCGCTGCAATTTTCAGTTCTGCCAGCTCGAAATCACAGAGGATGATCCATGACGAATTCGTCGAGGAACTGCATGGGATAAACCCTGATATCGAGGTTGTTGGCAGGTATACGTATAAGAAGAACCGGATTTTAGTGCGGTGTCGAGTATGTGGTCACGAATGGAAACCCATCGCGCAGTCCTTAGTCAGGGGTTCGGGATGTCCCCGGTGTGCAGGTGCTCTAAAGCTGACGGAGACGGAGTTCAAAGATCGTCTGGAAGAATCAAATCCCAGCATAGAGTACGTTGGCGGGTATAAAGGCAATTCGAAAAGAGTCAATGTAAGGTGCATGGTGTGTGGGCACGAATGGAGCCCGTTTGCCAGTAGTCTGCTTCGCGGGCATGGGTGTCCAAAGTGTGCCGGCGTCCTAAGACGCACTCAGGATCAGTTCGTCAGAGAAGTTTCGGAAAAGCACCCTGATATTGAGATACTCGGAGAGTACAAGAGCTCCAGCACCGTTATTCTTGTGCTGTGCAAAACATGCGGTTACGAGTGGTCGCCGAAGGCTGAAACTCTTCTAACAGGTGGGTCTTGTCCAAACTGCCGAAGATTGAGGATGAAGAAGGCTAGACCTTCATGAGCCGATTTACAAATCTGCTTTGATTTCAAGGGCCATCAACCCTGCGGGACTCGTGATGCGACGCGAGGAAACCGCCTGCTTTGCGAGGCGGCCATGATTTGACACGGGATAGCCACCGCGACAAACTCATCGGCTCATCAAACACAATCCAAGAGTCGCTTCAGTTGATTATCGATGCGGATTTATAACCCGAGTATCGAATCCCCGTACTTCTCTTTAAGCGCTTTGACGAGCTCCGCGTCTTCTTCCGAAATTTGAAGCGTTACGTTTTCTTGCTCAGACGCGTAGTCAGCGCCCCATTGCCTTAGCGTTTCGATAATAACGTCGGTTACACGTACGCCTCTCTCATCGATATCAGAGAGTTCCCAAGTGGCGGGGCTCTTTTTGGCCAGCGCTTTCGTGGCGGCTATCGAAGACTTTGCGTATTCCTTCTGCTTCCTTTCGAAGTATCCGTTGCTTGCAACGATGTTGAGCTTCTTCTCGAATGGGACCTTATTTCCTAGATGCTCGATTCTTTCGTTGACGACAGAATCACTGTATTCGGGAAAATGGCTTGATTGCCATTTTTTCGGGAATATGTGCTCGATTTCCCATTTCGCTGGAAGCAGATCATCCTGCTGGGTGTAAGCATACAAGGCCAAAAGCATTCTAAAAGAGCGCTTGTTGGGCAGTTTAACCTGCTCTCTCAGACTTTGCCAATTGACGTCGCCAAACTCGAAGCCGGGTGTATCGCTTTCCAATATTGCGGTGTTGAGCTTCATAACGCCCGGTTTGACCGTGCTGACGGTGGGAGTCTTCAGGAACTTCGCAATCATCTCTGAAGCGAATTTTCTCAGGAAGCGTAGGAACTTTCCCTCGAAATCCTCTTTGTCCCTATGCGTGAGATAGAAAACGCCGACTGGATACTTCCAAAACTCGTTCGGGTACATGTTCAGCAGGTCGAGCTGCTTGCGAATTTCTGGATTACTCGTCCAAGGGAGATCGTTTGACTCCATGCGGGCGTTTACGACCTCCCACACATCCATGAGTGCATCGAGGTCTTCCATTATTTTAGGGTTTTTGAGCTTACTGAATTTGTTCTCAGCGTAATATCGCCTCACGCCCGGAGTGGTCGTTTGTGTATCGCCATCTTTGGCCCTGAGGTAGAACATGTAATATTGGAATAGTTTCTGGATGCTCTCTTCCGATTCATTGGCTCTTTCGTCAAGTGCTTTCCACTGTTCGATGAACCCTTCTTTCTGCTTCTCAGATTCCAGGAAGCCGTAGATCTTCGCTTTGAAGATATCGGCATCGGACAGTGGAAGACCGCGATCGTTCAGAGTGGAGAAAATTCTCAGCGCCGTTTCCTGAGTGTCGGCCTGGATTGGAAAGATGATTACGTGTTTTGTGACGTCAAGTAGGAACCTGTAAATCGAGAGGCTGTTCTTGGCAGAAGCCTGCTGGAACCGCTCTTGAAATCTTCTGAAGTTCACGGAATAGTGGTCTTCATGTTCCTCTGGAGCCTGTCCGCTGGTGAGGATATCCGCCAGAACATCGCCGTACTGGGAGTCGACGACTCTGGACTCAAGAAGCGTTTGGCTTTTGATTACCTTTCCAGTCATTTCGTCTTCAGGCCATATTGATTTCTCGATTTTTGACATGAAGTTTTTCGACTCGGGAGTCTCCTCACCCTTTTCGAGAGAGCCGTAAATCGCCCTGAGGAATAAGAACAGCGACGTGAGCCTTTGTTGGCCGTCGATGATTTCATATTCTCCGTTATTCTCGTAGAAAACAATGCATCCTAAGAAGTAGTCCTCGTTCTCATCCTTATTGCTGGCCGAGAACTCCCATAGGTCGTCGAAGAGCGTGTCCACCTGCTCTTCGGTCCACTCATAGGGCCTTTGGTATTCGGGAACAACGAACTTATGCTCTTTGCCCTCGGCGAGGAAGTCGCAGACTTTCTTTTTGTTTACTTCTATTGAACTTGCCACGTTTTGCCCAGCCGTTTCTTTCCAGCATTACAAATGTTACCCCTATTCTAAGCGCTATCGCAGACCTGGCCTCCTGGGTGTCCATTTTTCGCATTGAACCCAGTGTTCCGCCTTTGTGCAGCATGGGCTTTTATGCCCCTATGCTGAATTTGTTTTAGGTATTACCAGGTGTTTTGTTGAAATCGGTAATGGCTTGAACTTATCGAAAAGTATGTGACGATTTTTCAGGCAAGGAAATACATTTTCTGGCTGCTGAATTCTATCGCTTTCCTAGAATCGAACTTATCGAATCGACTGCGATATGGTTTGCATCGAACGCCTTTAGAAGATTGCTGCGTAATACTGTCTGAAAAACTAACGTGTCTGCTTTTGGTAAGGTAAATGATGTCGGAAGCAACTGCAAACTGCAGCGCGGAGAACATGACGGGTGAAAAGGCCGCTGGCATTCTGTCCGAAAAATACAAGAAGGCTATCGATGGCGTACCCAAGGTCAGCCATCCAGTTGAGGAATTGGCGGATGACTATCTTGGTCGCTATGCGACACGCGAGAAGGCGGCCAAAGCGCTCGCTAAGTATCAGGTCTTGAAATGCGGTACGGACGGTTTTATTACTGGTCTTGGTGGTCTCATCACACTGCCCGTTGCCATTCCCGCCAACTTGGGAAGCGTTCTTTATGTACAGATGCGCATGGTCGCTGCCATCGCGAAGATGGGCGGCTACGATGTCCGTAGTGATCAGGTGCAAACTTTCGTATATATGTGCCTTACAGGTACAGCCATTTCGGATGTGGCGAAGGAGGCAGGCATTCAAATTGGCGTCAAGACGCTCAACGCGGCGTTCAAGAAAATGCCCGCTACGGCACTTGTAAAGATTAACCAGCGTGTCGGCTTTCGTCTGCTTACCAAGTTCGGTCAGTCCGGAGTTGTGAACCTTGGCAAGATGATTCCACTTGCAGGTGGAGTAATAGGTGGCGGCTTTGACGCCGCCGCCACCATGGTCATTGCCAAGAACGCTATCAAGCTTTTTATTGCGGGCGAGGAACCTACAGGCGAGCAGGTGAGCGAAGAAGAGCTCAAGACGGTCGAGGCAATAGAGGTGAATCTAGAGGAGGAGAATTAGTCTTGTGCGCTTCGATCGATATTGCGCGATGAACTGTTCTTGCCGCCCCTTCGTCTTCGCGCAAACGTCCCGGCTATCTGTTCAGGCCAAGGACATATGTATTTGCACTGCTCTTGAATTGTTTTGGCGCACAGGTCTTCTCGGGCTTGTAAAAACGCCCTTCAACCTATTTGGAATAAGGCGTCCACCCGTTTACGTATCTCCCAGCCCACAACTATCCTCGCCAATAGTAAAATATCCTCGACAAATTGAGCTGGTATGACGAAGATATATGCGGAATGGCGAAGATACACGAAGGGTGACGAAGGTTCTATGGCACAGTTCGACTACGAGAGCATTCTAGCCAAGTTGATGGTTCCAGAAGTCGTGTCCGCTCTGGGCGACATTCGAGAGCTCAAGGGCAAAACAGCTTCATTCTCCGAGACAAGCCCTGAGGTCTTTGCCGCCTTGGTTGAGGTTGCAAAGATTCAGAGCACCAGCGCCTCCAACAGGATTGAGAATATTTCTACCTCAGATAGGCGCCTGCGCGAGCTCATGTTGGACAAGGTAGAACCTAGGAATCGGGACGAGAGGGAGATTACCGGCTATCGTTACGTGTTGGACATGGTGCACGAAAGCCATGACGATATCCCAGCCACTCCAAGCGTAATCCTCCAACTTCACAGGGACCTATATCGCTTCACGGATGACAGCTTTGCTGGTAGATGGAAGGATTCGGACAACGTAATCGCCGAGCGAACCGATGATGGCAAAATGGTGGCACGCTTCGTTCCGACCTCTGCTGTCGAAACGCCGTCGGCGGTCGAACAAATCTGCTCCGAGTACGCCGTGCAAATCAAGGCAAGCACCTATGATCCGTTGTTGGTGTCGCTTATTTTCGTTTTCGACTTTGTGAGTATCCATCCTTTCAACGACGGAAACGGCCGTATGAGCAGGCTATTGACGCTGCTGCTCATGTACCGCAGTGGCTATGACGTGGGAAAGTACGTTTCCATTGAGAAGGAGATTGAGCGTACAAAAGAAACCTATTACGAGGCCTTGGCAGCAAGTTCCAACGGCTGGAGGGAGGGCAAAAACGACTACGTGCCCTTCGTCACCTACATGCTGGGCGTCGTGACGGCATGCTACAAGGAGCTCAATGACAGGTTCTTCATTGTGGCAGTTCCGTCTGGTAACGAGGAATCAGTCAGGGCATTTTTCGACAAGCTTATCGGCACCGCGACTAAACGAGAGATTATGGACGCCAATCCCGGTATGAGCCGACGTACTTTGGAACGTATCCTTTCTAAGCTTCAAACCGAGGGCATCGTGGAGAAGGTAGGTGCCGCAAGGTCCACCGCGTATAAGGCAGCGAGATAGGATTTCTCACTCGTTGAACCGAAACCTAGTGTGCTCTTGGATACCTGTCTTCAATTGCACAAAAGTGAAAAGTATCAGACACCACCAGAAAGGTCTGCAATGGACACACAACGCAAAAAGGAGCTGAAGGAAAAAGCTTGCAACACCCTGCCTCCCATGGGCGTGTTGTCGTTTTGCTGCGAGCCCACGGGTGAGCGCTTCCTGCTCGCCTCGCGCAACATTCCCGCCGACACCAACGGCGTGAAATTCAAGCTCAATACGGGCTATCACCCCAATCGCCACCTCCTGGAGCTTTGGAAAACCCACGGCGAGGACGCCTTCCGCGTGGAAGTTCTCGAAACGCTCGACTACCGCGACGAGTCAATCAATCCCGACGACTACAAAGACGAGTTGAACGAGCTTCGCGACATGCTCCTCGAGCAGGATGTGCACGCTGCGCTTTTGTGGAGGTAACTGCCCTCAAACGGTAGTCTCCGGGCGACCCGCGCAGCCAACCTCCCCGTGTCAAAGACTTTTGACACGCCCGCCGCAGCGAAAAACGCGCCCGTCAAACACATTCGGTGGTACGGTGATGCCACATGCGCCATGCTCATTTTGGAAGGGAGGCATCATGGAGTTTCCAGAGCAACTCAAGGCGAACCGTCAACGCATCGGGCTTTCTCAGGAAGACCTGGCGCAGCGCATTTACGTGTCGCGCCAAACCATTTCGAATTGGGAAACGGGCAAAACCTACCCCGATATCAGCAGTTTGTTGTTGCTCTCGAACCTCTTTGGCGTCTCCGTGGATGAACTTCTGAAAGGAGACGTGGTGTCAATGGAGGACAAGATCAGGAACGATTCGCGCACGTTGGGGCGCCTTGGCTGGGCGATGCTCGGCTTTATCGTTGCGGCGCTGGTTTCGGGCGGCGTTGCCATTGTTGTGCGCGACGTGGGCCCCATGACTCAAGACGACATCAGCGTTGCTTCGACGATTTCGCTGATACTTGCAGGTGTCTTTTTCCTTTGCGCATTTGCGGCGGCGGTTTGGGCCGAGGTGCTCAAGCATCAGAACAACCTGGTGACCTTCCGCGAAATCGTTGCATTCGAAAAGGGCATTCCTGCAGATGAGGCTAGGGATGAAAACGCCTTGGGCCGCAAACACCCCATTGTTTCTTCTATTTTCAAGGTGTGTTCGGGTGCGCTTTTCGCGCTCATCGCGATTGTGATTTTCGAGATCATTGCGAAGTACATTCGCGACTTTATTTTCCTAGGTTGATTTTGCTTTGCAGATAGCGCATATCTGTATATTCGCGTTTGCCGTTCCGTTTGAAACAACACGACGGCGACGAACTCTCTGATTGGACTCGCCGCCGTCGTGCATGTTTTCAAATAAGTTGTATCCGCGTGAAAGGCGGGTCCTATTTCTCCGCAAACTTCGCGATTGTCTTTCCGATGGCATGCGGAATGCCAACTACCAGTGCATTACCCATGCAAAACGCCCTATGTCCATCGCTCATGGTTTTGTCACCTTCGGACGCGGTCCAACCTTTGGGGAACATTTGGATTTGGTCCAGCTCATCGGGCACCAGCCTTCGAATCCTTCCACTTTCTGAACGGATTGCATGCTTCATGCGGCTTGCGCCTTTGCCACCTTCACCTGTGAGGATGGTACGCGCTGGACTGTCGATGGGATCGGGCCAAGGCATGGAGCCTTCGCTGTAAAGGTACGTGAAACCTTCCGCCGTAGTGCGTTCAATTTTCTTTGCCGCCCGCTGCTCTTCCCATTTTGGAATATCAGCATCGCTGATGAAGAACTCCGCAGGAACCTCTGCGTCAGGAACCCTAATCTCTTCAAGCGTTTTTACGTGTCCGCTGTATGCGGGATTGACCTTACATGTGAAGGCAATTCCGTTTTGCATTGCACCGGCGTTTTGCCATACGCTCGTTTTTGGGCTGTCGGCAGCGAAATTTTGGGTGACATCGTACGGGTCATCAGAAACGTCAACAGTGGCAATACGCTCAATTGAGCTAGTGATAGGGAAGGCATCACTCATGACGCCTTCTTCTTTTACCCTGGCTTTAAGATCCCAGGTTTTATCCGTGAGCTCTCCATAGATATAAACGCGGCGCCGTTTTTGCGGCATTCCGTATTCAGCGGCATTGATGACGCGCCACTCTACGGAGTACCCCTGTTCGGAGAGACAGGAGAGGATGATGGCGAAGTCGCGCCCGCGTTGCTTCGAAGGGCTTTTCAAAAGTCGATCGACGTTCTCTAGCAGGATGTATTTTGGCTTTTTGAAGTTAATCATGCGATAGATGTCCCACCAAAGAACACCTTTCTTGCCTTCAATGCCACCTGCCATTGAGAGCGGCTTGGCTACGGAATAGTCCTGACAAGGGAAACCGCCCACGAGCATTTCGAAGTCAGGAATCTCGCGCGTTCCTGCCTCGTATTCGTCAAGAACCTTATTGATGTCTTCGTTTACGCAGCTACCTGCACCAAAATGAGCTTCGTAGCAGCGCCATGCAAACTGCTTGCTATCACGTCCGTCGGGCTCCCATTGGTTTGCCCAGATGGTTTCGAACGGGCCCGCGGAGGGCATGTCGAATTCAGGATGGTCAGGGTCATGGAACCCATCGAGACCCAAACGAAAACCGCCTACTCCCGCAAATAGCTCAGCAACTCTTATCTTCTTGGTCAAGGGGTGCTCCTTCGCATTCATTGAACCAAGAGTGTATTTTCTCATGAGGACAATAAATGATCAATACCTTTTATGCGATTTTCCGCCAATGAATAAACTGCTAAATCCAATCCTCTTCTTCCATGCGTTTAGCGGCGTATGAGCCCTTAATCCAGATTTGCTGTTTGTACATCGAGATGCCGTTAACGCATTCCGGCTTGTGAGTGCTATTGCTGCTTGTTCCGCGTACGAAGACAACGCCTTCACTAGATTTAGGAAAGTTCGGCGCGCTTCTAATTACGCCGGTCCCGTTAATAATTGGTTTTCCAGCCTTGTCATACGAGACAACATCAACGAGCTCGTTATTCACGATGAGTCTCTTGATTGCGTGCCAGACGCGTGACACTTGAGCGTCGATGAACTCATCATCAAATGCCATTCGTTTAAACCCAAGGAAGGTATTTTCAGTCAGTGGAGCACCATGGCTTGGTTCATTGAATACCATGCACAAAAGCTGGTTGTTGTTGAAGTATTCGAAAAAGAGCGATTCGTCGAATAGGGCGTCATCGACGAACTCCTCGAAGTCGATAGTGAATAGCTTCATGTCTTCTGTGCGAGCACCTGATTTTGTAAGCGTGATTGTTTTTGGTTTGAGTCCAATTGACGCGAAAAGTTCAATAGAGCTCATCTTTCCGCCAGCGCCAAATGCCCTCGTGACAAATTGCTCAGCAAGATTCTTGTTTTGCTTGCACGGGTCGTAAGGAATGCCCATTTCGTCAGCAATTTCGCCAAGCGTTTTGCCTTGGTATTTCTTAGCAATCTGATGCAGCTCAAAATCAATTGAGGTGTAGCTCGTGTAGCTCTTGGGAAGTTGCGTGAGATTATCACCAAAGTTTTTCTTTACCATCGTTGTGACGGCCGAGCGCTTGAGCCTAAAGCGAGGTGGATGAGGGTATTTCGGAGCGGTATCAATGAGAAGCAAGTTCTTTCGCAAGGCGCTCGATAGTTTTGGATAGTGTTGTTTGCGTTCGTTTTCGTCGGGATAGTCTTCTTGAATCTTTCTGATGAAGTTTCTGACCAGGGTCCAGTCGGATTTCAGAGTTTCGATTTCCGCATCACTGAACTGATGGAGCTGATAGCCCTTGATGGGGAAGTTGGCATAACCTGCAGCGGGAACGGTTTTTTCCGAGTCGTACAGGTAATAGACGATAAGCAGCCGTTGTGCCTTGTGCCAGAAATTCGAGGTTGCAAATTCTTCGCCAGCTATCGAGTCTAAGGAGACGGCAGTGATGGACATGGGCTCTTTTGCCTCAAAGCCCTTTCCTTTTTTGGACTTTCGTAGGCCGGTTGTCTTGAGCTCAGTTTCAATGTTGTCGATTACCAAATCGGGTTCTTGGCTCGAGTTTGCGGGGTATCCAATTACTGATTGCTCGATAACATCGCCGGCGATTCCAGTCACCTTGGGGTTTTCAAGCGTGCGGGCAAAGACGTTCTTGGAATCAACTTCGCCCAGCGTTTTTTCAAGGCTGCCTTCAAGTTTTTTCTCAAGATCGACCCATGTGCAATGAAACTGATACGAGCTCAATTTACCCCCTTAGAACGTCCTCATTGTATAGCCTTTCCTCGATTGAGGTGCTGCCCCTACGCCCCAATGGGTTTCTGTCCCCACTCGCTCTGGAGTTTTTCACATCGACATGAATTGACAGGGGAGTTTTAGGCGATTCGGCGCTCTTTCCGAAGGCGATTTGCACAATTCAGCAGGGTTTTTGCATCGTATCGGCATAATCCGGAGCAGACGGCCTCTTTTTGAAAAACGACGGCGCTTCTACCAGCGGCTTTATTTGCCGGTCTTCCGGTGTACTCGGCAAAAGCGGGAGGCAATGCAAGAACCCTGCCTCATTGCGCATCGAGGGCCCACCGGTAATGTATAAAACCCGACGAAGGCGGCAGGATGGGACTTGCTTCCTGTATGCTTCCTGTATACGTGCGCTGGCAAGTCTCGTGAACCCCACCTACACATGCAAATCTCGCAACGCTACGGCACGGTCAAATAACGGCTACACTGGAAGTGCTGAGAAAAACGCCAAGAAAATGCCTGGAACTGATCTCAACAAATTCGGGGAAAGCGATTTTCGAGGGAGAGCGATCGTGAATTTCGATGCTTCGAAAACCAGCGTGTTTACGAGGGGAAACCACATGTGGTTGCTACTTGCATTGCTGTCGGCAGTGTTTGCTGCTTTGACGTCCATTCTTGCCAAAGTTGGCATTGACGGCGTGAATTCCAACCTAGCGACTGCCGTTCGCACCGTCGTTGTCGTTTTCATGGCATGGGGCATGGTGTTCATTACCAGCGCTCAAGGTGGAATCGCTGACATTTCGCCAAAAAGCTGGCTATTTCTCATCCTTTCCGGACTCGCGACGGGTGCTTCTTGGCTCTGCTATTACAAAGCCCTGCAGCTGGGTGAGGCGTCAAAAGTCGTGCCAATCGACAAGCTCAGCGTTGTGTTTACGCTTATCTTGGCGTTCGTCTTTTTGCACGAGCAATTCACGTGGAAATCCGTCGTCGGTGCCCTGTTGATTACCGCGGGTACTTTGGCAATGGTGCTTTAGCAGGACGGATGTCATGGCTTCGCCTTTTGAACACTATCTGTACGTGCTGAAATGCGCAGATGGCAGCCTGTACACGGGCTACACCACCGATGTTTCCGCGCGCCTTGCGACGCATCAGTCGGGGCGTGGCGCCAAGTACACCAAGTCGCATGCACCCGTGAGTCTGATTGTGCAGGCTCGCTTCTATTCCAAGCAGCGAGCCATGAGTGCGGAGGCGTTATTCAAAAAGTTGCCGCGCGCTCGCAAAGATGCGCTTTTGGCGATGGCCGCCGCGGAGCTGTTTGAAGACGTGCTCTGCCGTGAGCTTCCAGGGTTCGGCGAGGATTCTGCTTGCGAGTTTGTTGACCGTCGCCTTGCGGATCAGGTTGATCCGGCGTACCGCGACTTTATGGCAAAGCTTGCGCCCACGGTCGATCCCAAGCGGATGGTCGGCGTTCGCACACCAGCCTTGCGCGCTATCGCGAAGGATCTTGCTCGTCGCGATGACGCACAAACGTTTTTGCGCGCCTTGCCGCATCGCCTGTTTGAGGAGAATCAGGTCCACGCGTTTGTCATTGCGCTTGAGCGCGACTACGACAAGGCTCTCAAGCTTTACAACCGTTTTCTGCCTTACGTAGACAATTGGGCCACGTGCGACCAGCTGTCGGTAAAGGTGTTGGCAAAGGACCCCGATTGTACGTTGCAGCAGGTGGATGCGTGGCTTGCTTCGGGGCATTGCTACACCATCCGCTTCGGTATCGGCGTGCTCATGCGTCTGTTTTTGGACGGGCGATTTGAGTCGTGCTTCCTTGATGTGGTTGCGGCCGCACGTATGCCAGCGGACGGGCGGGATGGCGCGAGTGCTGCGGCAAGCGCTTACACGGGGGGTGGTGCGCTCGGTACGCGGGACGTGCCCGCCACGGATGACGACATCTACTACGTGGACATGATGCGTGCCTGGTACTTTGCCGAGGCGCTGGCCAAGCAGGAAGCTGCAACGCTTCCGTATTTGGAGCGCAAGGGAGACGACGCGCTATTGGACGAATGGACCCGCCGCAAAGCGATTCAAAAGGCGATTGAAAGCCGTCGCATCTCATCTGAAATGAAAGAGCGTCTCCGCGCGATACGTTAGAGTCGGGCGGCGCGAAAGGTCACCATTGCGTAGCAAGAGCATCTTCGCACGATGTGGTAGGGCTTGCACGGCACAACGGGTTCCATTGCGTAACGGTTCAGACACACGGAGCCTTCTTCTGCCCAAGCTTCGGCGAGCGCCGTATACTCATGCTCAAACTTGCAAGATAACACGCCGTATTTCGCCTGTGCGCAGCCGCGTTGAGACGCACGGACTATTGCGTGAAACCAATGAATGCTGGGGGCTTACGATGTCATTTTCGCGAGCGAAAAACCACCTGGAGAGCTTCGGTTTGACCGAGCGCATCATGGAATTTGATACGTCGAGTGCCACGGTCGACCTTGCCGCTGAGGCCGTTGGATGCGAGCCCGCACACATCGCAAAGACACTCTCATTTGCCGTAGATGACCGCGTCGTGCTCGTTGTTTGTGCTGGCGACGCGCGTGTTTCCAATCCCAAATTCAAGGCAGTGTTCCATACCAAACCCAAGATGCTCAAGGCCGAGGAAGCAGAAGAGCGCATCGGCCATGCCGTTGGTGGAGTCTGCCCATTTGGCGTAAACGAGGGTTGCGACGTGTATCTCGACACGTCGATGCGCCGCTTTGAGGTGATGTACCCCGCGTGCGGCAGTGCGAACAGCGCTGTTCGGCTCACGCTCGAGGAGCTCGAACAGGCAACGCCGGGCAGCACGTGGGTTGACGTGTGCAAGCTGCCGGGGGAGTAGCCAGATTGTTGGAGCGGTAACAGGAGGTGCGCCATGCGCGTTGCTCACAGGATTGAAGATCTGATTGGCTCTACGCCGCTGATTGATTTGTCGGCCTTGCAGAATGACTGCGAGCCGTCTGTCGGCTCAGATGCTTGCGAAGATGTGCACGCCGCTGACGCTTGCAACAACGCAATCATCTTGGGCAAATACGAGGCAACCAACCCCGGTGGATCGATTAAAGACCGCGTTGCCCTCGCCATCCTCGATGCTGCCGAGACTTCGGGAAGCCTTGCCCCGGGAGGTACCATCATTGAGCCTACCAGCGGAAACACCGGAGTTGGCTTGGCCATGATCGCGGCGCAGCGCGGCTATAAACTCATTCTCACCATGCCGGATACCATGTCCATTGAGCGACGCAAGCTCGCCGCCGCATATGGGGCGGAAATTGTGCTTACTCCGGGCGCTGAGGGTATGAGTGGCTCTATTGCCAAAGCGGAGGAGCTGCACAAAAGCATTCCGGGTTCGATTATCGCGGGGCAGTTCGATAATCCGGCAAATCCGCAGGCACATTACGAGAGCACCGGTCCCGAGATTTGGAACGATACCGAAGACACTGTTGACGTGCTGGTTGCCGGCGCAGGTACGGGTGGAACGATTTCCGGCACGGCAAAGTACCTCAAAGAGCAAAAACCCGAGGTCTACGTGGTGGCGGTGGAACCCGCGGAGAGTGCGGTGCTCTCGGGCGGTGAGCCGGGCGCCCATGGAATTCAGGGTATCGGCGCGGGATTTGTCCCACGCAACTATGACGCATCGGTTGTGGATGAGGTTCTGCCCATTGCGTCGAGCGATGCGATGGACGTCAAGCGGGATTTGTCGCGGAAGGCCGGTTTGCTTGTGGGCATTTCTGCTGGTGCAGCTGTTGCGGCAGCGCTGCAGCTTGCTCAGCGCCCCGAGTTTGCAGGGAAGACCATCGTCGCGATTCTCCCCGACACCGGTGAGCGCTACCTTTCGGTTGAGGAGTAGCGGCTACACGCACCTTGTGATACGTCTGGCAATCGAAAAGACCGTCGAAAAGCACTCCTTCGCGAGGATGCAGGGTCTTTTTTTGAAAAATGACGGTTCCAATGGCAATTTTTGCCAGATTGTAAGGTCTGAGAAGCGCACGGCAGTCGCTTTTTGGGCATCGAGGGCATCGCAACGGCGTTTTCAACTAAGAAATCCCAGTTGAGCGCGGAGTGGATTAACTCGTTATGCCCTCGCGGGTTACGTCGGACCTTACAATCTGGCATTTTTTGCCATAATTCGCCCCGCTGGAAGAAAAACCTATATCAAGTTACTTTTCAAGTTGTTTACATGTCGCACAAAGACACTTTTCGCAAAGAAAAAGGCGTTCGTCCGAGCACATAAGTGCTGTAAGACGAACGCCTTAACTTCAAAGCGTTTGGGCCGCGGTCAAATCCGCTTCAAGCGTGTTTGATTACGCGAAGAACAGCTCGGAGAGGGTCATCGGCTCGATGTACTCGCCGTCCTTGTAGACGCGCATATTGCCAGAAGCGATTTCGTCGATGAGGATGACGTTGCCGTCGGCGTCGTAGCCGAACTCGAACTTGATGTCGTAAAGCACGAGGCCCTTCTCGGCCAGGTCGTCGGCGACGATCTTGGTGATCTTCTGGGTCATGTCCTTGAGGGAGTCGTACTGCTCGGCGGTCATAATGCCCAGGTCAACGAGACCGTCCTTGGTGACCAGCGGGTCGCCCAGCTCATCGTTCTTGAAGGTGGTCTCGACGTAAGACGGCAGGTCGTCGCCCTCGTTGCAGTACTGCTTATAGCGACGATAGAAGGAACCCACGGCCTTGTTGCGGCAGATGACCTCGAGGCCCCTGCCGAAGACGGTGGCGGGCAGGACCTCCATGGTGGTGTCGTCGAGGTTGGCGGACACGTAATGGGTCTTGATGCCGGCAGCGTTGATCTTCTCGAAGAAATAGATGGACATGCGAAGGTTGACGTCGCCCACACCTTCGATGGTCAGGCCCACGGAGTTCTCGCCCGGATCGAAGACGCCGTCTTTGCCGGTGCAGTCATCCTTGAATTTGAGCAGGTAGTTACCGTTCTCAAGGGCGAAGACGTCCTTGGTTTTGCCGGAATACACGAGTTCCTGTGCCATTGCGGGATTCCTTTCCATCACAGTGCCGCAAAACGTACCTTGCGAGTGTACAACTCTGCAGGAGCGCCTGGTTGCAACTTGCGTGACCAACAGATAATAACCAACTGAATTTCATGCCTTTGTTTTATTTGGAGAATGGGAACGGTTTTAATCTTGCCGGTACGTGAGCGCTGGCGGCTCACGTACCGGAAGGTCCGAATCCCGGCACGGGATAGAAAAAGCCCGGCTTCGCGAGGGAAACCGGGCTTCAAACTCAAGTGGTGCCCCCAACGGGATTCGAACCCGTGATATCCACCTTGAAAGGGTGGCGTCCTTGGCCGCTAGACGATGGGGACACGGCGGAGAAGAGTATAGCAGAAACTCCGCCGTTCGCCATGGTCCATTGCGAGAAGACCGTAGAAGCAGAAAATGACTAAAACCCGCAGCAGCTCACGCGGTCAAAACCTTGGGCGTGCGTCACGTTCGGGCATATGGTTGGAGAGTCGTTGAGATGCAGCTTCCGACGCTAAAACCCGTGACGCAGCGCGAAGTCCTCGGAAATCTCGCGAATACCCTCAACGCCTTCTGCCCATGCGGCGAAATCGGGCGTGTCGGAAATGATGCCGTCGGCCTCCCACACGGCTTGATGCGTGAGCTCCCACGCTTCGCCCACAGCGGGGCGAACCGGCAGATACGGATTGTGAAATGTGGGGTTGAGCAGGAAAAACGCCCCGCCGTCACAACGGTTCGCAAAGTCGCGCAGGGCACGTCGAGCGCTGCGCTTTTGGCCGAGCTTGTAGAGCAGCAACGTGCGCCCGAGCAAAAACCAGGGAAGATCCTCGGTGCCTTCGCCCGCCTCGCGCGCGGCTTCGAAAAACGCGTCCTCATCCTCAAGGCGCGCAAGTGCGAGCAGCAGCGTTCCCACAGCGAGATTGGGATAGCCCTTTGCGCGCATGACCATGCGGGCATACTGGGCCGCCGCACGATAGCGAGCGGTGAAGATGCAGCCCTGCGCCAGGGCCTCAACTGTGTGAAGCCAGCCGATCACATCCGGGTCGCACATGGTGCATGTAGCAGAATCGAGGGTGTCCAGCTCAGATGCTACGTCCTGGCTGCCCGCACCATCCTGCTCGTCCGCTGCATCCACGCGCCACAGCCCGTCAACCTCGGGATCAAAACCCGGACGGGTCTCCAGCAAATACGTGCGCGTGCGCTGCTCGAGCTGAAGCATGTCGCTCAAGCAGGCGTCCAGCGGAACATCCGCAAGCTGAATGCTCACCAGCTGCGCGTCAATGCAGCGTTCGTCCTGTTGAACGATAGCGTGGAGCTGCTTGCGCGTCTGACTGAACAGCTTGATACGCTCGCGCTCAAACTCGTCATCGGGCAGCTCCTCCATGCGAAAAAGCCCGCTCATGAGCGCAGCATGCACGCGCATGTACGAAACGAGCGCCTGGGCATGGGGTGTGGTGGCATAACGCTCTGCATCAAGGGAAATCTGGTCGTGCACCAACGCGCGTGCCGCGTCGGTAAGATCGGCGTGTTCCCGCAGGTAACAGTGCTCCAAATACGCTGGGACATACTGCGAAGGGTCCATTACGCACCTCCGCCCGTCGCCATGCCGCCCATTTGCTCGAGCATTTGGAGGTCCTGTTCGCTCAGCGCCGCCTGAACCAGCTCGTGCTCGGCGATCCAAAGCGCAAAGCTCGCTGAGTCGGGCGTGCCCATTCCCTCTTGGAGCAGCGGCGTTGCTTCCGAAAGCGCCACCACGAGTTCGTCGTCGCTGCCGGGCATGATGTGCACGCGGGAGAACATCCCTTCAGGGAACTCCGCCTGAACAAACAGCGTTTGGGGAGCGTGCAGGAAGAGACGTAGGATTTCGCGGAGCGTTTCGGTGGCGCCCTCGTAATCGAAGGCACGATACGCGAGGCTCATCTCGGCGATGAGGCTCCACGGATCGAGGGGCTGCGAGTCCGCCTGTGCATTGGGCTGGTTTGCCGCAAAGGGGACGAGCCCCTGGTACGCCAACGCATGGCGAGTGCGGAATTCCTGGAGCTCGGCGCGGTCGACCTCAAGCTTGGCAAGAGCGAGCATACCGGTGTGGCGCGCACCCGCCCAGTCGAGCGGAGCGATGGCGAGACATTCCTCAACGGTGGCAAGCGCGCAACGATATTGGCCTGCGATGAACTGACGAGATGCGAGGGAAGCAAGCCAGCGCTGGTAGGGGTGCTGCCCGAGGTCGTTGGCGAATTCGCGCGCATACGGGTCGTCCGCCTCGTCGATAAGGCGCTTTGCCTCGGCGGCAACGTCTGCACGGTTGTCGAGCAGATACGTCACCAGCTCGTCATCGGATTGGGACTGCACAGTGAAGAGCATGCGCTTGGCGTCCCAGTTATGTTCGTCGATGCGCACCGCTTCGGTTAGGTAGCGTTCCACGCGCTCGATGAGCTTGTTGATCTCATCTTCGCTGGCAAGGAAGGGCATTTGATAGTCGATGAGTTCCGTTGCGAGGCACACCAGATGAAACGAGCGGTCTCGGTCGGTTTTGATGAGCGACGCGGGGTCGTTTTGATAGGCGAGCATGGTGCGCTCGATGTACGCTGCGTCGTTAAGCGGATAGATGCGGTCGCGCTTCATGGCGGAGAGGACGAGCCGCAGGCAATCTTCTTGTCTGGGGTCAAATGCCATGCGGTCCTCCTTTCGGGTCAAAAGTAAAGAGACAGTATACCGCGCGCGGATGTTTTCGCGGATGAGGTCGACTTTCTGTGCGCTTTGGGGCACGTCTTGATGACGGACGAGCGGTGCGGTTTGGGTGGGAAACTCAACGGCCCTGCGGGCACGACCTGTCGGGCGGGTAGTCCGCGCGATAATGCGAGCCCAAGCTTTCTTTCCGTGTTTGCATTGCCTCGAGCATGGAGCGTGCAAGGGCAAGCTGGGAACGCAGACGGATGCCGTTCATGAGTTCGCGTGGTGCGCGTATGCTGCGGGTTTGCGGGTGCGGTGAGGGCGTGTCGTCGACCTGCCTCTGGGGCACGGGCGTGTTGTCGGTCTGCCCCTGCGGTGCGGGAGCGTTGTCGGCCTGCCCCTGCGGTGCAGGAGCGTTACCAGCTTGCGAGCGCAGCTCGGTCACGTCGTTTGTTCGCATTTCCTTCGCGCAACAAAGTTCACGCTCCAACGTACCGATCACATCAAGTGCGGCGGAGAGTCCCGCTTCCGTTCGGTTGATCATGGCGTAGGTGCTCATGGTATTTTGCAGCTTTGCGGTGAGCTCCTTTGCACGCACATCGGTAAATGCGGGAGTTTCTGCAGGTAGATGAATTGTCGCAACGGGCAAGTTGACATCGGTCCCATGCATCGCCGCCTTATTGCCCGCATGGAACCGCGCATATTCAGCCGCATTCGCTCCTGCTCGTCTACCAAACACCAGACCGTTGGCGCTCGACAAACCGCCCAAGCGGTCGGCACCGTGCATGCCGCCTGTGAGCTCGCCACAAGCAAAAAGCCCCGGGACGCCCGTCGCGGTGTTCACGTCGATGCGGATGCCGCCGTTCGACGCATGGGCGAACATCGCAACATGCAGGGTGTCGCTAGGATCGATTCCATACGTGCCTTTGAGCCATTGGGCAAAGGCTTGCACAAATTCCGGAATGTCATGCTGGGGGAAGGCATAGGACAGGGAGAGCCCCTCGTTGCCTGCGGCGTCGATAGCCAAATCTACTGTTTCATCTCTCAAACGAGCGGTAAAGGGACCGTGACCGGAACGTGCTTCCAACAGGTTTTCGAGATCTTGGGGATTGCAGGGAAGAATATCTGCGGGCACGCGTTGGGTGGAGCTGGGATTACATTCGGCTGGGGATGCGTCGCCGTGGGAAGGCGTCTTCGCGTCTTCACGAAAGCGCACGTAGCGGAACGTTTTCTCGTTGAAAACCACGCCGTATGCCGGAGCGACCAATCCGGGCATCATCTGCATAAACTCGATGTTGGTGAGTGTGCAGCCCGCGTCGAGCGCAATGCCATGGACGGAGCTCAACACGTCATTTGAAGTGAGCTTTCGGGCGAAGATACCGCTCGTTCCTCCTGCAGCGAGGATGGACGCCATGGCATTGATTTGGACGAAGGAATCGCGTTTTTGCTGGTAAAGGATGGCTCCCGTAACCGGTTCTTCCGCAGGCGCTTCTTCCGCAACTGCTTGGCAGTCGTTTTTAACCAGTTGCGCAAGCTCGCATTGCTCAAAAACCGCAATGTCTAACCGTTCGATTTCGCGCTGTGCAGCGGACACAAAAACGTCGCGTTCGATTCCGCGCCACAGGCGCAGTTTGTGGTCGAAGCAGGGGATATAGGTGCTGTCGCTGGCATGCTCATCGCTCGGGCGCTTTAGTTGGACGCCCAGCTCGTTTTCAAGCCAGGCAATGGATGGCAGGATTCCTCGCACAAACGATTGAACGAGATCCGGGTTCGCGACGCCTCCGCCAATGGAGAGGATTGTCTCGATAAGGTCATCCTCGTCTGCCTCGTTTTGGGGTCCGATAAGGCCGAGTCCCCAGGTACCAGGGTAGAAACTGGAGCCTCCAAACAGGTTGCCACTGCAGGCGATTGCGACTCGTGCGCCCGTTTGTGCTGCCTCAATGGCGGCGACAATGCCCGCGATGCCCGTGCCGACAACCAAGACGTCGAAGTCCCGCGGGACCGATGGTGCCTGCTGGTCAAATGAGGTTTTGCTGCGCATGGGATACCTCCGGGAACGGGACATTTGTGCTTGCCGCTGCGGTGCAATCGGTTATACTGTACCCTCACGGGCGATTGGCGCAACGGTTAGCGCAGGTGCTTTACACGCACAAGGCTGGGGGTTCGAATCCCTCATCGCCCACCCGTTGGTTTTGATTGGCCCGGCCACTTCGGTGACCGGGCTTTTTCGTGCCGTTCTCCCGTTGCCTGTGATTTCCTGCACTTTCAGAGCTTCAAAAGGAAGAAATCCATAGGCAACGGCAATCTTTCATGGATTCGAACCCGCGAGGGCGCGGAGCTGCGGCAACGCGCAAGCGTTGCCCAGTGGAGCTCGCGAGGCGCCGGCAGGCGCCGCAGCGCGTCGGGGCTTGCCCACAAGCCCCGGAATCCCTCATCGCCCACCATCGCAATGCGATCCAAACCCCTCTTCCGGGATTTGGGTTTTTCATGCCGTCAACTGCGGTCTCATAGCGTTACCTATGATTCTCTGCGCAATAAAGGCTGCAAAGGGCAGAAAACCATAGGCAATCTGGTTCAAAACGTACGCAACCAAAAAACACGCAGCATCCGTCTGGTTTCATTTTGGGAATGTAACAATGGTCTGGTTTCAAACGTCGGAGGCGTGATACTAAGGCGTTCGGGGTAGATATTCGCGTGCGTGTTGCTGCGGGTTGCATGGTCTTTTATGCTGGCAAACCGTAACGCGGTATGATGGATGGCATGCAATCCGCCATACGCGTGGCGCGTCCGCGAAAGGAGCCCTTGTGAGCGAAGAGTTCGACCTGTCAGGCTGTCCGGTCTTGCCTGCACATCCAACCGGAGAGCTGCGCGAACAGCTCGCCGACGTGCGGTACATTTTCACCGACCTCGACGCCACGATGCTGGCTCCCGGTTCCTGTGCCCTGAGCGATAACGAGGGCAATCCCAGCACCGAGCTGCTCGAAACCGTGGTTGCGCTCAAACGCGCGGGCATCGAGATCATTCCCTGCTCCGGTCGCAATCGCGCGATGCTGCAGGAAGACGCCCGCATTCTCGGTTTCAATTCCTATATCGGCGAGATGGGCGGCCTGCTTATGCTCGATCTGAAGGCAGGTAAATGGGAGTACTTCACCGCCGACATGCCTTACGATCCGGCGTGTGGTCTCACGCCACACCAGGTCATCGAGCGTGCAGACGTGTGCCAGCAAATCATCGACCGTTGGCCCGAGCGCATCGAATACCACAACGACATGTCTACCGGCTACAAGCACCGCGAGGTCACAATCGGCATGCGCGGCGAGGTCGACGATGCCGAGGCGCAAGCGATGCTCGACGAAGCCGGGTTGGGCTTGGTGTGGGCGAACAACGGATTCCTCACGCATATCTCCATGCCCACGACGCTCGACTTGGACAAGATCGGCGCCGCGCGGCCGTACATCGTCATGCCTTCGGGCCTGGACAAGGGCAAGGGCATCGAGCGTTTTTGCGAGCTGCGCGGTATCGATCGCGCGCAAACGCTTGCCATCGGCGATTCGGAATCGGATTTCCTCATGGCCCCGCATGTGGGCACGTTCGTATGCGTGGAAAATGCGCTGAAGGACCCTGCGGCGCCCGCGCTCATCGCAGGTAACGATAATGTGTATGTCGCCCGCGGCAAGATCGTGGACGGCTGGATGTACATGGCTCGCGCGGTGCTCGCGGCGCGGGCATAATCTGCGTGTACGAAAGCGCTGGCTGAAGCCCGATTTCCGAGGTGTTCAGCGAGGCATTTGCCGAAGGCGCCGGCCGAATGACCGATTGAAAGGTCGACAAAGGAGTCGGTTGAGCAGCCGGCTAAAGGCTAAGGGCGCTGGCCGGGGGACTTACGGGATGTACTGGTTGAAAGGGGACACGGCATGCTCGACAACGAATGCCCCATCGGTGTATTTGATTCCGGACTGGGCGGCCTGACCGTTGCCCGTTGCATCGCCACGTCGCTGCCCCATGAGTCCATCTACTACCTGGGCGACACCAAGCGCTGTCCCTACGGCGTTCGCTCTGAGGAGGAAGTGCGCTCCTTTGTGCTGCAAGCCGGTCGCTGGCTTTCTGCGCGCAACATCAAGATCATGATTATCGCCTGCAACACGGCGACCGCGGCGGGTCTGCGCATCGCTCAGCAGATGCTGCCCGTTCCGGTTATCGGCGTCATCGCGCCGGGTGCCCGCGCCGCCATCAACTCCACGCGCACGCGCAAAGTGGGCGTGCTCGCCACGAGTCTCACGGTGCGCTCCGGTGCTTACACGCGTGCCATCCAAGATCTGGATGCCGGCGTGGACGTATACGGCTGTCCTGCGCCGAGTTTTGTTGAGATGGTTGAAAAGGAGCTGGCTACGGGTGCGCACCTGCAGGAACGCTGGTTGCAAAACGGCGATGTTTTCGACACGCCCGAAAATCGCATGGAGGTCGAACGCACGCTCGCGCCGCTTATCAGTGGAGGAGTCCAGGTGGATACCGTCGTGCTGGGTTGTACGCATTTCCCCTTGCTCGCAGGTCCCATTCGCCATGCTTTGGGCCCGGATGTCCGCGTGGTTTCCTCGGCAGAGGAAACGACCCGTGAACTTGAGGACATCCTGCGTCGCCGCGAACTGCTCGCGTCGGACGACACCGTGCCGATGCATCGTTTCGCTACGACTTCGGATAACATTGCCGAGTTCGCCGCGGCGGGCAGCTTCATTTTTGGACAGCCGCTGCAGTCCATTGAGCACGTCAGCCTGGACGACCTTTCCGAGCGCTAGGGAAAGGTCAAGCCGGGCGGTGTGCCGTGGCGCAGGGCGAGCGATGAGCGGTAAACGCATATGCACGCACGCATGCCGCTATCGTTATCGAGCCTGAGCATCGGTTACCGCGCCTGTGCATCGTTGCAGGTGCGCGCACGTGCACCGGTATCGCTGTGGTTACATGTGTGCTTTCGTGGGAATACGAACGGCACGCAATTGAGTAGGAGAGGACACCTATGGAATACATGGAGATAAACCGCGCGAATGGACGCGCTGCCAACGAGATGCGCCCGGTCAATCTAACGCGCGAGGTCATGAAGAACGCGTTGGGTTCGTGCCTGGTGGAGTTCGGCGACACCAAAGTGCTGTGCGCCGCCACCATTGAGGAAGGCGTGCCGGGTTGGCGCAAGGCGAGTCATGCCGGCTGGGTGACGGCGGAGTATGCGATGCTGCCGGCGTCGACCAACCGTCGCACGAAGCGCGAAACCGGAAGCCGCAAGGGTCGCTCCATGGAGATTGAGCGCCTCATCGGCCGCAGCCTGCGCACGGTGGTGAACATGAAAGCCCTGGGTGAGTACACCGTCACCGTGGATTGCGACGTGTTGCAGGCCGACGGCGGCACGCGTACGGCGAGCATCACGGGCGCTTGGGTCGCTTTGCACGACGCGCTTATGAAGTGGGTCGAGGCGGGCAAGATCGCGCGCCTGCCCCTCACCGGCCAGGTCGCGGCGGTGTCCATGGGCCTTGTTGATGGTTGCGAGCTGCTCGATCTCGATTACGTTGAGGATAGCCACGCCGAGGTTGACATGAACCTTGTGGCGACCGATACGGGTGAGATCATCGAGCTTCAAGGGACGGGCGAGCGCACGCCGTTCAGTCGTGAGCGCTTGGGCCGCTTGCTTGACCTGGGCGACGCGGGTATTGCGCAGCTCATCGCCCTGCAAAACGAAGTGACGGCGTTTAGGGATTAGGGGCGAGCAGCCTTTTGAGCTAGAGGCGAGAAACCTTTTGAATGAAGCGGCAGGCAGTCTGAGGAATTGACAGCAAGCAGCTTTTGATTACGAGCGGACAACTTTGAGGAATGGGGAGCGCGCAATGGCACTCGAAAAGATCGACATCAATACGCTGAACCCGCAAAACACCATCGTGGTAGCGACCGGCAACGCCCATAAGCTCACCGAGATTCAGACGATTTTGGGCTCCGTTTTGCCGGAGGTTCGTTTTGTCGCCTTGGGCCAGCTCGGAGACTTTGAGGATCCCGAAGAAAACGGCGAAACGTTCCGCGACAACGCGCTTATCAAAGCTCAGGCGGCCGTCGAGGCAACGGGCCTACCCGCAATTGCCGACGACTCCGGTCTCGTGGTCGATTCCCTTGGCGGGGCGCCGGGTGTCTATTCCGCGCGCTATGCGGGCGAGCATGGCAATGACGCCGCCAACAATGAAAAGCTGTTGCATGAGATGGCGGACGTTACCGATGCAGATCGCACGGCGCGCTTCATGAGCGTGGTTGCGCTCATCAACGCGGACGGCTTCGTTTTCACTGGTACGGGTGCATGCGAAGGCGTGATTGGACATGAGGGTCGTGGCGAGTTCGGCTTCGGTTACGACCCGCTGTTCCTTCCTGTTGACACGCCGGGCAAGACCATGGCCGAGCTCACACCCGAGGAGAAAAACGCCATCAGTCACCGCTTCCACGCACTCCAGGACCTTGCGTCGCAACTTCATGAGATCGCGGATGTCTTTGCTCATGCTGGCGTTCCTGTGCAAGACACCCCGGTGAGCGCCGACGAGGACCGCTAGTATGCGCGCGGTTGTCCAGCGCGTTTCGCGCGCGAGCGTGACTATCGACAACGAGATTGCGGGCGCCATCGGCGCGGGCTACCTCATCTTGCTCGGTGTTGGTCATGACGACACGCGTGCCGAGGCGGATAAACTTTGGTCGAAACTCCACGCGCTGCGCATCAACGAAGACGAGGACGGCAAGACCAATCTCTCGCTCGACGACATCAAGGGTGAGGTCTTGGTGGTCTCCCAGTTCACGCTGTACGCGAACTGCAAAAAGGGTCGTCGCCCGTCGTTTGTCGACGCTGCCGCTCCCGATCACGCCACCGAGCTCTACGAGTATTTCGTGAGCCTTGTTCGTCAGGATGTGGAGCATGTTTCCACGGGGCGCTTCGGCGCATACATGCAGGTAGAACTTATTAACGACGGCCCCTTCACCATCGTGCTGGATACCGACGAGTTGTAAACGTTGTGCTTGCGTGTACCCGCACGCAGCGCGCCCCATATCGAAATATGATGTGATTCAGCTCAGACCTCAGACAATAGCGTAGTGAGCCTGCTACACTAGCGCAGTTCACGTACATTGGGGATCGCTGTCGATGCTCCCTGCAGGAGGCAAATGGCATGGAAGAGCTGGAAGTTAACCACGTAGCTGAGATTCAGGAAAAGCTGACCACTCTGGTCGGTGAGCGCATCAAGGTTAAGGCCAATATGGGCCGCACACGCGTCATCGAGCGCATGGGCGTTATCAAAACCGTTCACCCCGCCGTTTTCATCGTTGAGGTTGAAGAGCGTCGCGGCCGCAAGTCGCGCCAGTCGTATCAGTACGTCGATGTCCTCACGGGAACGGTCGAGCTGTTCGACCCCGAGACCGGCGAGTATATATTCACGCCGCTCAACACCGAGCTCGAGCAAGACTAGATGAGCAGGGTCTCTTCGGCGGACGGGTCGCGTGCGGCCACGTGCTCGACGGATGACGCTCTGACCATTTCCGCCCCCGCAAAAATTAACCTCTACCTGGGTGTTCACGCGCAAAAGGATGCACGCGGATATCACTTGGTCGATACCGTGATGATCGCGCTCGATCTTGCCGACACACTTACGGTAAGGCCGTCTGACGCCCTGACGGTGCGCACGGTTCCTCAGACCGATTTTCCTCAGGAGCACAACACCGCATATAAGGCGGCTGTTGCGATGGGGAAGGTCTTTGGCCGTGAGCCGCACTTTAACGTCCTCATTGACAAGCACATTCCCATGTGCGCTGGCCTGGGCGGTCCGTCCACCGATGCCGCTGCGACCATCGTGGCGCTGTGCCAGTTTTGGGGCATCGACCCACACGATGAGCGTGTTCTTGGCGTGGCGCGATCCATTGGCGCTGACGTGCCGTTTTTCCTGTATGGGATGCCGACGTATTTGGGCGGCTGCGGCGACGTTATGTGTGAGACATTCCAGCCGTTCACGGGTACACCCGTTGCGTTGGTCAAGCCCTGGTCGAGCCGCGTGTCTACGATCGAGGCTTATCGTCGTTTTGACGAGAACCCGGTTGCGCTTCCGCCGCTTGAGCCGATGCTCGAGGCGCTTCGCGCGCACAATGATGACGAGGTGCTCGCGCGCGTCGAGAACAACCTTGCCCCCGCGGCCTGCGGTCTTGCTCCCGAGATTGGCGAGATCTTGGATTGGATGCGTCAGCAGTCTGGCGTGCGCGTTGCCAATGTATGTGGATCTGGCGCGACGGTTTTTGCCATCTGTGAGACGCAGGAGGCGGCTGAAGCCGTGAGTGCCGCTGCGGACGCGCATGGATGGTGGTCATACGCTGCCAAGATGGGGGAGCGCGGTCCGTCCATCGTGGAGTAGGCGCGGCTGTAGGTGCGGTCGTTGGCGAGATGGTGTTGGCGTGCGTGTTGATGCAGCGCTGTGTCGCGACGTTGTAACGGTGGCGCTTGCATATGAGGTGTCCCTCGCTACAGCATTTCCATTCAACATGAGCTGCGTGTAGGCATAAGCCGTGCGTAGGGTTTTCGATATCCTCGGCAGCGGTCTGGCATTCTGCAAAACGTTTTGATAGGATAATCGAGCTATCGGGTTGTGGCTCAGTTTGGTAGAGCACTGCGTTCGGGACGCAGGGGTCGCTGGTTCAAATCCAGTCAACCCGACCATTGCGCTTAAGAGGGTCACCAGTAGGTGACCCTTTTGCGTTAGTGTTGTGCAGAGCCGCTGTGGCGGGGTATACTCTTCCGAGCTGTAGTGCGCGCACCGAGCGCCACGTCCGCAAATCGACGTTATTCCGGGAGGAAATCATTATGATGCCCAAGGGTATGGAATGGATTGTCATTCTCATCGTGGCCCTGCTGATCTTTGGCCCCAAGAATCTTCCGAAGCTCGGTAAGTCGCTTGGCTCCACGGTCAAGAACATCCGCGAGGGTATGGCCGGCGACGACACTCCCGATGAGGTCGAGGCCGACGTCGTCGAGGATGAGGACGACGAGGTCGCCGAGCTCGAGGCCAAGCTCGCCGCTGCCAAGGCTCGTAAAGAGGCCAAGGACGCCGAGTAACCCACTTGCAAAGGGTTGATCGCGGCCGGTTGACCCGCTGGGGCTAGCCGGTCGCTTTTGCTGTTATTCCCACACGTTTTGTATGGAGGAGTTTGCCACATGGATGCAAGCCAGATCGTACTGACCGCTGAAGGCCGCAAGAGGCTCGAGGAAGAGCTCGCATATCTCGAGGGCGAGAAGTCCCAGGAGATCGTCGAGCATATCAAGGAAGCCCGCGCGTTCGGCGACCTTTCCGAGAACGCTGAGTACGATGCGGCTAAGGAAGAGCAGGCCAAGAACGCTGCTCGCATCGCCGAGATCCGTGCTACGCTCGCCAACGCTCAGGATGCCACTACCGGCTCCGACCAAATTGTGTCCATCGGCTCCGTGGTGACGCTGGTCGACGAGGAGGGGGAGGCCACCGACTTCGCCATTGTGGGTACCACCGAGACCAACGTTTTGCAGCACAAGATCTCCAACGAGTCCCCGGTCGGCCGTGCCATCATCGGTCATGTCGAGGGCGAGTCCGTCGAGGTCACGCTGCCCAACGGTTCCAAGCGCATTTACACCATCGCCAAGATCACGCGCTAGGGTTTGTGAGTTTCGTCCAAATCCTA
Organism: Collinsella provencensis; assembly: GCF_900199705.1. GTDB lineage: Bacteria > Actinomycetota > Coriobacteriia > Coriobacteriales > Coriobacteriaceae > Collinsella > Collinsella provencensis. The sequence goes on along the minus strand of NZ_LT904908.1, from coordinate 749,770 downwards.
GCGCGCATCCGCTCCCTGGCGCCGCATGGCGCGAGGGGGCGGTTTTTGTTTAAGCCCCGTTTAAGCCCTCGTTTGAGTCACGTTTGAGCCCCTGTTCAAGCCTTGCTCAAGCCGCTATCGTTCGAACCCCGTGCTTCGACTTTGCGCATGTACACCCGCTTTCATGCACGCCGTATCCGTATATCTACCAGCTCTTCTTTCGGGCTGGAATAAGAGTTCTAAGAGAGGACACCATGGCCGAGAACACCTCTGCAACCGTTGAGACTGCCGAGTCTGCCAACACGCTCAACGACGAGCGCGCCCGTCGTCTGGTCGACCGCGCCGCCTTGTATGCCGCGGGCGAGAATCCCTATCCTGAGCATTCCGACGTCACCGATCACGCCGCCGACCTTCTCGAGCGCTATGCTTATCTCGAGAACGAGCAGACGGCCGACGAAACCGTGACCATTGGCGGTCGTGTGGTCGCCAAGCGCGGCCAGGGCAAGATCATGTTCCTCGTCCTGCGCGATCCTTCTGCTGACATCCAGCTGTTCTGCCGCGTGAACGACGTGGAGGAGGAATCTTGGGCGGTGCTCAAGAAGCTCGATCTGGGCGACATCGTCCAGGCCACCGGCGTTGTTACGCGCACCAAGCGTGGCGAGATCTCTGTCGCCCCGCGCCAGCTGCGCCTGCTCTCCAAGGCGGTGCGTCCGCTTCCCGAGAAGTTCCACGGCCTCTCCGACAAGGAGACTCGTTATCGTCAGCGCTACGTCGACCTCATCGTGAATGAGGATGTGCGCGAAACCTTCCGCAAGCGCTCCACCATCATCTCCACCTTCCGCCGCTACATGGAGGACAACGGCTACATGGAGGTCGAGACGCCCATCCTGCAGACCATCCAGGGCGGCGCCACGGCAAAACCGTTCATCACGCACTTCAACGCGCTTAACCAGGAGAATTACCTGCGCATCGCCACCGAGCTGCACCTCAAGCGTCTGATTGTGGGCGGCTATGAGCGCGTGTTCGAGATCGGCCGCATTTTCCGCAACGAGGGTATGGACCTCACGCACAACCCCGAGTTCACCACCATGGAGGCCTACCGCGCCTACTCCGATCTCGACGGCATGAAGGAGCTCGCCGAGGGCGTGATCACCGCCGCCGCGCGCGCCATCGGCCTTGAGGGCATGGTCGAGTACCAGGGTATGCAGATTGACCTGTTCTCGCCGTGGGCCAGCCGTTCCATGACCGAGGTCGTCTCCGACGTTTTGGGCCGCGAGATCACGCTCGACACGCCCATCGAGGAGCTGCGCGCCGCCTGCGCCGAGCACGACATCGAGTACAAGCCCGAGTGGACCGCCGGCAAGCTCGTCGCCGAGCTGTTCGACGAGCTGGGCGAGGCCACGCTCATCAACCCGACCTTCGTGGTCGACTATCCGGTCGAGGTGTCTCCGCTGGCCAAGCGCCACGAGGATGACCCGCGCCTGACGCACCGCTTTGAGCTGTTCATCGCCGCGCACGAGTACGCCAACGCGTTCTCCGAGCTCAACGATCCGGTTGACCAGGCTGAGCGCTTTGCCGCGCAGATGGAGGAGAAGGCCGGCGGCGACGACGAGGCCATGGAATACGACGAGGATTACGTGCGCGCACTTGAGTACGGCATGCCTCCGGCGGGCGGCATCGGCATCGGCATCGACCGCGTGGTCATGCTGCTCACCAACTCCAGCTCCATCCGCGACGTGCTGCTGTTCCCGCACATGAAGCCCGAGAAGGGATTCAAGTCGGGTGCTGCCGCGGCCCGCGCTGCCCAGCTCGCCGAGTCCGAGGGCGCTGCTTCTCCGTTCGTGAAGCCCGCCAAGCCCACGATTGACTACTCCAAGGTGGTCGTCGAGCCGCTGTTCGAGGACTTCGTTGACTTCGATACGTTCTCCAAGAGCGATTTCCGCGCCGTCAAGGTCAAGGATTGCGTCGCCGTTCCCAAGTCCAAGAAGCTCCTCAACTTCACGCTTGACGACGGTACGGGCGAGGACCGCACCATCCTTTCCGGCATCCACGACTACTACGAGCCGGAGGACCTGATTGGCAAGACGCTTATCGCCATCACCAACCTGCCGCCGCGCAAGATGATGGGCATCCCGTCCTGTGGCATGATCATCTCCGCGGTTCATGCCGAGCAGGGGGGCGAAGACGCATCCGAGCGTCTGAACGTGCTCATCGTGGATGATTCCATCCCCGCGGGAGCCAAGCTCTACTAAGGGTTTTCGGGCATTGCTCTTTTAAGTGTCCGGCGGTTGAGCTTGCTTTCCATTGCCTGCGGCATTGCATTGATCGTGCCTACAGGCATCCGGGTTCTGTGCCTTAAGTTGCAATCGAAGGGCGTCGCGCGTTGTGCGTGGCGCCCTTTTTGTGACTAGCGGGACTTTTCTCTCGCGATGAGCGTCGTTCATTTGTATAGGAATTGAGAAGTTCTGCATACTCAGAGTCCGTTCCCAGGCAGAACGGCGCAACTGGCGTATTTGTCTGGCTGGGCGCAAGCAACTTTGGGAATATATGAGCTGTCTGTAAGGTATTCGGTTCGAATACATCAAGGAGGAACCATGGAATACAAGATCACTGGTTATCAGCCCGAGAAGCTCTTCCACTTCTTCGAGGACATCAGTGCGATCCCGCGCGAGTCGGGCAAGGAGAAGCAGATCAGCGATTTCCTTGTTGCTTTTGCCAATGAGCGCGGTCTTTGGGTGTACCAGGACGAGGTCAACAACGTCATCATCAAGAAGCCCGCATCTGCCGGCGCCGAGGGCGCTCCGGCTGTCATGCTGCAGGGCCATATCGACATGGTGTGCGACAAGCTCGCCGGCGTTGAGCATGATTTCGAGAAGGACGGCATCGACCTGATGGTCGTCGACGGCATGCTGACCGCCAACGGCACCACGCTGGGCGCCGACAACGGTATCGCCGTCGCACTTATGATGGCGATTCTCGACGATGACACGCTGGTTCATCCTGCGCTCGAGTGCGTGTTCACCACGGATGAGGAGACCGGCCTGGTTGGTGCCGAGACGCTCGACAAGTCCCAGATCGATGCTCGCATCATGATCAACCTCGACTCCGAGGAAGAGGGCGTTGCCACGGTGAGCTGTGCTGGCGGCGTGGTTGCCACCATCACGCGTGCGGTTACGCGCGAGCACATCGCGGGCAGCACGCTTACGCTCGAGATCTCCGGCTTGCTCGGCGGTCACTCCGGCGCTGACATCCACCTGGAGCGCGGCAACGGCGACCTGCTCATGGCTCGCATCATCGAGCGCCTCATGGCCGCGGGTGATGCTCGTCTGGTGAGCTTCAACGGCGGCACCAAGGACAACGCCATCAACCGCGAGTGCACGGCTGTCGTCGCGTATGCTGACGCTGCAGCTGCACAGGCGGGTGCCGAGATCGCTAAGAACGTTGTCGATCAGATTACCGCTGAGCTCGAGGTCTTCGACCCCGGTTTCACTTGCGCCATCACCGTGGCAGACGGTGCCGAGGTCGACGCCATGTCCGAGGCCGATGGCCTTGCCATGATTCGCGCCCTGCGTCTCGCCCCCAATGGCGTGATGCGTCGCAACGTTGCCGCCGATGGTGCCGTTGAGGTTTCCTCCAACATCGGCGTGGTCGCCACGACTGACGACGAGATCAAGATCCTGCTTTCCCCGCGTTCGTCCATCACCTCGCTTCAGGACGATGTTAAGGACCGCATCCAGACGCTCGCCGACACTCTTGGCTTCAATGCCAAGTTCGAGTACGAGTATCCGGGCTGGAGCTACGCTGAGCACTCCGCCGTCCGCGACGTCTTCAAGGAGAGCTACCTCGGTCTCTTCGGTACCGAGCTCAAGATTGAGTCCATCCACGCCGGTCTTGAGTGCGGACTGTTCGCGGCCGCTCTTGACGGCCTTGATGCCATCGCCGTGGGCCCGCAGCTCTACGACGTCCACACGCCCGATGAGCGCATGGACCTCAAGTCTGCCGAGCACTTCTACACGCTGCTCGTCGACGTTCTCAAGCGTCTCGCCGCGTAGAAAGCGCGATTGATACGCACGTAGTGTTTCGCGACTCATTTTGAGCTCCTAAGTGCCCCGCAGCTCTTGTTGCGGGGCACTTTTCTGCAATTCAAGCCAGATAGTGGCAATTTTTGCCAGATTGTAAGGTTTGGAATCTGCTCGAAAGCGAGTTTTGCGCTCACTTGCTATTGCAGCGTTGCCGTGAGGTGATGCCAGTTTTACAGAACCGCAGGTATCGAGGGTGTGCGCTTTTCCATTAACTTCCTGAGGTGCCGTTGCGCCACGGGCGCACGTTCACGAGAGCTTATAATCTGGCAAAAGTTGCCACTTTGGACCTTGTTTGCGAAAAAACTTTCAGCTTTGCTATCAAAAGGGGGACTCCATGACCAAGTTCAGCCACGTTATCATCCGCCGTCCCGGCAAGTCTCTGAGTAACGGCATCACGAGCGCTCCCGAGCTCGGCCAGCCCATCTACGAGCGCGCCGTCGAGGAGCACTACGATTACGAGCACGCGCTCGAGCAGTGCGGCGTAGATGTCACCGTGCTGCCGGCGCTCGAGCAGTATCCCGACAGCTGCTTTGTGGAGGATCCGGCGGTCATCACCCGCTGCGGCGCCGTCATCACCAACCCGGGAGCCGCCTCCCGCAACGGCGAGAAGGACGAGATCGAGCCGGTCGTCCGTCGCTTCTTCGATGACGGGCATGTGAAGCACATCGTTTCCCCCGGCACGCTCGACGGAGGCGACGTCATGATGGTCGGCGACCACTTCTACGTCGGCCGCTCCGCCCGCACCAACGAGGAGGGCATCCGCCAGTTCTGCGAGATCCTCGAGGGCTGGGGCCTCGAGGGCTCCGAGGTCCCGCTGGAGGAGGTCCTGCACCTCAAGACGGGCGTGAACTACATCGAGGACAACAACATGCTCGTCTCCGGCGAGTTCATCGACAAGCCCGACTTCGCCCGGTACAACAAGGTCGTCGTGCCCGAGGACGAGGCGTACGGCGCCAACTGCATCTGGGTCAACGGCACCGTCATCGTGGCCGAGGGCTACCCCGCCGTGCTCAAGGCCGTGCAGGATCTTGGCTACAAGACGCTTGTTGTCGACACCTCCGAGTACCGCAAGGTCGACGGTGGCCTCTCCTGCCTGTCTCTGCGTTTCTAATCCACAATCTCGCGTTTTTACCTGAATCGGTTATGATAGTGCGCCATTGGGTACACGGGGTTTCGACACCAAATATTGAGCATAGACGAGGTTGACGCATGTTAGATAGATTTACCGACCGCGCACGTAAGGTCATGTCGCTTGCCAAGGAAGAAGCGAAAGCCCTTCACACCACCAAGGTGGGTACCGAGCATCTCCTGCTTGCGCTTGCAAAAGAAGACGAGGGTATCGCTGCCGAGGCGCTGCGTAGCCTCGAGATTTCTTACGACGATATTATGGCGGAGCTCAAAGGCATCCGTGAGGCAAACCCTGCAGGTTCTGAGCCCGAGGACGCGAAACTCGCGTTCACGCCGCTCGTGATTTCCACCATGGAAAAGAGCTTCCGCATTGCGCGCGAGAACAACCAGACCTACGTTTCCACCGAGCATCTGCTCCTCGCCGTGGTGAGTGAGACCGATGGCGTTGCCATGGATATCCTGCGTCGCCTGGGCGTTTCTGCCGCGAGCGTCCGTTCTGCCGTGGAAAAGCTCACGGAAAAAGACCAGGGCAAGCAGCGCCCCATGGCGGGTGCCGGTTCTGGTCGCCCCGGCGCGGGCCTGCCGTTCTTCGGCGGCACGGGCGCCGGTGCGCAGGGACAGGCCGGCACGATGCTCGAGCAGTTCGGCACCAACCTCACCGAGGAGGCGCGTAAGGGCAAACTCGACCCGGTGATTGGACGCACCAAGGAAATCTCCCGCATGATGGAGATCCTCTCGCGTCGCACCAAGAACAACCCGCTGATCCTGGGCGATCCCGGCGTGGGCAAAACCGCCATCGTGGAGGGCCTGGCACAGGAAATTGCTGCCGGTAACGTGCCCGAAAATCTCATGAACATGAACGTGTGGACGCTTGACCTGCCAGGTTTGGTGGCGGGCGCCAAGTACCGCGGTGAGTTCGAGGAGCGCCTCAAGCGCGTTATCGCCGAGGCCACTGAGGCCGACGACATCATCCTGTTCATCGACGAGATGCACACGCTCATCGGCGCCGGTTCCGCCGAGGGCTCCATCGACGCGAGTTCCATGCTCAAGCCCGTGCTCGCGCGCGGTTCGTTCCAGATCATCGGCGCCACCACGGCAGAGGAGTTCCGCAAGTACCTTGCCAAGGACCCGGCGTTTGAGCGCAGGTTCCAGGCCATCGACATCGAAGAGCCGAGCATCGAGGATACCGTTGCGATTCTCAACAAGCTTGCGCCCAAGTACGAAGAGCACCACCACGTACGCTACACGCCTGCCGCGCTCGAGGCTGCGGCGAGCTTGTCGGCCCGCTATGTCCAGGACCGCTTTCTGCCCGACAAGGCTATCGACCTCATGGACGAGGCCGGTGCCCGTGCACGTATCGCGCGCAACAGGGCTCCCGAGTCCGTGCGCGAGGCGGAGAAGAAGGTTTCCGAGCTCAAGGCTGCAGTTGAGAAAGCCACGGAAGACGACGATATGAACAAGGCTGCCGAGCTCAAGGAGCAGCAGCAGGCTGCCGAGATTGCGGTGGGCGAGGCCCGTGCCGCATGGAATGCCGAGCTCGAGGCAGCGCCGCTCATCATCGACGTGCCGCAGATCGCCGACATCGTGTCGGTGACTTCGGGCGTGCCCGTGAGCGACCTCACCGAGGACGAATCTCGTCGTCTGCTCGCTTGCGAAAGCGTGCTCAAGACGCGCATCATCGGTCAGGACGAAGCGGTTGCGGCTGTGGCGAAGGCCATCCGCCGTTCGCGCTCGCCGCTCAAAGACCCGCGTCGCCCCGGTGGTTCGTTCATCTTCCTCGGTCCTACCGGCACGGGTAAAACCGAGCTCGCCAAAACGCTCGCCGAGTACCTCTTCGGCAGCAAGGACGCTCTCATCAGCTTCGACATGTCCGAGTTCTCCAGCCAGTACGAAGTATCCAAGCTCATCGGTTCGCCTCCGGGATACGTGGGCCACGAGGAGGGCGGCCAGCTCACCAAGGCCGTGCGTCGCAACCCGTACTCGGTCGTGCTGTTCGACGAGATCGAGAAAGCGCACCCCGACATCTTCAACATCCTGCTGCAGGTGCTCGATGAGGGTCGTCTCACCGACAGCCAGGGCAAGACGGTCGACTTCCGCAACACCGTGGTCATTATGACCTCGAACGTGGGCGCGCGCGAAATCGCGCAGGACGCGACCGTGGGCTTTGGCACCACGGGCGAGGGCGGCCTTACGGCAAACGAGATCAAGGGCCGCGCGATGGGCGAGCTCAAGCGCTTGTTCCGTCCCGAGTTCATCAACCGTGTGGATGACATCGTGGTGTTCCAGAAGCTGCGCGGCGAGAGCCTCACCAGAATCGCGGAGCTGCTCGTGGACGACCTGCGTCAGCGCTTGATTGCCAACGGCATGAACATCGTGCTCACCGATGCCGCAATCGCGAAGATCGTGGCCGAGGGCACCGATCTCACCAACGGTGCCCGCCCGCTGCGCCGCGCCATCCAAAAGCTCATCGAGGACCCGTTGTCCGAGGAGCTGCTGGCAGGGGAGTGGAAGGCGGGCGACACCGTACTGTGCGATGTGGCCGACGACAAGTTCGTGTTCAGCCACACGGCAGGCGAGATTCCCGCACCGCGCTCGCATGGTGAGCTGGGTGCGAGTTTTGACGCGCCTGCCCCGCGCAACGCAACCGCTGCGCCGCGCGTTTCGCGCACCTCGGGCGGTTTGACCCAGATGGGTGCCGGGGCTCAATAGGCGAGGCACGGGCCGGGGCCGCAGGGTATCGCCGTGGCGTGTCACACGGATACCGCAGCTCGGTTGGCTTGCGCCGCCAGCGTCCGGTAGGCGCATGCGGCCAGCAGCTAGGAGGTGCATATCGGCACCTACAGAGGGCACGTCAAAGGGACGGTTTTCGGGCCGTCCCTTTGCTTTCAGGGACTTCGCAGTTTGTAGTGGCAGTGCATATGGTGCGTGGCGTTCGTGCCTCAGTCTCTTGTCGTGCGAACTTTGGGCTGTTTTTAGGCGTTTGTCTCCTGTTTCAAGCTTTCAAATGCCAAATAACAGCCCAAAGTGCGGTGCGCACGACAGTCGCCTCGAGCTTATGCCAAATAACAGCCCAAAGTGTGTGGGGGTGCTCGACCGTCCGAGCTAGCGGGCGAATAACAGCCCAAAGTGCGATGCGCTCGATTGCCAAGCCATCGCAATGCGCCGCCTTCCTTCGCGAAACTTTTGTACAAATCTGTGGGAGACTTCGATTTCGTGCGAAAATACAGCGGGCGTATGAAAAGGAGGACTGACGTGGAAGTGAAAAGCACCGAAGAGCGTATGAAAGAGGCGGTTCGCCTCACTGCACCGGGACAGCCTCTCCGCACAGCCCTCGACATGATCATCGCCGGCCACATCGGAGCCCTCATCTGCGTGGGCGACACCGAAACCGTGCTGTCCGCCGGCAACGACGGCTTCCCTCTCAATATCTCCTTTACGAGCAACCGACTGTTCGAGCTGTCCAAAATGGATGGCGCCATCGTCATCGACGGCGGACTCAACAAGATCTTGCGCGCCAATTTCCATCTCAATCCCGATCCGTCGCTTGCCACGAGCGAGACGGGTATGCGCCATCGCACCGCCGCGCGCATGAGCGTGCTCACCAACTCCACCATCATTTCGGTTTCCGAACGCCGCGGCGTGGTGAACGTTTACGTAGACGGCAAGTCGTATCAGATCAAGCCGGTCACTGAGATCATGAGCTCGGTGACGCAGCTCGTTTCCACGCTGCAGACCACGCGCTCCTCGCTCGACCGCTCGCTGCTGCGCCTGACCGCCCTCGAGCTCGACGACTACGTCACCCTGGCGGACATCACGAGCATCTTCTCGAGCTTCGAGATCATGGAGCAGGCAAAGCTCGACTTGCAGCGCTGCATCATGGAGCTGGGTACACAGGGCAAGATCGTGCAGATGCAGCTCGAACAGCTTGCGGGTACGAGCATGGAGACCGAGTACAACCTCATGATCCGCGACTACGCCGCCGTGGCGAGCGAGGAAAACGCCGCACGCATCCGTGACGAGTTTTCGAACATGTCCGCCCAGGACCTCGCCAACCCCAGCAAAATCGCCGCCGTTTTGGGTTACGACGACCTCGACGAGGATTCCGTCATGTCCCCGTTAGGTCTGCGCACCCTCACGCGCGTGTCCGTGGTGCGCGATGGCGTGGCCGAGCGCATCGTGGACGAGTACGGCTCGCTGCAGGACCTCATGGACGACATCAAGAAGGACCCCGATCGCCTGGGCAACTTCGGCGTGAACAACCCCGCGATTCTCGCCGATTCGCTTGCGCGCATGCACGGCAGCAAGCGCGAGGCTTAAGGGAATCGTTGTGAGTGCACAGGGCTTCCCGCGCACGTGCGCGGTCATCGTCGCCGGCGGGGCGGGCCAGCGTTTTGGCAACCCCGAGGGCAAGCAGCTTATCGTCATTGCCGGAAAGCCCCTGCTTGCGTGGACGCTTGAGGCTTTTGACCGAGCCCGCCATGTGGACCATATCGTGGTGGTGTGCCCGCCCGATCGCGAGCTCCATGTGTGCGATGAGGTGCTTTCGGAGTATGCCTTCGAGACGCCCATCACCTTCGCCCCTTCAGGAGCGGAGCGCCAAGATTCGACGCGCAACGGCATGAACGCAGTGCCCGAGGGTTTTGAAATCATCGCCGTGCACGACGGTGCCCGTCCTCTCATCTTGTCCGAGACCATCGACGCCGCCCTCGAGGCGCTCGTCGCCGCCGACGGGGGAGAGCAGAGCGACGCGTCTGCCGGACAGGGGCTTTCCAGCCATGTCTTGGACGGTATGGTGTGTGGACAACCGGCGGTCGATACACTCAAGATCGTCGATGAGCAGGGCGTTTTTCTTGAGACGCCGCAGCGCAGCCGCTATTGGGCTGTTCAGACGCCTCAGATCTTCTGGGTCGACGCGCTTCAGCGCGCGTACGCCTGGGTGGAAAAAACCGGTTTTGTAGGCACCGACGATTCGTCGCTTGTCGAGGGTGCGGGTGGCCGTGTTCGCGGCTTTGAGGCGCCGCGCGACAACCTCAAGGTGACCCTGCCCGAGGACGTTCCCCCGGTCGAGGCAGTTTTGCGCGCCCGCATGGGTTAGATTGCAGGCGAGGGGACTTCCGCTCCACGCCCCCAGTTGTGGAGTTGCCTGCATAGATAAAGTTTCCGAAACAATCCAACGCGTTTGGGCGTATAGTAACGACTGTTGTGTCGGCTCCTGCTGTCCATTTGTCATGTCGCGACTCAGCCTGTTGCGTACATGCGGACGTCAGGAGGCACGAGGCTAACCCGTCCGTAGTGGTCGGGCGAACCGAGTGTCTGAGATTGCCCTAAAAGAGGAGGAAGCACGCCTTGTGTGCGGCGACCGATGATTGAAGGGCAAGGTCAGGTGCTAGGTTCGTTCACGAGGCCAACCCCGTGCTTAAAACCCCAAAGGAGTTAAACATGGCTGAGAAGTACGTCCCGCGTCTGAAGACCAAGTACAACGAAGAGGTCAAGCAGGCCCTCCAGGACAAGTTCAACTACCCCAACGTCATGATGATCCCCAAGATGGAGAAGATCGTCGTGAACATGGGCGTCGGCGAGGCCGCCACTGATTCCAAGGCCATCGACGGTGCCGTGCGCGACCTGCGCACCATCACCGGTCAGCAGCCCATGGTGACCCGCGCCCGCAAGTCCATCGCTTCCTTCAAGCTGCGTGCCGGTATGCCCATCGGTGCCAAGGTCACCCTGCGCGGCGACCGCATGTGGGAGTTCTTCGACCGTCTGACCGCCGTCGCGATCCCCCGTATCCGCGACTTCCGCGGCATCTCCCCCAAGAGCTTCGACGGCCGTGGCAACTTCTCCATGGGCGTGACCGAGCAGCTCATCTTCCCCGAGGTCGACTTCGACTCCGTCGACCACACCCGTGGTATGGACATCACCATCGTCACCACCGCGAAGACCGACGAAGAGGCTAAGGCCCTTCTCGACGCCTTCGGCTTCCCGTTCAAGAAGTAGTAACCTGCGCCCCGGGGAACAAGGGCGGCGCGCGCAGATCACGCGTCGCCTTCCCGGAGCTCAAATATGCCATGTGAGGAGGAAATAAGTGGCTAAGACATCGATGATCGTCAAGTGCAATCGCAAGCAGAAGTTCTCGACCCGCGAGTACACGCGCTGCCAGCGCTGCGGCCGTCCGCACTCTGTGTACCGCAAGTTCGGCCTGTGCCGTGTCTGCTTCCGTGAGCTTGCACTCAAGGGCGAGCTTCCCGGCATCAAGAAGGCCAGCTGGTAAGTCACTGCCAGCGTGCGCCCTGGGCACACGCTCAGTTGGCGCGCAAGGAAGACGTGTCTTATAGGCTTCCCTGTTATGGGCAGGGGAGTACCGTAGGCACGGACTCATCAAGAACGAAGGAGAATCCGCATGAATCTCACTGACCCGATCGCAGACATGCTTACGCGCATCCGCAACGGCAATGCTGCGAACAAGGCCGAGGTCTCGATGCCGAGCAGCAAGAAGCTCGTCGAGATCGCTCGCGTCCTTTGCGAGGAGGGCTACATCGAGGGTTACACCGTCGAGGACACCACTCCCGCCAAGACTCTGCACATCACCCTTAAGTACGGCCCCAAGAAGACCAAGGTCATCAACGGCATCAAGCGCTACTCCAAGCCGGGTCTGCGCAAGTACGCCGGTTGCAAGGACCTTCCCCGCGTCCGCGGTGGTCTGGGCACTGCCATCGTTTCCACCAGCCAGGGCGTTATGGCCGACCGCGATGCTCGCAACAAGGGCATCGGCGGCGAGGTCATCGCTCTCGTTTGGTAATTCGTTCGGCGAGTAGAAGGAAAGGAGAACACCGTGTCTCGTATCGGTAAGAAGCCTGTCCAGATTCCCGCCGGAGTCGAAGTGACAGTCGACGGCACGCACGTTGCCGTTAAGGGCCCCAAGGGTACTCTTGAGGCTGATTTTTATGAGAAGCTCACCATCGAGGTTGCCGACGGCGTGCTGACCGTCTCCCGCCCCGACGACGAGCGTGAGACCCGTGCCCGTCACGGCCTCACCCGCGCCCTGATCCAGAACATGGTCACCGGCGTGTCCGAGGGCTACACCAAGGTCCTCGAGCTCGCGGGCGTTGGTTACCGTGTCGCCCTCAAGGGCAACACGCTCGACCTCTCCCTCGGCTATTCCCACCCGGTGCTGTACGAGGCCCCCGAGGGCATCACGTTCGAGTGCCCCGACAACACGCACATCCACGTGAAGGGCATCGACAAGCAGCAGGTCGGCCAGGTTGCCGCCGAGATCCGTGGCAAGCGTCCGCCTGAGCCTTACAAGGGCAAGGGTATCCACTACCTGGGCGAGCACATCCGTCGCAAGCTGGGTAAGGCCGCCAAGTAGTAGGCGTTTCCACGTCGTAAGACCAGCACCCCGTCAGGTGCTGGCAGGACTCATAAAAGGAGTTTTCACATGAACAAGCAACAGGCAAAGCGCGCCGGCCTCAAGCGTCGTCAGCGCCGTGTCCGCGGTAAGATCTTCGGCACCCCCGAGCGTCCGCGTCTGCGCGTAGTCCGTTCCAACGCCAACATCTACGCCATGATCGTCGACGACCTCAAGGGTCACACCCTCGTCTCCGCCTCCACGCTCGAGGCCGAGTTCAAGGGCACCAAGACCGGTAACAAGGAGGCCGCCGAGAAGGTCGGTAAGCTCATTGGCGAGCGCGCTCTCGAAGCCGGCATCAAGACCGTTTCCTTTGACCGCGGTGGCCGCATCTACCATGGTCGCGTCAAGGCCCTCGCCGACGGTGCCCGCGCCGCCGGTCTCGAATTCTAGGAGGTAAGAGCATGGCTCGTAATCAGCAGAAGCAGCAGCGCGAGGCCTCCGAGTTCGAGGAGCGCGTCGTTTTCATCAACCGTGTTGCCAAGACCGTCAAGGGCGGTCGCCGCATGAGCCTCGTGGCCCTCGTGGTCGTGGGCGACGGCAAGGGCAACGTTGGCCTGGGCATGGGCAAGTCCGCTGAGGTGCCCCTGGCCATCTCCAAGGCGTCCATCGACGCCAAGAAGCATATGTTCCACGTGCCGGTTACCGAGGAGGGCACCATCCCGCACGACGTGATGGGTCACTTCGGCGCTGCGGATATCGTTATGCGTCCGGCAGTCGAGGGTACCGGTGTTATCGCCGGCGGTGCCGTGCGTCCGCTCTTCGAGCTCGCTGGCATCAAGAACATCCTTTCCAAGTCCCTTGGCTCCGACAACGGCCTGAACATCATCAAGGCCGCTGCCGATGGCTTGCAGCAGCTCGCCAGCCCCGAGGATGTCGCTGAGCGCCGCGGTCTCACCGTTTCCCAGATGTTCGTCGGGAAGAAGGAGAACTAGGCATGGCTACCATCAAGATTAAGCAGGTCCGCAGCACCAACGGCTGCAAGGAGGATCAGCGTCGCACCGTGCGTGCCCTTGGTCTGCACCGTATCAACGATACGCGCGAGATCACCGACAACGAGGGCGTCCGCGGCATGATCTTCAAGGTCAAGCACCTCGTTGAGATTGTAGAGGAGTAACAATGCAGCTTCATGATCTTACTCCGGCTCCGGGTTCCACCCACAGCCGCAAGCGCGTTGGTCGCGGTAACTCCGGTAAGGGCGGCACCTATGCCGGCCGTGGCCTGAATGGCCAGGGTTCCCGCTCCGGCGGCACCAAGGGTGCCGGCTTCGAGGGCGGTCAGACCCCGCTCGCGATGCGTCTGCCCAAGCTCCCCGGCTTCCGCAATCCTCGTCGCATCGAGTTCACCGCTGTGAACGTTTCCACGCTCGAGGCCAAGTTCGAGGACGGCGCCGTTGTCGATGGCGTCTCCCTCAAGGCCGCCGGCATCACCAAGTCTGAGTTCGAGCCCGTCAAGGTGCTCGGCAACGGCGAAATCACTAAGAAGCTCACGGTCAAGGTCGACAAGGCTTCCGCTTCCGCGAAGGCCAAGATCGAGGCCGCTGGCGGAAAGGTCGAGCTCCCGTGCTAACTGGTCTGAAGAACGCATTCCGCATCAAAGAACTCCGCGGAAAGATTCTTTTCACCATCGCGATGCTCGTCGTGTACCGTATCGGTGCGCACGTTCCGGTGCCCGGCATCCCCTTCCAGGGGATGTCGGCCCTTTTTGCATCTGCCGGCGATTCCTTCGCCAGCGGCGCGATGGCGCTGCTGAATCTTTTCTCGGGCGGTGCACTGTCCTACGTCTCAGTGTTCTCGCTCGGTATCATGCCGTATATCACGAGCTCCATCATCATGCAGATGCTCCAGACCGTTGTCCCGAGCCTGCATGAGCTGTCTCGTGAGGGCGAGGTTGGTCAAACCAAGATCACCCAGTACTCCCGCTATCTTACGCTCGGTCTCGCGCTGCTGAACTCCATTGGCTACCTGTTCCTCTTCAAGAGCTTCGGTATCCAGTTCAACGGCATCGAGGGCACGCCCGAGATCATCTTCGACATCATGGTCGTGGGCACGCTTGTGGCGGGCGCCATGCTCATCATGTGGATCGGCGAGCTCATCACCCAGCGCGGTATCGGCAACGGCATGAGTCTCATCATCTTCGCCAACATCATGGCTGGTCTGCCCCAGGCGATTTTCCAGTCCATCGAGTCCGGCGCCACGGGACTTGTCGTCACTGCCGTCATCTTCGTGGTGATTCTCTGCGTTATCCCGTTCATCGTGTACCTCGAGCGCGGCCAGCGCCGTATCCCGGTGCAGTACGCCAAGCGCGTGGTCGGTCGTCGCATCATGGGTGGTCAGTCCACCTACCTGCCGATCAAGGTGAACACCGCGGGCGTTATCCCCATCATCTTCGCGAGTGCCCTGGTGTACTTCCCGGCTCAGCTCGCCGTGTTCTTCCCCAACGTGGGTTGGATGCAGACTTTTGCCGGCGCTCTGTCAAGCGGTTGGATCAACTGGATTCTCAATGTCGTCCTGATCGTGTTCTTCGCGTACTTCTATACGTCCATGGTGTTCAACCCGGACGAGACTGCCGAGAACCTCAAGCGTCAGGGTGGCTTTATCCCCGGCGTGCGTCCCGGTAAGCAGACCGCTGCCTACATCAAGAACGCACTCAACAAGATCACGCTTCCGAGCGCCGTGTTCCTGGCACTCATCGCGATCGTGCCTTCCATCGTGTTCTCTTTCACGAACAATGCCCTTATCCAGGCCTTCGGTGGCACCTCCGTGCTCATCATGGTCGGCGTTGTCCTGGACACCATCGACAAGGTGGAAAGCCAGCTCAAAATGTACGACTACGACGGTTTCTTCAAGTAAGGCGCAAAGGAGTCTTATATGAACATCGTGTTGTTGGGCGCCCCGGGCGCCGGTAAGGGTACGCAGGCCCAGCGCCTCGTCGCCGACTATGGCGTTGCCCACATTTCCACCGGTGACCTGCTTCGTGCCGCCGTCAAGGCTCAGTCTGAGCTCGGCATTGCCGCGAAGAAGTACATGGACGCCGGCGAGCTCGTCCCTGACCAGCTCGTGATCGACCTCGTGAAGGAGCGCCTTGCTGCCGACGACGCGCAGAAGGGCTTCATTCTCGACGGCTTCCCGCGCAATACCACGCAGGCCGTGACCCTCGACACCGAGCTTTCGGCCATGGGCCGCGAACTCGACGGTGCGCTGCTTGTCGACGTGCCGGCAGAGGTCATCATCGACCGTCTGTCCTCTCGCCGCACCTGCCGTGACTGCGGTTACACCGCAGGTCCCGACACCGAGGTGTGCCCTAAGTGCTCCGGCGAGATGTATCAGCGCGATGACGACAAGCCCGAGACCATCAAGAACCGCCTCGACGTGTACGAGAAGAACACGAGCCCGCTCGTGGAGTACTACCGTGGCCAGGGCATCCTGAAGGTCGTCGACGGCAATCGCGACATCGACGTGGTCTATGCCGACGTGAAGGATGAGCTCGGTCTATGATCAAAATTAAGTCTGCCGCCGAAATTGAGCAGATGAAGAAAGCCGGGGCGCTGTCTAAGATGGCGCTCCGGCACGTTGGTGCTATGGTGCGTCCTGGCGTGTCCACTTTTGAGCTCGACCAGCTTGCCGAGCAGATCATCCGCATGCATGGCGGCACCCCTGCATTTAAGGGGTATTGCGGATTCCCGGGCACCATTTGCGCTTCTCTGAACGACGCAGTTGTGCACGGCATCCCCAACCCCGATATCATTCTGCGCGACGGCGATGTAATCTCCATCGACACCGGCGCTATCGTCGACGGTTGGGTGGGCGACAACGCCTGGACCTTCTTCGTGGGCAATCCTGCGCCCGAGGTCAAGGCACTGTGCGAGTGCACGCTCGATTGCCTCAAGGTCGGTATCGCCCAGGCGGTTCCCGGCAATCATCTGGGCGACATCGGCTTTGCCATCCAGTCGCTCGCCGAGGGTAACGGCTACGGCGTGCTGCGCGATTACGTCGGTCATGGCGTTGGCCGCAACATGCACGAAGACCCCAATGTCCCGAATTACGGCAAGAAGGGTCGCGGCGTCAAGCTTCAGGCGGGTATGGTCATCGCCATCGAGCCCATGATCACGCTTGGCACCAACCACGTGCACACCGGTCCCGACGGTTGGCTCGTCTCGACCAACGACGGTTTGGCCGCTGCGCACTACGAGAACACGATCGCCATCACGAATGACGGTCCCGTGATTCTCACACAGGACGCGCAGGGCCCGTGGTGTCAGCTTCAGGGCGGCATGATGTAGCCAACGCGTGGACTGCGTGTAAAAATAATATCGGGAAACCGACAAAGTTATGGAGCGATTGAGTAAATCGCTCCTCTGTGTTTTGTATGTTGTAACATGCACTATTGCTGTCGTTTCTAGAGAAAGATGATGCCAGTGAAGAAGGAAGATGCAATCGAGCTCGAGGGTACGGTCACTGAGCCGCTTCCCAACGCAATGTTCCGCGTTGAGCTGGAGAACGGTCATTCGGTTCTGTGCTCCATTTCGGGCAAGATCCGCATGAACTACATCCGCATTCTGCCGGGCGACAAGGTCGTGGTGGAGCTTTCCCCGTATGACCTCACGCGCGGTCGCATTACCTATCGCTATAAATAGCAGCAGCCCATACGCATGTTTTCGAACTGGGGGGAATGCTCAGCCCCGCAGTTCGTTTTTGTGCGTTTCCAGCCTGAGTGATT
Source organism: Collinsella provencensis (assembly GCF_900199705.1). Classification (GTDB taxonomy): domain Bacteria; phylum Actinomycetota; class Coriobacteriia; order Coriobacteriales; family Coriobacteriaceae; genus Collinsella; species Collinsella provencensis. The sequence continues at coordinate 732,457 of NZ_LT904908.1, read as the reverse complement.
AACGCCTGCGGCTGGGCGAGTAGATAACATTCCATTTGTAGCTTGAGCACTACCGAAAGGAAGAACGATGAAGGTACGCCCTTCCGTCAAGAAGATGTGCGATAAGTGCAAGATCATCCGCCGCCATGGCAAGGTGCTCGTGATTTGCGAGAACCCGCGCCATAAGCAGCGCCAGGGCTAAAGAGAGGAGATTCACGTGGCCCGTATTAACGGCGTCGACCTTCCGAACGAGAAGCGTGCGGAAATCGGTCTGACCTACATCTACGGCATCGGTCGCACTACTGCAGCGAAGATGTGTAAAGAACTCAACATCGCTGATGGTACCCGCATCAAGGATCTCACCGAGGAGCAGATCTCGGCGATCCGCGATTATATCAACGACAACGGCATGATGGTCGAGGGTGACCTCCGTCGCGAGCGCACCCAGAACGTCAAGCGCCTTATGGACATTGGCTGCAACCGCGGCCTCCGTCACCGCAAGGGCCTCCCTGTTCGCGGTCAGCGCACCCACACCAACGCTCGCACCCGCAAGGGTCCGAAGCGTCAGATCGGTGCTAAGAAGAAGAAATAAGGGAGACTGACGCATCATGGCTACTGCAAAGAATAAGCGCGGCGCCACCACCCGTATCAAGCGCGCCGACCGTAAGAACATCTCCGTGGGCCAGGCTCACATCCGTTCTACGTTCAACAACACTATTGTTTCCATCACCGATCCTGCGGGCAATGTCATCGCTTGGCAGTCGGCTGGCACGGTGGGCTTCAAGGGCTCCCGTAAGTCCACGCCGTTCGCCGCTCAGATGGCCGCCGAAGCTTGCGCCAAGGCCGCCATGGAGCATGGCATGCACAAGGTCGCCGTTCTCGTGAAGGGCCCCGGTTCGGGCCGCGAGACCGCGATCCGCTCTCTCCAGGCTGCCGGTCTTGAGGTTACCAGCATCCAGGACAAGACCCCCATCCCGCACAACGGCTGCCGCCCCAAGAAGCGTCGCCGCAACTAACTGAAAGGATCGATTAACTATGGCAATCGACAGGACTCCGGTTCTTAAGCGCTGCCGCCAGCTTGGGATCGATCCCGCAGAGTTGGGTTACAGCAGCAAGAAGGAATCTATCCGCCAGCCTAAGCGCCGTCGCAAGGAATCCGAGTACGGCATGCAGCTGCGCGAGAAGCAGAAGGTCAAGTTCATCTACGGTGTTCTTGAGAAGCAGTTCCACCACTACTACGAGCATGCTCTCCGTATGGACGGCATTACCGGTGAGAACCTCATGATCATCCTCGAGACCCGTCTCGACAATGTGGTCTTCCGCCTTGGTTTCGCCCGCACCCGCAAGGAGGCTCGTCAGACCGTCCGTCACGGTCACTTCACCGTGAACGGCAAGCGCGTCGACATCCCGTCCTACCGCGTGAAGCCCGGCGATGTCGTGGCTGTTGGCGAGAAGTTCCGCGATCTTCTCCCCATCAAGGAGGCCCTCATCTCCTCCGAGCGTTTCGAGGTCCCCGGCTGGCTCGAGGTCGACATCGAGAAGCTCTCCGGTAACGTTATTTCCCTGCCGACTCGTGAGCAGATCAGCGGCGATATCAACGAGCAGCTCATCGTCGAGCTCTACTCCAAGTAATCGTTCGCGCGCCCCGCTGGAGGTTATTACATGTCAGAATTCATCAGGCCTCAGGTTCACGTCGAGGAAATCAGCGACACCGCTGCGCGTGTGTCCGTCGAGCCGCTTGAGCGTGGCTATGGCGACACGCTGGGCAACTCCCTGCGCCGCGTGCTGCTGTCTTCACTCGAGGGTGCAGCCGTCGAGGCCATCCAGATTGATGGCGCCCAGCACGAGTTCACCACGATTCCCAACATGGTGGAGGATGTCACCGACATCGTCCTCAATGTGAAGGGCCTCGTGTTCCGTACGCTTGGTACCACCGATGAGGGCACCGCGACCATTTCGGTCGACGGTCCCTGCGAGGTGACCGGCGCAGACTTCTTCATCCCGTCCGAGTTCGAGCTCGTCAACCCCGAGCAGCACATCGCGACCCTCAACGAGGGTGGTCACCTGACCATGAGCATGCGCATCGGTTATGGCCGCGGTTACGTGTCCTACGAGCAGAACAAGCGCGACAACGATCCGATCGGCATCATCCATGTCGACTCGCTCTTCTCGCCTGTGGCGCGTTGCGCCAAGCTGGTCGAGGCTTGCCGCGTTGGTCAGCACACCGACTACGATCGACTCGTCCTTGAGATCGAGACGAACGGCGCGATTTCCCCGCGTGACGCTGTGGTCCAGGCTGCGAACATCATCAACCAGCACATGGCTGCGTTCATGACCCTGGCTGATGAGCCCGAGGCGGAGGAAGAGGTTTCCATCTTCGCCCCCGAGGTGACGAGTGACAATGTTGAGCTCGACAAGGAGATTGAGCAGTTGGACCTTTCCGTCCGCTCCTACAACTGCCTGAAGCGCGCTAGCATTCACTCGGTGCGTCAGCTGGTCGAGTTCTCTGAGAACGACCTTCTGAACATCCGCAACTTCGGCGTGAAGTCGATCGAGGAAGTCAAGGACAAGCTTGAGTCCATGGGCCTGAGCCTCAAGGCTTAACCCAGGTATTAGAGGAGATTCTAGAACCATGCGTCACAACAAGAAGAAAGGCCTGAAGCTCGGCACCGACGCCAGCCACACCAAGGCCATGAAGAAGAGCCTTGCCAAGGCGCTCTTCGAGAACGACCGCATCAAGACCACTGAGACCCGCGCCAAGGCGCTGCGCAGCTATGCCGAGCCCATCATTACCTGGGCTAAGAAGGGCGACCTGCATTCCCGCCGTCTGGCCATCGCCGCTCTCGGTGACAAGAACCTTGTTGCAGAGATTTTCGACAAGGCCGCTCAGGGCATGTGGGCCGACCGCAACGGCGGTTACACCCGCATCATGAAGCTCGGCCCCCGCAAGGGCGACGCGGCTGAGATGGTCATCATCGAGATCGTCTCCGAGCCCTGCACCCCCAAGGCCAAGAAGGCCACCCCGGTGAAGGCCGCCAAGAAGGTCGAGAAGGTTGAGGAGGCTGTCGAGGAGACTGCCGCTGAGGCCGAGGAGACCGTGGTCGAGGAGGCCGCCGAGGCTCCCGTCGAGGAGACTCCGGCTGAGGAGACCGCTGAGTAGCATTTGCTACGGGCATCTTATGTATGTAAAGGGTGGTTCCTTTGGGGGCCGCCCTTTTTGCGTCTTGGTTTCAACGCGCTTTCGTGCGAACCTAGGGCTGTTTGCAAACGGCGTATGCCAATTCATCCGCTTGTACATCTACTATCTACGCGCTGTTGCGTGAATCTAGGGCTGTTTTTCGGCATTTGGCTCCCATTACAGGCCCTCATAACCGGAAAAACAGCCCAAAGTTGAAATGACCTGCGTGAAGTGCCCCGTGCACAGCATCCTGTGCGAAGCGTCTTGCATGAAGTGACCTGCGTGAAGTGCCCTGTGCGTAGTGGCGTAGGTGAAGCGTCTTGCATGAAGTGGCCTGCGTGAAGCATCCCATGAGGAGGTGAGAATGATTCGAGTTGAGAACATAGCAGTTTCTTATGACGGGCGTGAGGTTCTCTCAGGTTGTTCGCTGGAGCTCGAGCGCGGTGAGCTTGTGGCGCTTGTTGGGGAAAACGGAGCGGGAAAGTCCACCTTGGGGCGTGTGATGTGCGCGGCTCAGCTTGTTGACAAAGGGAGCGTGACGGTCGATGGTCACGATCCTTCTGTCAGTGAACTGGAGCGTTTGTGTGTGAGAGAGCTTGTCGGGTATGTTCAACAGGATCCGAGCAATCAAATTGTCTCCTCGCTGGTATGTGATGAGGTGGCGTTTGGTCCGCGCAATCTGGTGCTCGATGAATCGCAGGTCGCCGAGCGCGTTGCCGAGGCGCTTGCCACGGCGGGTCTTGCGGACTTTGATCGACGCGTCACCACGGAGCTCTCCGGTGGGGAACAGCAGCGCTTGGCGCTTGCCGGTGTGCTTGCCATGCGGCCCAAGTATCTGGTGCTCGATGAACCGACGGCGCAACTCGATCCCGCCGCACGCGCGGCGATGCGCTCTTTGTTCGTTCGCCTTGCGCATGACATGCAGATAGGTGTGGCGCTTATCACACATGACCCGCTTGAAATCGCCCTGGCCGACCGTGTCTTTGGCTTAGGGGATAGTGCGCCGGATGAGGTTGTGCGGGACAAACGGACATTGGAGCCTTCGTATGGTGCGGGCGTTCACGCCCAGGGCCCCGCGGTTCCGTATGGTGCGGGAGACCATGCTCAAACCCCCGCGAGCACGTATGGTGCGGGAGCTCATGTCCAAGGCCCCGCTGTTCTTCGCATGTATGATGTTGCGTTCAGCTATGGCGACCGCCCGGTGTTGCACGATGTGAATCTCGGGGTGCGTGCAGGGGAGATCGTGCTGCTCGTTGGCGCGTCAGGTGCTGGCAAATCGACGCTCGCTGCCCTCGCTGCCGGCCTGTTTGAACCTTCATCGGGCGAGGTGCTTGTAAACGGCGCAAAGGCAAAGCCGGGGGCGCTCGGCTGTGCGTTCCAAAATCCCGAGTCGCAGTTTTTCCTGGATACCGTCTATGACGAGTTGGCATATGCCCCGCGCAACTTCGATGTGTCTGAGGAAGAAGTGGCGCATCGCGTGGAAGCCGCAGCTCGGCAAGTCGGCCTTGCACCTGCGCTTTTAGACCGCTATCCCTTTGAGCTTTCGGGCGGTCAGGCGCGTCGCGTCGCACTTGCGTCAATGTTCACGCTCGATGCTTCGGCATATGTGCTCGATGAGCCGAGCGCCGGTCTCGACGGAGCGGGGCGTGCGTTTGCCCACAAGCTGGTGTGTGCGTTGGCAGACCAGGGTAAAGCCGTGATGGTGATCAGCCACGATGTGGACGAGTGGTCCAACGTGGCGCATCGTATCCTTCGCCTGCATGATGGCACGCTCGAGGAGTGCGAACCCAACATCGTTCAATCGACTGGCACGTATGACGGTGCAATGCCCCAGGCCGGCGCGGCGGCCAACGACGTAAGTGCAACAGCGTCCGTTGCGGATGGGCCTTTCGACGCGCCTGCCATGCCCTTCGACGCAAGCGTAAGTGCAGCAGTTTCGGTTGCAAATGGGTCCTATGAACCCACAGAAGCTCAGCGGGCTTCTGTGGCCCCGCATGCAAACGAAGGCGTCAATACGCAGAAGACGCAGTCCAACCGCCGTAAAACGCCTTATATGCCTTTTTACGGCTATTCTCCCGACGCACTGCTGTCTCGTGCGGATGCCCGCATCAAGATAGCTTTGCTGCTGGCGGTGGCGATCGGTTTGTTCGTGTTGTTCGATCCGGTGCACATCGTCGTTTGGTTTGCTTTGCTCGCGGTTTGCCTTGCGGCTGCCCGCATGAGCCCTCTAACCATTGTGCGCGGCATGCGACCGGTGTGTATCGTGCTTGCGCTTACGGTGATGGCAAATCTCGTCTCATGCGATGGGCATGGTGCAATACCGATCATCGGCGTTGTGGGACTTGACCCTGCAGGAGGTATGAGGGGTCTGATCGCCGCGTTGCGCATCGTGTTGCTCGTGGGCTTCTCGCTTTCAGTTGCCGTTACAACAACGGCGACACAGCTCTCCGATGCATGCGTTCGTCTGCTTAAGCCCCTTTCGCTCCTGGGCGTTCCCGTTTCGTCCATCGGTTTGGCTCTGTCGCTCGCGTTGCGCTGCATCCCTTTGGTCGCAAATGAACTCGCGCGTATCCGAACCGCCCAACTCGCCCGTGGGGCGCGCTTTGACGAAGGCGGTATGGTTCATCGCATTCGCGTATGGGGATCTGTGTTCATGCCGCTCGTTGCCGGTTTGTTTTACCGCGCCGACCGTTTGGGCGACGCGATGGCGGCGCGCTGCTATGGCGCTGCAGATTACCATGGGGTGACGCAGCAAGACGACGTTCGCGCGTGATAGGATGTGGCGCGTATGAGCTGCAAGGAGGATGCCGTGACGTTGGAAAACGAGAGGGCGACCGCGCCCGTTATCGCTACAGACCCGCTCGAGCTCGACGGGACCCTGGTGTTTCGACTGGGCTACGATGGCGCGGCGTTTTCCGGGTTTGCCGAGCAGCCGAGCCAGCGCACCGTTGCCGGTGAGGTTCGACGTGCGCTCGAGACGTTCCTGCGCCGGCCCATCGATCTTACGTGTGCCGGCCGTACCGATGCGGGTGTGCATGCGATTTCCCAGTATGTGAGCGTACCGGCGTATGAATCGGAGCTTGAAATCACGCATCGGCGCTGGATGCGCGCGATGGCGGCGCTGCTGCCCAACGACATCGCGCTTGGAGAGGTATATCACGCCGCCCCCGGTTTCTCGGCGCGCTTTGACGCGCGGGCGCGCGCCTACACGTATCGTATCGTCACGGGCGATGCTCCGCCGTTGCTCACGCGTAACGTCACCTGGTGGCATCGTTTGCCGCTCGACGTCGAGGCTATGGAGCGCGCCGCGGCATGTCTTATCGGCGAGCACGATTTCAAGAGCTTTTGTAAGGTGTCTTCCGCAATAGGGAAGCCGACGTGCCGCAATGTGATGTCGGTGGGTTTTGAGCAGGCAAGCGCGCTTGGCGAGGACCATATCGCATTCACCATCACGGGTAATGCCTTCCTGCATTCCATGGTGCGCACGATTGTGGGCAGCTTGGTGGAGGTCGGCTGCCATCGACGCGACCCGCAATGGCTTGCGGATGCGCTTGACGCCTGCGATCGTCAGGCGGCTGGTCCCACAGCACCGGCGCGCGGACTGTGCTTTATGGACGTCACGTATGACGAGGGCGTTTTAACGGTTTGCCCGTAACCCCGCGCCCGGTGCGTTTCATCACGGAGAAGCCCAACGAGTCCGTTTCCCACTGTAATCGTTCCGTGCATGGAACGATTACATTTTGTATACACGTTTTGAGTAAAAATCCCGTATTATATGCATGGTTGATTCGAATCGATTAGCATTGTTCTCGATTCTAACCAAAAGGTATGCATCTTCGATACATCTGGATGAGACTTGTGCGGGAGGGTGAAACGCAAATGGCAAGAAAACGCAATGGACGTCAAGATGCCATCCGCGAAATCGTGCGCACTTCGGATGTTCGCACGCAGCGCCAGCTGGTCAATCATTTGAAAGATCGCGGGTTTGACTGCACGCAGGCAACCGTTTCGCGCGATATCGCCGATATGGGACTGCAGAAGCTCCATGAGGGCATGTACGTTCTCGCCGAAGACCTGCATCTTCAGCGCATGGTTTCCGAGCTCGTGGTTGACATCTTGCGCACGGAGAACCTGGTCATCGTTAAAGCGCAGCCCGGCACGGCGCTCGGTATCGCGGCGGCAATCGATGCGGCGGAACTTCCCGACGTGCTCGGCTCGCTTGCCGGCAACGATACGATCCTCGTTATCGCCCAAACCGCGCAGGATGGCAAGAAGTTCGAGGATCTGATCTCCAAGCTGCGGAGCGTCCGCAAGTAGGGGACGTGCGCAGGTAACGCCCCGCGAGCGTTTGCATCTGCCGATGTTTCGGACTGGCGTGCTCCTGTTTTGTCCTGGTGCCGGCAATTTGCCGGCTACGCGTCCCAAATCAGTTCTACAACAGCTCTATAAGTTGATGTTTTCCACAAGAAAGGGGCCCGGGATTTTTCCCGGGCCCCTTTTGCGTTGCGTTATCCTTCGGATACTTCAGATGACAACAGTGTGATGGGCGCCACATCAGGTGGCGTAGTTTATTCGGACACGCCTGACGCGCCTGGCTCGGGATCCGTGCCTGGCTCGGGATCCGTGCCTGGCTCGGGATCCGTGCCTGGCTCGGGATCCGTGCCTGGCTCGGGATCAACCGGAGTTTCAGGCTCGGTGGGAGTCTCCGGCTCAGTCGGAGTTTCAGGCTCGGTGGGAGTCGTCGGCTCCTCGGTCTCCTCCTCTTCTTCCTCCTCTTCAGGCGGTTCCTCCTCCGTTTTGGAGAAGACCCATTCCTTGTTGTCCTTATACGTGGGAGCCTCGCCTTCGGGGAAGCTCTCCGCAGGGAGGGCGGCGAGCATCGCGGACATGAAGTTCCTGAACACGGGCAGAGTAAGGTGAGAGTTCGTCAGACCGTGGAGCGACTTGTTACCGCTGGGGTTACCAACCCAGATAGAGACAGCGAGTTGCGGAGAATAGCCGCAGAACCACAGGTTTGTGGTGGTGTTTGCCGTACCGGCGGTACCAGTTTTGCCGGCAACGGGGCTGCTTGCCCAAGGGTTGCCGTCGCGACCGGTGCCGTTCGTCATGACGCCCTGAAGCACCTGAGTGACCGCGCGAGCTTCACCGGTGGTAAGCACCTGCTCGTACTCGTCCTCATGCTTGTAGAGCGTCTTGCCGCTGCGCGAGACGATTTCGGTGATGGCTACCGCCTCGCGGTGCTGGCCGCCCGAGGCGAAGGTGCCCATGGCCTCGGCCATCTCGAGCGTGGAGACCTCACCCGAGCCGAGCGTGAGCGAAAGGACGTCTTGCATTGTGGAGGTGTCCACGCCGAGCTTGCGGCACATCTGCAGGATGTTCTGGTTGCCAATCGCCTCGGCGATCTGCACGTAGCCGGTATTCGAAGAGACTTCGGTGGCACGGGCGAGCGAGACGTAGCCATAGTCTGCATTGGCATAGTTCTGGCAGCGGTACGTGGAACCGTCCGACTGTTTCCACGAAATCGGGGAGCTGCAGTTGACAGTGATGCTGGGGTTCATGCCCATGTGGATGGCCGTTGCGAGCGTGAACATCTTGAACGATGAACCGGGTTGTCGGCGCGTGGTGGCGAAGTTGGTGTGCGCGTCGTCGGCGTAGTAGTCGCGACCGCCCACCATCGCCTTGATTTGGCCGGTCTTGGGGTCAACGACCGTCATACCGATGTTGAGGTCGCCAGCGGCGCTGTACCGGTTGATGTTATCGATTGCCGCGCTCTCCGCCGCAGCCTGAATGTCGGGGTCGATGGTCGTCTTGACGGTGAGGCCGCCCTTGAACAGGACATCGGTGGAGAACTCCTCTTGCAGGAGCATCTTGACATAGTCGACGAAGTACGGGTCCGCGTAAACTTCAACACCCGTGTCGGAAGTCGAGGTGACGTTGAGCTCGAGCGGAGTAGCCACGGCCTCGTCATACTGCTCCTGCGTGATGGACCCAAGGCGCAGCATGTTGCCCAGTACCTTGTTGCGACGGTCGACGGCAACCTCGGGGTTGACGGTGGGGTCATAGTAGGAGGGGGAGTTGGGTAGGCCGACGAGCAGCGCAGCCTCGGCAAGCGTGAGGTCCTTGGCGTCTTTCGAGAGGTACGTGTGGGCGGCGGCTTGGATGCCGTACGCGCCATGGCCGTAGTAGATGGTGTTGAGATACATCATCAAGATTTCGTCTTTGCTGTAGATCTCTTCCATCTTGAGGGCGATGAACGCCTCGCGCACCTTACGCTCGATGGTTTGATCGAACTGCTCTTCGGAAAGGATGGTGTTGCGCACCAGCTGCTGGGTGATGGTCGAGGCGCCTTCGGAGCGTCCGGCGAGCTGCGCGAACACGGCACGGCCGATGCCGATGATGTCGACGCCGGGATGCTCGTAGAAACGCTCGTCCTCGACGTCGACCGTGCCCTTGAGAACCCATTCGGACACCTGGTCGATGGTGATGCTCTCACGGTTTTGCACGAAGAACGTGGCGATCTTGTTACCCTTCGCGTCATAAATGTGGGTGGGCTCGCTTACGAGGTACTCATCCGCATCACTGTAGTCGGGCAGGTCGGAAAGCCAGCGATTGACGTTGGCGATCATGCCGATGCCGAAGGCGATGCCCGCCACGAGCATGAAACCCAAGATGGATACCAGGATGATGGGTGCGGCATGTGTTTTGGCGCGCTGCCGTGTATTCCGCGTGCGGGGACCCATATATAACCTCCTACGAGTGGAATCGGGCGTGCGCCCGGAAACCGTGCACATAGATAAGATACAGATTAGCGCAAGCGGGAGCAGGCATACAGCAGCTTGTTCGCTTCACGCGAAAAACCATGTGTGCGGCGCGTTCGTCGCCGTGTACTGTCTTGTAGTATTGAGGGGCATTTGGATGGCGCGCAATCTGCAGATGCGGGGACAACACGACGCGCAGCCGTGTGGATATCGAAGGGGAGGGGCGCACGTGAGGGTACCGGAATTGCTCGCACCAGCGGGTTCGCTGGATGCGCTCTTTGCCGCAGTGGCGGCAGGAGCCGATGCCGTATATGTGGGGCTCGGAGCCTTCAATGCGCGTGCGGCGAACGCGGGGCTTACTTTAGACGAGCTTGCGTGCGCTTGTGCGCTTGCGCATGCCCACGGTGTGCGGGTGTATGTGACGCTCAACGTGTATGTGTTCGATGCGGAGCTCGATGACGCGGTTGCCTTGGCTCAGGCTGCGGCGCAGGCGGGGGCTGATGCGTTCATCGTTGCCGATGCGGGCTTGTGCTTGCGTTTACGTGCGCAGATTCCGCAGGTCGAGGTGCATCTTTCCACGCAGGCGGGCGTGCAGTGCGCTGAGGCGGTTGAGTTTGCCGCCCGCGAGCTCGACGTTGCGCGCGTGACGTGTGCACGCGAGTTGTCGGTGGACGAGTTGCGCGACTTGTGTGCCACGGGTGTACCTATCGAGGCGTTTTGCCACGGTGCCATTTGCATTTGCTATTCCGGTTCGTGCTCGTACTCCGCGTTGCGGCGAGGCCGTTCGGCAAATCGGGGCGATTGCGTCCAGCCGTGCCGTATGGCGTATGAGTTGCAAGATGCCGCAGGTAACGTGCTTGCAGGCGGGGCGCAAGATCGGCGTACGGGCCGTGTGCCCGATTGCCGTGCGGACGGTGCGCAGGCTTGCGAAGCGGGCAAGGGAAGCGTTCATGTTGATGACGATGACGCTTGGGCGACGGGCGACCGCCTATTATGTCCGCGCGACTACCTGGGCATTCGCTATGTGGAGGCTTTGACTCGCGCCGGCGTCGCCTCGCTCAAAATCGAAGGCCGTATGAAGAATCCCGACTACGTGTTCAACGTGGTCCGTTGCTACCGCGCCGCACTCGATGCGGTGGAGCAAGGGCGCCCGCTTGACGACACCGCACTCGACGACCTCGAGGCGCAACTCACACGTTCATTTAATCGCGGCTTTACCGATGGGTATCTGCGCGGGGGACACGCTGCGACGGGTGCGGACCATATGAGTCTTGAGCGCGCGATCAACCAGGGCCTCATGGTAGGCCGTGTGGTATCGCGCGGGCATGAAGAGGTCGTCATCGAGTTTGAGCGTCCGGTCGATGCGGGCGATACGCTCGAGATCTGTTCGACGCCCGGTGAGGATGCGCCGGCCGACGTCCCCAAGCGCTGGCCCATGGTCCCTTGTCCCGCGCAGGCACGCGCAGGTGAGCGCCTGCTCGTCCACTGCAAACGCAAGGTCGAGGTGGGCAGCGTGGTGCATGTGGTTCGCTCGGCAGACGTGATTGCGCAGGCGCAAGCGGCGGTGGATGCCATGCGCGCGGAAGCGCAGCGCCTGTGGACGGGTGATGTGCAGAGTTCTGCGAACGCGAGAACGAAGAAGACGGGGGAGTCTTCTGCGGCAACCGACGAGATGGCAGTGCGGGCGTTCGAGGGCGCGCAGGAAAGGCCGTCCGAAGACCCGAGGGATAAGCTGCTCGAAGACTCGGGGGATAAGCTGCTCGAAAAGTCGCGGCCCAACGAGCCGCTGCCTGGCGTGGACTTCCACGTCTCACATGTGTTTGACCTTGGCGAGGTGTGCCGTGCATCTGATATGGCTCGCGTGCGGGCGGCGTGCAAGCGCGAGCAGACGGTCATCTGCCGCAACTTGGGACAGATCGACGCGGCACGCGAGGCTGGCGTACGATGGGAAGCCGCATCTCCCATCTCGGTTTGGAATGCCGAGACGGCCCGCTGGCTAAGCGACCTTGGTGCTCAAAAGATCTGGTTGCCCGAGGAGCTTTCCGCCTCCGATGTTGCCGCCCTTCGTGCTGCGGCGGAGCCTGAACTCGCGCACATCATCGACGTACCCACTCCAGGCTCGACACCGCTCATGATTACCGAGCATTGCATACTGACCGCCGAGGGTCCCTGCGATCACGCGTGTGCCACCTGTGCGCGCCGCCGCGCGAGCCAAGAGGGGGATCGCTTCTTGGTGGAGTTGGACCGCAAGAGCGGGCACGCGCGGCTGCAGGTGCGTGTGGACGAGTTCGGCCGTACGCGCATTTTCGCGTAAATGGTGCACATTTCGAGTGCCGTCCTAGGCTAAACTGGACGGCACGTGTCTTTTCCTAGCACCGCCGGCATGCGCGTGGATGCGCGACGAACCGCAGGTGAGGGTGCTGTAACCAAGAAAGGTGTTCCCATGTTGCCTGTAGATGAGCAGATGCGCATCATTGCCTCTGGCACCGCCAAGATCGTACCCGAGGCCGATCTTCGCAAAAAACTCGAGCGCGGTGTTCCGCTTAACATCAAGCTCGGCGTCGACCCCACCTCGCCCGACCTGCATCTCGGCCATGCCGTTCCGCTGCGCAAGATGCGTCAGTTCCAGGACCTTGGCCACCGCGTGACCCTCATCATCGGCAACGGCACCGCCACCATCGGCGACCCGTCCGGTAAGAACTCCACGCGTCCGCAGCTTTCTCAGGAGCAGGTTGAGGCAAATGCCGCTACCTACGTGGCGCAGGCCATGAAGATCCTCGACCCCGAGAAGACCACCATCGTGCACAACGGTGACTGGATGTTCCCCATGGGCCTTGCCGAGTTGCTCTCCCTTGCGTCCAAGTTCACGGTTGCCCGCATTCTCGAGCGCGACGACTTCACCAAGCGTTACCAGTCCCAGACCCCCATTGCGCTGCACGAGTTCCTTTACCCGGTCATGCAGGCAAACGATTCGGTTCAGATTAACGCCGACGTCGAGATGGGCGGAACCGACCAGCTGTTCAACCTGCTCGCCGGCCGCGAGCTCATGGAGAAGATGGGCATGGAGCCGCAGGTCGCACTCACCATGCCGCTGCTTGAAGGTACCGACGGCACCCGCAAGATGTCCAAGTCTTACGGCAACTACATTGGCCTCACCGACGAGCCGGCGGACATGTTCGGCAAGACCATGTCCATTCCCGACGAGATGATCGGCAAGTACTACCGTCTGGCGAGCTCGCTTACGCCGGAGGAGGTCGACAAGATCGACGCCGCGCTGGCCGACGGTACGGCGAATCCCTACGAGCTCAAGCGCGCGCTGGGTCGCGATTTGGTGACGACCTACCACAGTGCCGAGGCCGCTGCTGCCGCCGAGGCCGAGTTCGACCAGGTTCACAAGAATCGTGAGCTGCCGACCGACATCGCCGAGGTCACGGTCGAGATTGCCGTCAACGACGAGGGCCTTGTGTACCTGCCTGCCGTTTTGCAGGCGGCCGGTCTGGTGCCGAGCGCCGGTCAGGCACGCCGCGACATCGACGGCGGCGGTGTCAAGCTCAGCGGTGAGGCGGTCGCTCCCAAGACGTACAACGTCGACCCTGCGTTGCTGGTTCCCGGCACGGTTTTGCAGGTCGGCAAGCGTCACTTCGCCCGCCTGGCATAGCGCTTGCGCGTTCGCGTTCACGCGCTCTCTTTCCTTTGAGAATTCCGTTGCTTCCCCGGAAGAATGGCCTCGTTTCGAGGCATGAAATGCCGAAAAACCAACGGAATTCGATGGGTCTGACTTCGATTTAGTTGACGCCCAGTTGGCAGAAACGCCAGCTGGGCGTTTTCATGTCGTTGTGTGGAGCGTCTGATAGCTGCGGAAAAACGTGGGTACGATAGAGCGGAATCGGGCCTGATGAAAGGGGCGCATGATGGGAAAAGAGACTTCGATGGATACGGTGCAGGCAATGCGAGAGCTGATTGACGTTGCCGAGGGTCGTGCGCGCGCGGACGCGGTGTTCGTGAACGTGCAGATCGTCGACGTGTATCAGCTTCGTGTGGCACGCGGACAGGTTGCCGTCAAGAACGGATGCATCGCCGCCGTGTTGTTCGAGGGTCGCGACTGCGAGGATGCATCCGTTCCCGCATGGGATGCAGATCAGGTCATCGACGGTGAGGGCCGCTACCTCGCCCCGGGCTTCATCGATGGGCACCTGCACATCGAGAGCTCGAACATCCGCCCCGCGGAGTATGCACGCATGGCGCTTGCTCGCGGTACGACCACGGCTATCGCCGACAGTCACGAGATCGCCAACGTGTGCGGTCTTGCCGGTCTCGAGTTCATGATCGAGGACGCTCGCCGTACGCCGGGCAGCATCAAGTTCATGATGCCGTCCTGCGTTCCGGCGCTTCCCGACGAGCAGGCGGGTGCGGTTATTTCGGCCGCCGACATGCATGCATTTATGGATGAGCACCCCGGCGATATTTTCGGTTTGGGCGAGATGATGAACCTCCCGGGCGTTTATTTCGCCGATGAGGAGACGTGCTCGCGTATCGATGTGGCAGGCCGCACGGTGTCCGGACAGGTTGACGGGCACGCTCCGCTCGCTGCGGGCAAGGACCTCAACGCCTATACGGCTGCAGGCATAATCGCCGATCACGAGAACACGCGTGCCGACGAGGCGCTCGACAAGCTGTCGCGCGGTATGTACACCATGCTGCGCGAGGGTACGTGCAGCCACGATCTGGCACAGCTCGCGCCCATCATCGTGGAGAACCCGGCGCTGGCGCGTCGCTGCTGCTTTGCCACGGACGACCGTGCACCGTCCGACGCCCTGCGCATCGGCATGATTGACAACGCGTGTCGCATGGCCGTCGAGGCGGGCATCGATCCGGTGGTCGCCATCTCCATGGCGACGCTTTCCGCGGCTGACGTCTTCGGTTTCGACCATGGGTATCGCGACCCGCTCGAGCGTCGCGGCGCAGTTGCTCCGGGCAAGCGCGCCGACCTTCTGCTTCTCGACGACCTCACCTTTGCATCCGCGCCGCATTGCGTGTATGCGGCGGGTGCGCTCGTCGCACAGGACGGCACCTTTGTGGGAGAGATCGCCCCGGCATCTCCGCGTGTCGTTGAGCTCGAGGCAAAGCTGCACGGTTCGGTGCAGATGCCCGAGCTCTCGCTCGACGTGTTCTCCTATCCGTTTGAGGCGGGCGAGGCGGTCATTGACGTCATCCCCGGTTTGGCCGTGACGGGCATCGCACGTCCCGATACGAGTGAGGGCTTGCGTCGCATCATGCTCGTCGAACGCTATGGTCGCGGTGTCGCCGCTCAGGCTGCCGGTGCGGATGGCGCGGGTGCTGCGGGAACGGGCCTTGCCGGCAAACACATCGGTCAAGGCTGGGTGCGCGGCTTTACCATTGAGAACGGCGCGATTGCATCGACCATCGGCCACGACTCGCACAACATCTGCGTGGTGGGCGACAATCCCGAGGACATGTTCACGGCGGTGCAGGCTGTGGGCCAGGGCGGCTTCGTGCTTGTGCACAACGGTGAGGTCACCGCAAAGATCGACCTGCCGCTGGGCGGTTTGATGAGCGATGGTACGGCGGAGGAAGTCGCCGCACAGCACGACCTCTTTATGACCGAAGCTCGCGACGCCGGCATCCAGCCGCCGCTCGATCCGATCATGGGCATGATCTTCCTGCCGCTTCCCGTTATCCCGACGCTGCGCATTCGCCCGGAGGGCATGTTCGACGTTACGACGTTCAGCTTTGTGAAGTAGGCTCAAAGGCAACGGTTCGGCAGATAGCTCGACGACACACGCCGCGGTGCACCTCGCATCGCGGCGTTCGTTTTGACAGGCACAGTGTTTTCGTCCGTGTAACGGTTGTGAATCGTGCGCACGGAGGGGTTATAACCATATAGAATGGAAACACTGCACCGAAATGGAGTGAGGGGCACGCCTGCGTCGAGATGCCTGCCTTCTCCTACTCCATGCGCCCCAACGAAAGGACGCCTTATGGCCGAGACTTCCGCGAACCGCATCGTGATTACCGTACTGGGAAAGAACCGCCCCGGCATCGTCGCTGGTGTGACGAATGTGCTTTCCGATGCAAACGTTGACATTCGAGACATTACGCAAAGCATCATCGAAGACATCTTCACGATGACGCTGCTGGCGGATATTTCGGCCGCCACCATCGACTTTGCGCAGCTCCAAGAGGCGCTTGTCGCCGAGGGGGAGCGCTTGGGCGTGACTTGTGAAGTCCAGCGCGAGGACGTATTCCAATTCATGTACCGACTCTAGACGCAACCCCAGGCGCACTGCCGCAGCAGACGAGCGCTCCGCCGTTGTGCGAGGTCACAGCACGGCGTCGGGGCGCTTTGCATACCGCACGGAAGGGAACCGACATGGCATACGATGCCCATCACATCTACTATCGATTCGACGACCACTTGAGCCGCTTGGTGCTGGACTACGATGCTAGTCGCCATATGGATGAGCGCGCCGAACGCCTGTACAACGATATTCCCTCCGAGGAATATGACGACGAGCTGTTTATTCGGCACGACGTCAAGCGTGGTCTGCGTAATGCCGATGGCTCGGGCGTGGTTGCCGGCTTGACGCGCATCGCCGACGTGCATGGTTATCGCAAGGTCGATGGCAACATCGTGCCCGATGAGGGCCATCTGTACCTGCGCGGGTATGACATCGAAGATCTCATCACGAACGCCCAGGCAGAGGACCGCTTTGGGTACGAGGAGGTCGCCTACCTGCTCATTACCGGCGAGCTGCCCACGGCCGACGAGCTTGCGGATTTCCGTGAGCGTTTGGGCGCATTCCGCAATCTGTCCGGCGACTTTGTACGCCAGTTCCCCATCACCACGGTGAGTCCTTCCATCATGAACGTTTTGCAGCGCGCCGTGCTGCTGCTGTACGCCTTCGACGCTGAGCCCGATTCGACCACGCCCGAGCACGAGGTCGATGTGGCAATCTCGCTGCTCTCGCGCTTGCCGCGTATCGCGTCGTTTGCGCACACGTTCCACAGCGCGCAGGTGCAGGGTACGCGCGCTCCCACGCCCGTCCCCGATCCCGAGCTCTCCACGGCCGAGGCGATCCTGCAGATCCTGCGCGGGGAGGAGGGCTTCACGCACGAGGAGGCCATGCTCCTCGACGTGATGCTCATGCTCCATGCCGAGCACGGCGGCGGTAATAATTCGACGTTTGCCTGCCGCGTGCTGTCGAGTTCGGGCACCGATGCCTACTCGGCGTACGCCGCCGCCATCGGCTCGCTCAAGGGGCCGCGCCACGGCGGCGCCAACGCCAAGGTCACAAGCATGCACGAGGATATTCGCGAGCATGTTGCCAATTGGGAAAACGAAGACGAGGTCGCGGCGTATCTCGAAAAGATCTTGCGTCGCGAGGCGTTTGACGGATCGGGCCTCATTTATGGCATGGGGCACGCCGTGTACACGTTGTCCGACCCGCGCGCCGTGCTGTGCAAGCGCTATGCCCGCGGTCTTGCCGAGGCGAAGGGTATGGGCGATGAGTTCGCTCTGATTGAGCGTGTCGAGAATCTTGCCCCTCAGGTCATGCGCGATGTGCGCGGCACCACCAAGCCCATGTGCGCCAACATCGACCTGTATACGGGATTCATCTACAAGATGCTCGGCATTCCCGAGTCCATGTTCACGCCCATGTTCGCCGTGGCGCGCACGGCCGGTTGGGCGGCACACCGCATGGAGGAGCTCATCTGCTCGCACCGCATCATCCGTCCGGCGTATCGCGCCGTGATGGAGCCCGGCGTGTACGTGCCGCTGTCCGAGCGCGCGTAAACGCACCTCTTGGTTTTCTGTGTGCAGTTCGTGCGTGCGTGGACGCGGATGGGCGCACGGCCACGCCCTGTGGTAGCATTGTTAAGCTATTTTGACTTGGTCGGAAACCAAGTCACCCTTTGCTCTGGTCGGAAACCAGGGCGCGATTGAGAAGAGGAGCCCTGCCATGAAGTCTGGCATCCATCCCGAGTATGTGGAGTGCACGGTTCGCTGCAGCTGCGGCAACACGTTTGTGACCCGCTCCACCAAGCCTGAGATCCAGGTCGAGCTTTGCAACGAGTGCCACCCGTTCTACACCGGTCAGCAGAAGTTCGTTGACACCGGCGGACGCGTCCAGCGCTTTGCCGACAAGTTCGGTGGCGCCGCTCAGGCCGCTCTCGAGCGCGAGGCCGCCAAGAAGGCCGCCAAGCAGGCCGCTGCCGAGGAGGAGGCTGCCAAGAAGGCCGCCGCTCGCGAGGCTAAGGCTGCCGAGAAGGCCAAGCGTGCCGCTGAGTACGAGAAGAAGGCTGCTGCCGAGGCTGCCAAGAAGGCCGCCGAGGCCCCCGCTGAGGAGCCCGCTGCCGAGGCCGCTGAGGCCCCTGCCGAGGAGCCCGTTGCCGAGGACGCCGAGTAAGCCCTCATTCGCACACATACGAGCGACATGCGACCCCGTATCAACCTTGATGCGGGGTCGTTTTGTGTGTCCACATAACCTGCGCACCGCGGCGTACTTGTTTGATTAGAGTTATCAGCAACTGTGTCGCGCACCGTTCGCAGAAGTGCTCCGTCACGCGCGGGCGATGCGCCGGAAGAGAAAGAACCTGCTATGGGATTCGTTTCTAAGCTGCTTTCATTCGGTGCCGACAAGGACCTGAATCGCTATCGCAAGACGGTCGAAGTCATCAACGCGCTCGAACCGCGCTACGAGGCGATGAGCGACTCGGAGCTTCATGATCAGACCGCGCTGTTCCGTGAGCGCTACGCAAACGGAGAGACCTTGGACGATCTGCTCCCCGAGGCCTTTGCTGTAGTGCGTGAGACGTCCAAGCGCGTGCTCGGCCTGCGCCACTTCGACGTGCAGCTTATCGGTGGCATGACCCTGCATGAGGGTCACATCGCCGAGATGAAGACCGGCGAGGGCAAGACGCTCGTGTCCACGCTCGCCGGCTATCTCAACGCGCTTGCGGACAAGGGCGTCCATATCGTTACCGTCAACGATTACCTGGCCAAGCGTGACTCCGAGTGGATGGGCCCCGTGTATGCGTTCCTTGGTATGAGCGTGGGCGTGGTGCAAAACGGCATGAGCCTCGAGTCCAAGCGCGAGGCCTACCAGTGCGACGTCACCTATGGCACCAACTCCGAGTTCGGCTTCGATTATCTACGTGACAACATGGTCCTTCGCGCGTCCCAGCGCGTGCAGCGCGGCCATGCCTTCGCCATCGTCGACGAGGTTGACTCCATTCTCATCGACGAGGCGCGTACGCCGCTCATCATCTCGGGCGCGGGCACCAAGAGCGCCAGCACCTACAAGGACTTTGCGCGCGCCGTTCGCGGCCTGACGCAGGGCGAGGAGGCCCAGTTCGATATGCTCTCGGCCACCGGCCCGGTTGAGGCCACGGGCGACTTCGTGATGGACGAGGCCAAGCACACCATCGCCGCCACCGAGCAGGGCTTGCGCAAGATCGAGAAGCGCTTGGGCATCGACGACATCTACGCCGACCTGTCCGGTCAGCTCGTCAACCATTTGCAGCAGGCGCTCAAAGCCCAGTACATGTTCCATCGCGATAAGCAGTACGTGGTCACCAACGGTGAGGTCAAGATTGTCGATGAGTTCACGGGCCGCATCATGGAAGGTCGTCGCTACTCCGAGGGTCTGCATCAGGCCATCGAGGCCAAAGAGGGCGTGCTCGTGCGCGAGGAGAACCAGACGCTCGCCACCATCACTTTGCAGAACTACTTCCGCCTGTACGATAAGCTCTCCGGCATGACCGGTACCGCCATCACGGAGGACGCCGAGTTCCGCGAGATCTACCAACTGCCCGTACAGGTCATCCCGCCCAACAAGCCCGTTCAGCGTATCGACCATGAGGATCTGGTGTATCGCACCATCGATGCCAAGTTCAATGCCGTTGCGGATGACATCGAGCGCCGCCACGCCAAGGGCCAGCCTGTCCTGGTGGGCACCGTGTCCATCGAAAGCTCCGAGCGCCTGAGTCGCCTGCTCAACAAGCGCGGCATCAAGCACGACATCCTCAACGCCAAGTTCCACGATCGCGAGGCGCACATCATCGCCCAGGCGGGCCGCAAGGGCGCCGTTACCATCGCCACCAACATGGCCGGTCGTGGTACGGACATCCTGCTCGGCGGCAACCCCGAGCAGCTCGCCTTGGACGCCACGCTTGCCCATGAGTTCGAGGTCGACAACGACTACGTCCAGCTGCTTTTGAGGACCGTCTCTTTCGTTCATACGGACGAGGATTCGTTTGCGCAAAACGAGGCTATCCAGGAAACGGCAAGGCATCTCGCCGAGCAGCAGGACATCCCCGTCGAGTCGGTCCTCGAGGTCTTCCGGGTCTACGATCGCGAGCTCACGCGTTTCAAGGAGATCTGCGCGGCGGAGCACGAAGAGGTCATCGCCGCCGGCGGCCTCACGGTGATCGGCACCGAGCGCCATGAGTCCCGTCGTATCGACAACCAGCTCCGCGGCCGTGCCGGCCGTCAGGGTGACCCGGGCGAGACCCAGTTCTACCTCTCGCTCGAGGATGACCTCATGCGCATGTTCGGCGGTGAGCGCATGGAAAAGGTCGGCAACATGATGATCGCCTCGGATATGCCCGACGACATGCCCATCCAAGCCAAGATGATTTCCAAGGCAGTCGAGGGCGCTCAGCACAAGGTCGAGAGCATCAACTTCTCCATGCGTAAGAACGTGCTTGAGTACGACGACGTTATGAACAAGCAGCGCCAGGTCATCTATGCCGAGCGCAACAAGATCCTCGACGGCAAGGATTTGGCCGAGCATATCGATGACGTTATCGATGCGCAGATCAAGCGCTGCGTGACCGAGTTCTGCCCGGTCGATTCCCGCGAGGGTGAGCGTGACCTCGACGGCCTGCACAAGTGGGTGGTCGAGCTGACCGGTCGTCCGGGCGCGCCGCGCTTTGAGGACGCGCCGTACGAGGAGCTGTGCAAGCAGGTTCTCGCGTTTGTCGAGAAGGTCTACGATGCCAAGGCGGAGCGCTTGGGCGACGAGCTCATGCGCGAGCTCAACTGCCAGGTCATGCTGCGCGTTATCGACACCCGCTGGATGAGTTACCTGCAGGAGATGGACTACCTCAAGCAGGGCATCGGTCTGCGAGGCTTTGGCCAGCGCGACCCGCTTGTTGAGTACAAGACCGAGGCGTTCCGCGCGTTCCAGATGCTCGTTGACACCATGTACGAGGACTATCTGCGCACCGTGCTGCGCGTCGAGTTCAAGAACAAGCCCACGCCCGCTCAGGTGGAGCAGCAGGACAACCCCGCGCTTGCGGGCGTGAAGATGAGCGGTCCAGGTGAGGTCGACGGCGACTCCGGCAATTCCACCGTTCGTCAGCATGCCGCCCAGGCTGCCAACTCGGCGGTCGGCCGTGCCCCGCAGGGTGAAAACGGCATGGCTGGCGCAGGTGTGCGCACGTATCGCAAGTCGGAGAGCGGCGACCCCTACGCCAACGTTGGCCGCAACGAACCCTGTCCGTGCGGTTCGGGCAAGAAGTTCAAGTACTGCCACGGCAGGAATCGCTAATGGCCGACGAGTCCACTTCGACGCTCGCCGAGCTCGACGCGCTTGAGGCACGCTTGGGCGAGGTCGAGTCATACCTGCATATCGATGAGCTTCGCGGACGCGTTTCGCAGCTTGAGGCCGAGAGCGCCGATCCTGCGTTTTGGGACGACGCCGATGCCGCTCGCGCCGTCATGGCTGAGCTTGCGCAGGCGAAAAACGATGTGACGTCTGTGGACGGCGCCCATGAGCGCATTTCCGATGCGCGTACGGCGCTTGAGCTCGCGGCTGAGATGGGGGAGGACGGCGCTGAGTTCGTGGCCGAAGCCGCGACGGCAGTTACCGACCTCACGCGCGTCATCGACGAGATGGAGCTCTCGAGCTGGTTTACCGGTGAGTTCGATCACGGTGACGCCATTGTGACCATCAAGCCCGGCCAGGGTGGCCTGGAGGCCCAGGACTGGACCTTCATGCTGTTCAAGATGTACATGAAGTACTGCGCGCGTCGCGGTTGGAAGGTCACGATCAACGATTGCCCCGCTGCCGAGGTTATCGGCATCGACCGCGCCACGTTTACCGTCGAGGGCAAGGACGCCTTCGGCATGCTGCGCGCCGAGGCGGGCGTGCATCGCTT
Organism: Collinsella provencensis; assembly: GCF_900199705.1. Lineage (GTDB taxonomy): Bacteria > Actinomycetota > Coriobacteriia > Coriobacteriales > Coriobacteriaceae > Collinsella > Collinsella provencensis. The sequence goes on along the minus strand of NZ_LT904908.1, from coordinate 710,356 downwards.
GGTGCGCATTTCTCCCACGGACGCCAAAAAGCGCCGCCAGACTACGTTTGCCGGCGTCGAGGTCATTCCCGTTCTGCCCGATACCGTAGAGATTGAGGTTTCGCCCGACGACATCCGCGTGGACGTGTACCACGCGAGCGGTCCCGGTGGCCAGGGCGTCAACACGACTGACTCTGCCGTGCGTGTGACGCACATCCCCACGGGAATCGTAGTGACGTGCCAAAACGAGCGTAGCCAGATTCAAAACAAGGCTGCGTGCATGCAGATTCTCAAGGCGCGCCTCTACGAGCTCGAGCTTGCCAAACGCGAGGAAGCGCTCGACGAGATTCGCGGACCCAAGCACGACATCGGTTTTGGCAACCAGATTCGCAGTTACGTGCTGTATCCGTATCAGATGGTCAAGGATTTGCGTACTGAGGTCGAAACGGGCAATGTCGAATCTGTGCTTGAAGACGGCGACCTCGACCCGTTCATCATCGGATATCACCGATGGGTTGCCGGCAATGCCGAGCCTACAACCTTGTCCAATCAGAGCGCCGAGTAGAGAAAACCCATGGCAAACCGTATCGACATCAATCGCATCATCCAATCTAATTTTATGAACGACCTGCCTGTCGTCATGTTGGGCTGTGCCATCGCGGCATTTGCGACGGATGCGTTCATGATTCCCAACGGTCTTGCGGCAGGTGGCTTGACGGGTCTTGCCACCATCATCGCCGAGCTGGGAAGACGCTCAGGTGTGAACATCCCCGTCGGTCTTCAGACCGTGGTGATGAATGCGCTGTTGCTGTTGGTGGTCGTGCGCTCCGGTGGCGTTAAATACGCCGTTCAGACAATTACGGGCTTCACGTTGTTCGGTTTTTTCACCGACCTGTTCGCGCCCTTTGTGCTGCCCATGAGCAGCGATGACATCATGCTCGCCGCGCTATGGGGCGGCATCATTTCGGGCATCGGCTACGGTCTCGTGTTCCGTTGCGGCGCCAACACCGGCGGGTCCGATACGATCGGCCAGATCATCTCGCGCAAGAGCTCATTGCCTGTGGGTGGAACGGTCATGGCGATCGACGTCGCCGTATGTGCGGCGTCCGCCCCCGTGTTCTCGCTGATCAATGCCTTATATGCGGCGCTTGCGATGGTATTGATGGGCTATGTGGTCGATGCGGTTGTCGACGGCGGTAACACGCAGCGCGCCGCGTTCATCATTTCCGATGAGTACGAGGCCATCGAGCGCGATATTCTGCACACCATGGACCGCGGATGCACGCGCCTGGAAGCGCGTGGCTCGTGGACCAGGAAGGAACGCCCGGTGCTGTTTTTCGTGTTCAGCCGCCGCGAGGTTCCCCTGGTAAAAACCATCGTGTACGAGCACGACCCCGATACACTGCTCATCATCACCGACGTGAATGAGGCAATCGGCTACGGCTTCAAGTCCATGACCCAGTAAGGACGGGGACGCATCCCAAGAGGGGTGCGTCCCTGTTGCGTTGGCGGTAAAAGCGCCGTGTTGGGAAGCCGCTTCGCTACTTCGCGTAGACCGTCTTTCCCTGGAAGATCGTTTCGAGCACAGTGGCGATGCCGATGTCCTCGGGGTCACCCTCGATGATGTTGCGGTCGATGATGATGAAGTCGGCGTCCTTGCCAGCCTCAATCGAACCACTGCGGTCATCGATGAAGTTCGCGTACGCCTGGTTGATGGTGAAGGAGTCGATCATGTCGAGGACGTTCGCGCGCTCCTCCGGCCACAGCGGCTCATGGAACTTCGGGTCATCGTAGTCGAAGATCCACGGGTGGTAGTTGTCCGGCGCGATGCGCGTGACGCCGAGCTCGATTCCCACGAACGGATTGGGAATGGCCGTGATGGGATAGTCACTGGCATTGGCTACGCGCACGCCACCCGCAAAGAGACACTGCTCGGGGAATGTATGTGCGATGCGCTCAGCGCCCGTATAGGTGCCGTTGACGACCGTCGTCTCGTCGATCTGGAACCAATACGAGTTGGTCATGGCAACGACGTCGAGGTCCTTGAAGCGTGGGATGTCGTCTGGATCGAGCAGGAAGATGTGCGTGATGCAGTGACGGGCGTCGCGTGCGCCGTTCTCGTCGCGTGCGAAGGCGATCGCATCGAGCGTCTGCTTGACTGCCGCGTCGCCGGCGCAATGCACGTGGATGCCCATGCCGGCCTTGTCGATGGCCGCAACCACGGCGTTCATGTTGTCGGGATCCCAAATCTGGTCGCCGCGCCAACCCTCGGGGCGCCCGGCTGCGAGTTCGTAGGGCTCGCGCAGGAATGCGGTCTGGCTTTCAAGCACGCCGTCCATGAACAGCTTTGCGGCGTTGATCTGCACCAGGGAGTCCTTGTCGCCGATGATGCGCTCGTTCACGAGTTCCTCGACCTGCTCGGCGCCGCGATGGGGATTTGCCCAGTAGGCGCCATGCAGGTACATGCTCAGCTTGCCCTCTTCACCGAGCTCCTTGATGGCCTGCACGGCGTTGCTCTTGATGTAGAGCCACGGGTCGTAGCTGCCGGTGAAGCCAAGGGAATGGCACATGTCCTGGTAGGCGAGCAGACCCTCTTTGTACTGCTCGACGGTGAAGTCGGGCAGCGCGTTGAGGATGAGGTCCTGTGCGCTCTCGCGGAAGCAGCCCGAAGGCTCTCCAGCTTCGCCGTGCTCGATCTTGCCGTTTGCGGGGTCGGGCGTGTCGGCGGTGACGCCCGCGAGCTTGATGGCGGCGGTGTTCGCCCATAGGGAGTGGAGCGTCTCGGCCTGCAGCACGATGGGGATCTCGGTGGACACCAGGTCGAGGTCGGCGCGGTTGGGGCCGACGCCGGGGAAGCACGCCTCGAGATAACCCTGGCCGCGCAGCGCGGTGAGGCCCGGATGCTCGTTAAGGTAGGCGCGGCACGCGTTCACGTACTCTTCGGTCGTGTTGTAACCGGCGAGGTTGATGCCCACGGTTGCGGAAATGCCCATGGTGAAGTGCGCGTGACCCTCGAAAAAGCTCGGCATGATCATGTGCCCGCCGGCGTCGACGACCTCGGTTGCGTCGTCGATATATGTAGCCGCTCCGTCATTCGTTCCCACGTAGACGATCTTCCCGTTTTCAAGGGCGACCGCTTCGGCAATGGTGCGCTGCGCGTCTGCGGTGTAGATGTACGCGTTCTTGATTACCTTGTTGGCTGCCATGATGAGTCCTTTCTCTTGACAATGTTGCTCTTCAAGACGACGGAGGGGTTAGATCTCTTCGGGGGCTTCTATGGCTTCCGCTGCCGGGCGCTTGCGAGCGAGCTGGCGGCGAACGATGACCTCGCCCAGTGCGAGCGTGATCAGGATGCCCGCGCTGACGAACGTGGCGGTTTGCACGTCAAAGGGTGTGCCGGGGACCCAGATGAACAGGAACATGGTGGCTAGGCAGACGAACTCACCGGCGCGGACGAACAGGGTTGCGAGCCATGCGGGACCGGGGAAGACGTACGGACGCGGGGTTTGCGTGTCGGTGCGCTTGAGTTTGAGATATGCCTCGAAGTTGATGACATAGGGGATGAGCAGCAAGAAGCTCGTGCACGAGAAGATGGACCAGAACACGACCTCGGCGCTGCCGGTGAGGAAGCTCGATGCGATCGACATGACTGAGGCGACGCATCCGGTTACGAACAGGCTACCGGAGGGCATACCGTGCTTGTTTTGCTTGGCAAAGATCGGCGGAAGCTCGCCAGAGATGGCGGACTCGCAGGATACGCGGCAGACGGCCAGAATCCACATCATGCCTTGGCAGAACAGCACGATAACGAGCAGCAGTCCGAGTGCGGTTGCCAGGATTCCACCGATGGTGCCGCCAAAACCCAGGCGATAGGCGTCGACGAGGCCAGTGATGATGTTGATGCTGTCGGAAGGCAGGATGACCAGCATGGCAAACACGGTGACGACATAGAGAACGCTCACGAGCACGCAGTTTTTCATGGCTGCTTTGGGGACGTCACGTGCGGGATTTTCAAGTTCGGCGGCATTTGAACAGGAGATTTCAAATCCGAGGAAGTTGTAGATGAGTGCGGGGATGAACACGATGGCGGCGCCGAAGGTGGGCTTGAATGCGCTGAGCTTGAGCTCGTTGGCCATGGCACCCTCGCGTGTGAAGAACGCGATGGCAGCGGCGATGAGGCAACCGCCGAGGATCATCTTGGCGATGCAGCTGAAGTTGGTGAGCAGCTGGGAGCTTTCACCCGGACGCGATGCCATGAACATGAGGAGCCACACGATGCCCACGTTCACGACTGTCTTAATCCAAACGGGTGGGTTGATCTGGAAAATCGCGCATGACACATTGATGATAAGCGTAGCGACCGAGGACATCCACAGCGCGTTGCATGACCAGTAGATCCAGCTGATGCGCGCGCCCCACATGTTGCCAAAGGCGCGTTTGATCCAGGAGTAGAAACCGCCGTTGTCGGGGTAGGCGGCTCCAAGCTCCGCAACGGTAAGCGAACCCGGCAAGAAGAAGATCAGGGCGACGATGATGTTCCACGTGATGGATGCAAACCCCATCGTAGCGACGGACGCGATGGTGTCGACGAAGAAGATTGCCGTGATGAGACTGCAGAGCATGTCAAACTGGCTGACACCGCGGTTTGTCGATTTTTTCGCGCTCATGGTTGGTCCTTTCTATTCGGCAAGGGCACTGGGCAAAATCCGTGCAGAGGAACTCCCGGGTTTCGTTCCAATGCGCTCGGTGGTTTTGCTTGCCTATAGAAATATCAAAGGAGGGCGACTCCGATTTCACCCAAGCCATAATCTGACGGTTTGACGGCACAATCGGATATGGCGCTACAGTTACAGACGCGTGCGGTAGGTTTTAATCGGGTGAACGGCAAATAAAAAAGCGGCTGCTTATGTGACTTGTTGAACGGCAAGGCGGGTGGCATGATGGTAATCGCTGAACGATCATCGCCTGTCACGCGAGGAGTGTCGATGTTTCATATTGCGATTTGCGATGACAGCGAATACGACTTGCAGGAGATAAGCTCCGCTCTTCAAGGCCTCAGGCACCTGGGTATCTGCTTCGACGAGACGTGGTATCAATCGGGCCGTGCGCTCATTGACGACATAGCGGAAGGGGAGAAGTCCTACCATCTGCTGATCCTCGACATGCTCATGGATTCCATCAACGGAATTGAAACCGCGAAGGCGATTCGCACGTATGACGTGTCGATGCCCATCCTCATCGTGACCTCGACGGTGCAATACGCGCTTGCGGGATACCAGGTCAACGCATGGCGCTACCTGACCAAGCCGGTCGATCCAGGCGAGCTGGTGCGCGAGGCGGCTGCCGTCCTCAAGAGCCAGGAGAAAAGCGACGAGACCTGCTACGTCGTTCAAAGTAATGGAACCGTGATCAGGCGCGTTCCCCTTGCTGACATTCTGTACTTCGAGTCGTCCCTCCACACGATTACGCTGCATACGATGCGGGAGGACATCGAATTTCGCGGCGCCATCCGCGACATCGATGAGCAGCTGACACCTTTGGGCTTCTTCCGCATTCACAAGAGCTTCGTTGTCAATCTAAGTCACGTGCGCAGGCTCTCCTCGCGTTCGCTCGTCATGGTAAATGGCGATGAACTTGACATCTCACGCGCCCGTATACAGCAGCTGCGCCATGCTTTGATGGACGAAGCCGAGCGTGAGCATATCAGCTCGCATCGCATGCGCTCTTAGGAGATTCTCATGTTTGCCGGTGCGGACATCCTCCTTCTGCTGTACATCGGCCTTTCCGAAACATTCATGGTGCATTTCGCCTTCAGCGCGTTTATGCGCAGGAATGACAAGAACATGTACGAATACCTTGCCGTTCTAGCCGTGTACTTAATCATTACCTCCGTCGATGCACTGCTCGACATGCCGGTGTTCTACGTTCTTTTTATCTGCTATGTCCTGATTGTCTACATTGCGTTCAGGTTTTTTGACAGCACGCTCGAGGAGCGTCTCGTCATTTCGTTTGTGTACGTTGCCGTGAACTATTCCATGACGATTTTCGCGACGACGCTCGTGTTTGGTCTTGACGGCAACGGCTTTGAGGGCTTTCCGTCCAATCTTGCGCAGACATTCGAGTCGCAGACGTTTCTGACGATCATGGTGACCTGCTCCATCTTTCTCATGGAAAAGCTCAAGCGGTTTGTGTCCGCGCCGGCGACGATTGCGGGACTGTCGTTTTTGACGCCGCTTTTGATGGTGCTCCTCATTATTAACGAGTTTTACATGATATCTGCGCCCGACAGTCAAGACATGCTGTTCAAGCAGTACATCTCGATTGCGTTGCTCCTGCTTTTCACGGCAATCATCCTGTATATGCTCGCCCTGCGCATCGGCCTGCTCAAACACAGCTTGGAGTATTCGGCAACGCTTGAGCAGATGCTGTCCGTGCAGCAGAAGTACTACTCCGCCCTGCAGGAGCACCAGCGGGAGTTGCGTCGCATCTATCACGACACCAAGGGGCGTACGCGCACGATGCTCACGCTGCTCGACTCGGGCTTGAATGAAGAGGCAGCGGAATACGCGCGCAGCATGCTGCTCAGCGCACGCGACCCCGCCATGGAGATGGAGTGCGACAACCAATTGCTCGACGCCTTGCTGAGCGACCGCCTCGGTCCCGTACGGCGTTTGGGCGTCGAAGTGTCTTCGTGCATCATGGTGCCTCCGGTGCTCGAGATCGACAACGTCGACCTCTGCATTTTGGTCGAGAACATGCTGGATAACGCTGTTGAGGCGTGTGAGCGCATGCAGCCACGCAGCGGGACGGATGCCATGGTGCATAGGTTCGAGTCGGCAGCGGGCGGCGATTTGCCGCGGCGCTACATCGACGTGGATATTCGCATGCGTGGGCCGTTCCTCTGCCTGTATGTCGAAAACTCGTTTGATGGCTGTTTGAAGTGCGAAAAGGGCGTTTACCTTTCGGTTAAGCCCGACCCCGAGTCGCACGGTCTCGGCATCACACACATGCTCCGTATCGTCGAAAAATATCACGGGCGCCTGAAAATCGAGCACAGTGCGAACGTTTTTAGCGTGACGGCGTTGTTGGAGTATCCCGATGACGAGCTGTTGGATTCAAGTTCGATGTAGTTTTGCGAGCGCTGGGCTTGTTTGCAGGAGATTTGGGGCTTGATGGCGCTTGCTATTCCTGTGCCACTTTGATGATGTTGCCCCGTTGTTGCTACAATATCTCCCGTATGCAGTTAAAACGCACGACCTTAAGGAGCTCTAGTGGGTAACCACTTCCGTACATCCGGAGACGAGCAAGCCATTCCACAGGTGCCGCAAATCGGTACCGATGATGTGCCCGTCTCTTCCGCTGCGGATATGCAGGACCGCCTGTTCGAGCAGCCTGTCTCGCAATCCGTTTACGATGCCATGAACAACCCGACGTTCGACGTCGAGCAGTCCGCGATGCTCACCGCCGCCCAGCAGGGCGAGGCGGCCCCGTCGCCTGCTGCGGCAAATCCGCTGTTCAATATTCCGTCGCCCGCCGATCCGGCCGTGCCGCGCACGCCGAACATCCCGTCGCCCGCCGACCCTGCAGCTCCAGCAGGAGTTCCCGGCGGAGCCGGCATGTTCATGACGTCCGCCGGTCCCGCCGGCATGTCGACTGATGCCGACGAGGCGCGTCAGGTTGCCGACCTCGACGCTGCGCTTGCGAGCCCGGACTTTACCACGGTGTTCGCAGCTCAGGACATGCCCGACCAGCGTGCGCGTCAGGCTCGTGCCGCCGGCATGGAGCCCGTCATCCTCATGGAGCATGTCACCAAGATCTACCCGGCGCAGCCCAACAAGCCCGCGCTCGATGACATCAACCTCGAGATCTATCCGGGCGAGTTCGTCTTCCTCGTTGGACATTCCGGCTCCGGTAAGACCACGCTGCTCAACACCATGCTTCGCAACGTGAAGCCCACGAGCGGCCGCGTGTTGGTCGCAGGTCAGGATCTCATGCGCATCAAGAACCGCAAGATCCCGTTCCTGCGTCGTCAGATCGGTGCCGTGTTCCAGGACTACAAGCTTCTACCCAACCGTACCGCTTACGAGAACGTCGCCTTTGCCCTACAGTGCATCGGCAAGCCACGCGCCGTCATCAAGGCACAGGTCCCCGAGGTACTCCGCCTGGTGGGTCTGGCCGATCAGATGGACTCCCTGCCCGACCAGCTCTCCGGTGGCGAGCAGCAGCGTGTTTCCGTGGCTCGTGCCATGGTGAATCGCCCGCCGCTGCTCATTTGCGACGAGCCCACGGGCAACCTTGACCCGGCGATCTCGCTGGGCATCATGAAGCTCCTTGAGCGTATTAACCGTACCGGCACGACCGTGATCGTGGCCACGCATGACCGCGAGATGGTCGACTCCATGCATCGTCGCGTTATCGCCCTCGAGGGCGGCCGCGTGGTGCGCGACCAGGAGAGGGGAGGTTACGGCAACTATGGCGCCTTCTAATCTCGGCTATTCCATCAAAGAGGCTTTCCGCCACTTTTTCCGCAACTGGACGACGTCCTTCGGTGCTGTCGTTACCATTTTCCTGTCCTTGTTCATCATCGGCCTGTTCATTGTGGGCTCTGTGCTCATCAACTCCGCTATCGGCAGTGTTGAGGACCAGGTGACCATCCAGGCGTACATCTCCGATGAGGCGTCCGATGAGGATGTTGAGGATTACCTGCATAAACTGGAGCGTATGGACAACGTCAAGGGCGTTGAGTTCGTGAGCAAGGAGCAGGCGCTCGAGGAGTACAGCTCGTCGATTTCCAGTTCCGCCGATGTCACGATGTCGGCGCTCGACGGACAGAACCCGTTGCCTCGCTCCTATCGCGTCGAGATGGAAGACCCGTCTCAGGTTGAGGAAATGGCTGACAAGATCAAGGCCGACCCCGATTTCCGCAAGATTGTCGATGTCGCCAATTCCGAGGTCGAGGACAAGGATGCCGACGTGGCGGAGAACGTCCGCTATGGTCAGGAAGAGGTCGCTCGCCTGTTCCAGCTCACTGACTACATCCGCATTGCGGCCGTCGTGCTGGTTGCGCTTCTAACGTTCGTGGCGTTCATCTTCATCAACAATACAATCCGCCTGTCCATTACCGCGCGTCGTCGTGAGATTGCCATCATGCGTCTGGTGGGCGCCTCCAACGGATTCATCCGTGGACCGTTCGTTACGGAGGGCGTGCTGCAGGCCCTGTTCGGATCGCTGCTTGCCCTCGGTGCGCTTGAGCTCATCCGCAACCTCGTGATCCCTAAGGTCTCCGCGTCGGTTAGCTGGCTGAGCTTCGTGGTGCCAACTGAGGTCTACCTCGCCACGTATGGCTCGCTCGTGCTTATCGGCGTGCTCATCGGCTTGTTCGGCTCGGCCATTGCCATGAGGCGGTATCTCAAAGTCTAGGCGCATCGCCACTACGATTTGTTTGCTCGGGTGCCCTCGTTTTCCATACGTCCAGTTTTGCTGTTTTCCACTTTGGGATACAGGTTAAAAGCCGCGTGTTGGAGAACGGGGGCGCTTCCTTTATCGCTGCGGTTAATTGAAAGGAACACATGGCGCATAAAAGGCGTTCAGGTAACAGAAGAGGTGGATCGGCGAGGCCGAGAAGACAGCCCGGGCTGACGGGTATCGTGCGCGCCTACGACGCGCGCGCCGAGGTCGAAACTGCGGAAGGTGTGTTTCGCCTGAGCTCGCGTTCATTGCGCGAGGCGATGCCGGGCGATCGTGTGTATGTGAGCGTGCAGCGCAGGAATGGCGGTCAGCGTCGCGCTGTCGTCGAACACGTGATTGAGCGAGCAGTCTCGGCCATCGTCGGAACGTTTGAGCCGGCAGGGCCCTTGGGTGCGATTCGCCCGCTCGATACGCGTATTCACCAAGACTTTTTCGTGCTACCTGAAGATGATTCACCCGCGCGTCTCGGTGTGAATCCAGGGGATATCGTGGCGGCGCGCATCGTGGAGTATCCCACGCGTGTCGAGTCGGGCGTGGTAACGATCGAGCGCCGTATTGGAGATGCGAATGAGCCGAGTCTGGGTATCGAGTGCATCATGGCGCGGTACGGCTTGGTTGATGGATATCCCGAAGTAGCGGAGAGGGAAGCGGCGTCGCTGGTTGCGGATATCGAGGATGCTCTTCAAGACCCGTTGCGCCGCGATATTCGCGATCGTTTTCTGTTCACCATCGACCCGGTGGATGCGCGCGACTTCGATGACGCGATTTCGGTGGAGCGTACGGAGCGGGGCGGATGGCTGCTGAGCGTGCATATCGCCGATGTGTCGCACTACGTTGATTGGGGCAGTTCAATCGACCTCGAGGCGCGTCGGCGCTCGACCTCGGTGTATCTTGCCGATCGCGTGTTGCCCATGCTGCCCGAATGTCTTTGCAACGACATCTGTTCCCTGCGTCCGTGTGAGGATCGCCTGGCATTTACCGTTGACATGGAACTTGATGCGCGGGGCCGCGTGTACGCTTACGAGGCGTATCCCAGCGTGATTCGCTCGCGGGCGCGTTTGTCCTACGACGAGGCGGACGCCCTGCTTGCAGGCGAGGACGTGGAACTGCGTGCGGAAATGTGCGATGAGTGTGTGAGCTTCGCTGACCTGCGTGCGGCGCTGCGTTCCGCCGATGCCCTCGCCGTGGCGCGTCGCGAGATTCGTCGCAAGCGCGGTGCCATTGATTTCGATACGCCCGAGATTCATGCGCTCCTGGATGAGCAAGGATTTCCCCAGGCGCTCGTTACACGAGAGCGCACGGCGGCGACCAGTCTCGTTGAGGAGTCGATGCTGCTTGCGAACGAGTGCGTGGCGGAGTTCTTGGCCGACCGCGACCTTACCACGGCATATCGAGTGCACGAGGACCCCTCGCCTGACAGCCTTGCCGCCGCGGTGAAGACCCTTACCGAGCTGGGAGCGCTGGAAGGTGGCCTTGCAGCCGGTATTTTGGTTGGAGAGCCACAGGCCATAGCCACTGCAGTTACCAATGCCGCGTCGACGCCCTTCGCTCCCTTGGTGAACGCGCTGCTTTTGCGCGCGCAGCAACGGGCTGTGTACAAACCCGCCAACGAGGGACACTACGCCCTCGGCGCCCGTGCGTACTGTCACTTCACCAGTCCGATCCGTCGATATCCCGACCTGCTCGTCCATCGCGTGCTCAAACAGGCGCTCGCTAAACGAGAGCTGGGAAAACGTGAGATGAAGCAGCGTGCCGAGCGACTCACGGGCACGGGTTCTCAGGCGCTTGACGAGGTGTGCGCGCAGCTGTGCCGCCATGCGAGTGAGTGCGAGCGCACGGCTGATGCCGCCGCCAAAGCGTCTCAAAAGGTGAAGGTGGCTCAGTACTACGGCGTGCGCATCGGCGAGCGCGACACGGGAACCATCTCGTGGATATCCGATATGGGCGCCTTCGTCCGCTTGGATGCCACGGGAGTGGAAGGACTGGTGCGTATCGGCTCGCTGGGGCATGAATGGTGGGCCTATGACGAGTTGCGCCTCGCGTTGACGGGCGAATCGACGGGGACGGTCATTTCGCTCGGTCAGCGCGTGGTGGTCGAGATCGCGAGCGTGAACGTCCTGCGCGGGCATCTCGATTTGAAGCTCATCCACGTAAGCCCTGCGCTACACTGATATCCCAAACTATCCAGGAGGATCCCATGAATATGCCCATCGAGGCGCGCGATATCGAATATGCCGAGGACTTGCTTGCTGCGGGCGAGCTCGACCATGCCCAGATGGTGCTCGAGCCGCTAGCGGAACAGGCGGGGGAGTACACCGACGCTGTTTGTCACGATACGGAGGCGCGTCAGTGGTTCAGCTTCGCCGATGCGTTTGAGCGCCTGGCTTACCGCCGCGTTGAGAACGACCCGCGCGAGCTCACGCAAATCGAGGCGCCGTTTGATCGCCTGTATGCGGCGTTGGCGTATGTTTACATTCAAAAGCAGGAGCTTGAGGCTGCACGTGATGCGCTTAAACAGGCGGTTCGTTGGAACCCCATGAATTGCGCCCATCGTCTGAACTTGGCCGAGGTGTTTCGTGCTTTGGGAAATACCTGGGAGTGGACGGCGCTCTCCGCTTCTGTGCTCGACCGCGCTTCCACGCCGCAAGCCCTGGCGCGTGCCTATGCCAACCTGGGTCAATACTTTGTGGAAGAAGACAACCTTCGCGCTGCCGAGGCGTGTCGCCGTGCCGCGTTGCGTGCGTATGATGCCGATCCCGCCGCGACGGCTTTGGCTGCCCAGCTTGACCAAGAGCATCCCGAGCTTGCCGGGGAATCGGATGAGCAAGTCAACGCTGAGCTTGCAGCTCAGGGACTTGCTTCTGGTGCAAATGCCGAAATTGCCGTGTGTTTGCTCATGTGCGCGACTGATGCCGCCGCCGAGGGTGATCGTAACGAGGCGACGCGTTTAACGTTGCGTGCGCGCGATCTGGTGGGCGCGCCCGCGTGCGAAGCGCTCATTCGCCTGATTCATGAATCGGATGCCGAGTTGGCGTACGAGCAGAACGCCGATGTCGCTGCGGATGTTGCAGTTGCCGCGGGCACTGCCGCTGACGCTGGCACGGACGCTGACGCTTGCGATGCAAACGGCAAGGAGGTGTAACGATGGCCGGGGGATATACGCCCAAACCGCGCAAGGAGAAGAAGCTCATCGCCAAGAATCGCTCCGCACATCATGAGTACTTCATTGACGAGACCTTTGAGTGCGGTGTCGAACTGGCTGGTACGGAGGTTCGCAGCCTGCGAGAGCGCGCTTGCCAAATCACCGATTCGTTCGCGCTCATCCGCAATCGCGAGTGCTGGCTGCACAACGTGCACATTCATCCGTATTCCAATGGGTCCATTTTCAACCGCGACCCCGATCGCCGCCGCAAGCTGTTGCTTCATCGTAAGCAAATCGACTACCTGGATGGCAAGTTGCGCGTGCGCGGCACCGCGCTTGTGCCCCTGGAGCTCTACTTCAACGAGGACGGCCGCGTGAAGCTGCTGCTGGGTCTTGGTCGTGGCAAGAAACTGTACGACAAGCGCGAGGACATGGCAAAGCGTGATATGCAACGCGAGATCGAGCGTGCGCTCAAGGAGCGCAATCGTTAGAATGTTGCCGTTGCGGTGCGATTGTCAACACATGGCTGCGGGAGAGCGAACATGGTTGCGGGTAATGCGCCGTAAAGGCGCAACCGTTGAACGAATCGAGTGAAATACGCAGCTTCGTGCGGGTATGTACCGCTAAGATGTGGTGACTTGCGTGTTGCCGGCGATTTTGAACTTCGCTGGTGTTCGTGTTTTTGTTACCATGGTGATAGCAATCTACGACAAGGAGGTTGTCATGTCCCTCGATTCAAAAGCGATGTTCTCTATGAGCTACGGCCTGTACGTGGTGAGCGCCGAGGCTGATGGTCAAAAGGCGGGCTGCGTTATTAATACGGCGGTCCAGGTCACGTCCAAACCTATTCGCATAAGTGTTGCCGTCAATAAGGACAACGTGACGGCTGGCGTTATCAAGCGTGCGGGCGCTTTTACCGTCACGGCGCTCGACCAGACGTCCGACATGCTCTACATCGGCAACTTCGGTTTCCGCTCGAGCGATACCTACAACAAGTTCGAGAAGTACGAGACGGCAGTGTCCGAGGTCGGCAGCCCGTATTGTCCCGAGCACGCTTGCGCCATGTATGCTTGCAAGCTGATCGATACGGTTGATGTGGGTACGCATTACCTGTTCATCGGCGAGGCCGTTCAGGCAGAGAAACTGTCGGATGAACCGCCGCTGACATACTCCTACTATCACGAAACGCTCAAGGGCAAGACCCCGCCCAAGGCTTCGAGCTATCAGGGATAGTTTGTTATCACGGGTTAATTCGAGGGGAAAGTGGATATACTCTCCTCAGTGTTCATACGCTTTGAAAGGAGCCATCATGGCTGACAAGACCTACAAGTTCGTTTGTACCGTGTGCGGTTACGAGGTCGAGGTTGACACCCCCGAGCTGCCCGAGGATTTCGTGTGCCCCGTTTGCGGCGTGGGTGCCGATCAGTTCGAGGCCGTCGAGGAGTAATTCTCGGTTGCTTTTCACTCGGAGCAATTGATTGCTTGGGGACGCGTTCCAGCTGGAGCGCGTCCCTTGCTGTTATTTGGGGCATCTTCATGCCACGCGCTAATCGATCGCTCATCGACCACGTTGCCTATGCTTTCTTGCTGTTGCCTGTGTCTTCATGCCATTACCTATGGCTTTTTGCGTTTTAGGGCATTCAAAGTGCAGGATTTCATAGTCATCAGCGAGCTTCCATAGGCAATGGCGTCTTGCCATAGGCAATGAGGAGGTTTTTTCCTACATGTAGTTACTCATGCCCCTACTGCCAGCCATATTTCTCTGCTGTTGTCTATGACTTTCTTCCTTTTGTAGTTCCTAAAAGGCAGAAAACCACAGACAGCGGTAAACCGCCATAGATAACAGCGTGCTATTGCAACGGAACTCCAGCGGTGGAGAGCAGTTTGAAGAACTCAACTGTGTCAAGTGCGTCGGCATAGGAGAAGCGAAGGACTCTTGCTCCGGTTAGGTTGAGACGAGACTCGCGAATGCGCTCTCGCCGCATTGCTTGAACAGCAGAGACGACGTTCCTTTCGTTAAATTGCGCATAGGGATTGCCGCGTCCGAGGTACTTTTCCAATCCATCCAACTCGTCAATAATGGTACTTCCGCCGGGAAGCTCCCAGAAAAAGTCAACGCGCTTAAAATGACCTGGCTGTAAAGGATCCTCAATTTCAACCTGCATTTCCGGCGCGGCAAACCCCAGTTCAATAATGATTGCTCGGACAATCGATTCTCCTCCGTTTTCGCAGGCGCCGTCTGCATATGCGAGCGTTCGACGTGCCTGGCCGATGCCGTGACGTCTTCTGCCATGTTTCAAGAAATATTGCTCAAGTTCCTCTTTCGTGGTGAGCTGGTAATGCAGGGCAGAGTCGACGATTGCCAGTCCGTGTCGAAAACTGGAAGCGCATAGGCAGTCGAGTAATGTGGCGAGAAGGTCGATGCAAGGAACGTTATCGGAACTGGTGATAGACGAATCATGGAGCGTATGGGATTGGATGTAACCGGATGTCTTACGCCAGTTTGTGTTCGGCGCGATGGCAATATGTGTGACATCGAGCAAAGATTCAGAAACCTGCAGCCCATGGATAAGTGCTGCCGAATAAAGGCAAAAGACCCAGTTTGGGTGAATGCGATGAATCGCTTTGATAACCGCACGCGCTCTCATGCGAGCGTTGAGGCGCTCGAAAGATGCAGTCTCTGCATATGCTCCAGGATAGGGCATGACAACTTCACCGCTGGAAACGCGTGTGTTAAGGCTTCGTCGTTCGGTTGAAGTTGACGGGACGAGCAGCTGTCCGATTGATGAGGCGTAGGCAAGTTGGCGGCTCAAAGCTAGGTTTGTTCTCAATGGGTGCCTTCCAGTTAAAGTCGAGTGAGCGTATGCGAAGACCATACCCGAAAGGGTGTCTGATGCGGATTCCATTGCGTCTAATTCGCATCTAAAAGTGCAGTTGCATGAAGGTTTTGCCATGGGCGGTACGCTGCGGACGGTCGATATAGTCGGCAACCGGTATCCGTCTTGAGAAGGCGTTATTTCCCTGTGGAAAACTTTTCTGGCGAGCTTTCTCTTGTTTTTGGCTCCTTGTTGCGGTTTATCTCTTCGTGTTGTTGCCTATGGATTTGCTGCATTGCCTATGGCCTCGGGTAGTTATCTGTGCTTTTGCTGCAACGTCTATGGTCTCGAGCGGCTGTCTATGGTTTTCTGCGTTATCAACTCCTCAAAGTGCAGAAAACCATAGGTAACAACAGCTGACTGCAGGCAGCAGCGCCCCGCCATAGGCAACAGCGTCCTGCCATAGGAAACAGCTGCTTTTCATAGACAATAGAGTGTGTCCTCTCCTTGCCCGTAGTTCCCTCTGTGTTGTCTATGATTGCTTGCTGTTGCCTATGGTTTTCTTCCTTTTGGGATGTCTAAAGTGCAGAAAATTGCAGGCAACAGCAAGGGGGCATAGGCAACGGAGCGCCATCATAGGCAACGACAAGGGGACATAGGTAACGGAGCATGCGGCTGCTGAGTGGCTTGCGGATGTTGAGTGGCTTGCGGCTGTTGAGTGACTTACGGCTGATGAATGACCTGCAAGCATTATTGAGAATTCGGCTGTTTCTTGAGTTGTGCGGCGCGCTCGCGGTTTTCCGGGCAGAATTGGTCGAGCAGCGAATGGAAACGGGCGTTGTGGCTGGGTTCCAACAGATGCACGAGCTCATGGGCAACGACGAATTCCAAACATTCGGGCGGATACGCTGCAAGCCCCGAGGCGATGCGGATGGCTCCCGTTTTTGGGGTGCAAGATCCCCAGCGTGTCTTCATGCTCCGCACCGACCATCGCGTGGCGTGAACACCCATTACTGCCTCAAGACGCTCGTTAACGGGCGGGAGTGCTCGCTTGACTTCAGCTTTGTACAGGTGATTGAGCCGCTCGTTAAACTCCTCGGCAGACAAAGCCTGTAAAGATGTCTCATCGAGGTCGAGCACCTGTGCAGCGTCGACGTTCTCTCCCCATAACGCGATGGTCGTGGGCCGTGCTAGTTCGTTTGCCTCTTGGCGTTTTGTCCACCTGTTGCGCGCGTGCACTCGCGCGGCAATCCATGGTGCCTTGCGGTTGAGAAAACGCTCGGCAGTGCTCACGGGGCACCGAAGGGGAATGCTCAGCAGGACATCACCCTCGCGCGTGACTCGCAGGTTGAGATTCTTCACGCGTTTTCGCGTCACGCGAACGGGGATGGAAGCGCCGTCGGGCGTGATAACGGCAAGGTCAAACGCTGCGGGCATGCATCCTCCTTTCATGTGGCATCGCATCGAGCGGCCGAAAACACGGACAGTCCAGTATAGTAAGTCAGGTTCGTATACCCAACCAAGAAATGAGGACCCATGTCCAACAACGGAAAGAACGTCAAGGCGCATTATCGCGGCACGCTCGACGATGGCACGCAGTTCGACAGCAGCTATGATCGTGGCGAGCCCATCGCCTTCACGTGCGGCGCCGGTCAGATGATCAAGGGCTTCGATGCCGCCGTCATGGATATGCAGGTGGGCGAGAAGAAGACCGTTCACATTCCCGCCGCTGAGGCATACGGCGAGCGTCGTGAGGACCTGATTCTCAACTTCCCCGCCGCTCAGGTGCCCAACATCGAGCAGATCAAGGTGGGCGACAAGCTCTTCCTGCAGGGCCCCGGAGGCATGCCGGTTCCCGTGAGCGTGATCGAGGTCACGACTGAGGGCGTTGCCCTTGACGCCAACCACGAGATGGCGGGCAAGGACCTCAATTTCGACATCGAACTCGTGGAAGTCGAGGACTAGCGCCGGCGCCGCCGTACGGATAACATACCTATCAATGGGGGCGCAACACACAGGAGAGAGGGCGCCCCGTAACGGAAAGGGGCACATATGCTGCTCGAAGGTAAGAAGGCAATCATCACGGGCGGTACACGCGGCATCGGCTACGCGATCGCCGAGCGTTTCATCGAGGAGGGTGCTGCGGTAACCGTGTTCGGTTCGCGTCAGGAGACGGCGGACGCGGCGGTCGAGAAGCTCCTCGCCGATCACCCCGAGGCCAAGGTCTGGGGTCGCACCTGCAACCTCGCCGAGATGGATGAGGTCGTCGAGGCGTTCACCGCCGCAGCCGAGGACATGGGCGGTCTTGACACCGTGGTCAACAACGCGGGTATCTCCCAATCCGCGCCGCTGCTCGATTACACCGCCGAGGACTGGAAGAAGGTCATGGACCTCAACGTCACCGCGGTCTTCAACGGCTCTTACGCCGCTGCCAAGCTGATGGAGGAGGCCGGTCACGGCGGTACCATCACCACCACGAGCTCGATGGTCGCCAAGTACGGTCAGCCTGCCGGTGTGGGCTACCCCACGTCCAAGTTCGCCGTCAACGGCATGGTCCAGTCCCTGTGCCGCGAGCTCGCGCCCAAGGGCATCCGCGTGAACGCCGTGGCCCCGGGTATCACGCGCACCGACATGGTCGCCGCCCTGCCCGAGAAGATGATCGCCCCGCTGATCGCCACCATCCCGCTGGGTCGCATGGGCGAGCCCGAGGATGTCGCCAACGCCTTCGTGTACCTGGCGAGCGACATGAGCTCCTATGTCACCGGCGCCGTCATCCCGGTCGACGGTGCCGCCCGCGCGTAAAACGCGGTCACATAGCCAACATGCACGAAGCGGCTCGGAGCGATCCGGGCCGCATTTTTTGTGCGAAGACCGCGCGCGAACGAACAAGCCGTGCAGGAAACGTGGTTCATATGAAAAGCGAACACATGTGCGTCAATTTGGCGATACACTAGACGTTCGGGTGCACATGCTCCCGTGATTTACGTTCGGTTTCGATCAGATAGGATCTCCATGTCTGATTCCAACATCGTTATCAAGGGTGCGCGCGAGCACAACCTGCGCGACATCGACGTCGAGATTCCGCGCGACGAGCTCGTAGTCATCACGGGCCTTTCCGGCTCCGGCAAGTCGAGCCTGGCGTTCGATACCATCTATGCGGAAGGCCAGCGCCGCTACGTCGAGTCGCTTTCCAGCTATGCGCGGCAGTTTCTCGGGCAGATGGACAAGCCCGATCTCGACTCAATCGACGGTCTTTCACCCGCCGTTTCCATCGACCAGAAAACGACCTCCAAAAACCCGCGCTCCACGGTGGGAACCGTCACGGAAATCTACGATTACCTGCGTTTGCTCTTTGCCCGCATCGGTACACCCCACTGTCCTGAGTGCGGCCGCGAAATCGTACGTCAAACGACGGATCAGGTTGCCGATAAGATTCTCGAAGCGGGGGAGGGGCGCCGCGCCTTTGTGCTTTCTCCTGTGGTGATGGGTCGCAAGGGTGAGTTCACCAAGTTGTTGGAAGACCTGCGTGCCGAAGGCTTTTCGCGCGTGCGCATCGACGGTGAGGTCCGCGGTCTCGACGAGACGATCGAACTCGACAAGAAGTTCAAGCACACCATAGAGGTTGTGGTGGACCGTATCGTGATCCGCGAATCGAGCTTAGGCCGCATCGCGGAGTCGGTGGAGCAGGCGACCAAACTCTCACACGGTAACGTGAGCGTATATCTGCTGCCCGACCGCGATGCTCCCGAGGGCACCGAAGGCGACCTGCTTTCGTTCTCGCTCGCGCTCGCGTGCCCGGAGCACGGTCACTCCATCGACGACCTGCAGCCACGCGATTTCTCATTTAACGCGCCCTACGGTGCTTGCCCTGAATGCGACGGACTTGGTTTCAAAAAGGTCGTGGACGCAGAGGCGTTGATCGAGGACCCCGGCCTTTCCATCGAAGAGGGCGTGTTCGGCTCGTTCTTCGGCAAATCGAATTACTATCCGCAGATTTTTCGCGCACTGTGCAAGCATCTGAAGGTCGACCCTGCAACGCCGTGGAAGGACCTGCCGCCGCGCGTGCGTAAGACGTTCCTAGACGGTCTGGGCGACAAGAAGATGCGCGTGGATTACAAGACGCAGGACGGCCGCGACACCCATTGGTTCACCAAGTACTCCGGCGTACGCAACATCCTGTTCGAACGCTATACCGAGAGCACGAATGAGAATACCCGCGCCAAACTCGAGCGGTTTATCCGCGAGGAGCCTTGTACCACGTGCCACGGCGCGCGTCTACGCCCCGAAATGCTCGCTGTCACCGTGGGTGGCAAGTCCATTTACGAGGTCTGCTGCATGAGCTGTCGCGAGTCGCTGGAATTCTTCCGCGGTCTTGAGCTCACCGAGCGCCAGCAGCTTATCGGCCATGCCATTGTGAAGGAAATCATCGAGCGTTTGCGTTTCTTGGTCGATGTCGGTTTGGACTATCTCACGCTCGATCGCGCTTCGGCAACGCTTTCGGGTGGCGAGGCGCAGCGCATTCGCCTTGCCACGCAGATCGGCGCCGGTCTCATGGGTGTGCTCTACATCCTCGACGAGCCGTCGATCGGCCTGCATCAGCGCGACAACGAGCGCCTGATCGCCACGCTTGAGCGTCTGCGCGACATCGGCAATACCGTCATCGTCGTCGAGCATGATGAGGACACCATTCGCGCTGCCGACTTTGTGGTCGATATGGGCCCGGGTGCGGGAGAAAACGGTGGTGCCGTGGTGTGCGCCGGAACGCCTGAGGAAATCATGGCGTGCCCCGAGTCGCTCACGGGCGCGTACCTCACGGGCAAGCGCATGGTGAAGCTTCCCGCTGAGCGTCGCAACCCCGGACGCGGAGCGCTCAAAATCACGGGGGCTACTGCCAACAACCTGCACAACGTTACCGCGCAGATTGAGTTCGGCACGCTCACGGTGGTGACGGGCGTGTCCGGTTCGGGCAAGAGCTCGCTGGTAACAGATACCATCGCACCCGCCCTCACCAACGCCATCCATCGCTCGGCGCGCGTTGTCGGTCCGTATAAGAAACTTGAAGGCATCGACCAAATCGACAAGGTCATCGACATCGATCAGAGTCCCATCGGGCGTACACCGCGCTCGAACCCGGCTACGTACATCGGTTTGTGGGACGACCTGCGCGCTCTGTTTGCGAGCGTGCCGGAATCCAAGGCCCGCGGTTATTCGCCTGGACGCTTTAGTTTCAATGTGCCCGGCGGTCGCTGCGAGGCGTGTAAAGGCGACGGCCAAATCAAGATCGAGATGCACTTCCTGCCGGATATCTACGTGCCGTGCGAGGTGTGTGGCGGCAGGCGCTACAACCGCGAAACGCTTGAGGTTCGTTACCGTAACAAGACGATTGCCGACGTACTCGACATGTCGGTGACCGAGGCGCTTGCATTCTTCGGCAACATCCCGCAGATCAAGCGCAAACTGCAGACCCTCTACGACGTGGGCTTGGGCTACGTGCGCTTGGGACAGCCCGCCACAACGCTTTCGGGCGGTGAAGCGCAGCGCGTGAAGCTCGCCAAGGAGCTGCAACGTAAGCAGACAGGCAAGACGTTCTACATTTTGGACGAGCCGACCACGGGACTGCATTTCGAGGATGTCCGTCAGCTCGTGGATGTGCTCCAGCGTTTGGTCGATGCGGGCAACACCGTATTGGTGATCGAGCATAACCTCGACGTAATCAAGGTCGCCGACCGCATCATCGACCTCGGCCCCGAGGGCGGCAATGGTGGCGGTACTATCGTGGTTTCGGGCACGCCTGAGCAGGTTGCCGCTTGCAAGGAGAGCTACACGGGCCGCTTCCTCGCCCCGCTCCTCGAGCGCGACCGCGCCCGCATGGCTGAGTACGAACATAAAGAATAGACGTAAGTTGAAGCTTTATCTCCATTACCCTACAATTCTTTAAATGATAAAAAATGTAGGGTAATGGAGCGTGTCATGTCAGTTTTAGACAGCATCTTGGAAGAAGAGTATGAGCGCTCGGTTCGAATGTGTCACCATATACGTAAGGAGCTTGAGCGTCTTCCAAAAGGTAGCGTTCGAATAAAGAAAATCAATGGTCGCGAGTATTATTATCGGACTTTCCGCGAGGGGAATAAGGTAAGGTCCGCGTATATTCCTGCTTCGGAGGTTGATGCGGTTCGTGCACAGATCGAGCGTCGGCGCGAGCTTCAGTCCGCCTTGCGGGAGCATCAGCGTTCTCAGAAACAAATCGAGCGTGCTTTGGGAGTGAAGCATTAAATTGACTGAACAGCAGAAGGCCTTTGCGAGGGTGCTTGATCTTATAGAAGATGCAGGGTGCTTGCCCCACGTTATCCTTGTGGGCTCTTGGGTTGAGTTCGTCTATCGCGAAGCGGGCATATTAAAAGGTTTTATGCCGAACATAAGAACGTTGGACGTTGACTTTCTCATAAGAAATCTGCGTCAGCCAAATCCTGCTGCACAGCTCGCTTCTTTTGCTCGTGAGAATGGCTTTTTCGTAGAGTCAGACGTGCTCAACGGAACCACTAAAATCCTTGACGCCTCTTCAGGCCTTGAAGTTGAATTTCTAATTGCAAAACGAGGGGCGGGCGCGGAAGTTGCCCTAAAAACACATATCGGAGTAACGGCACAAACGCTTCGACATATGGACATAATGTCCAAAGACTCCATTGAGGTCGTTTGTTTGGGGCATCTTGTGCGCGTTCCCTCTCCAGAAGCGTACGTGGTCCATAAGATGGCTATCAATGACCAACGTGGTGCGAAGGCAGAAAAGGATGCGCAGGCAGTTTTAGGTATGTGGCCCTATCTTGATGAAGAGAGCGTCCACAAGGTGCTCGATGGACTAACAAAGAAAGAGCGGAAGCGCGTTGAATCGTTTGCCCAGAAATGGGGAGTCGATTTAGACGTTTAATGTCAATCCAAATATGTGCGACAGGCGCAACATGTTTGTGGCTTGTTAGACATGCGAGGGAATTGTGGCAAAACACGACAAAGTTCAAAAAACCAATGCGATGCGTGAGCTTGATCGGGCAGGTATTGCCTACGAAGCGTATGAATACGAAGACGACGGTACCGAGGCGCGTGGCTTGGGCGCTCGAATCGCCGAGCGCTTGGGCGAGGACCCGGAGCAGGGATTCAAAACGCTGGTAACGGTGGCTCCTTCAGGTAATCACGTGGTGTGCTGCATTCCCGTTGCAGAGGAGCTCGACTTCAAGGCAGCGGCTCGCGCGGTGGGGGAGAAGTCGCTTGCAATGCTGCCTACCAAGGAGCTCGTCGCTGTTACGGGCTACGTGCGCGGCGGCTGCTCGCCGGTGGGCATGCGCAAGCAGTTTCCCACGGTGATCGATGAGACGTGCATTCTATTCGATGCGATTCATATTTCCGGCGGTCGTCGGGGCTTGAGTCTAACGGTGGGAACCGACGATCTCGTGGCGCACCTTGGGGCAGTGGTTGCTTCCATCACGCGATAGGGCACGCAGAGCCTTACACCGATGTGTAATATCGCTGCGTTAGCTTGGTATTTCAGCTATCGCCCCCAGCACCTTCTCCGTGTCATTCGCCCTCAACCGCCTAATCCACACTCGGCCAAAACAACAAAACCCGAGGTATAAGGCTCAAGTTGACCTTTAAAGTTCCCTGTATGTTGTGTGTGGCTTGGAGGGGTGTGCGAAATTGCCCTTTACAATTGAACACGTGATTTTGACATTATCCGGTTTGCGAGAGGATTCGAAGTAATGAGATTCCATAGCAGCCTGCTTCTTGGCGCTCGTCGCGCTGTCGTTGCAAGCCTTTCCTTTACGCTTGTTTGCGCATCAGTTCCCACGGTCGCACATGCCGACACCCAGAGCGATCTTGCCGCTGCACGCGCACAGCTTGAGCAGATTGGCAACGAATACGCTGCCATCAATCAAGAGATTGAAAAGCTCGGTGCGGATTTGCAGGAAACTTCTCGTCAGATTGAAGAGACGACCGACAAGATCGATACCGCCCAGAAGGAACTGGCGAATTATACGTCGACTGGCTACAAAGACGGTGGCATCACGCTGACTCGCGTGTTCCTCAACTCCACGAGCTTGACCGATTTGCTCTCGGGCCTTTTCTACGCGGCCAAGGTGAGCAACGCTCAGGCGGAACTCATTCATGAGGTCGAGGACCTTCAGGACGATCTTGAGGAGCAGCAGGCCGAGCAGCAGGAGGCAATGGATAGCGCTGAGGCGCGTCTTGCCGAGCAGGCCGAAAATCAGGCGCAAGCCGCTGCGCTCGTTGCTTCGCTCGATGCCCAGGTTCGCGCTGAACTCGAGGCTGAGGCGAAGGACAACGAGTCCATTCAGAACGGTATGGATTCTGCCGCGGGCGGTCAGGATAATGGCTCCAGTCAACAGCCGAGCGATTCCGGCTCCAACAATTCGGGCAACACGGGCGGTTCTGGCTCTTCATCCGATGGCAACGGTTCAAACAACGGCTCTGGTAACGGCGGGAACGGTGGCTCCGGCAGCGGTTCGGGCGGTGGCTCAAATGGCGGTTCAAGCACCGTGGGCGCTTCCGCGTTGAGCATCGCCTTGCAGTTCGAGGGAAGCCCGTATGTGTACGGCGGTGCGTCCCCTTCCACGGGTTTTGATTGCTCCGGCTTGACCATGTACGCCTATTCTCAGCTTGGCATCTCGCTGCCGCATTCGGCGGGTGCCCAGATGGGCTTGCTGCAGCGTAAGGGCCGCTTCACCACGAGCATGAGTGAGCTTCAGTACGGCGACCTCGTTTTCTTCCCAGGGCACGTGGCGTTTTATGTCGGTGGCGGCATGTGTTTCGGCGCTCGACGCCCCGGCGTTCCCGCGGGTACGACGTCCATGTCGTATTTCGGTGCCTTCCTCGGCGGAGGCAATTTCTAGCGGATGCTCCCAGCGTTTGCGCGTGCCCGTCGACCAGCCTGCCTGGTTTTCGGCTGTCTACCGTGACGCGCTGTGCCCCAAATGACTTGCTACGTCGCTTCTATTCGAAGAAATATGGGTATGGAGGGGGCGTGTAGGTTGTAGTCGTCTGTTCGGAGCTGGTAAAATGCATATGTCCATCGCTCGCCTTGGCAAGCGCGAGAGCTCAATGTTCGTTGCGATACGCTTGGGCACACACGATAGGAGACGTTATTACAATGACGCACTTTAAACGTAGCCATGCTGTTATCCCGATTGCCGCACTAGCTGTCACACTCGGCTTCGGCCTTGTTGAATTCCCCATGCAGTCCTATGGTGTCACGAGCGCCGAGCTCCAAAGCGAGCTCGATGCGGCATCCAAGCAGCTCAACAACCTTTATTCGCAGGCTGAGCAGGCAGGTTATGACCTTCATGCCGTTCAGGCAGACCTTCAGGAAATCGAAGAAAGCATTTCCGAAACCGAAGCGCAGATCGAAGAGGAGGAGCAGCAGCTTGCCGAGCTCCAGGGCGAGCTGGGTGTCCTCGCGGCCGGACAGTATAAAGACGGTGGCTTGAGCCTTATCACGCTTCTGTTCAATTCGGATGATCTTGGCACGCTCGTTTCGAATATCCGCTATGCCGATAAAATCGCGGAACATCACCAGAACGTTATCGCCCAATCCAAGGAGCTCCAGAAGTCTCTCGACGAGAAAAAGGCTTCGCTTGAGGCAGATAAGGCCGAACAGGAAAAGCTCGTAGAGGAGCAGCAGGCTCGTGCCGATGCGGCGAATGCCGCTGCGGCGGAGGCGCAGGCATATTACGATCAGCTTTCCGATGAGGTCAAGGCGAAGATCGAGGAAGAGCAGGCCGCTGAACGCGAGCGCGCTCGCCAAGAGGCCGAGCAGGCCCGCAAGGATGCCGAGAACTCCGCCTCTTCCGGTTCCAACTCCGGCTCCAATGGTGGAAGCTCTTCCGGCTCCGGTTCCAATGGCGGCTCTGGGAACGGCGGCAGCACCAACAACGGGGGAGGGTCCAGCTCTGGTGGCAGCCACACCACCTCTTCTGCGGCAAACGCCATGACCGCCCGCGCTTGGGGTATCATCGGATCCGGTTATTCTTGGTCGGGTTATCGTTGGACCGGAGATGTGAACACGTCGGTGTTCACCTGTTCCGGCGTCGTCGACTATGCCTTGGGCCTGCCCACCAACTCCAACAGCCCTGAGTCCCTGTACGGTGCCGTGGGGTCGAACCTCACGCGTGATATCGGCAAGCTTGCCTATGGCGATCTCGTATTCTTCCGCACGGGAGGTCGTTCTCCCGGACATGTTGGCATTTACGTCGGCGGCGGCAGCATGATCGACTCTTGCCCCGGTGGCGGTGTCCAAGTGAGGTCGCTCAGTTACATCGGCGGCTTCCTCGGCGGCGGACCGATCGTCTAATCCAACAACCCCATGAGCGGCGGGCCCATGGTACCGCCGCTTTTTCTTTTTCAAACGTAAACTCGAATGTTATCCGATACAACAAGGCTGGTTTGCATGGCAGTTGAACATACGACCCAGACGCCCCCAGGCGCCCCTCAGTCGACTGAATCTCAGGACCTCACGCCCGATGATGAGGAGATGGACGTCGAATCGGTTGGCAAGTCGACTGCCCTTATGAGCGGCTTGGTTATCGTCAGCCGTATCACGGGCTTTTTCCGCACGTGGGCTCAAGCATATGGCCTGGGCGCCTCGCTGACGGCTAGCGCGTTCACCGTTGCCAACGGTATGCCCAACGCCCTTTATGAGCTCGTGATGGGCGGCATGCTCGCCACGGCATTCTTGCCCGTGTATGTTTCGGCAAAGCGCCGCGCCGGCAACGAGGGTGCGAGCGAATACGCTTCGAACCTCCTTTCGCTTGTCACACTGCTCATGTTCGGCCTGTCGGTCCTGTCGTTCATTTTTGCGGGCGAGATCATCTGGACGCAGTCGTTCAATGCGAGCGCGGAGTTCAACCGAGATCTCTCGGTTTACTTCTTCAAATTCTTCTGCATCTCAATTGTGCTGTATGCGTTGTCCTCGATCATCTCGAGCGTGCTAAACGCCGAGCGCGATTACTTTTGGAGCACCGCCGCGCCCGTGGTGAACAACATCATCACCACTGCGTCCTTCTTCACCTATGCGTTCTTCATGGATGCCGGCCTCGAGCAGGCGGCGATTTTGACGCTTGCCATCGCCAGCCCGTTGGGCGTGCTCTCCCAGGTTTTGGTCCAGGTCCCGGCGTTGTTGAAGCATGGTGTTCGCCTGCGTTTCCGTATCGACCTGCACGATCCGTGCATTCGTGAGACCCTTACCATCGGCATCCCCACGCTTATTGTGACGCTCGTGTCGTTTGCCACGACGTCCGTTCAGAGCAGCTGTTCGCTCATGGTCAATCCCAACGGTGCGACCATCACCTACTATGCACGCATCTGGTACATGCTGCCTTATTCGGTGTTTTCCATTCCCATCACGACTGCGATGTTCACCGAGCTTTCGATGTTCGTTGCGAGCGGCAATATGAAAGCGTACGTGAAGGGCCTTAGCGACGGTTCGGGCAAGATACTGTTCCTGCTCGTTCCCTTTGCCATGTATCTCATGGTATTTGCTCCCTGCTTGGCGGGTATGCTCAGCAGCTCGCGCATGGATGCACAGTCGGTGAGCGAGCTTTCCGATTACATCACGTGGCTGGCGATTTCCCTGCCGGGGTACGGCGTTGCTACCTATCTGCAGAAGGCCTGCTCTTCGCTGCGAAAGATGTATCTATTCGCCATCGCGGAATGCATCGCGGGAACGGTCCAAATTGTGATTTGCCTGGTATTCACTCCGATTTTCGGTCTGAACGTCGTCGGCTTCAGCTCCACGTTCTTCTTCGTCTCCATCGACCTGGTCACCTTCCTCATCTTGCGTAGAGAGCTTGGGAGCATTGGATTCAAGTCGATTCTGACCGCGACCGTTCGCGCTCTGGTTTTGGGCGGTGCCGGTGCGGCAGTCGGTGCGGCGATTCTTTGGGCTCTCCAGATGTTCATGGCGCCCCTTGCAGGCGGCATGTTGCAATCCATGGCGTATGCCGTCCTCGGCGGCATCCCTGCCCTCGTGGTGACGTTCGGCCTGGCTATCGCCATGCGCTTACCCGAGGCATCATTCCTTACCGTTATTCTGGGGCGCTTTGTTCCGCAATCCGCACGGAGTTAGGGCGTCGACATCAGAAGGGAAATCTATGCTATCGGACGATCGCGCAATCGAACGTCAAATTTCCGAGGTACTTTCTCAGCGAACGGGAACTTTGGCCGCCGATTGGCACTGCGTCTTCAAGGCGCGTTACGGCATGCACGTCGCATTCGAGGCGATTCGCGAATGCATGGGGGAGGGCGAGGTCGCCACGCAGCTCCTTACCTGCTGCACGGCCGTCGACCCCATTCTTTCTGCCGATCTGACGCCCCGCTATTGCGACATCTCGCCTCGAACTGCCTCCATCGACTCGCTTCGCCTCGACCTGTCTGGTTCCGTGCGCGCTGTCGTGTTGCAGCATACGTACGGCATTATCGACGACGCCTCTTCACGTGAGCTCGCCCGCTGTGCTCACGAGTCGGGTGCTGTCGTTATCGAGGATTGCGCCCATTGCGTGGGGCGTATGGCTCTCGATGAGGAGGGCCGCCCGCTTGCCGATATCTCCGTGCACTCTTTTGGTATCGAGAAGGTGCTCGACACCCTTATGGGCGGTGCCATTTGGGTCAACCCCGCGTCACCGTTTTCCGAGCTTGCCGCCGAGGTATCCCGTCGACTTGCTGAACTGCCGTCCGCTCCTGTGCGCATCAAGATGTTGTCGCGTATGAATCGCTTTCAGCTGCGTGTTTTCGGACATCTGCCGCACGACATCCATGTTCGCTGGTATCGCAGGCTGTCATCTCACGGCCTGTTCGAGCCCGCAGTTGCGGAGGAGGAGCGTCGCGGGCGGTTGCCGTACGACCCCATGCGTCCCTCGGCGTACGTATGCAAAAAAGCCTTGTCGGCGCTGAAGGGTATTGAGGGAATCGAAGCATCCAAACGCGAGCTCGTTTCCATCTATCGACGGGGATTGTCGGGTGTCGAGGGTATCGAGATTCCCGCGGCGGCGATGGAGGGCGAAGCTCAGCCCCTCCTCAAGTTCCCCTTGCTCGTACATGACACCGCGCTTGCCGATTGTGTGGTCGAAGCGGTGTGTGATGCGGGTTACTTTACTTCGGCGTGGTACCGACCCGAGCTGTACCCAAACGTCCTCGATAAAGAGGCATATCACGTTCCTACCGATCGCTCGAATCTGATGGAAAATGACCGCTTTATCGCGCGTGTCGCCACGCTGCCCACCAATATCACGCCCGATGCCGCCCAACGTGTTGTGGAGGTTGTCCTCGGCGTGGTCTCTTCATAGAAGCTGCAAGACCAACGCGGCTCCTTTGACCATAGGCTTTATGATAGAGGGCCGTTGAGATGATTATCCGTCGCGAGGCATGGACGAGAAGGACTATTGACGATGAACAGCACTGCGCCGCTTTTGAAGCAGGACGAGATTGCCACTCGATTCGTTCCCGTTGTATTGGGTGGCGAGGTTTTCGCGTACTCTCTCGCTCGTTGTTTCAACGAGGCATACGGAATCAAAACCATCGTGCTCTCTGCGGTGAATGTCCGTGTGACATCTTCCAGCCGCTTTGTCGATTACCGTATCTGTCCTGAGATGGGGCAGGGCGACGACGCCATCGTCGCGTTGCTTTCCCGCTTGGGAGAAGACCTCAAGCAGCAGGGCAAGGTCGCCCTCGTCATCGGCAGCGCCGACTGGCATGCGCGCCTGCTTTCCTCTCACAAAGAGGAGCTTTCCCGCTGGTTCGCGGTTCCCTACAACGATTTTGAGTTGCTGGATGAAATCACCCAGAAGGAGCGCTTTTACGAGCTGTGCGAGGAGCTCGACATCGCCTACCCCCGAACCTGGTCCTTCGATTGCTCCGATCCGAACGTGCAGATCGATGCCGAGTCGTTTACCTATCCGGTGATTGCCAAACCATCAAATTCCGCTCGGTATGACCTCATGAGCTTCGAGGGAAAGCAGAAGATTTACGAGGTACACGAGCCGCGTGACCTTACGCGCATTTTCAACCTCCTGCGTGATGCCGGCTACGATCGCGAGTTGGTGGTGCAGGACTTCATTCCGGGCGAGGACGATGCCCTTCGCTCGCTCACGACGTTCTCCGATGCTTCGGGTGACGTTCGCGTGGTTTCCGGCGGCAGGGTGGTCGTGCAGGATCACTCACCCTTCCTCATCGGAAACCCTTTGTGCATCCTTTCCGAGCGCGTCGAGCGGATCATCGAAGACGCCAAGCGCTTCATCAAGCATACGGGTTACCGCGGCTATGCGAATTTCGATATCAAGTTCGATGTGCGCGACGGTCAGTATAAGTTCCTCGAGGTGAATACCAGACCGGGTAGAAATACGTATTACATGGCCCTGGGCGGTGCGAATATCGCCGAGCTCTTGGTTGACGAGTACATCTTGGGCCGGGAAATCCCTTATCGCGAGGCGTACGATCGCTTCCTGTATACATGCGTTCCCGCCAAGGTCATTCGCAAGACCGTTCAAAATAAAGAGCTTCGCGATGAGGTTTTGTCGATGTACCGAAACCATGGGGCGCAATACCCCTACGATTGTCCGAACGACACGATTGAACACAAGGCGTTTGCCACCGCGGTTTATCTCAACCAGATAAAAAAGTTCAAGCGTTACGTTTGGGATGTGGCGACGTGTGAGGCGCACGCGTAGCAAGCGCGTCTGCGGTACGATTGACGCCAAAACATGACCGATGACGAATCGAGGCGATGGCAAGTGCAGGTGCGCGCTCTCACAAGGAACGAATATGAACGCGTATTGAGCGAAATCGCTCCCAATGCCCCTATTGAGCAGCTGCCCGTGTGGCAGGATTTCGAGGCGACGATTCCGGGCCGCAGTCCTTGGGGTTTCGCCGGAATATACGAGGGGGATGCGCTTGTCGCGGCTATCTCGTTCATGCAGTACGAAACGCACGGGTATCGCTACCTGCGCGCTCGACATGCTCCTGTGTGGGCGGTCGAACCCACGGAGGAACAGGAGCGAGCTGCCCTGGATGCGCTGGTTTCATATGTGCGTGCTCGGGACAAACGCCAGGTCTTCGTGCGATTGGCGGTTAAGAACGAACTGCCTGCCACGCGCCGTTGCCTGTCCACGCTCCCATACGATACAACCGTCATCATTAATCTCGAGGGCGGCGATGAAGCCATCCTCTCTCGCATGAAGCCGCGCGGGCGTCGCGACGTGCGCAAGGCCTTGCGTGAGTGCGAGCTTGCGTTTTCCGATGAAACCGAACGCGCCATCGAGTCGTTCGACGAGTATTACGAGGTCATGCTGCAGACTGCCGAACGCGATGGATTTACCGCCGCGCCCGCAGACGACTACCGCAACATGCTCAAAATCCTGGGGCCCGAGCATTGCCGTCTCTTCTGCGGACGCGATGGCGACACCGTGATCACCTGGACCATTGCCACCATTTCGGGCACGCGTGCCACGCGCTATTACGGCGCCTCCCGTGCGTGCGATGCGCGCTTCCTCGCCACCGACCGTCTCATTTATTTTGAGGCCTGCGAGCTGGGGCGTATGGGGTGCACGGAATATGACCAAATGGGCATCGGCAGCGAATTCGCTCCCGAGACGCTCAATCTCAACACGTTCAAGACCAAATTTGCCAAGGACGGCGTGACGACAATCGCCCCTGATCGCGATTTGCCGGTCAAAACGGGCTTTTACAGCGCCTTGGTACTTGCAAAACGTCTACGTGCACGGCTGCGTGGCAGGTCATAAGGAGTAGTCCTTTTATGCCTCGTTCGCTCGACACGCACGGCCGCCCCGGGCAAAACCTTCCCATCGCCCCCTTTGATGCTCACGCCGCTTCGGCGCATGTGCGCGAACAGGGGGCGGATCACGCCCCCTCGCTGGTGGAACAGGTCGCGAAGGTACCCACCGATCCCGGCTGTTATCTGTGGAAAGATTCTTCGGGCGAGGTCATCTACGTGGGCAAGGCCAAGAACCTGCGTGCCCGCTTGCGCCAATATGTGACGCTCACCGACGATCGCGCCAAGATCCCGCTCATGATGCAGCTCGTGGCGAGCTTTGATTACCTGGTGGTGGGAACAGAACACGAGGCCCTGGTGCTCGAGCGCGAGCTCATCGCGCAGTATCATCCGTATTTCAACGTGGACTACAAGGACGACAAGTCCTATCCCTACATCGCCATCACACGCGGCGACGTGTTTCCCGCCATCAAATACACGCGCGAGAAACATCGTCCCGGTACGCGCTACTACGGCCCCTACACCGACAGCCGTGCCGCCCGTGAGACCATCGACACGCTGCGCAAAGTGACGCCCGTATGTTCCGCAACCTGCGCGGAGTGGAAGCGCGTGCAGCGCCTGCTCGCCAAACAGCCCGACGATGCGGACGTCATCGAGCTCATCTGCGCGAATCAGGGCCGTCCGTGCTTTGACTATCACGTAGGACGCGGCCCCGGCGTGTGTGCCGGCATGATCAGCCGCGAGGAGTATGCGAAAAACATCCGTCGTGTGGAGCGGTTCCTGTCTGGTCAGCGTCGCGAGCTGGTGAACGACCTCAAGGCCGACATGGCCGAGGCCGCCGCAGAGCTCGATTTCGAGCGCGCGGGGCGTATCAAGCGCCGTTTGGAGGTCGTGAACGGCTTGGACGATCGGCAGCAGGTGGTGTTTCCCACGAGCGTCGACTTGGATCTTATCGGCTTTTACCGCGAGGAGACCATCGCGGGCGCCTGCGTGTTCGTGGTACGCGAGGGGCGCGTGCAGCGTACCTGCGAGTTCATTTTGGACAAGGGCTTTGATATCGATGAGGTCGAGCTCACTGCGGGTTTCGTTAAGCGCTACTACGACGAGACCTCTGACATTCCAAGTGAGGTTAACGTGGCGGTCGACCTGGCCGATGCCGAGGTGATAGGGGAGTGGCTCACTGCCAAGCGCGGCCGCGTGTGCCGTATGCACCGCCCGCAGCGCGGTGAGAAGCACCGCCTGCTCGAGACAGCTGAGCGTAACGCCCGGCATGCTCTCATGCGCTACATGATGCGTACGGGCTATTCTGACGATCGCACCAATCAAGCGCTGCTGCAGCTCGAGAGCGCCTTGGCGCTCGACGCACCTCCCCTGCGCATTGAGTGCTTCGACATCTCCACGCTTCACGGCGCCTTCACCGTGGCATCGATGGTGGTGTTCACCAACGGCAAGCCCGACAAATCCCAGTATCGTCGCTTCAAGATCCGCGCCGAGCTCGATGAGGCGAACGACTTCGCCTCGATGAGCGAGGTGCTCGGTCGCCGCTATGCGCCCGAGCGTATGGCCGACGAACGCTTTGGCAGCCGGCCCGACCTGCTCGTGGTCGATGGCGGTCGCCCGCAGCTCACCGCCGCGATTCGACAGCTCGAGGAGCTGGGGCTCGACATTCCCGTGTGCGGTCTTGCCAAGGCCGACGAGGAGGTGTTCGTTCCCTGGGACGACACGCCCATCGTGTTGCCGAGCGGGTCGGCCTCGCTCTACCTCATCAAGCAGGTACGCGACGAGAGCCATCGCTTTGCCATCACCTTCCATCGCGAGCTGCGTGGAAAGGCCATGACCGCCTCCATCTTGGACGAGATTCCGGGCATCGGCCCCAAGCGCAAGCGGGCGATCATGCGCCATTTTGGGTCCATGAAACGTTTGCGCGCAGCGAGCGTGGAAGATATTTCTGCCGTTGATACGGTAAATATGAAATTAGCCCGAGAAATCTATGAAGCGCTCCATGCGTTTTCGCGCGAGTCGAGTAACGAGGATGCGACGTATTCTCAACAAATGTAAAGCATGCACTTTATCTAAATGTAGAACCTTAATATCTCGCGTTGTCAACAACACGCCCGAACGGTCGGTTTACCGTCTGGGCGGCGGCGCAACCGTTTACCGAGCGTCTGACGTCATGGATAAACGCAGGAGTTACCTTTAAATCGCATGTAAGGTGTATGGAGCGCAATGTGTTCTCCATACCGATTGAGCGCATGATTGGAGAGCTCATGAAAGCATTGTCAAAGGGTATGTCTCGTCGTTCCTTCCTCACCCTCACGGGTGCCACGGCTGCGGTGGCGGGCCTCGGCCTGACCGGCTGCGGTGGTGGCGACAAGGAGCCCGCAGGTTCCGCTCCCGCTGGTGGCGAGGGCGGCGGCACGATGACCATCGGCTCCGCCTACGCCCCGTCCTCCTATGATCCGGCAAACTGCTCCTCGGCATTCTGCCTGAGCGCCAACATGAACGTCGTTGAGGGCCTCTACAACATCGACTTCACCGACTATTCCGTCATCTCCGGCCTCGCCGACGGCGAGCCCGCCAAGATCGACGACAACACCTATGAGGTTACGCTGCGTGAGGGCGCCAAGTTCTCTGACGGCACCGATGTTACCGCCGACGATGTCGTCGCTTCTTTCGAGCGCGCCACTGCCGAGGGCGGCATGTACGTTTCCTTCCTCACCATGTTTGACGCCATCGAGAAGAAGGACGACGCCACTGTCACCGTCAAGTGCAATATCGCCAACTTCGGCCTGCTGAAGGAGCGCCTGGCCATCATCCGCATCACGCCGGCCTCCCAGTCCGCCGACGACGCGGCCGCCAAGCCCGTCGGCTCCGGCCCGTGGATGTATGACGAGATGTCCGACACCTACGTCACGCTCCTTCCGAACGAGAACTACAACGGCGAGTTCCCGGCCAAGGACGCTGCGATGCGTATCGACGTCCTCACCGACACCACCGCCCGCACCACCGCTCAGGAGGAGGGCACCACGCTGATTACCGAGTCCGTGCCGCCCGAGTCCATCGAGCAGCTCGAGGCCGCCGGCGTCACCGTCGACCAGGTCAACGGCTTTGGTACCCGCTTCATCATGTTCAACGTGAAGAAGGCTCCGTGGGACAACGTCAAGGTGCGTCAGGCCATCATGTATGCGCTCAACACCGAGAAGATGGTTGCCAACGCCTTCTCCGGCCTTGCTTCCATCCCCACTTGCTACCTGCCGGAGTCCTTCACCAACTATCACAAGGCCTCCGTCACCTACACCTATGATGCCGACAAGGCCAAGAGCCTGCTCGAGGAGGCTGGCGTGACGCCCGGCTCCATCGTGCTGCGCACCACCGACAACGCTCAGGTTGTTTCCATGGGCACCCAGGCCCAGCAGGACCTCCAGGCCCTCGGCTTCACCGTCGAGCTCGTTTCCGACCAGTCCCCGGCAACCTATGCCGCCATCGACCAGGCCGACGACTCTTGGGATATCCTCATCGCCCCGGGCGATCCGTCCTGCTTCGGCGGCGACACCGACCTGCTGCTCAACTGGTGGTTCGGCGACAACAACTGGATGTCGACCCGCTGCGCTTGGAACACCTCCGAGGAGTGGAAGACCCTCAACGGTCTCATGAACGAGGCTCTGGGCGCCGACGAGGCCGGCCAGCAGGAGGCTTGGAATCAGTGCTTCGACATCCTTGCCGAGAACGTTGTTCTGTACCCGGTGCTCCAGGTCGTTACCCCGACGGGCGTTTGGCGCGAGAACCCCAGCCCCGATGGCGTCGCCGTCAGCGCGGACTTCAAGGGCATCGGCACGACCGGCGTCCAGGTTGTCGGTGTGAGCACGGTTACTGCTTAATGCGTTCTCCCATTTCGATGGGATGAAGATCCCTACGCGTAAGTAGGCAATTGCGGGGCAGGGTGAGCTTCACGGCGTCCTGCCCCGTTTTGTTTTGTACTGTTGGCATATCGAGGGGGGAGTGTATGAATAATCTCCTAAGACTCGTGGGAAGGCGTTTGATCGCACTTCCGTTCATGGCTATCGCCGTGACGTTTCTGATTTTCTTCCTCATGTCGTTCTCGCCGATCGACCCTGCCTATAAGGCCTTGGGCGAGTCCGCCACGCAGGAGCAGATTCAGAAGTACCACGAGGACTACGGCTTGGACGATCCCTGGCCGGTCCGTTACGTCCGTTACCTGGGTGACTTGCTCCATGGCGACTTGGGTACTTACAGCGCTCGCCGCAATTCCGTGGCCGACCGCATCGTCAAGGCCCTGCCCGTCACCATGCAGCTCACGTTCTTCGGCCTGCTAATCGGCGCCGTCGTATCGTTCCTCTTGGGAATCATCGCGGCACTGTACCGCGATCGCTGGCCAGACCAACTGATTCGATTAGTGTCGATCGCGGGACTCGCGACGCCGTCGTTCTGGTTGGCAGTCCTCCTCATCTTGATATTCTCCTCGTTCATGCATGTGCTGCCCGCATCTGGCGCGCTGCCCAACCCGGCGACGAACTTCGGCGGGTACATGGCTCGCATGATCATGCCCGCGATTTCCCTGGCAGTTCCTCTTACCGGCCAGATGACGCGTATCGTGCGTACCGCCATGGTCGAGGAACTCGATAAGGACTACGTGCAGACCGCCAAGGGTTCCGGCCTTCCCCAGAAGGTCATCATCGCCCGCAACGTGTTGCGCAACGCCCTTATCACGCCGGTTACCACGCTCGGCATGAAGATCGGTTACCTCATGGGCGGCGCCGTCGTCATTGAGGTCATCTTCAACCTGCCTGGTATGGGCATGGCAATCCAGGACGGCGTTGCCGGTAACGAACCCATGCTCGTCATGGGCGTTGTCATCGTCGTCGCCCTCTCCTTCATCATTGTCAATATCGTGGTTGATATGCTGTACCTGCTCATCAACCCGAGGATTAGGAGCGTGTAGCCATGCTGACTCAAAGAAAAGAGGGAGCAGAGCAGCTCGAGGGCATGGCAAAGAAGTCCGGCGGATTCAAACTCTCCGGTCTCAAGAACATGAAGCTCTCGTCCAAGATTGCCCTGGGCATCCTGATCGCCGTGGCGCTCGTCTCCATTTTCGCGCCGCTCATCGCGCCGTATGACCCCTATGCGATCGACGTCGCCCGCCAGGCGCCCGATGCCATGCACATCATGGGTACCGACGATAAGGGCCGCGACATCCTGTCCCGTATCCTGTTTGGCGGTCGTATCTCGCTCGTCATCGGTTTCGGCGCCACGCTCTTCGCGTTGGTCACCGGCTCCATCGTCGGCGCCCTTGCCGCGGTGACGCGCAAGTCGGTCTCCGAGTTCATCATGCGCGTGCTCGACGTCATCATGTCGGTCCCCGGCATCGCCCTCGCAGCCGTGCTCGTGACCATCCTCGGCAAATCCGTTCCGGCCATCATCTTCTCGATCGGCTTCATGTACATGCCGCAGATCGCCCGTATCGTGCGCGCCAACATCGTGTCCGAGTACGGCGAGGACTACGTGCGTGCGGTTATCGTCTCGGGCGCCCGTGCTCCGTGGATTCTGGTCAAGCACGTCCTGCGCAACTGCGCGGCCCCCATCATGGTCTTCACCGTGACCCTCGTCGCTGACGCCATCATCTTCGAGGCGTCCCTGACGTTCCTGTCCGCGGGCATCGCCGAGCCCACGCCGACCTGGGGCAACATCCTGGCCGACGCACGCGCCGGCGTTCTGTCCGGCCGCTGGTGGCAGGCGCTCTATCCGGGCATCGCCATCATGCTGACCTGCCTGGCGCTCAACATCCTTTCCGAGGGCATCACCGACGCCATGGCAGCCGCTCCCTCCGCGCCCGTCGACACCGAGGGTTCCTCCTCCCGTCGCGAGGCCGACCTGCTGGTCGCCGATCCCGTCCGCGCTTACAAGGAGCAGGCGGAGTCCCTGGCCTCCCGTCTGGCGGCCCTGCGCGAGGTCGAACTTGCGCGCACCGATCGCCGCGTGCCCGACCACTCGGTCGAACCGTTGCTGCAGGTCAAGAACCTCTCCATCGGTTTCCCGCGCCACGGTGACGTGAACGTCGTGGACAACGTGTCCTTCGACGTACGCCCTGGCCAGTGCATGGCGCTGGTGGGCGAGTCCGGCTGCGGCAAATCCATCACCACCAAGACCATCATGAATCTTCTGCCGCCCACGGCGCGCATCACCGGTGAGCTCCTGTACAAGGGCACCAACCTGCTTGACCTCAGCTCCGAAGAGCACCGTAAGCTCCTGGGCAAAGAGATTGCGATGGTCTACCAGGACTCCCTTTCCGCGCTCAACCCCTCGATGCTCATCTCCGCTCAGATGAAGCAGCTCACCAGCCGCGGCGGCACCCGCTCGGCCGAGGAACTGCTCGAGCTCGTGGGCCTCGACCCCAAGCGCACGCTTGAGAGCTATCCGCATGAGCTTTCCGGCGGTCAGTGCCAGCGCGTTATCATCGCCATGGCACTGACGCGCGACCCGTCACTCGTCATCTGCGACGAGCCCACCACGGCTCTCGACGTGACTGTGCAAAAACAGGTCATCAAGCTGTTGAACGACCTGCAGAAGAAACTCGGCTTCGCCATGATCTTCGTGAGCCATGACCTTGCGCTCGTGGCCGAGGTGGCCAGCGAGATCACCGTCATGTACGCTGGCCAGGTCGTCGAGTCCGCTCCCACCAAGGAGCTGCTCACCAACCCGATCCACGAGTACACGCAGGGCCTGCTGGGCTCCGTGCTCTCCATCGAGGCGCACGACGGTAGCCGTCTGCACCAGGTGCCGGGCTCCGTGCCGTCTCCGGCGGACTTCCCCGCGGGCGACCGCTTCGCCCCGCGCTCGAGCCATCCCACGGTCGGCCTCGACGTGCATCCGATCCTCAAGCCCGTCCCCGGCGTCCCCGATCACCTCGTTGCGGAGATCCCCGACGAGGAGCTCGCCAAGAACGGTCTCGTCTCCCGTTTGGAGGTGAGGTAAATGGCAGAGAATACCTCTCAGCAGCCGGTCATCTTCCTCGACAACATCTCCGTGACGTTCAGGACCCGCACCGGCTCCATCCTGCATCCTAACCTCGTCAAGGCCGTGAATGGCCTCACCATCAAGCTCATGCCCGGTGAGACCATCGGTATCGTGGGAGAGTCCGGCTGCGGCAAGTCCACGACCGCCAACGTCATGTGCGGCCTGCAGTCGCCCACCGACGGTCACGTGTACTTCAAGGGCGAGGACGTCACCAAGCGCACAGCGGACCTCCGCAAGAAGATCGGTCGCGTGGTCTCCGTGGTGTTCCAGAATCCCGCCACGGCGCTGAATCCGCGCATGTCCATCCACGACCAGCTGCTCGACCCGCTGATTGTGCACAGCGTGGGCTCGGATGCGGAGCGTGAGGCGCGCATCTGCGAGCTCTTCGGACTCGTGGGTCTGCCGTCCTCCGCGATGTACGCGCTGCCCGGCCAGCTCTCCGGTGGCCAGCGCCAGCGCGTGGCAATCGCCCGTGCGCTCTCGCTGCAGCCCGACGTCATCATCGCCGACGAACCCACGTCTGCCCTCGACGTGTCCGTGCGCGCGCAGATCTTGAACCTACTCACGGACCTCAAGAGGGAGCTCGGCTTGGCGATGGTCTTCATCAGCCATGACATCCAGACCGTGCGCTACATCTCCGACCGCATCATCGTCATGAACCATGGCCAGGTGATGGAAGAGGGCCCGGCGAGGCAGGTCTTCGACGACCCGCAGGACGATTACACCAAGCTGCTGCTCGGCGCGGCGCCCTCGTTGCTCCACCCCAACCTGGGCGAGTAGGGATTTTCGTTCGAACGCGCGCTCGGGGGTTTCCGGGCGCGCGTTCCTACCTGGGAGCACTTGAGGAGGACGATGTTCGACGATACAACTTTGGAGCGTTTCCGCTCCTATCGGGGCATCGACGCATGTCCTGAAGATTTCGATGCATTCTGGGATGCCCGGGTGCGGGAGGCGGACGCCGTTCCCGTGAGCTATCGCGTCGAGCGCGCGGCGATGCCGTCGGGTAGCGCGTGCGACCTGTTCGATCTGTGGTTCACCGGTATGAGGGGCGCCGAGCTTCATGCCAAGTATCTCCGTCCGCGCACCGATGACCCGGTTCCGCTCGTGTTGCAGTTCCACGGGTATCCGGGGGCGTCGCGCAGCTGGTTCGAGCAGTGTTCGTTCGTGGGCATGGGCATGGCGCTCATCGCCCTCGATTGCCCCGGCCAAGGCGGGCCTTCGCAGGACCCCGGCGGTTTTGTGGGAACCACGGTGGCCGGGCATATCGTCGCCGGTCTCGATGGCCCGGTTGAGAACCTGTACTACGTGCGCCTACATCAGGACATCCGCATCCTGTGCAATATCGTGTCCGAGCTCTCCGGCATCGACCGTGAGTGCGTCTATGTGAACGGCGCCTCGCAGGGAGGCGGACTCGGGCTTGCCACCTGCGCGCTCAATCCGGAACTCATCGCCCGTGCGGCGATTCTCTATCCGTTCCTCTCGGACTTCCATATGGTGTGGGACCTGGGGCTCGACGTGGTTGCCTATGAGGGCATCGGGTACTACTCACGCTGGTTTTCTGCCGCGGGGGAGCATCTGGATGACGCCTTTGCTAAGCTCGCGTATTTCGACTCCAAGAACTTCGCGCATCTTGTGCACTGCCCTGTGCTGTTCGGCACGGGTCTTGAGGATACGGTTGTTCCCGTGCCGACGCAGTTCGCGGTCTACAACAATCTCACCTGCGAAAAGGAACATCACCTCTATCCTGGCTTTGGGCATGAGGAGATCCAGGAGTTTGATGACCGTATCATTCCGTTCCTCTGTGAGAGGGGGTAGGCGGCGATGTTGAGTGTTTCCAATCTCGAAAAGCTCATCGCTCCCGGCGCCGTCGACATGCCGGGAACGTTGTCGGCGCGCTTGACGCCGCTGCTTGCTCCGGTTGCCGACGCCGCGGTCCCCGAGGGTACGCGTGAGCAGACAGACTGTCTGCTCGCTTCTGCAGCTTGCAGTTCGGTTGAACGTACCGAGGTTGATTTTGGCAATCCGAACGCGGCGTACTATCAGGTTGAGCTTACGCTTGCGGACGGTTCGAAGGTATTCGCGCGTTTGATTGAGCCGCGTGGCATCTGTCGTCCATGGGAGAAAACCCCGCTCGTCCTGATGTTCCACGACGCGGCACGTCCGGTGCGCGGGTGGCATCATATGACGCGTTTCGCCGCATTGGGTTGTGCTGTTTTGGCGCTCGATGAGGGCGTGCCTTCAATCGAAAACGTCGAAGCCGCCTTCAATTCCCTGGTTGTTCCCGCGCTTGCCCTGGCACATGCGGCATCTAGCCTTGACGGCATCGACCGCACTCGGGTGTATACCTGGGGCGAGGGACTTGGCGGTGCTTTGGCACTTGCCGTGGCGGCGATCATGCCTTCCCAGATCGCACGCTGCGCGGTGTGCAACCCCATGCCGCTTGATTTGACGAGGGGCTCCTCGTCCATCAACCTGATCGCCTGGGCGCCGCGTATCAGTTGCGCGACGTTGATCGGCACGGGGCTGCGCGACGAAATCGCTCCAACGGAGGCGTGTGCCCAGCTCGCGCACCGTTTGGGCGGCAATGCGGAGCTTATCGCATATCCCGAGCATGCACACGAGCGCATCAACGAGTTTGAAAATAAGGTGCTGAGTTTCTTGGCATCTGAGTGACGGCGTCGGTTCGCCACTATAGTTAGACGGCCGCGGATATTGGGTCCGCGCAGATACAAAGGAGTACTGTTCATGTCAACCACCAAGTTCACCGGCGTCATTCCCCCAGTTGTCGTTCCCGACACCGATGACCGCCGCCTCGACGTTGCCTCGTTCGAGCGCAGCATCAACCGCATGATCGATGCCGGTGTCGACGGTCTGTTCTTCCTGGGCTCCTCCGGCGAGGTCGTCTTCTCCACCGACGGGCGTCGTCGCCAGGTCATCGAGGAGGGCATCCGCATCGTCGACCATCGCGTGCCGGTGTTCGTGGGTATCATCGATACCGAGACCGAGCGCGTGATCGAGCACGGCCGCAGGGCCCAGGAGCTCGGCGCCGACGTGCTCGTGGCCACCGCCCCCTTCTACGCGCTGGGCGGCATGTGCGAGGTCGAGGAGCACTTCCGCATCCTGCACGAAGAGCTCGACCTGCCCATCTTCGCCTATGACATCCCCGTGTGCGTGCATACCAAGCTTCCCTGGAAGCTCCTTGCCAAGCTCGGCGCCGAGGGCGTGCTCGCTGGCGTTAAGGACTCCTCTGGCGACGATGTTTCGTTCCGCTACCTCGTTCAGGAGAATGAGAAGCTCGGTCATCCGCTCACGTTGCTCACGGGTCACGAGATCGTGGTCGATGGCGCATATCTGGGCGGCGCCGACGGCTCCGTGCCGGGTCTTGCCAACGTCGACCCCGATGGCTACGTGCGCCAGTGGAAGGCCGCTCAGGCCGGGGATTGGGCAACCGTCAAGGCCGAGCAGGATCGTCTGAACGAGATCAGCCACATCTTCGATGTGACCTCCGGTGTTCAGGGCTATGCCGGTGGCGTGGGCGCCTTCAAGACCGCCCTGCACCTCATGGGCGTGTTCGATTCTCCGCAGATGCCGCGTCCTGTGAAGGCGCTCGAGGGCGAGAACGTTGAGGCTATCCGCAAGGTTCTGGCCAACAACGGCCTGCTGTAAAACAAGCCAGGGGGTGCTCATGGACACCAAGACGATTGTTTCCCTAGACATCGGCGGAACTAAGATCGCCAGCGCGCTGGTGACGCTTGGCGGCGATGCCCCGTCAATTGGCGCGGTCCACAAGGTTCCGACCGAGGCGATGAAGGGCGGCGAGCACGTCCTCGCCACGGTGATCGAGCAGGTGAAACAGCTTGTCGCTGAAGCGGACGTAGAGCTTGCCGGAGTCGGTATCTCCAGCGCGGGCGTGGTCGATCCTCGTACGGGCGACATTACCTTCGCCAACGAGCTCATGCCCGGGTGGGGTGGAACGGCGCTTGCTACCGAGGTGACGCGTGCCACGGGTTTGCCGTGCCGTGTCCTTAATGACGTTCATGCCCACGCTCTGGGCGAGGCGCGTCATGGTGGTGGCTGCGGTGCGGAGAGCTGCTTGGTTGTCGCTGTGGGCACGGGTATTGGCGGTGCGTTCGTGGAGCGTGGATACATCATGCTCGGCGCCCATGACGAGGCCGGTCACATTGGCCATGTGTGCTGTCCCGCTGCCGCCGGAGTGCCCTGTTCGTGCGGTGCCACCGGTCATCTCGAGCCCATCGCGGCGGGCCCCGGCATCATCCGCGAGTACATCCGCTTGGGTGGCGACGAGACGCTTTCCGACGGCACGCCCATGCATGGTGCGGAGATTGACTGCCGTGCCGCTGCGGGCGACGAGGCTGCAATTGCTGCTGAGGAGCGCGCGGGCCGTGCGTTGGGCGAGGTCTTGGGCAGCATGTGCAACATGCTCGACCCCACGTGCGTGATTCTGTCTGGTTCGGTGGCCCAGTGCGGCTCTCATTGGTCGGACACCATGTACGAGGCGTTTAAGGGACAGGCGATGCCCCCGGTTGCCACGACTCCGATCGTCGGTGGCGTGCTCGGTGGCAATGCACCGCTTGTCGGCGCTGCCGAGAATTTCCTCCACTCGGCATACGTCGAGCTTGAGGACTAACACGTAACAAGGGCTGGCGGGACGCGATGAGGTGGCCCGTCAGCCTTTTTGTTTGAGAAAGGAGCGCGCAATGTCCGTGCATCCCGTTATCGAATCCATCAAGGGCAAGCTCGTGGTGAGCGTTCAGGCGTATCCCGGTGAGCCCCTGCGCACTCCCGAGCACATGGCCGCCATGGCGCGCGCTTGTGAACTCGGCGGTGCTGCAGCTATTCGCTGCCAGGGCCTTTCCGACATCGCCGCCATCAGGGGTCGCGTGGAGATTCCTGTCATCGGTTTGTGGAAGGACGGCCACGAGGGTGTGTACATCACGCCTACGCTGCGCCATGCGCGTGCGTGCGTGGCTGCCGGCGCCGATATCGTCGCCATCGACGCCACCGATCGCCCGCGTCCCGACGGCAAGACGCTCGAGGACACGGTGCGTCCGCTTCAGGACGAGGGCGTGCTGCTCATGGCCGACTGCATGACCATCGAGGATATCCGTCATGCGGTCGAGCTCGGCTTCGACTTGGTTTCCACCACGCTTTCGCACAACAAACCCGCCATCGAGACCACGCTCGACGAGGGTCCCGATCTGCCGCTACTGCGTCAGGCAACGAGCGAGTTTCCCGATCTGCCCATCATCTGCGAGGGTCACGTGCATACGCCCGTCGAGGCGCGCGCCGCTATCGATGCCGGTGCCTGGGCGGTCGTCGTCGGTACGGCCATCACGCATCCCACGAGCCTTACCAGCTGGTTCAAGGCCGCGCTGGAGTAGTGCTCGACTGGTGCTTGATGCGCAATCGACATGTAGCGTCATCGCGCCGTAAGCCCACGGCGGACCGGCGTTTGACGCATCGCCGCTGTCTGCTCGTCCACAACTCCTCATCAATGCCGTTGCCTATGCTTTTCTGCGTTTTGAACGCCTCAAAGTGCAGTAATCCATAGGTAACGGCGAGGGAACATAGGTAACCGCGAGAATTTGAATCGCGGTGACAGACAATCCCGGAGCCGCGCGCCCATGTTTCATCCGGCGCTCGGGCAGTCCTGCTCACGACGAAGGCGCCACTGGGGCCTTCTGTTCGTGCGGAACTCGCGGCGGACGAAAAATGGGCGCGAAGTGTCGAAGACGTCTCGAGATATACATCGGTGAACAGACATCTCCCCTCGGGCGATTTCTCGAAGAGCTGAGCCCGAGGGGATATGTCTGTCGCCGCTATCCATGTTCGCTGCACCATTCTGCCGTTATCTATGAAATACTGCTTATTGGAGTACTCAAAGCGCAGGAAAACATGGGCAACGCGAGGGGTTCATAGGCAACAGCGTATCACCGCAGGCAACGGCGAGGCATCGTAGATAATGGAGACAGAGGTTAGGGGGGCGACGCATTTGAACGTGACCGTTTACGCAACGAGTGTGAGTGCCCTTAGGCATGAGCTTGGAGAAAGCATCGAATGCTGGGAGCAACGAACGCACAGCATTGCTCCGCACTATGCGGTACGCGTTCAAAACACTCGAATGAACCTAAATGAACGTCTCGAGGCGCTGGCAACGGGGCTGCTTCTGCAGCAAATTTTGGGCGTTGAACGTGATGATCAGCTGACCTTCGGCGAATTTGGAAAACCCGAGCTTACGGATGGGTCGGCATACATCAGTATCTCGCATGGGGGAGACGTGGCAGCCGTTGCCGTTGCCCCCATTGCATGCGGTCCCATTGGACTCGATGTCGAACGCGTCGAATCGTACAATCGACCGGCGGCGCAACGTGTCCTCGCACCTTCGGAGCTTTCGCACCTCGATCACATAGAAGATCGCGCAGAACAAACGCGCGCGTTTTGCCTCGCCTGGACGCATTTGGAGGCAGTGCTCAAAGCGACGGGCACGGGATTCTCGCGCGATCCGCGCGTCGAAGGCATTCCGTCGGGATGGCGCGTTGCCCATATCGAAGATAATCATCACGTGCTTGCGCTTGCTGCGGCAGATATGCCTACAATAGAGATGATCAACGTAACCGCAGATACGTTGCTCGATTGATGCTGCACGCAGAGGAGGGATCCGCGCATGGCCTCAACCGCCGATACTCAGGAAATGGAAG
Source organism: Collinsella provencensis (assembly GCF_900199705.1). GTDB lineage: Bacteria > Actinomycetota > Coriobacteriia > Coriobacteriales > Coriobacteriaceae > Collinsella > Collinsella provencensis. The sequence goes on along the minus strand of NZ_LT904908.1, from coordinate 665,413 downwards.
CAAGGATTATCGACGCGGTATTCGAACTCATGAAAGACACCGATGTCCCCAATATCAAGGTCATCGATGTGGTTCGTCAGGCTCACGTGTCCAAATCGACGTTCTATCGGTATTTTGAAAGCGTAGATGCGGTGGTCAAGCGCTTCGAGGATCAGCTGCTTGAGAATATGGGCGAAATCAATGAAGTGGCGCTCAAGGCGCGATTCAGCGATGCCGAGCTCGATCCGACCCCCACGATGGTCTGCCGCATGGAGATCATGCAGCAGAATCGCGACAAGATCGTGGCGCTCAACGGTCCTCATGGCGACCCGACCTTCACGCACAAGGCAACCGTTTTCATGCATGAGCATTTTCGTCGGCGCCTGCAGATGCTGCCCTGCAGTGAAGAGACGTGGGACCTGTATCTGTCCTTTGCACTGGCAGGCCACAACAATCTCATTCAATATTGGTTGGAAGAAAAGCCCGAGGTCGAGCCACGTGTGATTGCGACAGCGCTCAACCGCTTTTTCTATGCTCCGTTTTTTCTCGAGGGTGGGTCGGCGCGTCATCAGCCCACTCCACTTCACTTTGAGGGGAAGTAACGCTCGTTTGCCAAGCATTCACGGGTGGCTGGCATCAAGTTGACATGCGCCCTTCAGGCTGACAAATGCCTTCTCTGCAAACAAACGCAGGGAAGGCATTTCTTTTCATTGTGTTTACCTGCGAAATGAATCGAATTACTTCAAAGCGTCTCATGAGGGGAAACGCTTATTGCTGAGAAGTCTCATGAGGGGAAACGCTTGCTGCTGAGAAGTCTCACGTTTGTGAGTAAAGGCTCCGTATTATAAAGACACGTTCAAGAGAACCGCTGCAGCAGTTCACGAGTTCTGCAAGGAGATCGGCTATAGCCGGTCCCATGCATCCGTGTACACCTTTTTCTTTCGAACAAGGATGTGATTGTCAGTGGTTAAGCTTGGCAAGGACATGCGTAGCGTGTCGATCGTTGGCGTGGGCTGCACGCCGTTCAAGAACTATGAGGATCATCCCGAGACCAAGGGCACGTCCGAGGGTGATGCGTTTGGATACGCCGCGCTTGAGGCTATTGCAGATGCCGGTCTCGAACCTCGTGACATCCAGTACTTCTATCATGGCGCCGCCAATCCCTTCATGATCGGCGATTCCTTGACACCCAACATGCAAGTTGCCGACTGGTTCGGCGTGCGCGGCATCGGCTCCGTCCACCACTCCGAGGCATGCTGCACCGGTTATGTGGCGCTGCAGGAGGCTGTCCAGGCAGTTGCTTCCGGCACCTATGATATCGTTCTTTCCGGCGCAGTCGACCTTGCGGCCTCGTTGCCCGTTATTGGCGCTCCTGGCTGCTTCCGTCGCGATTTCCCGCTCGAGGAAATGCTTCCTTCGATTCCTATGGTGTACGACCGCGCCTACGGTCGTCCGCTCGACTCCGCGTTCGGTATCTCCTTTGACAACTGGATCAACGACTACCGTTGGACCTACGACCTCTCTGCGGAGAACATCGACGACGCCCTGAACGCGCTTTCCAAGAGCCTGCGTCGTGCGGCCGTGAAGAACCCGCTGGCGTTCTATGACGTCGACTTTGACCAGGTTGCCCAGGCAAACGGCATGGCGAATGCAGATGAGTTCCTCACTTCCATGATGAATCCCAAGGTTACGCAGTACCTGCGCGTGTCCGGCTTCGAGACCAAGTGCGACGGTGCCGCCGCCGTGGTGGTTATGCCCACCGAGCTGGCAATCGCCCGCGGCTACGACCACACGCCCATCGAGGTCCTCGGCACGGGCTCCGCTGCTTTTGAGGGCTCGACGCTCGCGAACGAGTATCACGGCACCAAGAATGCCGCCGCCGAAGTCTACGCCTTAACCGGCGTGAGCCCCGACGAGATCGATCTGTTCCTCTGCAATGACTTCTTCCTCGCTTCCGAGATTGTGGCGGCCGAGGAGTGCGGCTTCATCCCGCGCGGCGAGGCATGGAAGTACGCCATCGAGGGCCGTACCGCATATGACGGCGACAAGCCCATCAACCCGCACGGTGGCCGCTGCAACTTCGGCCATGCCCACGGCGCTTCCGGCGTTGCCGATGTGTACGAGGCCGTCAAGCAGCTTCGCGGCGAGGCAGGCGCAACCCAGACGAACGTCAACGCCAAGACGGCGTTCCTCCGCGGCTTCGGAGGCGGTCAGAACGTCCGTGCCCAGATCATCCGCGCCATCGACTAGCGCATTGCGAATCAACGTAACCAAGGAGGTTATTCATGCTTCTCGAGAATATGGAGCCCGTCGTTCAGAAGTTCTACGACGGCGTGGCTGAGGGCAAGTACCTGGGGCGCAAGTGCACCGAGTGCGGCGCAATCGAGTTTCCGCCGCATTTGGGCTGCAATACCTGCGGCTATCACGAGACCGAGTGGGTTGAGCTTTCCGGTCATGGCACCCTCGTTTCCTTCGTGATCCCCGGAATCCAGAACGACAAGCCGTATCTGAAAGAGGTTGGTCCCTACGGCTACGGTGCCGTTGAGCTTGATGAGGGCCCCGTGTACACCTTCGTTGTCTTCTGCGGCAAAAAGAAGGTCGTCAAGAACCTACAGGAGCGTTTGCATGCGGGCGAGAAGATTGGCGTGCATGCAAAGCCCATACAGCGCGTTTCCGTGGTGAAGCCGGGCGAACCCGAGACCGTTGAGTGGTCCGAGCTGTGCTTCGAGCTTGATGAGGCCGTCGAGGCCTAGCAGCTTCGAGTGCGGGCGCCCCTGTGCCTCCGAGTTTGCGGGCGCCTTCACGTCTTGGAGTGCGGACGCCCCTGTGTCTCCGAGTGCCCACATCCATCTATTTGTATTGCACGGGGCGGAACGCCTGTTGTTCCGCCCGTTCTATGAAAGGAATCTTCCATGAGCAATCAGGAGCTTTTTGAGCAGGTTGCTGGTTTTGCCAAGGTGGCATACGGCTATGAGGGCGAGATCACGGCGGACACCACGTTCGACGAGCTCGGCAAGGGCTCGATGAAGATGATCGCGCTTACGTCCACCATTGAAAACGAGCTTGATGCCGAAGTGACCATCCACGAGGTCATGAAAATGCAGACCATTGGTGAGCTCGTCGAGCGCGTTGCCGAGGAAATCGAGGGGTAACGCTCATGAGTTTGATGGACCAACTGCGTGAGCGCGCCTGCGCCGCGCGCATGAAGGTCGCATTCCCCGAGGGCGATGACGAGACCATGATGCGCGCCGTTGCAGAGCTCACCGAGCAGGGTATTGCCGACTGTGTGCTGGTGGGTAACGGCGAAGAGCTTCGCTCCCTGGCATCCGAGCGCGGCATCAGTCTTGACGGTATCGAAATCGCAGACATCACTGACGAGGTAGCGAACGCCGCTCTTGCCGAGCGCTATCTTGCCTTGCCCGATTGCCCTTTTAAGGCAAAGGGCGTCGCCCGTCGTCTTGTGCGTCCCATGGAGCACGCGTTCATCCTGCAAGCCTTGGGAGACGTCGACATCACTTTTGCCGGTATCTCCTGTTCTACTGGAGACGTGATTCTTGCCGGTCAGACCATTATCGGTCTTGCGGACGGCATCGACACCGTAAGCTCCGTGGGCATCTTCGACATCCCCGGATACGAGGGAAGCGAGGGCAACCTGCTCGGATTTGGCGATTCTGCCGTGTGCGCCAACCCCGACGCCTCCCAGCTTGCGTCCATCGCCATTTCCGCCTGCGAAACCGTTGCGGCGCTCACCCAATGGGATCCCCGCTGCGCCCTGCTGTCCTATTCCACCTGCGGCAGCGCGACCGGCGAGCTTGTGGACAAGGTGATTGCCGCGCGCGACATCGCAAACGAGCGCCGTCCGGATCTCAAGATCGATGGCGAGTTCCAGTTTGATTCCGCCATCAATCCCCGCACGGCTGCACGCAAGGTGCCCCGTGATTCCGAGGTGGCCGGCCGCGCCAATATCGTAATCTGGCCCGATCTCAACGTGGGAAATGTCGGCGTGAAACTCGTTCAGCAGTTTGCCCATGCCGATGCCTACGGTCCTATGCTCCAGGGCTTCAAGAAAATCGTGTGCGATTGCTCTCGTTCCGCCGGAGTGTCCGAAATTGTCGGCAACGTGATTATGAGCTGCGTGCGTGCCGCAGTGTTGAAGGGGGAGGCGTAAGACATGGCTGAAAAGCAACCTTGGAGGGTTCTCGTTATCAACCCCGGCTCCACTTCCACCAAGATCGGCCTGTTCGAGGGCGAGCGTTCCGTGTTTGAAAAGACGGTCGATCACGATGCCGAGGAACTCGCACAGTTCGCGGGTATTTCCGAGCAGTTGCCGTATCGTCGCGCAACTATCCTTGCGGCTCTTGCCGAGAACGGTGTTGACCTTTCGAGTGTTGACGCGTTCGTGGGGCGCGGCGGCGGTCTGCTTCCGCTCCAGGGAGGTACATACGAGATTGGCGACGTATTGCTCGACCACGCTCGCCGCGGTGCAAACGGGGTGCAGCATCCCGCCCAGTTGGGAAGTCAGCTCGCGCACGAGTTTGCATCTGAGGCCGGCGGCAAGCCGTCCTTTGTGGTGAACCCGCCCGACACCGATGAGCTGTGTGACGAAGCTCGCATGACGGGTATCGACGGCGTGTATCGCCATGTGCACCTGCATGCGCTCAATCTCAAGGAGACCGCCATTCGTCACGCAGCCTCGATGGGGAAGCGCTATGACGAGTGCAACTTTGTCGTGTGCCACATCGGTGGGGGCATCTCCATCTCCGCACACAGCCATGGACACATGATTGACGGCAATGACATCGTGGGTGGAGAAGGCCCCATGACCCCGACGCGGTGCGGTTCGCTTCCTGTGACCGAGGTGCTCGATTATCTCGAGGCAGGGCATTCCGTTCAGGATGTCCGAGCGCTTGCACTCAAGCACGGCGGCTTCGTGAGTCTGTGCGACACGTCCGACGCCCGTGCCGTTACCGCAGCTGCAGCCTCGGGTGACGCTTCCGCCCAACGTGCCTGGGATGCCATGTCGTATCAGATCTGCAAATGGATCGGCGCTATGGCGTGCGTGCTCTCGGGTGAGGTCGACGGCATTTTGCTGGGTGGCGGTATTGTCCACGACAAGGGTCTCGTCAAGACGATTGAACAGCGCTGTTCTTGGATCGCCCCGGTAGCTGCCTATCCGGGGGAGTTTGAGCTTGAGGCCATGGCCGCAGGTGCCCGCCGTGTGCTTGATGGCGAGGAAGAGGCTCGTACGTATACGGGCGAACCCGCCTGGAATGGTTTTAGCTGCTAGTTTGCGTCCCGGCTAATCCTGCGCGCTCGTGTCGTGCGTGTGTTCGCGATCGGTGCGCCTTGTATCAATGTCCCATCATCAAAGGTGGTTTCTATGAACTCCAAGTTCTCATCTGTTGTTCGTGCATTTCTCACAGGCGGACTGATCTGCCTGGCGATTCAGGTCATCATGGCGGCACTTGGTGCGGTGCTTCCGCCCGAGCTGCCCCTTTCGCTGCGCGGTGCCATCGCGCTGGTGATCGCCGGCGCCATCACCATCGTGCTGACGCTTTCCGGCGTTTACGCAAAGATCGCCGATTTTGGCGGCATGGGCGCGAACCTTCCCTTCATCGGCCTTGTTCCTGCTCTCACCGGAGTGATGTGTGATGCGCGCGCCCACGGTGCGTCCCTGGGTGGTGCCATTGCCGCTGCACTCAAGGTCATGCTGCTCCTGTTTGGTTGTGGCTTTGGCTTCTCGCTCGTGTTTGTTTTCGCCTGCACCGCCCTTGGTGTCGGAATCTTTGCTTAGGAGTTGGTTGTCGTGACGTTTGTTCTCGCCTTTTTGCTGGGAGGAGCGTTCTGCGCCCTGGCTCAGCTCGTTTTCATGGTTGCCAAGATGGAGAACCCCATTCCGTGTCTGATTGCCTTCTTCTGTCTCGGTGGTGTGCTCGGCGTTTTCGGCATCATCCCCATGCTTGAGGAAACCTGCCAGGCAGGTATGATGGCGCTCGCGCTCGATCCCGGTTTTGGCATTCAGGGCGGTGTGTTCTCTGCGCTTGCGGGCAATCCGCTTCCGCTGGTTGCGCTGCTTGCAACCATTACCTGCATGATCGTTATGGGCCTCATCACCGGCACCATCGCCTCGTCCCATGTTGCACAGGATCAGAAGTAACGCTCCTCTCTCTGCAACCCTGCCGTTGCCTATGCTTTCCTGCGTTTTGAACGCCTCAGAGTGCAGTAATCCATAGGCAATGGCGAGAGGGCATAGGTAACCGCATTGACAGACATATCCCCTCGGGCTCAGCTCTTCGAGAAATCGCCCGAGGGGATATGTCTGCTCGTCGACATGTATCTCGAAAGGCTTCAGAAGCGCACCCATGTTTCGTCCGCCGCGAGTTCCGCACGAACAGAAGGCCCCAGTGGGGCCTTCGTCGTGAGCAGGACTGCCCGAGCGCCGGATGAAACATGGGTGCGCGAGCGTCGCTGACCGTCGTGTGGGTATACTTGAAGTGCAACCCACCCTCGGAGGCTTTTCATGGCAGAACCCAACAGCATCACCTCGGCCGAACTCGCCGATCGCGTACCCGACATCGTAATCATTACCGGTATGTCCGGTTCGGGCCGTACGCAGGCGATGCACGTGTTCGAGGACATGGGGTACTACTGCATCGACAATCTTCCACCAAGCCTTATCCTGCAGCTCGCGCAAATCGTGGGCATCAACTCGGGCGTGGGTCGCCACCTGTGTGTGACGAGCGACCTGCGTTCGCAAGGTCTGTTCGACGAACTGCTCGACACCATTGACGCACTCGCCCAACACGAGCTCTCATGCAAAATCGTATTTCTCGAGGCGAGCGACGAGGTGCTCATCCGCCGCTACAGCGAGAATCGCCGTCGCCATCCGCTTGCCAAACGCGGCGATACCACGGCAGATGCCATTCAGCGTGAGCGCATGGCGCTGTCCGACATCCGCGATCGCGCCGATATGGTGATCGACACAAGTCGCATGCGCACCACGACGCTGCGCAAACGCCTGCAAGCGGCTTTCTCCGAGCTGACCGATCAGCAGCTCATGGACGTGAACGTATTCTCCTTCGGCTTCAAGCACGGTTTGCCCGTGGAGGCCGACTTGATGATTGACGTGCGTTTCCTGCCCAACCCCTTCTACGATCCCGAGATGCGCACCATGACCGGCCTCGATAAAAAGGTGGCCGATTTCGTAATCGATAATCCCAAAACGCAGGAATTTCTCGACGCATGGTTCCGTTTGCTCGACGCGGTGATGCCCGGCTATATCGCCGAGGGTAAGCCGCAGCTCTCCATCGCGATTGGTTGCACGGGCGGCCAGCACCGCAGCGTTGCCATCGCAGAGGCAACCGTTCGCTACCTCGAGCGTCAGCAATATCACGTGGGCATTTCGCATCGCGATCTTGCCAAGGCAAACGTCCGAGGTTAAGTGTCATGTGCGCCCGTCAGATCCGCGCGGTTTCCATCGGGGGAGGAACCGGACAGCCCAAGCTCATCAATGCCTTGCGTCTCATGGGGGCGCATATCGATTCCGTGGTCGCCATGGCAGACGATGGCGGTTCGACGGGTTTGCTGCGCGAGCGTGAACATGTGGTTCCACCAGGGGATATTCGAAAATGCCTTTCGGCACTTGCGGCCGATCCCGAAGCTCCGCTCGCCCGTGCCTTTGCACACCGGTTTCCCTCCATCGACGACCACGCGCTGGGCAATTTGCTGCTCGTCGCGCTCGCCAAGGAGGGCGGCTCGTTTACCGACGCCATTCGCATGTGCGAGGAGCTTCTCGGTTGTATCGGGCATGTGCATCCGTCCACGTTGGAGCTCGTGAGCCTTTCGGGTCGCACGCACTATGGCGCGATCGTGCACGGGCAGGCCCAGATTTCCTATGGTTCAAACACCTTTTCCGAGGTGTGGCTCGAGCCGCAAAACGCCGAGGTGAACCAGGCCGCTGCCGATGCCATCATGACCGCAGATCTGGTTGTGCTCGGCCCGGGGTCCCTGTTTACCTCCATCATCCCCAACGTGCTGGTCGACGGCATCCGCGAGGCGCTGTTTGCCACGCACGCGGAGCGCGTGTTCGTGTGCCCCAAGATTGATTCGCTAGGGGAGACGAGTGGCATGAGCGCTGCGGACCATGTGGAAACCTTGCTGCGCCATGGGCTCGAAGGTGCCATCGATACCGTTTTGGTGCATCGCGCCGAGACTCCCGAGTTTGTGTATCCGTATCAAAAACGCGCGTGGGAGTGTGCGGTTGTCAAAGCCGCTGCAGCTGCGGCTTCGGCGAACGATCATGTATCCAATGGGGAAGCTGCCTCCGGTGTGCTTTCCGCTGGCGCAATTGCCGCTGCTAAGGATGCGCCTTTTGGCCCCATTCGTGCCAACGACGAGGATCTCGAGCGTATCCAGGCTATGGTGCCGCGCGTTTTGGTGCGCGACTTCACGGCGGGCGGCTCTCCCGCGGCGCACGATGCGGGGTGTCTTGCTGCGGCGCTTGCCGAGGTGGTGTCGTAGATGTCGTTTACCGCAGAAGTTCGAGACGAGCTGTCCCGCTGCACTGCCGAGTGCGCGTATTGTGATGTCGCCACCCTCGCTGCGCTGGTGCGCGTGTGCGGCACGCTTTCCATTGCCGGAGCGGGTCACTACCAGCTGCAAATCGCTACTGAAACGGGCGCCGTTGCACGTACCATGATCGAGCTCACGCACCGCATTCTCAAGCTCAAGACTGACTTCACGGTGCGCCGTTCCAATCTGCACAAGGTGCGCAACTACCTCATTGTCTTGCCCGACCAGCCCGACCTTGAGAAGGCGCTCGTGCTTTTGGGCGTGCTCGATCGCCGTGGCGGTCTTTTGGCCGGTACGCCACGTCACGTGTTGCAACGTTCCTGCTGCCGTCGTGCCTACGTTCGCGGCTGCCTGATAGCGGGCGGGTTCGTTGCCGACCCGCGTGGGGATTTCCACCTGGAGATCGCCGTTCAGGGTGAGCAGTTCGCCCGCGACCTTGCCGAGCTCATCACGTCGATGGGTGTGCGCGCTCGTGTAAATCCACGGCGCGGCGCCTACGCGGTGTATATCAAAAGCGCTGACGACATCAAAAAGCTCCTGCGAATCCTCGGATCTGAGCAGGCGGTGGCGGATATCGATTCGGCTCGCGCGGTCAAGAGCGTGAAAAACGACGTGAATCGTCGGGTGAATGCCGAGCTCGCCAATCAGACGCGTTCGGCCGGTGCGGCGCAAAATCAGCTCGCGCTCATTCAGGAGCTGGGGCGTTTGGGGTTGCGTCACAATCTGCCCGAATCGCTCGAAGAGTTTTGCAAATTGCGCGAAACCTATCCCGATCTTTCGCTGCGCGATTTAGGTGAGATGGTCGATCCGCCGTTATCGAAGTCGGCGCTGTATCATCGCGTTTTGCGCATCGAGAAACTGGTTAAGGAAGCGCGGTAAAGGCGTTCTCGCTTGTTGTGAAGCGTTTCAACTATTAGGACATGATGTTGCTCATCATCAATATGGAGGGCTTCTGCATATTTCAAGATGGTAAACCGCAAGGAAATAGGGCAAATTGAAGTAATGAAACGCTTCATTAAAAGAAAATGTCCAATCTTGCCATTTACAGGAACATGCCGCAAAAAAACAGCTACTATTTGGTCAGTGGTTAGTTTTCGGTCCTCAACGGCGGGAAAAGAGCCCGCGGGAGGTCCAACGAAAGGAGACACACATGGCAGTTAAGGTTGCTATCAACGGCTTCGGCCGCATCGGTCGTCTGGCTTTCCGTCAGATGTTCGGTCATGAGGGCTCCGAGATCGTCGCCATCAACGACCTCACCTCTCCCGACATGCTGGCGTACCTGCTGAAGTACGACTCCACCCAGGGCAACTACAGCCGTGATCACGAGATCGTCGCTGGCGAGGACTCCATCACCGTCGACGGCAAGACCATCAAGATCTACAAGGAGGCCGACGCCAACAACCTGCCGTGGGGCGACCTCGACGTCGACGTCGTGCTCGAGTGCACCGGCTTCTACACCTCCAAGGACAAGGCCCAGGCCCACATCAACGCTGGCGCGAAGAAGGTCGTCATCTCCGCTCCCGCTGGCAACGACCTGCCCACCATCGTTTACAACGTCAACCATGAGCAGCTGACGGCTGAGGACAACATCATCTCCGCCGCTTCCTGCACCACCAACTGCCTCGCCCCGATGGCCAAGGGTCTCAACGACTTCGCTCCCATCGTGTCCGGCATCATGACCACCATCCACGCCTGGACCGGCGACCAGATGGCGCTCGATGGCCCGCAGCGCAAGGGCAACAAGCGTCGTTCCCGCGCCTGCGCCGTCAACATCGTCCCCAACAGCACCGGTGCCGCCAAGGCCATCGGCCTCGTGCTTCCCGAGCTTAACGGCAAGCTGATCGGTGCCGCTCAGCGCGTCCCGACGCCCACCGGCTCCCTCACCAACCTCTACGCCGTCGTTGACAAGACCGTCACCAAGGACGAGGTCAACGCTGCTATGAAGGCCTACGCCGAGACCATCCCCGAGACCTTCGGCTACAACGAGGACGACATCGTCTCCACCGACATCATCGGTGAGACCCATGGCTCCATCTTCGACGCCACCCAGACCATGTGCGCCGACCTCGGCAACGGCCAGACCCTCGTTCAGGTCACCTCTTGGTACGACAACGAGAACTCCTACACCTCCCAGATGGTCCGCACCATCAAGTACTTCGAGAAGTTCGTCGCCTAAGGTGAGCGTGTCGGCTCGAAATTAGACCCAGCGTCTAGAGGAGGGCGCGGCCTCACGGCATCTGCCCGGGGTCGCGCCCTTTTACAATGCGCCGCCTGTGCGGTGCAGGGATATTCCAGAAAGGAATGACATGGCATTTACCAAGAAGACGGTCCGCGACATCGATGTCGACGGCAAGCGCGTCCTGGTTCGCGTTGACTTCAACGTGCCCATCAAGGACGGCGTTGTGGGCGACACCACGCGCATCCGCGCTGCTCTGCCGACCATCAACTACCTGGTCGAGCACAACGCCCGCGTCATCCTCATGAGCCACCTCGGCCGTCCGGATGGCACCGGCTTCCAGCCCGAGTTCTCGCTCGAGCCCGTCGCAGCCAAGCTCGCCGAGCTTTCCGGCCTCGACGTGACCTTCGTCGCCGACACCTATGGCGAGACGGCCGCTGCCGCCGTTGACGCCCTCGAGCCCGGCAAGGTCCTCGTGCTCGAGAACGTCCGCTTCGACAAGCGCGAGAAGAAGAACGACCCCGAGATCGCCAAGACCCTCGCCTCCTACGGCGACATCTTCGTGCTCGATGCCTTCGGCACCGCGCACCGCTCCCAGGGCTCCGTGGTGGGCCCGGCCGCGTACCTGCCCGCCGTCGCCGGCTTCCTGCTCGAGAAGGAGGTCGACACCCTCACCGGCATCTTCGCTGAGCCCGAGCGTCCGTTCGTCGCCATCGTGGGCGGCTCCAAGGTGTCCTCCAAGATCGGCGTGCTCGATCACCTCATCGATTCCGCTGACACGCTGATCATCGGTGGCGGCATGGCCTACACCTTCTTCCTCGCTCAGGGCATGACCGTCGGTCAGTCCCTCAAGGAGGAGGACTGGGTTGAGCGCGCGGGCGAGATGCTCAAGAAGGCTGAGGAGAAGGGCGTCAAGATCCTGCTCCCCATCGACAACCGCGTTGCCGATCACTTCGGCGAGGACGCCGTTCCCGAGGTCGTCCCGTCCGACCAGATTCCCGACGACCGCGAGGGCATGGACATCGGCCCCAAGACCGAGGAGCTCTATGCCGAGGCCGTGCGCGGCGCCAAGACCGTGTTCTGGAACGGCCCCATGGGCGTGTTCGAGTTTGATAACTTCGCCCACGGCACCGAGGCCGTCGCACGCGCGATCGCCGATTCCGACTGCACGTCCATCATCGGTGGCGGAGACTCCGTCGCCGCAATCAACAAGTTCGACCTTGCCGACAAGATGAGCTGGATTTCCACCGGTGGCGGTGCCTCCATGGAGCTCGTCGAGGGCAAGGCCCTTCCCGGAGTGGAGGCTCTCAATGACGCAGAATAACCGCACGATCCTGATCGCGGGCAACTGGAAGATGAACAACGACGTCGATGCCGCCGCCAAGCTGGCCGACGAGCTGGCCCAGGCCCTGCCCGAGGTCCCCGCCGGCGTCGAGGTGCTCGTGTGCCCGCCGACGATCGACATCACCACGGTCCACAACCGCATTTCCGCCGCCCCCATCGCTCTCGGTGCCCAGAACGTGTACTGGGAGCCCAAGGGCGCCTACACGGGCGAGTCCTCCTGCGACATGCTCAAGAGCGCCGGCTGCACCTACTGCATCATTGGCCACTCCGAGCGTCGCGATTACTTCCACGAGACCGACGAGGACGAGAACAAGAAGGCCAAGGCGCTCGTCGCCGCTGGCATCGTGCCCGTCTTCTGCTGCGGTGAGCCCGAGGAGGTCCGCGAGGCCGGCACCTATGTCGAGCACGTGACCAACCAGGTGAAGGCCGGTCTTGCCGGTCTCGAGATCACCGATCCGGCGCAGCTCGTCGTTGCATACGAGCCCATTTGGGCCATCGGCACCGGCAAGACCGCTACCGCCGACGACGCCCAGGAAGTCTGCGGTGCTATCCGCGAGACCCTGGTCGAGATGTTCGGCGCTGAGCTTGCCGGCGGCATCCGCGTGCTGTACGGCGGTTCCGCCAAGCCGGGCAACATCGCCGAGCTCGTGGCCAAGCCCGACGTTGACGGCGCCCTCGTGGGCGGCGCCTCCCTCAAGGCCGCGGACTTCTCCGCGATGGTCGTGAACGCTGCAGAGTAGCGTTTGTCCTGTACACGGGCCGCAGCGTATCGTGCGCTGTGGCCCTTTCTTTTGAGAGAAGGGAGCATCGATTATGGCGAATCGCCATCTTCCCGCGCTGTTGGTGATCATGGACGGCTGCGGCCTCGCCCCTGAGGGCGCGGACAATGCCGTCGCTGCCGCCAACACGCCGTTCTTGGACAGCCTGTACGCCACGTACCCGCACACCACGCTGGGCGCTTCGGGTGAGGACGTCGGCCTGCCCGAGGGCCAGATGGGCAACTCCGAGGTCGGACACCTCAACATCGGTGCGGGCCGCATCGTGTTCCAGGAGCTTTCGCGCATCAACAATGCCATCAAGGACGGCTCGCTCAAAGAGAACCCCGTCTTCACCAAGGCAATGGACGACGTTGCCGCTGCGGGCAAGACGCTGCACCTTATGGGCCTCATGAGCCCGGGCGGCGTGCATTCCATGCAGAGCCATTGCGAGGCGCTCGTTTCCATGGCTGCCGAGCGCGGCGTTAAGACCGTGCGTGTGCACTGCTTCATGGACGGTCGCGACGTGGATCCGCAGTCCGGCGCCGGTTATGTGTCCGAGCTGGCCGCGTTCCTGGCCGAGGTTTCCGAGCAGACCGGCTGCGATGCCCGCATCGCCACGGTTTCCGGCCGCTATTGGGCCATGGACCGCGACAACCGTTGGGAGCGCATCGAGCGCGCCTACGACGTGCTGGCGAACGCTTCCAGTGACGAGGCAGACGCCGTTGAGGGCATCAAGGCCTACTACGAGAAGGACCCGCGCGGCGATGAGTTCGTCGAGCCGTTTGCCTGCCACAACGAGGGCATCCATGAGGGCGACGCGGTAATTTTCTTCAACTTCCGCCCCGACCGCGCCCGTCAGATGACGCGTGTGTTCACGGATGAGGGTTTCGACGGCTTTGCGCGCGAGCAGATCGCGCTCAGCCATTTCGTGACGATGACCGAGTACGACCCCACGTTCAACGTCGAGGTCGCGTTCCCCAAGACCTTCCCCGAGAACGTCTTGGCCGATGTCATCGCCGCCAATGGCCTCAAGCAGCTGCACACTGCCGAAACCGAGAAGTACGCCCATGTGACGTTCTTCCTGAACGGCGGCATCGAGGAGCCCAAGGAGGGCGAGGAGCGCGTGCTCGTTGCCAGCCCCAAGGTCGCGACGTACGACCTCAAGCCCGAGATGAGCGCGCCCGAGGTCACTGAGAAGCTCGTTGCTGCCATCAATGAGGACCGCGCCGACTTCTACATCGTGAACTTCGCGAACTGCGACATGGTTGGTCACACTGGTGTGTTCGAGGCTGCCGTTGCTGCCGTTGAGGCTGTTGACGAGGCCCTTTCCAAGGTCATTCCCGCCATTCAGGCCAAGGGTGGCTTTGCACTGATCACCGCCGACCACGGCAACGCCGACCACATGTTTGACGTTGACGCTGCTGGCGAGCAGCATCCGTTCACGGCGCACACCACTAACCGCGTGCCGTTCATCGTCGTGAGCGATCGTGCGAAGCTCACCGGCATCGAGGACGGGCGTCTTTCCGACATCGCGCCCACGATGCTTTCCATGGCGGGCCTTGAGCCCTCCGCGGAGATGACCGGTCGCGTGCTGGCCGTCGAGGAGTAGTTCTTTTCGACTGAAGCTTGGTCTTTAGTTTGCATCTTGCAGGAAAACCTCCCGAAGAATCATCTTCGGGAGGTTTTCTTTAACGTTGGGGGGGTGTCTTCTGACTTGTCAACGAATTCTGTCTGAGTATTCGGAAGTTCCCCTCCAAAAGCGTTGCAGGACCGCGAGTTTTTGGAAAACTTTGCAGAAAAATGCGCTTATGCAACGCTTTTGTAGCTTGGTGTGGCCTAAGCAAGAACTTCGAGGCGTTCAACGGGCTTGTTGCGCTTGTGCGACGCTTTTCACCTTTCAAGAATGGATCGAGTATCAAGACCCCCTCTTCCAAAATAAGCGCAATACAAAACGTTATTTTCAGAAGGAACGGGGAACACTGGGGGATACGTAAGAGCGCGGGACTAAAGGAGGGCAAATGGATACGCCGGTCGTTTTATCTCATCAAACGGCATGGCTTTTTTACCATGCGCCAAATCGTCATGAGGTTCTTGCCGGCAATCTTGACTACCGTATCGATGAAATCGGTTTGACTGCTCACAAGATTGCAGAACGAATTCGCAGGTTTTTGCAGGACTGTGGCGTTCCCGCAAGTCAGCTTCAAACTCTGCACATTCTGTATGCAAAGGATTTCATGCGAACGCGTTCCAAGTCGTTTCGTCCACACGCCTTTGGTGCACTGATCGGTGAGTCAAGAGTTCATGAACTTGTTCCCGGTCTTTGCGTCGTGTGCGAAGAGTTGTGTTTTATGCAGGCGGCAACATGGATGAGCCGTTTTAAGCTTATCGAATTTGGCTACGAGTTGTGCGGTCGCTATGAATTGTCGATTCCAAGCCCGCATTCCGCATCATATCGTGAATGCATGCCGTTGACTTCTCGTAAAAAGATTCAGACGTATGTGGATGAGCATCCTGGTATAAGAGGGGCCAAACGAGCAAAAAATGCACTTGTTCGAGTCCGGGATTGGGCGCGGTCGCCTATGGAAACTGCAACTGCCATGGCTGTTATCTTGAATCGAAGCGAGGGAGGACTGGGTTTTCGCGGCTTTGACATGAACTATCGAGTCGAAATACCGGCCGAGCTGAGATTTCTCACGACCTCTACGTTTCTTGAAATTGATCTGTATGCTCCGCATTCGAAGACGGGGATTGAATACGATGGCGAAGTGCATGCGGATGCCGCTCAGCGTGCTCGCGACGCAGAGCGCCTTTCAACGTTGCGTGCCATGGGGGTAAAAGTACACGTTGTGACGAAGAGACAGTTTTCCGAACAATTGTCGTTTCATCGGGCGATGAACGCGATTGCGAGGAGCCTCTACCTTGATATCGAGCCTACGCCTGAGTTTCAACGTGCCCAAAACGAGCTTCGAGAGTTTCTTATTAGGGATTGGTCTGCATGAGGGTGATATGCAAAATGTTTTGAGAGGACGAGCACCATCGCTACCATTACGCAAGCAGTGAAGTGAGGGCGAAACGCAAAACGGTTTGGGAAGGTGAAAACGACGGCCTGAGAGGACGAAAGCTCCCAAAGCGTAAGCGTCGCAGGACCGCGAGTTTTTGGAAAACTTTGCAGAAAAATGCGCTTATGCGACGCTTTTGAAGTTTGATGTGTTCCCGTAAAGGAATTTCGAGATGCCCATCAGGTTCTTTGCGTTTTCGCGCTTTCATTCGAGTTGAAATTAACGTGGACGTTGCAAGCACGGCGAGGCGATGTGCTACCATTGTCCGCTGTACGTGAATTGACAAGAAGGAGTTCCCTGTGGGTCCGTTCCAAATCATCCTCTTCATCGTGTGGGCGCTGTCTACGCTTGCGCTCATCGCACTCGTTCTCATGCATTCCGGCAAGGGCACCGGCGTTTCCGACATGATCGCCAGCTCCCTGTATAACTCGAACGCCGCTACGGGCGTCATGGAGCAGAACCTTGACAAGCTCACGGTTATCGCTGCCTGCGTCTTTGCTGCGTGCGTCGTGCTTGCCATGTTCTTCTTCCCGCAGGGAATCGTCGGCATCTAAACCATTTGCTCACATACGCGTAATGCTGCCCCGTCGGTTTAGCCCGACGGGGCTTTTTGTTTTAGGGCTGAAAGGTGAAGGCGAGAAACGGGGGGGGAGCCGCAGGGCGAAGTGGGTGGAAAGAAGGGCTCGACGTTCGCGGTCGCCATTGCCGCCCCGAGGGAAGCTGCGGGGCAACGTGAATGAAGGAAGGGCGAGGCAGAAGGATAGGGCAGACCGCTCATCCGCTTGGGGCTTACGTTCGCCCCGCCGGCCCGTTACCGATCAGAAACAATGCGTGGGCACCTTGTGTACTTAACTTGTTCATTTGCGGGGCAAAGCATTCTTTCCCCAGCAAGCACTTTGTTGAAATAAAGGAAAAGCAGACCCTTTGGCAAAAACCTCACACTCTAGTATGCAAAAGTGCGATATGGTATCGGGTACGTTGATGCGCGGTGTATCTAGCCTTGCGACCGCCATCGACACACGAGGGCGGCACGTGTTCGCACTTCCGGTACACCAAGGGGGTGTTTACCGGCGCCAACCCTCGTAAAGCCAATTTATAAGGAGGATGGCATGGCTAAGTTTACTGAGCCCGTGGTGGGTCGTCGCCAGTTCGTCGGCGGCGCTCTCGCTACGAGCGCCCTCGCCGCGCTCTCTGGTTGCGGCGGCAACAAACCCGCAGAGGGCAGCGCTCCCGCCGGGGGTGGCACTGGCGACAACATCATGAGCTTCTACCTCTCCGAGCCGGCGTACATCGATCCGTACAACGCTCAGGAGAACCAGGGCACCGCTGTTGCCCGCGCCATGTTCGACGGTCTTATGACCTGGGACTGGGACACCAACTCCGCCGTGCCCATGTGCGCTGCCGAGATGCCCGAGATCTCTGAGGACGGCCTCGTGTACACCTTCAAGCTCAAGGAGGGCATGAAGTTCCACAATGGCGACCCCGTTGACGCCGAGTCCTTCGTCCGCGGCTGGACCCGTGTTGCCGACCCCAAGATGGCGACTCCGTCCGACATCTGCTACCACCTCGCTCCCGTTGCCGGCTATGCCGAGTTCAACGCCGGCGAGGCCGACGAGTTCGCTGGCATCAAGGCTATCGATGAGCTGACCTTTGAGGTCACCCTTGGCGCCCCCATGGCCGACTTCCTCGCCGTGTGCTGCCACCCGGGCCTCGTGCCGGTTCCGCAGGCCGCTCTCGACGACCCCAAGTCCTTCCTCGAGCAGCCCATCGGCAACGGCCCCTTCTACATGGACGAGCCCTGGAAGCACAACCAGTACATCAACCTCGTCAAGTTCGACGAGTATCACGGCGAGCCCGCTAAGCTCGACGGCGTGTACATGTCTATCCAGAAGGATCCGGACACCGCCTACAACGAGTTCAAGGCCGGCACCATCGACTTCGCTCAGATCCCCACGGGTCAGATCGAGGCCAACAAGAAGACCTACGGCGTTGCCGAGGACGGCTACACCTCCACCCCGGGCAAGCAGTGCCTGCTGGGCGTCGAGCTCTCCGTCTACTTCATGATTCCCTGCTCTCAGGACCCCGTGCTCCAGGACGTCAATGTCCGTCGCGCCCTGTCCCTGGCCATCAACCGTCAGAACATCGTCGACACCCTGTACGAGGGTTCTCGCCAGCCGGCTACCTCCATCATGCCGACTGCCATTGACGACGATCCCGAGAACACCTGGGAGTACTGCGCTTACGATCCCGAGCGCGCCGCTCAGATCCTCGACGAGGCCGGCTACCCGGCTGGCGCCGACGGCAAGCGCGGTCTTGAGATCACGCTGAACTACAACGGCGACGGTGGTCACGAGGACCTCATGTCCACCATCCAGCTCGACCTTGAGGCTGTGGGCTTCACCGTCAAGCAGGACGCCGTCGAGTGGGCTACCTACCTCGAGAACCTCTCCGCTGACACCTTCTCCTTCGGTCGCCTCGGCTGGACCGCTGACTACCCGACCATGGACAATATGCTGTACCCGAATTTCTTCACCGGCGCTGAGAACAACTACGCCAAGTACAGCAACCCCGAGGCCGACGAGCTCATGCTTCAGGCCCGTCAGACCGAGGACGAGGAAGAGCGCAAGGCTGCTTGCCGCAAGGTTTGCGCCCTCATCGGCGAGGACATGCCCGTTGTGCCGATCATGTTCTACGCTCACAACTATGTTGCTTCCGAGCGCATGGCGTCCTTCAACTACGACGCTCAGACCATCCCGCACTTCGAGACCGCTGAGCTCGCCTAAGTTCGTGCTGGAGTAGCTCGATAGCACCTGAAAGCAGGGCATCGCGAGAGCGGTGTCCTGCTTTACTGTCGTACTGTTTTACGACTTATGCAGTGGTGCTCATGCATGGAAATGCGCTTGCATCGCATAACGATGCATAATCACCGCTGCATAGTCCGTCGCATATCGTATAATGGTTATTTATGCTGCGGCGTACTGTAGCTAAGTGTAGTGTCCATCTGACTAGGGAGGGTATCGCTGTGCTCAGGTACATCCTCAAGCGAGTCCTACAGTTCATCCCGGTCTTCCTCGGCGTCACGCTCATTCTGTTCATCCTACAGAATGTCGTTCCGGGCGACCCGATCAAACTGATCGCCGGCGAGAGGAAACTCGATCCTGTTACCGAGATGAACATCCGCGCCGCTCACGGTCTCATCAAGACCGACGCGGACGGCAACATCATCTATGACGAGAACGGCGACACCATCGAAACGCCGATGGTGGAGCGTTACTTCGATTACCTGGGCGGCCTGCTCCAGGGTGATCTCGGCACTTCGTATCAGAAGGGCCGCGAGGTAACCGAAATGATTCTCGAGGCGTATCCGTATACGGTGCAGATTGCCCTCGTCGCCATCGTCATCGAGGCGATCGTGGGTATCGGTGCGGGCATCATCTCGGCCATCAAGCGCTACTCGTTCTGGGATGTGCTCGTGACGCTCGTCACATCCGCGCTCGTGGCCATGCCCGCCTTCTGGCTGGGCCTGCTGCTCCAGCTGTTCTTCGGCATCTGGCTCAAGGACCTCTCTGGCGGCGCACTTGCCCTGCCGATTTCCGGCGTCCCCGGCCCGCGCCCGCAGTTCGCTGGCTGGATGTACTACATCCTGCCCGCCGTCACCCTCGCTGCGATCTCCACGGCGTACACCGCTCGAATCATGCGCTCGCAGCTCATCGAGGTTATGAACCAGGACTATATCCGTACCGCCAAGGCAAAGGGCCTCTCCAAGCGCGACATCATCTTCAAGCACGCGCTCAAGAACGCCCTCATCCCGGTCGTCACCTACGTTGGCATGGACTTCGGCGCCATGCTCGCCGGCGCCATCCTCACCGAGACGGTGTTCAACTGGCCCGGTATCGGCCAGCAGACTTACACGGCCATCACGCGCCGCGACTGGCCCATCGTCATGGGTTCCGTCACGGTCATCGTGGTCGTGGTTATGATCATCAACCTGATTGTCGATGTGAGCTACGCGTTCCTTGATCCGCGTATCCGCCTTGGCAACAAGAGCGAGAAGTAGGGGAGGAGAATCATGCAGTATCCTCTGGATCTCGATACGCGTGCCGACGAGTGCGCTGCGGCAGCCGAAGCTCCGGTGAATGCCGAGGACAGTAATCCGTCCCGCACCCTGTGGGGCGACGCCTTCAAGCGCCTGAAGAAGAATCGCCTTGCGATTTTCGCCATCATCTGGATTCTCTTCGTCGTTGTCGTTGCCGCCACCGCCGATTTGTGGGTCCCGCAGGTCCTCGGCGCGCCGAACGCCTCCGATACGGCGACCATGGTGATGAACTCGCGCCTCGCGCCATCGCTTCAGCACCCCTTTGGTACCGACACCCTCGGCCGTGACGTGCTTTCCCGTGTTATCTACGGCGCCCGCATCTCTCTGACCGTCGGCATCGTCGCCACGGGCATCTCCACCATCATCGGCCTGGTGCTCGGCGCCATCGCCGCGTACTACGGTGGCCTTTGGGATACGATCATCATGCGCCTGGCCGATATCTTCCTGGCGTTCCCGTACACCCTGTTCGTCATTGCCATGATCGCGGTCATCGGCAACGGCATCCAGAACGTGTTTATCGCCATCGGCATCTTGGGCTGGCCTTCGATCGCCCGCGTCTTCCGTTCCGCCATTCTCTCCGTCAAGGAGAGCGACTACGTGGACGCGGCGCGCTCCATGGGTGCCTCCGACGTGCGCATCATCGCCCGCCACATCTTCCCGAACTCCGTCGCCTCCATCGTGGTGTACGCCACCATGAACATCGGCGGCGCCATCCTGACCGAGTCCGCCCTGTCGTTCTTGGGCTTGGGCGTCATCCCGCCCGATCCCTCGTGGGGCACCCTCATCCAGGAGGGCCAGAAGTTCCTGCAGACCGAGCCGTGGCTCATGATCATGCCCGGCCTTGCCATCCTGACCACCGTTCTTGCCTTCACCCTGCTGGGTGACGGCCTGCGCGATGCGCTCGACGTGAAGATGAAGGACGCGTAAACCATGGCTAAGAAGAACGATTCCTACGTCGACATCAAGACACAGCCGGTTCCCGAGGGACACCACCTGCTCGAGGTCGACGACCTGAAGATGTACTTCCATACCGAGGACGGCGTGGTCCACGCGGTCGACGGCGTGTCCTACACGCTCGACCGCGGTGAGACCCTGGGCGTCGTGGGTGAGTCCGGCTCCGGCAAGTCCGTGACCGCCATGACCATCATGGGCCTCATCTCCATGCCTCCGGGAAAGATCGAGGGCGGCTCTGTCACGTACCGTGGCCATGACCTGCTCAACATGTCCGAAGAGGATATGCAGCACGTCCGCGGCAACGATATCGCCATGATCTTCCAGGACCCCATGACCTCCCTGAACCCGGTCTATAAGATCGGCCGTCAGGTGGGCGAGGGCCTGCGCTTGCATCGCGGCTACTCCAAGGAGGAGGCGCTTAAGCGCGCCACCGAGCTGCTCGACCTCGTGGGCATCCCCGAGCCCGAGAAGCGCGTGAATGAGTATCCGCATCAGTTCTCCGGCGGTATGCGCCAGCGTGTCATGATCGCCATGGCTCTCGCCTGCGACCCTGACATCCTGATCGCCGACGAGCCCACCACGGCTCTCGACGTGACCATTCAGGCGCAGATCATCGAGCTCATGCAGGAAATGCAGGAGAAGAACGGAAACGCCATCATCATGATTACCCACGACCTGGGTGTTGTGGCAGACATGGCCGACAAGATCATGGTCATGTACGCCGGTCACCCGGTCGAGTTCGGTACCGCCGACGAGATCTTCTACGAGAGCCGCCACCCCTACACCTGGGGCCTCATCCGCTCCATTCCGGAGCAGGCGACCGATGAGAAGAAGCCGCTCACGCCCATCCATGGCAACCCGCCGTCGCTCGTGAACCTTCCCGCTGGCTGTGCCTTCGCACCCCGTTGCCCGTATGCAACGGAGCTGTGCCACAAGGAGCGTCCGAAGAAGTACGTCATGTCGGATGGCCATTATTCCGAGTGCCATTACGCTGACGACGATGCTTTTGTTAAGAAGTTCGCGCCCGATACCTCTCGTTCGCGCGCGACCATTCCCGCTGCCATTCCCGACGATGTGGAAGCTACGAAGGGAGGCGATGCGTAAATGGCCGAGAATACCCCGTTGCTCAAGGTCGAGCACCTTTACAAGGAATTCCCGACGGGTTCCGGCTTCTTGGCAGGCAAGTTCTCCAAGAAGGTCGTCTCCGCCGTTAACGACATCTCGTTTGAGATTCACGCAGGTGAGACCTTTGGTCTGGTAGGCGAGTCCGGCTGCGGCAAGTCCACCACGGGCCGTGCCATCATGCACCTCGACCCGCCGACCTCCGGCAAGGTCTACTTCGAGGGTCGCGACGTTTCCAAGATGAGCAAAAAAGAGCTCAAGGACATGCGTCGTGAGATGCAGTTCATCTTCCAGGATCCGTATGCGTCACTGAATCCGCGTATGACCATCGGCGAGATTATCTCCGAGCCCATGGTCATCCACGGCATCGGTACTCCCGAGGAGCGCATCGAGCGCGTTCGCGAGCTGCTTGATGTCGTCGGCCTCAATCCGGAGCACATCAACCGTTATCCGCACGAGTTTTCCGGCGGCCAGCGCCAGCGCGTGGGCATTGCCCGTTCGTTCATCCTGCGCCCGAAGCTCATTATCTGCGACGAGCCTGTTTCCGCTCTTGACGTGTCCATTCAGGCCCAGGTCCTGAACCTGTTGAAGGACCTGCAGAAGCAGTACGGCACCGCGTACCTGTTCATCGCGCACGACCTCTCCGTCGTGCAGCACATCTCCGATCGCGTGGCCGTTATGTACCTCGGCAAGATGGTGGAGCTCTCCGATTGGAAGCGCCTCTACGCTCAGCCGAACCACCCGTACACGCAGTCGCTGCTCTCCGCTGTGCCGATTCCCGATCCGGACGTGCAGAAGAGCCGCAAGCGCATCATCCTCGCGGGCGATCCGCCCTCGCCGATCGATCCGCCGACTGGCTGCCGTTTCCATACGCGCTGCCCGATCGCTCAGACTCGTTGCTCCGAGGAGACCCCGGAGTTCCGTGAGGTCGAGAACGGCCACTTCTGCGCCTGTCACTTTGCGCAGCCGTTCCCCATCAAGGAGACGCACATTGACCTCTAAGAGGTTGCAATAGAGAATTGCATGTGAAAACGGGCTTTCGGGCCCGTTTTCATTTAGAGTGGACAGGTGGAATACTCGGTCCGCGATGGGAGGGCCTCATGATCGACCGACGGACATTCTTGAGCGGTTTTGCGGCTGCGGGTACGCTTGCCGGGCTTTCGGGTTGCATGACGCAGCCAACGGAGGCCCACAAAGGGGCGAATGCCGTTCCGGTTTCGTGGGTGCGCTATCGCATCGGTAAGGCCGGGGCCATCGACCCGATGCTCATCGACAATGAAGCGGGCCGGGTTGTGGTTTCGCAGCTCTTTGATCCCTTGCTGCGATTCGACTTTGCATCCGGCGAACTTACGCCTTGCGTCGCCACTTCGTATCAGGTTGCCGAGGACGCGCGTTCGGTCACGTTTTCCCTTGCAGAGGGCGTCACGTTCCATAACGGCGACCCCGTTACCTCCGTATCGTTTAAGCGTGCGTGGGAGCGTTTGGTGCGTCCCCAACCTGGCGCAGAGGTTGAGGGCTCATCCGATGACGCGGTGGGCGAAGACGGGGCGTACGCCCTGCATAATCCTCTGACGCATCTGCTTGAGTTGGTGGATGGCTATGAGGCGCTCCATCGCGGCAGAGCTTCAGAGCTTGTGGGTGTTCGCTGTCCCGACGATCAAACGCTCGTCGTGGAGCTCACCGAGCCCGATGCGGAGTGGGTGTATACGGTGGCTCATCCGGCGCTTTCCCCCGTGCCGAAAGAGGCGGAGGATGACCCCGAGACCTTCGCGAATAATCCCATCGGTAACGGTCCGTTCAAAATGAAGCGTGCATGGGACGGCAAGGAGGAAGTCCGCTTGACGGCATATGCCGACTATGCGTTCGGAAAAGCCTCCGTCGAAGGTGCTTTGCTCACCATGGAGGATGACACTCAGGTCGCGTATAGGCAATTTGAAGCGGGCAATGTGGACGTGTGCGATGTTCCCGTTGACCAGTATAAAAACGTGCTCGACACCTTTGGGGCGGCTGAAGATGGCTGCACCATGACGCTGGGAGCGGGCGTGGCGCGCTGCGATGAGCCGACGTTGGTGTACCTGATGTGCAACACCCAGGTAGCTCCGCTTGATAATGCGGCGCTGCGCACGGCGCTGTCATATGCCATCGACCGTGAGGCTCTTGCCGACAAAACGCTCAAGGGGAGTGCCGCTCCCGCTACGAGCCCGGTGCCCCCGTGCGTTGCCAGGGGCGAGATCCCCGCTTGGTCCGCGTGTTCCTACGATCCCGATTACGCTGCGGAGTTGTTTGAGCAAGCGTATCCGGCGGAACCAGACGAAAAGCGTGATATGAGCCTGACGTTGCTGTATCGCAAAGGCGGCGTCCAAGAGTACGTCGCCGAGCAGATTAAAGAGGACCTTGCCATTGTGGGAATCACCCTTAAACTTCAGGCGCTCCAAGCGGGGGAGCTTGTGCAGCGCTACGATGAGGGCGATTTTGAATGTGCTCTCGCAACGTGGGTGCCCACGCGTCCCACGCCCTTGGCATTTGTAGAGCCGCTTTTGGAAGGGGAGCGCGATTCGCTGCCTGAGATAAATGACGTCGAGGAAGGCCAGTCTATCGCAGCGAGTTCGCTCAACGAGGAAGGTCAGCCTGCCGTAACGAGTCTGTTCGATCAGGCCCGTGCGACGACCGATGCCTCTGCACGGCACGACCTATGCGCGCAGGCGCTGCAGCTGGCGTCCGAGCGCATGGCGGTTATCCCCCTGGTGCATCCCGTCCACACCAAAGTTGCATCCGAGCGCATCGGGCGTCTTGCGGTTGATGCAAACGCCTTGCCCGACCTTGCGCATGCGCAGAAGTAGTGGATTGAAGCGGACGCCACCGGGTGTTTTGCATGTACAATCAGGCTCTTGACCTCGGAGAATGTTGTTTCTCGAGAACTTTTTGAAAAAATGCTTGCACAACAGGGGCGGTTCGGGTTACTATCTTCTCTGTTGCGAACGTCGGAGTGGCGGAATTGGCAGACGCGCTAGCTTGAGGTGCTAGTGACCATTTTGCGGTCATGCGGGTTCAAGTCCCGCCTCCGACACCATAGCAATTAACGAGGGCCACCATGAGTGGCTCTTTTACTATCTATCGCACGCGGTCGTGCGATGCGCGCCGTGTATGCGAGTTTTCGCGGAGGGGCGCCCATGGATTTCATTCACAATGATGAACTTGGCGACGCGGTCCGTTTGACGGAGCTGGTGAGCGATGCGATCGT
The DNA here is from genome assembly GCF_900199705.1 of Collinsella provencensis. GTDB lineage: Bacteria > Actinomycetota > Coriobacteriia > Coriobacteriales > Coriobacteriaceae > Collinsella > Collinsella provencensis. The sequence continues at coordinate 640,113 of NZ_LT904908.1, read as the reverse complement.
GGTATGCGATATGGACGGCACGGTCCAGCATGTGAATGCCAAGCTTCTCGATTTGGTGAAGTCCTCGCGTGAGCGCGTGGTGGGCGTGGATGTCAAGGATTTGCTGTACAGCGCCATGTTTGAGCGCGCCCAGGATCATCGGATGCCGTTTGCGTCGGACGGTACGGACAACACGCTCATGCTCAAACTCACCGATGGCTCCTTCATCCCCGTGGGCGTTCGCGCCATCGAGCTCGAGCCGCCGCAGAACCCCGAAAACGATCACGCGCATCGATATGTCGTCGCAATCCGGAGCCTTGAGGAGCGCTTTGCGAACGACCGTAAGATGCAGCGCCTTCTCTCAGAGCTTCAGGCGGCGAACAAGCGCCTTTCGGGCACTCTATCCATAATTATGTCCACGGTGGGCTCAAACGACCTTGCATCGCTTGTAGACGCGGTGCTCAATCGCATGACCGAGACGCTCGACGCCTCGGGTGCCACCGCGTACTTCGCGGAGAGCGGCGGTTTCAAGTTGCGTGGCGTGAGTCGCGGCATGCAGGGGGTATACGTCCCCGATTTCATCCCGTACGGTGCGGGTGTCCCCACCTACGTGTTGCGCGAGCAGCGTGCGTGCCGCCTATCCATCACTTCCGGCGGATTGACGGGAGGCAGCTCCTCTACGGGTGAGCTGTACGACATCGACGCACATCTCAAGCGCAGCCTACCGTTCCAATACATGCCGCCCTTCAAGACCGTCATCGCCGTTCCGGTGTATTTCGGAACGCAGGTGCTCGGCATCATCGAGCTCGGCTGGTCGCGCCCGTGCACGCCGCGCGTTTACGACGTCAGCGTGCTCGAGGTGGTGTGCGACTATCTTTCCATCGAGCTGGTGGGTGTTGCCACATCGTTGCGGGCCGAACGCACGTCCGAGCTTACCCGCTCGCTCAATCGCGCGCGCGACATGCTGTTCGCGTTGAGCGACGACCGTGTATCGGCTTGGCGGGAAATCACCGAGGAAGTGCGCCAGCAACTCTCTTGCCGACTGTTGCCGGTGCTGTTCGATCCCGAGCGTTCGGTTTACGTGATCGATTACGAAGGAGGCAGCTCGGTCGTTTTGCCCAAGAGCGCTGACGAGGCGTTTTTCTCTGAGACCGCGCCTGCCGCCCGTGTGGGAGCCTTTGCGAAGTCCGATTTCATGGAGACGGCGAACGGTCCCCTTGCCGTGGCTGAGGAACCCAAACAAGCGCGGTTGGCGCGCGTCGACCGCACGACGCGGATCGGCAGATGGTTTGCAAGCCACGGTTTGCCGTGTCAAGGCGTCTACATCGATCTTGGGCCCGAGATGAGCGAAAACGAGTTCGTTGAGGATGTGGGACCGTTTGCCGCCGTTTTACCGCCGCGTCGGTTCCTGTTGTTGCGTGACGGCTCTCAAGAGCCCATCGACGACCTTGAGTTTGACTACCTTACGCATCTTGCCCACGACTTCGAGCTCGTCATGGGCGATGCGCGCCAGCAGGAGCATGAGCGTCGCATTGCGCAAACGCTTCAGGTGGGCATGCGCAACGCTTTGGGCAGCGTGCCGGGCATCACGGCGGACTCGCTTTACTCTTCCGCAACGCAGCAGGCGCTTGTGGGTGGCGACTTCTACACACTCATACGCCTACCCGATGACCGTGCTGTTATGATCCTGGGCGACGTGTCGGGCAAGGGCGTTGAGGCGGCTTCGATGTCCTCGCTCGTCAAGACGGCGCTGACCGCCTATACCTGGGAGGGAGCGAGCCCAGCGCGTATGGCGCGCTCGCTCAACCGCATGCTCATGAGTTTCTCGCGCGTTGAGACGTTCGTGACGGTGTTCATCGCCAAGCTCGATTTGCGACATGGACGTGCGACATATTGCTCGGCGGGCCATCCGCCCGCGATGCTGCTGCACACCGATGCAGACGGCGCGGTGGAAGCAGAGCAGCTGAGCACGCAATCGGGTGTGATCGGCGCGTTCTCGTCCATGGCGTACGAAAACGGTACCTTCACCTTTAAGCCCGGTGACATCCTGTTCATGTATACCGACGGTGCGATTGAGGCGCGCGATGCGTCGGGCGCCTTCTTTGGCGAGGAGCGGCTGAGCAGCGTGTTACTGAGCGCTGCGGCGGATGGCATCGACGGCATGTGCGCGCAGGTGCTCGACGCGCTCGACACCTTTACGGGTTCTGCGCTCGATGACGATATCGCGCTTGCTGCCTTGCGTTTTGACGGGTTGACTGAATAGAAGCGCATGCGTGCGGGAACGATAGCGGCATGAATGAGTGGAACGACATATCGGTTATTGCCCCTACGCGCGACATTGATCTGTCCACGGTGCCTGCGCTCCGCACGCAGGTGGATGCGCTTATCGAGAGCGGCGTTCGCCGCATTATCGTGAACTGCCAAAACGTTACGTTTATCGACTCAACGGGTTTGGCGTTTTTGCTCACGCGTGCTCGCACACTGCTGGAGCGTGGCGGAATGCTGTCGTTGGTGGGCGCTTCGTCCGAGGTCATACGGTTTTTGCAAATAGCGCGCTTGATCGACGTACTGCACGTTTCAGCCATAGACAAGCCGCCAGTGCCGGTGCTTTCGCCCGATGTTCCGCCGCTGTGGAGCAAGAGCTTTGCGATTCGTTCGGGCGTCGAGAATTTGGGGTATTACCGCCATCGTGTGGTCGAGCTGCTTGGCACGTTGCCCCTGAGCCGCGACGATTGCTTCGACGTCGCCCTGGCGGTGGGGGAGGCGCTGTCCAACGCGTATGATCATGCGTGCGATGCCTGCGGGTGTGTGATGACGGTCGAGGCGTTTCCCGATCGCGTGGTGATCGAGGTCAATGACTGCGGTAGCGGCTATGAGATCGCGGCGGATGAAGAGCCGGTTGAAAGCCGCGAGCGCGGACGCGGTATTCGCCTGATGCGTATGCTTGTCGACAACGTTGACGTGCGTCGCCGTTCCGATGCCCAGGGCACGCAGGTGCGGTTGATTAAGCTGCTGTAGGCTTGGTGGAGCGGCTTGCTCTTCGCTCGCACCGTCAGCACGGTTCGAATCCATGAGATGTGCGCGTAAAAGAAAAGGTGCCCGATTGGACACCTTAACAAGACAATGGAGGCGGCTCCCGGATTCGAACCGGGGGTAAAGGCTTTGCAGGCCTCTGCCTTACCACTTGGCCAAGCCGCCATATATGAAAAAGGCCGATCTTTCAACCGGCCCCTCACATGCAATGGAGCGGACAACGGGGCTCGAACCCGCGACCCCAACCTTGGCAAGGTTGTGCTCTACCAACTGAGCCATGTCCGCTTGCAGGAAGATACTATACGCAAATGTTTCGGACTGTGCAAGCACTTTTTTTAAAAAAATTGCGATACTGACGAAGCTGCAGGTACAGGGCATAAAATGCAGATTTGATTTGATTATGTCCGTGGGGTGTAATTTAGTGTTTGCCGGATACATAATGCGCCGTTCGCATGTCTGTTTGGATATGTGTCGGTATTGCTTCCACATGTATCGAAGCTGCCCAGTATTTGTTTGCTTCCAGTGTGCGTGAAACGCGCGATTGCAAAATAGTTTGAAAAAATCCTTGCGACAATGAGCGGAGCTTGGTATAGTTAACCCCGCGCTGATGCGCGCACCTGAGACGGGCGATTAGCTCAGGGGGAGAGCACTTCCCTGACACGGAAGGGGTCACAAGTTCAAATCTTGTATCGCCCACCACGAATTATGAGGTCACGGTATGTACCGTGACCTTTTTTCGTTTAGATGCATCTAGCTGTTTTGCCCCATAAACCTGTAGTGCGTTTGCGATGTTCGGAAGGGCAGCTAGATTAGCTCACGGCTACGACATGAAAATGATTTTTCCAGTACGCTGATGATTGATATCGAGTTTGTTGAATAGCAAGCTTCATTCATTTCCAGATCTAGTTGGAATTCAGTCTTCTCCTATTTGTCAAGAGAAACCTATATGTACGGTCGGAAATACTCACTTACCGAATACCGGGGTCTCACTCAAAAAGTGTCCGGACGAAACGATAGAGTTGTAGTGAGACAAAAAAGGCTCCTCGAGAGGAGCCTAAGCAAGTCAGATGACCACCTACGTGGCGCCCGGGGGCAATTTTGGCTAAGCCGTATTTTGACTCGCAGTGTCGTTTTGACTGGTAATCCAACCAGCGTGTGGAACGCCGGTGGACTCTCGACGTTTTGGGGCAGTGTCGTTTTGACTGGTAATCCAACCGGTGGAGGACATGTATTCATCGCCGAGCAAGTTGACGGATCTACCCGATTCATTGACCCTCAGACTGGCTCGAGCGATTGCTCGTCATACTTCTCGATGATTTCAAGTGGGGAGACCGAGATACTTCGCGTCGATGACAAGGACGTGACCGACCTGATAAAGAAGGCGGTGGGATAATTCAATGGATTACCAAGGCGCGCTGGCTGTTGCGAAGGGGATTCTTGATTGTCCTCCTCATTACGGCATTGTCGATATCGGACGCGCAGATGATTTCTGGGCGTTCTACGGCGGGTATCTCGATGGGATCGACAGGGACTTGAATCCATCTATCGTCGTCGTTATGAAAGAATCGGGCGAAATCATCCAGCCGCAGATACCGAGCGCCGATGGATTCGCGTTGCTCGATGAAGTCACATCTTGGATTGACGGAGTTTTGGGGCAGTGTCGTTTTGACTGGTAATCCAACGAGTCCCTGAGTCCGTTACATATCCGTTGTGTTTTGGGGCAGTGTCGTTTTGACTGGTAATCCAACCACGTACAGGAGCGCGTGGAATTCGAAGGTGTTTTGGGGCAGTGTCGTTTTGACTGGTAATCCAACTACAACTCCGGCGTCGATGCGCGGCAGCGTTGAGAAAGCAATGGCAGAATACGGAGACGGTTCAAGGGCTATAATTAGGGTGAGATGGAAGGGCAGGAACAGCGGCGGGCACGTATTCATGGCCGAGCAGGTTGATGGCGTGACTAGATTTATCGACTCGCAGACTGGCTCCGATGACTGCTCATCATATTTCAACGACGTCAGGAAAAGGGAGACGTTTATCTTGCGTGTCGATGACAATCCTGTGACCGGGCTTATTGAAAAGGCGGCGGTTAAAAGATGATGAACGTCCCTGATGAGGTCATCAAGGCCTACGACAGTATTCAGGCCGGTCTTGCGCAATTCGAGAGACTTGGCGAGTTGTTTGCGATCTCGAGTGGCTTTGCGTGCTTCAAGAGTGATGCGAGGACTGGGTTTGATGTCTCATTGCCGGCCTACACGATTGATTTATCTGGCGTGGTCACGGAAGTGCCACCGCTTACTGACGCATGGTTTACCCTATGCGAAATCGATGCTGTTTTGGGGCAGTGTCGTTTTGACTGGTAATCCAACTTGTTGAGGTAGATGAAGTGCTTCTGGTAGTTTTGGGGCAGTGTCGTTTTGACTGGTAATCCAACATGAAAGATCCCGGCAAGGATAAAATGAGGTTGACTACGATTCACGTCGCGAAACGGAAGGGGTGATGGCATGGAAGTCGAGATGTTCTCCAGAATCAAGCTCAAGGACGGTACCGTCGGTAACATCGTTGAGGTTTGGAAGGAAGGGGAGGACTACGAGTTCGAGCCCGCCGATCACTCCGATTTCGATGACGGCGCTCCGCTGACCTACCTCATCCACATCGATGATATAGCCGAGGTCATAGCCTAGCTGATTAATAGAGGGGGCGCATGTCATGTCTCTCGGATGGTACAGCAGTTTTGGGGCAGTGTCGTTTTGACTGGTAATCCAACTCGTCGCCGTTTGACGTCACGCGGAACACGTTTTGGGGCAGTGTCGTTTTGACTGGTAATCCAACAGGTGGAATGCGCACAAAAAAGCCGCCAACGTGTGGCGGCCTATGCGCGCGCGTGCGCGGTTCCCCACCAGGCGGTGAGGATGGCTAACTGATGCGTCAGTCCTCGGTGCCCTGCGTCTCAAGTGCGCAACGCGGCGGGTCGATGGTTGCTATCGCCGCGCCGGTGGCACGGTCCACCAACACGACGTCCACGCCGCAGGCGTCCGCTATGTCGGCGACGGTTGCGAGGGCTGGTGAGCGTCTTGGCATGGCGACGACGCCTGCCCAATTTGCGGAGCGCCCAAGCTCCTCGCTCACTTTTCGGAAGCTTTTCCCCGAACGCTCGATGATGAACCTAACAACGTTGTTTACCTGCATAAACGCACCTCTCTTTCGTTGCAAGCAGTATACAACAATTGTTATACGTTTAACAAACGTTGTGTAGGTTTTGTGTAGACGTTTAACTTCCGTTGTGCGTTTAATGGTTGTTGTGCAATCATGCAACCAGCCGCAAGGGAACGGCGGGCACCTTGAAAACAGCATCAGGAGCAGGGAGCAGAGTTAATGCGTTTTGGGGCAGTGTCGTTTTGACTGGTAATCCAACGAGAGAACAAAAGTTGCTTTCAGGGGTCCAGCAGAAGCTCGACCGAGAACACACAGTTAGAAAAGGAAAAGACAAAGGACGACCTTGGGTTTTTGACGAGGCAATCATCGTACAAAAGGACGGATCGATTGTAAAAAAAACGAGAGGTTAAACCCCCCCCGAGCCGGCGGGGAAACCTCTCTAGATGCATAATACCACATCATGTTTTGATTGTTTCTAGTCAAGACAAGGTGTAAATGAGGCAATTTTATCAATCACGGAGGTAGCAGTGTCTAGGGACGATTTCGACGTCATCGCGTTCAAGGTTCTCTCATGCCTGTACGGCTGCATCAAGTCGGGTTTTGGGGCAGTGTCGTTTTGACTGGTAATCCAACGTGCCGTAAGACGCGGCATGTATGCCGCCGGTTTTGGGGCAGTGTCGTTTTGACTGGTAATCCAACAAAGGGCAGTGACGTCGTGATCGTGAACGGCAGGGGCGAGTTCGTGACCGTGATGAAGGGCGGTGCCGAAAATAAACGCTACAGGAACGCCATCGGGCATCAGGGGGATTAGGACCATCGACTCGACGATGGACGACCGCTTTCTGTGCTACTTCTCAATCGTCCAAGAGGCAGCATCCGAACTCGGCCGCGTGTTCTTCCTGTACTCAGGAGAAGGGCACGACCTCATCACGGAGGAGATCGATTGCGAGAACCTCTCCGGTTGGCTCGTGAAACAAGATGACATCGAGGAGTTCGAGTCCCTATGGGCCGAGATGGATTGGGGCTCCATCCCCGACAGGTTCGCTCTCGACATGGTCGTGGCGGAGTGGAGCGGCACCGGACCTGATGACATCATGGTGTCCTTCGACTTCTACAACGAGTGGATGCGCGATGAGTTCGAGGCGACCGGGATTCTGCCTGCATTTTAGCTTGGCTGTGTTTCACTGAAACCAGGGACGACGCCTGTTTTGGGGCAGTGTCGTTTTGACTGGTAATCCAACGCGAACTCGGCTACCGACGCGGAGCACACCGTTTTGGGGCAGTGTCGTTTTGACTGGTAATCCAACAGAGCACCTTGAACGCGATGACGTCGAAGTCGTCCCTAGACATGTTGTTCCAATCATTCGAGGTGCTATAATCAAATAAAGATGAGGCACGACCCGACTTGCTATACGGGAAACGGCCTCATTTCTTTAAGGTCGCGATTTCGTTTTCAGATCCAACAACCACCACAGTCTCTCCATCGTTTTGGGGCAGTGTCGTTTTGACTGGTAATCCAACATGGAAAGGGCCGCTGCGGTCGCGGCGGCACGATATGAAAAGGGCCCCGTGCGGGGCCGTATTTCCGATTTATGATGTGGTAATATGTTTCTAGAGGGGTTTCCCCGCCGATTCGGGGGGGTTTAACCCCTCTTCTTTTTTACGATCGATCCGTCTTTTAGCACGATGATGGCCTCGTCGAAAACCCAAGGTCGTCTCTTGTCTCTTCCCTTGCTCACCGTGTGTTCTCGGTCGAGCTTCTGCTGAACCTCTGAAAGCAGCCTTTGTTCGGTCGTTTTGGGGCAGTGTCGTTTTGACTGGTAATCCAACTGAAAGAAAAGACCTCTAAGACGAGTCGGCAAGCACTTCAAGAGGTCAAGGTAGGGATGCAGGGGTCGATGCGACCGGCCCGCTCCACGTCCACATTATCAGATTGGAGCATGGCCATGAGGATATTCGTAGCGGCCTTTATCGGTGCTTTCATCGCGAACCGCGCGTACAACGCGGTCAGGAAGAGGTGGCCATGGTCTCAGAGGCGCAGAAGAGGGCGTCAGCGAAGTACTAGAGGGAGAGCACCACGCGCAAGGCGCTGACGTTCTACAAATCGGAAGCGGACATACTCGAGTGGCTCGAGGCGCAGGAGAACCAGGCCGGTTACATAAAGCGCCTCATCCGCGGGGACATGAAGCGCCAGAGGGGCGCGTGATGGCGCCGTTGCAGGTGTGCCACGCGTGTTCCGCGGTAGGGGTTGCGCACCGTTCGCCCTCGGCACGTATCTGCGCAGCTACACGGTGGAAAACGAAGGTCCATCGAGGGACGTTTTGCAGAGAACGCCTAATTCTCTGAACATCAGGCAAAAAGAGGTCGAGATGGGGTATCATCTTGTACAAGATATTGGACAATTCAAAGGGGTGAGGCCCATGGAGGCAGTCGCTTACAGCACGTTCCGAGCGAACCTGCGCAGTTATATCGACAAGGTGAGGGACGATGCCGAGCCCATCCTGGTGACCAGCAGAGATCCGGACTCGAACGTGATTGTCTTGAACGTCCGCGAGTACGAGAACATGCGGGAGAACCTATACATCCGCTCAAACGAGTACCTGTACGAGAAGCTCAAGCGCGGTATGGAGCAGGCGCGTGCTGGTAAGTTCACGGTCCACGAGATCATCGAGGATGACGATGATTAAGTCTTGGACGGACGCGGCATGGGCCGACTATATCTGGTGGCAATCCCAGGATAGGAAGACGCTCAAGAGGATCAACCAGCTCGTCAAGGACATTGATCGCGAGCCGTTCGACGGGATCGGCAAACCGGAGCCTCTGAAGGACGACCTGTCGGGCCTCTGGTCGAGGAGGATAGACGCCGCCAACCGCATTGTCTATTCCGTGTCCGGCGAGGTGGTGACATTCTACTCCGTCAAGGACCACTACAGCGACAAATAGCCAATCTTGCTGGTAAAACGAAAAGGTCCCGACGGTGAGTTTGAACTGCCTCCCATTTCTTGGATACGAGAAATGGGAGGCAGTTCGTTCTGCAGGGGTCCTTTTATTCCGTTTCTACGTCCAATTGGCGCTGCGTCGCAAACGCGATTTGTGCCGACTTCTCTGTTAACTCCTGCCGCTGTTTGAAAAGACGCATCGGGCAGGGTTTATCATGGTTGCGCTTACGAGACGGAAAGACGTTGCTGCGCTTGGCGGCGACGGGCGGGAATACCGATACGGGAGGCAACTCAATGGCTAGAACGTTATATCTGGTGCGTCACGGCGAAACGATGTTCAACGTGCGCAGGATCATGCAGGGTTGGACGGATTCTCCGCTTACCGAATTGGGAGTTGAGCAGGCGGAACGTGTTGGCCGCTACTTCAAGCACGAGGGCCTTACGTTCGATCATGCCTACGCTTCAACGCTCGCACGCACGCACCAGACCATCGAGGCGATCACGGATATGCCGTTCTCGCGCGAGCCTGGCCTGCGAGAGATGTACTTTGGCGAGTATGAGGCGGAGCGTTTTGCATTGCTGCCACCTCGTCCCTGGAACGATTTCTTCGTCAAGTTTGGCGGCGAGAGCGAAGATGAGCTGCGAAATCGCGTGTGTTCAACGCTCACGAACATCATGGAACGGCCCGGGCATGAGCAGGTGCTCGCAGTGAGCCATGGGTCGGCATGCCGCGCGTTCCTATTTGCTTGGGCAGAGAATACCGATTTTGGTCCCCGAGATATTCCGGGCAACTGCTCTGTGATGCGCTATTCCTACGAAAACGGCGTTTTCAAGCTCACGCAGGTAGTTGAGCAGGAAGAAATGCGCGAGGTGCTGGGGGAGTAGCTCCGAGCTTTCGAGCGTGCAAATGCAAAGGCTGGTTCCGTGCGGGACCGGCCTTTTTGCTGCATGGGGTATCATTGCCGTAAAGAGGGCACTTCATCAGGAGGTTTACCATGGACAACCAGCGCATTCGCATCTTTGACCTGCATTGCGACACGCTCGATCGTCTTGCTCTGCACACTGCCTTCCCCGACGTTGAGTTCGAGGATTTCGTGATGGGCACACCCAAAGATCGCCTGTTGTCGCTCGCGGATAACGACGCGCACATCTCGCTCGATCGCATGCAGGCGCAAGATTACGCCTGGTGCCAGTGCTTTGCGGCATTCATTCCCGACGAGCTCAATTCCGACCAGGCGTGGGCTGTGTTCCAGGCGGTTCGTTCGTATCTTCAGGGGCAGATCGCTGAGCATGCCGACCGCATCGAGCAGGTGCTTGACGCGCGCAATATTCGCTCCATTGTTGAGACGGGGCACTGCGCGGCGATGTTTACGGTCGAAGGCGGCTCGTTTATCGAGGGCACGGTCGAGCGCGTGCACGAAATTGCGGACGCGGGCGTCAAGATGCTCACGCTCGCATGGAACGGGCCGAACGCCATCGCCTCGGGACACGATACAACGGAGGGTTTGACCCCGTTTGGTCGCGAGGTCATCGCCGCGCTTGAAGAGCGTCATGTGGTAATCGACGTGTCTCATCTCAATGACCGGGGTTTCTGGGATGTGCTCGAGGCGTCGGAGCGGCCCTTTGCCGCGTCTCACTCAAACTCGCGCGCCATTTGCGGCCACCTGCGAAATTTGACCGACGACCAGTTCCGTGCTTTGGCCGAGCGTGGAGGCATCGTGGGCCTTAACTTCTGCGAGGACTTCATTACCGAGGATTTGCCCGCAACTCAGGATGATTTCCTGCGTCACGTTGATCACCTGCTCCAGCTGGGCGGCGAGCACGTTTTGGCGCTCGGTAGCGACTACGACGGTTGCGAAGTTCCCACATGGCTTGACCCTGCAGAGAAGATCGGCACGCTGCATGGGCTGCTTGCGGGCGAGTTTGGCGAGGACATCGCCGACCGCATCTGCTTCGAAAACGCCTGCGAGTTCTTCGAGCGCAACGAGACGTTATAGAAGAGAACCGTGGCTTTGTGCTGCGGTCTCATGCCATGCATTCCCGATTATGACTGGAAGAAAAACAGCCAGATAAAAAAGATTAGATAGGGGACGCTGATTGCGTAAAGCACGATCGGAATCGCGATTTTCCAGCCGAGGGTCTTTCCCTCGGCTTTTCGCTGTTCGGACCTGCGGGCAAAAAACACGGTGACCACGATGGCGGCAATTAGCGCTACTAACGCGAGGCCCGCCAGCCCAATCAAGGCGAAGAAGACGCCCACCGATGCCGCCATCAGAGGGGCAAGTATCACAAAGACGCTGCAGCCGCCGGGGCTATATAAGCGATTGTGAAATGTGGAATGCCTTTGCGAAGAATCGCCCATGCCCACCTCGAATAACGTATGCGCCGTGGCCTAGGCGAAGTCCGCGGCGATGCGGTGAATGAACAGCCCGCTACGGAGCTTGGGCTCAAACCATGTCGACTTGGGTGGCATGAGAAGCCCGGCGTCCGCCACGTCGAGCAGCTGGTCGATGCCCGTGGCGTTGAGAGTGAAGGCAACGCCGTCAGCGCCGGCGCGCTGTTCGAGCTCGTCGGTGCCGCGGATGCCGCCCACAAAGGTGATGCGCGCGTCGGTGCGCGGGTTCTCGATGCCGAGGATGGGGGCGAGCACGCGATCCTGCAGAATAGAGACGTCGAGCGCGGAGACGGGGTCTGTTGCGTCCTCTGCACTCGACGCATTCGTTTCACTCATCTTGAGCTCATACCACGAGCCGTCCATAAACATGCCAAAGGTGCCATGTTCGCGCGGTTTTACTGCGCCGTCTGCTTTGCGCAAGGCAAAGCCCGCAGCCTCAAGCTCGGCGCAAAGCTCTTCTGCGGTTTTTCCGCAGCGGTCGGCGACAACACGGTTGTACGGCAGAATTGTGAGCTGGCTTGCAGGGAACAGCACGGAGAGGAAGTAGTTGAACGGTTCCTTGCCTGTGTAGGTGCCGGCAGCCTGCGCCTGCTCGCGCATGCGCTGCGCCACTTTGACCGCGCTCGCGGTGCGATGATGGCCGTCGGCAATGTAGGCGCAGGGAATCTGCTCGAACATGGCGCGAATGGCCCCCACGGCATCGGGGCGGGCGACCTCCCACACGGTTTGGCGCACACCTTCGTCATCGGAGAAGGCATAGAGCGGCGTCGAGGTCTTGGCGGCGCCGATGATCATATCGAGCACGGGCTGGTCGCGATAGGCGAGGAAGATTGGGCCCGTCTGGCATCCGAGCGCACGGATGTGCTCGATGCGGTCGCGCTCCTTCTCTTCACGCGTGAGCTCGTGGCGCTTAATCACGCCGCTCTCGTACTCTTCGACAGCGCATACGGCGACGATGCCCGTCTGCACGCGGCCTTTCCATTCCAGCTCGTAGATGTAGTAGGAGAGGTTCCCGTCGGCCACATACGTGCCATCGTCGATGCGCTCATGCAACAGCTTCGCCCCGCGCTGGTACACCTCGGGCGCATACATGTCCTGCGCGGTCCCGAACTGCGTCTCAGGGCGATCGATGTTCAAAAACGAAAGCGGACGCTCCTTTACGTACTCAGCCGCTTCAGCGCGATCGAGCACGTCGTACGGAAGGGCGGAGACATCTGCCGCATGCTCGGGAACAGGTCGAATGCAGGGGAAGGGGAGCGCTTTCACGAAGATCCTCTCGTACGAGACGTTTGAGACGCACGGATGTTTGGGACACATGGCGGCCGCATTTCCGTGCCATGCGACCGCCATGGCATCGACGGGGATTATTTGATCACGCGAACGCGATACATGGAAGGAATCTGCTTGAGCGCCTCGATGGTGCTTTCATCCAGATGTTCGTCGGTGTCGAACATAGTGTAGGCGTTTTCGCCGGCGCTTTCGTTGACCATGCGCTGGACGTTGGCGTTGTCGTCGGCGAGGATGCGCGTGATCTGACCGATCATGTTGGGCACGTTGGCGTGCAGGCAGGCGATGCGGCTTGCGGCGCGCGCCTTGCCCATGGAGCAAGCGGGGTAGTTCACGGAGTGGGCGATGTTGCCGTTTTCCATGTAGTCCTTGAGCTCGGAGATCGCCATGTCAGCGCAGTTTGCCTCAGCCTCGTTGGTGCCGGCGCCGGAGTGTGTGGTGACGAAGGTGTTCGGCATGTTGACGGTGCCAGGGGTGGCGAAGTCGCAGGCAAACCAGGAAAGTTTACCCGCGCGCAGGGCGGCGTCCACGGCGGGTTCGTCGACGATGGTCTCGCGTGCGAAGTTGATAAGAACCGCGTCCGGTGCGAGTAGGTTGAGCTGCTCTTCGGAGATCATGTGGATGGTGTCCGCCTTGCTCGGGACGTGCAGTGTGAGGTAATCGCAGCCGCGGCAGAGGTCCTCGAGCGTGCCCACGCGCTGGACCTCGCGGTTAAGGGCCCATGCGTGTTCGACAGAGATGAACGGGTCGTAGCCGAAGACGTCCATGCCCAGCTCCACGCAGGCGTTTGCCACCTTGGATCCCACGTTGCCCAAGCCGACCACGCCCACGCGCTTGCCACGCAGCTCACGGCCCACAAACGCCTTCTTCGCCTTCTCGGCGTGGACGTAGATGTCGGGGTCTTCGGCGTTTTCGCGCACCCACTTCATGGACTGCATGATGCCGCGGCTCGACATGATCATCATGGCGAGGACCATTTCTTTCACCGCGTTGGAGTTGGCACCTGGGGAATTGAACACCACGACGCCCTGACGCGCGTATTCCTCAATGGGGATGTTGTTGACGCCTGCGCCGCAGCGGGCGATGGCGCGGATGCCTTCGGGTAAGGTGAAGCCGTGCAGGTCAGTTGAGCGCATCAGGATGGCGTCTGCATCCTCGATGTTCTCTACGAAGTCGTAGCCCTCGCCGAAGTCGACCTGCCCGTCCTTAGTGATATCGTCGATGATCTTGATGTTTCTCATGCCTGGGTCTCCTCAAATTCGCGCATGCAGGCCGCGAGTGCCTTCACGGCCTCCATGCTTACGGCGTTGTAGATGCTGGCGCGCATGCCTCCGACGACGCGGTGCCCCTTGACTCCCTCGATTCCGCGCTCGCGGGCAAACGCGACAAAGCGGGCGTCAAGTTCGGGGTCGTTTGTGCGGAAGGTCACGTTGGCAATGGAGCGGCTGGCGCATTGGGCCGTGCCGTGGAAGAGCGAGCTGTTGCCGAGCAGTTCGTAGAGTAGCTCCGCCTTGGCGCAGTTGCGCTTTTCGATGACCGCGAGACCGCCTTGCTCTTCGATCCAGGAGAACACCTTGCCGCACAGGTAGATGCCGAAGGTGTTGGGGGTGTTGTACATCGAGCCCTTGCTCGCCTGGAGCTTGTAGCCCATATATGTGGGGCAGATGTCGGCCAGCGCGGGTCCGTTTTCGATGAGGTCTTCGCGTACGATGACCACGGTGACTCCCGCCGGGCCGGCGTTTTTCTGCGCGCCAGCATAGATGAGGCCGTAGCGCTCGATATCGAGCGGCATAGAGAGAAAGCAGCTCGAGACATCTGCGACGAGTGGCGTATCTCCACAGGTTGGCAGCTCGTGGAACATGGTGCCGAAGATGGTGTTGTTCTGGCAGATGTGCACGTAGTCGAGTTCGCCCGAAGCCGCGCGTTCCGCAACGGGGTTCAAGTCGGGGATGCGGTCAAAGTGCGTGTCTTCGCTCGTGGCAAGGACCTCCGCTGTTCCGTATTTTTGCGCCTCACGCTGCGCTAGGCCGGAAAACTGGCCGCTTACAACGTAGCCCGCGCGTTTCGTGCGCATGAGGTTGAGCGGGATTCCAGCGAACTGCAACGTCGCTCCGCCCTGTAAGAACAGCACGCGATACGTGTCTGGGATATTGAGCAGACGGCGCAGTGTTGCCTCGGTACTGTCGATGACCTGCTGGTATGTTGCAGATCGATGGCTCATTTCCAAGATAGACATGCCGGATCCGGCGTAATCGAGCATCTCCGATTGTGCCTCGCGCAAGACGTTTTCGGGAAGGGCCGCAGGGCCTGCGGAGAAGTTGTATACACGCGTCACAGTCAGCGCACCTCCTCAAGAGTTGAACAGTTCAACACTTTAGCACCATAAAGTGTGTTAAAAGGGCAGGGCGTGGCTTGTGTCTGTTTGTTTACATAGCAGGTTGTTTTGCGGGTGTTACGGCTTTTGGCCGACTCGTTTTCCGCCCCCATTCTCAAGGAAATTGACGACACCAAATTCCTCTGTTGCGGTTGGCCAGCGATTATTTTGCCTGCAAGGAGGGTGGTGTAGTTTTGGATTCGATTGGCATCCGCAGACACCACCCCCCTTGTTATCCGAGACAACTTTTGCCTCTTGAGCTTGAGTTTTAGGATCTGTGTAAGCCAAACGACCAGACCGTGCTCAACTTTTTTGGAAGCACTCCATTGGAGATATTGCGTCATGCTAGTTTTTATACATGGATACCGTGGTGCTGACATATTTCTCTACTCTTCGAGCGATTCGCTGGACGCGTCGCGTGTATGGACATTTGAATTGGGAACACGTCGGTAGGATTGAACAGCGAAAGGCACTTGCTGCGTGTGTGCCGAGCTTCGATGCCGTCGATCTTGACCGGTTGGCACGTTTGGGTTTTTGGAATGAGGGGGATTGCGACGATCTTCACGTCTTAATTTCAAATGCTTCTGCTCGGAGACAGAGGAGGTTGTTGAAATGCCACCTGGTGTCAAGACGCCTGCCCGATCATGCCATCATGAAGGTTGATGAGGGCGTATACAGTGCTTCACCTGCATATGCTGCCCTTCAGTATTCCTATCATCACGAGCTTGCCGACGTGTTCATGTTGCTTATGGAACTGCTTGGCTCCTATTGCCTTGCAGAAGAATTAACGTTTGGTATTGTTCAAGATGAAGGGCAAACTTCATCGGGAAACAAAAGCGATGCTGCGTCGGCGTGTTATCACGTTGAGCCTGCTGTGACATTACGTGAGCTGCAAGAAATGGCGAAATCGATTAAGAGCAGCGCATGCCGCACGTTTAAAACTGCCGTTTCGTTGGCTGCAGCGGATTCCGCATCACCGATGGAATCGGTAATGTTCGGCATGTTGGGTGCTCCGATGCGTTATGGAGGATTTGGCTGTTCGGGGTTGCCCAAGGGCGGAATGTTGCTCAATCACCTCATTCGATTTGATGAGAGGTCTCGGGCGATGGCTTCTGGCATGCCCTACGCCATCATGGATGCCTATGTTCCTGCTGCTAAAACCGATATCGAATATAACGGCGCGGGCCACGAGTGTGAAAATGCACGGTTGCATGATGGTCAACGAAATAATGGAATCAGAGGCATGGGTATCAAGGTGGTCGTGATTAACCGCGACCAAATGAAGCAAGTTGCAGCACTGGAGGCAATCGCACGCAGTCTGTACCGGGACGCCGGAGTGCGATTTCGTTGCGGGACCTCGGGATATCGCGTGAAACAGATTGCTTGGCTTAATGATTTGCGAAAAGCAATCGAGCTTAATCCAATTTAAGGATTGAGGATGTCGACAACGGATTGAGAGATTTGAGCACGAACGATGGCTCGAATCCAACAGGGGAGCGAGCTTGTACCAGGGCGATCTGCGTTCCTCCGAATGAACAGGACGAATTCGGGTGTGTAGCTTTTCGTGTATTTGCGAGTGATTTTGAGCTTCCGAATGAGGAACGCGGTTCCAAAGAACGGCTTGCCATCCTTGAGCGAGATGTTTTTCTTTTAAATTGGCACTCGAGTGGCAATTTTTGCCAGATTGTAGGGTTGGCCCGGGTCGCTGTGGTGGGCATTGGAGGTAATGGGACGATTCTGCTTCTTTCTCAGTCAAGAAAAGTGCAGGTAGACGCGTTGTGAGTTATTGTGACGTTGTCGCATGGTGTTGTTTGGTTCGCTTGGATGTTTTGGAAGCTCAGCCGAGACCTTACAATCTGGCATTTTTTGCCAAAAGTACCGCCCTCAGAGTGAAAAAAGGGATGCTCGGACGTCCCGGGCTTACTCCCGAATAGAAAACGTGGGAATAAATTGAACGGAAGAAGCACGAAGTCGTTTATTTTAGACGAACGGAACACGGACCAGCACGTTGCGATTCGTGCTAGCAATATGTCTTGCGTTGCTTTGCGAAGCAGGCCTGACGGCGTTAATGCAGCACCAACTTATGCGTGGAAGGGGCTGCGGTTCTTTTGGGAGAGGCTCTGCCGGATGTGGTAGTACTCAACACCGAGCAGCACGAGCAGCAATGCAATGGAAAGCAGATAGCCCAAGACTGCGCCCATGAGGCCGAAGATCAGGATGAGAACCGTGGGTACCACCAGCGCGAATGCAAACGTGATGAGATAGGGCCGCATGGCGGAATCTTGGTGGCGCAGCACAGTAACGATGGCATACAGAAAGTCGATTGCCGCGCTGATGCCGCCCGCGATAACCATAAGATATGCGAGCGTGCGGAATTGTTCGAAATCAACGCCGTACATGAAGCTCATGAGGGGAATGCCGAGCCATGCCATAAAAACAAACGTGCCGAATGTGAGAATGACGATGACGCCGATCATGGCAAGCACGATGAGGTCGAAACGCTTGCGGCGCTTGGGGTTTGCCCAAATGTTTGCCAGGCGCAGCAGTTGGGGTTTATACATGAAGCCCGCGGCGAGAAGGATACCCTGCGCGGGAAAGAACAACGCATTGAAGTACAGCTGGTTGTCGTAGGAGAGCAGGCCCTCCATGGCGAATTTGGGCACATTCTCGATGAGGTTAAACAGGAACAAGGCGGAGAAAAGCGGGAAGCAGTGGCGGAACAAACCGCTGATTTCGTTGACGTTCCACGGTCCGGATGCCTCTGTTTCCAATAGGGCGAGCGGAATGGTGATTATGGCAAGCGACGCGACGGCGGCGATCGCCATACCTACCGCTGCAACGCTTGTCGAACGCGCCACAAAAAGGAGAACGGAAAAAACGACCAAAGCAGCGAGGGAGCGCAGCGCCTGGCTGATGCCCGCGAGGTAGAGTTTGTCGGCTTGCTGCAAACGGCCCTCGTACACGTCGGCGAGGCCGTCGGTGATCTTGTACACGTAGACGCCCATGGACAGCATGAACATGGTGGGCCCATAGTCGCGGATCGTGCAATACAGAATGCCCGCTATCAGCGCAAAGATCGAAGTGATCCAACGGTTGATTTGGTAAGACGAAAAGGAGCTATGTTCCTCGATGTCCGAAACCTGGAAATTGCGTACACCGTAGTTGGACAGGAACATGAGCAGTGTGCCCGCAACAAACGCCATGGAGAACATGCCCGCTTGTTCGGTGCCTGCAAGCTGCGTGGTAACAACGGTGAGCGCCGGGAACACCATGCCCCACACGCCTACGCCGATGGAGTTCCACAGATAGTCGCGTCCTGTCTCGCCACTCTCGTATTCGGCCTCTTGCGCCGAAAGGCCTCCTCCATATACGGAGGAGATGAGCCGCGTCCACCAGGCGTTTGCAAGCTCGGCAAGCGGGCTGGGCTTGCGCGGCGCGCGCGGGCGTTGTGGGTGGCTGCGATGCAGCTCACGTACCTTATGGCGAAGATTGTCGAGGGGATTATGCAACGAGGGCCTTCTTAAAAAAGTAGGGCGCCGTGGTGTTGGCGCCCCGTTCAAACTTATGCGTGCGGACCGGCGTTTTTCACGTTCTCAGGCAGGTGCGCGTACTTCTTCTCGAAGTTCTCCTGGAACATGTGCGCGAGTTTGCGAGCGGTCGCGTCGTAGTCGTCCTTGCTCTCCCAGCACTTCCACGGCACCATCACGTTGTCGGGCACGCCCGCGCAGGTAGTGGGGATATCCAGGTTGAAGACATCGTCGTGGATGAATTCCGCCTGTTCAAGCGAGCCGTCGAGTGCTGCGTTGACGTTGATGCGGTTGTAGATGAGCGGGATGCGGTGGCCAACGCCGTAGGAGCCCTCGACCCAACCGGTGTTCACGAGGTACACGCGGGTCTTACCTGCAGCGATGCGCTCGCCGAGCATGTCTGCGTAAACCATGGGGTCAAGCGGCATGAACGGCTCGCCGAACAGCGAAGAGAAGGTGGGTACCGGCTCCTTGATGCCGACTTCGGTGCCGGCGACCTTGGAGGTGAAGCCGCTCACGAAGTGATACATGGCGGCGTCGGCGGAGAGACGGGCAATCGGGGGCAGCACGCCGAAGGCGTCGCAGGTGAGGAAGATGACCACGGTGGGCTCGCCGCCGCTGCCGTTGACCCAGGCGTTGGGGATGTGCTCGATGGGGTAGCCCACGCGGGTGTTCTCGGTAAGCGAGGTGTCGTCGTAATCGGGTTCGCGCTTGTCATTGAGGATAACGTTTTCGCACAGCGCGCCGAACTTCACCGCGCGGAAAATCTCGGGCTCGCGCTCCTCGGTGAGGCCGTCGCACTTGGCATAGCAGCCGCCCTCGATATTGAAGATACCCTCGTCCATGGCCCAGCCGTGCTCGTCGTCACCGATGAGCAGACGCTTGGGGTCAGCGGAAAGCGTGGTTTTGCCCGTGCCGGACAGGCCGAAGAACACGGCGGTGTCGTGCGTTTCGGGATCCATGGAGGCGGAGCAGTGCATGGGGAGCACGTGGTCCTCGACGGGCAGCAGGTAGTTCATGACGGAGAAGACGGATTTCTTGATCTCACCCGAGTACTCGGTGCCGGCGATCACCACAGTGCGCTCGGTGAAGTTGACGAGCACCGCGGCTTCGGAGTTGAGGCCCTCGATGGAAGAGTCGCACTTGTAACCGGGGGCGGCGAGGATGGTGAAGTCGGGCTCGCCGTAGCTGGCGCGCTCCTCGTCGGTGGGACGAACGAGCAGTTGGGTGATGAAGAGCGCCTGGCTCGCAAGCTCGCAGGTGACCATGAACTTGCGGGCATGATCGCGGTTGGCGCCGGCAAGGCCGCGCACCACGTAGCAGCCGCGCTCGGAAAGGTGGGCGGTGACTCCATCGCGCACCTGCTCGTAGCTCTCCTGCGAGATGGGGACGTTCACGTTGCCCCAAGCGATGGTGTCGTGAATCTCGGGTGTGTCGACCACGAAGCGGTCCTTGGGGCTGCGACCGGTGTATTTGCCAGTTTCGACCACCAGGGCGCCGTTGGCAGCGAGCGTGCCTTCTGCGTGGGCGAGCGCCGCCTCGACGAGCTCTGCCGGGGCCAGGTCTACGTGGACCGCGTCAGCGGAAGCCACGATGCCGTGACGCTCCAGGATTTGAGAAACGGATTCGACTGCCATATGGGTCCTCCTTGGGATGGCGGGCAATGAAACGGCTTGGCCCTCCTAGCATGGGATGCGCGCGTTTTCGTGTGACACGCGCAGTTGCTATCTTGATAGCGCATTCGATGTATTCTACCACTGTTGCGTAGTGGAGTAGTCGACGGTGTGGTTGTTGCTCGGAGGATAGGATTGACGATGGCGGGCTTGCGGGAATGCTGTTAGTAAAACCCGCAGCGATGTTGCGGGTGCACTTGCGATGGGTTGCGGCCGTGCTGTCGATGACCTGCAATTTTGTTCGCGACGGGTTCACGGCCGCATCGCCGCTTGTCGAAACCCCGCATGAGTTGTCGTCCAAGGGGGTAGAGTAGGGAGCAACGTAACGCAAAACAGGGAGGCCGTTATGGCAAAAACAGAGAACATCGTCTTTATTAACGCGACACTTTTGGACGGCACGGCAGACATGGAGCCGCAAGTGGACCGCGCGATCGTGGTTGAGAATGGTCGCATTGCGGCGATCGTTCCCACCGGGCAGGCACCCGTGGGCCCTGGGTATCGCGTCATCGACCTCGCCGGCGCCTACTTGATGCCAGGCTTGATTAACATGCATGTGCATTTTTGCGGTTCCGGAAAGCCCACGAGCGCGGGCGATGCCGGTGCGCTGATGAAGAAGCTCGACAATCCCCTGGGTCGCGCCATCGTGCGCAAGCTGCTGCGAAAGAGCGCCCAGCAGCAGCTCGCGAGTGGCGTGACAACCGTCCGTGGTGCCGGTGACCCGTTGTTTGCCGACATCGCGGTGCGTGATGGGTTCAACTCCGGCAAGTACGTCGGTCCGCGTCTCATCGCGCCGGGTACGGGCGTGACGGTTCCCAACGGCCATGGCGCGGGGCTGTTTGCCAAAATCGCTGAGACACCCGAGCAAGCCGCCGCACTGGTGCGCGAGATCGCCGCTCACGGAGCCGACGTTATCAAGCTGTTTGTGACCGGCGGCGTGTTCGACGCCACGAAGGTGGGCGAGCCGGGCGTGCTGCGCATGTCGCCCGAGATTGCTTCCGCGGCTTGTGCGGCGGCGCACAAGCTGGGACTTCCCGTTATGGCGCATGTTGAGAGCACCGAGGGCGTGCAGGTGGCGCTGGCTGCGGGCGTGGACACCATCGAGCACGGCGCGCCCATGACCGACGAAATCCTCGCGCTGTACAAGGGCGCTGCCGGCACGCAGTTGCCCGGCCGCAAACCGAGCGTGACGTGTACGATTTCTCCCTCGCTCCCGTTTGTCAAGCTTTCGCCCGAGCAAACGCACTCCACGGAGATTCAGAAGGCTAATGGCGACATCGTGTGCGCGGGCATCATCCAAAGCGCGCGTGAGGCACTCGACAATGGCATCGACGTGGGTTTGGGCACCGATTCGAGCTGTCCGTACGTCACGCAGTACGACATGTGGCGCGAGGTCGCCTACTTTGCCAAGTACGTGGGCGTGAGCAACGCCTTCGCCCTGCATACCGCCACGGCGGTGAATGCTCGTCTGCTTGGCTTGGGCGATGAGACGGGCACCATCGAGGTGGGCAAGAGCGCCGATATGATCGTACTCGAGAAGAACCCGCTCGATGACCTCTCTGCTCTGAGCGACGTCAAGCATGTTATGTGCCGCGGCGCGTACCTCGAGCACCCCAAGGTCAAGCACCTGGCCGAACTCGACCACGATCTCGATTGGATTATGGAGCAGCCGGTCGATTAACGTTGCCCGGTTGACCCGAGGGCGCATTGGACGCGCGGACATATTCCCTGCGGGTGTGGTTCGCTACGCTCACAAAACACCCTCCGGGAAAATGTCCGACGCTTGCCGCTGTGTCCTGTTGTTGTACTGCCTACGGTAAGGCCCGAGGGTCTATTCCCGAAGAGCGTTTTTGTTGAGCGAAGCGGAACCACGCTCGCAGGGAATGCTCCCTCGGGCCTATGCCTTGGGTTGCATGTGCTTCAAATCAAGAAGCTTAGCGCGCGAGCTTGTCGATGATGCGCTCGATTTCGGCGAGCTTGTCTGCCCGCTCTTGTTCGGAGCCAGATTGGAGGGCCTGCCGGACGCAGCCGGAGAGATGCGCTTTGAGCACGTCGGCGTTCACTCGGCCGAGCAGCGATTGCGTTGCCATGAGCTGCGTGGAGACATCGATGCAATAGCGGTCGTCTTCGACCATCTTGATGATGCCGTCGATTTGCCCGCGCGCCGTTTTGAGCAGGCGCAAGACCTTGTCATGATCTGCCATCATGGCGTGCTCCCTTCAGGGAATAGGGTGTCCAAGGTTGCTCGACTACGCCTCGTCGATTGAGAGCGCACGGAATTTCTCGCCTGCCTGCTCGATTGCCTGAGCGAGCTGTTCGGGAGCGACCTCGCTGGAGCATTCGACCTCAACGGTTTGAGCCTCGTGATCAGAGTCGGCATCGGTCACGCCGGGGATGGCGAGCAGCGCGGTTTCGACCTTGGCGTCGCAGTGGCCGCACATAAGACCCTCGGTTTTGATGATGTAATTCATGTCGTCCTCCTTGTGGTCTGCGTTTGAAAACGCACGTTTGTCACGCGCTTTGATGCGCGGGTTTTCCTGTTGATGTACCGGTCCGGTCGTAGTTGCACATGCGTGGGGTGCCGTCGCGCGTCTACCGCGGAAGCGACGGCGCCAAACGTCAGGCTTTCTTCGGCTTGAACCCCTTGAGCCGCAGCGCGTTCGACACCACGCAAACGCTCGAGAGACTCATGGCTGCTGCGCCGAACATGGGCGTGAGTTGCCAACCCAACAGCGGGTATAGGGCGCCTGCGGCCAGCGGGATGAGCAGCGTATTGTAGAACAGCGCCCAGAAGAGGTCCTGTTTGATGTTTCGGATAACGGCGCGCGACAGCTCGATGGCGCGCGGGACATCGAGCGGGTCGCTTTTCATGAGCACGATGTCGGCCCCTTCCTTTGCAATGTCGGTGCCGGTGCCGATGGCGATTCCTGCGTTGGCGCGCGCGAGGGCGGGGGAGTCGTTGATGCCGTCACCCACCATGGCGACGATCCCCCCGTGCTCCTGCAGTTCGCGCACGTGGCGCTCCTTGTCGGCGGGAAGGACGTCGGCGATGACGTCGCTCACGCCCACGCGTGCGGCGATGGCGCGCGCAGTGAGCTTGTTGTCGCCGGTGAGCATGACGGTTTTGACGCCGAGGTTTCCCAGTGCGGCAATGGTTTCCATGCTGGTCGGACGAAGCTCATCTGCCACGGCGATGGTACCCATGAGCTGCCCGTTCTTTGCGAAGAAGAGGGGGGTTTTCCCTTCGCGGGCAAAACGTTCGAGCTCGCTGCGGTCAATCGAGATACCCAGATCGGCCATGAGTGCCGCGTTGCCGGCTGCAATGTGATTGCCACCTTCGCGCGCGGTGACGCCGCGACCCGGAATCGCCTCGAAGTCTTCGACGACGCGTGCCACGATGCCGCGCTCGTCAGCGCATGCCATGATGGCCTCCGCCAGTGGGTGCTCGCTGCTCCTCTCAAGCGCGGCAGCGAGTTTGAGCAGCGCCTTCTCCCGTATGACGGGCTCACCCGTGGTGTCTGTTGCGGGCAGGATGTCGGTCACCATGGGTTTTCCCTGCGTGATGGTGCCCGTTTTGTCGAATACGACGGTATCGACATCGCGCAGGGTTTCGAGTGCCTCAGCGCTCTTGAACAGGATGCCCATCTCGGCGCCCTTACCGGTGCCTACCATGATGGCGACCGGCGTGGCAAGCCCAAGCGCGCATGGGCAGCTGATGACAAGGACGGTTACGGCAAAGGTGAGCGCGCGGCTGACGTCGCCTCCGGTTGCGATCATCCACACGACGAAGACCGCAGCGGCGATAACGAGGACCGCAGGTACAAAGACAGCCGCCACCTTATCGGCCAGACGCGCGATGGGGGCCTTGGTCGCGTTGGCGTCCTCAACCAAACGGATGATTTGGGCAAGGCTCGTGTCGTCGCCCACGCGCGTGGCACGGAAGGTAAACGACCCGGTACGGTTGATGGTCGCAGCGTTGACCGTATCTCCCGGTCCCTTTTCCACCGGTATGGACTCGCCGGTCAACGCACTCTCGTCGATGGACGAGGTGCCCTCGAGTAACACGCCATCCACAGGGATAGCCTCGCCCGGGCGCACACGGATGACATTGCCGAGTTGAACGGCGTCCGCATTGACCGTGCGTTCGGTTCCGTCTTGGGAAACCACGGTTGCGGTTTTGGGCGCAAGGTCGACGAGCGCCTCCAGCGCGCTGCCGGTCTTCACCTTGCTGCGGGTTTCGAGGTATTTACCCACGGTGACCAGGGAAAGGATGGTGCCTGCGCTCTCCAGGTACAGACTGTCCATGGCGATGGCGTGAGCACCCATGATGTCACCTGCGGCAAGTGCGGCGGCGGTGCGATACATGCCGAAGATCGACCACGCGATGCTCGCGGTGGCGCCGACGGCGATGAGCGCGTCCATGGTCGGCGCGCCGTGGAAAAGCGACTTGAAGCCGTTGATGAAGTAACTGTCGTTGACGTAGAGGATGGGCAGCAACAGTAACAGTTCAGTGAGTGCGAGGTTCATGATGTTTTGATGCGCGGTGAAGAAAGCCGGCAGCGGCCATCCCGACATATGACCCATACCCAGGTAGAACAGTGGGATGAGGAATACGATGGAGATGATGAGGCGCTTGCGCATGGCGCGCGCCGTAGCTTCGAGTTTCTTGGTAGGGGATTGCGCGGTAAGGGGGTGTGCGGTGCTAGATGCCGTGCCCGTGCTTGTGCCAGAGGCGCCGCCCGCCGCTGCGGACGTTTGGGCTTGCGCAGTGTAACCTGCACGATCAACGGCATCGCACACGTCGCGGTCGGTGAGCGTATCTTCGTCAAACGTAACGCGCATGCTGCCGGAAAGCAGGTTGACCGAAACGTCCTGCACGCCCTCGAGCTTGCAGACCGCCTTTTCCACATGGGCTTGGCATGCCGCGCAGGTCATGCCTCCCACGTCAAATGTTTCTTGGACCATACAGGTACTCCTTTTGATTGAGTCGTTTGCATGATACACCCATACCCCCTGGGGGTGTTATTAAAACACAAACACGGATACATCACATGGGACGCAGGGGTGGCGGACCTGGTGAAATAGCGGCATTTCGGCGTATCGATTGCAGCATGCCTGGTGTTTGTTGTTCAGATCGGATCCGCGTGCTGGTTGTGACATGCTTGATGCTTTGTTGCCCGAAGCGCCTCTGCGTGCTGCGACCGAGCGCACGAGCGCAACCGCCCCAACACTTCGAGAAGTTCTGATGGTGTTGGGCGAATACCGCGTTCGTGCCCTCAAAGCACCCGTATACTTGCCCGCGGTGGAATCTGCTCCACGCGTTCGAGAGCGGCACCCGACAAATATGGTGCGGGTGCAGGCGCACAAGCCGGAAACGAACGTGCTCCACCGCGCGGACCGGCCCGCGCATGTGTATAGAGACCCTATGCGCGGGTTTCCAAGGTACCGCGACGTTTGACGTCGCCATCTTGCCGCGCGGAAATGGATTATTCCTTCATGCCTTTTTTCAACAAGCTTCATATCAATGGTGACCGCACAGCGAAGAACGATGCGAACGGTGCGCGCGAGCAGGCGCGTGACGTTGCATCTGTGCAGGTAAATGCTGCTGATCAGATGGCTCAGGATGCCGTCGCAGCTCCCTCCTTCGCCGACCTTGGCCTTTCCAAAGGCGTGCTGCGTGCTGTCGAGGATATGGGTTACACCACGCCCACGCCCGTGCAGGCGGCCGCCATTCCCGAGGCCCTCGACGGGCGCGACGTGCTCGCCGCCGCTCAGACGGGCACGGGCAAGACCGCGGCGTTTTTACTTCCCACGATGAACAACCTGCCACATGTTCCGCGCTCCCGCGGTCGCGGCAAGGTCGCGGCGCAGGGCCCGCTTATGCTCGTGGTCACCCCCACGCGCGAGCTCGCCCAGCAAATCGAGGAGGTTTGCCACGCGATTTGCCGCCGCACCGGGCACACGAGCGTGACCGTGGTGGGCGGCGTGAGCTACAACCCGCAGCGCGATAAGCTCAAGCGCGGCTGCGACATCCTCATCGCCACGCCCGGGCGCCTGCAGGACCTCATCAACCAGGGCGCCTGCTCGCTCGATCAGGTGCAGATCTTGGTGCTCGACGAAGCGGACCGCATGCTCGACATGGGCTTTTTGCCCGACGTGCGCCGCATCGTGAGCTATACGCGCGATGACCGTCAAACGCTGCTGTTCTCGGCCACGCTTGACGAGAAGCAGGTTGGTTCCATCACCGACCTGGTGCACGACCCTGCCCGCATCGAGATCGCTCCGGTGACCTCAACCGCCGAGACGGTCGCCCAGTATGTGCTTCCCGTTTCACTCGAGGCGAAAAACGGCCTGCTTGCGCAGGTGCTCAAGCGCGAGGGTGCCAGCCGCGTCATCGTGTTCACCCGCACCAAGCATCGTGCCGACGCATGTAGCCGCCGCCTTGCCCGCGCCGGGTTTACCACGGCTGCCATTCACGGCGATCGCACGCAGGCGCAGCGTGAGCGCGCTCTCAAGGCGTTTCGCGAGGGAGCGTGCGAGGTCCTTGTGGCAACGGATGTGCTTGCGCGCGGCATCGACATCACCGACGTCAGCTACGTGATCAATTTCGATGTACCGGAAGATCCGGTCGATTACATCCATCGCATTGGGCGCACGGGACGCGCCGGTGAAGCGGGTTGGTCGCTCACGTTCGTCACGTCCGACGATGTGGCGGAGTTCTTCGATATCGAGGCCCTGATGGGCAAGACGGTCGACCTGTTTGATGCCGAGGGTCTGGAGCTGGGGGCGCATCCCGTCGAGGTCGACCCCGACCGTGTTCCCGCCAAGGCTCCGGCGGGCAAGAAGGAGAAGCAGCGCCGCCGTAAGGCAGCGAAGCGCGCGAAGGGAAACGATGGTCCTGCGAGCAGGTCGTCAGAGCTTACAAGCAAGCCGTCGCAGCATAAGCGACCTGGTAAAACGCGTGTTCGCGCAAGCGATGAACAGGCGGATGTCGAGCTTTTGACCGCGCGTGAGGTGCGGGTCGAGCGTTCAAAGCCTGCGAAGGGTCAACCCAAAAAGCATGTGTCCAACCGTGCTGAGCGTCGCGTCGCCGAGCGCGCGGAAAAGCAATCTGCGCGCGAGGACAATCGAGCCGATCACCGTGCGGCCGAGCGTGCCGAGCAAGCGGAGCATACGCGCCGCCGTTCCGACCGTCGTGCAAAGCGCGGTCAGGATGTGGCGGTGCCC
>NZ_LT904908.1:193693-612456 GCF_900199705.1 Collinsella provencensis | reverse complement strand
CAGGTGGTCAACGCCCTCAAAGCGGATATCGGGACGGGTGTGTCCCTGTCTTTTAAACACACCCCAGCGGCGGGGGGGCCCCCCGCCGCGATAGTCAGATGAACGCCGGCTCGCGTGGCGGACGTTCCGGGGGCCGCGATAATCGCGGCAGTTACGCCACTCGTGGCAACGCGAATTCCGGCCAGCGTCGTTCAACCCGCCGTCCGGGCGATCACGGCGGGCGTCGGTAGCCATGCAAAAGCGGTATGTAGCGAAATGGCTCGTAGCGGCACTTGGCGTGCTCGCTGTGGGCTTTTGCTTCCAGCGCGCTGTGGTGTTGGCTATCCACAGCACGCTGATGCCGGCGCTACTGCCGTTGCTTGCCAGCAGCGGGTTCACGGGCTCGCTCGTTCCCGTCATGCTGGCGATCACGGAGCTCGCGTGCATCGTGGTGTACATCGGGTGGTGGTGCTCTTTGCGCCCCCGTTCGATTATCAAGCTGCGCAGTCGCCGTCTCGATGCGCGTTCAAATGTGCTGGCCCTCTGCGCTCTCGTGCTGTTGGGCGTCGGCTTGCAGCTTGGCATCTCGTTGGCGCTTCAGCTGGTACTTCCGTTGTTCCCCAGCTTGAAGGCCGAATACCATGAGTTGATGAGCTCGGAGGTGTTCAGCAGTCTTACCCTGCTTTCGCTGTTGGTCGTGGCACTCGGTGCCCCCATTTCCGAGGAGGCGCTCTGTCGCGGCGTCATATTCGAGTTCTCGCTGCGCGCGTTCTGTCCCGAACTGCCCCCAGAGCTTTCGAGGCGCCAGTTTTGGTGCGCCAACATCGTCCAGGCGCTGCTCTTTGGCATATTCCATCTCAATGTGGTGCAGGGTGCCTACGCGTTCGTTGTCGGGCTGGTGTTTGGTTGGGTCGTGTGGCGTACGGGCAGGCTGTGGTACGGGATGGTTTTGCACCTATCGTTGAACCTGTCGTCCTATTTCGTGTCCGATATGCATGCGATTACGGCGCCATGGGGACTGGTTGGCAATATCGCATTTGTGGCACTGCTGCTCATCTGCGGTTTTGCCGGGCTGTTCCGTGCAACAGATGGGCGATGATGCTGCAAAACGCGCATGAAGGCGTTGTTGGTGACAGACGCTTTTTTTTGAGACCGGACCGTTGTTGCAGATGCGCTTTTGAGACCGGACCGTTGTTGCAAAAAGAGACCGGTTTCTGCAACATTCGTCTGGTCTCATTTTTGGGCATGCAGCATCCGTCTGGTCTCAACTTCGGGCGTGACGCGGCGGTTCGGCCTCAACATCTATCGCAGCTGGTGCCGCGCCTCTCAACCGCGCTGGGCAAACCCGTCTGCCTTCCAGATACCCCGCCGACTTGATGGGTAGTAGAATGGAAGATGTCCGCATTTGACCCATCAAGGAGGAATCACATGCCGGTTTCTACGCCCATCGACCCCACCAAAACCCCTGCGTGGGAGGCGCTTCGCGCTCACTATGACAAGCTGACGAGCGAGGGAATCAGTCTCAAAGATTGGTTCGCTGCCGACCCTGAGCGCGTGGAAAAGCTCTCGTTCGATGCGGGCGACCTTCACTTCGACCTCTCCAAGAATCTCATCACCGATGAGACGGTGAAGCTGCTTGCCGACCTCGGTCGTGCGTGCGGTGTCGAGGCCCGCCGCGATGCCATGTATGCTGGCGAGCATATCAACACCACTGAGGATCGCGCCGTTTTGCACACTGCGCTCCGCCGCCCCGCCAGCCAGAAGGGTGAGCTCATCGTCGACGGCCAGGATGTCGTCGCCGATGTTCACGAGGTCCTCGACCGCATGTACGCCTTCGCCGAGGAAGTGCGCTCCGGTGCATGGAAGGGCGTGAGTGGCAAGAAGATCGAGCATTTGGTGTCCATCGGCATCGGTGGCTCCGACCTCGGTCCGGTCATGGTTTACGAGGCGCTCAAACCGTACGCCGACGCGGGTATCGATTGCCGCTACATCTCCAACATCGACCCCAACGACCAGGCGGAAAAGTTGCGCGGTCTCGACTCAGAGACCACGCTCGTGATCATCGTGTCCAAGACCTTCACCACGCTCGAGACGCTTACCAACGCACGCGAGGTCAAGGCTTGGATGCTCGAGCAGCTTCGCGCCGCGGGCGCCATCGACGGTACGCCCGAGCAGGATGCCGAGGCCATCGCCAAGCACTTTGTGGCCGTGTCCACCGCACTCGACCTCGTTGCCGATTTCGGCATCGATCCCAAGAACGCGTTCGGTTTCTGGAATTGGGTGGGCGGCCGTTACTCTGTCGACTCCGCCGTGGGTCTCTCGCTCATCATCGTGCTCGGTCCCGAGCGCTTCCAGCAGTTCCTTGCGGGTTTCCGCGCCATTGACGAGTACTTTGAGAGCACCCCGCTCGAGGAGAACGTCGTCGCGCTCATGGGCCTCATGAACGTGTGGTACGTCAACTTCTTCGGCGCCGACACGCACGCGGTCCTGCCATACACCCAGTACTTGCACCGCTTCCCGGCCTATCTGCAGCAGCTCACCATGGAGTCCAACGGCAAACATGTGCGCTGGGATGGCACGCCGGTGACCTGTCACACGGGCGAAGTCTTCTGGGGGGAGCCGGGCACCAACGGCCAGCACGCGTTCTACCAGCTCATCCATCAAGGCAGCGTGATGATCCCCGCCGACTTCATCGCCTTTGCCAACACCGCCAACCCCGCGGTCGACGGCGGCCAGGACGTGCACGAGCTGTTCTTGGGCAACTACCTTGCCCAGACCAAGGCGCTCGCGTTCGGCAAGACTGCCGACGAGGTGCGCGCCGAGGGCACGGCCGAGTGGATGGTCCCCGCCCGCGTGTTCGCCGGCAACCGTCCCACGACCTCGATTTTCGGCGACACGCTGACCCCGTTCGCGCTCGGCGAGCTCATCGCGCTGTACGAGCACATCACGTTCGTCGAGGGTGCCGTGTGGGGCATCGACTCCTACGACCAGTGGGGCGTCGAGCTGGGCAAGCAGATGGCCAAGCAGATCACGCCCGCCTTCCACGATGATGAGGCGCTGGCTGGCCAGGATGCCTCCACGCGCGCGCTGATCGAGTTCTACCGCGCGCACCGTCAGTAGCGTTTGGCTCGCACAAGCCCGCATTGAGGCGCGCACACCGCACGTAGCGTTTGGAGCGTTCGGCTTAATGCGCGTTGTAAATCAAGCCTTCAAGGCCCGTGTATGTTCGCATGCGCGGGCCTTTTTGTTGTATTGTGGGGTCCACTTCGCGCGATACCCAGTGCGGTGGAGGACAGGAGGGGACATCAAGTATGCAGAACAACGCAGTGCCGGCATTTCCATTCAAGGCGGTTATCTTCGACATGGACGGCGTCATCGTCGACACCGAGATGGCCTATGCGTATGAAACGCGCGACTTCCTGGCGAGCCAGGGCGTGACCGTCTCCATGGAGGAACTCTATGCGCAGGTGGGCCGCTCGCACCAGGACTTTTGCGAGACGCTGGTGGATTGGCTCGGCCGCGCAGGGGAGAACCTCGGCACGCAGGAGGCGCTTGCGCGCTTCGATGCCTGGGAGGATAGCGAACCGTTGGATTACGCCAAGCTGCTCAATCCCGGTGTGCGTGAGGCGTTGGAGGGCTTGGCCGCTC
Source organism: Collinsella provencensis (assembly GCF_900199705.1). Taxonomy (GTDB): domain Bacteria; phylum Actinomycetota; class Coriobacteriia; order Coriobacteriales; family Coriobacteriaceae; genus Collinsella; species Collinsella provencensis. The sequence goes on along the minus strand of NZ_LT904908.1, from coordinate 608,829 downwards.
GCGGCGTGCGTCTTGCCGTGGCGTCGTCCTCGCCGCTCGACAACATCCATCAGGTTCTGACGGAATGCGAGATCCTGGACGCGTTCGAGTTCGTGACGAGCGGCGAGCAGTTCGTACGCAGCAAGCCCGATCCTGAGATCTACTTGCACGTGCTGGACGCTCTGGGCCTTTCCGCACGGGAATGCTGTTGCGTCGAGGACTCCGCCCCCGGAATCGCCGCGGGCAAGGCAGCGGGCCTGACGGTTGTTGCCAAGCGCGAGGAGCGCTTCGGTTTCAGCCAGGATGAGGCCGACTATGTAGTGGACCGGGTTTCCGATATCCTGACGCTCGAGTTCTAACGTTCCGGCGCAGCGACCCGTTGTGTGGAAATAGCCACGTCTCGGCCACATTTTGTTTCGCGCACGGGGGTTGCAGTATCATGGGGCGCAATTGACGCAAAACGTAAAAAACGATGCAACGCACGGAAAGGAACACGCCTATGGTCATCAAGGCAATTGCGGTCGATGTCGATGGAACCCTCACCAACGATGACAAGGAGATCGCCCCGCGCACGAGGGAAGTTTTGATTGATGCACAGCGCGCCGGCATCCGTGTGATCATCGCCTCGGGTCGCCCCTCGCAAGGCGTCAAACGCCTGGCCGAGCAACTCGAGCTCGCGCAGCACGGCGGCCTGATCGCCTCGTACAACGGCGGCCACGTCAAAGACGTCAAGACGGGCGAGATCCTCTATGAGCACGCGTTGCCCAAAGACATCATCAAGCCGTTGCTTGATCACGTGAGGCAGTTCGACGTCATCCCGTGGTTCACGCGCGACGGATACCTCTATGTGGAGCACGCCTTCGTGGATGACATCTACATCCGTGGCAAGGCCTGCAACATCATCAAGCACGAGTGCGAAGTGTGCGACCTGCTCGTGTGCGAAGTGAGGAGCCTTGAGAACCTGGCCGACATCCCTCAGTGCAAGCTGCTCACGGCGGGCACCGACACCTATATGGCGGAGCATTGGAAAGAGCTCGCCGCGCCGTTTGAGGGCGTGCTCGATTCGACGTTCACCTCGGACTTCTTCTACGAGTTCATGCCGAAGGGTGTGAACAAGGGCTCGGCTTTGGCGAACGTCCTGCCCACGCTCGGTATCGATGCCTCCGAAACCGTGACGTTCGGCGATGCGCAAAACGATGTCGAAATGCTGCGCTGGGCGGGCACGGGCGTTGCCATGGGAAACGCGACCGACGAGGTCAAGGCAGCTGCAGACATGGTGACGCTCACCAACAACGAGGACGGCATCGCCGCCGCCCTGGAGAAGCTTTTGGGGTAGTTGGATTTGGCTGGGACTTCGGATCGCCCCCGATGGAAGCAGGCCACGAGGGAAGGGGACCGTGCGATGGCGACAACTTCACGTGAACCGTCGTTTATTCCGCTTTGGCAGCAAGTGGTCAACGACCTCAAAGCGGATATCGGGACGGGTGTGTACGAGCTCCTCGACCGCATCCCCTCCGAGGCTGACTTGTGCGAGCGCTTCGGCGTGAGCCGCATCACAGTGCGCCGCGCTGTGGACGAGTTGGTGAACGAGGGGTATCTGGTGCGCAAGCGCGGGTGCGGCACCTTTGTGAGCCGACCGAACGTCCTCAAGGTCATGCAGCGCGACAACGTGGACCACACGGTGATGAGCTACTCGGGCATTTGCAGCCAGAGCGGCTATAAGCCCGGCGCCCGTCCCGTTTCGTGCCGCAAGACCAAACCGCCCGTTACGTGCCAACGGCTGTTCGGAGTCTCCCCATCCGCCGATGTCCTGCGCGTGGAGCGCGTCCGTACCGCCGACGACTTGCCGGTGCTCATCGAGACCAACTTCTTCTCCGGTCCCGCGTTCGACTTCCTGCTCGACCTCGACTTGGCCGACTGCTCGCTTTTCGGCTTGATCGAGGAGCACTTGGGACTGGTGCCCGAACTGCATGAGTCGTGCACCCTCGAGGTCTACAGCGCTTCTACCGAGATGGCCGCGGCGCTCGAAGTGGTTCCCGGCGAGCCGCTGTTCTGCCTTGCCGGCGACTACTACGACCAGTACGGGAATCCGCTGTTCTACGGCGAGCAATACATCGTCGGTTCGCGCTATTTCTTCGCCGTTTAAGCACTTGTCCGGGTGCCTCGGGCCCGTTGTCTTAGTTTTTGCGACATTTATGACACGCCCCTCCGGCACCGATGAATAGGGGCCATCGACCAGTTATCCGACCCTTCGTTGCCCGGCACGTTCGTATAGTCGAATGTGCCGGGCGCGTTCGTTTGCGCACCCGTGCCGTCGAGACATGCAAACCTACGGGAGGGGTTCGATATGGTTCGTGACATCCCAACGATGGAGACGTACATCGGTCGGTCTCCACAGGTGTTCGAAGATAACCTGCGGAGGGGGACCGAGCTCGTCGCCCCCATGGTGGAACTCTTCTCCCAGCAGGACGCGCATGAGATTCGACTGATCGCCTCAGGCTCATCGTATAACGCCTGTGCGGCGGTCCGCCCCTTCATGGAGCAGGTGCTCTCCGTTCGCGTGGACGTGCTCACGCCCTCCCGCTATCTGGATGAGTTCGAGCGCTTGGAACGTATCGCGTCCGACTCGTTCGAGGTGTTCATCTCGCAGAGCGGCTGCAGCACGAACATCATCGAGGCCGCCTGCGCCGCGCGCGAGCACGGTCACGTGGTGATCGGCCTGACGGGCAACGTCGAGGCGGATTTGCGCGCCCATGTCGATTCGATCGTCGAATGGGGCGTGGGAAACGAGACGGTCGATTTCGTGACGCTCGGCGTTGTGACGCTCATGGAGTTCTGGGCGCTGTTCGCACTGCAGACCGCCCGCGAGCGCGCCGTGATCTCCGATGCCGAATGGGCCTGCTGGATGGAGCAGCTTGCGTGCGTGCCCGAGCTCCACGAGGCGGTCCAAAGCGCTGTCCATCAGCTCATGGACGAGCATGCGCGGACGTTCCTCTCCCCGGGTCCCGCCTTCGTGTGCGGAGCGGGCGCTGCATATGGCACCGCGCTCGAGGGGGCGCTCAAGTGGCAGGAGACGCTCAAGTGCCCCGCCACTCCGCTCGAACCCGAGGAGTACATCCACGGTCCCAACATGCTGCTCTCACCGCGCTCCACGGTGATCTTCCTGGATCCGGTCGGCTATCCGGGCCGCACCTTTGACATCTACCGCGCTACACGCGAGGTGACCGATCGCGCCTTCCTCATCGCGGCGTATGACAATCCTGACGCGCGGGACGACCACGTGATCGGGGTCCACGCCGAGGTGGATCCCACAGTCGCGCCCTTCTTCCTGCTGCCCGCCGTGCAGCTGTTCGCGGCGCGCGGGATGCGCGAGCTCGACTGCGAGGAGTGCCATCCGCTGTTCGATCGTTTCGAGCGGCTCGTCAAATGTAAGACGGACGACTACGACGATGTGCAGAAGCGCAAGCTCGAGGTGGCTGGGTACGCCGCGGAAGGCGAGCGTCGCTCGTAGAGGGACGCGCGTCGCATGGGGGCGAGCGTCTTCGACTGCGCCCGTCACCTGCCCTAAAGGGGATTTCGGACGGATTTCGAGGCTTTTCGTCCAGTCCATACGGAAATGGAAGCAGTGGAAAGGGAAGGAGTACTTCATGATCAAGATGATTCGCGTCGATTACCGACTCCTGCATGGTCAGGTTGCCGTGTCGTGGACCAAGGCGCTTGGTCCCGACTGCATCTTGCTGGTAAGTGACACCGTGCTCGACGACAAGCTGCGCCTCTCGGCGCTGGCACTCGCCAAGCCCGATGGATGCAAAGTCGTCATCAAGAACACCGTCGACGCCATCGCGGCGCTCAAGAGCGGCGTGACCGACAAGTACAAGCTGTTCATCGTGTGCGAAACGGTCCAGCAGGCGGGGGTCATCGCGCGTGAGCTCGGGGTGGGCGAGATAAACCTCGGCAACATCCCGTTCAGCGAGGACGCCCGTCAAGTGTCGCAGTCCATCTTCCTCACCGACGAGAACAACGCGTATCTCAAGGAACTGATGGATGCCGGTATCGAGTTGTTCGTGCAGATGATTCCTGCCGATGGCCGGACCGATGCGAAGAAAATCGTGAGTTAGGAGGGGTGTTTTCATGCTTATCAAGACTCTGTTCATCTTTTTGATCGCCCTGCTCGGCTATTCCGAGTGGCTGCTCGGCACGAGCTACGTGCAGCGTCCCATCGTGCTCGGCCCTCTGGTGGGCCTGGTGATGGGCGACGTGGTGACCGGTACCATTATGGGTGCGACGATGGAGCTCGCCATGGTGGGCGCAATCTCCATCGGTGCCTACAACCCGCCCGACACCATCGCCGGCACGATCCTCGGCGTTTCGCTCGCCATGCAGGCCGGTGCTGACGCCTCCGCGGCTCTGACGCTGGGCATTCCCATCGCGACCATCTCTCTGGCGCTCGATACCGCGCTCGGCCAGCCGGTCATGCTCTTCCTGGTGCACCGTATCGATAAGAACGTCGAGGATGGCAACACGCGCGCCATCACGCGCAATATGTTCATTGCCGGCTACGCCCAGAGCTGGTGCGGCCTGCTGCTCGTCCCATTGGCGTTCTACTTTGGTTCCGATGCCGTGGCTCAGCTGCTGAGCATCATCCCCGAGTTCGTCCAGACCGGCATGGACATCGCCGCCGGCCTCCTGCCCGCCCTCGGCTTCGCCATGCTCGCCCAGATGATCATGAACAAGACGGTGCTGCCGTTCTTCTTCGCCGGCTTCTTCCTGGTCGCCTACTTCGGCGTCGGTACCACGGGCGTCGCGATCTTCGCCGCCATCATCGTGGCTGCCATGGTGGTGCTGGGCGGATTCACCAGGAAGCCCGAGCTGCCCGCAACCGAGACGACCACCGCAGGAGGTGCCTTCGATGAGTTTTAAGTTCGAGGCCGCATACGACAAGCAGATCACCCGCAAGGACCTGCAGCAGCTGTTCTTCCGCACGATTCCCTACGAGCACTCCTGGAACTACGAGCGCATGGGCAACGTGGGTTTCACTTGGGCCCTCATGCCCATCCTGCGCAAGTTGTATCCGGATGAGACCGAGTTCCGCGCCGCGATGAAGCGCCACATGGAGCTCTACAACGTGACGCCCTATATCGCCACGCTGCCCATCTCCATCGCCGCCGCGATGGAAGAGGCCAACGCCGCGGACGAGTCGTTTGACACGAGCGCCATCTCCAACGTCAAGCTCGCCCTCATGGGCCCGCTTTCCGGTATCGGCGACGCGTTCTTCTGGGGCACGCTGCGCATCCTCGCCACCGGCATCGGCACGTCGCTCGCGCTGCAGGGATCCATTCTGGGCCCGATTTTGTTCCTGCTGGTGTTCAACGTCCCTCATTACGTCATCCGCTACCTGCTGACGTTCGTGGGATACCGCTTCGGCTCCGATATGATCGCCAAGATCCAGGAGTCCGGCCTTATGGATACCATCGTCAAGATGACCTCCATCATGGGTGCCATGGTCATCGGCGCCATGACCATGGAGATGATCGCGGTCGACATCCCCGTCGCCATCGGCGTGGGCGAGGACGTGACGACCGTCGCGGAGCTGCTGAACGGCATCTTCCCGGGCTTTGTGACGCTCATGATGTTCGGCATCGTGTACTACATGCTCAAGAAGAAGATGAATCCGCTGCTCATCATGTTGATCATCCTGCTGGCGAGCATCGTTTGCGCCTACTTCGGCATCCTGGGCGTGGTGGGATAATCGCGTGCCGACAACGCGTTTCGCACATCCCCGCGATACACGTTTATCGAACGGGTCGAGACCGCTTTGTATGGTGCTCGACCCGTTTTTCGTGCGTGGCTTGCATGTAAAACTCGGTATCTTTTCGGAATTTGGGCGTGCGAAAGTGGGCGAAATGCCGAAAAGCCACCGAGCTGCGCGCGTGCGGACAGAAGGCGTGCGCATTCGCGGTCGCGTTCAGCGAGATTCTGGACTTAGAGGTGCCGCCGTCCAGTTGGTTGTGGTACCGTCTCGTATGACAGCATAAGACGTATCAATACCGGGGGAGGTCTACATGGCGCACACGTTGGACGAGGGTTCGTCGACGCCTCTGTACGCTCAGCTGAGGGACCTGCTCAAGCGCCAGATCGATAAGGGGGAGTTCGTGCCCGGTCAGCGAATCCCCTCTGAGGACAAGCTGAACGGCCTCTATGGCGTGAGCCGCATCACCGTTCGTCGCGCCTTGCAGGAGCTGGTGAACGAGGGGTACCTCGTGAAGTGCCCTGGCAAGGGCACCTATGTCAGAGCGCGCGCGTCCGACATCGAGCCCCCCTCGAAGATCCGCGCCAAGTTCACGCAGGACAATGACGTCCAGAGCTTCACCAAGGCGTGCGAGAGCAATGGCCAGCGCGCCGGCGCCCGCCTGCTCTCGTGCGACGAGGTCCCGGCCTTTGATGAGGCGCGTGAGTTTTTGGGCTTGGGGCCTGAGGACCGCCTGCTGCGCGTCATGCGTATCCGCACGGCGAATCGCATGCCCATCATGGTGGAGGAGAACTATTTCCCGGCGAAGACGTTCGGGTTCCTTCGCGAGGCCGACTTCGAGGACACCTCGCTGTACGATATCGTCGTGGCCCATGGTCATAGCGAGCCGATGCTCAACGAGCCGTGTGCCCTCGACCTCGAAAAGGCGCCCGCCGAGATGGCCCCGTATTTGGACGTGCCCGCCGGCGAGCCCTTGTTTTGCCTCGCGGGGCATTACTACGGCGCGGACGGATCACCCATGTACCTGGGAAAACTGCATATCGTGGGAACGAGATACACGTTTCGCATCTAATGGTTGGACGACGCCCCGACGCATTTCGCGCCGGGGCGTTTTTACTGCCCAAACGAGGCTGAAGCGTGTTTTCCAACCTCCGCCAAATGCTTTCCGTGCGCTGGATGGCTGCGAACCGGTATTACACTGTCATATACAACTTTGTACTAAGAAAAACCACTCACGGTGAAAAACAGGCCGTTGACAGAACGGTGACTATAACAGGCTATAACAGGTTATGCCCTGCCTATAATAGGTCTTGCAACAACGAAACCAGTTGGATGAGGGGGATGCACGATGGCTCAGATCATCATTGCAACGCATGGCGGGCTCTCCCGTGGCATGCTCGATTCGCTTCACATGGTCGCCGGCGGTGCGGCCGATGGCATCGAGACGTATAGCCTTGAGTTCGGCCAGAATCCCAATGACTATTACGAGCAGCTGCGTGAGCGCATCACCGCGAGCGACGAGCAGTTCATCATCATGTGCGACATCAAGGGCGGCAGCGTGCACAACGCGCTCTATCGCTTGACCGAGCTGCCCAACGTCGTCGTTTTCTCCGGTCTCACCATGGGCATGGCGCTCGAGATCGCGCTCACCGCCCGCGACGGCCTCGATGTCGCGGCGGCGCAGCGCGTGCTCGAAGCCGCCCGCGAGGGAGTCACCGTCGCCTTTGGCGGCGAGACCGTCGACGAAGAGGAGGACGAGGACTTCTAGGTTCTCGGTCAATGTGTTCCATTGCGTCGCTCAGCTATCCTATAGACATCGACCGTGCCGCATAAGCGGTTGGGATGAAAGGAAAACGTCATGATCAAGATGCTCCGTGTCGACCATCGCCTGCTCCACGGTCAGGTGGCCGTCTCCTGGAAGAGCGCCCTGGATGTCGATTGCATCCTCGTTGCCAACGACGCCGTGCCCGGCGATGCCCTGCGCAAGAGCGCCATCAAGCTCGCCAAACCGGCTGACACCAAACTCGTCATCAAGACGGTCGAGGACTCGATCACCGCCCTCAACAGCGGCGTGACCGATAAGTACAAGCTCTTCATCGTGGTCGAGTCCATCGCCGACGCCGCCCGCCTGTGCCGTGAGTGCGGCATCAAGTACCTCAACCTGGGCGGTACGAAGGCCACGGCCGACACCCGCGCCATCTCCAAGGCCATGAACGTCACGGCTGAGGAGGAGCAGACGCTGCGCGAGCTCGTCGCCGAGGGCGTGGACGTCGAGATCCAGATGGTCCCCAACGATTCGGCCGTCAAGGTGGAGCGCGCCCTCTAGCGCATCTTCCACCGCGACACCCAAGGGTGCCGGCACGGGCCCGGGTGTCGCGTTTGCGGTGGCGGTTTTCGCCTGGCACATCCCCACAACCTGGCATGCAAGGCCCATCAAGGCATGGGCGGGGGAGTGCTTGTCTGATATGCCGGGTTGGCACTAGGTGCACAAAGAGGTGGCGAGGGGCCGCCTCTTGAGATATGCAGAAAGGAGCACAGATGATTGTCCAAGCCATTTTGCTGGGCCTCGTCGCCATGCTCGGCAACGCGGAGTACCTGCTCGGTACCAGTTGCCTGTCCCGTCCGTTGGTGATGGGAGCGCTCACCGGCATCATCATGGGTGACATCCCCACGGGTGTTATGCTCGGTGCCACGTTGGAGCTCGCCTTTATGGGTTCGTTCTCCATCGGCGCGAGCATCCCGCCCGAGATGATTTCCGGTACCGTTCTCGGCACCGCCTTCACCATCTCGACCGGCTCCGGCCTCGAGACCGCGCTGACAATCGGCATCCCGGTCGCCTCGCTCGTCCTCATCGTCAAGAACGTCGGCATGGTCTTCATCCTTCCGCCGTTCGTCCACAAGGCCGACGACTACGCGGCCAAGGGCGACATGGCGGGCGTTGCGCGCATGCACTTCTTGGGCGGTTTCTTCGGCGTCAACCTCATCATCGGCCTGTGCGTCGCCATCGGCTTCTACGCCGGCGGCCCCGCGGTCCAGGCGCTGCTCGACATGATCCCGGAGTGGGTCTCCAACGGCCTGCAGATCACCATGGGCCTGCTGCCTGCCATCGGTTTCGCGCTGCTGCTTAAGATGATCATGAACAAGACCGTCGCCTGCTTCTTCATCGCCGGCTTCGCTCTGTCCACCTACCTGGGAATCCCCACCACCGGTATCGCCATCTTCGGTGCCGTCGTGGCCGTGGTCCTCTCCCAGATCCAGCAGAAGCTGAACGCCCGTCCCGCTCTCGCCACCGAAGGAGGTATGGACGATGACGACGACTTCTAATGACGCCGCGGTCCAGACCGCAGACGAGCGCAAGCTCACCAAGAAGGACCTCAACAGGGTTGCCGTCCGCTCGCTCGGTATGGAGTGGGACTGGAACTACGAGCGACAGATGAACATGGCCTTCTGCTACTCGATGCTTCCGATCATCAAGAAGCTCTACCCCAACAAGGATGATCAGGTCCAGGCCATGCAGCGCCACATGGAGTTCTTCAACACCACGCCGCATATGTCCACGCTCATCCTCGGCATCACCGCCGCCATGGAGGAGCAGAACGCCACCGACCCCGAGTTCGAGACCGAGTCCATCAACAACGTCAAGGTCTCCCTCATGGGTCCTCTGGCCGGTATCGGCGACTCCTTCATCTGGGGCACGCTGCGCATCATCGCCACGGGCGTCGGCGTGAGCCTGGCCGCCCAGGGCAACATCCTCGGCCCTATCCTGTTCCTGCTGCTCTTCAACATCCCGGCTCAGGGCCTGCGTTTCTACCTGATGCACGCCGGTTACAAGCTGGGTAGCGGTTTCCTCGCCAAGGTGCAGGAGAGCGGCCTTATGGACATCCTCACCTACGGCGCCTCCGTCCTCGGCCTCATGGTCATCGGCGGCATGACGGCGGAGAACGTCTCCGTCAGCGTGCCCTTGGTGATCGGTTCCGGCGAGACTGCAACCACACTGGGCGAGATTTGCAACACGATCATGCCCGGCCTGCTTCCGCTCGCCTTTACGATGCTCATGTACTGGCTCGTGAGCAAGAAGAACGTCAAGACCACCACGCTGCTCGTCGCGCTCGTGGTCGTGGGCCTCGCGGGCTCCTTCTTCGGCATCTTGGGCGTGTAGGTCGCAATTCGTATATTTTTCCTGCAAGGAGTGCATCGGCGCGCCTTGTCGGGGCGTCGGCCCGCACGGATACGGCTGGCGCCCCGTTTTTCATTTCTTTAGGGGAGGAATCATGCAAACGAGTGAGGAACGCATATGGACGATGGGGGACTACGTGGAGGAGTCCGTCACGGCGGTGCACGAGAATCTCAAGCGCGCCGATGAGCTCACCTCGCCGCTCATCGCCTGCTGCAACGGCCGGATGCCCGCTCGTATTCGCCTGGTGGCGTCGGGCTCCTCGTACAATGCGTGCCAATGCGCGCTGCCGTTTATGAAGGCGTGCTTGCCCGAGGTCCAGATCAGCGTGGTGACGCCGCACCGGTTCACGTATTACGAGTCTGAGGTCGGCGACGGCGAACTCGTCGCGGTGGTGACGCAAAGCGGTCTTTCCACCAACGCGCTGGAGGCGCTTGATGTCATCCGCGCACAGAGCGTCTGCGCGGTGTGCCTCACTGGCAACGTGGACGCCGACGCGCGCGAGCACGCCGACGTGATGGTCGATTGGGGCGCGGGCGTCGAGCTCGTGGGGTATGTCACCAAGGGCGTCACAACGCTCGCCCTGTTCCTCATGATGTTTGCCTGTCGGCTGGGCGACCGGCCCGAGCGCATGGCGGACCTCGCCGCCGCGGCTGAGGTGCTCGATTCCGTGCGCACGGCGACGTACGAGTTTTTCCGCAGGCACGAGAAGGCACTGACGTCGATGCGCGTGAGCTACTGCGTTGCAGCGGACGGCGCGCGTGGAGTCGCTCTCGAGGGCGCCCTCAAGATCGGTGAGACGGTGCACNGAGACGGGGGGGAACGGGGACCCGCCCCCGGCCCCGCCTATGAGGTCGAGGAGTTCATCCACGGCCCCAACCTGCAGCTCACCCCGGCGTACACCTTGTTCTTCTTCGATGCCCCCGACGCCGCGCGCGAGCGCTGCCGCACGGTGTATCGCGCGGCCCGCGAGGTGAGCGACGCGGCCTTCTTGTTGACGAGCGCGCAGGCCGTGGAGCCCGCCTCCACGTCGGACCTGCTCCGGGATCCCAACGTGCTCATGGTGCCCGAGCTTCCCGCAGGCGACCTCGCGTGCCTCGCGTACCTGCCGTTCGTGCAGCTGGTGAGCCACCTGGTCAGCAGTTCCCTGGGCAGCTCGAAACAGCATCCGCTCCTCAAGCGATTCAAGGCAATCGCCTCGGCCAAGACCGAGAGCTTCGTGAATTACGACGGGGATGATTAATTCTCGGCGCGATGTCCGAATAACCCCTACAATCATGCATAGCGGCTGCGCGTGCGCCCATCTGTGAGAACGTGTGGGTTGGGCGTCTGGACGCGCGCCGCTTTCGCCCATCAGACAGGAGATCTCAGCATGGCTCAACTCGGCTTTCCCTTTACCGCCGTCATATTCGATATGGACGGTGTGATCGTCGACACCGAGAGGTTCTACTTCGACACGCTGGCGCAGCTGTTCGACAAAGAGGGCATCGATGTGCCCCGTGTGGAACTGTGTCATGCCGTGGGGGCGTCATTCCAAGATTTCAAACGCAACCTCATGCGCTGGTACGGCATGGGCGGCGTGGAGATCACCGCGGAGGAGGGCCTTGCGCGGTACAACGAATGGGAGTCCCAACACGCGCCGGATTTCGCGGCCCTGTTGAACCCCGGTGTGGTCGAGACGATCAAGGAGCTCAAGGCCCGCGGCGTGCGCGTCGCCCTGGCGTCGTCTTCGCCCATGAACAACATCCTCGAAGTGCTTGGCGCCTGTGGGCTTGACGGTGAGTTCGAGTTGGTGACGAGCGGCGAGCAGTTCCATCAAGGCAAGCCCAGCCCCGAGATTTACCTGCACACGCTCGAGAACCTCGGCCTGTCTGCAGATGAGTGCTGCTGCATCGAGGACTCCGTCCCCGGCATCGCCGCCGGCAAGGCGGCGGGCCTGACGGTGTTCGCCAAGCGCGAGGAGCGTTTCGGATTTAGTCAGGACGCGGCCGACTGCATCATCGATTCCGTTCCCGACCTGCTCACGGCGGCCACCTCGCTGTAAGGCGCAACGCGTCGGGACGACATACGTGGCATGAGCCAGCCCGGGAAAAGGAGGTGCGGCGTGGTGGAAGAGCAGATGAGTATCCCGCCCAAAGATCGTGCGCAGGAGGGCATCAGGCACTATATTCGCAGCGCCGGCCTGGTGGGTGGAGACAAGCTACCCTCGGAGCGCGTGCTTTCCGAGCGGCTGGGGGTCTCGCGCACTGCCCTGCGCGCCGCGATCACGCAGCTGATTTCGATGCACGTGCTCGAGAGCAAGCAGGGGTCGGGCACGTACGTCTTGCCGTCCAAGCCCATCAACATCTTCCAGGAGACGCGTAATTTCTCGGATGCCGTGCGTCGCGTCGGACGGCGCCCGGGTGCGCACCTGCTCGACGCGCGCGTGCTCGAGGTGGATGAGGGACTTGCGGGCAATCTCGACCTGCCGTGCGGGTCACCCGTGTTCGAGGTGCGTCGCGTGCGCTTTGCCGACGACACGCCGGTCGCCTACGAGACCTCGTACATCAATCACGGTCTTTGCACGGGAATCGAGAAGCATGACTTTTCCCATGAGAGCCTCTATGATGTGCTGGCCCATGAATACGGCGTTCGCGTCGGCCATGGTGTTGAGCGCGTGTCGATCGCCCGCGCGACGACCCCGGAGGCGCGGCATCTCGTCATCGACGAAGGGGAGCCGGTCTTTTTCGTGCAGGCGCTAGAGCGCACGGTGAGCGGGGTTCCGGTGGAGTACCTCAAAGCGGTGTATGTGCCGAGTCGGTATCGCTTCGCGAGCAATGGTTGCAAGAATGGGGAGACGCCACAGGGGGTGAAGGGCACATGGCTCACGTGGTAGGTCACAACGCCACCGTGCGTGGGGGTGACGATGCATCGGCGCGCGCGCGTGCGTTCGATGCCGGCGCGGCCATCGCCGCAGCCCGTCTTGGCGACGACGCCCCACTGTATCTTCAGATTCGCCATGCCATCGAGCGGAGCATCGCCGATGGCACCTACCCTCCGGGTTCTGCGATTCCCTCCGAGCATGAGCTCGCAGCCGCCTTCTCCACCACGCGCCTTACGGTGCGCAACGCCATTGACGGCCTCGTCGAGCGCGGCGTCATTCGCCGTGTGCAGGGCAAGGGAGCGTTCGTGGCGCAAGGGGATGTGGAGTCCCGCAGGCGCGTGAGCGGATTCCGTTCGGCTGCCGGGGCGGCCAGCGAGGTCGCGTCGGTGCGACAGCTCTCGCGGTCGATTCGCGCCGCCGGTCCGCTGTATGCCGAGCTGTTTGGCATCGATGAGGACGACGAGCTCTATTCGATCAGGCGCCTCAATTGCGCGGACGGTGTTCCCGCCTCGCTCGAGCAGACGCTCATCCCCGTCGCGCTGTTCCCGGGCATCAAGGATGTCGACGTGTCGGTGTTCAGTCTGTACGAGACATACGAGATGTGCGGAAGGCCCGTCGCCTTGGCGCAGGAGAAGCTCGACGTGGTCGCCTTGTCCACGCGCGATGCCGGGTTGCTGCAGGTGGAGCCGGGCAGCCTCGCCCTCTCGCTCGAGTGCGTGAGCTTTGACGCCGATGGCTGCGCGATCGAGCACGCATACGCGCTGACCCCCGCAAGTCAGGGTGGATACATCTATCAGTTCTAAAGAAATGTTCGATACGATGTGGCGATTCTACCGCTTACGGAGAAGATGTGACCGTTTGCGTGAAAGACTTGTCTATCAAAAAACTGGTATGAAAAAGCGTTAAGATGTAATCAACAAGTGGTATTAAAAACTCTCGACTTGGATACGAGAGGCCACGGCGGCGACGAAGGGAGTTCGCAATGAAGGAGACCGAGAAGATCGAGATCATGAATTTCGACCAGGAGGGCTACCTCGAGGACGGCAAGAACGTCTACGAGGCCGGCAAGAAGATGACCGCCCTGGCCGACCGCGTGCACGAGGAGGGCTACGACGCCGTGTTCCTGCTGGGCGTCGGCGGCACGTGGGACGAGCTCATGCAGCTCGAGTACCTCATGAACAAGTTCGGCGACAAGGACCTCGAGGTCTACCTGATCCACGCCGCCGAGTGGAACGTCATGGGCCACAAGCGCATGACCGACCGCTCCATCGTGCTCACCGCCTCCGAGTCCGGCACCACGCCCGAGGTGCTCGAGGCCATCGGCAAGATGCAGGAGATGGGCGTGCGCGTCTACGCCATGACCAACCCCGAGGGCAAGATCGGCCAGGCCGTGGGCGCCGAGAACTGCGTCATGATGGCCTCCGACCACGGCGCCGGCGGTTGCGAGAAGGGCTACTACCTCGCCGACTGCTTCGGCCTGCGCCTGCTCAACCGCCGCGGCTGCTTCCCCAAGTTCGACCTGTTCATCGAGCAGACCAAGGACGTCTGGAAGGACCTGCTCGACATCCGCAAGCGCTTCGAGCCCCGCGCCGAGGAGCTCGCCCGCAAGTACGCTCTGGCCGACTACACCATGTTCATCGGCTCCGGCGCGCTGTGGGGCGAGACCATCCTCTATTCCATGTGCCTGCTGGAGGAGATGCAGTGGAAGCGCATCCGCCACATCACCAGCCACGACTTCTTCCACGGCACGCTCGAGCTCCTCGAGCCCGGCGTCCCGGTGTTCCTGTTCATGGGTGAGGACGAGTGCCGCGCCCTCGACGAGCGCGTCCGCGCTTTCCTCACCAGTGGCGTGACCGGCGACGAGGACTACGTCATCATCGACACCGCCGAGTACGCCATCCCGGGCCTCGACGACGACTTCCGCGTCATCGTGTCCCCCTGGATCCTCTCCGTGCTCACCACCGACCGCCTCGCCCGCAACTACGAGCTGGTCACCAAGCACAACCTCAAGTATCGTCGTTACTATCACCAGTTCGACTACTAAGAGACCGGCCTGCTCGAAGGGGCTGCGCTCTTTTGAGTGCGGCAGCCAGAGTCGCGAAGAAACGGGGCGTCCGCGTGGACGCCCCGTTTTTGTGGTTCGGGTTCGGCTGGTGCATTGTCTGCGCTGTGGCGTCGATTTCGCGTCGCTTCCGCCTGTCCCGGGACGGCGTTCGCAAATGTTCTCGTTATACGCCGAGAACTTCGGAGCTCGTCTGCGCCATGCGTGCGGCGAGCTCTTCTTGTTCGACGCCGCGAATGCGGGCGAGCGCCTCGAGTGTGCGGCTAAGCGAGTGTTCGAGCTCGTCGACGGGGTAGGGGGCGCTGAGCTGCGGCGAGGCGTCGGACTGCGGCGATATCTCGCGTTGTGGTCGTACGTCGAGCTGCGGAGGAGCGTCGGTTTCGAGGTGCAGCTGCTCGAGCGGCATCTGCCGCGCGTATTCGCGACCGCGTTTGGTAGCGAGCATGCGCTCATTCACCGAGATGTGGCAACCGAGGCGACGGAGGCGATCGAGGTCCGCCGACGTGCCCGAGAACCAGTGGAAGATGCACGTCGCGTGGTCGGGCAGGCCGTGGGCTTCGAGAATGTCGAGGGCGTCTGACGCGGCCCGCACGGCGTGGATGGATATGACGCGGTCCCGGCGCGGCTTGGCGGCGCAGGCGGAGACGATCTGCTCGAAGGCCGCGATTTGGGCGCGGGCGTTGTGCTTGTGGGCGGGGGAGAAGTCGAGGCCGATCTCACCGACGCAATCGGATGCCGCGGCGAGCGCGGCTGCTTGCTCGGCATCGGCGGTGCCCTCGGGGTCGTCGGTGACCCACCATGGGTGTAGGCCGGCGGCGATGCGCACATTGCCGCTTTCGGCAAGGACGTCTTGGGCAGATGCGACGTCGTCGGGCGTCACCGTGGTGCATAGGATGGCTATGCGGTGCTCTTGCGCGCGCATGGCAACTTCCGCCGCGTTTGCCATGCGATCGAGATGGCAGTGCATGTCCACGTAGCGCCATGGATCATGGAGCTCGGTGAGGTCGGGTGCAAGGAGGGTGTCTTTGTCGAAAAAAGATGGCAAATCGAGCTTGATTTGCGACATTTTTACCCGCGTTTCGAGATACATATCCGGGCAATCACTTTCGGATGCGCGCATCATTGCGCCCGTCCACCCCGTTTGCCCGCGAGGCGGCCCTTTTGCGCCGCGTCGTGCATGGCCAGCGCTGCGTTCACATCGTCGTTCGTGCCGATGCGTGCGATGGAGCGGATGACCTCTCCCGCAATCATCTGACCCATGATGGGAGGTATATAGGACATGCTGCCCATGCCGGAGCGCTCGCTGCGCTCGGTGCCGGGTAGCGCGGTGGCGGGGGTGGCGTCCTCGCAGGAGTACAGGACGCGCAGGTGGCGAATGCCACGCTTGCGGCATTCCTTGCGCATGATGCGCGCCAGGCGGCAGTTCACGGTTTTGTGCACGTCGGCGATGCGCAGGCATTCGGGGTGCAGCTTGTTCGCGCTGCCCATGGAGCTGATGAGCTCGAAGCCGCGCTCTTGGGCGAGCGAGGCGAGCGAGAGCTTGGTCGACACGGTGTCGATGGCGTCGACCACGTAATCGATGCGTCCGTCCACCTCGGCGAGGATGGTGTCGTACAGCTCTTCGATGTTCTCGGCAAGGACGAACGTGTCATGGGCGATCACGCGGCAGTCGGGGTTGATGTCGGCGATCATGGCGGCCATGACGCCGACCTTGCGCTTGCCCACGGTGCTTTCGAACGCGATGGCCTGGCGGTTGATGTTGGAGGGGGCGACGATGTCCTTATCCACGATGATGAGCGTGCCGATGCCGCCGCGGGCGAGCGCCTCCACGCAGCTCGATCCCACGCCGCCGCAGCCGAGCACGAGGACATTCGCTTGCTGCAGCCGCGCAAGCCGTTCAGCGCCCAGCATCCTGTGCAGACGGTCCTTCATCGTCTCCATTGCGGCCCCTTTAGAATGCGCTCTCCAACATTGAATCCCGTTTGACGCGGATCCAACGGTGCATTATCGATTCTTCTCGAATTAGGGTAGCACGGTTCGTCGTCGAACAGCCTTTTGTCTTGCCACTCGTTGTGCAATTCGGCTCCAATCCGTTCCGCCAAACGTAGTTTCCAATGAGTTTTCCCATTCGCTCATTCATTTCGTTTTCCCTGTATTAGCAGAAAGGACGTGCGGTTAGTGCTGCAAAGCACCCCTCTTTCCGAGTTTCGTGTGCCCGTATTGGGGCAACGATGGTTTCATGCGACAATACAAAAAGTATGACTATCTACCCTGTTCAAGAAACGGAGCACCCCTATGGCCGAATTTATCTACCAGATGTACCAGGCGCGCAAAGCGCATGGCGACAAGGTCATCCTCGACGACGTGACACTTTCGTTTTATCCCGGCGCCAAGATCGGCGTCGTCGGCCCCAACGGCATGGGCAAGTCCACCCTGCTCAAAATCATGGCCGGCATCGAGGAGGTGTCCAACGGCGATGCTCGACTGACCCCCGGCTACACCGTGGGCATCCTGCAGCAGGAGCCGCCGCTGGATGAGGACAAGACGGTCATCGAGAACGTCCGCCTCGCCTACGCCGACCTCAGCGCCAAAGTCGAGCGCTTCAACGCCATCAGCATGGAGATGTGCGACCCCAGCTGCGACATGGATGCCCTCATGGCCGAGATGGGCCGCCTCCAAGACGAGATCGACGCCGCCGACGGCTGGGACATCGACTCCAAGCTCGGTCAGGCCATGGACGCCCTTCAACTGCCTGACTCCGACATGCCCGTCAACGTCCTCTCCGGCGGCGAGCGCCGTCGCGTGGCCCTCTGCCGCCTGTTGCTCGAAGCCCCCGACCTGCTGCTCCTCGACGAGCCCACCAACCACCTCGACGCCGAATCCATCCTCTGGCTCGAGCACTTCCTCAAGAACTACCCCGGCGCCGTCCTCGCCGTCACGCACGACCGCTACTTCCTCGACCACGTGGCCGAGTGGATCTGCGAGGTCGACCGCGGCCACCTCTACCCCTATAAGGGCAACTACTCCACCTACCTAGAGACCAAGGCGGCGCGCATGGCCGCCCAGGGTCAGCGCGAGGAACGCCTTGCCAAGCGCATCGCCTCTGAGCTCGAGTGGGTGCGTTCGTCCCCGAAGGCCCGCCAAGCCAAGAACAAGGCCCGCTTGGCCCGCTACGAGGAGATGGAGGCCGAGGCCCGCGCCGCCCAGAAGCTCGACTACACCGACATCCGCATTCCCGTGGGTCCGCGCCTGGGTGCAAAGGTCCTCGTGGCCGAGCATCTGCACAAGGAGTTCGACGGCCGCGTACTCATCGACGATCTCTCCTTCACCCTGCCGCGCAACGGCATCGTGGGCGTGATCGGTCCCAACGGCGTGGGTAAGACCACGCTGTTCAAGACCATCGTGGGTCTGGAGCCGCTGACCTCGGGCTCGCTCGAGATCGGCGAGACGGTCAAGGTCTCCTACGTCGACCAGATGCGCGCTGGCATCGATCCCGACAAGTCCCTGTGGGAGGTCGTTTCCGACGGCCTGGACATCATGCAGGTGGCCGAGAACGAGGTTCCCAGCCGCGCGTACGTGGCGAGTTTTGGCTTCAAGGGTTCTGACCAGCAGAAGCGCGCGGGCGTGCTCTCCGGCGGCGAGCGCAACCGCCTGAACCTCGCGCTCACGCTCAAGCAGGGCGGCAACCTGCTGCTCCTCGACGAGCCCACCAACGACCTCGACGTCGAGACGCTCTCCGCGCTCGAGTCCGCACTGCTCGAGTTCCCCGGGTGCTCGGTGGTCATTTCCCATGACCGCATGTTCCTCGACCGCGTGGCCACGCACATCCTCGCGTGGGAGGGTACCGATGAGAATCCCGGTAACTGGTATTGGTTCGAGGGCAACTTCGAGCAGTACCAGGAGAACCGCGTCGCCCGTCTGGGTGAGGACGCCGCGCAGCCGCATCGCGTGCACCGCAAGCTCACGCGCGATTAACGTACGTCTGGGAGGAAGACGCGACGGCTGCGGCTGTCGCGTGGTTCCACTTGGTCGCTCCGCGTAGCTCCGTTGTCGGTCGATTCCCGCGCGTATTATCGCGCGCGCATGCGCATACGACACCTTGCGCAATGACCGTTCCCATGCTTGACCAGCTCACGCGTTTGCGTGCACATGTAATACTCCAGTCGTCCTGATTACGCCGACCTCAAAACAGCCCATTCATTCATGACCTCTCGGAGCGCCGTTTGCGCACTGAGAGGTCATAGTTTTCTTGCAGGTAATAGCTATCGCAAAAACTGAGACAGCCATTCCAATAGTGGGAGGGATGGAGCCATTGGCCAGTGTGCCGCCGCAGCCTCGTACAACAGCGGATAAGCTATCGAACAGCATCTGGTAGGCAAACCATTGTGGTTCGCGAAAGGAGTTGTTCCATGAAGGAAACTGAAAACGTCGAGATCATGCATTTTGACCAAGAGGGGTACCTGAAAGACGGAGCTGCTGCGGTAGAAGCGGGCAAGCGCATGATCGCGCTGGCCGATCAAGTTGCCGACGAGGGCTACGATGCCCTGTTCTTGTTGGGCGTGGGCGGTACATGGGACGAGCTCATGCAGCTCGAGTATCTCATGAACAAATTCGGCGACAAGGACTTCGAGGCCTACTTGATCCACGCTGCTGAATGGAACGTAATGGGCCATAAGCGCATGACCAACCGCTCTGTGGTGCTTACCGCCTCCGAGTCGGGAACGACCCCTGAGGTGCTCGAAGCGGTTCGCAAGATGAAGGACATGGGCGTGCGCGTGTTCGCCATGACCAAACCCGAGGGTCCCATCGGTAAGGCGGTCGGCGCCGAGAGCTGCATCGAGATGGCGAGCGCCCATGGTTCCGGCGGCTGTGAGCTGGGCTATTATCTTGCCGACTGCTTCGGCTTGCGTCTGCTCAACCGCCGTGGCTGCTTCCCCAAGTTTGACCTGTTCCTCGAGCAGACCGCCGATTGTTGGAAGGATCTGCTCGACATTCGCAAGCGCTTCGAGCCCAAGGCCGAGGAAATTGCCAAGAAGTACGCTCTCGCTCCGTACACCATGTTCATCGGCTCCGGCGCGCTTTGGGGCGAGACCATCCTGTTCGCAATGTGCATTCTTGAGGAAATGCAGTGGAAGCGCGTTCGCTATGTGTCCTCAGCCGACTTCTTCCATGGTACGCTTGAGTTGGTGGAAGAGGGAGTTCCCGTGGTCCTGTTCAAGGGCGAGGACGAGTGCCGTGCGCTCGACAACCGCGTCGAGGCTTTCCTGACCCGCGGCGTGACCGGCGACGACGACATCGTGATTATCGACACCGCCGAATATGCCATTCCGGGTTTGGATGACGACTTCCGCGTGATCGTTTCGCCATGGATTCTGTCCTCCATGGTGACCGACCGCCTGTCGGCGTACTACGAAACGGTGACCAAGCACAACCTCAACTACCGCCGTTACTATCATCAGTTCGACTACTAAGCGTTGTCGTAGTCGAGCAGAGCGAATACCCGCGTGGACGGGGTTCGTCAAAGGAGGCTTGCAATGAGGCAGTTCATTATCGCGTCGCATGCGCACTTCGCCAGCGGCATCAACGAGAGCATCTCCATGCTTTCTGGCGAGCGGGACAACATCCGCGTTCTTCCCATGTATGTCGATGGGAACAACGATCTGCAGACCGCTGCCCGTGAGCTGATCGACGCAACTCCCGAGGGTGACGACCTCGTTATTTGCACCGACCTGTTCGGCGGCAGCGTGAACAACGAGTTCTCCATCCAGCTGTTCAGCCGCCCTAACACCTATTTGGTGACGAACATGAACCTGCCGCTGCTCATCCAGCTGCTGTTCGCCGATGAGGGACGCGATACCGCCGAGGTTATCCGTGAGATTTGCGCTGCTGAGGATACGCGCGTGAAGTTCGTGAACGATCTTCTCGCTCCCGCCGAGTCGTCTGACGAGGAAGAAGGGTTTGACGAGGACTTCTAAACCTCGTTGGATGATGCAAGCACCACTATAAGCGGCGTGCAAACAGCCAGCACCGCAAGCAGCGTGTAATAGCGCACAAAAAGTGCCCGTACAGTCCGAAAAGGATTTGTACGGGCACTTTGTTTTCAAAAATGACGGAAATGCGCAAATCTTTTCGAGCACGGTGAGTATAGGCAGATTTGGTACTCGTCTCACCTGCGGTTTTGCTATTCAAAATTGACATCTACTCGGGAAGACGGAAATGATTTATGCATTTCCGTCTTTTTTGCCTTGGACACCGCTCTTGCGCTAGCGAACCTTGGAGAGTTCCCAGCGCAGGCCGGAGCCGGAGCGCTTTTTGAGCGTCACCGCAATAGGTTCGGTGCTGTCGAGATGTTCGACGCGCAGTGGGAACGTGACCTTGGCGCGTGTGCCGCTCAAAAGCTCAAGGTTGCGGGCACGCGTGTAGTCTTCCGCGAGCATGCCGAAGACATCAGTTCCATAGGGGAGCATCTCGCACAGGTCGGCGACGACATCGCTCGTGAGATACACGTCGGTCGAAAGATCGACGGGGTAGCCTGCGAGCGCCTCAGGCGAGGGACGGTCATCCCTGGGCTGAGGTGCCGGCGCGGTCCCGGGTTGCGGGGTTGCCGGAGTCGGCACCGCTTCGGGCTGCGGAGTTGCCGGGGCCGGCACAGCTGCTGTAGGGCTTTGAGCTGGCGCGATGACCGGTGCAGCTGCTGGTGCGGCTTCCATTTCGATTGACTGCGCGGCGTTCGGTGTATTTACGGGCGCAGGGGAATCCGCCGTTTGCATGGGAACTTCGTCGGCGACCGCTGGGGTGGCTTTTGGGAGAGAAGCGTGGGTCTCGGCGGGCTGCTTGGACTCAGAAGCGGGTGCAACTGGGTTGATAACGGGATTTGACGCGAGAACCGTCTCGTCTTCGTTGCCCGTGTACGGATCATACGTGACGGTGATGGAGATGGCGGGTTCGACGAAGGGCTTCGGAGCCGAGGGAGTTTCCTGATCGACAGCCTTGTCAGCTGCGGAGACAGATTCGGGTGAAGAAGCTGATTCGGATGCCGAAACGGATTCGGGTTCAACGGCGTCTGTCGATCCGGCTTCGGAACCGACCTCGGGATCGGCGCCATGCGCCGGAACGGCTTCTGCTTCCGTTGCGGGCTTGGAATCAGAAACGGATTCAGATGCCGAAGTGGATTCAGGCGTCAAAGCAGGCTCGGACTCGGCCTCGGACTCAGCCATGGGCACGGGCTTTGACTCAGTCGCGGGCATCGGCTCTGGCTCCACCTCCGGTTCAGGTCGTTTGACGCGTTTGGGACGGACAGGTTTGAGCGTCTTATCAGCCTTCTTGCGCTTCCAGGGCTTTCCGTTTTTGGGAGTTGCGTCCGCCTTATCGGCATTTGCCGCCGCAAGTGCCGCATCCCATTCGGGTTGCGCGATGATGGTCGCGTAGATGCGCCCTCCTTTGAATACGGTGAGCTTGACAAACTCCTCCAGTGTTTCGAGCAACGCCCGCGTGCTTTCATATCCCAGGTCATCGGCCGTCATGCGGTCGGATGCAAGCGCCTCTTCCACCGTGGTGATAAAGACCTGCTTGCCGCACCCCAACTCGGAGGAGAGCAACCGATAGAGATAGATGCGGTTGTTGAGTGTCAGCGTTGTCGTTTCGGTATAGCGTGCCATGATGGTCTCTTTCTCGATGCATGTGCAAACCATGGTAGCATCGCGTGGCTGCCAAGCAGTAGTTTTCCGCCGGACTCATAGGTAGACGGTTAAGACGAGCTTGACTTAGAAGCCGTCTTGGAAGGCGTTTTGGAAGTCGATGTTCCGTTCGAGGTGCCGGCTCCCGTTCCAGATGCGGGATCGGCAGGTGTACTGCCGGAGTTTCCTCCCGTCCCCGCATCTTCCGACCCATCGCCTGCTCCCTGGTCGGGAACGGTGGGCGTGTCCGTTGCAGATCCTCCGTCCGGCGCGCTCGGCGTATCTCCATCTGTTGCGCCGTCGCTCTCGTCAGGGGAGGGAAACGCGGTAGAAGCATTTCCGGCTTCAATGTCTCCAGGGTTTTCGCCTAAGGTTTCCTCGGATTGGGGCGCAGACGTAAAGATCGATTTCGGTTTGGCTCCCAGCCCGTTTCCCGCAGTGGTGATGAGGACGACCGCCACACACACGGCGACGGCGAGCGCCGCTATCCCCAAGGAGGCGAAGGCGATTTTGCGGGCGCTGGCGTTTCGCTTTGCAGCGGCACGTGCCTGCAGTTTTGTTGGGGCGATGCGCATGTTCGCGACCTGCGTGGAAGCCTCGCCGTACGGATTGTCACCGTATGGATTCGCGGTACGCGGTTCGTCCGCGTACGGGTTGTCCACATATGGGTTGCCCTCATACGCCCCGCTCTCATACGGCGTGCTCCCACTCGAAAGGCCACGCATGGGAACATATGCCCTGTTGTCAAAAGCGATTTGCGAGCGCTCGGGGGTTTGCCGCAGCTTGAGCTTCTCGGCGCTGGCATCCAGCGCGTTACGATAGAGCTGCGAGCAAATAACCGTCACCATGGAACTTACCGCGGCTCCAATGACGGAGCCGGCGATACCGATTTTCGAAGCAAGCAGCATGGAGGTCGCCGCGGCGGCGGACGCGGCAATGACCTGCGCGGCGGAGATGCCGTCGAGGAGTTTCTTGCGCGGCGCGCTCACAAGGGTTTGTCCCATCAAGTCCTCATTAACGGGCACGGAATTCTGGTAAACGCGCGTTTCTTGGTTGTCGAAAGACGACTGCATGGATCTCAATACCTCTCGTTCAAAGTTGTTCCAAAGATTTTCGTACCCCATCGACCGCAAAACCACCCGTCCGTTTCAAGTAACGCAAAGTCCCAACAGACGGGGAGGGTCTGTGAAGGAACGGCGGTTGTGCTATGGAGAGGGGCTTCGATGCTAGGCTACAATGCTGTGAGAGCAAAACGGCCAACTTCCATGCGGCAGGGGGAATACATGTCGGTACGTGCAGATTCGTTTGCTGGTATGTCTTCGGACGACGTTGCGGCTTTTGACGGTGGGAGCGTCGATGACGGCCTTTTGCGCATTGCCGCTGCAACGCCGAAAATCCGCGTGGGCGATGTTTCGGGCAACGCAAGCGCGATTCTCTCATGCGTGCGCGCGGCTGCTCGTGAGGGCGCTCGTGCCCTGGTGCTGCCCGAACTTTGTCTGACGGGCTATACCTGCGGTGACTTGTTCCATGATCGCGCCCTGCTTCGTGCGTGCGAGACCGCCCTCAAAAACCTGCTTGCGAGCACGACCGATATTCCCGTGCTTTATACGGTGGGATTGCCGGTGGCGTACGGAGAGTCGGTTTACAACTGTGCAGCGGTATGCTGCGCGGGCAGCCTGCTGGGTCTTTCCGTTAAGACGAGCCTCCCATCTTATGGCGAGTTTTATGAGGGGCGTTGGTTTGCGTCGGCAAACGCGCTCGATCGCGGTGCGCGTGTATCGTATGCGGGTTGCCGCAACGTTCCTCTGGCGGCGCGTCTGGTCTACACATGCGAGGACGAAGGTGCCGAGGATGTCCGCGTTGGCGTCGAGTTGTGCGAAGACCTGTGGGTTCCCAATCCGCCCTCGACGGACATGGCTCTGCACGTCGGCGCGACCGTGATGCTCAACCCAAGCGCATCAAGTGAAACCGTTGGCAAATCGGCATATCGTCGCGAGCTGGTGTGCGGTCAGTCGGCACGTCTGTACTGCGCTTACGCCTATGCCGATGCGGGTGAGGGAGAGTCCACCACCGATTTGGTGTTCGCCGGCGAAAACCTCATTGCCGAAAACGGCGCGCTACTTGCCAAAACCGACCTGTTCACCTGCGACATGGCCCTTGCCGACGTCGATATCGAGCGCTGCCTAGTTGAGCGTCGCCGCACAACGACTTGGGCGCCCTTGGGTGGCGCAAGCGTGCAGTGCGAGGAAGTGCCGTTCTCATTTCGCTCCTGCGATGCTGCTGAAGACGTGGACGCAGCTGCGCGCGTCGATGGCGAAACCGCTCCGAAGGCGCCCTCAATCCTGCGCTCCTCGCTCGATTCGACGCGCGTGGCGCCGCGCAAGCCATTCGTTCCCGCCAACACGGTCGATTTGTCCGAGCGATGTGAGACCATCTTCACCCTGCAGGCCGCAGGTCTCAAAACGCGTCTGGCACATACCAACACAAAGGCCGCTGTCATCGGGCTCTCGGGCGGCTTGGATTCCACGCTTGCACTTTTGGTGACCGTGCGCGCGTTCGACATGTTGGAACTGCCTCGAACGAGCATCTATGCGGTGTCGATGCCGGGCTTCGGCACCACGGAACGCACCAAATCCAACGCCGCCCGCTTGGCAGAGCAGCTGGGTGTCGACTTTCGCGTCATCCCCATCGGCTCAGCCGTCGAGCGCCATTTCGAGGACATCGGCCATGACCCCGCCGTGCGCGATGTGACTTACGAGAACGCGCAGGCCCGTGAGCGCACGCAGGTGCTCATGGATTTGGGTAACGAGGTCGGTGGCTTTGTGATCGGCACGGGTGACCTGTCCGAGCTCGCGCTCGGTTGGGCCACATACAACGCCGATCACATGAGCATGTACGGCGTGAACGCAGGCGTACCCAAAACGCTCGTGCGCCATCTGGTCGCCTATGCAGCGGATGCATTTGGCGGAGAGACCGCGCAGATTTTGCGCGACGTGCTCGACACGCCCGTTTCTCCTGAGCTCCTGCCGCCCACGGGCGATGGTGAGATCGCGCAAAAAACCGAGGACCTGGTGGGTCCCTACGAGCTCCACGACTTCTTCCTGTACCACATACTGCGTTTTGGCTTTAGGCCGGGAAAGATCTACCGCATGGCGTGCCGCTCGTTTGAGGGCGTCTACGAACCGACGGTTATCCTGCATTGGCTGCGTACGTTCTATCGTCGCTTCTTTGCGCAGCAATTCAAGCGCAGCTGCCTGCCCGACGGTCCCAAGGTGGGATCGGTGAGCTTGAGTCCGCGCGGTGACTGGCGTATGCCGAGCGATGCCTCTGCGGCGCTTTGGCTACAGGAGATCGACGCGCTGGAGTAGCGTCTAGTCCACGTCCTTGTCGGGTTGGATGAGCTCCTCGTAGTTGCTGATCGCGTCGCGCGCGTCGGGCAAGATGGGGAGCAGGAAGTTGTAGATGATCTCGATGAGCAGCGTGGCCGAAATCTTGGAAAACGCAAAGTCCGCGGTGGTGAGCAGCGCTTCGTAGCTCACGGTTTGAAGAACGACATCTGCGTCACGCGCAAGGGGAGCCGAGGGGTTGCTGCACAGGAGGACCACCGTCGCGCCCCCGCGTTTCGCTCCCTGCAAAATCCGCTGGAGACGCTGCGACTTTCCCGAGTTGCTGATGAGGACGAGCAAGTCGTTTTTATGCATGGAAAGCGAGAGCGACGTGGAGTTTTCTGTAATGGTGCTCGCGACGCTGCGCAGGCCGAGCTGACCGAATTTGATGGCGGCGTCGATGGCGACCGCGTTGGTGTTGCCCACCGCAGCGAATACGATGAGGTCGGCGTGGGCGAAAAGCTCCACGACGCGTCGGAGCGTCTCGGGGTCGAGTTCGTCGATCGTCGCTGCGATTTCCCGCTGTTTGGCGTGCTTGATATTGGTAAGGGACTGTTCGATGTCGTCAAGTGACACATCGCGTGTCAGCTCAACATCTCCCATTTGCGAAGCAAGGTCGCGTGCGAGGGAGAACTGGAACGAGCGGTAGTTTTTGAATCCGAGGTTCTTGCAAAAGCGCGAAACGGAGGCTTCCGAGGTTTCGCTCGCGCGGGCGAGTTGCGCAGAGGTCATCTGCGCCGCGCGGTCGGTATTGTTCAAAATGAAGTCGACGATGCGCTGCTCGGTGGCAAGAAGAGCGCGCGACGACGTGATTAAGGTCAAAGCGCTGGGCAAAATGGCTGATGTGGACATGGCGCCTCTCAAATTGGTATATAATCACAATTTCTTCATATATCAGAGCAGATGATGGGTTTCTTTCAGTGATTTTACTATGAAAGGAAGTTTCTTACCATTCACCCTTACAAAAATACCTTTCATGGAATAAACTCTACTTGAAAGAAACTTTCAACACATGCTGTCTAAGATAGGCATGAAGTTGCACCAAGAGGTGCATGAGTGTAAGGGGGGAATATGGCAGAGAAGTATGACATCATCGCTGCCACGGGCTGCCCAACAGGCATTGCCCACACCTTCATGGCAAAGGAGGCGCTCGAAAAGGCTGCGGCCGCGCGCGGACTGACCATTAAGGTGGAGACTCACGGACAGGTGGGTATCGAGAACGAGATCACCGCCGCCGAGATCGCAGCTGCGCGCGCTGTGGTCATTGCCGCCGACAAGGACGTGCAGGCCGAGCGCTTTGCGGGCAAGCCCATGGTTTCCGTGGGCGTTTCCAAGGCTCTTTCCGTCGAGGCCGCTGACGCGCTCATCGAGCGCGCTTTGGCCGCCAAGGGCGACGCCTCTGCTGTTACGGCAGTCGTCGAGGACGTTCCCGAGGAGAAGGAGACCCTGGGACACCAGCTCTACAAGCATCTGATGAACGGCGTTTCCCACATGCTCGTGTTTGTCGTCGCCGGTGGCGTGCTCACCGCGGTGTCGTTCCTGTGGGGCATCACGTCCTTCGATTCCACGGCCGCCGACTACAACAGCTTCGCGGCCATGCTCAAGATCATCGGCGGTACCGCCATGGGCCTCATGGTTCCCGTGCTCTCCGCCTACATCGCCGAGTCCATCGGTAAGCGCCCGGCGCTCGTTCCCGGTTTCGTCGCCGGCATGATCGCCATCAACGGCTTGCCCGTGAACGCTGAAACCGGCCTCATCGACGCCGGTGGCGCGGGCGTGGGCTTCGGTTTCCTCGGTGGCATCGTCGGCGGCTTCCTCGCTGGCTACGTCATCCTGCTGCTCGAGAAGGCTTTCTCCAAGATTCCTGCGAGCCTGAACGGACTCAAGGCCATCTTCCTGTATCCGCTGTGCTCGACCGCTATCGTCGGCCTTGTTATGCTCGGCATCTCCGGTCCCATGGCCGCCGTCAACCAGGCCATGATGGACTTCCTGCAGGGCCTGTCCACTTCCGGTCCTATCGTGCTCGGTCTTGCCATCGGCTGCATGTGCGCCTTTGACATGGGTGGCCCGGTCAACAAGGCCGCTTACACCACGGGCACCTTCCTGCTCGGCACCGCTCTCGAGGCTGGCGTGGGTACCGCTACCTACAACTTCGGCACCAACTTCATGGCCGCCGTCTCCGCTGCCTGCATCGTTCCGCCGCTGATCACCACCTTCGCCGTCGTCGTTGGCAAGAAGTACTTCAGCCAGGAAGATCACGACGCCGGTCTGGTCAACTTCATCTTGGGTTGCACCCACATCACCGAGGGCGCCATCCCGTTCATGACCAAGAATATCTGGCCCGTCATGCCCATCATGATGATCGGTTCCTCTATCGCTTCTATCCTCACCATCTTCTTCGGCGTTCATGACCCGGCACCTCACGGTGGCTTCCTGGTCCTGCCCGTCGTCGACGGCGGCGCCATGTGGGTGCTCGCCATCGCCATCGGCGCTGTTGTCGGTGGTCTCCTGTTCGTCATGTTCAAGAAGTACGACTGGACCAAGAAGCAGGCCGCTCAGGCTGAGGCTCCTGTCGTCGAGGCCGTCGAGACTCCTGCTGTTGCTGCTGCCGTTGATGCGGCTCCTGAGCAGGCTGACGAGGGCTTTGCCAAGGCTTCCAACGTGTTCTGCAATCAGCAGTTCGCAAATCGCGACGAGGCGCTTCGCTTCATCTCCAATCACGCCGTCGAGGCTGGCATCGCCGATGACGCAAATTTGCTGCTCGACGCCTTCCTCAAGCGTGAGGCTGAGGGAACCACGGGCATGACCGACGGCTTCTCCATTCCGCATGCCAAAACCGATGCAGTTAAAGAGGCTGCTGTCGTGGTCATCAAAGCATCCGATGGTATTGCCGAGTGGGACACCCTGGATGGTGCTGCAGTGAATTGTGCCATCGCACTGCTCGTGCCGGATGCTGAGGCCGGTACCACGCACCTGCAGATCCTCTCCAAGATTGCCACGGCTCTCATGGACGATGACTTCCGTGCTGCCCTGAAGGCGCAGGACGATCCCGCGAAGATCGCTCGGATCATCAACGAGCGTTTGGTGTAACGATTCGCCTTTTGACGGCGGCGCGACGGTTCGCGTCGCCGTCTTTGCGCTCGTTCGGGAATTGAGTGACGGATGCCGATACGAGTCGGCCCTAGATTGCGATCCACGCGGAAAGGTATTCCATGATTTACACGCTCACGGCCAATCCGACCATCGACTACAACATCTCCTGTTCGGGACTCAAACCCAACACGGTTACCCGTACGCGCGATGCGGTGTATACTCCCAACGGCAAGGGACTCAACGTCTCGTTTACCTTGGACCATTACGGTGTTCCCACGGCCATTCTCGGCTTTTTCGCCGGGTTCTCCGGTCGCTTTATCGTGGAAGGCGCGCGTGAGTTGGGCGTCGAGGTCTATCCCGTGTGGACCGAGGGCATTACGCGCATCAACGTGTTCCTCAACGCCGGCGACGACGTCGAGTACAACATGGTAAATGCCGGCGCAGCCATCACCTCCGAGGACGAGCAGGCGATGTTCGACCTGGTAAGTGGCTTGGAAGAACTCGACTGCCTCGTGATTTCGGGCTCGCTGCCGCCAAACACCTCCGAGGGCTTTTTGCGCACCGTTATCGAGCGCGTCGTTGCTGCGGGCTCTGAGTTCGTGCTCGACATTTCAAGCCCCCAGCTGGCAGACCTGCTTGCCCTTCATCCGCTGCTTATCAAGCCAAACGATGATGAGCTGCACGATATCTTCGGCATCGACGTCCAGGCGGGCGATGACGAATCTGTTGTTGCCGCTATGGCCGAGCTCCATGAGCGCGGTGCCAAAAACGTTCTGCTCACGCTGGGCGGAGCCGGTGCGTATTTCTCGAACGGCGAGCACCTGTGGTTTGCCAACCGCACGTTTGACGTCAAGGTGCTCTCCACGGTGTGCGCGGGCGATTCATCGCTTGCCGCGTTCCTTTCGATTTGGTTCGACGATTGCGACCGTGTAGAGGATGCCCTGCGTCGCTCCATGGCGACAGGTGCCAACGTGGTCGAGTGCGCTGGCTTGGGAGATTTCGCTCACGTCGCGGAATACGAGAAGGGTATCGCGATTCGCCAGGTCCGCTAGGCTGAAGGGGCGGCAAGCTCGTTCGATCTCCGACAGACAACTTTTCCTCGCGCTGTTCCGCGAGGTGAGAGGGGTGCCGCGTCGTGCTTGGAGCATGGCGCGGCGTTTCCGTTCTGTCAATATGAGGCCGTGTTGCCGACTCTCTCGCGTATGGTCGTGCCATAATGGACGGGTTCGCATCAACGGAAAGGTCCGAAATGGAATTCTCAGATAGACTCAATCGCTTCGGTGACGAAATCTTCGCCTCGCTCAATGCCAAGCGCGTGGCGCTCGAAGAGGCGGGGCGCACCATCTACAACCTGAGCGTGGGTACGCCGGATTTCGCGCCGTATCCTCACGTGGTCGAAGCGCTTACCACCGCCGCACAGGACCCCGCTGAATGGAAGTACTCGCTGCGTGACCTGCCCGAACTCAAACAGGCCGTGTGCGATTACTACGAGCGCCGCTTTGGCGTTGAGGGCATCACGCCCGACATGGTCGCCTCCTGCAATGGCACCCAGGAGGGCGTGGGTCATCTGGGCCTCGCGCTGCTCAACCCGGGCGATACCGTTTTGGTGCCCGATCCGTGCTATCCGGTGTTCGAGGCGGGCGTCAAGATCGCCGACGGCGAGCTCGCGTACTATCCGCTCGACGCTGAGCACGATTTCCTCCCTTATGTGGCCGGCATCGACCCCGAGGTCGCTGATCGAGCCAAGTACATGATCGTCTCGTTGCCTGCAAACCCCGTGGGTTCGGTGGGAAATGACGCCCTCTACGACGAGATCATCGCGTTTGCGCGCGAGCACGACCTGCTCATCGTGCATGACAACGCCTACTCGGACATCGTGTTCGACGGCCCCAAGGGCGGAACGTTCCTGGCGCATCCCGGTGCGCTCGAGGTGGGCGTCGAGTTCTTCTCGCTTTCCAAGTCCTTCAACGTCACTGGCGCGCGCATCGGCTTTTTGGTCGGCCGTCCCGACGTGGTGGCGGCATTCTCGAAGCTTCGCGGTCAGATCGACTTCGGTATGTACTTCCCGTTACAGCGCGCCGCCATCGCTGCACTCACCGGTCCGCTTGACGCGGTGGAGGAGCAGCGCCTCAAGTACCAGGAGCGCCGCGATGCCCTATGCGACGGCCTTGAGCGCTTGGGTTGGGAGCGTCCCAACGCGCACGGCTCCATGTTCGTGTGGGTTAAGCTTCCCGGCGGTCGTACGGATTCCGTGGCGTTCTGCGAAGAGCTCATGGAGCGCTCAGGTGTGATTGTGACCCCGGGTGCGAGCTTTGGGCCCCATGGTGAGGGGTATGTTCGTATGGCACTCGTATTGCCGCCTGAGGGGCTAGAGAAGGCCGTTGCAGCTATTGAGCAGGCGGGCATTTTGGGATAAAGCTGTGCGGCGGCTCTTTGAACGTGCCGCCGCGTTTATGTCATAGCGTGTTATATAAATCGGGTCGAGGCGAATGCGGTTCTCGGCCCGATTTTGTTGGCGTAGAATGGTTCGGCGGTTCGAACAAGACGATGCTGGGATAGGGGATTCGTGGCGGACGAGAAAAGCGAAAAAGGGCTTAAAGGCTTGATCGTAAAGGACAAGTCCAAGGACAGCGACCCCATCAACTTCCTCACCTATGTGCGCGAGCGGATGGATACCTTTGAGGAGCGCCCGCTGTGCAGCGTGGATAGCCTGGTGTTCTCATGGCTCGCCTACGCGCATATCGGTTCTTCGCTCGATGCCGCGTGTTTTTCCGAGGGCATCGCTCTTTCCGATCTGCTTCGCGCCGAGGAATTCGACAACATGTTCGGTACGAGTTGGGACCCCGTCGGAAGCCGCGAGCTGCTGTTTGCCGTCTGTGCGAGCCCGCGGTTTCGAACCGTGCGCCTGTGCGAGTTTCGGTTCAAGACCGATATGGGTGCCGAGGAACAGTTCGCCGCTATGACGTTTCGTCTGCCCACGGGCGCTTCCTATGTGGCGTTTCGCGGAACGGACTCCACGATTGTGGGATGGAAGGAAGATTTCAACATGACCTTCCTCAATCCCGTGCCCGCGCAGGTCGAGGCCGCGCGCTACCTTAACGAAGTGGCGCAGGTAACCGATGGTCCGCTCTATGTGGGCGGTCACTCCAAGGGCGGTAACTTGGCGGCGTATGCCGTTGCCATGTGCAAGCCCGAACATCGCGCTCGCGTCCAGCGCGTTTTCTCCCATGATGGTCCGGGTTTTCACCGCACGTTCGTGGAGCGGGAGGAGTATCAACGGTTGCTGCCGCTTATGGAAAAGACGACGCCTCGCTCTTCGCTCATCGGTCAGGTGCTTTCCGAGGACCCGGCATGCGAATGCGTGATTGTGGAGAGCGACGGTTTCTCGATGCTGCAGCACAATCCGTTTTTGTGGCACGTCGACGTGGATGCATGTGATTTTGTTCGCGTGGACGGTTACAGTGCCTCCTCGCGGTACTTCAACACGACGCTCGACGCTTGGATGGACAAGTATCCGCTCGAGGATCGTCAGCGCTTTGTCGACGCGCTGTTCTACGTCATCGGTGTCACGGGTGCCCATCGCTTCGGTGATATCGCGGCGGATTTCAAGACCAGCCTACCGCTCATGCTCGACGCCGCCGACACCTTCGATCCCGATTTGCGCGACTTCATCAAAGACGTGTTTAAGACCTTTGCCAAAACGGCGACGGTCGAGCGTGTGACCGACGCGGCAAGCGGCCTGCTCGACTCCATCAAAAGCACCCGACCCCTGTTGCTCATGAGCGAGGAAGGTGAAGCGGACGGGTTTGAGTCCGCGTTTGATGTCGAAGAACAGGCCGAAGACGATGCCGATATTCAGTAAAAGCTCAGGCTGAGCAGGCGTTCGATCTGAGTAGGAATTCAGGTCGAATGACCGCTCAGCATCATTCGGTGACCATGAGCGGGTCGCCGACCTTGACGAGGGGGCGTCCACCCAGCAGGGTGTTGGACGAACCGACTAAATGCACTTCTTCAAGCGATTGCGGATTGCTGATCACGCAGGTTACGATTTCGTCGTATCCCGCCTCCTTGATGGCGGCGATGTCGAAGCTCAGGAGCGGCTGACCTGCCGTGACGGTATCTCCCATCTCGACGTAACGGGTAAAGCCCTTGCCGTCCATTGCAACGGTGCCGATACCTGCGTGAATAATCACTTTTGCGCCATTTGAGGCGAGTAGACCGATGGAGTGGTTGGTAACGGTGGTCATATCCACGCGTCCGCTTGCCGGCGCGTAGATGATGTTGCCCACAGGCAGAATGCCGTAGCCCTCGCCGAGCATGCCCTCGGCGATTACCTCGTCGTTGATTTCTTTGCGGCTGACAAGCATGCCGGAGATCGGGGCGTAGATCGTATCGCTGCGGGTTGCGAACAGGGCGGGCACGGGGATCTTGGTATCGTCTGTTGCATGGAACAGGGTCTTGAATTTGCTGAAGATGCTCATGGTTGCCTCCAATGAGTTTCACGCACACCGTGATTGGCATGCGTTGCTGGTCATATGGTACCCATTGCCTATCAAAATACTAGGATATTCAATTCCTTCACAGGATTCGGTCATTTGGTTGTAACGGCAATAAAAAAACGAGGCCCCAAAGGAGCCTCGTTTTTCGAATCGCCTGATCTAGTGTTTGCTAAATGCGGTTCATCTCGGACAGCGTGTTGTTGTACCAGTTGAACCAGTTGGGCGGACAGTAGCGCTTGGCGTTGGCAACGCTGATGGTGTAGCCATAGCCGCGGGCAAGGCCGGACACGTGGGCGTCGATGGCCTCTTCCCAGCTGCTCCAACTCGCGCTGCCCCAGCCCCAGGCATTGTGCGGCTTGAAGCAGTGACGACCCTTGGAGCTCTCGGTGTTGGAGATGGCGGGGGACCAACGCGGGTCCACACCGTACTTCCAAGCGGCCGTGGCAAACGTGGTGCCCTGGCCCTCGAGCGGGGAACCTGCGAGATATGCGTCGATACGCGGTGCCCACTGCGATACGAAGGTGTCCTGATCGACGTTCCAGTCGACGGCGCCGTTATCGGGTTGGGGGATGGAACCGACGTCGGTTCCAAGTTCGGCCGCTGCCTCCTGGAGTGCGGCAGCTTCGGCTGCGGCTTCTGCGTCGGCCTGAGCCTGAGCCTCCTCGCGAAGTTTTTGCGCCTCGGCGAGAGCCTCCTCTGCAGCCTGCTTTTCCTGCTCGGCCTGGGCGCGCGCAGTGGCGAGCTCGGTCCTTTCGCTCTCAAGTTCAGCCTGCATGTCGTTAAGCTCCTCGAGGGCCTCAACGTTGGCATCCTGAACCATGCCCATGTACTTCATGGTGGAAAGGAGCTCGTCGAGACTCTGCGTGCTCAGCATGAAGCTCATCAGGACATTGGTGCCCTTCTGCTGCTTGTACAGGTCACGCATGGCGCGGCTTGCCTTGTCCTGTGCACTGGGGAGTTCCGCTTCGATCTCCGCGATGCGGGCCTCGTTCTCGCTGGCCTGCTCTTCGAGGTCGCAGAGCTGCTTGACGGCCTTATCATAGGTCGCGGCGGTCTCTTCAACTTTTTCCTGGGTCTCGGTGAGCTTGGCTTCGGTTTGGGATGTGATTGCTCTAGCCGGGACGGGGAACAACACGCTTGCTGCGATCGCAACCGTAACGCCAGCGCTCGCAATAAGACGGGCGGCGGCAGTGGTGCGCCACGTAGCGTGCAGCCTTGGATGTGCGTCCATGTAAATCCTCGTCTGCTTGCCTACCTTTGACGAAAGGAATGATACCACCAGTTTAGAGTTCAACTTGAAGGTTAGAGATTCTTTAAGGTTCAAGTTGAAGGTTTAAGCTTCAACTACCTGCGGTTATGAGGAAATGTGAAACAGTTTTGAAGTTTCAAGTTCATCTTTAAGGTGAGAGTTCCCCTAAGTGCCCAGTTGGGGAGGGGAGACGAGATTGCTCTTATTTTACCCTATCTACCTGCATGGACGTTGCTTTGAACCTCTGATAGGATGTACGGCTAGTTTGGCCGAGATGGTGGTGCGAAAGCACGTAGTTGAACCTTAAAGTAGGCTCATCTGCAGTGGAATCGGGGTGCGAATCCCCGGCTATACCAGTAACCGTAACTCGTGTGCCGCAATGCGCGTTTCCCTGATGATGTGGAACGTGAGCGGACGCTGACAAGTCGGATCTTCTCCCATCTACGCGGGCATGTGGCCCGTAGGCCCTGGATAGAAGGGACCAGATATGGTCGATGTATCTGTAAACAAAACGGCATGGTTCGCCCGTGTTCGCGCTACCGTCGCGGCGCTGTTCATCGCACTTGTGATGACGTGCGGTGTGGCCGTTCCTGCGGTGTTTGCCGAAGACGCGGCGGGAAAGGTGACCGTCTCCGTAGTGGGAGTCGAAAACGCGGACGACCCGCAACCGATGGGGGTTACCTGGGTTGGTCCCGTTACCAGCGAGTTTGCCGAAGGCGCCACTGCGTGGGACGCTTTCAAGCCCGCGCTCGACGAGGCGGGCTGCACGTATGACGCGCAGGATTCCGAGTACGGTATCTTCGTCCAGTCCATCACGTCTCCTGATGGCATGTTGCTTGAGGGAACCGACACCGAACCTTACAGCTATTGGTCGTTCTTGGTGAATGGCGAGATGGCGTCGGTGGGCGTGAGTGGTTACGAGCTGCAGGACGGCGACGCCATCGAGCTCGTGTATTACGCGAATGGCGAGGCGCCGACGGTTGGGGAGCAGCCTCAGGTCGATGCAACAGCCAGCACGGATGGGGAGGACGCGACGGATGCGGATTCCACTTCCGATAACTCGGGCTTGATTGCGGGTGGCGTTGCCGTCGCAGTGGTCGCCGTTGTAGCGGTTTTGGTCGTTAAGAGCCGCAAGAAGAGCGCCTAATGTGGCTCATTCGTATAGTTCCTGTGCATGACCTTATGTTTTAGGTGCGCGCATTGTATTATTGAGCAGTTTTGTGCGTATGCGCAGGCTGTATTGCATCGAAGGTTGGAGGTGAAGCAATGCGCGCTGTTCTGGCTCGTCCGGGCACCCAGCAATTCGTCAAGTTCGCCCTCGTGGGATTTGCGTCCCTCGCGGTTGAGTACGTGCTGCTCGCGTATCTGCTTCACTCTATGCATATGAACTATCTTCTGGCGACGACCATCTCGTTTGCCGCTTCGATCGTCTTTAACTACGGCCTGTCGATGAAGTACGTGTTCGAGCGCAAGGACGATATGAGCCGCCGTCGCGAGTTCACGATCTTCGCACTGCTCGCCGCCGTGGGCTTGGGTCTCAACGACCTGTACATGTTCATCGGCGTGGGCATGCTCAATGTGGGAACGATGGTGATGAAGCCCATTTCCACGTTCTTCGTGACCTGGTATAACTTTTTAAGTCGCCGTCGTTTCCTGGACGCCGGCAGGCAGTAGGTTCGGCGGGTTGAGCGGGCTAAGGTCCCGCTTACGGACAAATGTCCGATTCTCGCAGTTTTACATGCAACAAAAACGAGGGTCCAAACGGGCCCTCGTTTTGTTTTCCTTCAACAGAGTACGCAATTCCGTCAGTGCGCATGACGCCCTTGAATGCACAGAGTGTCTTTTGGCGTGCAGCGCCGCTACTCGCGTTTGCCTCTGAAGAAGTGCTGGTGCAAACCACCCCGCAATGGGCTGCGGCGTCCGCGCGTGGTTGCGTTGGCGATCGCCTCGTCGGGAAGCGGGACGTCGGCGGGTGCGCTTTCGAGCGGGTTCATGTCCGCCGCGGCAACGGGGTCGAGGATGGGTACTTCTGGCGTGGTTTCGGCGTCACGGTAACGGCGCATCATCTCTGCCTGAAGCTGCTGAGCCGAAGGGGGTGTCCAAATCACCGCGTTGGCGCCGGCGGCCACGGTCTCGCGCACGGAGAGTGACGAACGTCCGCCCGAGGCGATGAGCGGCAGGTTGGGGTAGCTCGCGCGCAGCTCGCGCAAAACAGCGGGCGTGTCTTTGCCGGCCGCCACGTTCAAGATCTTGGCTCCCGCTTTCACCTTGGCGTGCGCTATGGCATCGCAGCGCACGACGGTCGCGATGACGGGGATGTCGATGATGCCGCAAATTTGCTCGATAAGCTCGGGCGGGGCGGGGGAGTTCACCACAACGCCCGCAGCGCCCTGCATTTCCGACACGGCAGCGAGCTGCACTGAACGCTTGCCGGTGGTCGTGCCGCCGCCCACGCCCACGAACACGGGTGCTTCGGATGCCGTGAGCAGCGCCTGCGTGATGGCGGGTTGCGCGGTGAAGGGGTAGACGGCAAAGATGGCGTCGGCGTTCGAGTTGCGGATCACAGCAACGTCAGTGGTATAGAGCAACGACTTGATACGGCGTCCGAACAGCGTGAAGCCACCGCAATCCTCAAGTTCCTCGGGAACGCGCAGCGGCGCCTTGCGCAAACGGCCCTCGATGGGTGAGGGTTCCATGGGCAGCAACCCGCCCGGCGTGACCGCCATGGGCTTCTCGGCGAACTCGTCGGCAAGCTCAACCTCGGAGAAATCGATAGTGGCCTCGATGCTTCCAGGGACTTCCGCTGCAACCGCAATGGGATCGTCTAAGGAGTCGCCGGGCTCGAATTCAGCAGCCGAGGCGTCGCGCTCAATCGAAGGGGAGGAAGCGTTTGCACCCTTATCGACGGGTGTCGATTCGAGGTTAGACACGGGTTCTGCTTGCGACGTGGCGCCCATTGACGCATCGATGTCAGTTGTCGTGGTTGGTTTGTCCGTCATAGGCGTTGTATCTGCCATAATCGCATCGGGGCGCGGGTCGGGGTAGTCTTGGGCTGCGGTCGAGATGATCGTGTCGTTGTTCATAACCCATCCTTGGAACGAAATGAATGGGGGAATTGTACCCAACGTGCGCGCGCTCAAGCATGATGCGGAGCGAACATGCGCTCTCCATGAGTTTGGGTTTTGCGGGGGATGTGCAATGGCGAGAGGGAGGGGCCTTCAATCTGCTATGCTTTGCCGTCGAGAAGAAAACGAGTTGTTTTGAAAGGGGAGTGACATGCGATCGATGGGTATGTTCGATGTGTTGGCACCCGTGCTGCTGATTGTGGGCGCAATCGCCGTTGCTGCCCTAATTTATCTGGGCATCACGGCCATGAAGGACCGTCGTGCGGAAAAGCGCTCCGAAAAACAGGCAAAGGTTGCCCGTGTGGAAAAGCAGGACGCGCCCGCTCACTTCAAAAAGTAATCGCACTGGGGGTTTCAGCTGTCGGCTCCTTTGACCGCTGGTGTTTCATCGGCCGGCGGCTATAGCCGTCTGTAACCTAAAACTTGCGTCTGCGGTGACGGCGCCTAGCGCTTGCCGCGCGTACGCTCCTTCTTGCGGATGGCCGCGACGAAGAATCCCTCATAGTATTCGGTCGGTGCCACGGTGAGCGTTCCGGGTAAGGTGTTGCGGAGGTCGGGAATGGCAAACGTTCCCGCGTCGGCTCCCGCAAGCACGATGGGCTTGGGTGCGCAGTCATCGTCGCTCGCATCGTCCTCAGAAGCCGTGGCTGCCTCGCTGAGCGCCAGTGGGATGATCTCACAGTCGGAATGGCGTTTGAGGCCCATGCGCACCTGATCTTCATTTTCCTCGCACAGCACGGAGCACGTTGAGTACACGAGCGTTCCCCCGGGCTTGAGCACAGTGAGCGCACGATCGAGCAGTGCCTTTTGGGATTTGGTTACCTTGGCAAGTAGCTGCGGGGTAGTGCGCCGTTCCGCTTTCTCGTCACCGGCGCGGAATGTGCCGGTACCCGTGCAGGGAGCGTCGAGCAGGATTTGGTCAAAGCTGAAGAACTCATCCAAACGCCGTGCGTCCGTGCGCATGACGTTGACGTTGGCGACGCCGAGCTTTTCGAGGTTGTAGGCGAGTTTTTCGGCACGGGGGGCGCTCATCTCGCAGGCCGTGAGATGAGCGGCGTTGTGAGTGAGGGCGGCGATCTGCGAAGTTTTACCACCCGGCGCTGCACACATGTCGAGGATGTCCTTGCCTGCTTGCGGCTGCAAGATCAGCGGCGGCAGCATGGATGAGAGGCTCTGCAGATATACCGAACCTGTTTTGTAGATGTCGAGTTCCCAGATTGCGCGCTCGCGTTCCTCGGTAATGACGAAGGCATCTGCATACCACGGTACGCGTTCATAGGCGATACCCGCATGGTCCAGTGCCGCGGCGACGGTGCCCGCATCCGTTTTGAGCGTATTGGCGCGCAGCGTTACCACGCGGTTACGTGCGCGTTCGAAACCGGTCAAAATACGCTCATCGGTAATAGCTAACATGGGGTTCCCATCGTGATAGTTCGGCGTGTTCGAGTCCTACCTTACATCACAATGCCCAAAACGACGAGCATCGCGCAGAATGCCAGCGCAGCGAAGTCGAGCGCGGTAATGGGATAGCGCTTGTACGAGCTCTCGCGTGTACGCAGATAAAAACCGCGCTGCTCGGCCGCGAGGGCGGCTGCATCGGTCTTACCCACCGAGGTCACCAAAAGCGGGATGCAGATGGGCAGCATGAGCGAGAGCTTCTTGAAGGGGTTGCGCGTGTCAAACTCGACGCCGCGCGCGGTCTGCGCCTCCATAATCGCCTGCATCTCCTGCGTGAACACGGGGACGAATCGCAGGGCCGTGGTGAACGTGAAAGCGTAGCGGTAGGGGAGATGCAGAACTTCCACGCAGGCATTCGCCAGGTCGGTAAGGCGCGTAACCGTGAGCACGAGCACGAGGGGAAGCGCGATGCCGATCAAGCGCAGGCACGCGCGCCCTCCCGTCGCAAGGCCATTGGTGGTGGCGACAACGAGCACGGGCTCACCCGTTCGAACAAATATGACCTGCAGGATCAGCATGATGAGTGCAACGGGGATGAGCATGGCGAGCAACCCCTTAAGGCGCGAGAGCGTGCCCGCGTACGCTCCCAGGGCGAGGGTGAGCACGAGGAGCCCCACGAGTGCGAACCAGCTGTTGGCAAGAAGTGTTGCCGCGATGATGGCGGCGGCAAGCACCAGCTTGACAACGGGGTTCAGGCGATGCAGCACCGTGGTACCGGGAACATAATCGATGACGTTATTCATGGCGCACCAGCTCCATAACATGCCCGACGAGATGTGAAACCTCGGCAATTCCCGCAAAGGTCGGGGAGACGCCGCGCGATAGGCGCTCGGAAAGCGCGATGACCTGCGGCGGGGCGATATGGGCCGCTTCCATCAGTTGGGTATTGCGGAACGCCTCGTGCGTGGGCATTGTGCCCAAGATGCGGCCCTGCGCCATCACGACGACGCGCTGGGCAAAATCGCTGACGACTTCCATATCGTGGCAGACGAGCACCACGGCGCTTCC
The DNA here is from genome assembly GCF_900199705.1 of Collinsella provencensis. Taxonomy (GTDB): domain Bacteria; phylum Actinomycetota; class Coriobacteriia; order Coriobacteriales; family Coriobacteriaceae; genus Collinsella; species Collinsella provencensis. The sequence goes on along the minus strand of NZ_LT904908.1, from coordinate 568,508 downwards.
ATTTTGGGCCATGTCGCGCACAGTTTCCATTACGGTCATGCATTCGCGGTAATCGAGTCCGCTGGTGGGTTCGTCGAGGATGACGACCTGCGGTTCCATGACAACCACGCTTGCGAGCGCCACCATCTGGCGCTGTCCGCGTGAAAGGCTGAATGGCGCTTCGTTTGCGGGAAGGCCGAAGCGCTCGATGACCGCCTGTGCTCGCCGCTGCGCTTCTGTGGACGAAACACCTTGCAGCTCAAGGCCGAAGGCGACCTCTTCGAGCACGGTGTTGCGGCAGAGCTGTCGGTCGGGGTTTTGGAAGAGGGTTGCCGCATGGCGGGCAATGGTCGATACGGGAGTAGTGTTCGTATCGTTGCCCGCAATCGCCACGGTGCCGCGTTCCGGTTTGAGCAGGCCGTTCAGCAGCTTGGTGAGCGTGGTTTTGCCCGCGCCGTTCTGCCCCACGATGCCCACGATCTCGCCGGGTGCCACGTGTAGCTCGAGGTCGTGCACGGCAGCGCCGCCGTTTGCGTAGGAGAAAGAGACGTTGCGGACTTCGACGACGGGCGATGCGTTTAATTCGACGCGCGGTGCGTGCGGTGAGCGGCCGCGCTCATCGTCGATCGGCTGGTGTACGTTTGAGGTGCGCGCGCCAGATTTCTGTGGGTTAATGAGGGACGAAACGAGCTTGTATGCCTCATCGACATTCAGGCAGGGCTCGCACGTGGGGATGAGCCCCGCGGTGGCGAGGCTATTCGAGATACGGGCGGTTCGGGGAACGTCGACGCCGATGCGACGTAGTTGTTCGGCATGCGCGAAAACCTCGTGCGGTGTGCCGTCGAGCGCCACCGTGCCTTGGTCGAGCACGATGACGCGATTGCAGAACTCGGAGAGCAACGCCACGGCCTGCTCGACGATGACGACCGTAATGCCGCGCGTCTGGTTGATGGTGCGGAGCACCTCGAACACCATGCGGGCGCTCACAGGGTCAAGGGCGGCCGTGGGCTCATCGAGTACGAGGACGCGTGGTTCGAGCGCCAGGATCGCGGCGATAGCCACCTTCTGCTTCTGGCCGCCGGAGAGCGTGGCTATTTCGCGTTGGCGCAGGTCGGCGATGCCGATGGCGTCGAACGCGCCTGAGATGCGTGCTTCGATCTGGTCGTGCGCGACGCCAAAGTTCTCGAGACCGAACAGCAGCTCGTCCTCAACGACGGAGGCGACCATTTGGGCGTCGATGTCCTGCAGCACCGATCCCACCACGCGAGCGATATCGGTGAGAGAAACCGTGCAGGTATCCATGCCCGCCACGCGGGCGGCGCCGAAGAACTTTCCCGAAAAATGATGTGGTACGGCTCCGGAGCATACGTGTGTGAGCGTTGTCTTGCCCGCGCCGGATGGGCCGATGATTCCCACAAACGTCCCCTCATCTATGGCGAGGGTGATGTCGCGCAGGCAACAGACGTCCGCGTCTGCATAGGTGAACGAGACGCGATCGAGCTCGATGATGGGTTCCATGGCGTTATGCGATCTTGAGTGCGTGCTTGATGGGCAGGTACAGGGCACCGACCAGGCAGGCGTTGAACACGGCGGTCAGCGCGACGACGGGCATCATGACGGCGGCGAGCTCGGTGGCAAAACCCATCATGGCCATCTTGACCACCATGAAGATGCAACCCGAGAGGAACGTGGTCACAAACGTGCCCACCACGGGGATGAAGCGCTCGGCAGGCGTTCCCATGCCGCCCTTGACGATGAGCGCCATGACGACGGCGGCGATGCCTTCGGCCAGGAAATCGATACCGGGGGAGGTGGTGGTGATTTGGATGACGGCGGCGGAGATGAGGCCGATGATGAGCGCTTGCACCATATCGGGACGGATCACGAGGATTGTAAGGCAGAAGGCGGAGATGATGAACTCAGGGGCGATGGCACCGCCGGAAATCGTGGTGATCGCCTTACCGACGGTGAAGTTGAGGATGAAGCCTGCGGCGAGCAGGACGGCGAGCAAGACGAGGTGGCGCACGTCAAGTCCGTTGTGCGTTTCGGTGATGACGGTGCGGGCCTGACCGGAAGGGGTGGTGTTCTGTGACATGGCAATTCCTCTCAAGAGAAGGTGGAAACATAAAAAGACCCCCGGTCAAACGGGGGCCATGCGTAACAAATGGAGTACGGACGGACTCACCGTTGACCGGCAAAACGGAAAGAACGCCACCAGTTGTTGCAAAGGGTTACGTTGGTTTTCATGCTGGTGACTCCTTTCGTGTGCGCGAAATGCGGTGTGTCTGAGAAGCACTCCATCACGCTAGAGTGCTCCGCTTGGGGGGAACTATAACACAGGAGTGTGGCCCTCTACACTGAGGGCGGGCATATTTCCGTTTCGTTTCAGGCGCGCTGAGGTGTTTCAGGTGTGCGATGGGGTCGATGCACGGCGACGCGGCGATATTGCGCGTGTCGGCGCACCATACATCGTGCAGCGGAACGTTTTGTGTTAGAGCTTCGCGAAGTCGTCCACGATGACGTCGAGGCATTGCGGTAAGACGCGTGCACCGAACACATTGGAGCTACCGTGGATGAGCTCGCCGTCGAATTCCATGCCAAGTGAGGGCGTGCAGGTGATCTTCGCCTCTTTGGTCTGGATGATGGTGAACTGCGGACGGCCAAGCCCCTTGCCAACGGGATTGAGGATGCCCGCCACGAGCGTGGGAAGGAGTTCGACGGTTTTCACCGGTTGGATCACCGCGATGTCGAGCAGGCCGTCATCCATGCGACAGTCGGGGAAGAGGTTGATTTCGTTTTGGATAACGGCGGTGTTTCCCGCCATGCAGCCGATGCCATCGAGCTCCTCAACAACGCCATCGTGCTCGATGGTGAAGTGGGCGACGGTGGGCTGGAGCGTGGCGAGTGCAGAGAGGAAGTAGGCGACCTCGCCCATGTCGGCCTTGTTCGCCTCCGCCTTGTGCATGATGTCGGCATCAAATCCCGTACCTGCGATGATAATGAAGCCGTGACGATGCGTTTCGTCCGCCTCGTCCTTCCAATACAGCTCTCCCATGTCGACGCACTTGGTGCGACCCTCGCGGCACGCCTTGGCGAGCGCCGCGGCCTCGGGCGCGTTGCCGATGTTGTTGAAGAAGAGGTTGGCGGTACCCGACGGGAACACGAGCACGGGAACATGACTGTCGCGGATGCAGTCGAGCACGTTGGAAATGGTGCCGTCGCCACCCGAAACCACCACACGGTCGAACATGCGCACGTCCTTCGTGGCGTCCCATGGCTCCATGCCGGTTCCGATAAAGCGCATAACGACCTCGTCACCTGCTTCTGCAAGGGCACGTGAGAAATCGAAGATTTCGTCTGACCGGGGGCCGGAGGCGGGATTGTGAATAATGAGGCAGCGCATAGTGAGTTCCCTGTTCGAGCAAAGCCGAGTATAGTTAACAACGTTTGTAATCCTACCCGTGTTTTCAGCGGATTTTTCAACCACCGGGAGACTGATGTACATCTCCACAAACGAGGACCTTGTCGCCTTTTGTCGTCGCGCGCGCACGTATGCCGTGGTCGCGGTCGATACTGAATTTCTGCGTGAGCGCACGTACTACGCCAAGCTCTGTTTGGTGCAGGTGGCAACGCCCGACGAGTGCGTCGCCATCGACCCGTTGGCCATCGACGATTTGACGCCGTTGGCCGAGCTCATGGCCGACGTGAATACGCTCAAGGTGTTCCATGCCTGTTCGCAGGACATGGAAGTGCTCGACCATACGCTCGGCGTCCTGCCCACGCCCATCTTTGACACGCAGGTCGCCGCGGGCTTTTTGGGCGAGCGTTCGCAGGTGTCATACAACGGACTGGTTCATGCGTTCTGCAATGTGACGCTTCCCAAGACGGAGTCTCTGACCGATTGGTTGCGTCGCCCGCTTTCACCCAAGCAGATCGAGTATGCCCTCGACGACGTGCGCTATCTCATTCAGGCGTACCCCGTGATTGCCGACAAGCTTCGCGCGCTCGGTCGCACGGCGTGGGTCCGCGACGAGATTCGCGTGTTGACGAGCCCCGAGCACTACCACACCGACCCTCGTCAGGCGTTCAAACGGGTCAAGCGCATCAGTTCCTGCACACGCCGCCAACTGGGTGTTGCGCGCGAGCTCGCCGCATGGCGCGAGCAGCGCGCCGAGGCACGCGACGTTCCGCGCAAATGGGTTATGTCCGACGAGGTGCTCTTGGCACTTTGCAAAGCCGCCCCGAAGACGGTCGATGGATTCCGCCGCATGCGCGGGACCGAGCAGTTGAGCGAGCGCGATGTCCAGGTCGCCCTTGACGCCATCGCCCGTGGCTTGCGTTGTCCCCAAGAGAACCTGCCTTCCATGGGGCGCGCCCACCACACACCCACGCCCGAGCAGGAAAGCGTGATCGACCTCATGTACGCGCTCATCCGTCTGGTGTCCGATCGCTCGGGTGTGGCGACGTCGCTCATCATCTCGCGTGATGGCCTGTTGAGCTACATCGACCATCCGGAGCGCAGCCCCTTGCGTGAGGGCTGGCGCTTTGAGCTTGTGGGCACGCTCATCGACGATTTGCTCCAGGGCAATATCGGCCTCACGGTCAAAGACGGAGCGCTCGAGATTCTGTAACGCGTTTCATCCGACGCTCTAGCTGCCTATCTTTCGGGCTGCACGCCCGTATATCATCCGGCGCTCGGGTAGTCCTGCTCACGACGAAGGCCCCACTGGGGCCTTCTGTTCGTGCGGAACTCGCGGCGGACGATATACGGGTGTGCGGCATGGAACTGTGCGTTGAACGATGTGCCTGGCCAGAGGTTAAATACGCCATTACATGTGGACAGTTGCTTGCTGTCACGAAATGGATACGTTTTCGTTTAGTCTTTAAAAAAATCGCAGCGAGTTCCGCATATTAGAAGATCCGCAATGTCTTAACGCGGTAAAAACAAACAATGGCATCAGAGAAGAGCATCCCCTCAGGCGATTTCTCGAAGAGCTGAGCCTGAGGGGATGTTCTTGTAAGGTCTGGGGGAGTGTTCGACTATGCGTTTGAGTTGCTAGTACACCATTCCCATGGCTTCCTGCACCTCTGCGAGCGTCGCGTTGGCGATCTCGTTGGCGCGGCGATTGCCCTCGTGCAGAACGTCCTTCACGTAGTCGAGGTCACGTGCGAGCTCCTCGCGGCGCGCACGGATGGGCGCGAAGTACTCGTTGACAACCTCAGTCACGTACTTCTTGAGCTGGCCGGAACCGCCCATGCCGATCTCCTTGGCAATTTCGACCTCGGTGCGGCCCGTGCAAATGGCAGCGGTAGAGAGCAGGCCGGAGACGCCGGGGCGCCCCTCGGGATCGAACGTGATCATGCGCTCACCGTCGGTCTGGCTCTTCTTGATGCGCTTAGCGGTCTCCTCTGCGGTCATGGACAGCGAAATCGCGTTGCCATAGCTCTTGGACATCTTGCGGCCGTCGAGTCCGGGCAAGAGGGGAGTGTCGGAAAGCAGCGCGTCGACCTCGGGGAATACCTCGCCGTAACGGTTGTTGAACTTGCGGGCGATGGTGCGCGTGAGCTCGATGTGCGGCAGCTGGTCGCGACCAACGGGAACCACGTTGCCCTTGCAGAACAGGATGTCGCATGCCTGGTGCACGGGATAGGTGAGTAGCAGGCCCGTGAGCTCATGGCCGCTCGCCTCCATCTCGGCCTTCACCGTGGGGTTGCGTTGTAAAAGCGCCTCGCTCACGAGTGAGAGGAAGGGGAGCATGAGCTGGTTGCATGCGGGAACGGCGGAATGGGTGTAGATCATGGTCTTATCGGGATTGAGGCCGCACGCGAGGTAATCCATAACCATGTTGTACACGTTGTCCTGGATGTTATCGGTCGAATCGCGATCGGTGATGACCTGGTAGTCGGCGATGAGAACACTGGTGCGCACGCCCATGTTCTGCAGTTCAACGCGGCTCTTGAGCGTTCCGAAGTAGTGGCCGAGGTGCAGACGACCCGTGGGGCGATCGCCCGTGAGCATCGTATAGTTCTCGGGATGCGCGGGAAGATCAGCGCGAATCTCGTTGCTGCGCTTGAGGCTCACTTCGTAGCTAAGCTCGTTGGGCATGATGTCTCCTTGTCAATTTCTCGGCGCGGATATGCCGATGGCTGATGGGTAACGAAAACGCATCCATATATTAGTGGACGTCCTTATGTTCACGGCCACGAGATGACGGATCCTCGTTTTTGCCGGGGATGAGTTGTTCCAAATGCTCCAACCGCTCTTCGTGCGCGGCGGCAGCAGCACGTTCTTCCTCGGCAAATGCCTCATCCTCGGGCGTTACGATCTCATCGCGATGCGTCTTGGGATTGTAATGGTGACGCAGCACGGGTTCAAACAAGTGCAGTCGAGTGGCAAAAAATGCCGAGCAAACGAATAGCGCGATGAAGATGAAGATGCGCGGTCCCACGCTGACCTGGTTGATGAGCATGGCGCCGAGTGAAAGCAGCAGGCACCAGGCGTAAATCATCAGCACTGCCTGACGCTGGTCGTAACCTTCCTGGATAAGGCGGTGATGGATATGGCCTTTATCGGCCTGACCGATGCTCACATGCGCGCGCATGCGGCGGATGATGGCCGAGAATGTGTCGATGATGGGAACGCCTGCCACGATGAGCGGAATGATGAGCGACGTGAGCGCCGCGGTGCGGCTCACATTGAGCAGCGAAATGGTTCCAAGGACGAATCCCAGCTGCAGCGAGCCCGAGTCACCCAAAAAGATGCTCGCCGGATGAAAGTTGTACCGCAAAAACGCCAGACACGCGCCGAACAGTGCGATGGCGAGCGCAGCTGCGTCCCCGCGGTGGGAGAGTATGGCAAACGAGAACATGGACAGCGAGGCGATTCCCGAGATGCCGGTTGCCAAACCATCGAGGCCGTCGATGAGGTTGATGATGTTCGTGAACGCGACGAGGTACACCACCGTGATAGGGTAGGCGAACCATCCGAGTTCGATCTCTCCTCCCGGGATGAGCGGATTGACCACGCGCCCGATGAGCAGGCCGCCCGTCGCGGCTATGCAGGCGGCGAGAATCTGACCTGCCAACTTTTTCCGGGGGGAGAGCTGGCGGACATCATCGACGGCGCCGGTTATTACGATAACGAGAACAGCGATGCCGAGCATCGGGTAGTTGATGGTCATGGAGGGGTGCGGAATGAGGATGGGGGGCCATCCCAGATGCTTGATGCCGTATATCTCAACGATGAGCGCCGCGGCAAGACCCGCGAAAACCGCGAGACCGCCCATGCGCGGGGTGGGTTCGACGTTGATGCGTCGTTTTGAGGGGTAGTCGATGGCGTTCAGTCGATACGCGAGGCGCCGTACGGGTGGGACGCAGAGCAGGGTGGTGAGGAAGGAGGCAGCTGCCACATATAGAAATGGCATCGCTTGTTCCATGTTTTGGCACCACCGTTTTGATCGACATTACCTTTGCGCCTTTTGACGCGCAACTTGTCCATGATAGCGGATGGAAATCGCCGTGTTTGTGTGGTTCACGTAAAGGCATCGTACCAGCACATGCTTGCCGGGTTCATGCACGGCAGTCGCAACCTTTCGCTTTTTCACGCGCTGGCTTTCGGGTCCTTTGCACTGATCGGCGATCCTGCCGAACGGTCTCTGGCATCAAAATAATTTAGTGCTTCTGAGCAGGCGTTTTTCTCTCACATAAAACAAAACGTATAGAAGTATTGGAAATAATGTGAAGAGAAGCGTACCCTTATCCATGCCATATAAACGAGTTCTGGAGGTTGTTATGGCTCAGACAGAGGAAGGAAAACAGGCAGAGCAGAAGGTCATGCTCTCCTCGTACACCCTTCTTATCATCATCACGCTGCTGGTGGGTGTGGCGACGATTGTGCTCGCACAGTTCGTCCCTGGCATCACCGCCGCGAGCGTGAGTGACATTCTCGCGTCGCCGATTCTCGGCTTTCTCGACGGTATCGAGGTGTCGCTCTTCTTGCTGATTTTGGGAGGCTGCCTCGGCATCGTAAACAAGCTCGGTGCCCTCGACGCGGGCATCGCCGCACTCGTCCGTGCGCTTCACGGCAAGGAGACGCTGCTCATCGCCGTTATCATGGCCGTCTTTGCCCTGCTTGGCTCGACCTACGGTTTCTGCGAGGAAACGATTCCGTTCTATGCCCTGCTTTCCGCAACGCTGTATTCCGCAGGGTTCGACACGATGGTTGCTACTGCAACGGTCCTTTTGGGCGCCGGCGTCGGTTGCCTCGGCTCTACGGTGAATCCGTTTGCCTGCGGTGTGGCAATTGACGCGCTCGCAAGTGTGGGCGTCGAAGCCAGCCAGGGTATCGTGATCGTCATGGGCGTGATCTTGACGGTCGTCACCTACGCCATCTCGCTGTTCTTCATCCTGCGCTACGCCAATAAGGTGCGTCGTGACAAGGGTTCGACCATCCTCTCGCTGCAGGAGCAGCAGGCTTCCGAGGCTGCTTTCGGCGAGGGGTCCAAGCTTGAGGAAAACGGCGTTGTCGACCTCGAGTTCACCCCGAAGCGCAAGATCGCACTCGCACTGTTCGGTCTGTCCTTTGTGATCATGATCTGCGGATTCGTGCCGTGGGGCGACTTCGGTGTCGACATCTTTACCGCCGGTGGCGTGTGGGATGAGGCTGAAGAGGCCTGGACGGTTATGCCCTGGAGCGGCCTTATCACCGGCTGCCCGCTTGGCGAGTGGTACTTCAACGATGCTTCCATCTGGTTCTTCATCATGGCCATCGTGATCGGCATCTTCGGCGGTCTGCGTGAGAACGAGATCGTCGACGGCTTCCTCGACGGTGCCGCAGACATGATCGGCGTCGCCTTGATGGTCGGCCTGTCCCGCGCCATCTCCATCCTCATGGGTCTCACCGGCCTCGACATGGTTATCCTCGACAGCGCTTCCGAGGCCCTTGCCGGCACCTCCGCGTTGGTGTTCGGCCCCATTTGCTACCTGGTGTACCTGGGTCTTTCGGTGGTCATCACGTCCACGTCCGCACTGGCGACCATCTCCATGCCCATCTTGGGGCCGCTTGCCGCCAATCTCGGCTTCCCGCCTGAGATCATCATCAGCATCTTCTGCGCCGCCAATGGCCTGGCGAATCTGTTCAGCCCCACGGCCGTCTTCCTGCCCGGTTTGGTGCTCGCACGCGTGCAGTACCCCACGTGGCTCAAGTGGGCGCTGGTGCCCATCGTGGTCATCGCCGTTGCCAGCGTGGTCATCTGCACCGCCGCGCTGTTGATCCTGTAGCTCTTGCTGGGCGCTTTGCAGCATTTGTTCCTTTACCACGCTCAATCTGGGAGGATTTGACGTATTTCGAACCTCATTTTTGACAGAAAACGTGTCAAACCTTCCCTGATTCCGCCAACAAGCAAGGCCTCGTGCTGCTTGCAGGCAAGGTTTCGTACCGCCAACAAACAAAGCCATGCAAAACAAAGCCGCCGTCCAATATCGTTTGGGCGGCGGCTTTTCATATAAAACGATGCGAGTTTCCATTCGCTCAAGACAGGTCGGCAGTTTTGCATCCACATCGAAAATAATCCGCGCAGGCGGTATAAGAGGGGAGGTAAACGGTTGCGATAATCATAATAGTGCATAAATTAGATAAAAATCTGCATAGCATCATGCGTGAAAACGAATGAAATAAATTGTGGAGATATACAGGAGAGAGTTATATTTATTCAAATCTAGTCACACACACGAAATAAAAAAATGCAGGTATCCTCCTTTAATGCACGTCATAACGCTTTATCGCGTAAAAGCGTTAACAGGAACAATTATGGAAATATACCGTTCCCCCTCCCTAATCTACCGTTTGGGGGTGAGGGGTAAAAATGAATCAGAATTGGATATAACGGTATTGTCCACGAGGCCCTGCGGAAGGGGCCTAGTAGAGCGGGGCCAAAGAATGGCCCCCTAAAAGAAAGGTAGGAGGCAAATGACGAAAGGCTTGCATGTCCCAAGTGAAATTGGGCAGCTCAAGAAGGTCTGCCTGCACAGGCCGGGCGAGGAGCTTTTGAACCTGCCGCCGTTCGAGCTTGAGCGCTTGCTCTTCGACGACGTTCCGTTCCTCGAGGTCGCTCAGGAGGAGCACGACGCTTTTGCTCAGATCCTTCGTGATCAGGGCGTTGAGGTTCTGTACCTCGAGAAGCTCGTGGCTGAGGTCTTCGATCTTCATCCCGAGGCTCGTCAGGAGTTCCTGGATCAGTACATCGCTGAGGCCGGTATCAAGGGCCAGCAGATGCCCAAGGTCGTCCGTGAGAAGCTCGATTCCATCACCGACAACCTCGAGTTCGTTAAGAAGACGATGGCTGGCCTGACCAAGGCCGAAGTCGATCTTCCTCTCGTGAGCTCCACCACCCTGGACTCCCTCGTGAACACCGATTCCGAGTCCGACCTCATCATCGACCCGATGCCCAACCTGTACTTCACCCGCGATCCGTTCGCGGTTGTGGGCAACGGCGTCTGCCTGAACCGTATGTACTCCGTCACTCGTAACCGCGAGACCCTGTACGGCAAGTACATCTTCAAGTATCACCCCGACTACAAGGATGTCTCGCTGTACTTCCGTCGCGACGCAGCCTTCCACACCGAGGGTGGCGACGTCCTCAACATCAACGAGCACACCCTGGCCGTGGGCATTTCCCAGCGCACCCAGGCTGCCGCCATTGACGTCATGGCCCAGAACATCTTCTGGAACAGCGACTCCAAGGTCGATCGCATCCTCGCCTTCGACATCCCGAACAACCGCGCCATGATGCACCTCGACACCGTGTTCACCCAGATCGACGTGGATAAGTTCACCATTCATCCCGCCATCATGGGCACCCTCAAGGTGTACGAGCTCACCCCGGGCAAGAACCCCGGCGACGTCAACATCAAGGAAATGGTCGACACGCTCGAGCATGTCCTCGAGGATGCTACCGGCGTCGATCAGATCAAGCTGATCCCCTGCGGTGGCGGCGACCCGATCGCTGCTGCTCGCGAGCAGTGGAACGACGGCTCCAACACCCTGGCCGTTGCCCCTGGCAAGATCTGCGTGTACGCGCGCAACACCGTTACCAACGACGTTCTCTACAAAGAGGGCCTCGAACTTCTGGTTTGCCCGTCCGCTGAGCTTTCCCGTGGCCGTGGCGGCCCGCGCTGCATGAGCATGCCGTTCTGGCGCGAGGACATCTAATTGATGTAGTTGCTGGCGCGCCGATCTGCTCGGCGCGCCGGCTCATGTCTTGCGAGGTTACCTACAACCTCGCCTTCGGCTTTTAAGCCGAGAATGCACGGAATCCAACTTTCGAAAGGAACCAATATGGGCGTTAACCTCTCCGGTCGTAGCTTCCTGCGTCTGCTCGACTTCTCCACCGAGGAAATCGAGTACATGCTCAACCTTGCCAAGAACTTCAAGGACCTCAAGCGTACGGGCACCCCGCACCGCTACCTTGAGGGCAAGAACATTGTCCTGCTGTTCCAGAAGACCTCCACGCGCACCCGCTGCGCCTTCGAGGTCGGCGGCATGGACCTCGGTATGGGCGTGACCTATCTCGATCCCGGCAGCTCCCAGATGGGCAAGAAGGAGTCCATCGAGGACACCGCCCGCGTGCTCGGTCGCATGTATGACGGCATCGAGTTCCGTGGCTTCGCTCAGGAGGACGTCGAGGAGCTCGCCGCCAAGGCCGGCGTGCCCGTGTGGAACGGCCTCACCGATCTGTGGCATCCCACCCAGATGCTCGCCGACATCCTGACCGTTCAGGAGAACTTCAACTACGACATCAAGGGCAAGACCCTCGTGTTCATGGGTGACTGCAAGAACAACGTCGCTCGCTCCCTCATGGTCGTCTGCGCCAAGCTCGGCATGAACTTCGTGGCCTGCGGCCCGCAGGAGTGCATGCCCGCCAACGACGTCATCGACGCCTGCAAGCCCATCGCCGAGGAGAACGGCTGCACCATCAAGCTGACCTCCGACGTCAAGGACGCCTGCACCGGTGCTCACGTCATCTACACCGACGTGTGGGTCTCCATGGGTGAGCCCGATGAGGTTTGGACCGAGCGCATCAAGCAGCTCGAGGCCTTCCGCGTCACCACCGAGGTCATGGCTATGGCCGACCCCTCCGCGATCTTCCTGCACTGCCTGCCCGCGTTCCACGACACCAACACCACCATCGGTGCCGACATCGCCGAGAAGTTCGGCGTCACCGAGATGGAGGTCGAGGACGCCGTCTTCGAGTCCAAGCAGTCCAAGGTCTTCGACGAGGCCGAGAACCGCATGCATACCATCAAGGCGGTTATGTACGCGACCCTCAAGTAAGTAGCGTACGCTTGTTTACTTACCGTATGGGCGCATCACTGCGCGCCCATACGGCCGTTGGCTGATTTCGTTTCACTGCTGGGATGCACGGCACGGAAAGCCCGAATGTGGGCGGGATCGCCTCAAAAAAGGAAGGGGGGATGAGAACCATGACTGAGACCGCGAAGAAAAAGCGTGGTATGCCTTCATCGTTCACCATTCTTCTACTGCTTCTGGCCATTGTCGCCATCGTTACCGTAATCGTTTCTGGCTCGACGCCCGACGTTACCGCCGCTCGCCTTGATGACTTCTTCATGGCTCCCGTGCGCGGCTTCCAGGACGCCATCTCCGTTTGTCTGTTCGTTCTGATCCTCGGCGGCTTCCTCGGCATGATGACCGAGACCGGCGCCCTGGATAACGGCATCGCTGTCCTCGTGAAGAAGCTCAAGGGCAACGAGATCATGATCATCCCGGTGCTCATGTGCATCTTCGCCCTGGGCGGTACCTCCTATGGCATGTGCGAGGAGACCGTTCCGTTCTACGCCCTGCTCGCTGCCACGATGATGGCTGCTGGCTTCGACCCCATGGTCGGCGCTGCGACCGTTCTTCTGGGCGCTGGCTGCGGCTGCCTCGGCTCCACGGTCAACCCGTTCGCCGTCGGCGCTGCCGTTGACGCTCTCTCCTCTCAGGGCATCGAGGTCAACCAGTCCATCATCATCGGTCTTGGTGCGCTCCTCACGGTCGTCACGACCGCCCTCTCCATCTTCTACGTCATGAGCTACGCCAAGAAGGTCAAGGCTGACAAGGGCTCGACCATCCTGTCGATGCAGGAGCTCCAGGACGCCGAAGAGGCTCACGGCGCCGCTGCTGCCGAGGCCGCCAAGGACGTCACCCTCACGGGTCGTCAGAAGGCCGTTCTGTGGATCTTCGCCTTCACGTTCGTCGTCATGATCGTCGGCTTCATCCCTCTGGCCGACCTCAACGAGGGCGTCGCCAACTTCTTCGACATGGGCGCCACCTATGATGCCGACGGTAACGCCATCACGCTCGGCTGGTCCGCCATCATCACCGGCTATCCCATTGGCCAGTGGTACTTCGACGAGGCTTCCACCTGGTTCTTCATCATGGCCATCATTATCGGTATCGTCGGTGGCCTGTCCGAGAAGGAGATCGTGAGCACGTTCATCAACGGCGCCGCCGACATGATGTCCGTCGTTCTCGTTATCGCCCTCGCCCGCGGCATTTCCGTCCTCATGGCCTCCACCGGTCTGGACCTCTACGTCCTTGACGCTGCCGCCAACGCCCTCGCTGGCCTTTCCGGCATCGTCTTCGCTCCCATGAGCTTCCTGGTGTACTTCGGCCTGTCCTTCCTCATTCCTTCGACCTCTGGCATGGCTACTGTGTCCATGCCCATCATGGGACCGCTGGCCGTTCGCCTCGGCTTCTCGCCTGAGGTCATGGTCATGATCTTCTCCGCCGCTATCGGTGTCGTGAACCTGTTCACCCCGACCTCCGGCGCAATCATGGGCGGTCTCGCACTTGCCAAGATCGAGTGGACCACCTGGCTCAAGTTCGCGATGAAGTTGATCGTTGCTCTGACGCTCGTCTGCATGATCATCCTGACCGTGGCTTGCATGGTTATCGTCCCGTAATGTGACGTGGCCATCGTCTGGGCCCGCGGTAATCCGGCGAGCCGATGGCCGCTTCCATGATGTCCAGCCGGTTGTCGTTTCCGGCAACCGTCTGAGACCCCGGCTTGGCCCCTCTTGTTTCCGTGCGCAAGAGGGGCCGACTTCTTTTTCGCCCTTGGCGGCGTGCTGTTTGCTCTCCAGCTTGGGCGTCGAGCAGTTTTGCACGATAACGTTTGAAACCGCTCCAATCAGCGTGTTTCGAAAAACGCTCCTGTAATCTCAACTACCAATTGGAGGAACGTGTATGTCGTCGCATGACACTCCTGTTGACAATCCGAAGGGCGTCGGCTTTTTCGGTTTAATCGGTTTGGTCGTTTCGTCCTGCATCGGTTCGGGCGTCTTCGCCTTGACCGGTCAGCTTGCCAACGTCGCATCGCCCGGTGCCGCGCTCATTGCGTGGGCCGTCTGCGGTGCTGGCTTCCTGTTCCTTGCGCTGTCCATCGCGAACGTGGGCTCCAAGCGCCCTGAGCTCGATGGTATCTGCGCGTACGCCGAAGAGGGTTTCGGCGTATTCCATGGCTTCATCTCCGGATGGGGCTACTGGCTCTCCGCATGGCTGGGCAACGTCGGTTTCGGCACCATGGTCGCTCAGGTGCTCGGTAGCGAGTACTGCCTTGGCGGCATCCTTCCCGGCGTGTTCTCTGATCCTGCGACGGGCAACCCCGCCGTGGGCGGCGTCATCATCGTGTCGCTCGTCCTGTGGGGCATCACCCTGCTCGTCATCAACGGTGTCGAGAGCGCCGCGTTCCTGAACGCCGTCGTCATGGTCGTCAAGATCGCCGCCATCCTCGTGTTCATCGGCTTCTCCATCATGTGCTTCAACGCCGGCGTGTTCACCGCCGACTTCTGGGGCACTCTTGAGCGCAACGCCGTTATCATGGCTGCAAACGAGTATGAACTGGGAGATGTCGTCAACCAGGTTATCCAGTGCGTGCTGATCCTCATGTGGGCCTTCATCGGTATCGAGGGCGCATCCGTCATGTCCAACCGCGCTCGCCGTCGCAGCGAGGTTGGCACCGCTACCGTGCTCGGCCTGTTCGTGCTGCTCGCGCTCTACATCGGCGCTTCCATCATCCCTTACGGCGTTATGGATTACGCCGACCTCGTCGCCGCTCCCAAGCCCGCAACGATTACCGTTCTCGAGTACATGGCCCCCGGTTGGGGCGGCGCCTTCATTTCCTGGGCGATCATCGTCTCCGTGTGCGGTTCCTGGCTGTCCTTCACCATGCTTCCGGCCGAGACTTCCTCGATGATGAGCGAGCATCATCTGCTGCCCGCATCCTGGAATAAGATGAACGTCAAGGGCGCTCCCCAGATGGCCCTCATCATCGTCGGTGTCCTTACCGAGTTGTTCATCATCATCGCCACGTTCGCGGCCGATGCCTACACCTTCGCAATTTCCATGTGCACCGTCACCATCGTGATCACCTGGGCTTATGCTGCCGCGTATCAGGTCAAGCTTTCCCATGAGAACGGCGAGGGCCTGCAGATGGCCTTCGGCATTCTCGCCCTGCTGTTCCAGGTCGTCGGCGTTCTGATGACCGGCTGGGGCTTCCTGCTGCTCGCCTGCCTGGGTTACATCCCCGGCTTCTTCTTCTACAAGCAGGCCCGTGGAGAGATCGGTGAGAAGCTCAACGGACGTGATTGGGCCTTCATCATGGTTATCTCCCTGCTCGGCATCATCTCCATCCCGATGACCTTCATGGGCATCATCCCTGTTTTCTAAGTTGTAAGGCCGCCTGTTGACGCGCCTCACCTGCGTGGTGCGTCGACAGGCGTTCGACGGGGGAGTTGCCCCGCTTTCGCTCCGCCGCATGGTGGGACGGCAACTGTTTCTTTTGAGTACGACCCAAAGGAAGGACTAAACATGGATATTCCAATTATCGGTGTTGAGGACTGGCTGAACGTTCATGAGATGGATGCGACGTGGGATATCGCCCAGTCGACGATTGCCTCGCTGACCATGGGCGAGCTGCGTGCGCTTGACGAGGCCGACGGTGCCACGTTCTACGAGCAGCTCGATCGCGAGAAGATGAACTACGGCTGGATTGAGGGATCTCCCGATTTCAAGGCCGAGGTCGCCAAGCTGTACGAGCACGAGATCAACCCGCGCAATATCCTGCAGACCAACGGCTGCACCGGCGCGAACCTCAACGCGCTCATGGCGGTTGTGCGTCCGGGCGACCATGTGATCGCCGAATGGCCCACGTATGCGCCGCTGTATGAGATTCCGCGTACGCTTGGCGCCGAGGTCGAGTACTGGCAGATCCACGAGGAGCTGGGCTGGATGCCCGACATCGAGGAGCTGCGCCGCCTTGTGCGTCCCAACACGCGCCTCATTTGCATCAACAACGCGTCGAACCCCGTCGGCGCGGTGCTCGACAAGGAGATGCTCGAGCAGATCGCCGAGATCGCCTCGAGTGTGGGTGCCTACGTCTTGAGCGACGAGGTCTACTTGCCGCTTGAGAACACTGAGAACTTCAAGTCGATGATCGACGTGTACGAGCACTCCATCGTGACGAACTCCGTGTCGAAGACCTACTCGGTGCCTGCGGCTCGCTGCGGCTGGGTCATTGCGGACGATGAGGTGTCCGACGCTATTCGCACCTATCGTGACTACACCATGATTTGCGGCGGTGTGTTCAACGACGCCCTTGCCACCTATGTGCTGCGCCATCGCGACAAGATTCTCGATCGCAACCGCGAGATCGTCTTTGGCAACCGCGAGATCGCCCAGGCTTGGATTGACAGCCAGCCGCGCGTTTCGTGGATTCCGCCCAAGGGCGTCTCGACGTCGTTCATCCGCTTCGATATCCCCGAGCGCGACGAGGACTTCTGCTTGCGTTTGCTCGACGAGCGCGGTGTGCTGCTCGTCCCCGGCAGCCGCTTTGAGCTGCCGTGCGGCGCCCGTTTGGGCTACTGCGCGCAGCCTGACGCGCTCAAGAAGGGCCTCGGCCTGCTCGGCGAGGCTTTGGCCGAGTTCGACTAGGCGCGCAGACGCTTCGAAGATGCGGTTTCTTTTCGGGAGCCGCACCAGATGACGTGCCGAACCGCACAAAACCCGGTATGTTTTAGGTATTTATGAGCTCTAAAAAAGGGTGAAATGCCGAAAAACTACCGGGTTTGCGATATCGAGGGTCTTCGCGCAGGGCGGCCGCTCTGCAGTCGCTATCCCAATGCGTACATCGCATGGATGCAGTCAATTGACGCGGGCGATGTGCGAAGCGAACGTTAGACTTACTCGGGTACCGTCGGGGCATATCGGAAGAGGGGAAGCGCATGCGCCAAGGGTTCGACAACGAGAAGTACATCGAAAGTCAAGCCGCACACATCAAGGAGCGCATCGCGCAATTTGGCGGTAAGCTCTACCTGGAGTTCGGCGGCAAGCTCTTCGACGATTACCATGCGAGCCGCGTGCTTCCCGGATTTGAACCCGACAGCAAGTTCCGCATGCTCAAGAGCCTGTCCGACGACGTCGAGATCATTGTCGCCATCAACGCCAACCATATTGAGAAGAACAAGGCGCGCGGCGACCTCGGAATCACCTACGACGAGGATGTCTTGCGCCTGGCCGACATCTTCCGCTCCAACGGCTTCAAAATCGCGGCCGTGGTCATGACCCAGTACTCCGGTCAGCCCGCGGCGGACCTGTTCCGCCAGCGCCTTTCCATGTTGGGTATCCCGTGCAAACTGCATTATCCCATCGAGGGCTACCCGCATGACATCGACCTCATCGTGAGCGAGAACGGCTACGGCAAAAACGAGTTCGTTGAGACCGAGCGCCCGCTCGTGGTCGTGACGGCCCCCGGTCCCGGCTCCGGCAAGCTCGCCACCTGCCTTTCGCAGCTCTACCACGAGCACAAGCGCGGCGTGGCGGCCGGCTACGCCAAGTTCGAGACCTTCCCGGTGTGGAATCTCCCACTCACACACCCGGTGAACACGGCGTATGAGGCCGCAACGGCCGATCTTGACGACGCGAACATCATCGACTCCTTCCACTTGGAGGCCTATGGCGAGACCACGGTCAACTACAACCGCGACGTCGAGGCGTTCCCGGTGGTCAAAGCCCTGATGGAGAAGATATTGGGGGAGAGTCCGTATCAGAGCCCGACCGACATGGGCGTGAACATGGTGGGTTACTCCATCACGGACGACGAGGCGTGCCGCGAGGCTTCCAATATGGAGATCGTCCGTCGCTACTTCGCGGCATCCACGCAGGTCAAGCGCACGGGTACGGGTCAGGATTTGGTTGACCGCCTGAAGGCGATCATGCGCAAGGGCGGCGTGACCAAGGACTACTCGCCTGCGCGTTCGGCCGCCTTGCTCAAGGAGGAGACGACCGGGTCGCCCGCGGGTGCCATGGTCCTGCCTGATGGCGCGGTGGTGACGGGCAAGACGTCCACGCGCCTTGGTGCGGCGAGCTCGCTTCTCATGAACGCGCTCAAGGCCGTGACGGGCGTCGACATGGAGCTCGAGGTCATTTCCAACGATGCGATCGAACCCATCAGCAAGCTCAAGACGACGTCGCTCGGCAGCGTGAATCCACGCCTGCATCCGGACGAGACGCTCATCGCGCTTTCCATTACGTCGGCGACGAGCGAGATCGCCGCACGCGTGCTCGCGGGTCTGCCCAAGCTGCGCGGCTGCGACGCGTTCTTCTCGGTGATCATCTCGAGCACCGATGAGGCGCTGCTCAAAAAGCTCGGCATCAACGTGTGCTGCGAGCCCAAGTTCGAGCGCAGCGGGTATTACCACCGCTGATTCCACGCAGCACATCGTCCCATTGAAGACCCGCGGCGCCCTGTTTTCGGACGGGGCGCCGTTTCGTTTCGGGCGCGTGAACTGAAAGAAAATCCTTTCGGCGAAATGGGTGAGTGCTACACTGAAATCCCGTAGAAGAGTTGTAACTTCGACGGGAATCGCAGGTAAACGCAATGACCAAGCACATTTTTGTAACTGGCGGAGTAGTAAGTTCACTCGGTAAGGGAATCACGGCAGCTTCACTCGGGTGCCTGCTCAAGGCGCGCGGCTACAAGGTGACCATGCAAAAGGCCGACCCGTATCTGAACGTCGATCCGGGAACCATGAGCCCGTTCCAACACGGCGAGGTCTTCGTGACCGAGGACGGCTACGAGAGCGATCTTGACTTGGGCCATTACGAGCGTTTCATTGACGAGAACCTCACGCGCGATTCGAATTTCACCACGGGCGCGATCTACCAGAGCCTTATCGCCCGCGAGCGCCACGGCGACTTCCTCGGTGGCACCGTGCAGGTGATCCCGCATGTGACCAACGCCATCAAGGACAAGTTCCGCAACGTCGAGGAGCAGCTCAAAGCTGATGTGGTCATCACGGAGCTCGGCGGTACCATCGGCGATATCGAAGGCCAGCCCTTCGTCGAGGCCATCCGCCAATACAAAAAAGATGCCGGCGCCGAGAACGTCTGTTACATCCACGTCTCGCTCGTACCGTATATCTCCGCAGCCCATGAGGTTAAAACCAAGCCCACCCAGCACTCTGTCAAGGAGCTCCGCAGCTTTGGCATCCAGCCCGACATCATCGTGCTGCGCAGCGATCATCACATCGACGATGCCGTGCGCTCGAAGATCGCCCATTTCACCGATGTGGATATGGAGCATGTGTTCACGTGCGAAGACGCCCCGTCCATCTATGACGTGCCTCGCATGATGGCCGATCAGGATTTTGATTTGCGCGTCTGCGAGATCTTGGGCCTCGACCCGCGCGAGCGCGACATGAGCGCGTGGGACGAGTTCCTCGCTAAGAAGAACCATGCCGAGGCGCAGGCAGAGCGTGTGAAGATCGCGCTCGTGGGCAAGTACACGCAGCTGCCCGATGCATACCTCTCGGTCATCGAGGCGCTGCACCATGCGGGGACCAACCTCGACCGCCATGTGGATGTCGAGCTGGTGGACGGCGAGGCGCTCACGTCGGAGAACGTGAATGCCGTGCTGGGCGATGCCGCGGGCATCCTCGTTCCCGGCGGTTTTGGCAAACGCGCTTTTGACGGCAAGATCTTGGCGGCGCGCTACGCCCGTGAGCACAAGATTCCGTATCTGGGGCTTTGCCTGGGTATGCAGGTGGCGGTGTGCGAGTTCGCGCGCGACGTGCTGGGCTTGACCGGCGCAAGCTCTTCCGAGTTCGATCCGGACGGTCCGCACTCCGTGATTGCCCTGTTGAACGAACAGATTGATGTGGTTGACATGGGCGCCACGATGCGTTTGGGTGCGTATCCCTGCGAGCTCGCGGAAGGCACGCTTGCGCGTGCGGCTTATGGGGAGGGGCTCGTGTATGAGCGCCATCGCCATCGTTATGAGTTCAATAATGCCTATCGTGCGGACCTTGAGCGCGCGGGGCTGGTGGTTTCTGGAACGAGTCCCGATGGTTCGCTCGTCGAGATGGTCGAGTTGCCGCCTTCGATGCATCCTTGGTTTGTTGCCACGCAGGCGCACCCCGAGTTCAAGAGTCGTCCCACGAAACCCCATCCGCTGTTCCGCGAGTTCGTTCGCGCTGCATGTGAATTCGCCCTTGCCGAATAGGCCTTAACGCATTGTTGTACGTGGTATGGTTGGTTGAGGCGTACGACGACGGGGGAGGGATAGCGGTCGGTGGCAACTGAGCTGGAGCAATGCTGCGTTGAATACCTAAACCACGTGGCGGTTGAGCGCAATCTCGCCGACAACACCATTGCGGCCTACCGTCGCGACCTCGATGCCTACCTCGCGTTTCTTTCCGAACGTCAGATTGATGCCCCCGATGAGGTGACGCGTCGCGACGTAGAGGACTTCGTCGCGGCAAAACGTGATGCTGGAGCGGCGGACACCTCGGTCAACCGGGCGCTGTCCGCCGTCAAGGGGCTCCATCGCTTCATGGTGCGCGAGGGGCTATCCAATACGCACCCCACTTCGACGATTCGCCTTCCCAAAACCGCCGAGCATCTTCCGGAGTTCATCAGTATCGACGAGGCGACCGCCTTGCTGGAGCAGCGGTTTCCCGATACGGCGGCGGGTGAGCGCGACCACGCGGTGCTCGAGGTGCTGTATGGCTGTGGCCTGCGCGTGAGCGAGCTTACCGGACTCGATACGCATGACGTGTATCTTGATGAGGAGTTTCTACGCGTGGTGGGTAAAGGCTCTAAGGAGCGTCTGGTTCCCATTTCCGGTGCGGCACGGCGCGCCATGAACACCTATCTAACAGGCGGGGCCCGCGACGAGCTGCTCTCGCATGCACGCTTAGGAAACCAGGGCTCCGCGGTGTTTCTCAACGCGCGTGGAACGCGCCTGTCGCGCCAAAGCGTCCACACCCTGTGCGAGCGCTATGGACGTGCGGCGGGAATCGAGGGACTTCACCCTCATACTCTGCGTCATTCTTTTGCGACGCATATGCTCGCAGGCGGTGCCGATCTGCGTGTGTTGCAGGAGATATTGGGGCATTCCGACATCTCTACGACGCAGATTTACACGCATCTCGACCGTACGCAGCTGCGTGAGGTTTACCTGGCCGCCCATCCGCGCGCGTGACGGCTTTCGCGGCGCGGCTCCACGGCTCCCTGACGGATTTCATCACACGCTGAACACAATCCGTTGCATGTGGGGCATTGATTTCACATGGCCCTGCGTCCCAGTTGGCGAGAGCGACTTGGGTGCGCGTTGAGGGCCTCGACACAAGATATTGTGTCCCTCCAAACAACCGTTCGTAACCGTCCATGCTCCCAATTGTACCGTCAGGGGAAGCTGGGGGAGAAAATGGGAAAAAATGTTGCGCAAGGGGACTCTGAACCATAAAATGAAATGCGTCGACAGCGGGGTGGCTCCCGCATGTACCCACGAGTAAGCCTAAGGGGGTGCGAGCCAGTGTATTTGACCGGTACTTACGATCGAAATCTCGATGAGAAGGGCCGTCTTTCGCTGCCTCCCGCCTTTAAGGGCGCTTTTGATGGGTGCAGGCTCAAGGTCATCTCTGCTCCCGAAAGGGAAGTCGATGCCGTGTACGTGTTCACCGAGGACACGTTCAAGGAGTGGCTTGATTCGGTGTTCATGGCGAAGGGTGGATACAATCCGCTCGATCCCACCCACCGTTTCATGAAAGGAAAGCTGAACGGCGAGGCAATTGAACTCAAAATAGACTCCGCCTCCCGCATCAGCATCCCTGAGGCTGCGCGTGTGAAATCGGGCCTTGATCATGAGGTGTCGGTTGTCGGTAACGGCGACCGCCTCGAGATCTGGGATCGCGAGAAGCTCGCCGATCGCCTTGCCGCCACCGAGAACCTTGCCGCAGACTTCTTCGGATAGTCTTGAGGTCGCCTCATGGATGCGAACATGGACGCAGGTACGTTGACACCTGAATATCGGCATGAACCCGTCATGCTCCAAGAAGTGCTCGAGCAGTTGAACCTGCAAAGCGGCTCTGTCGTGTGCGATTGCACGCTCGGCGGCGCTGGACATTCCGTACGGATGGCCGCGCAGGTCGGGCAGGAGGGCCTGCTGCTCGGAATCGATCAGGACGACATGGCGCTCGCGGCAGCGGGGGAGCGACTCGGTATCGAAGCCCCGCAAACACCGCGCAAGCTCCTCAAAGGTAACTTTGGGGACTTGGACGAGCTCCTGTGCAAGGCAGAGGTGCCCGGCGTCGATGGATTCCTGTTTGATCTGGGCGTTTCGAGCCCGCAACTTGATATCCCTGGAAGGGGGTTCTCGTACAACGAGGATGCCCCACTTGACATGCGTATGGATCCGGGAACAAACACCCTAAACGCAGCTGAGGTCTTGAACACCTACAACGAAGCCGACCTCGCCCGGATTCTTCGCATCTACGGAGAGGAGAAGTTCGCCTCTCAGATCGCGCGAGAGATCGTGCGGAGGCGCGCAACGACGCCGCTTCGCACCACGGGTGACTTCGTCGACGTCATCAAAGCGGGCATACCCGCGGCGGCGCGTCGACATGGAGGTCATCCGGCCAAGCGCAGCTTTCAGGCGATTCGCATCGAGGTCAATCATGAGCTCGATGTGCTCAAGCAAGGTCTTGAGGCTTCGATCCGCTGGCTTAATCCGGGAGGGCGCGTCTGCGTCATCTCGTATCACTCCCTGGAGGATCGCATCGTCAAGCGCCTGTTCCAGGAGCTGTCCCAAGGGTGCACGTGCCCGCCGGATATTCCGGTGTGCGTGTGCGGAAATGTGCCGATAGTCAAGGTCATCACCCGCAAACCGTTGGTTGCGACGACCGAGGAGGTCGCACGCAATCCCCGCGCGAGGTCTGCCAAGATTCGCACGGCCGAGCGCCTCTAGCTCCTTCGTGTCTTTGCAGCAAACTTCCGCAACGTAGCTTAAACACACCACACGCTCGGAAGGAGGGGCTGCATATCATGGGTTACCACACTTCAAACGCAGCATATGCCTATGATATCCAGCCCGACCTTCCCGCTCTTCGCATGGCCGCGCCTGCGTATCAGCAGGCACCGCGCCCCAATTTCGATGTCGTCGTCGGCAATGGTCGCGAGGCGAACCAGGATGTCTCTCCTCGTTTCACGTACTGCATGAAGGTCGCCGCCGTCTTAGTGGCGATGTTCATCGTGCTCGGTCTCTTCCGCGTGACGCTTGCCGGTGCGACGACGGCTGTCCTCAACAATGCTGCCACGCTTTCGAACGAGCTCACCACCGCCCAGGAGCAGAGCTCCGAGCTCGAGGTCATGCGCTCGGTGTATGGGTCTCCCACGCGCATCCGCGATTTGGCCGAGGGTTATGGCATGGTTGCCGCCGAGGGTGGCGTGACGCTTGACTTCACCGAGTACGTCTCTGCGGGTACTTCGGCTGTTGCGCGTTAGGCGCGTACCATGGCTTCAAATAGGAACAACACTCGCCGTGATCGACGCTCGGAGGCATCCGGGCGTTCGGCACGTGCGTCGCGATCCAAGGGTTCGGCGCTCCATACGGACGTTTCCGGCGAGCCGATTTCCAGGCATACATTTGTGACGGGTCTTCTTGGCGCTGCTGGCGTCGCAGTTGCCGGACGTTTGGCCTATTTTCAGATCATCAAGGCCGATGATTTTCGAGCAGAGGCAAATGCCCGTCGTCTTTCGAGTCAAAAGCTCTACGCTCATCGTGGAACCATCTACGATCGCAACGGCAACGTTATGGTGTCGAGCGTCGAGTGCGAAAACGTATATGTGAATCCGCAGCTCATCAAAAAGAAGCAGCGCAAGAAGGCGATTGACGCACTGGTGGACGTGCTCGGTGTTGACAGGGATTATGTGGAAGAGCTGGTCGATCGCGATACGACGTTCGTCTACGTCAAGCGTCAGGTCGACGAGGAGGACGCGCAGATTCTCGCGGATATGAATATTTCCGGTATCGAGTTCGAGCCCTCCATCAAGCGCGTATACCCTTACGACAACCTCGCCTCGCAGGTTTTGGGCATCGTCAACGTGGACAACGCGGGCGTCTCGGGTCTTGAATATTACTACGATGAGGTGCTGACGGGCACGGACGGCTCTCTGTCACGTGAGCGCGCCCGTGACGGTTCGTTCATTGCCGGCGGTGCGTACAAGAAGGTTCCCGCGCAGGACGGCATGGACATCGTACTCACGCTCGACGTCAATATCCAGCGCGCCGCCGAGGAAGCCATCGCCGATGCGGTGGAGCGCGTGGCGGCAAAGTACGGTTCCGTCATCGTGACCGACCCCACTACCGGTGAGATTCTCGCCGCGTGCTCGTACCCCACCTATGACCAGAACGATCTCGAGCATGCCTCCAATGCCGATTTGAACCTGCGCGTCGTGACCGACGTGTATGAGCCCGGTTCGGTGTTCAAGCCCCTGGTGGTCGCCGGCGGTATCGAGGCGGGCGCCATTACGGCCACGACCTCCTTCAACGTGCCCCCCATGGTCATGTCGGGCGACGACGAGGTGTACGACGTCGATAAACGCGATTTTGCCATGGACATGGACATTCGCGAGATTCTTCGTCGTTCATCAAACACCGGCATGGTGTTGGTGGGCGAGCGCATCGGTGCGGATAACTTTGACGAGAGCGTGATCAAGCGCTTTAAGTTCGGTGAGTCCTCGGGCATCGACTTCCCAGGACAATCCCTGGGCATTATCAAAGAGCGCGATGAGTACGACGGTGCAAGCGTGACTTCGATGTCGTTTGGACAGTCGCTTGCCGTCGAGCCCGTGCAGGTGGTGCGCGCGATGAGCAGTATCGCGAACAAGGGCGTTATGACCACTCCGCATTTTCTCAAGATGCGTGCGGGCGAGGAGGTCGATTGGACCGATGGCGAGGAGCGCGCGATAAGCGAAGAGACCGCCGCGACGCTCGCCGATATGATGCGCACGGTTGTCGATGAGGGAACGGGTGAGCTCGCCCAGGTTCCCGGGTATGAGGTTTCGGGAAAGACCGGCACCGCACAGCGTGCGGGCGAGGACGGAACGGGTTACCAGGAGAACAACAACATGGCTTCTTTCTTGGGATTCGTTTCGACGATTGATCCGCGCGTGATGTGCTACGTGACGCTCGACGGAACGGCGGCTCAGTCGTACGCCGCCACGCCGGTGTTCAAGACGGTGATGGAAACGGCGCTGCCCACGCTCGGCATCAAGCCGACGCGCTAAGGGCGGATGCGGCGGATGCGCCTATTGTCCACACGCCCTGCACGATATCGGAGGCTTATCGCGCTACCATGACAGATTGCAGTGAACGCACACGGGAGGATACGCCGTATGGTTGAAATAGCAGTGCAAGATCTTGTGCGCGCGACGGGCGCCGCGCTCCATGTCGGGGCGGCCGAGCGCGTGTGTCGCGGTTGTGCAATCGATTCTCGAGAAGTGGGGAAGGACGCTATCTTCGTCGCGTTTCCCGGTGAGCGCGTGGATGGCAACGCGTTTGCGCCCAAGGCGATCGAGGCGGGTGCCGCGTGCGTGGTGCTCACCGTCGAGCCTTCTGAAGAGCTGCTTTCCCTGGCTGCCGAGCACGGCTGCGCCGTTTTGACGTGCGATGACCCCACCGAGTTCTTGCTGCGTCTGGCGAAAGACTACCGTGCACGTCTGGGATGTACCGTTATCGGCGTGACGGGCTCCATCGGCAAGACCACCACGAAGGACGTGCTTTCCGCCTTGCTTGCCAAGCGGTATCGCGTACACGCGACGCGTGGCAACTATAACAACCTGATCGGCCTGCCGCTCACCATCCTTTCGGCGCCTGCCGATACGCAGGTCCTCGTGCTCGAAATGGGCATGGACGGTGCCGGTCAGATCGAGCGCCTCGCCGCATGCGCCCAGCCCACATTTGCCGTCATCACCAAGGTCGGCACCTCGCATATCGGCATGCTGGGTAGCCGGGAGAACATCGCCTGCGCCAAGGCCGAGATCATCTCGGGCATGGCCTCGGGTACGGCGGATTGCCGTCCCACGCTCGTGCTGCACGGCGAGGACGATTTCACCCCGTACATCATCGAGCGCTTTGCCCAGCCTGCGAATGTCGACGTCGTGCTTGCGGGCACTTCGATCGATGACGATGTCTACGCCGCCCACGTCGAACTCGACGACGAGGGGCATCCCTCGTTCGACATCACTTTTGAAGACGGCACGACCTTGAGGACGCACGTCGCCGTTGCCGGCGCCCAGTCGGTCCCCAACGTGCTGTTCGCCGTTGCGGTGGCACATCGTCTGGGTGTCTCCTGCGCCGAGATCGACGAGGCGTTGGGAGCGTTGGAGCTCACCGGTCGTCGTGCCCAGGTTCGCCGCACCGCAGATGGCGGGCGCGTCATCGATGATTCGTACAACGCCAGCCCCGAATCCATGGCGGCGGGTTTGGACCTGCTTGCGAGCCTGCCGTGCACCGGCGCCCGTATCGCCGTTTTGGGCGAGATGGGCGAGCAGGGCGACGAGGCCGCGCGTTTGCATGCGCTGACCGGCGCATATGCGGCCGCTAAAAAGCTCAACCTGCTGGTATGCGTGGGCGGCGAGCTTGCCCAGGAGATGGCCGCGGCGGCTCGCATGATGGGCATGGACGAGGGGGACGTGCAGGTCGTTTCCTCCTGTGATGTGCTGATTGACCGCTACGCTAAGCTCCTGCGCGAGCACGACCTCATGTTGGTAAAGGGCTCGCGTTTCGTGGGTCTCGATCGTTTCGTCGAGGAGGTGTGCTGATGTTCGGTAACCCCCAATATCCGACCTACCAGGTATTCCTGGCACTTCTCATCGCCGCGCTCATCGCCGGTTTCATCATGCCCCTATGGATTCGCCTGCTCAAAATCGAGGGAATCGGCCAGCAGATCCGCGCTGATGGCCCACAGCGCCATCTGGTGAAGGCGGGTACGCCCACGATGGGTGGCGTGGTGATCCTTCTGGCCGTGGTGCTCACGTGCCTTATCATGTGCAAGCCCACGTTCGAGCTTCTGCTTGCGATCGGTGCCACGCTCGCGACGGGTGCGCTCGGCCTGTTCGACGACATAACCAAGGTCGTGCAGAGCCGTTCTCTGGGCCTCACACCTTCCGGCAAGATGGCGGGCCTTACGCTGATTGTCGTGGTGTTCTTCGTGCTGGCAGTCAACTTCTGCGATGTGCAACCGGTTATCGCGTTCCCGGGCGGTTTTGCCATCGACCTGGGCATTCTCACCACCACGTTCATGGCGGGCGGCATGGAGATCCAGATTCCGTGGCTGTATCTCATCTTCGTGTTCCTGCTGCTCGCCGGTATGTCCAACGCCGTCAACCTCACCGACGGCCTTGACGGCCTCGCGGGCGGTACGGTTATGATGGCCATGCTGGTCATGGCTGCCATCTGCTTCATTCGCGATGACATCAACCTTGCGATGTTCTGCGCGTCGTGTGCCGGCGGCTGCATCGGCTTTTTGTGGTTCAACGCCTATCCGGCGAGCATCTTCATGGGCGATACCGGTTCGCTTGCACTCGGAGGTGGCCTTGCGGCCGTCGCCATCCTCACCAACACCGAGGTCATTTCGCTCGTAGTCGGCGCGCTGTTCATCGTCGAGACCCTTTCGGTCATGATTCAGGTCGTGAGCTTCAAAGCCACGGGCAAGCGCGTGTTCCTCATGGCGCCGCTGCATCATCATTTTGAGAAAAAGGGCTGGGCTGAAACGACCGTCGTCATTCGATTTTGGATTGTGTCCGCAGCGTGCGGGGCTCTTGGACTTGCCCTATTCTTCCAGTTGGGTTAGGAGCTTATATGCCGTTGCCCGATAGCTTTACGTTGTTGGTGTTGGGCCAGGGCGGGACGGGCCTCGAGGTCGTCTCGTGGGCCGTTGCGCATCTGGGCGAGCGCGTGTCCTCCGTGACGATGTACGGCGGGGCAAAAGCGCAACCTACCGAGCGTACGCGCGAACTTGAACGTGCGGGCGCGACGTTCGTTTACGGGACTGAACAGATTGAGGGCAGCTACGACATCTGTGTTGCAAGCCCTGGCATCTCAGAGTTCTCCGACTTTTTCCGCAATGCCCGGGCGGTGTGTGGCGAGATCATGGGGGAGCCCGAGTTTTCGTATCGTCTGTCGCCCGAACGGTGGTGCGCGGTAACGGGAACCAACGGCAAAACGACGGTGACGAGTCTCATCACAAGGCTCATGCAATCGGGTGGATTGCCGTGCGTTGCCGTGGGCAACATCGGCAATGCACCGATCCATGAGGTCGACAATCGTGCAGAGGGCGAATGGTTTGCCGCCGAGCTTTCCAGCTATCAGATTGCGACGACGAGTGAGCTGCATCCGCGTGCAGCGGTTTTGCTCAACATCACGCCCGATCATCTTGCATGGCATCATACGCACGAGAACTACGCTTTGGCGAAGATTCGCCTGTTCCAAAATATGGACGAGCATGATGTCGCTATCGTCAATGCCGAGGACGAGGGCATCGCGGCATTTTCCGAGCGCATCTACATGCCAGGTCGTCGCGTGCTCAAGTTCGGCCTTGCCGATGCCGGTGGCACCGACGCTGCTTTTGTGCGCGACGGCAGTCTTGTGGTTCGCCTTGCAGGGCGGGAGAGCACGCTTGTTCACGTCGACGAGCTCAAGATCGCCGGCACCCACAACGTGCTGAACGCACTTGCCGCAGCATCGGCGGCGCTCGTGTGCGGCGCCTCTCTGGAGGGCGTGCGCGCCGGCCTTATCGCATTCGCGCCGCTTCCGCACCGTTTGGAACCGGTGGGCGAGATTTCCGGTGTGCGCTACATCAACGACTCCAAGGCAACCAATACCGATGCGGTCGAGAAGGCGCTGGAGGCGTTCTCCGACTGCCGTATTTTGTTGTTGCTTGGCGGTGCCGATAAGCACACTCCGCTTGAGGACTTCATGGAGCGAGTCGCCGCGAACGTTTCGGGTGTCGTATGCTTCGGCGCCGCACGTGAACGTTTCCGCAAGGCACTCGAGGAGGCGTCCAGTGCCTCCGAGATCGATATCGCCGAGGCAGATGACCTGCGTGATGCGGTTGACGTCGCACGGTCGCTCGCCCAGCGCGGGGATCTTGTGCTGCTCTCGCCGGCTTGCGCTTCGTTTGACGAGTTCAGCGGTTTTGAAGAGCGCGGGGATGCGTTCCGCTCCTACGTGGCGGAGCTTGCGTCCGCGGTAGAGGAGTAGGGCGTCGTGGCAGAACGGACCGACAAAACGCCTAAGAAGGCACAGAAGGGCACCGCGCCTGCAACGTCGGAAGGCGTGCAGGTAGAAGCGCCCAAGCCTTCCAAGCGCAAGGTGACCAAAGAGCAGAAGGCGCGTGTGAAGCAGCAGGCCGCGACTGCGGCTTCGAAGAGCGCCCCTCGTCCTTCGAAACGTTCGCGTTTGCATGCCACCGCCACGGGCCATTCGGAAATCGGTGAAAAGCTCATCGCCGGTGTGCCCGCACGTATCATGCGCCCCCGTTTGGTGTTCATCTTTTGCCTGGTGAGTATCTGCCTATTCGGTTTGCTCATGGTCTTTTCCGCTTCTGCGGTCGAGTCGCTAAAAGAGAACGACAACGCGTTTTACTACCTCATTCGCCAGAGCATCTTCATGGTGCTTGGCGGGCTGTTGGTCGTATTCATGTCGGGTCGTTTTGGCGGGTTCCCCACCTGGAATATGTATCGCAGCGGTTCGCGCACGTTCTGGTTGGCCACACTCGTCCTGCTGCTCGCCGTGCTGTTTATCGGCACCGGTGGTGACAGCTGGGGCGCGTCGCGATGGATCCCGCTGCCGTTCTTTAACCTGCAGCCCGCCGAGTTGGCGAAGCCCGCGGTTATCCTCGTCATGGCGAACCTCTTTGCGAGCCATTATGAAGACGGGACGCTTTCGGTTCAGGAGTTTGTCGTACAGGGCCTCATCGTGTTGGCCTCCACCCTTGTCCTGATTCTTGCCGAACCTGATTTGGGCACGTCGTTCATCATTTTCGCCGCGGTGTTCTGCATGCTCTTCATTGCCGGTCTTTCGTGGCGGTGGACTATCGGTACCATCGTTTTGGGATTGTGCGCAATCGCGATCCTGGTCATTGCCGCGCCGTATCGTTTCAATCGCTTCATGATCGCATTCAATCCATGGAGCGATCCGTATGGCTTGGGCTATCAGCCCACGCTCGCCATCATGGCGTTCGCTTCGGGCGGAGTGTTTGGACGCGGTATCGGCAACTCCACGATGAAATACAACTATCTTCCCGAAGCGCATAACGATTACATCCTCGCCATCATCGGTGAGGAACTCGGTTTCGTGGGAACCCTCATCTTCATCGCGGTGTATCTTCTCATGATTTATGCGGCTTTCAGGATCGCCATGCGTTCCCCGACGTTTTATGGGCAGATGCTGGCAATGGGAAGCGCGCTGGTGATTGCGATTCAGTTTTTCGTCAATGTCATGGGCATCGTCGGTTGGCTGCCCATGACGGGCAAGCCGCTTCCGTTTGTCAGTTACGGCGGTTCGTCGGTCATAACGTCTTTGATGTTGGCGGGCATGATCATACGTGTGTCGCTGGAAAGCAACGTGGAGACCGCGGCCGATCGCCGTCGTGCCGGCTTCTCCGTTATGCACGACGATCCGTATGATCAGGAGGATGTTTCGGCGCATTTGGGTCGCAGCACCGCAGGTACCGTGAGAACGCGCTCAAGCCGCGCGTCCATGCGGCGTTCGGATGAGGCGGAACCGACGTATCGGAGGTCCTCGGGTTTCCGTGTGTTTGACGGCGGGCGCTCTGACGCTCCGCCTTTTCGGGACGGACGCAGGGGTGACGATGGCCTTCGCCGTTCAAGCCCGCGGCGGGAGGGGCCGTACGAACGCATCAACTTGAATGGTGACGGATCGGGTCGCCTGCGTCATGATGGCATGCGAACACGCGTCGATTACAGCGACATCACCCGTTCCGCCCGTCCGCGCCGCTCGGGCGACAATCGTTCGGGTTCATCATCGAGAGGAAATCGCTATGACCGATAAGAAGCTTACCGTCGCCATTGCCGCTGGGGGAACTGCGGGACATGTGAATCCGGCGCTTGCGCTTGCCGATGCGTTGCGCGATCGTGGCCATGAGGTGCATTTCTTTGGTGAGACGCGTCGTTTGGAGGGGACGCTCGTCCCGCAGGCGGGCTTTCCATTTCATCCCATCCACGTGACAGGGTTTGATCGCCAGCGCCCTTGGACACTGGTGCCTGCATTGGTGCGTTTGGCGAAGGAAGAGCGTCGCCTGGTCAGAGAGTTCAAAAACGGCTCCATCCCTATGCCCGACGTCGCAATCGGTTTTGGCGCGTATTTGGAGCTTCCCCTCGTGCGCGCGGCGGCGAAGCTGGGAATCCCTGTGGCATTGCACGAACAAAACTCCGTGTCCGGCTTGGCGAATAAGCAGTCAGCGAAACTTGCAAGCCTCATCGCGATGGGGCAGCCGGGGGCTGAGGACGTTTTGCGATCGCATGCCGGTGCGAATACGCGCATCGAGTTCACGGGCAACCCCGTTCGCACGAGTGTGCTCAACGGAAATCGCGCGCAGGGACGTGCCGCGTTGGGCATTCCCGAGGATGCCACGATGCTCCTTGTGTTTGGCGGCTCTCTGGGCGCCAAGCATCTCAACGAGCGCCTCGCCACACTCAAAGACGAGCTTTTGGGTGTAGAGGGGCTGCATGTGGTCCACTCCACGGGCAAGGGCGGTTACGAGGACGCATGTGCTGCACTCAACCTTACGGAAGACGAGGCAAAGCGCTGGCGTGTGTGCGACTACATCGACAACATGGGCGATGTGCTCTCTGCCGCCGATCTGGTTTTGTCGCGTGCGGGCGCCTCATCGGTTGCCGAGATTGCGGCGCTTGCCGTACCGGCGGTTCTCGTGCCCTATCCCTTTGCGACGGCTGACCATCAAACGACCAATGCCCGCCTGCTTACCGATGCGGGCGCAGCTGTGGTGTTTGCCGATGCGGATATCGATGACGATGATTTCAAGCAGGAGCTCATGGACCTGCTGCAGAACCCTGCGCGTCGCGCCGCTATGCACGAGGCGGCGCGTGGTCTTGCTCAAGATAAGGCGGCGGATCGCTTGGCTGATCTGTTGGAGGGTCTCGCGTAACGTTTGGAAAGCGGATTGCTTGGCAGACTTGTTAGAGGACTTCGCGTAGCACCTGGGCGGCAGATTGCTTGATCGGCCTGCTGGAGGGCTTTCGTAAATGGCAGCCGGCATGCGGAAAGCGCGGGTTGCAGACGAATTTGGGAAGGTTTGCTTGCTTTTCAAGTCGAAAAGCACGGGGAGACGTGTCAAATCTTCCCACATCGGTGTGCGAATGAAGCGTGAGCTTTCGCGCGTTGCAAGGTGAATGTCGTATACTAGCCTTCGGCTGATTACACTTTATCTGCGAGATACGCGAGGAGACGTCATGGCGACCATCGCTGTTCCTGAAGCAACTACTGCGCCCGATTTTAAGAGCGCGCACTTTATCGGCATCGGCGGTGCGGGCATGAGCGGCATCGCGCTCGTGCTCCACGAGCGCGGTTTCGACGTGACCGGCTCCGACCTCAAGACGTCGCGTTACATTCGCCAGCTTACGCGTGCCGGCGTTTCCATCCATATCGGTCATACGGCCGAGACCATCGATGAGATCATGCCCGATGTCGTGGTGGTGTCCACGGCCATCCCCGAGACCAACCCCGAGCTCGCTCGTGCTCGCGAGCTTGGTATTCCCGTCTGGCATCGCGCCAAGATGCTCTCGGCGCTGGGCTATGGCTTTACCACGATTGCCGCGGCGGGAACGCACGGAAAGACCACCACGTCATCCATGGTTGCCACCATGCTCGACCGCATGGGGCTCGACCCGAGCTTCCTCATCGGCGGTATCGTGGAGGGCTATGACACGAACGGCCGTTGCGGTTCGAGTGAGTACTTCGTTGTGGAGGCCGACGAATCTGATAGTTCCTTCCTCTACCTCAGCCCCAAGGTGGTTATCGTCACCAATATCGAGGCCGACCACATGGACCATTACGATTCGCTCGAGCAAATCGAGGAGACGTTCTGCACGTTCATGGGTCTGGTTGGCGAGGACGGCACAGTGATCGTGTGCGGCGAAGATCCGCATCTGGTGGAGCTTGCACGTTCGACGGGTCGCAAGGTTGTGACCTATGGCGAAGGGGAGGGGCACGATGTGACGTGCACTCCGGTTACCTCGAAGTACACGTTCGGCTCTACCTTCAACGTGACGCTGCCTGATGGCACTACGCACGAGGTTTCCATCAAGAGCAATCCCGGGCGTCACAACATGCTCAACGCGTCCGCGTCGCTTGCCGCAGCATACGTGCTCGGCGTTGATACCGCACAGGCTGCCGAAGCACTTTCGACGTTCGAGGGTGCACGCCGCCGTTTCACGCATGTGGGCGACGTGCGCGGCGTCACGATTGTGGACGATTACGGCCATCATCCCACCGAGATCAAGGCGACCCTCGCCGCTGCAAAAACGCTCGACTTCCCGCACGTCGATGTGGTGTTCCAGCCGCATCGCTATTCGCGTTTGCAGGCGCTCACCGACGATTTCGTCGAGGCGTTCGAGAACGCCGACACGCTGATCCTCATCGATGTGTTCCCCGCCGGTGAGATGCCCATCCCCGGTGTCACGAGCAAGATGCTCGCCGACCGCATTCGAGCTGCTCATCCCACCAAAGAGGTCTACTACGTGTCCGATCATCCCGCGCTCATGCAGCGTTTGGACGAGGCAGTCCATGCAGGCGACCTGCTCATCACCATGGGCGCCGGCGACGTCACGACGGTCGGCCCGGAGTACATCGAGCACGTTGCGCACATCGAGGCGGAGGCTCGCTAGGCCATGGGAGTCTTCAACGCGTTCATGTCGCTTTCGGGCATGATCGACACGGATGTCACGGAGCAGGAAAAGCTCGCTCGCCATACGTCCTATCGCATCGGGGGCAAGGCGGACCTGTTCGTGACATGCCACAGCTACCATTCGCTGCGCCGCGCCATCGAGGTACTCGCCCGCGAGCAAGTTCCCTGGGTCATCATTGGCAAGGGTTCGAACCTGCTTGTTGCCGACGATGGCTATCGCGGTGCCGTTGTCACGCTGGGCACGGAGTTCTCCCGCTTCGTGGTGGGCGAGGACGGTTGCACCATCACAGTCGGTGCCGGCGCCATGCTTGCGCGCCTGGTAAACGAGGCGCTTTCGCGTGGGCTTTCGGGTCTTGAGTTTGCCGTGGGTATTCCGGGCACCGTGGGTGGCGCCGTGTCCATGAACGCCGGCTCGCGTACCGACTGGATCGGAAGCCTTATCGAAGACGTGGTCACGTATAAGCCGGGCGAGGGGATTCGCCATTATGCGCACGATGATATCGTGTGGGGCTATCGAACCTGCGGTTTGCCGCGCGACGAGATCGTCCTCGAGATCACCCTTTCGCTCAAGCCCGCGTCCAAAGATGAGATTCGCGCCAAGATGGAGCGTTCGCTCACGCGTCGCCGTCGCACACAGCCCATGGGGGTGCCATCCTGCGGTTCCGTGTTCCGCAATCCGCCCAACCGTTCCGTTGGCGCTATGATCGAGGAATGCGGTTTGAAGGGATTTTCGCAAGGAGGGGCCGAGGTCTCCGATATTCACGCTAACTTTATCGTGAATAAGGGAACTGCGACCGCCGCCGATGTGGCCGCCGTGATCCAGCATGTCCACGGCAAGATTAAGGAAACGTATGGCGTTGAGCTCCAGCCCGAAGTCAAATTCCTCGGCTTCTAAGGCTCCCAAGCCCACCTATCGCCGTGCGTCGAGCGCAGGGCAGGCGCGTCCGTCGGCGAAGTCCGGTGCGGCAAAGCCGAGCTTGAAACCCAGCAAGAAGCCCTTTTCCAAAAAACCCACCGCCTCTGCAAAACAGCGGGGGACGGCTAAGGCCGCCGGTTCGTCGCGTCCCGTTGCCACTCCCAAACGGGCAGGCGCATCCAAGGTTTCGCCTCAAGTACAGGCGTCGAAGCCCAAACGGCCTGTTGCCTCTAAGCCCGCGCAGGCGTCCAAGCTCAAGCAGCCTGCGACTCCAAAAGCAGGACGTTCGCCTTTGCAGGCGGGTGGTTCGACCGTTTCGCAAAAGAGCACCTTGCGTGCGGCGCAAGTCCCGCACAAGGTCGCCAAGCGTCGTCGCTCCATAAAGATCCCCGGCTTTTTGAAACCCATCGCATCGGTTTTCTCCGCCGTAGGTCGCGCCATCGCGTCGGTTTTCTCCCGCATTCCGCTCCCGCATGTAAGTCGTGGGTTGGTGTTCGGCCTGCTCGGCGGCTCGCTGCTGGCGATTCTCGCTGCGTTTGTCATTGCGAACTCGCCCATCTTCGCCGCAACCGACATCCAGTTGAAGGGGAGCGCCCACGTTGAGCAGGAGACGGTGAGTGCGCTGGCAGAAGTTCCCGATGGAACCACGTTGCTTAATGTCAATGAGTCCGCCATCCTGGAGTCGCTCAAAGCGAGCCCATGGGTCGCCGGTGTGGATATCCAGCGTGAATGGCCCCATACGCTGGTGATTACGCCCGTCGAGCACAAAGTCCAGGCGATTGCCTATATCACTGCCGACGAGATCGCCTGGGGTATCTCGGAGGACGGAACGTGGATTGCGCCCTTGTCGCTTGCCATTGCGGTGGATGCCGATGGCAACGAGGTCGCACTTAACGATGACGGCTCGGCGCCGGAGGGGGCGACGCAGCTTTCTCCCTCAGATGCCGCTCTGCGCCTTGCGCAGGAAGCGGGAGCTCTCATTTTGACTGACGTGCCATCGGATGTGAATCCCAAGAGCGGTGAAACGGTGAATTACGAGGTGGTGCTTGCCGGTCTCGCGTATGCCAAGGGCTTTTCTCCTGAATTCGTCGCGCAGATTAAGAGCCTTTCGGTGAGTTCGGTTGAATCCATCGCTGCCAACCTTACCTCGGGGGTGGAGGTCTCGCTCGGCGAACCTGAGAACATCGTCGAGAAGGAACGCGTGGTCACCAAACTGCTCGAAGAGCGGGAGGGCGTGACGTACATCAATGTTCGCGAGCCGGGTGCGTACACGTTCCGTGCGGCACCGCAGTAGGTTTTGGCCCGTTACAAGGGGATAGCTGTCGTCTTGGGGGATAGGTGCCACTCGCGGTAGAGCTAGTACGAGACGCGCATGATCACGCCGCTCTCCTGCAAGGAAAACCGCTGCTACCGTTTGCATATGGCAAACGGTGCCCCATCTTACCTGCGGAAACCCCGTCAGCTCCACATTCTGTGTGAAGCAATTTGACTAAATGGGCGTTTTTGTGCAAACATAGGGCGGTTTACCTCGACTTTTAATCTCAACTTGAGGGTTAATGTTGTAGTGCCGCCTGATACAGGTTTAAACGAGGCGTTCGGAGGACCGCACATGCACGAGAACGAGATCAACAACTACCTTGCTGTCATCAAGGTCGTCGGTGTGGGCGGCGGCGGTACCAATGCCGTGAACCGCATGATTGAGGAAGGCATCCGCGGCGTCGAGTTTGTCGCCATCAATACCGATGCCCAGGCGCTCGCCATTTCCGATGCCGACATCAAGGTGCACATCGGCACCGATATCACCCGCGGTTTGGGCGCTGGCGCCAACCCCGAGGTCGGTCGCAAGGCTGCCGAGGAGTCCCGCGACGACATCTCCGAGGCGCTTGCCGGCGCTGATATGGTGTTCATCACCTGCGGCGAGGGCGGCGGCACCGGTACGGGTGCTGCTCCCATCGTGGCTGATATCGCACTCAACGACGTGGGCGCGCTGACGGTCGCCGTTGTGACCAAGCCTTTCACCTTTGAGGGCCGCAAGCGCAAGCTGTCCGCTGAGGAAGGCATCAAGACCCTTTCCGAGTCTGTCGATACCATGATCGTCATCCCCAACGACCGCCTGCTCGACATCGCCGAAAAGAAGACCACCATGCTCGAGGCCTTCACTACGGCCGACGGTGTGCTTTCCCAGGGCACCCAGGGCATCACCGACCTCATCACCGTTCCGGGCGTCATCAACCTCGACTTCGCCGACGTCAAGACCATCATGAAGCAGGCCGGTACCGCCATGATGGGCATCGGCGTCGCCTCTGGTGACACCCGCGCTACCGACGCGGCTCAGCAGGCCATTTCCAGCCGTCTGCTCGAGAGTTCCATCGACGGTGCCACGCGCGTCCTGCTTTCCATCGCCGGTTCCAAGGACCTCGGCATCCAGGAGATCAACGACGCCGCCGATCTCGTTGCCAACGCCGTCGATCCCGATGCCAACATCATCTTCGGTACCGTTGTGGACGAGTCTCTGGGCGACCAGGTGCGTATCACCGTTATCGCCACGGGCTTTACCGATGCCAACGTGAACCGTCAGGACGAGCTGTTCGCTTCCAGCAAGTCCGCACGCACCGCCGAGCACGCGTCCGAGCCCGTCTCCACTCCCGCTCCCACGCGCAACGTCGGCGGTACCGAGCTCCCCAACTTCGGCAACGACCAGTTTGAGCTGCCTGACTTCCTCAAGCGTGGCAATTTCTAACGTTTGAGCGCACTGCAGAAACTTTAAGAGAGCCGCCTTCGGGCGGCTTTCTTTTTGCATCAGACAGCTGTGAAGTTACATGGCTTACGCGAGCGTTCCTTACTTTTTCAAAAATGACGGAAATGCATAATTCTTCTTCTATGTTCCGAGTAGTCTGCCTTTTTCTGAAATAAAAGCGCAGGTAAATAAGGTAATAGATTTGCGTATACTCGTGATTCCGTTCTTAATCTATGCATATCCGTTATTTTTGAAATGCGCCGCTCTCATGGTGTCGTAGCATTTGCAATTTGAATCGTGCGATTTACGTATTTGTCCATAAGGCTGTATATATATAGGCCAAGAAGGTCTATGCTGTACAACGCATGAACAACCTACGGGACAATTTGGACGGATACGATGGCTACGGTGTGGGCAATGGCAAACGCAGAGGCGAATGCTGCAAAACGGCAGGATTCTGGTAGCCAGGCGCCCGCGCCCGCGCTCAAACCGCGCGAGACCCTCTATACGCAGCTTGCAGATATCCTTCGTGCCAAGATCTACTCAAAGGAATGGAAACCGCGCACCAAGATTCCCTCGGAGCACAAGCTCATGGAGCAGTTCAACGTTGCGCGCGGCACCGTGCGCAAAGCCCTGAAATCCCTTGTAGATGAGGGACTGCTCGTTCAGATGCGGGGGAGTGGAACCTATGTGGCGGAGCCCGGGATCTCCCACCCCGCCGGCGTGCGACCCTTGTCGTTTGCCGATTCTCTTGCCGAACAGGGCAAGAGCTTCAAGACGATCGTTATCGAAAAATGGACGGCGCCCGCTTCGTTTGAGGTCGCCGCGGAATTGGGTATCAACGCGGGCGAGGAAGTCATGTTTATGCGCCGCGTTCGCACGGTTGACGATGAGCCCGTGATGTGCCAAGAGAGCTGGCTGAACCTCGGCGCCTGCCCGGGGCTGTTCGATATCGATTACACAGCGGAATCCCTCTTCAATGCGGTCCAACGTTGCTCTGGGCGCAAGATCAAGACTTCCAACATGCGCTACAGCGCCCGGACTGCAGGCATCGAATACGGTTCGCTTCTCGCGTGCAGCGAGACTGCTGCCCTGCTTTTGCTCGAGCAGAACATTTCGCTCGAGGATGGAACGATAATCGAATGGACCAACACCTGGTTCCGTCCCGGGCAATCCATCGTGGGCACCGCCATTCAGCGCGACTGATCAAGTGCCACACAAACCGTACAACGAGAAATATCGACCTTTGATAAACCGAATTTGCGGTTGGCTCTTGCATAGTTGTTCATAGTGGGGTATACAACTATCTGTACACTGTGGAGTGGACAACTACAACCGAATGTTCACATTTGGTTTTCGCCCGTATCCACGCGGCCATCGTAGACGAGGAAGGTTGTGTCGATGGAGAAACAAGCGTTGAGGACTCCGTTTTTTGTGGTGAACCCCAAATCGTATCTGTATGGTGACGATATTCTCGCCCTCGCGAAGAAGACTGACGAACTGGCAGCGAAGTACGACTTTGATGTTCTGTTCACCGCCCAGCTCATCGACCTGCCCCGCATCATCGCCGAATGCCCGCATCTTATTCCGTGCGCTCAGCACATGGAGAGCCTCAAGCCGGGTCGCGGCATGGGCCACGTGCTTCCCGAGGCGCTTGCAGCCGCGGGCGTGAAGGCGACGTTCCTCAATCACGCGGAGAACCCCTGCACCGTGCACGAGCTGGCTTCCACGATCGCCCGCGCCAACGAGGTGGGCATCCTTACCGTCGTGTGCGCTGACTCCGTCGAGGAGGGCGAGTGGATTGCCGGTCTCGAGCCCGATGTCATGGTGTGCGAGCTCACGAGCCTCATCGGCACCGGTCAGGTTGCCGGCGAGGACTATATGCGCGCTTCCACCGAGGCAGTCAAGGCAGTTTCCCCCAACACCAAGGTTCTTCAGGCCGCTGGCATCTCCACCGGTCAGAACGTTTACGACGCCATCAAGTACGGCGCCGACGCAACGGGCGGCACTTCTGGCATCGTTGCCGCCGAGGATCCGTTCGCGACGCTCGACGAGATGTTCGAGGCTCTCGATCGCGCCCGCACCGATTTTTGCCAGGAGGCTTAAACCATGACCGTTTACAAGGATCTCATCAAGATGGACACCCTCGCCGGTAAGCCCACGTACGTGGACATCACCGCCGAGGTCGCCGCCGCCGTTGAGGCTTCTGGCATCAAGGAGGGCACCGTCACGGTCATCTCCTGCCACACCACGTGCGCCGTCTTCTCCGAGGAGTACGACCACGACCACACGCCCGCGGGCGACACCTACCTGCAGGCCGACCTCAACAACGGCCTCGACCGCGTCTTCCCCGAGCAGCACGATTGGAACACCTACCGCTATCCCGGCATGAAGCACTTTGAGGAGGTCGAGTCCTGGCCCAACCTCGAGTCCTGGCTGCCCGGCGGCGACCGCACCATGCTGTGGAACGGCGACGCGCACCTGCGCTCCACCCTCATCGGCCCCAGCGGCGTCTACGAGGTCGCTGACGGCAAACTCGAGATGAACGGCCTCGCGAGCATTTATTTTGTCGATTATGACCGCACCCGCGAGCGCACTCGTAAGGCCCGCGTCATCGTCATGGGCGAGTAGGTTCAGCCCAAACCCCATTTTTGTTACCACCTTTCGCCTATTATCCAAGAGGGGAGATAGGAAAAAGCGGTATTGTGGATAGGCATCGTTCCCAAGAAAGGAGAAAGACATGAAGAAGATCGTTTTGGCGTGTGGCTCCGGTATTGCTACCTCCACTGCTGTTGCGCAGAAGGTTAGCACCCTGCTCGACGAGAAGGGCTTCAAAGGCCAGTATCACATCGTGCAGTGCGCCATCGCTGAGGCTGCCTCCCAGTGCGCCGATGCTGACCTACTCATTGCAACGACTGTTGCTCCGGCTGGCATCACCTGTGAGTTCGTGAGCGGTCTGCCGTTCCTGACCGGCATGGGCCTTGCTGACACGCAGCAGAAGATCCTGGACATCGTTTCTAAGTAAAGTACGGTCCGCAACGTAGTAGTTTTACGGAAAGGAATGCAGCAATGGATGCAATCCTAGGTTTCTTTGGTTTTATTCAGGGCCTGGGCGTCTCTGTCATGATGCCCATCATCATCACCGTCATCGGTGCCGCCTTGGGCGTGGGCCTTGGCAAGAGCATCAAGGCCGGTCTGACGGTCGGCGTCGGCTTCATCGGCCTTAACCTCATCATCAACAACGTGCTCGGCACCAGCCTGGTTCCCGCCGTCACCACCATGGTCGAGAAGTTCGGCCTTGCCCTCTCCATCATTGATGTGGGTTGGCCTGCGTCCGCGGCAATCGCCATGGGCACCACCGTCGGTATGTTCATCATTCCGCTCGGCCTGCTCGTCAACCTCGTGATGCTGTTCACCAACACCACCCAGACCGTTGACGTCGACATTTGGAACTACTGGCACTTCGCCTTCACCGGCTCCATCGTCGCCATCATCACCAACGATCTGACGCTCGGCTTTGCCGCTGCCGTCATCAACGAGGTCATCGTCCTCATCCTCGGCGACATCACCGCTCCGCAGGTTGAGAAGTCCCTCGGCATGCCCGGCGTTTCCCTGCCTCACGGCTTCACCGCCGCCTTCGCTCCGATCGCCATGGCTGTGAACTGGCTCATCGACAAGATTCCCGGCGTCCGTGACATCAACCTCGACGTCCAGTCCATGCAGGAGAAGTTCGGCGTCTTCGGCGAGCCCATCTTCATCGGCACCATCATCGGTGTCATCATCGGCTGCGTTGCCTACTTCGATCCCGCTGACATCATGGGTTCCATCACCCTGATTCTGACCCTCGGCGTCTCCCTCGGTGCCGTCTTGGTGCTCATCCCCCGTATGGCTTCCCTGCTCATGGAGGGCCTGCTTCCCATCTCTGACGGTGCTTCCGCCTTCATCCAGAAGCGCATGCCCAACCGCGCCAAGATCTACATCGGCCTCGACTCCGCCGTGGGCGTTGGTCACCCCGTGACCCTGTCCCTGGCTCTGATCCTCGTTCCCGTTATGCTCGCGCTCGCT
The DNA here is from genome assembly GCF_900199705.1 of Collinsella provencensis. Taxonomy (GTDB): domain Bacteria; phylum Actinomycetota; class Coriobacteriia; order Coriobacteriales; family Coriobacteriaceae; genus Collinsella; species Collinsella provencensis. The sequence goes on along the minus strand of NZ_LT904908.1, from coordinate 526,524 downwards.
GTTATCCTGCAGCCGCTCGGCAACCAGGTCATTCCTCTGGTCGACCTTTCCGTCGCCACCTACATGCTCGTGCTCGTTACCCCGATCGTCGACCAGAACGGCTTCCGCGGCCTCATCGTCGGCATCGTCGTGCTTGCCGTCGGTCTGCTCATCGCCACGTACATGGCCCCGTTCCAGACCGCCGCTGCTGTCCAGTCCGGCTTCGATATCGCCAGCGCTGCTGGTAGCGCCAACGCCCAGATCTCTTCGCTCTGCGACGGCGCCAACCCGCTGACCTTCATCTTCGTGTTCCTGAGCAACATCAACGGCTTCGTCTGCATCGGTGTTACCGGTGTCGCCGCCGTCGCGTTCGCCATCTGGAACCGTGGCCGCATCCTGAAGGAGGCCAAGGAGCTTCACGCTGAGGCGTAAGTCCTGAGGTTTCACTCCGATATGCTGTGACACTGCCCGCGCCCATCTGCCCCGTTGAGGTGCAAGGGCGCGGGCTTTTTCACATACCAGACCTTTCTATGTTCGCGTTAGAGGAATACCAGTGGAAGACGCTCAGTCGCTTGATCGCATGCCAGAGGGCAAAACGTACGTATACAACGCACGCCGGTATCTTTTCGATGTGAAAGTGCCTGCCGTCGTTGCTGCCATCGCCTTCTTCGTGGCGGGGTACTTCGCCCTCGCGGGCATGTTCACCCCCATTGCCATCGGCGTGATGGTGCTGTGCGTGTACGTGTTGTTCAACACGCTCGTTGCCAAGACCTACCCCCAGACTGCGGCGCTCGTAGACGGGGAGCTGAGGTTGGTCTCCTTCGGCCGCACCGATGTGTACCGTGTCGACGAGATCACGCGCTTGCAGGTTCGCGAGAACGCTATGACTCACAATGCCTATCTTCGCGTAAATGGAGGCGGACTTCTTCGCGGCCGTTACTTTGTGGGCTGCGGAGACATGTACGACGAGAACGGCGAGAAGGCGCTCGACCTCTATCAATTCTTCCTCGACACTGAGGCGCGGCTCGATCCGGATAACATCCGCGTGCGTTCACGTACCGTCGAATCGAGAAAAAACGCCAAGAAGAACTAAGGGTATTCCACGTCCCTACATGCGTGCAGCTGGTCATCCACGATTGCCCATCCTTTTAATCCACCATTGAGAAAAGAGCCGACTATGCTCGTTAACCTTCGTGATATCTGCGCTATCGCCGAGCAGAACAACATGGCGATCGCCGCATTCAACACTCCGAGCCTCGAGGCCGTCCGCGCTGCCATCGGCGCGGCCGAGGCTACCGGTTATCCCGTCATCATCCAGCATGCCGAGTGCCATGAGAACATCGCGCCGCTCGACGTGATCGGCCCGGCCATGGTCGCCCTGGCCGAGCGTTCAACCGCTCAGATCTGCGTGCACCTCGACCATGGCGAGAACCTCTCCTACATCCGTCGTGCGCTCGAGATGGGCTTCACTGGCGTTATGCTCGACGGCTCCGCGCTTCCTTACGAGGAGAATGTCGCCATGTCTGCCCGCGCTGCAGCCATGTGCGCTAACTTCGACTGCGGTCTTGAGTGCGAGCTCGGCAGCCTCGGTGCCCGCGAAGGCGACGTGCTCCACGGCGGCGACACCCCGGCTGGCGGTACCGGTGCGACCTACACCGACCCCGACCAGGCCCGTGAGTTCCTCGATGCCACCGGTGCCGATTTGCTCGCCTGCTCGTTCGGTACGGTCCATGGCCTGTATCGCGGTGAGCCGCATCTGTCCTTCGAGGTACTCGAGCAGATCCGCGAGCGTGTGCCTCGTGCCGCCCTCGTCATGCACGGCGGTTCCGGCGTGTCCAACGAGGACTACCACAAGGCCATCGACGCGGGTATCCGCAAGATCAACTACTACACCTACGGTGTGAAGTACGCCGGTGAGTCCGTGGCCGAGCTTGTGGACGCCCGTCGCACCGCCGGTACTCAGGTGTATTGGCACGACATGACCATTGCCGCATATGAGCGCCTGCTTGCCGACTTCACCGACGTCATGAAGGTGTTCGCCAACGGCGCCGCACCTCTGGCATAGGGAAGATTGTGTTTTGCGGCTATGAGTCACTGTACGCATGCGGCTCATAGCTGTAACCTATATTCGTCGTATCGTTCTTTCTAACGAAGGGATTCGCATGGCCACCATTGATACCGATCTGTTCAAACCCGAACTCGTTTTCTTTGATTTTGAGGCTGAGGACCGCGAGGACTTCTTCAAGAAGCTCGGCAAGGAACTTGGCGACCGTGGCTACATCAAGGACACCTGGTATGACGCCATCACCACGCGTGAGGCCAATTATCCCACGGGCCTTGCCTGCCAGGCCATCAATGTCGCTATTCCTCACACCGACCCTGAGCACCTCGAGAAGCCCTACATCGCCGTTATCAAGCCCAAGAAGCCGGTCGTCTTCGAGTACATGGCCGGTATGGGCGATCCGGTGCCTGCTGAGCTCATCGTGAACCTCGGTCTGCTCCAGCACGCCGAGGGCCAGGTCGCCATCCTCCAGGCTCTCATGCGCGTGTTCATGGACGATGCCGCTTCTGCCGATATCTTGGCTCAGGACACGCCCGAGGGCATGGTCGAGACCATGGTTAAGTACTGCGTTGCAGAGTAGTACGTTTTTACACCGATAGCTTTGTGCTGAACGGGCCCAGCGCCCAAAACTGCGCGAAGTGTGGGGATTGTTCTTACCCTGTCGAGTAGACCCTTTTCTTACAAACGCTTGACCTGCATTTTTGCGGAGATAACAGTTGGGTATACTCGGAGCGTTCGATTACATCACCGCACTTCGCGCTTTTTTGTCAGAAAGGTCATGGGATGGAGCGAATCGAATCCAATGGGGTTGCGTTAACGGGTGTTTTCCCGAACGCGCAGGGTTCCTCGGTGGCATTTGGGTTCACAGAGCGGACAGGAGGCGTCTCTGTCGCCCCCTACACCTCGCTTAATCTGGGCACCCATGTGGGCGATGATCCATCTGCGGTTGAGGAAAACCGTCGTCGCGTGCTGGCGGCGCTCGGTTGCGAGGCGGATATGGCCGCGCTGCTCGTCCCCAACCAGGTGCACGGAGATCACGTGGTGCTGGTAACGCATGGCGACGAAGACGAGCTGTGTTCCGTGCGCGCCGAGATCGCCGAGGGTGCCGATGCCATCGTTTGCGTTGCCCCACATGTGCCGGTGATGCTTTGCTATGCCGATTGCGTGCCGGTAGTCCTTACCGCTCCAGGTGGTTTTGCAGTGGTCCACTCGGGTTGGAAGGGAACGTTTGCCCGTATCTCCGCCAAGGCTGCACGCGTGCTCGCCGAGGTAGCTCAGTGCCCGCTGAGCGCCATTTCAGCTTATATCGGCCCCCATATTCAAGGCGATGAATACGAGGTCTCCGAGGAGCTCATCCAGCGTTTTGATGCGGCGTTTGGCTGGCATGAGGCGGGCAAGACCCGCTTGCTCGACCTGACTCGCGCCATTCGCCAAGCGCTCGAGGAGGTTGGGCTGGAGCCCGATCGTATCGAAGACACGGGCCTTTCCACCGTCAAGGAAAACGATCGCTTTTACTCGTATCGCGTGGAGCAAGGGACGTGCGGTCGCCACGGTGCCGTTGCGGTTTTGATGGGGGAGTAGCCTCGTTCGCCCGGATCGATTCGGTATTCTGTTGCCCCTTTGTGACTATCGGTCTGTCCTGCGGTATCTGCATGAATTTGGGGTAGCATGGCGATAGGTCGAAAACGAGGGAGTGCACGGATGCACGAGCAATACGCGCATATGATTTGCGAGCGTCGTGAGGAGATTCTCGCGCGCATGGATGCCGCCGTGCGCATGTCGGGCCGTACGCTCGATGACGTGGAGCTCGTCGCCGTCTCAAAAACCGTGGGTATTCCCGAGGTCCTCGCGGCGATTGATGCGGGATATCGCACCTTTGGCGAGAATCGCCCACAGGAGCTCATGCGCAAACTTGAGGGCCTTGGTTCCATTGTCGACCTGCCATCTGTTCGCTTTGACATGATCGGCAACCTGCAGACAAATAAAATCAACGCCACGCTCGGCCGCGTAAAACTCATCCATTCCATCGGGTCGCTCCATCTCGCGGAGGCAGTTTCCTCCCGCGCGGCGCGTCGCATGGAAGCAGGGGAGTTGAAGGCTCCGCAGCCCGTGCTCATCGAGGTCAATGTGAGTGGGGAGGAGACGAAAGGTGGCTTTGCTCCCAACGACCTGCGGCGTCACATGGACCAACTTCAAAATCTTTGTGGAATTGATATCCGGGGTCTTATGACTATGGCGCCGCGTGGGAACAAAGATGTCGCGCGTTCGTGTTTTTCGGACTTGCGGGACCTGCGCGACGAGCTCGCTGTTTCGAGCGGTCTTGCCCTTCCGGAGCTTTCCTGCGGCATGAGCGAGGATTTTGAAGCGGCACTTGTCGAGGGTTCTACCATCGTTCGCCTAGGGCGCGTGGTATTTGACCCTATGTTTGAAGTACTATAGGTGGGTACGCCCTGCATGGTGCGAGGAAAGGTATTACCGTGAGTTTCTTAGATGATCTGAAAAGCCGTTTGCCGTTTGGCCAAAACGTCGAGCCCGAGCCCTATGGTGACGAACCCTACGACGACTGTTATGACGATGGAGCAGGCGACGGATACGATTCGTATGCCGCATCCGATTATGTACAGCCTGCACAAGACAGCTATCGCGGTTATGAGCCCGCAGCGCCCGGTAACGGCATGCTCGGTCAGACGCGTCGCGGCGAGGCTGAGTCGGTAGCGGTCTATACGCGTTCCGGCCAGCTCGTGGGTGATGCCGACCGTCACGCCACCATCTATACGCCGCCTGCGCGCGACGCGGGGTATCGTCCCGGCGCTTACGACACGCCGTCCAGCTACGCTCAGGCGCAGTCCCAGCATGCCGCCGCCGTTTCGACTGCGACCTCGGCGACCGACGCTCGCGTGAGTGCAGTGTTGGATGCCAATCCGCAGCTGCCCGCCTACATTTTGCGTCCTGAGAGCTATGACGATGTCGAGACGGTCGTGCGCCGCGTGCGCACCCGCCAGCCGGTCGCGCTCGTGTTCGCGGGCGTACGCACCGAGGTTGCCAAGCGCGTGCTCGACTTTAGCTATGGCTTTGCCTGCGGCCTGGGCGCCAGTGTGCGCGAAGTGGGCGACCGTGTGTTCATCGTGCTGCCGAAGGGTTGCGAGGTCAAGGATTCCGATCTTGCGAAGCTTCGCACCGAGGGCTATTTGAAGCGCTAGGAGTTTATAGACAGTGACGACTCTCACGATTGCTCGATTCATCCAGTCGCTTTTCAACTTCTACAGCCTTCTGATCTTGGCATACTGTTTTATGAGCTGGATTCCCATCCGCTCGGGCAGTGTTGTAGAGGACATCGCGTACGCGCTTCGTACGATTGTCGAACCGTATCTGGGCATTTTCCGTCGGTTCCTACCGCCTATGGGAGGAATCGATTGGTCGCCCGTGATTGCGATACTTGTGTTGAATATGCTGGAAACCTTTGTTTTGAGGTTAGTATTGTAGGGATAAGACGCTGAGCTGCGGGCGCCTGTTCGGGCGCCTCTCGCGTTGGAAAGGATTGACTCATGGCTATCACCCCCGCTGACATTCAGGCACAGACATTCTCCGAAGCTATGCGCGGCTATGACCCCGCCGAGGTCGACGTGTTCCTCGAGACGCTCGCTTCTGAGGTCGACGCCATGCTCAACAAGATCGTCGATCTTAAGAACCGTCTGACGGCTACCGAGCAAGAACTTGCCGCGGCCCAGGCACAGGCCGCCACTCCCGCGCTGACCCCCTCGCCCGAGTACACGGCTACCGCCAGTCAGATCTCCGCTGCGCTCATCGCGGCCCAGCAGTCTGCCGACGCCATCGTCGCCGAGGCTCGCGACAATGCCGATCGCATCCGCAATGAGGCCGATGCCAAGGCCCGCGAGGTTATTCGCCAGGCGCTCGCCGAGAAGCAGAACGAGATTGCCGAGATCGACCGTCTCAAGGCTTCTCGTGAGGAGTTCAAGGCTGAGTATCTCAAGCTCATTCAGCACTTCATGGACGAGGCCCAAAACGAGTTCCCGCCCAGCCTACTTTCCGGACTGCCCACGGGCTCCGAGGCAGCGGCAGTGGCTGCCCCCGCACCGGCGCCTGCGCCCGAGCCCATGCCGGTCGCCGATCCGTTCGCCCCGCTGCCCAACTTCGGCGCCGACGATCTGGACTAGCGTATTGCCAAAACCGCTCTAGCCGCGGGCCCAGGTGTATGCCTGGGCCCGTTTGTTTTCGAGGACTTCAGACGCATTCGTGAGCCTAAACAATGTGCGTCGAGGCACGATGGAAGGGGAGGATTGTGGACGACGTTTTGACCACCCAAGACGATGCGTTTTCGTCCTTCCATCCCGCATTGACGTTTTTTTACTTTTTGGCGATCATCGGCTGTTCCATGTTCGTGATGCACCCCGCCGTTCTTACCGCCTCGCTTGTCGGAGGCGTCTCGTATAGCTGGTATTTGACACGCGGGGCATCCCAAAGGGGCCTGATCACCATGATGCTTAGCGCGATGGTTCTCCCCGCGCTTATCAACCCGTTGTTCAATCACGCAGGCGCCACGGTGCTGTTCAGGTTGTGGTGGGGCGCTCCCGTCACCCTCGAAGCTGTTGCCTTCGGCCTATGCACGGGTTGCATGCTTGCATCCGTGGTCGCATGGTTTGCCTGTTATCGCGTGGTGATGACGTCGGATAAGACGATTTATCTGTTCGGCAAGGCGGTTCCCGCGCTTTCGCTCGTTTTCTCGATGACGTTGCAGTTTGTGCCGCGTTTCATGACGCAGTTCAAACGTGTGCTCAACGCCCAGCGCTGTATGGGGCGAGACGTCATTCACGGCACGCTGAGAGAACGTACAAGCACGGCGGCAAAAACGATTTTGATTATGGCGACGTGGGCGCTTGAGGGATCGATTCAGACAGCGGACTCCATGCGTTCACGTGGTTACGGATTGCGGGGGAGGACGAGCTATTCGCCGTATCGGTTTGATTTACGCGATCGGATGGCAGCTGCAGTCGTGTTGGTGCTTGTCGGTTTGATAACCTACGGCCTGTGGTCGGGTGGACTGGAGATGTCGTTTTTCCCCATGATCAATGCAGCCGCTCCATGTGCCAGTTCCGCAGCGGCATGCGGCGCTTTTGCGGTGTTGTGTATGTTTCCCCTGATAGTTGACGGCGCAGATGAGGTCCGATGGCGATATTTGAGATCAAAGATCTGACATTCTCATATCCAGATGCCCAACGTCCCGCTTTGTGCGGGATCAACATGGCTGTCGAACCGGGAGAGTTCGTGGTCGTGTGCGGTAAGTCGGGATGCGGCAAATCGACATTGCTGCGCCATCTGAAAACGGCGCTCACTCCTCATGGCGCGCGTTCGGGTGAGGTGCGTTTCGAAGGTCGTGCGCTCGAGAATGTCTCGGTGCGCGAGCAAGCTGGCGCAATCGGATATGTGCTGCAGAGCCCCGATGCGCAGATCGTGACCGACAAAGTATGGCATGAGCTGGCGTTTGGATTGGAAAACTTGGGCCTCGACCAGCAGGTCATTCGCTTGCGCGTAGCTGAGATGGCGAGCTTTTTCGCCATGCAACCGTGGTTTGACAAGCGCGTGGATGAGCTTTCGGGAGGGCAAAAACAGCTGCTCAACCTGGCATCGGTCATGGCGATGCAACCGCGCGTGTTGGTGATCGACGAGCCGACCGCACAGCTCGATCCGCTGACGGCGCGAGAGTTTTTGGACACAATCCATCACATCAACGTCGATTTGGGTACGACGGTGATCATGGTCGAGCACCGCTTGGAAGATGTGCTGCCCTTGGCCGATAAGGTCCTGGTGCTTGAACAGGGACGCCAGCTGCTCTATGGAGACCCGCGCACCGTGGGGCACAATCTGGTTGGGAATGAGCTGTTCCTCACCATGCCGAGCCCCATGCGCATAATGGAGGGATCGCAGCTGGGTGGCGACTGTCCGCTTACGGTGCGCGAGGGCCGTGTTTGGTTGGATGATCGTCTCGATGCGGGCGCGAGCACGCTGCGTGTACATGCCGCTCCTGATGGACTTGCCGGTTCAGACAGCAGCCTACAAAACGCCGGAGACAGTTCGTACAGCGTTGGTTTTGCCGCCCAGGAGGCTTGTGACGGATACAGTGTCGTGCCCAAGAACGGGGACGTGGTGTTGCGCTGCCAGGAGGTATGGTTCCGCTATGAGCGGCGTGCGCCCGATGTACTGCGCGGTCTCACGATGGAGGTGCGGCGCGGTGAGCTGTTCTGTCTGCTCGGCGCCAACGGAACGGGCAAGAGCACCGCATTGGGAGTACTCGCCGGTCTGTTGCAGCCGTATCGTGGGGACGTCCAGGTTTTTGGACGCAAACTGCGTCGCGGAGAACTGGCGACATCGACAGGCGGTGTCGGTATGCTCCCACAGGACTCGCAGTGTCTCTTTGCCGAGGACACGGTACGTGCGGATTTGGAAGAAATGCTTCTCGACCGCAAAGATATGGCACCTGACGAGCGCGCCTGCAAGGTCGAGCGCATGGCGGAGCTTGTCGAAATCACGCACCTGCTCGACATGCATCCCTACGACCTTTCGGGAGGAGAGCAACAGCGCGCGGCGCTTGCCAAAGTCCTGCTGCTTGAGCCGAAGATCTTGCTGCTCGATGAGCCGACCAAGGGCTTGGATGGACTATACAAGGAAAAGCTCGCCCACATCTTCACGCGCTTGCGCGCACAGGGTGTGACGATCCTCATGGTTTCACACGATGTGGAGTTCTGCGCCGCCCATGGTGGTCGATTCGCCCTGCTGTTTGACGGCTCCATCGTTTCTAAGGCAGATGCCAACACGTTCTTTTGCGGCAACAGCTTTTACACCACCGCGGCGAATCGCATGGCACGCCATCTCTTCCCGAACGCCATTACGGTCGAGGAGGTGGTTCACGCGTGCAAAGACGCGACGCGACGTCTATAGCCGCCCCTGCTTTTGTGTTGGTGCTCGTCGCCCTGTTCAACATCGTGGCATGCGTCCTGCTGCCATGGTTTGAAATTCCGGCTGTCGGTCACGCGGGCGCGCCGTATGAGTTCACCGCGTATGCGTTTGCAAGCGGTGCACGTGCCCTGCTGAGCCAGCTATACGGCGCCTCGACAATTCCGGTGAACATTTGGGCCCCGTTCGAGACGTGGGGCTGGGTGGTGCGGGTGACCGCTCTTGCGGACATTGCGTGTATGGTCGTAGCCATGCTGCTCATGTGGCGATTTCGTACCACCTCGGCACGTATGGTGCGCAGGTGCTTTGTCGCATCGTGCATGGTCCCGTGTCTGACGATTGCGCTGCTCGTGGTTTGCAACGCGAGCCTACATGCACTTACAGGGCAAGTACCCACCCTGGCCAATCTGACCTCCAAAGGGTTCATCCGGTTGACCTATGTTCCGTTGGCGCAGCTATTCTCAGGGCTGGCGGCGGCGTTGTCTGCTGAACGTCTGCTTGCGCCCCCTCATGAGCTCGTGGGGGAGGAGCGCGTTACGTGGAGTGTGCAAAACGACGGTGACGCTCGCAATCGCCCGCGCTTGTCGCTCATTGTCATAGCGGTGATTGTCCCGCTCATCATGGGGCTGGGCATCGTGCTGTTGGGTAATCGCAGCCAGGTGTTCATCAGCCTGTGTTTGGTAATCGCTGCTATGGCGCCTTTTGCCTGGTCGTTTGAGCATCGCGGTCCGCAAGCTCGCGAAATCGTGCTCATTGCGGTTATGACGGCGCTTTCCGTCGCAGGTCGCCTTGCGTTGTTCATGGTCCCCCAAGTCAAACCTACGTCCGCGCTGGTCATCATTTCGGGCATATGGCTTGGACCTGAGGCGGGATGCCTAGTCGGTATGCTTTCCGCCTTCACGTCCAATTTCTTCTTCGGGCAAGGTCCCTGGACGCCCTGGCAGATGTTCGGTTTTGGATGCATCGGATTTTTGGCGGGAGTGTTGTTCAAGGGCTCTCGCAAATCGGGCGTTACAAACAGGGCCTTGACATGCATATATGGCTTCATCTCGGTCATGCTCATCTATGGGCCGATCGTCGACACCTCAAGTGTGCTTTATGGCATGGGGGCCATGAATGCGCGCGCCTTCGGTGCCGTCTATCTTGCAGGCGTGCCATTCAACTTCGTTCACGCGGTTTCAACCGCCTTGTTCCTCTTCTTCTTGGCCGATCCCATGGGTAAGAAGCTCGCTCGCATCCAACGAAAGTACGGTATAGCGGGGTAGGGCATGTGCCCTTAAGTCCTCGTTCCATCTCTAACAAAAAGCCTGGCGACACAAGCGTCTCGCCAGGCATTGCAGAAGCGGAAATGTGTTCTCGCCTTAGCTGTTCTTCATGATGATCGACTCGACCGTATCGGCAACGTATTCGCTGGCGTCGGCGCAGAACTCGAGGAAGGTGTACACGTCACGCCACGAGACGATGGTGAGCAGGTCGGGCTCGGTGGTGTGGAGCCTGCGCATGGAATCGATGTACAGGGCGTCGCACTCGCTTTCGAGCGTGTTGACGGCGATAACGTGCTCGCGCAGGCTCTTGGAACGCTTGAACTGCGGCAGCTCACGCACGAGCTCACGCATCTGCTCGTACGCCTCGAGCACCTTTGCGGCCATCTCGAGCGAGTCGGGGCGAATCTCGCGCACGTTGGTGAAGTAGATGCGGTGCAAAACGCCCTCGACGCGGTCGACCATGGTGTCGAGTGCGTTGCTGAGGGTGGAGATGTCTTCGCGCTCGATGGGGGTGATGAACGCAGTGACGAGCGCATCGTCAACCATGTGGACGATGTCGTCGGCGGCGTTTTCGATCTCGCTCATCTTGTTCACGCTGGCTTCGATGGCCTCGGGGTCGAAGTCGTTCATGACTTCGTAGAGCAGTTCGGCCGCCTGAACAGCCAAATTGGCGCTGGCCATGAAGTTGTCAAAATAGAATGCGTCATTTTTCTTAGCCATGATGTGAGTCCTTTACAGATCGATCGTTCATATCATGCACGATGGGAACTAGACGAGAAGAAGGAACAGCTTTGCCATGAAAAAGCTGATGATACCGCATCCCGGGAATGTGAAGACCCAGGTGAGGAGCATGTCTTTGACCACGCCGAAGTTGATGGCGGACAGGCGCTTGACCGCGCCGACGCCCATGATGGCGCTCGTCTTGACGTGCGTGGTCGAAACGGGAATGCCCGTGAGGGTGGCGAGCAACAGGCACAGGGAGCTCGAGAGGTCGGCGGAGAAGCCCTGGTACTTTTCGAGCTTGACCATGTCCATACCCACGGACTTGATGATCTTCTCGCCTCCCACGCTCGTACCCACGCCCATGACGATGGAGCACAGGATCATGAGCCACACAGGGATGATCATGTCCACCACGGAGCTCTGGCCGTTGCAGAACGCGACGCCGAGGAAGAGCACGCCGATGAACTTCTGACCGTCCTGCGCGCCGTGCATGAAGCTCATAGCGGCGGCACCGGCGATCTGAGCGTACTTGAAGAACGTGTTGGACTTCCGGCGATCGGTGCCGGAGAAGAGCACCGTCACGACCTTGCAGGTGAGCCAGCCCATAAAGAAGCCGAGAACCAGGGAGAGCACCAGACCGTAGATGACCTTGATCCACTCGTCCATGTTCACGCCGTCGGCGCCGCCCAGAGCGATGGCCGCGCCGGTGAGGCCGGCGATAAGGCTATGGCTCTCGGAGGTGGGGATGCCGAAGATGCTGGCACCCACCGAGTAGACCACGATGGAGAAGAGCGCCGCACCCAGCGCGATGAGCGCGATCTGCGTGTTCGATCCGAAGTCGACCATGTTGGAAATGGTCGAGGCGACGCTCGAGTTGATGCTCGTCATGATGAAAACGCCCAGGAAGTTGAAGATGGCGCTCATGATGATGGCCTGCCGCGGAGGCATGCAGCGCGTGGTCACGCAGGTGGCGATGGCGTTCGGCGCGTCGGTCCAGCCATTGACGAAGATCACGCCGAGCGTGAGAAGGACCGTGAGGGCAAGTATTGGATTGGAAGTGACTTGCGCAATGAAAAAGGAGAATGATACGTCCACGTATACCACATTCCCGTCGGGTGCGATGCATAGCGCACCTGTTTACATAGCCGTATTAGTCTACCACCATGCGTTTGAGTTTGCCCCAACATCAAGGGCGTTTTTTGTCGAGATTGAGTGTGGGAAACCGGATGCTTGAGCACGAAATAATCCGACTCGTCTCGTGTGGTAATGCAGTTGAACGTGGGGAAGTGGGAGGTGTCAGCGGAGTGCGCAAAGAAAAGCAGAGCGAGCCGATAAGCCGGGTTCTGTCGAGGGCGATCATTTATCTTGCCTGCACGTTGCCATGCAGTTCCTCGCACGCTACCCGAACGCGAGTCGGGCCGACCCATGGCGTTCCTATTCGCGCTTGCTCCGGAAGGGGCTTGCCAAGCCGTCGCGTTGCCGCGACGCTGGTGGTCTCTTACACCGCCGTTTCAGCTTTTCTCTCACCCGCATGACACGGGCAGCGGGAGTCTTCTTTTCTGCGGCGCTTTCCGTCGGGTTGCCCCGCCTGGCCGTTAACCAGCTTCCTGCCCTATGGAGCCCGGACTTTCCTCACGTGCACGGCCCGAAGGTGCGTGCATCGCGCGATCGCCTGGCCCGCTCTGCGAGAGGGCATTGTACCACGGGGATTCTCGGGCGAGGCTTGGGTATCATGGACGCATGAGAAATGACACGAATGGGGTTGCCGGTATGGAAAACTACACCACACTTCGAGCGGGCGAGATGGCGATAGGGGAGTTCGTGGACCGCAAGAGCCGGTTCATCGCGCAGCTCGTGCATGTAGAAAGCTCCGAGGAGGCTGCGGCGCATCAGGCCGCCATGCGCGCCAAGCATTACGATGCGCGTCACAATGTTCCCGCGTTCATCTTGGCCGACGGAACGGAGCGGGCAAGCGACGACGGCGAGCCACAGCGTACGAGCGGTATGCCCACGCTGGAGGTGCTGCGCGGAGCGGGTCTGCGTGACGTGTGCTGCGTGACGACGCGCTACTTTGGTGGGACCCTGCTCGGTCCGGGCGGTTTGGTGCGCGCGTATACGGCGGCTGCGCAGGCGGCGATTGAGTCGGCACATGCCGCGGGGCAACTTGTGGAGATGACGAGCGTCGTGCCCGTTGACGTCACTGTGCCATATTCGCTGTACAACCAGGCCACGCGTCTTGTTGAGGACGCGGGCGGCAAGGTAGTGGGGACTGACTTCACCGATGTGGTTGCCGTGCACGTTGTGTTTCGAGTGGGGGAGGAGCGACCGTTCTTGGCGGCGCTCACCGAGCTGGCGAACGGTGACGAGTGCGCCGTTGTAGACACCCCGCGTTTTGATGAGTTCTAGTGCGCCGCCTTGCCTCCCTTGCGTGAAGGCGGAGGTTCAGGCGAGCCCGCGTATCCGCACGCATCGTTTCATGTGCGGCTCCGTATAAATTGGGTGTCAATCAGCAGGGAAGACGCGTCCTTTCAGGCGATTTCTCGAAGAGCTGAGCCTGATGGGACGCGTCTGCTTCGCTTGCGGGATTGTGCGTTAGCCTACCTGCGCTCCCTGCTCAATCATGATGTCGCAGAACAGGTCGATGGCGTCGTCGATGCATCCCGGGCAGCTGCGCAAGGGACCGTGGTCGGTGCCGATGCCCTTGAGCTCACGGCAGATGTTCGAACCGTTTTTTTCGCAGAAGCGTTCGCAGAGGTCTTTGGCGATCTTGTACGTGCGGCCCTTGCTTCCCGGGGCATCAAAACCGCTGCTTTCAACTTGGCCAAGCGCCGCAATCGCACCGCTGATGGCACCGCACGTCTCGGTCCTGCCGCCCATGCCCGCGCCGAACGCTTCCGTGAGGGCAAAGGCCACGTGCTCATCGAGATCGATACACGGTGCGAGGGCGCAGATGACCGACTGAGCGCAGTTGAAGCCGCTCTTGTGATAGGCGTCCGCCGTCTGCTTGAGCGCCTCGCGGTCAAGGGACATTTCTTCTTTGTTGATTGCCATGGTTCATCCTTTCGAATGCGATTGTTCGGTATACCATTTTACCCGTATTGCAATTCACAGCGCGGTGCAAACGCCGCGCTATCGAGCAAAGGAGCCCGCAATGGCAGAGCATATCGGAACAACGTGTGTGCAGGGCGGTTATCATCCCGGCGATGCCGAACCGCGTCAGATTCCCATCTATCAGTCCACGACGTGGAAGTACGATACCTCTGAGCACATGGGGCGCCTCTTCGACCTCGAGGAATCCGGCTACTTCTACACGCGTCTGCAAAACCCCACGAACGATTACGTGGCAGCGAAGATCGCCGAGCTCGAGGGCGGTACCGCGGCTATGCTCACGAGCTCCGGCCAGGCGGCGAACTTCTTCTCCGTGTTCAACATCGCGGGTAACGGTGACCATGTGGTGGCGAGCTCCGCGATTTACGGCGGCAGCTACAACTTGCTCGCCCACACCATGCACCGCATGGGCATCGAGTGCACCTTCGTAGCCCCCAACGCTACCGAGGAGGAGCTTGAGGCGGCGTTCCGTCCCAACACCAAGTGCGTGTTCGGTGAGACAATCGCCAACCCTGCGCTCGCCGTTCTCGATATCGAGCGTTTCGCTACGGCTGCCCACGCCCATGGCGTGCCGTTGATCGTCGACAACACGTTCCCCACGCCCATCAACTGCCGTCCCATCGAGTGGGGAGCGGACATCGTGACGCACTCCACCACCAAGTACATGGACGGCCACGGCGCGGCGGTGGGCGGCGCCATTGTGGACGCGGGCCGTTTCGATTGGATGGCACATGCCGACAAGTTCCCCGGCCTTACCACGCCCGATGAGACGTATCACGGTGTGGTGTATGCCGAGAAGTTCGGCAACGAGGGCGCATTCATCACCAAGGCAACATCCCAGCTCATGCGCGACTTCGGTTCCATCCAGAGCCCGCAAAATGCCTTCCTGCTCAACATGGGCCTCGAGAGCCTGCATGTGCGCATGGCCCAGCACTGCAAAAACGGCCAGGCTATGGCCGAGTACCTGCAGCAGCATCCCGCCATTCGTTTTGTGCGTTATCCGGGTCTGCCGGGCGACGAGTATCATGAGCTTGCGCAGAAGTACCTGCCGAACGGCTCCTGCGGTGTGGTGAGCTTTGGCTTCAACGGCGGGCGCCCCGCGGCAGAGCAGTTCATGAAGAGCCTGAAGATCGCGCAGATCGCCACGCATGTGGCCGATGCGCGCACCTGCTGTCTGCATCCGGCAAACGCCACGCACCGCCAGATGAACGATGCCGAGCTCGAAGCCTGCGGCATCGCTCCCGACATGGTGCGCCTCTCCTGCGGTATCGAGTCCACTGAGGACTTGATTGCCGATGTCGAGCAGGCGTTGGCTCAGCTGTAGCCTTTGAACGTGAAAACGGTTTATTTCCGGCGTCTTTGCACGTTGCGTGCTTCGTTTCGCGCTCCATATGCGAGGCGTTGGGATGGCCGATTGAGTAAAGGGATTTGAGGAGAAGATGGGCGCAACGGCACAGGAGCCAGCCATTGTCTATGAGGATGACTGGCTGCTTGCTGTGGATAAGCCCGCGGGCATCATCGTGCACGGCGACGGCACCGGTGCGCCCACGCTCACCGATGCCGTCCGCGACCATCTCAAGCAAGAGGGGCGCGTGCAGGCCGCCGCGCAGGTACAGCCCGTGCAGCGGCTCGACGCCGATACGACCGGCTTGGTGCTCTTCTCGCTCGACAAAAGCACGCAACCGGCCCTCGATGCACTCGTGGCAACGCACGACGGTATGCAAAAGCGCTACCTCGCCATCGTGCGCGGACATGTGCCGGCGTCGCTTACGCGCATCGACGCGCCCATCGCACGCGACCGTCACGACGCGCGCCGTATGCGCGTGGGTACGGGCAAGCAGGGCAAGTCGGCGACGACCCTCGTACGCGTGCTCGATACGACGCGCCGCCATGGGGCTAACCTCACGCTGCTCGAGCTCACGCTCAAGACGGGGCGCCGTCATCAAATCCGCGTGCATCTTGCGAGTCGTGGTTTCCCGATTCTGGGAGACCCGTTGTATGGCACCGCGGCGAATCGCGGCGGCCGAGCCCCGCTCATGTTGCATGCTGCCGCCGAGGTGTTTCCGCATCCCGCGACGGGCGGGCGTCTCGAACTGCGCGCTCCGTACCCCGACCGTTTTGTGCCATACTTTTCAAAGCGAGACATCGATTCGTAAAGAGAGGGCTTTCATGTCTGGAACGATGCGCGGCGTTTACACGAATTTGACTCAGATCCGTAGGAGGGTATTTACCGAGGTCGCGAAGATCGCATACGCGTCGGGCTCGGTCGACGCCTCCGCCGAAGGGGACGGTCAGTTGGGCGAGGTCGCCTCACGGCTCCATCGCCTGCCGTATGACATCCTTCCCGGCGACGTGGCAACGTACCGCGAGTCGGTCTTCTTGGAGCGCGCCATCGTGCAGGAGCGCATCCGCCTTGCCATGGGCTTGTCATTGCAGGACCTCGACCAGCCCGAAGGCGCGACTGGCGACATCAAGAAGGCCGCAGTGGCGGAGACCTACTACGAGCCGCCGCTGGTGAATGTCATCAAGTTTGCCTGCAATGCCTGCGAGGACAACGTCTATCGCGTGTCGCCTTCTGCCTGTCAGGCGTGTCTGGCCCATCCGTGTCGCGAGATCTGTCCCAAGGGCGCCATCACGTTCAAAGACAAGAAAGCGTTTATCGACCAGGAGAAATGCATCAAGTGCGGCCGTTGCGCCCAGGTGTGCCCCTACCACGCGATCCACCATCACGTACGCCCGTGCGCCGAGGCTTGCGGTATGCACGCCATCGGTTCCGACGAACACGGTCGCGCCGAGATCGACTATGAGAAATGCGTGAGCTGCGGACAGTGCCTCGTAAACTGTCCGTTTGGCGCTATTGCAGACAAGAGCCAGATCTTCCAGATCATCATGGCCATCAACGCGGGAGACGAGGTCATCGCCGAGGTGGCGCCTGCGTTTGTTGGTCAGTTCGGTGGCAAGGGCAACGTCGATAAGCTGCGTGAGGCCTTTAAGCAGCTGGGATTTGCCGGCATGGAGGAGGTTGCCCTCGGTGCCGATCTCTGCGCCGTCGAGGAGGCGGGCGACTTCCTGGAGGAGGTTCCCGACAAGATCCCGTTCATGGGCACCTCCTGCTGTCCGGCCTGGTCGGTTATGGCAAAGAAGGAGTTTCCCGAACATGCCGACTGCATCTCGATGGCTCTCACGCCCATGACGCTCACGGCGCGCCTCATTCGCAAACAGCATCCCAACGCGAAGATCGTCTTTGTGGGGCCATGTTCGGCAAAGAAGCTCGAGGCCATGCGCAAGAGCGTAAAGAGTGAAGTCGACTTTGTGCTGACGTTCGAGGAGATGGCCGGCATGATGCAGGCCAAGGACATCGAGTACACGGCCCTTGAGGGCGAGGGCGGTGATTTCGAGGTCGCTAGCGCCGACGGTCGCGGGTTTGCCGTGGCGGGTGGTGTGGCGACGGCGGTGGTGAACGCCATCCACCGCGAGCATCCTGATCTTAAAGTTAAGGTTGCCAACGCCGAGGGTCTCGACGAGTGCCGCAAGATGATGAAGCTCGCCACCAAGGGCAAATACGACGGATACCTGCTTGAGGGCATGGCGTGCCCGGGCGGTTGCGTGGCCGGCGCGGGAACACTGCAGTCCATTGCCAAAACCACCGGTGCAGTAAAAGCGTACGCCAAGAAGAGCTCGCGCAAGGATGCGACCGAGAACGCGTACTGTTCGCTCATCCCGGAGCTCGAGCGTCCCGAAGACGGCGTAATTGAGCGCGCGCAGGTTGCCGAGACCGACGAGGCGCAACGCCCCAAGGCGTAAAGCTTCTCATACGACCCTTTGGTTGAGGCATAAGCGCAGGCGAATGTGGGTATGAGTCCCACAGTTGATGGCGGCGCGTCCACAACGGGCGCGCCGTTTTCTTTTGAAAAAGGAGTGCCGCCATGCCGTTTGCCGACCTGACCCAAAGCCGCTATTCCTGCCGTCATTACGAGGACCGGCCCGTCGAGCCCGAAAAGCTCAATGCCATCCTCGAGGCGGGACGCATCGCGCCGTCGGCTCACAACAACCATCCCACGCGCGTGCTGGTATGCGACACGCCGGCGCTGCGCGAGCGTGCGGCTGCTGCTGCGGGACGCTTCGGGCGTGACGGCAGCGTGTTCGGTGCACCGCTCGTGCTCATGGTGTGCGAGAAGGTCGACACGGCGTGGGTGCGCACCTACGACTTGATGAGCTCCGCAAACATCGATACGAGTATCGTGGTCGATCAGATGATGATGCAGGCGGAGGACCTTGGATTGCATACCTGCTGGGTGTGCCACTTCGATCCGCGTGAGGTCATCGATTCGTTTGGTCTGCCAAGCGATTTGTATCCGATCCACATGCTCACCGTGGGCTATGCGAGCGACGAGATCGGTGATGCCGAAAAACGCGAGGCTCGCCGTATCCCCATGAGCGAGTTCAGAATCCCCTCGATGTTTTCCGAGTAAAACCTGCTGCCAGCGGGCTTACATCGATCATTTGTAGGGGAGCTTGCGCGCGTGCGGTCGCTATGAGGCTCGGGCGCGTGCTTGTCCACTTGGCGCGACTGCAGAGGAGCTTCCATGAAAACGACGACGCTAACGTATCCGAGCCGTGATGGTCGTTCCACGGTGCGCGCTTTGCTGTGGGAACCTGCCACGGTTGTCGCTGGCAGCGAGGCACCGCGTGGCTTGATCCAGCTCGTGCATGGCATGGCCGAACACGTGGAACGCTATGCTCCGTTTGCCGCATACCTGTGCGAGCAGGGTTTTGCCGTGTGCGCCAACGATCATGTGGGTCATGGAAAAACGGTGTCCTCCGCTGATGAACTGGGACACATGCCGCTTGAGGCGGGGGAGGACGTACTGATTGCCGATGTGCACACGCTGCGCAAGGCCGCGCTCGAGGTGCTTGCCAAGCAGGCGGACATGCGTCCGAGCAACATCCCGTACATCATCTTCGGCCACTCCATGGGCAGTTTCATCGCCCGTGTGTACATCACGCGGCACGCTCTCGGCGTCCGCGCAGCGGTGTTGTGTGGAACCGGTCAGCAACCGCGCGCGTTGACGCAGGCGGGTAAGACTCTCACGCGCTTGTTCGCGCGCACGCGCGGTGAGCACCATGTAAGCACTCTGGTAGACGGCTTGGGCGCCGGCGCGTACGGCAAGCAGATCGAGGACGCACAGACCGAGGTGGATTGGATTTCCACCGATCCCGAAGTTGTGGCCGAATATCAGCGCGACCCCCTCTGCGGTCAGCCGTTCACGGTGGGCGCGTATCACACGCTGCTGAGTTTGGTGTCCGATGCCACGGACGTGCGTTTGGCGCGCGGCATTCCCCATGGGTTGCCGTTGCTGTTCATCGCGGGCAGTGATGATCCGGTGGGTGAGTGCGGCGCGGGTGTGGACCGCGCGGTTGAGATGTATCGCAAGGCAGGCATCGAGCGTGTGGACGAGAAGCTCTACGATGGAGCGCGCCACGAGATCCTCAATGAGCCGATACGTGATGAGGTATATGCCGACGTGAACACGTGGCTTGCCGAGCGCGGTCTGTAAGCGCGCCGAACGCTGTACTTATGTCGCTTCCTTCGCCGTAAATGGGACGGAACCGACATATCGTCCGCCGCGAGTTCCGCACGAGCCGAAGGGTCCAGTGGACCCTTCGTGCGAACAGGACTGCCCGAGCGCCGGATGATATGTCGGCTCTCTCGTGTGAATCCTTATTTGCACAGAGCCTATTCGACAGGGTTGTCGTATCCTTCGAGCTTGCTCGTGCAGTTGGGGCACCGGGTTGCATCGTCGGCGATCTCGGACTTGCAGAAGGGGCACACGCGTGGTGCGGGTTTTGCCGCCTCTTCCGCTGCCTTGGCAAGACCGACTTTCTCGGCAGCGCGCTCCTTGATGTGAGCAGCTTCGTTCATCGCCTTGACGATGGCGAACACCGCGATCGCGGTGATGAGGAAGCTGATGATGGCGGAGATGAAGGCGCCGAAGTTGATTTCCTGGCCGTTGAGGTAGAACGCCAAGCCCTTGATTTCGGGCGAGCCACCCACGGAGTTGAGCAGCGGCTGGAGGATGTCGGTCACCAATGAGTTGACAATGCCGGTGAACGCGCCGCCGATGATGACGCCGACGGCCATATCCATGACGTTGCCACGGTTGATGAACTCTTTGAACTCGGCGATGATACCCTTTTTCTTGTCTGTCATGTGCGCTCCCGTCGATTTGGCCGCTGGATGTTCTCTATGATAACCGCCCGTGCATTCGCGTTGTATGCTAATGGACGATTTGGACGTTCGACGCGGAGGCGGAATGAATCGAGAGACGTTGAAGTTGAGCGAGGAGCAGCGGCGCGACCTTGTTGAGGGCAACACTCATGGCAAAAGTAAATGGGCCGTCTTGTTTACCGTGCTGATTATGACGTTCATGGCGACGCTCGATTCGAGCATCGTCAACGTCGCGATGCCCGTAATGCAGCGAGACCTTGCCGTCGGCCTTGACGAAATTCAATGGATCTCATCGATTTACCTGCTGGTGACCTGTGCGGTTCTTTTGGTATTCGGCCGTCTGGGCGATTTGTACGGAAAGGTCTGGATGTTTCAAGCCGGCGTCGCCGTCTTTACGGTGGGATCGCTTTTGTGCGGCATGTCGGCTACGCTGGGACAACTTGTGGCAGCGCGTGCGGTTCAGGGCGTGGGTGGTGCGGCGGCCATGGCGAACAACATGGGCATCATCACCGAATCATTTCCTGCGCGCGAACGCGGACGTGCGCTCGGCCTGCTCTCGAGCTTCGTGGCGCTCGGCATGATGTGCGGGCCGGTGCTCGGCGGGTTCATCGTCTCGGCGCTACCCTGGGAGTACATCTTTCTCATCAACGTGCCGGTAGGTATCGCATCGCTCGTCCTCGGCTTCAAGACGCTTCCCCATGTCAAGCCCCAGATTGCAGGTCGTTCGCTCGATGCGTTGGGCTGCGTCCTCATCGTTCCCGGCATGTTTTTGACCTTCGTGTGCGCATCTACGCTCGCCTCGGGCGTGGAGACGCCCGTCTTGGGCGGATTGGCGATCGGGCTTGTATTGCTGGCTGGGTTCGCGTTGCACGAGCGGCGCGCACGTGACCCGCTCGTACCGCTTGAGCTCTTCTCTGACCGCATGTTCGTGGTGAATCTGCTCTGTTTGTTCATCTCCTTCGTCGCCATTGGCGCCTATGAGCTCATGACGCCGTTTTACCTGCAGGATGCGCGCGGATTTACGCCGAGTTTGGCGGGCATTGTGTTTTGTGTCATCCCGCTGGCGAACGCCATCACCGGCCCGCTTTCGGGCGCTGCGTCCGATCGCATCGGGTGCGAGCTTCCCACCTGCGCCGGTTTGGCTACGTTCGCATTCGGCCTGTTCATGGTGGGGCGTTTCGACATGGAGAGCGGTCTGCCCGAGATTCTGTTCTTCCTGGGCTTGGCTTCGTTCGGCACATCGCTGTTCCAGTCGCCCAACAATTCGCTCATCATGGGATCGGTTCCGCACGAGTTACTGGGATTCGCCGGAAGTGCGAGCGCTCTGGCACGATATTTGGGCCTCGCCACGGGCATCACGGGCTCCATGTCGCTGCTCTACGGGCAGATGAGCGTGGCGGCGGGAGAGCACGTGACGGCGTTCGTGGAGGGTCGTCCGGATATCTTCCTCTTTGGATACGAGCGAGTGTATTGGGTGATGAGTGCCCTGGTCGCCCTTGGGTTCGCCCTCACGCTTTGGAGAATGCGCTCCCGGGCTCGATAGCGGTTTTGCATGTGACCTCTCCGAGAGAGGGGATTTGTCGGAGCGCGTGTATCTTGGGAGCAATTTGCCAATCCTGCGGTGAGTGACTGTACAATAAATGCGTCTATGAAATGCGTTTGAGGAGCGATTCATGCTGAACCCCGAAATTCGTTTCGGGGGGGGCGCTCAAAACTGAGGTTCTCTCCCAAGTAGATGGTGCTACCACGCTGAAGGCGCTGATCGTCAGCCTCAAATGGAGCTACGTGAAGGAGGTTCAGCCCTCCAAGCGTATCGAGGTCGGACTCTCCTTTTTGGAAGGGGAGTAGGCCATGGAAAAGGTCGACCTTGCAACGGCGGACATCGCCAGTGAGAACGCTGCTAAACTTGCAGAGCTGTTTCCTGATATTGTGACCGAGGTGTTGGATAAGGACGGCAACGTTTGCCATAGCATCGACGTAGAGGCACTCAAAGCCCATGTGGGTGATATTGCGGAGGACAAACGCGAGCGCTATCAGTTCACTTGGCCTGGCAAACAGAAGGCTCGTGCAGAGGCGATTCGCCCTATCGGAAAGACCATGCGCCCGGCACCCGAGGAGAGTGTCAACTGGGACACTACGGAGAACCTCTACATTGAGGGCGATAACCTTGATGCGCTCAAGATTCTGCGCGAGACCTATGCCGGCAAAATCAAGATGATCTACATCGACCCGCCGTACAACACGGGTCATGAATTCGTCTACAACGACAGCTTTGCTTGCACGGCGGAGGAAGAGCGTGTCGAGAATGGGGCCTTTGACGAAAGGGGCAACATTCTCGATGGGTTTGAGGAGAACCGTACGAGTAAAGGGCGTTTCCACTCCGACTGGTGTTCAATGATGTATCCGCGCCTGCTTCTCGCTAAAGATTTGCTGAGCGATGATGGTGCCATTTTTATTTCCATCGATGATCATGAGTCAAGAAATCTGCGCTTGCTGTCCGATGAAATCTTTGGTGTGAATTGTTTTGTGGCGGATATCGCTTGGCAGAAGACGTATTCGCCGAGGAATGACTCGAAAGGGATTCCTGCAGAAATCGAGCATATTCTGGTGTATTCGAAGCAGGGCATGTGGATTCCGGGTCGTCTTGAGCGGACTGCTGACATGGATGATCGCTATGCTTCGCCTGACGGAGACCCTCGCCCGTGGTCTTCTGGCGATGCTGCAGCTCCAGGTGCGGCAAATCATCAGGGTATGGTTTATGCAATTCAGCATCCCATCACTGGAGAGCTGCTGTACCCGCCGAACGGTCGGTGCCGACCGTTCGGCGGGTACAGCATGCTCGAAATAATGAATGAGTGGGCTGAATATGAATTCCGCAACATTCATGATGAGGAAAAGCGAGCGGAAATATGCGGTGTCGCTGTAGAGGATGTGCGCAAAGATGTTGACGCAATCATGCTGAAGAATCCTACTGAAGAGACTTTCGCTGCAGCCCAGAAAAGATATGAAGAGGGAAATTGGCCTCGACTTTATTTTACTGGCGGCGGTAAAGGGGGAATGCGCTTAAAGCGATATCTGGATACAATGGGCGGCAAAATGCCAACCAACCTATGGCCGTATTCTGAAGTTGGGCATACCGATGAGGCGAAGAAACATCTCAAACTGTTGTTTGATGATGTGGCGCCTTTTGATACCCCAAAGCCAGTTCGTCTCATGAAACGCATCTTGGATATTGCAACGGATGCAAACTGTATTGTTTTGGACTTCTTCTCGGGTTCTGCCAGCATGGCCGAGGGTGTTATGGAGAAAAACTCCGAAGATGGCGGCTTGCGGCAGTTTGTTCTTGTTCAGATTCCAGAAAAGGTATCTGGGCAATTCGGCAATCTCTGCGAAATCGGCAAGGAGCGCATCCGCCGTGCGGGTGCTAAGATTGCGGCCGAGGTCGAGGAGGCAAACGCCCAGCTGAAGCTTGGCGAGGAGCCAAAGAAGGTTCCCGACATCGGTTTCCGTGTGCTCAAGATCGACTCATCCAACTTCGAGGACGTCAAGCGTACTCCTGATGTAATTCAACAAGATCAGCTTTCCGGTTTGGCAGACAACCTCAAGCCCGATCGTACTCCCGAGGACATCCTCTTTCAGCTGTTCCCGCAGTTCGTAATTCCTTATACCGCCCGCATTGACAAGCTCGATATTTGCGGCAAAACGGTCTATTCCGTGGACGATGACACGCTACTGGCGTGCTTTGATCGCGAGGTGCCCGAGGATGTCATCCGCGCCATGGCCGAGCGCGAGCCGCTTCGTGCCGTACTGCGCGACGCGTCCTTCATCGGCGACGACGCTCTTGCCAACTTTGAGGAAATCTTCAAGACCATAAGCCCCGCCACCCAGACGAGGGTGGTGTAGGGACGTGCTACAGCAAGAATGTGTTTTTGCTCAGCGCCTTTGGATCCTCGCCGCGGAACAGAATGGCGAATGCGAGGACAGTCTGCTCAGCATCGTCAATCCAGTACAGAAGTTTGAACGAGCGAATGCTGACACCGCGGATCTCCTCACCGATGGCCCTGCTCGCATCTTTGTCAACCATGTAAGCGCGGGGGAACTCCTCTATGACTGCAAACTTAGCCTCGAGATCGTCGTACAACATGGAGGCGGATTTTGGGAGACCGAGGTCATCCCTGATGTAAGTGGTAATTTCACCCAGGCGTTCTGTCAAGGCAGGGACCACGCGAATTCTATAGGTCATACTGTGCCCTCAGCTCGGACAGCACCTCAAAGCCATCGCGAGTATTTCCCGCTTTGTAATCTGCCATACCAGCGCGGAAATCCTCGACGATTTCTTCGAGCTCCTGCTGATGTCTTAGTTCGCGCTCAAGCACGCGCTGCATGATTCGGTCGTAGCGCTCGAATACCTCGGTGCTCATGATGACCATGTCGCCGTATCCGTTTTTAGTGATGTGGATGGGCTCGTTGAGTTCGTGGCATTTGGCGGAAATCGCTGCTCCGTCTTTGAGTTCTTTGATTGGTGCGATAACCATACAAGACTCCTTTTCAAGGGATAGTAATCCCATTATAAAACCATCCTGTATGTTGATTGGCGTGATTATGGAATTCAAGTTCTCTGTTCTCGACTACCAGACGCGCGCGGCGGATGCCGTGGTCAACGTGTTTGACGGACAGTCAAAAATCGACGCGCAGTCCTACGTGCGCGACCTTGGCGCAACGCGCGTGGACAAGCGCGGGCAGAGCTCACTTGGGTTGACGGGCGCCGCCGACGGCGGTGTTGTAGTGGATAATGGTTCGGGTTTTCGCAACGCGCCGTTGCAACTCACCACTCTCGAGCTGCTCGAAAACGTGAAGAAGTCCCAGCGTAAGAACAGCATCCCCGTTTCCGCTGGCTTGCATTGCGATCTTGGTGCCGTGGAGATCGACGTGGAAATGGAGACGGGCACGGGCAAGACCTACGTCTACACCAAGACGATGTTTGAGCTCAATGCGCGTTATGGCTGGTCCAAGTTCATCATCGTGGTTCCGAGCGTGGCGATTCGCGAAGGCGTTGCGAAGTCCCTCGAGATTACCGCCAAGCATTTTCACGAGCAGTACGGCAAGCGCCTTTGGTCGTTTGTGTACAACTCGAGCCGCCTGAACGAGATCGACTCTTTTGCCAGTCGCGCGGACATCTCCGTCATGGTCATTAACATGCAAGCCTTCAATGCTTTTGATGAGTCCAAAAGCAAGGAGGGGCGTGGCGGTGACAAGACCGCGCGTATCATGTTCTCCGAGCGCGACGACTTTGGCAGCCGTCGTCCCATCGACGTGCTTTCCACCACTAATCCAATCCTCATCATCGACGAGCCTCAGAAGATGGGCAAGAAATCGGGTGCAACGCGCAAAGCCATGCAGCAGTTCAAACCGCTGTTCAGCCTCAATTACTCCGCTACCCATAAAGAGCGCCATAACACGGTGTTCGCGCTCGACCCTCTCGACGCCTATAACGAGCGCTTGGTCAAGCGTATCGAGGTCAAGGGCATCGAGATGATAGGTATGCGCGGTACCGATGGTTATGTGTATCTACAGGACATTCGCGTGAGTCCCACCAAGCCTCCTGTGGCAGTGATTGAGTATAAAAAGCAGCTCTCAGGCGGTAAGGTCACCAAGAGCATGGGGCGCTTCTCCGAGAACGACAACATTTACTATGCGTCAAATGAGCTTGAGGCGTATGTGCATGGGTACCGCATTCTGCGTATTGTGCCCGATCAGAACGGCGAAACGGGCTATGTGGAGTTTGACAACCACGAGAGGCTCTACCGTGGGCAGATTGCCAACGACTCCTCCGAAGAGGACCTGCGTCGTATTCAAATCCGCGAGACGATAGCCTCGCATCTGCAAAAGGAGGAGGTGCTGTTCCGCCAAGGTATCAAGTGCCTGTCTTTGTTCTTCATTGACGAGGTGGCTAAATATCGCGTCTACGACGAGGATGGTAGCGAGGGCGTAGGCGTATACGGACGCATATTCGAGGAGGAATATCAGGTTGCAGTCGAGGCGCGCACGGCCGAACCCACGCTCGATGACGCGCGTGATCCGCGCTATCTTCGCTATCTGCGCGAGTCTCTTGAGCATAAGGTTCACGAGGGCTATTTCTCCATTGACAAAAAGGGCCGCGCGATTGACAACAAACTCAAGCGCGGCACTGAGTTTGCCGAGGGCGAGGATGCGGTAGTGGCCTACGATCTTATTCTCAAGGACAAGGAACGTCTGCTTTCATTTGAGGAGCCTGTGCGTTTTATCTTCTCCCACTCCGCACTGCGTGAGGGCTGGGACAACCCCAATGTGTTCCAGATTTGCACTCTCAAAAGCTCGGGCGACTCGGATATTTCCAAGCGCCAAGAGGTGGGTCGCGGCTTGCGTCTATGCGTGGACCAAGACGGTACGCGCCAGGACGAAAGGTTGCTTGGCAGAGACGGTGTGCATGCGGTGAATCTGCTCACTGTAATCGCTTCCGAGGGTTACGACAGCTTTGTGAAGTCGCTTCAAAGCGAGACAATCAGCGAACTGCGTGAACGCCCAAAGAAGGTTGAGGAGAAGCTTTTCACTGGCTTTGTGCTGTCCGACGGTGTGGCGGAGTACAAGCTCACCGAGGAAGATGCCAACGAAATTATGTACGCGTTGGTTCGAAATGGTCTCATTGACCGTAAAGGTCAGCTTACGGACGAGTTTAACGAGAAGGGTCTCAAGGCGCTTGGAGATTCGGATATACCCGAGCACCTTGATGGATATCGTGCTCAAATCGAGAGTCTGGTGCGCAGCATTGAGGATTCGTCTGCTCTTGCGGGCATGTATGCAAACGGCTTGGGCACCAAGGTGGCAAGTAACGGCCTCAACGACAACTTCCGTAAAAAGGAGTTCCAGGAGTTGTGGGCGCGCATCAATCACAAGCATGCGTACACGGTGGAGTTTGACTCAAACGAGCTCCGACGCAACGCCGTGGCAAGTATCAATAAGAATCTCACGGTATCCGCTCCGCGTTATCGTCTCAAGAAAGGTGCGCAGCGTGATGAGACGACGCGCGAGCAAGTCGAATCCGCCGATAGCTTTGCGGCCCAGAGCAGTAAAACGCTTGAGGTCAATGCTGGTGTGATTTCAAATGTTGCATACGACCTGGTTGGCGAAGTGGCAGGTAAGGCGCGTATTACGCGCGCAACTGCAGCGGCGATTTTGTCGGAGATCGCGCCGGACCGATTTGCTGCATTCCGAACGAACCCCGAGGAATTCATCGTCAAGGTCGCGGCGCTCATTGTGGACGAAAAAGCGCGCATGGTGGTGGAGCATATCCGCTATAACCGCGTGGCGGGAGAGTACGATGCTGCGGAAATCTTTGCCGCGGATATGCCAGAGAGCCTGGGGCGCGCGTTGCCGACGTCTAAAAGGGGCGTGCAGAATTGGACGGTGTTTGACAGCGAGACGGAGCGTAAGTTTGCCCAGGAGCTCGAAGAGTCTGATGAAGTGTGCGTGTTTGCACACCTGCCGCGCTCATTCAAGATTCCCACGCCTGTGGGTGACTACGCACCCGACTGGGCAATCGCCTTCAACGAGGGTGTGGTGAAGCATATTTACTTTATTGCCGAGACCAAGGGCTCGCTCAACTCGTTCAGCCTCAAGGAAGTGGAACGGACAAAGATTGAGTGCGCACGAAAGCTGTTTGAGCAACTCGGCGAGGACGGCGTTCGCTATGACTTTGTGAGTACGTACGACGAGCTCATGGACAAGGTGATGAGGTAGGATCTCCGATAGGGCCTCCCGTCCCGTTCATGCGGCTTGTGCCCCTCGTGGGGACAGACGGAACGGGAGCGCTTGTGTCTTGCTGGCTCTATTGCAGAGCTATACAGCTATATAAAAATGAATAGTGTGAACTAAAATAGGTTCCATGAGGTAAAGGAGGTCCCTATGCCCGCCCCAACGATAAGTCCGGCTATGACACAGATGAACGTCCGTATTGAAAGCGAGTTGAAGCGTGCGGGAGATGCTGCGCTGCGAGCTGCTGGCTTTACGCCGAGTGAGGCGATTCGTGCTCTATGGGAGCGTGTTTCGGATTTGGGTGATAAGCCTGCGGATATCCATGCGTTGCTACGTCCCGATGAGTTTGAGGCGCAGCAAGCTGAGGCGGAAGCTGAGCGTCAACGCCGTATTGAGTGGGCGCGCCGTGGACCGAAGATCGTCGAGGATTTCTACCGCGAACAGGGACTTTCTTGGCCTCCAAAAATTGATCCCATTTCCGACGAAGAGCTGCGCTATCTCATGTTTGAAGAGCGTTTTGGTGCCTAGAAGCCTGTCTGGGTGGTTATATGATGCTTTTGCTCGATACCAATGTGTGGATGGATTATTACTCTGCGTCTCGAGCGGGTCATGTGAAAGCTTTTGAGCTCATCGACTATGCTTCTGCTCATGGGATAGATCTGCTGTATGCCGTCAATTCATCTCGAGACGTGTTTTATCGCGTGGCTGCTGACGCGAAACAGGCTTGTAGGGAAGACTCAGGCGGTGTATTAACGGATGCAGAGGCGCTTGCCGCTCAGGCTGTGGCATGGGCGAGCGTTGAACATATGCATGGATTGGCCACGGCGGTTGGCAGCGATGAGTCCGATGTGTGGCACGCTTGCAAAACACGTTCAATTCATAGCGACTACGAGGATAATCTTATACTTGCAGCCGCGCAGCGTGCACATGCCGATTTTCTCGTTACGGGTGATTTGAGACTCTTACAGCATAGTCTCGTTGCAGCGTTGAACGTCGATGACATGTTGGCCTATTTGCGTGCGAACGATTCTGAAGACACGCCGTCCGAGGGGCTGGCGTTGGGACAAAAAAGAACCTCGCAACCAGAGAATGACGCCCCAGTTACGAGGTGATGGGGTGAATAAGCGGAAGCCATTTCACCCCAATTCATCATCAACCCCCAATTCTCCGATACGACCTTCTTCGGTGATTGGCCTCATCACTCGACAAGGATTACCAACGGCGATTACCCCGGCAGGGACATCCTTTGTCACGCAGCTTTTGCCGCCAATGACTGCTCCCTCCCCAATGGTTACTCCGGGCAGGATGGTCACATCCGCACCAATCCACACATTGTCTTCAATGACAATTGGCAACGCTCTTTCCAGCCCCTTGTTTCGTTCCTCCGGGTTCAAGGGGTGCCCCGCCGTATACATCCCGCAGTTGGGACCGATAAAGCAGTGCCTACCGATGGTAATGGTGCCGCCGTCCATGAGATAGGCATTGTGGTTGATAAAAGTTCCGTCTCCGATCGTGGTTTTGACACCATAGTCGGCATAGATGGGAGCAAGGATTACGGTGTCATTCCCATGCCTGGGGATTAGTTGTGACAGAAGGCGTTCTTTTTCTTCCGATTTTTTAGGACTTGTGTGATTGAACCGAAAGCACAATTCATCTGCGTTTTCCCGTAGAGCCAGCAGCTCCGGGTCAAAATTGGCGTCATACCACAGCCCATTTTCCATGCGTTCTCTGTGCGTCATGTCGATATTTTCCTTTTCGTTTAATGTCTGCCGATGCATCCCCTCTGAATAGCGCTCATCCATATTCTCTGTTTTCGATCGTCAGAAGCGCACCTCTTACGCCGGCTTGAGCACGTTAAGTGCCTGCGGGACGATCTCGATGCGCATGTTGCGGGCCTTGAGGATTTCGCCGTCAAGTTGGATGGGGTAGGTGTCCTCGGCAAACTGCAGGTCAACTGAGTGCGCGCGCTGCAGATGGATGTGCTTGTTATTCACGTGATTACCGTTTTTGGCGGAAAGGAACACGGGAAGGGCGACGGCTCTGGGAACAGGCCCTTTTGCATAACAGATGTCGAGTGCCCCGTCGGCAGGGTCGGCACTGGGACAAATGTGGTAGCCGGAACCATAGGTGGGGCCGTTTTGCACAGCGAAGACGATGATTTTGAGGTTCTCAGACGTGCCGTCGTCGATGCGCACGGTTACCGGGAAGTTGCGGTATCCGCGTCCGAAGCATCTCATACCGCTTGCGGTGTAGAGTGGGGCACCTCGAAGTCCGGTTGACTTGCGAAGAACCTGCGTGTCGGCTGCGATGGCGGCACAAAGACCGAACGACACCGTTTCCACGGCGTATTCGACCTGATCGCGAGGTGCGTTTGTCGCATTTCCCATAACGGTGTTGCGCGCTTCCTCAACAGGTTCGTACGTCACCTTGAGCACGTCGATCGCGGTGCGTGCGCAGTCGAGAAGTGCGGACAAGTCAGCGTTGTTGGCGTTGGTGATTTCCGCAATACCGAGCGTCCTCGCAAAATCATTGCCCGATCCCACAGGCATGATCCCGAGCGTGGGTCGCTTATCCGCTTCGATTGCCATCAGGCCGTTTGCCACTTCATGCACCACGCCGTCGCCACCAAGGGCAAGCACGGTGTCGTAGCCTACGGCGTGTTTCGCAAGCTCGATAGCGTGGCGCGGATATTCGGTCCGTACCAGGTCAAACGTATTGCCATGGCTGTAGAGCGACAAGAAGCGCTGCAGACGTTCGGCAACGTTTGCAGCGGCACCGCTTTGTGCCGTGGGGTTGACGATGATGAGCGTTTTTCCAAGTGCCTTGAGACGGTTTTGCATCATTGTTCGTCCTTCGTGGAAGGGGCTGCGGTTTCGGCGTCTGTGTGGGATGGCTCGTGAACTTCGACGATTGTGCGGTGTCGTTCGAGGGCGTCTGCCACGCTGAGTTCTGCATCCTCTTTAAGGCTGCGGCGTTTAGGCGTGATGATACGCTGGGCGGGGTAGACCGCGCTATGACCCGCGACCAGATAGCCCACAAACGAAACGATGACAAAGTACGCTCCTGCGGTGCCTCCGAACATGTCGATACCCAGCATGATGGTGGTGACAGGCACGTTGAGCGCACTGCCGAACAAGCCGAGCATGCCAAGGGCAGCCATGAAGTCCGGTTCTCCGAGCGTCGCCTCGCCGAACCAGCCGCCGAGCGATGCTCCGATTCCGAATAGGGGAGTGACCTCGCCACCTTGGAATCCAGCGCCGACGGTGAGCGCCGTCATGCCGAGCTTGGCGATCGGATCCGCCAGCGTGGTTTGCCCTCGGAATGCAGCGGGAACGAGCCATTCGGAAAGTCCGCCGTAAAGGTGCAGCTTGCATCCGAGGAACAGGGCGATGAGCACAAGGCCGCTGACTACCGCGGCGGCGAGGTAGTTGGGGAAGAAGCGCGCATAGAACCGTTTGACGGTGCGAATGCAGAAGGTGAACAGGCGCGCGGTGAGACCGAAGAGGATGGCGGCGACGATGACGAGGGCGATTGTTGCGGGCTGCATGCTCGGCACCGCGCCGATGGGCTGGAAGACAAAGGTGCTGCCCAACCCTCGGCTCACAAAGTCGCCTACAAACGAGCCGGTAAGGCAGTAGAGCGCCGCACTGTAGTCGAGTTTTCCGATGAAGCACATCTCCATGCCGAAGAACGCGCCGGCCAATGGGGTGCCGAAAGCGGCGCCAAACGCCGCCGAGATTCCCGCCATCATGACGTCGCGGCGATCATGTCCGGTTACGTGGAATGCCGAGGCAACGGTGCTGGCAATGGTTCCGCCCATCTGCACGGCCGCGCCCTCGCGTCCCGCCGAGCCGCCTGCCAGGTGGGTTGCGGTGGAGCAGACAAATGTGAGCAGGCCCATCCGGCGATGGATGGGGGAGCCGCCGAGCGTGCTGTCGATGACCAGGTTATTGCCGCGCTGTGCGCGCAGGCCGTGGTTGCGGTAAATCCATGCCGTTGCGACGTTGACTATGGGAAGCAGCAAAAAGAGCCAGAGGTGAGCTTCGCGTGTGGCGGTTGCCCAGTTGAGCGCAGCGAGAAACGCCCAGCCCGCGATGCCCATGAGCGCGGCGACGATGATGCACAGGATATATACGCGCAGGCTATCGCGCAGATTGCGAACGTCGCGCGTGGCATCTGCAGTAAGCGCATGTGTGGAACGCGTGAGTCCGTCGCGTGTTGTCTCGAGTGCCTGCTTGGGTCGCATGGATGGACGTACCCCCTCGTCTTGCTTCACGTTTTAAGGTCTTTTGTATTAGCGGCTTTGTAATGAGCATACGCATGCTCAAGTATACGGCGTATCGCGCCGCCTAACTGCTCCAAAGAGCAATCGATTCCGCCAACATGCATTGAGAAATCCAGTGTGATTGACATGGGCCGTTCCCACGGTACGACGCTATCGCCTTCCGTATTCTTACCGAAAATGGAGAGGATTGACATGGGCTGTTCCCATGGTACGACGCTATCGCCTATGCCGGGTCGTTGTTCCTTATGGCAAATTGTCGTTGCCTATGAATTACTGCAGTATGAAAGCCTCAAAGCGCGCAAACCCATAGGCGATGGCGGGAAACCATAGATAACGGGATACAGGCAGGCGGAAAATGCGTGAGCGAGTGTCCATAGTGAGCGAGTGTCCATACTTTGGGCTGTTTTAGGCATTTGGCCCTCAATTACGAGGTCCGAATGCCGAATTTTGGCCCAAAGTTTTCTTATATGCAGCCAGTGACGGGAATCGCCGCGCGCAGGCGCGCTCTTTCCGCTTCGGCCCTTGCGGCCCTCGCGTGCTTCGCTGGCAAACGCTTCCGCGTTTCCGCAGCTCCGCACCCGCAACCGGGTTCGATTCCCGTTGGCACGTAAAAGAAGCGAGCCCGGAACCGCGATGGCTCCGGGCTCGAAAAGTCTCTGGAGCGGGCGACGGGAATCGAACCCGCCTCATCAGCTTGGAAGGCTGAGGTTCTACCAATGAACTACGCCCGCAAATATGGTCGGGACGACAGGATTTGAACCTGCGACATCCTGCTCCCAAAGCAGGCGCGCTACCAAACTGCGCCACGTCCCGAAGGTGTTGAGCAGCCGGGTTATATGACCCTGCTTGTCCCAAGGCGCTAGCGATTATAGAGGATTCGGTCCGAAGGAGCAAATGACCGGCATCCAGGTAACGTGGAAACGCCCGCACTCCACATGAGGCGCATGAGATGCAGGCAAATCACTCGTTGGAAACGTATTCGTTCTCGCTCGTTCACAGGCTAGAAACCTACAGGAAACGAGGGCAATTGTTCTCAAATCGCTTTAGTGAAGCGTAGTACTATGGCCTCGCATTACACCGCTATGCACTTTGGAGGCAACAATGACCTACACCGAAAAGGTCCTCGCCGAGCTCAAGGATCGCTATCCCGAGCAAACCGAATTCATCCAGGCTGCCACCGAGATTCTCGGTACCCTACAGCCCGCACTCGATGCGCACCCCGAGTACGAAGAGGCCGCCTTGCTCGAGCGTTTCGTCGAGCCTGAGCGCGTCATCATCTTCCGCGTCCCGTGGGTTGACGATGCGGGTAAGGTTCAGGTCAATCGCGGTTACCGCGTCGAGTTCAACTCCGCCATCGGGCCCTACAAGGGCGGTCTGCGCTTCAACCCAACGGTCACGCTCGGCATGCTCAAGTTCCTCGGTCTCGAGCAGATTCTCAAGAACTCCCTCACCACGCTACCCATGGGCGGCGGCAAGGGCGGTTCCGACTTCGACCCCAAGGGCAAGTCCAACAACGAGATCATGCACTTTTGCCAGTCCTTCATGACCGAGCTCTATCGCCACATCGGCCCGAACACCGACGTTCCCGCCGGCGACCTGGGCGTTGGCGGCCGCGAGGTTGCCTACATGTTCGGTCAGTACAAGCGCCTGCGCAACGAATGGACCGGCGTGCTTACCGGCAAGGGCCTCAGCTTTGGCGGATCGCTTGCCCGCACCGAGGCCACCGGTTATGGCCTGGTGTACTTTGTGGACGAGTACCTCAAGAGCAACGGCGATTCCTTTGAGGGCAAGAACGTCGTCGTGCACGGTTCCGGCAACGTCGCCATCTACGCCGTCCAGAAGGTCGCTCAGCTCGGCGGCAAGGTACTGGCCTGCTCCGATACCCACGGCTGGGTCGAGGATCCCGACGGCATCGACTACACCGTGCTCGAGCACGTCTACAACCAGAAGCGTTCCGGCCACGACAAGGGCGTCACGCTTGCTATGTATACCGAGGAGCGCCCGAATGCCGTCTGGCACGCCGAGGACGGCCGCGGTGTGTGGCAGGTCCCGTGTGACATCGCGCTTCCGTGCGCTCGCGAGAACACGCTGCTTCTCGAGGACGCTCAGGCACTCGTTGCCAACGGATGCAAGGTCGTGGGTGAGGGCGCCAACATGCCCACTACGATCGATGCCACGAATTACCTGCAGGAGAACGGTGTCGCCTTCATGCCCGGCAAGGCTGCGAATGCGGGCGGCGTACTTGTGTCCGGTCTTGAGATGAGCCAGAACGCCGAGCACCTCTCTTGGACGTTCGAGGAGGTCGACGGCAAGCTCGAGCAGCTCATGCGCGGCATGTTCCACAACGTCGATGATACGGCGCGCGCTTACGGCAACGAGGGCAACTTCGTCCTCGGCGCCAATATCGCCGGCTTCCTGAAGGTCGCCGATGCCATGATGGCACAGGGCGTCTGCTAAGTGACGAAGGCGATTTTCGTTAATCGCGCGGGCACGCTGGCGGGGGCATCGTCGCCGCTTGCGGGTTCGTCAAACGCAACATAACCCCTCATCCTGTGGAAACTGGGTATGCAAAGGGATGCGCGATGTTTCGTGCGTCCCTTTTTGTTATCATCTACAGCTTGTGTGACCATGTTGCGGGCGTGGCGGAATTGGTAGACGCGCTGGATTTAGGTTCCAGTGGGCTTCCCGTGAAGGTTCGAGTCCTTTCGCCCGCACCACAGTCCCAAATCGTGGTATCAAAAGGGGCCCCGACACCCATGTCAATGTCGGGCGTGTTTTAGAGGAGGAACGTTGAACATCACTTCTGACGTGAAAGACGGTAAGCTTACCGCTCAGGTCACCATTGAGGCCGAGAAGGTCGACGCTGCTATCAAGAAGGCAGCCAAGGACGCTGCCAAGAAGTATAACTTCCCGGGCTTCCGCAAGGGCAAGGCCCCGCGTCGCGTCGTCGATTCCGCGCTGGGCAAGGAGTACATCCTCGGCAATGCTACCAATGAGCTCATCGGCTCCAACGAGGGTGCCGTTCTGAACGAGCTCGATATCGTTCCGGTCAAGGAGGGCGATTACCAGGAGATCGACCTCTGCGCTGACGGTACCGACTACACCTACACCGTCGAGTTCAAGCTGCGTCCGGCTCCCGAGCTCTCCTCTTACGAGGCCGTTGCCATCGAGATGCCTCCGGCGGAGGTCACCGAGGCCGAGATCAACCAGCAGATCGACATGCTCATGGGCTATCACGCCACCTTCGAGGACGTCGAGCGCGCTGTCGAGGATACCGACTACGTGACCGTCGACATCAAGGACGTCGAGAACGCCGAGGCGCTTGCCGGTGAGGGCCGCATGTTCGCGGTCGGCGGCGGCAACCAGCCCAAGGAGTTCGACGAGGGCCTCAAGGGCATGAACATCGGCGAGACCAAGACCATCACCTGGACCTTCCCGGGCGAGGAGGAGACCACCGCTTCCTCCGAGGTCACCGTCAAGAGCATCCGCACCCGCAACATCCCCGAGCTCACCGACGACTTCGCCAAGGAGAACTTCGGCTTCGACGGCATCGACGCCATGCGCGACGCCGTGAAGCTCGAGATCGAGCAGGACAAGACCACCCAGCTGCCGCAGCTCAAGGAGAACCGTGCGGTCGCCGAGCTCGCCAAGCGTCTTGAGCTCGAGGAGCTCGACGAGGATTACGAGCAGTCCGTCTTCCAGGACCTCGGTCAGAACTTCCTGCAGAGCCTCTCCTCCCGTGGCATGAACCTCGACACGTGGCTCCAGGCCAACCGTCTGACCGCCGACCAGTTCATCGGCGACCTGCACCGTCAGGCCAACGATGTCGCTCGCGAGTCCCTCGCGCTCGATGCGCTCGCTCGCAACCTCAAGGTTGAGGTCACCGACGAGGACATTGACGCCGAGTTCGCAAACGCTGGCGTCGAGGACGTCGAGGCTGCCAAGGCCGCGTTCCTCGCCGACGGCCGCATGGCTGCCATCCGCGACTCCATCCGTCGCACCAAGGCCGTCGAGTGGCTCGTTGAGAACGCTCAGGTCACCGAGGTCGACGAGGTTGCCAAGGCTGCCGAGGCCAAGGACGCCGAGTAACTCGGACCCCCATACCGTTTGACGCGGTAGGACCGCTGCAAACGGGGTATCATAGCGGCTGTACGCTTATTGTTCGTGCGGTGCGTGGCAGATGTGCTTGAACGAGCGTCCGCCGCGCGCCGCATATCTATCTCGATACTTCTCACGAAAGGAGCATCATGATTCAACGCCTTGATTCGGCCCTCGTGCCTTATGTCATCGAGCAAACTCCGCGCGGTGAGCGCAGCTACGACATTTACTCGCGCCTGCTCAACGACCGCATCGTCTTCTTGGGCGAGGAGGTCAACTCCGTTACGGCGAATCTCGTCATCGCCCAGCTCTTGCACCTTGAGAGCCAAGATGCCGAGAAGGACATCTCGCTGTATATCAATTCCCCTGGTGGCGAAGTGTATTCCGGTTTGGCGATCCTCGACACCATGAACTACATCAAGCCCGACGTTTCCACCATCTGCGTGGGCATGGCGGCTTCCATGGCCGCCGTGCTGCTTGCCGCCGGTGCCAAGGGTAAGCGCTTCTGCCTGCCCAACTCCATGGTCATGATCCATCAGCCGAGCGGTGGCGCCCAGGGCCAGCAGACCGAGATCGAGATCGCCGCGCGCGAGATCAAAGAGATGCGCCGCAACCTCAACCAGATTCTGTCCGACGCCACCGGCCAGCCGTTTGAGAAGGTTGAGCGCGACACCGAGCGCGACAACTACCTGCGCGCGAAGGACGCTCTCGAGTATGGTCTCATCGATCGCATCGTTACCTCCCGCAACGACGCAGGAAGCGAGCGCTAATGCCCCGCGATACCACAACGCACAATCCCCATTCCTCCGACGACGGTTCGATCCGTTGCTCGTTCTGCGGAAAGACGCAGGACCAGGTGCGCAAGCTCGTGCGCGGTGCGGATGGCATGTTTATCTGCGACGAGTGCGTCGACGCATGCAACGAGATTTTGGGCCAGTCGTTTGCCCAGGATGCCATGATGCAGGCCTTCGGCGCCACTTACGTTCCGCATATGGAGGAAGACGAGCCCGAGGAGGCCCCCGCACCCACCATGCGTGAGACCGCTTCGGCCCTTATCACGCGCGTTCCCACGCCGCATGAGATTTATGATGCGCTGTCCCAGTACGTGATGGGGCAGGAGGACGCCAAGCGTGCCATGTCGGTTGCGGTGTACAACCACTATCGCCGCGTGCTTGAGGGCGACGAGCCCCATACCGCAGGCGAGGCGTTCGATGCTCTCGACGAGGATGTCGAGCTTGCCAAGAGCAATATCTTGCTGCTCGGTCCCACGGGTACGGGCAAGACGCTGCTCGCGCAGACGCTCGCCCGCGTGCTCGAGGTGCCTTTTGCCATCGCCGACGCCACGGCGCTCACCGAGGCGGGCTATGTGGGCGAGGATGTTGAGAACATCCTGCTCAAGCTCATTACCGCCGCCGACGGCGACATCGATCGCGCGCAGATCGGCATTATCTACGTCGACGAAATCGACAAGATCGCCCGCAAGGCCGAGAACCTCTCCATCACGCGCGACGTGAGTGGTGAGGGCGTGCAGCAGGCGCTTCTCAAAATCCTCGAGGGCACGGTTGCGAGTGTTCCTCCCACGGGAGGCCGTAAGCATCCCCAGCAGGAGCTGTTGCAGATCGACACCACGAACATCCTGTTCATCTGCGGCGGCGCCTTCGTTGGCCTCGACAAGATCATCTCCGACCGTGTGGGCAACCAGGGCGTCGGCTTCAATTCCGAGATCGCCGGCCCCACGTCAAAAGACGAGAACGTCCTGCTCAAACAGGTGCTGCCCGAGGACCTCAACAACTTCGGTATGATTCCCGAGTTCATCGGCCGTACGCCGGTTATCACGCAGACGCAGGCGCTGTCCGAGGATGACCTGGTTGCCATCCTCACCGAGCCGCGCAACGCCGTGGTCAAGCAGTATCGTCGCATGTTCGCCATGGAGGGCGTCGATCTCGTGTTTGAAGCCGAGGCCCTGCATGAGATCGCAAAGAAGGCGTTGGCCCGCAAGACCGGTGCCCGTGGTCTGCGCAGCATCTGTGAGGAGCTTCTCCAGCAGACGATGTTCGACTTGCCGAGCGAGACCGGTGTCCGCCAGGTTGTGGTGACCGTTGCCGCTGCACGTGGCGAGGAGCAGCCTCGTCGCGTGTACGAGCAGGGTGCGCAGGCGCCGAGCCACGCGTCCGTCGCCGAGGGTGCGGCCGCCGATACCCGCGTTGCCGATGCCCCTGCATCCGGGTCGGCGACTGTTCGTGGTGGCGGGCGAACTGCACCGGATGCGTTTGACTTGGATTAACACGTAGGGCAGCCATGCGGGGCGCTTCGTGCGCAACGTTTTGTTCCGGTGTTTTCGAGCGGGGCCGCTCCGCTCGGACACATAGATAGGCGAGTTCGAAAGAAGGGTTTCCATGAACGGGTTCATCTATAACATTCCAGTCAAGGTTTACTTCGGCGAGAATCAGCTCTGCCATCTGGGCGAAGAGCTGAGCAAATTCGGATCTCGCGTCCTGTTGACGTATGGTGGCGGCTCCATCAAGAAGAGCGGCTTGTACGATCAAATCGTAGCAGAGATCGAGAAGGCCGGTCTGACCCTCTTTGAGCTCTCTGGTATCGAACCGAATCCCCGTATCGAGTCTGTCCGTACGGGCGCTCAAATCTGCAAGGACGAGCACATCGACGTGCTGCTCGCAGTCGGTGGCGGTTCCACCATCGACGCCACCAAGTTCATGGCGGCTGGCGCCTGCGTCGATCACGACCCCTGGCTGTTCCTAAGCGAGCGCGCCCCCATCGAGAAGGCCCTGCCCATCGTCACGGTGCTGACGCTTTCCGCTACGGGTTCCGAAATGGACAACGGCGGCGTGATCTCCAACCCCGAAACCCAGGATAAGCTGGGAAGGGGAGCGGCTGCGATGCTGCCCAAGGTGTCGTTCCTCGATCCCACCATCACGTATTCTGTGAGTCCGTATCAAACGGCTTGCGGTTCGGCCGACATGTTCAATCACATAATGGAGGTCTACTTCAACACGGAGCAGGACCTTTACATGTTGGATTGTTTCATGGAAGGCATGATGAAGACCATCGTGAAGTACGCGCCCATCGCCATGAAGGAGCCGGACAACTACGAGGCTCGTGCCAACCTGATGTGGACCAGCTCGTGGGCGATCAACGGCTTTGTCGATGGCGGACGCACCCAGCCGTGGAGCTGCCATCCCATCGAGCATGAGATTTCGGCTATCTATGACATCACCCACGGTCTGGGCTTGGCGATTCTCGCGCCGCGTTGGCTCGAGTACTGCCTGGACGAGACCACGTTGCCGCGCTATGTGAGCTACGGCGTGAACGTGTTCGGCATTGACGCGAATCTCGAGCCGATGGAGATTGCCCACAAGGCCATCGAGAAGACCTCCGAGTTCCTTTTCGACACGCTGAGCCTCACTAGCACCCTTGGTGAGCTGGGCATCGATGACACCAACTTCAAGGTCATGGCTGAGAAGGCCGCGTCCCATGGTTTGGACCACGCTTTCAAGCCGCTTTCGGCTGAGGATGTCGAGAACATTTTCAAGATGTGCCTGTAGTGAGGTAGCAGCACAGTCTCGTAATGCCGCCGCGCGCTCTTACCCGGCGTATTGCTTGCCTTGAGTTGCCGCCGTTCAATTTCCCTTATCTGATCGGGGTCGGTTCGCAGAAGGATGCCTTCGTGCGAGCCGGCCCTTTTTCGTACTGAGTGATTCAACGGGTGCCGCCTGAGACGCTTCGCTTTTATCGGTGTGCAATATGATTCTGCTATGGGTGACGGATCGGCATATCGTCTCGTAGCGTAAACCCCATTTCGGGCGCTTGCGATAGGTGCCAACGTCGTTTCAGTCGATGGGAATCTCGGGGCTCGCGTCTGCCAAACGACTGAAGAACACCTCAAGTTCACTCCGATAGCGGGGTAAATCGTAGCCAATCGTCTGGGAGTTAGAACAGGCTTTTCGATAGGCGAGCGCGGTCATTCCCG
The DNA here is from genome assembly GCF_900199705.1 of Collinsella provencensis. Classification (GTDB taxonomy): domain Bacteria; phylum Actinomycetota; class Coriobacteriia; order Coriobacteriales; family Coriobacteriaceae; genus Collinsella; species Collinsella provencensis. The sequence continues at coordinate 486,027 of NZ_LT904908.1, read as the reverse complement.
CTACATCGGCGAACTGCCGATTGAATGTTCGAATCGACGAATAGCGGCACATGAGGGCGATTTCACCGACAGGGCGGTCGGTCTGCACGAGCAAACGGCGCGCTGCATTGACGCGTGTGACGGCGGTATATGAGGCGAGGGACAATCCGAGCACCGGCTTGAGGGAACGCGAGGCGTATGTGCGCGAGATTCCAACCGTTTGGGCGATGCTGTCGAGTGACGGGTTCATCTCGTCGACTTCGATGTACGCTGCGCGTGCAAACCGATCCTCCATGCTCTCACAGTGTCGTTGCGGGAGATGCTTCGCGCGTGTCATGCGCGTCGAAAGAGAGTCGAGCAGCAAGCCGAATCCACTCATAAGTTTGATTCCGGTTTTAAACGCCGTGGGATGCGAAATGAGGTGACCGATGGCCTGGTAGATCTCTGGATCGTCCAACGCATGCTTGATGATGAACGCCGAGACGTTCATCTCGTCGACGAACTCAGTGAACTGTGGCATGAGGTCGCAGCTGATACCGGCGAGTAAGGCTGAAGAGTCAGGACTGAAGCAAAACCCGTGCGTTGAAAGACGGTCGACGAATACGAGGTCACCCGCGTGTAAATGCCGAGCTAACCCACCGACGTACATGATGCCGTCTCCATATTCGAGGTAGATGATCTCATGACCATTTTGCCGATGTAGGGGGTAGAGCGCTCCGGTCGCCGTGATTGCGACGATGGAAGGAGAGAAGCGATCGGTAACGTCACCGCGCGCAGCTACTGTCATAGTTTCCACCTTCCTTCCCAAGTAATATGTCTGGGATGTTTCGGACTGTTTAACTTTTTTCCGACACCGTGAAGAGTGCACGGTGTAGCACCGTGCAAGATGAGTGCAATTTCTGTCCCTTTTGCGCTATCCCATTAAAGCACTCTCGTAGAGTAAAGTGCAATATTTGTCCAAAAAATAATTTCTATTGAATGCCCTGAATTGACTATTTGTGGCCCTGAAATCGAATTCGTGAATAAAACGTGCCGAACATCTGCATTTTTTGGATGCTAGTATACCGAAAACCTTTCGAAGAGAACGAAGGGCGAAGCACCCGCGACTATGGGAAAGGGAAAGGTGAGAGCAATGAATGGTTGTGCACAGGGAAACAACGGAGTCTCCCGTCGTGGTTTCGTAGGAGGCATGGGAGCCGCTGCGCTAGCAATGCTTTCCTCTGGCTTGGTCGCGTGTGGCGGCGATTCCGGCACCGGTTCGGTTGGCGAAGACGGATACAAGGATACGCTCGTCGTTGCCGCCTATGGCGACCAGGACACCCTCGACCCCCAGATCAACGTCACGAATGACAAGGTTCTGCGCCTGCTGTACAGCGGCCTGCTCGTCGTCCAGGAGGACGGCAGCATCGCCGGCGACCTTGCCGAGACCTATGACATGAGCGAGGATGGCCTTACCTGGACCTTCCACCTCAAGGAGGGCGTCAAGTTCGCCAACGGCGAGGACTTCACCTCCGCCGACGTCGTGGCTACGTTCGAGCGCCTGCTCAACCCCGATCACCCGCTGCGCTACACCGATACCGTCGCGTTTATCGACAAAGTCGAGGCGACCGACGATTACACCGTCGTTATGACCATGAACACCACCTACGGCGCGGTCGAAGACACCCTCGCCATGCAGTGCTGCTTCATCATGTGCAAATCCACCCTCGAGGAGTTCGGCTACGACATCGGCACCGATCCTGAGACAATCAACGGCACCGGTCCGTACAAGGTCACGAGCTGGGATATCGACGAGCAGATGACCTTCGCGGTCAACGAGAACTGGTACCTGGGCGAGCCGGGTACCCCGAACATCATCATGAAGGTCATCCCTGAGGCTTCCAGCCGTGCCATGGCTTTGGAAAACGGAGAGGTTGATATCGTCGACCGTCCCGCTGTCGACGACGTCGAGCGCCTGAGCTCCATTGAGGGCCTCACTCTGGTTTCCGAGCCCGGCTACGGCCTGCAGGGTTTCCAGTTCAACTGCTCCGAGTACTCGAAATGCCAGGACGTCAACGTCCGTAAGGCCATCAGCATCGCCATCGACCGCGAGGCTATCGTCGGCTCCCTGTTCAAGGAGATCGGTGAGACTCCGACCCACGGTCCGCTCGTCCCGATGAATCGTGGCTACGTTGACCTTGGTGTTCCCACCCGTGACGTCGACGCCGCCAAGCAGCTGCTCGCCGAGGCGGGCGTCCCCGACGGCTTTGAGATGACCATCATGACGTTCGACGGCTACAACAAGGGTGTTGAACTCGCCGAGGCGATCAAGGATCAGATCGCCGACGCTGGTATCATCGCCGAAATCGTCACGGTCGACTCCGCGACCTTCAATGCCACCCTCAACGGCCTTACGCCTGAAGAGATGAAGTACGACATGTTCATCATGGGCTTCGGAGGCAGCTCGCTCGACCCGGATGCGTCCCTGCGCCGCATTTGCGTCACGAGCGAGGACGGCCTCAACACCAACAACTACGGCTGGTACTCCAACGCTCGCGTCGACGAGCTGCTGAACGGCGCCATCACCCTGGTTGACCAGGAAAAGCGCATGGAGATGTACGAGGAGGCCCAGCGGATTATCTATACCGAGGATCCGTTCGCCGTGTATCTGAACCTGCGCAACAGCCTGTTTGTCATGGCCGAGGGCGTGGAGAACTTCTCCCTCAACCCGCTGCAGGTGCCCTGCTTCGAGACGATTAAGGTCAAGGCGTAAACGCCCTGGCAGATCGTAGGTACGCGAGGGGTCCGAATGCCATCCCGGACTCCTCGCTTCTTTGTCAGATGGGAGGACGACCGCCATGTTCAAGTATGTCGTCAAGCGCTTTTTGCAGATGCTTGTCATGCTGTTCGCGCTGTCGGTGATCGTCTTTTTGATGGTCCGCCTCATTCCCGGCGACCCGGTCACCATGATGTTGGGGCAAGGTGCGGGCAAGGAGGCCATTGCGGCCGAGCGTGCGCGCTTGGGACTCGACTATCCACTGCCGCAGCAGTACGTGATGTGGCTCACCAATGTGTTCCACGGTGACTTCGGCACGTCGATCACCACGCACAAGCCCGTGCTCACCGAGATCGTGCGCCGGTATCCGCTCACCATCATCATCGCTGTCGGCTCGACGGCGCTTTCCGCCGTGGTGGGTATCGCCTTCGGCATCATCTCCTCGGTGTACCACGGCAAGCTGGCCGACAACATCCTGATGTTCGTCTCTCTGTTCGCGGTCTCGACCCCGTCGTTTTTCCTGGCGATCCTGCTGCTCATCATCTTCTCGGTGACGCTCAAGTGGTTCCCCTCGGGCGGCGCCTCAAGCTGGGTCGGCTTGGTGCTTCCCATCATCACGCTGGGCATGCAGGAAGTCGGTTACATCACCCGCATCACCCGCTCCGCTATGCTCGACGTGTTAGGCGAGGACTATATCCGCACTTCGCGCGCCCGTGGCGTCGCCGAGCATGTGGTCATTTGCGTCCACGCGCTCAAGAACGCCATCATTCCGGTTCTGACGTCGATCGGCCTGCGATTCGGCTCCCTGCTTGCGGGCGCCACGCTGGTTGAGACCGTCTTTTCCCTTGCGGGCATCGGCCGCTTGACCGTCGACGCGGTCGCCGGGCGCGATTACCCGCTCATCCAGGGGTGCGTGCTCATCCTCGCCGCGACCTTCGTCATCGTCAACACCGTCGTCGACGTGCTCTACACCGTCGCCGATCCCCGTATCGAATTCGATTCCTAAAGGAGGTGCGTTTCGGTGAAAGAGATCGTTCAGCGCTTCTGCCGCAAGAGGATGTCCGTGGTCGCGGGCGTGATGCTCATCCTCATCATTGCCGCATGCGCGTTCGCGCCGCTTTACGTGCACGTCGATCCGCTCAAGCAGAATCTGTTCAACACCTACGCGCGCCCCAGCGCCGAGCATTTACTGGGCACAGATAACCTCGGGCGCGACATCCTGGTGCGCCTGCTTTACGGCGGCCGCAGCTCGCTTGCCATCAGTTTCTCCGGCGTGCTGTCCGGCACGGCGGTCGGCGTGATCCTCGGCGTGATCGCCGGGTACTTCGGCGGCATCGCCGACACGCTCATCTCCCGCCTCATCGACGTGTTGCTGGCGTTTCCCGGCCTGCTGCTCGCCATCGTGGTTGTGGCTATCCTCGGCTCCGGCGAGTCGAACACGGTCGTCGCCATCGCGATCTTCTCGATCCCGACGGTCGCTCGTATGGTGCGCGGCGAGGTCCTCAAGATCCGCTCCGCCGACTACATCGCCGTGTGCAAGGTCATGGGGGAGAGCAGCGCGCGTGTTATCGTCCGCCACGTGATCCCCAACGCCATCTCCCAGATCATCGTCAACGTGACGCTGCAGTTGGGCACGGCGATCCTCACGACCTCGGCCCTGTCCTTTTTGGGCCTGGGCGTGCAGCCGCCTGCGCCGGAGTGGGGCGCCATGCTCTCCTCCGCCCGCGACGTCCTGCGCTCGTATCCGCTTCCCGCCGTCGTTCCGGGCATCGCCATCACCCTGGTCGTGGTGTGCTTCAGCCTGGTGGGTGACGGCTTGCGCGACGCGCTTGACCCGCGCCTCAAGAACGCGTAAAGGAGGGGTTATATGAGCGAGAACACCGCGCCCGTTCCCGAGGTGGACGTCGAGAGCACCCCGCTGCTCAAAGTGCGCGGTCTCACCACTGCGTTCAAATCCAGCGGCGCGATGACCAACATCATCGAGGGCATCGACTTCAACCTGTATCCGCATGAGACGCTCGCGATCGTGGGCGAGTCCGGCTGCGGCAAGTCCGTCACCAGCCTATCGATCATGCGCCTTATTCAGTCGCCCGGAAAGATCGTGGGCGGCTCTGTGGAGCTTGAGGGCACCGACCTGCTGCAGCTTTCCGAAGAGGAGATGCGCGGTGTGCGTGGCAACAAGGTCTCGATGATCTTCCAGGAGCCCATGACGAGTCTGAATCCCGTCTTCACCGTGGGTAGCCAGGTCATGGAGTCCTTCCAGATTCACCAGCACCTCTCCAAGCCCGAGGCGCGCGAGAAGACCATCGAGATGCTCCGCCTCGTGGGCATCCCCGCGCCCGAGACGGTTTTCAAAGAGTACCCGCACGAGCTTTCCGGCGGTCTGCGCCAACGCGTCATGATCGCCATGGCGCTCGCCTGCCGTCCGCGCGTGCTGATCGCCGACGAGCCCACCACGGCGCTCGACGTGACCATCCAAGCCCAGATTCTGCGTTTGCTGCGCGAGCTGATGGACGAGACGGGCACCGCTACGATTCTCATCACCCACGACCTGGGCGTCGTGGCGCAGATCGCGACCTATGTCATGGTCATGTACGCGGGCCAGGCCGTGGAGTACGGCTCGGTGCGCCAGATCATCGAGGATCCGCTGCATCCGTACACGCTCGGCCTGCTGCAATGCCTTCCGCGCCTGCACGAGAAGACCGACCGTCTCTTTACCATCCCCGGTGCCGTTCCCAGCCCCGATTCCTATCCCGCAGGCTGCCGCTTCTGTCCGCGCTGCAACCGCGCCTGCGAGCGCTGCCGGGACGAGCGTCCGCCGCTCATGGAGCTGCCCGACGGCCGCCGCGTGCGCTGCTGGCTGTATGCCGACGCGGAGGGCGCCGTCGATGTCTCAACCGCCGCGCCGAAAGGAGGCGAATCCGCATGACGTCATTGCTGAGCGTGAAGAACCTCAAGGTCTACTACCCCGTGAAGGCCGCCAATCGCCTGAGCAGCCGTGTGTCGTGGCTCAAGGCGGTCGACGACGTGAGTCTCGAGGTCGCCGAGAACGAGACCGTGGGTATCGTGGGCGAGTCCGGCTGCGGCAAGTCGACGCTGGGTAAAGCCGTCGTCGGTCTGATCAAACCCACCGAGGGAAGCATCGAGTTCGACGGCCGTTCCTATGCCGAGATGTCCACCAAGGAACGTGCCCGCAACATCCAGATCATCTTCCAGGACCCGTATTCCTCCCTCGATCCCCGCATGACGGTGGGGGAGTCCATCGAGGAGCCACTCGCGGTCATCGAGGGGATGTCGCGCGCAGAGCGCCGCCGTCGCGGCCTTGAGCTCATGGAGGAGGTCGGTCTGCGTCCCGACCAGTACAACCGCTATCCACATGAGTTCTCCGGTGGTCAGCGCCAGCGCATCGGCATCGCCCGCGCCCTGGCGACCAACCCCAAGATCGTCGTGTGCGACGAGGCCGTTTCGGCCCTCGACGTGTCCATCCAGGCTCAGATCCTCAACCTGATCGACGATCTGCAGCGCCGTCACCACCTGTCCTTTGTGTTCATCTCGCACAACCTGAGCGTGGTGGAGCATATCTGCGACAAGGTGGCCGTGATGTACCTCGGCCACATCGTCGAGTATGGCGACGTCGAGTCGATTTTCGAAAACCCGCAGCATCCGTATACCAAGGCGCTGCTCGAGGCGATTCCGCAGATCAAATTTGACGACGTGGAGCCCGTGCGCGGCTTGGAGGGCGATGTCCCGAGCGCCCTCGACCCGCCCTCGGGTTGCTGTTTCCACACGCGCTGCCCCTTTGCGACCGAGTGTTGCTCGGCGGCGCGTCCCCAGACGGTCCAGGTCGGCCCCTCGCACTGGTGCGCCTGCCATCTGGTTACCGGCGATGCTGCCGGCGAGGGCACCCCTGTATAAGGGCCCTCTTGTCGTGCATTTAGCACGCTCCGTCCGCGTCGCCGTGCGGATGGACCCCCTTTGGGAACGATGCGCCTCACCCGGGGCGCTGCTCCATCGAAGAAGAAAGGAAACAACCCATGATCGAGAGAACGCTTAACCGCTCCTATGAGGTCTCCGACCCCAACCCCAGCACGTACACGCCCGACGAGGAGCTCGCCGCGATTGAGGCCAAGCTCGCCGAGGACCCCGACAACGCGCAGCTCTGGATGGAGAAGGGCCTCGCCCTCGCCGGCGCCGAGCTCTATCGCGAGTCCGAGGAGTGCTACGCCCATGCGATCTCCCTCGAGCCCTTCAACGGCATCCTCTACCGCCATATGGCGCACCGCATGCTGTCCCAGTGGCGTTTCGAGGACGCCCGCGCGGGCTTCACCATCGCCTCGCGCCTGATTCCCGACAACTGGGATGTGTGGTACCACCTCGGCCTGTCCCACTTCCTGCTGCGCGACTACGAGAAGGCGGCTCAGGCCTATCAGCGCTGCCTCGAGCTCTCTCGTGAGGTCGACGACTTCATCGCCGTCTGCGACTGGTATTACATGACCGAGCGCCGTCTGGGCAACGACGAGAAGGCGCTTGCGCTGCTCGCCAACGTTCCCGATGAGGGCTATGAGGGCGAGAACCTCGACTACTTCGAGCGCACCCGCATGTACAAGGGCATTCTCAAGCCCGAGGATGTCTTCCCGGAGGACTTTCGCACGCTCGACGCCATCGACATCATCACCCGCGGCTTCGGCGTGTCGAACTACTATCGCATGAACGGCGATGTCGAGAAGGCTGACGCTATCGTCGACGCCATCATCGAGGCCGGCGATGAACGCGAGTGCTACTTCGCCTTCGGTTACCTTGCCGCCATGGTTGACAAGAGCGAACGATAAGGAGCATCACATGTTTGGAACCCCCAAGGACCACCAGGTCGCCGATCCGCAGCGCACCGAGACCGAGCGTTCTGAGGAAACCGTTCGTTTGGCAGCCGCTGTTGCCGACAATCCGCGCAACGCTGACCTGTGGCTCGATTATGGTTTGGCGCTTTCCCGCGACTCCTTGATGCGCGAGGCCGTCGAGGCGTACTCGCGCGCCATCGCCCTCGATCCCTTCCGCGGCATCCTGTACCGTCATCGCGGTCACCGTCATCTGAGCTGCTGGGAGTTTCCCGAGGCTGCCGCTGACTTCGAGGTCGCCGCACGCATCATTCCGGACAACTGGGATGTGTGGTACCACCTCGGCCTGTCCTACTATCTGCTGCGTGAGTACGACCTTGCCCAGGCCGCCTACAAGCGCTGCCTCGAGCTGACCGATATGACCGATATCGAGGCGTTCCCCGCGGTGATCGACTGGTCGTGGCGTACAGCACGCCGTCGCGGTGACGAGGCCTATGCCGCCGAGCTGCTCGCGATGCTGCCCGCCGATTTCGAGGTCGGCACCGACGAGTGCGGATATGCGCTCAACTGCGCCGTCTATCAGGGTCGTGCGACGGTGGACGATGTGCTTGTGATGTGCGCGGACAAAGATCCTCTGAATGCCGCCACCAACAGCTACGCCATGGCGAATTACCTGCGCGAGACCGGTGAGGAAGCGCGTGGTGTGGAAGAGCTCGGCAAGCTCATGGAGAGCCTCGACGCCGAGGGCTGGTGCACCTTCGGTTATCTGGCGGCCATGGTTGACCTTAAGGGCTAATACGAGGGGTGGACCGGTTTGCCGGCAGCCAGCTTGGATATCGAATTGTTTGAGCCTTCAGGGCAAATTGCCTTTGCGGGCGGTGGACACAGGGTTCACCGCCCGTTTTGTTTGATATGAGGGGAAGTCCTTACCTCAGCAACGAATGCCGCTTTTGTTCACATGCAACCATATCCAGGTAATCCTCACAGGTAAGCGTGGGTACGGAGAAGTACTGATATTTCCCAATCAAGTGATCGATTATCGTGCTCTCCAATTCATCGTCGACCATCTGTGAAAGGTGCTCAGCAGCCGCCCTTACCATCGGTTTTCTGACTCGACGATATCGAGATACTCTTCGCAGGTGATTGCCCGTATCGTTGAACGCTTGAATGCTTCCGAATCGCGAGTGAGGATGAAATCGACATCATTGAGTTCTGCGGCAGCGCGTACCATGCCGTCTTCAAAATCGGGCTCATTAGATTCTGCAGCGATGATGCATTCCTCGGGCCCGAAGGGAAGGACGACCAATAGAGCCAAAAGGCTCTTGACGGCTTCGCGCGCCCATGATTCTCCGTAGTTTTTTCTGAGCACATAATATGCATCATTGAGGGATGAAGGGGATGCGATTCCCATATCACCACCACCATTGCAGCATTGAAGTGCTCGACATGCCGCTTCGGAGTGCTCGCGGGTGGCATCAGCGGCGTCGATCAACGTGTTGGTGTCAAACAAAATGCGGTGTTTCCTTTGCTTTACCATTATAAAAGCGCCTCGTATTCTTTGAGCTTTTCGTTCGCGAGGTATTCTTTAAGTTCGCTATTGGTCATTTCCGGCACGCCGCTTTCCGTGTTTTGAACTTGCATTTGTTCACGGATCAGCATGAACTGCTCGAATGCATCTGTTGTTTCGGTATCGGATTCCACGGAAAACCGGGGAACACTTTTTGTCTGAGCAATATACGTCCAAAGATCGTTTATAACCTCACCTACGGTAAGTCCGGCAGCGAGAATGTAGGCTCCCGCCCGATCCTTCACATCGGAATCGACGCGTCCTGAAACGATTGCCGTACTCATACTTGCCCCTTTCTGTATACGCGTATACACTATACACCATGGCGAGCCCTTGTGCCAGGTGCCGATAGCGCAAAGGAGGTTTCGGCGTCTGTCCGCCTTCCCGTTTTCGCATGCCGTGTGAGGGTTATTCGAGCGCGGGGTTCTCGCTGGTTCGTGTGCTATTCTGTTGAGCCATACGACTTGATTCTTTGGTCTGAAAAGCTGAGGAAGGATATCCCATGGCAGAAGAGATGCCCAAGAACTACAATCCTGCGGTCAATGAACCTGCGATGATTCAGAAATGGCTCGATGGGGGTTACTATCGCCGTCGTCCCGGCGTGGGTGACTGCACGGTTACCATTCCGCCGCCCAATGTCACGGGCATCCTGCACATGGGCCACGCCACCGACGATTCCATTCAGGATGCCATCGTTCGTATGGCGCGCATGCGTGGCCGCTCCACGCGTTGGATTCTCGGAACTGACCATGCGGGCATCGCCACACAGACCAAGGTCGATAAGAAACTCAAGAGCGAGGGCATTTCGCGCCTTGAAATCGGCCGCGAGAAGTTCCTTGACGCTTGTTGGGACTGGACGCATGAATACGGCGGCACCATCGTCGAGCAGATTAAGCGCATGGGCTGCTCCATCGACTTCGATGGTGAGCGCTTCACCATGGATGATGATTACGCCGAGGCCGTTCGCAAGGTCTTTTGCGATTGGTATCACGACGGTTTGATTTACCGCGGCAAGCGCATCGTCAACTGGTGTCCCGACTGCACCACCGCTATTTCGGATGACGAGGCTGAGTACAAGGATGAGGCCGGCCATCTGTGGCATTTGCGTTATCCGCTCACCGAGCCCGTGAACGGCCAAGAGTACATTGTCGTTGCAACTACGCGTCCCGAAACTATGCTCGGCGACACCGGTGTTGCCGTGAGTCCCAAGGACCCTGAGAAGGCAGCCTTTGTGGGTAAGACCGTTCGCCTGCCCATTGTCGATCGCGAGATTCCCATTTTTGAGGATTGGCACGTCGACGCCGGTTTTGGCTCGGGTTTCGTCAAGGTCACGCCCGCGCACGACCCCAACGACTACGCCATGGGCCAAGCCCACGACCTGCCGCAGATCAACATCTTCGACGAGCACGCGGTTGTTGTCGAGGGGTATGGCGAATTCAGCGGAATGACGCGCGACGAGTGCCGTGAGGCTGTTGTCGCGTGGTTCGAGGAGCATGATCTACTCGATCACGTAGAGGATCACGACCATTCCGTCATGCACTGCTACCGCTGCGATCAGACGCTCGAGCCGTGGCTCTCCGAGCAGTGGTTCGTGGCCGTCGACAAGCTCAAGGGCCCTGCGCTTGATGCCGTGAAGGACGGTCGCGTGACGTTCCATCCGGCTCGTTGGACCGATACGTACACCACGTGGATGGAAAACCTCAAGGACTGGTGCATCTCTCGTCAGCTGTGGTGGGGTCACCGCATCCCCGTGTTCTACTGCGAGGATTGCGGCTGGGAAGACGCCTGCATGGAGGACGTCGACGTATGCCCCAAGTGCGGCGGTCGCCATGTGCATCAGGACGAGAACGTGCTTGACACGTGGTTCTCGAGCCAGCTGTGGACCTTTGCCACGCAGGGCTGGCCGCAGCACCCCGAGCAGCTCGAGGGTCATCATCCCACGACCGCGCTGGTCACCGCGCGAGACATCATCGCGCTCTGGGTTGCCCGCATGGTCATGAGCTCGCTGTACTTCCTGGATGAGATTCCCTTCCATGACGTGGTGATTTACCCTACGATTCTCGCCAAAGACGGCAGCCGTATGTCCAAGTCCAAGGGCAACGGTGTGAACCCCATGGACCTCATCGACATGTATGGCGCCGATGCCATGCGCTTCAACCTGTACACGCTGTGCACCAACAACCAAGACGTCAAATTTGACGCCGATATCGACAAGAAGACCCACGAGCTAAAAGGCTCCCCGCGCACCGACCAGGCCCGCGCGTTCGTGACCAAGATCTGGAACGCCAGCCGTTTCCTGCTCATGAACATGGAAGGCTACACCCCTGGCGAGCCGATTGCCGAGACCGCTGCAGATGCGTGGATGTTCAGCCGCCTTGCCAAGGCCGTCCGTATGGTGACCGAGGGCATCGAGCAGTATTCCTTTGGTGACACTGCCCGTGGCGTGCAGAACTTCTTCTGGAACGAGGTGTGCGACTGGTACATCGAGGTCACCAAGACGCGTCTCAAGGACGATGATGCCCGCCTGCAGGCTCAGCGCAACTTGATCTTCGTGCTCGACACCTCGCTGCGCATTATGCATCCGCTCATGCCGTTCGTGACCGAGGCGATTTGGGACCAGATGCCTGCAAGCTGGCTCGATGTGAACGAGGCGGGGGAGTGCAATCGTGCCGAGGCACTTATCGTTGCCGCATGGCCGGAGCCCGAGGCGTTCGAGCGCTATGTTGATGAGCCTGCCGAGCGCTCCTTCGAGCTGGCGCGTGCTGTGGTGGGCAATGTCCGTTCCACGCGCGCTCGTTATCGCCTGAGCCCCAAAGAGCCGCTTGCCGTAGTTGTGAAGGCCGCGAATGCCGAGGTCGCCGACGCGATCGAGGGCATGTCCGCCTTCATCTGCGGTTTGGCGAACATCAGCGAGCTCGCCGTGTGCGGGTTTGAGGGCTTTGATAAGCCGGCCCAGTCGATCGCGTTTGCCGGCTCTGATTTCGACTCCTTCGTGGTCGTGGGCGATTTGGTTGACTTTGACGCCGAAAAGGCGCGCCTGCAAAAGGAACTCGCTGCGGCTGAGAAGGAGCTTGCTTCCGCGCAGAAGACCCTGTCGAACGCGGGCTTTGTTGCAAAGGCCGCACCTGAGGTCGTCGCCAAGAAGCGCGATCGCGCAGCGGAACTTACCGATACCATTGCCGCAATCAAGGCGCAGCTTGCCGACTTCGGGGCGTAGTAGTATCGAATTGTTCGGGTAAGGTCCGGCTGGGTGTTTTACCTGGCCGGACACGTTATTTTTCGGTGAGGGGAAGTCGTCATGTCGGGTATGCAACAACATAATGAGTGCGCGTCGGCTGTCATGCGCCCCCCCGCCGAGAACCTCACGGCGGTTGAGAACGCGATGGCGGCGAAGGCGAACATGCCTTTGGTGCGCGCATTTGCGCTCGCCGTGCTCGCTGGCGTGTTCGTTGCCACGGGCGGATCGTTCATGATTGCCGTGCGTTCCGACGCTACGCTCGGCTCCACTGCTTCAGCGATCATAGGCGGTCTGGCATTTTGCTTTGGCTTGTTTGCCGTTATGGCGGCGGGTGCGGAGCTGTTCACGGGCAATAGCCTCATGGCGATCGGCGTGTTGCGCGGTCGATTCAGCATGGGACGCATGCTCAAGATGTGGGCCGTCGTGTATGCGGGAAATCTCGTGGGTTCGCTGCTCATGGTGGCGCTGATTTATTGTTCCGGATGTCTCGGTCTGTTCGGCGGCGCCTTTGCACAGACGGCATACAACGTGGCGGTGGGCAAAGCGAGTCTTGCCCCGCTTGAGGCCTTCGTGCGCGGTATCTTGTGCAACTATCTCGTGTGTTTGGCCGTTTGGATTGGTAGCGCCGGAAAGACGACGTGCGATAAACTTGCGGCCACCATCTTGCCTGTGACCGCGTTCGTGGTGCTTGGCTGCGAGCACTCGGTTGCCAACCTGTTCTTCTTACCGCTCGGTTTGGCCATTCAAGGTTTGTTCGGCGCTGTGGCTCCTGCCACGGGCCTCGCCGCTTTGTGCCAGGGGGTGCTTGTCAACATCGTTATCGTGACACTCGGTAACGTCGTGGGTGGCGTGGCCTTCGGCACGACGTATTGGGTCGCGTTTGGACGCGAATAATCGAAGGAGCCTTTCGTGTCAAAACGTATGCAGACATATGCTGTGCCCTTTGAGGTGCGGGAACTTGGCTATGAAGAGGCGCTCGCCGTTGCATTTGATACCGGAAAGATATTCGGTACGGGAACGGCGCTGCTTGAGACGGTCGTGGCGTTGCTCGACGAGCTCGAGCGTCCCGACGAGCATGTGGACTGCATTCAGGTTGCGGGCACCAATGGCAAGACGTCCACGGCGCGCTTTACCGCGGCCATTTTGTCGGGCGAGGGGCTGAAGACGGGCTTGTACACATCGCCCCAACTCGTGCACTTTGAAGAGCGCATCGAGATTGCGGGTTCTCCTGTCTCGAGTGAGGTTTTTGCCCACGGAGTGTCAGTTGCCGTGGAGGCTGGACGCCGCGTTAACGAAAAACGTGTTCAAGCGGGGAGGGAGCCGTATGGCATCTCTCCGTTCGACCTGCTGACCGTCGGCGCCTTTGTATTGTTTGCCGAGGCACGCGTCGATGTGGCGGTGCTCGAAGTTGGCTTGGGCGGACGTTGGGATGCGACGAGCGCAGCCGACCCCCTCGCCGTCGCCATTACTGGCATCGGTCTCGACCATATGCATATCTTGGGAAACACGCTCTCCGAAATCGCAGGCGAGAAGGCGGCTGTTATCAAACCGGGTCGAGCGGTGGTGCTCGGCGAGGGCGTGCATGAGCCGAGCGTATGGCGCGTAATGCAAGAGCGCTGCGCGGCATGCGATGTCGATCCTGTAGTGGTGTCCCACACGACGCTCAAGGAGCCGGCGTTTTTGGGCGATACCGTTGAGTTCAAGACTACAACGACCCACGCTACCTACCATGCGTCTCTGCATAAGCCGAGCTATCAGCCGCAAAATGCCGCATGTGCAATCGCTTTGGCCGAGGCGTATCTGGGTCGGAAACTTGATGACACCGTACTTTCGGAGAGCCTCGATGCCTGTCCGACACCTGGTCGTTTTGATGTGTTGCGCGTCGATCCGTTGGTGCTTATCGATGCGTGTCACAATCCGCAGAGCTGTGAGAACTTCGTGTTCGCCCTTGATGAGATTGAACCATGTGTGGAGACCCGTCCCACGCTGCTTGTCGCTGCGCTTTCCGACAAGGACGTAAGCGGTATCGTAGATGTGCTTGTTTCCGCGTTTCCGCGTGTGGTGGTAACTGCCACATCGAGCGAGCGCGCGCTTCCGGCTGACGAGCTTGTCGGGCTCATTCAGCCGAAGGACAAAATCGTCGCAACATACGCCACGGTTGAAGAGGCCGTGCATGTGCTTACCGCAGCGGGCACACCGTTTGTGGCGGCGGGTACCATCACCCTCGCCGGCGAGGTTGCAGGGCTGTTCCGCTAAACTTGCTGGTGGTTTTGGCGGGAGCTTCAGCCTTTTGTGCAGCTTTCAACAAATGAGTCGCGTGCGTTCTTGCGAACTCAGCGCACGCTGAGGCTAGCGACGACATCCGTCCCGGTATCCAGGATATTGGAAATCACGACGTCACCCATGGAAACGGGCGCTTGGACGGTGGTATGTTGGAGCAGCTCCATCGCTTGTGCGTGCAAGTCGAGAGGAATTGCCTCGGCGGTCCGCACGGGCAGCAGGCGCTCATCTGCATCGTGCAAAATCACGGTTGTCGTGAGGACGCGCATGGGGCGGGTTATCTCCTGATGGGCAAAGGCGGCTCCCCGGGGGCAGCGATTGCCGCTCACCTCGCGCACGCCCACCTCGACGCCCATGGAGTCAAGCTCCACCTCCACGGTGAGCAGGCACTCTGAGGGGCAGGTGGTGCAGTGGATCTGCCTGATCTCAATGGTGTTCGTATCCGTGCCCATGTGTGTTACCCCTCAATCGGCTCAATGGAAAGCGTGATGGTGCCTTGGGCGGCGTCGATCATTTTGGCGGTAAGCGGTGCCGCCTCCATGATGCTCGGCTTGAACGCACGCGGTTTGCCCTCGAACAGCACACGGTCGCCCGAGAGGATGCGCAGGCGTGCATGGTCAAGCGGTTTGCGCACGCGGAAGTAGAGCTTGGTGGAGGCGGGATGCGTGATGCGCGAGGGCATGACGTATCCGGCAAATCCTGCAGGCTCGACGGTGATGTCGCAGGTAACGGTGGCATCTGCGCCCTCAAAACCCATCTCGCATGCATATGCAGCAGCTGCGCGGCCCGCTCGCTCCGCTTCGTCGGTGACATTATCTGCCAGGTCATGCACGTGCAGCACGTTGCCGCACGAGAAGATCCCCGGGACGTTCGTCTGCAGGTCTTGATCGACCGCGGCACCGCGTGTGCGCGGGTTGAGCTCAACGCCCGCTGCGGTGGCGAGCTCGTTTTCGGGGATGAGACCCACGGAGAGCAGCAGGGCGTCGCAGGGGATGACCCGCTCGGTTCCGGGAATCGGGGAGAGCGAATCGTCTACCTGGGAGACCTCGACCGCCTCCACGCGCTCGCGCCCGATGACGCGCGTGACCGTGGTGGAAAGATGCAGGGGGATGCCAAAGTCGTCCAGGCAGTTTTTGATGTTGCGGTGCAAACCGTTGGCATAGGGCATGAGTTCGTAGACGCCTTCGACCTCAATGCCCTCGAGTGCACAGCGGCGTGCCATAATGAGGCCGATGTCACCCGAGCCCAAAATGACCACGCGCCGTGCGGGTTTGAGGTTTTCGATGTTGATGTAACGCTGCGCCAGGCCCGCGGTAAACACGCCCGCCGGCCTGCTGCCGGGGATTTTGATTTCGGAGCGCGTGCGCTCGCGGCATCCCATGGCGAGAACGACCGAGCGGCAGGAAAGTTTTATCATGCCTTCGCTCGACATGACGGTGACGGTATGGTGGCCGGTCGGCTTGCCAGACACGTCTGCATCATCGGAGTCGATGCCGAGTACCATGCTGTTGAGCATGACATCGATATTTTCGGCTTCCACCAGATCGATGAAACGCTGCGCATATTCAGGGCCGGTAAGCTCTTCGTTGAAATGTTTGAGGCCAAAGCCGGGATGGATGCACTGGCGCAGGATGCCGCCTAAGCGCTCGTTACGCTCGATGAGGGCGACTCGTGCACCCGCCTCATGTGCAGAGAGTGCGGCTGCCATGCCCGCCGGGCCGCCGCCTATGACAACGACGTCGGTATTGGTTTGGGCTGCTGGGACATGGCGCTCATCAAGTGGGCGGGCTGCAGTTGAGGTATCGCCCTTGAGCGCTCCCTCGACGATCCAGGATCCGGAATCTTCGAGTAAGACTTCTTCGGGCTTGCAATCCAATTCGCGCGCGAGGATGTCCACCACGCGACTCTGGCAAAAGCCACTTTGGCAACGACCCATGCCCGCACGGCAGCGTCGTTTGACGCCCTCAACCGAAACGGCACCCGGCTCTCGATGAATCGCGGCGACGATTTCGGCCTCGGGGACCGTTTCGCAGCGGCAGACGATGCGACCCCATGCGGGATCTTGGGCAATGAGTTCTTGCTTGCGCGCAAGGGGGGCGACATCGAAGTCGTCGGGTGCGATTCGGCGCGGGTTCCAATCGGAGCGGGGGACGAGGGGCACGCCGGCGTCTCTCATAACATGCTCCATGCTCTCCGCGACTGCGGGCGCGCTCGCAACGCCGGGGGATTGGATGCCCGCAGCGTGGAAAAGGCCTTCGACCTGTGTTGACGCTCCGATGTAGAAGTCGTTCAGACCCTCGATGACGGCTCGCCCACCGCCAAAGGCGCGCACCACACGTCGCGTATCCAAGCTGGGGACGAGCTTGCGAGCGCCCGTGAGCAACGCTTCGATATCGGCGGCGTACGTATCGGTGTCACCAGGCTCGCGCAGAGCCGCGGTGGCGGTGATGACGGTGTTGTTGTGGACGGTGCCGGTAACGATCACGCCCTTGGAAATGGGCGTGGGAACCGGGTAGAGCGGCATGAGTGCGCGCGGCTCTTTGTCGAGGACGACGATGTTTCCCTGGCGCCACTTGAGTTTGAATTCCTCGCCACCTGTCATACGGGAGATGTCGGCCGCGCCCGCGCCCGCCGCATTGACGAGAAAACGGGAGCGCACCGTTCCCGCGGTTGTGGAAAGCTCAAAATCGCCGTTTTCGGTGTGTTCGATGGATTCGACCGCCGCGCTGCGCAGGAAGGTCACACCGTTTGCCACGGCGTTTTCTGCCGCCGTGATGGCGACCTCGAAAGAATCGACATATCCGGTGGATGGGCACCACAGTGCACAGGTCGCCTCTTCGCTGGCACGCGGTTCAAGTTCGTGGATGCGTTCGGGCGTGATAATCGAAAGCTCCGGTACGCCATTTGCAATGCCGTTGGCTTTCAGATGCTCGAGTCTCGCACGGTCCTCTTCGCTAAATCCCAGCACCATCGATCCGGTGCGTCGGAACGAAAAGCCAAGCTCATCCGACCATGTGCCGTATAGGGAACATCCGCGTGCGTTAACCGAGGCTTTCACGGTGCCCGGCGCGGGGTCATAGCCTGCATGTACCAAGCCGCCATTCGCCTTGGAGGCGCCCAACGCAATGTCATTTCCCGCTTCGACAACGCATATCTTGAGTTCGAACTGTGCCAGGTGTCGCGCGATTGCGCACCCTGTGATACCGGCTCCGACAATGGCGACATCAAAACGTTCCATGTTCGTGCTCCCGTCCGCGATGGTCGCGTGCTTACAGGCTCCTCTGTATATCCTACTCGTTTTTAGGTCTTCCGTTTTCGAGGGTTTCTCGTGGCGCTCGCGTGCGACCTGCGTGTTGTGGGGCGCATGCCCGTATGTGCGGGTATACAATGCTGAACGTAAATGACCAGTTTGCGTTCTCGCAGCCCGCTGAAAGGTTAATCAGCATGTCGAAGTACATCTCCGAGCTTATGTCTCCGCAGCTTATGATGGTGGTTTACGCCTTCATTGCTTTTGTGGTCGCACTTTACGTGCTCTCCGTCGTCTATGTGTTCATCGACGCGAAGCGTCGCGGTGTCAGGCAGTTCTGGGCTTGGGGTCTCGTTGCCCTCATTCCCTTCGTCGGTCTCATTGCCTACGTGGTGCTTCGTCCCAATTCCTATCTCTCCGATCGTGAAGAGCAGGAGCTCGACGTTGCCCTGCGTGAGCGCCAGCTTGCGCAGTATGGCACTTGCCCCAACTGCGGTACCCCCATCGAGAAGGATTTCATCGTGTGCCCCGTGTGCAACACGCAGGTTCGCAATGTGTGCCCCACCTGCAAGAAGCCGCTCGATGCGCNAAACGACGTCCCCGTGTATGTCCGGGGCCCGCTTGGCGCGCCGACTTGCCCCCGCCGCATCAACGCTGGCGGGTGCCTTTGTTTGTACCGTGGGTCGTCGATTGCAGGACTAACTCGGTAGATAAACGAGTACACTGTTTCAAGTTCAAATGCGTGAACGCAGCTCTCGAGGAAGGTTTTGAATATGAAGGCACTGTATAACGACGGGTCGGTGGCTGAGGTCGAGGGCGCTGAGGCCCTGCACGTCATTCGCCACTCCGCCGCTCATATCATGGCTCAGGCCATCAAGCGTTTGTATCCAGGTGCGGATTTTGCCTATGGTCCTGCTACGGACAATGGTTTTTACTACGACGTCGATCTGGGAGACGCGCAGCTCGGTGAGGAGGACCTGCCCGCCATTGAGGCCGAGATGAAGAAGATCGTCAAGGAGAACCTCAAGTTCCAGACCTTCGAGCTTCCGCGCGCCGAGGCCATCGCCCTTATGGAGGAGCGCGGCGAGAAGTACAAGGTCGAGCACATCGGCGACCTGCCTGAGGATGCGCGCATCACCTTCTTCCAGCAGGGCGATTACATCGACATGTGTGTGGGCCCGCATCTCACCTATACCAAGGCGCTCAAGGCGTTCAAGCTCACGGGTGTTTCCGGCGCTTATTGGAAAGCCGACGCCAGCAACAAGATGCTTACCCGCGTGAATGGTACGGCGTTTGCCACCAAGGATGAGCTCGAGCATCATCTCAAGATGATTGAAGAGGCTAAGCTGCGCGACCATCGCAAGATCGGTCGCGAGATGGACCTCTTCATGATGCGCGACGAGGCCCCGGGTTTCCCGTTCTTCCTGCCCAACGGCATGATTCTCAAGAACACGCTGCTCGAGTACTGGCGCGAGATCCATCACAAGGCCGGTTACGTCGAGATTTCCACGCCGCAGATCATGAACCGCCAGCTGTGGGAGACCTCCGGCCACTGGGATCACTACAAGGACAACATGTACTCCACGACCATCGACGACGAGGAGTATTGCATCAAGCCCATGAACTGCCCCGGCGGCGTGCTCGTCTACGCTTCCAAGCCGCACAGCTATCGTGAGCTGCCCATTCGTGCGGGCGAAATTGGCCTGGTGCACCGTCACGAGATGCGCGGTGCCCTGCACGGCCTGTTCCGTGTGCGCTGCTTCAACCAGGACGATGCCCACTTGTTCGTGACGCCTGAGCAGCTTACCGACGAGATCGTGGGCGTGGTCAAGCTCATCGACTCCGTGTACCAGAAGTTCGGCTTCAAGTACCACGTCGAGCTTTCCACGCGCCCCGAGGACTCTATGGGTTCCGACGAGGACTGGGCTGCCGCTGAGGATGGTCTCAAGACCGCGCTTTCGCAGCTGGGTATGGATTACGAGCTCAACGAGGGCGACGGCGCCTTCTACGGTCCTAAGATCGACTTCCACCTGGAGGACTCGCTCGGACGCACGTGGCAGTGCGGTACCGTGCAGCTGGACTTCCAGATGCCGCAGAATTTCGACCTGCACTACGTCGACGCTAACGGCGAGCAGCGCCGTCCCATCATGCTGCATCGCGTGTGCTTCGGCTCCATCGAGCGCTTCATCGGCATTCTGATCGAGCATTACGCCGGCAAGTTCCCTGTGTGGCTCGCGCCGATGCAGGTCAAGGTCCTGCCCGTTTCTGAGAAGAGCCGCGACTATGCGCACCAGGTTACCGAGCAGCTCGAGGCTGCTGGCGTTCGTGCCGTTTGCGATGACCGTGACGAGAAGATCGGCAAGAAGATTCGCGACGCTCGCAGCATCGACCGCGTGCCGTACATGCTCATTTTGGGTGAGCAGGAGGCTGAGGCCGGCAACATCTCCGTGCGCGACCGCTCCAACGAAACGGTGCCGATGGCCATCGATGAGTTTATCGCCAGGGTCACAGAGGAGATTCGCACGCGTGCGTAACGGCGGCTGTGTGGAAGATAGCTAAACGAGCGAGCGGGGCACCTGGTTGCCCCGCTGCTGTTTGGATACGTGGCGCATACGGTGCATGGTATGGGGCGGACGTGTTCTTTTTTGCAGGTGAAAGGTGGTTTTGATGGTGTTGTCTCGGCATGAGCTCGAAGCTCGGTATGCGGAAGCAGTTGGCGCCACGACCNTTTGCAGGTGAAAGGTGGTTTTGATGGTGTTGTCTCGGCATGAGCTCGAAGCTCGGTATGCGGAAGCAGTTGGCGCCACGACCTCCCTCTTTGTATATGCAGGGCACGTTGATGAGGTGCTTGAACGGTTTGCGCTGGCGGGAGAGCACGACGTTGCGGTTGACGCTCTTGGTGGGGCCGGCCTGCGCGTCCCCGACCTGCGCGCACGCGCACAGGGGGTGCACGTTGCCGGCGGGCGCTTGCTGGCGGACATTACCGTTCCGTCGCATTTTGGTTGCAGGCCATTTGAGCTGGGCGCTGACGTGAGCTTTGAGGCATTTGATCGCATTGCCGCGGGCAAATTGCAACGCAAGGTAGTCGCGGTGGCTGCGCGTGGCCCACTTGCGCTTGATGCTGACGAGCTTGATACGTGCGATCTCGTTGCTATTTCCGAGGGTCTCAGCACCGTGCCCGAGCGTATGCAGCGGCATTTCGACCATGCCCGCGCACTTGCAGAATATTTAAGCTGTTGCGAGGAGCTTGCCTCAGTGTCGTATCCGGGGCTGCCAAGTCATCCCGACCATGAGGTTGCCACCCGCATGTTGATGCACGGCTTCGGCCCCGCGGTCGAGTTCCAGCTTGACCCAGCAGCGGGCATGACGGCGGGGGAGTTCATCGAGGCGTGTCGCTTGAACGGACGGACGTATCCGGTTGGCGGATCTCACACGCGGATGTGCGCACCCAATGGCAGCGATGGCCATACCGTTCGCATCTTCGCCGGTCTCGATAACCCGCTGGAGGTTGCCGCAGAGCTCGACCGCGTGTTTCGCTCGTTGCGCCGCGGGGAGTAAGGTTGCTCTCTCAGCCACACCGTCCACCTGATAGATTCGCGAAAGGAAGCGCATGATTTCTATTACGGGCGCAGCATTGCTCGAAAGCTTCGTCTTGGGCATTGCCCTCGCTATGGATGCGATGACGGTCACACTCTCCAACAGTCTGTGCGAACCCGACATGTCGAAGGCGTTAAAGTTCGGCATGCCCGTGTATTTTGCGTTGTTTCAGATGTGTATGCCCATACTCGGATATGTGGGCGGCATTATGATCGCCGACTACATCAATGCGTATGCGGGAGTCGTTTCGCTGGTCATTCTCGGTATTGTGGGCGGCAAGATGATCGTCGACGCCGTGCGCGAGCTGCGCGAGCCTGAAGCTTGTCCGTCAACGCATCTCACCTGGCGCATGGTCAGGATGGAGGCTATCGCAACGTCCATCGATGCGCTTATCGTAGGAGTATCCCTTGCTGCGGATGGAAAAAGCCTTGCGCTGTACAGCTGCATGATCGGTGTTACTACATTTGCATGTTGTATATTCGCGCTGCTACTTGGCCGCAAGCTCGGCGATCGATTTGGCACGCGTGCTCAGATTGCGGGCGGTATTGTTTTGATTTGCATCGGCCTCAAGGCGTTTTTGGGTTTGTAGGCGATGGTTTTCGCAAGCCGGCATGCATTTTTTCTTGTCCAAGACGCGAAGTGGCCGTTTTTGCCGGATATGCGTGATTCGGAGTCGCTTGCATAGGGGAAGCCAAAAGTAGGGCACGCCCGCACGGGAATGGGCAGACCGTTTGAAGACGGTTGCCGAGGACCACTTGATCACATTACTGCGTTACAATGGCTCAATCGTAACTAAAGGGCGTTAAAGCTACGCGCAAAACGACCTCAGCCAAGTCGGTAGTAAAACGTAAAGGAGCATCATGGCAACGTTCTTCCCCGGTGAGTCCCATACCTTTTCCGAGTATCTGCTTGTTCCTGGTTACTCGTCTTCCGAGTGCATTCCAACAAACGTCTCCCTTAAAACCCCGCTGACCCGCTTCAAGCGCGGTGAGGAGCCTGCGATTTCCCTGAACATCCCCATGGTGTCGGCCATCATGCAGTCCGTGTCCGGCGTGAACATGGGTGTTGCCCTTGCAACTGAGGGCGGCATCAGCTTCATTTACGGCTCTCAGACCGCTGAGGACGAGGCTGCCATGGTCAAGGCCGTTAAGGACCACAAGGCCGGCTTCGTGGAGTCCGATTCCACGCTGACGCCCGATATGACCATGGAGCAGGTTATCGCCCTCAAGGAGAAGACCGGTCATTCCACCATGCCCGTCACCGACGACGGAACCCCGCGTGGCAAGCTGCTCGGCATTGTGACGAGCCGCGATTATCGCCCCAGCCGCGATGACCACTCCAAGAAGGTCGCCGAGTTCATGACGCCGCGCACCGAGCTCGTGGTTGCCGACAAGAGCATTTCGCTCAAGGACGCCAACGACCTGATTTGGGACAAGAAGCTCAACGCCCTTCCCGTGGTCGACGAGAACGACCACCTTGCCGGCATGGTCTTCCGCAAGGATTACGACAGCCACAAGACCAACCCCAACGAGCTACTCGACGAAAACAAGCGCTACATGGTCGGCGCGGGCATCAACACCCGCGACTACGCCGAGCGTGTGCCGCTGCTGGTCGAGGCCGGTGCCGACGTGCTGTGCATCGACTCCTCTGAGGGATTCTCCGAGTGGCAGAAGCGTACCATCGAGTGGATTCGCGCCAACTACGGCGACACCGTCAAGGTCGGTGCCGGCAACGTGGTCGACGCTGAGGGCTTCCGCTTCCTCGCCGACTGCGGCGCTGACTTCATCAAGGTCGGTATCGGCGGCGGTTCCATCTGCATTACGCGTGAGACCAAGGGCATCGGCCGTGGTCAGGCTACCGCGCTTATCGACGTGTGCCGCGCCCGCGACGAGTACTTCGAGGAGACCGGCGTGTACGTGCCCGTGTGCTCCGATGGCGGCATCGTGTACGACTACCACATGACGCTCGCGCTCGCCATGGGCGCTGACTTCCTCATGCTCGGTCGTTACTTTGCTCGTTTTGACGAGAGCCCAACGAGTCGCGTGAACGTGAACGGTCAGTACATGAAGGAGTACTGGGGCGAGGGCTCTGCGCGTGCCCGTAACTGGCAGCGCTATGACCTGGGCGGCGCCCAGAAGCTCTCCTTCGTCGAGGGTGTCGACTCCTACGTGCCCTACGCTGGTTCCCTCAAGGATGGCGTGAACGGTACGCTCTACAAGGTGAAGTCCACCATGTGCAACTGCGGTGCGCTCACTATTCCCGAGCTGCAGGAGAAGGCGCGCCTCACGCTCGTGTCCGCCACCTCCATCGTCGAGGGCGGTGCCCACGACGTCGTGGTCAAGGACTCCCAGCAGACGGTGAGCTACAGCTAAGTGGTGAACCCATCCGTTTGAGATGCAAAAGACCCGTGCTTCGGCGCGGGTCTTTTTTATAAGAGCAAACCACCCCTTATGGGGGTTCTGATGGGGAATTACCGTGGCAAAAGCCGACGGATGATGCTCGCGCCTCCAACCGAGCGGTGCATAGAATCGACTCCCAAATCATTGTTGCATGTTGATGCTGCCCGCACGATTCATACCTGCTAGAATAGCGAACGTTATTGAATATGTAGTACTCGTATGACATGACGTGACCGAGGAGCAGGCTATGTGTGATTGCACTGATCATCAGGCCGAGCGCGTGGCGGGGGAGATTCCCACCTACGATGCGCAGGCGATTGAAACCAAGTGGATGAAGGCATGGGAGGAGCAGAACCTCTTCGCCGTGGACACGGATTCGTCCAAGCCCAAGAAGTATGTGCTCGAGATGTTCCCGTATCCGTCGGGCGACCTGCACATGGGCCATGCCCGCAACTACACCATCGGTGACGCCATGGCTCGCCAGGCCCGCATGCGTGGCTTCGACGTGCTGCACCCCATCGGCTTTGACGCCTTTGGCCTGCCCGCCGAGAACGCCGCCATCAAGCATAAGACCCAGGCAGCCGCGTGGACGTACAAGAACATGGACCAGGCGCTCGCCACTATGAAGCGCATGGGCTTCTCCTACGACCTCGATCGTCTCGTCAAAACTTGTGATCCCGACTACTATCGCTGGGGCCAGTGGATCTTCGAGAAGCTCTGGGAGCGCGGCCTGGTCTACCGCAAGAAGAACCCGGTCAATTGGTGTCCCAAGTGCAACACCGTGCTTGCCAACGAGCAGGTGATCGAGGGCCGCTGCTGGCGTTGCGATTCTGAGGTCGAGAAGCGCGAGCTCGAGCAGTGGTATATCAAGATCACCGAGTACGCCCAGGAGCTGCTCGACGATCTGGAGAAGCTGCCCGGTTGGCCCGAGCGCGTCAAGCAGATGCAGGCCAACTGGATTGGCCGTTCCGAGGGCGCCGAGGTCGACTTCACGCTTTGCGATGCCAACGGAGCCCCCATCGAGGGCGACGAAGGCAAGCTCACCGTCTTTACCACACGTGCCGACACCCTGTTCGGCAATACGTTCTTCCTGCTCGCTCCCGAGTACAAGGGCCTGATGGGGCTTGTCGAGGGCACCGAGTACGAGGCAGGTGTCCGCGAGATCGTCGAGGGCGCCAAGCACATCTCCGCCGTCGAGCGCGCGCAGGGCGTCGTGGAGAAGCACGGCGCATTCACCGGCCGCTACGTAGTGAATCCCGTCTCGGGCGCCAAGGTGCCCGTGTGGGTTGCCGACTACGTGATCTCCGACTACGGCACCGGTGCCGTCATGGCCGTGCCGTGCGGCGATACGCGCGACTTCGAGTTCGCCAAGAAGTACGACCTGCCCATCGTGCCCATCATCCTTTCCGATGACGATCCGCTGTATGAGCAGCTCAAAGACGAGCAGGGTACTGTGGTCACCAGCGTGGACTGGGATGAGGCCCTCACGTGCGAGGGCACGCTCGTTCAGTCCGGCAAGTACACCGGCATGACGGGCGGCAAGCATTCCGAGGGTGAGGCGGCCATCGTTGCAGACCTCGAGGCCGCCGGCACGGGTCGTCGCAGCGTGCAATTCCGTCTGCGCGACTGGCTCATCTCCCGTCAGCGCTACTGGGGCAACCCCATCCCTGCGGTTCACTGCGAGCACTGCGGCATCGTCCCGGTGCCGGAGGACCAACTGCCCGTGCTGCTGCCCGATAACCTCGATCTTGCCAGCGGTCAGACGCTTGCAGAGTGCCCCGAGTTCTACGAGACGACCTGCCCTGTGTGCGGTGCTCCCGCTCGCCGCGAGACCGACACCATGGACACGTTCACCTGCTCGAGCTGGTATTACCTGCGCTATACCGACCCGCACAACACCGAACTGCCGTTCTCGCGCGAGGCGGCCGATCGTTGGATGCCCGTTGACAACTACATCGGCGGCATCGAGCACGCGATTTTGCACCTGCTGTACTCGCGCTTCTTCACCAAGGCGTTGCGCGACATGGGCATGCTCGGCGCCGACGAGCCGTTCACCAACCTGCTGTGCCAGGGCATGGTGAAGGACGCCAATGGCGACACGATGTCCAAGTCCAAGGGCAATGTCGTGCCGCCGAGCTCGGTAATCGAGCCGTTCGGCGCCGACACCATGCGCCTTGCCATCCTGTTCATCGCTCCGCCCGAGAAGGATTTCGACTGGGATGAGAAGGCCGTCGAGGGAGCCAACCGCTTCATCAAGCGCGCATGGCGCACCGTGTGGCAGCTCGTCGATGGCGTCGATAAAACCGCCGTATTTGACAAGTCCGCATTGGACGAGGAGGGTTTGAAGCTCTATCGCGAGCGTCATCGCACGCTTGCCAAGTGCACCAACGATTTCGATCGTGGCCAGTTCAACACGGCGATTTCCGCGATGATGGAGCTTGTGAACGCAGCGAACGCCTACCTCAACGCGACGCCCGTGGATGCCCGCGACGCGGCGCTCTGCACGCTTGTGGCCGTGGATATCGTGAGTGTCCTTTCGCCCATTTGCCCGTTTGTCTGCGAAGAGCTGTGGCATGCCGCGCTGCAGTGCGAGGGGAGCGTCTACACCGCGCCGTGGCCTGAGTTCGATGAGGCCGAGGCCGCTGCCGACGAGGTTGAAATCGCGGTTCAGGTGTTGGGCAAGATGCGCGCCCGTGCGATGGTTCCCACCGACGCCGACGCAGCTGTCATGCAGGCTGCCGCCGAGGCCGCTGCTGCCAAGTGGATTGAGGGCAAGACGGTCGTCAAGGCCATCTGCGTTCCCGGTAAGTTGGTCAACCTGGTCGTGAAGTAGCGCCCTGCGGCGCGCTCAAAACGACATAGCTGTCGGTATGTGCGGAATTTGTGGGCTTACGGCCCTCCCGTTCACCGCCGAGTGTGCGTAAAATTGCCCCTTATGCTGGGGATGTGTTATATTGCTCTGGCAAATGAAGTTGTCACGTGAAGGGAGTGCGGCATCCGCCGCGCTCCCTTTTCATGAAAAAGGAGGTGCTGCATGGTCAAGAGCAAACTCGAGCAGAGCATCATCGATGCCCTCGAAGAGAAAGCCGCAGCTCACGATATCGATATTGTGGATGTCGAGATTGTGGGCGCCACCAAGGCCCCGTGCATCCGCGTACGTTTGGACAAGCTTTCGGGCGATCCCATCAACCTCGATGAGGTCACTGCCCAGACCGCCTGGGTTTCCGACTGCATCGAGGCACTCGATCCCATCGAGTCGGCGTACACGCTCGAGGTCAGCTCCCCGGGCATGAATCGCCCTCTGCGCCGTCCATCCGATTTCTCCCGTTTTGCGGGCGAGCCCGTCGAACTCACCACGACTGCGACCGAGGGTCGTCGTTCGTACAAGGGCACGATCGCCGAGGCGCACGACACGTCCGTCACCCTTGAGCTCGAAGAGGGCGAGACGGTGACCATCTCCTATGACGAAGTGAAGAAATGCACGTTGAAGCCGGTTTTCGACTTCAAGGGCTCCAAGGAAGGGAAGTAAGATGGCCGAAGAACTGAACATGATGGAAGCGCTCATGGCCCTGTGCCAGGAGCGTCACATCGACCAGCTCCTCCTGATCGATCGTCTCGAGGCAGCGCTCGCCGAGACCTACGCCAAGAACCTCAAGCTCGACTGGGGTGCCAAGGTCACCATCGACCGCGAGACCGGCAAGATCTACGTTTACGAGCTCGAACCCATCGACGACTCCATGGACGAGGAGGGAAACTTCACCGAGTTCATCGAGAAGAAGCTCGACCTCAAGGGCGTGAGCCGCTTTGCCGCTCAGACCGCCAAGGCCGAGATCAACGCCATCGTGCGCAATGCCGCCCGTGAGCAGATCTACGAAGAGTTCTCCGGCCGTATCGGCGACCTCATCAACTGTACGGTGCTCCAGTCCACCGCCGACTTCACCATCGTGAAGATCCGTGAGGGCGTCGAGGCCGAGCTGCCGCATTTCGATCAGCGCCGCAACCCCGGCGAGCGCAACGAGCGCCCGATGGGCGAGCGTTACCCGCACGGCCAGCATCTCAAGGCCGTCATCATCGACGTGCGCGATCCCAACTCCACGTTGCCGCCCGTCCGCGGCGAGCACTCCCGTCCGCCCATCGTGATCTCCCGTACCCATCCCGAGCTCATGCGCCGTCTGTTCGAGCAGGAGATTCCCGAGGTCTACGACGGTGCGATCGAGGTCAAGTCCATCGCACGCGAGCCTGGTCAGCGCTCCAAGGTCGCCGTCCACTCGCTCGATGACCGTCTCGATCCCGTGGGCGCCTGCGTGGGCCCCAAGGGCAGCCGCGTGCGCGCGGTCGTGGGTGAACTGCGCGGCGAGCGCGTCGATGTCATCCTTTGGGACGAGGACCCCGCTGTCTACGTCGCCAACGCCCTGTCTCCCGCCAAGGTCACGCGCGTCCTCATCGACGAGGAGAAGAACTACGCCGGCGTCATCGTTCCCGATGACCAGCTGTCCCTTGCCATCGGCAAGGAGGGCCAGAACGCCCGCCTCGCCGCACGTCTGACCGGTTGGCATATCGATATCAAGAGCGAGACCCTGGCCGCCGACATCCTCAAGAACGTTCCGCTTCCCGCGGAGCCCGTCGAGGACCTGCTCGACGATGAAGGCGAGCTCGAGGTCGAGCGCTGCGCCTACGTGAGCCCCGAGGGCGTTCAGTGCCGCAACCATGCACGCCCCGGCTCCAACTACTGCGGCGTGCATGACCCTGCCGACTTTGATGGCTCCGATTCCGATGTCTTTGAGAACGCCGAGGACCTCATCTAGTCTTCCGCCCGCGTTTGTGCCCGTTTGTTTGATGATCCGCACCGCGTGTGCGTAAGAGGTAGGTGAAGCTTATGGCGAAACAACGTATCTCCGCCCTGGCCAAGGACTTCGGCATGACGTCCAAGGAGCTCATGGGCTATCTAGAAGAATTGAAGATTCCCGCAAAGTCCGCATCTTCCACCCTTGAGGACGCCTATGTCTCCATGGTGAAGAAGCATCTCGCCCCCATTATCGCGGCCCGCGCCGCCGAGGTCGAGGCCGCCAAGAAGGCCGAAGAGGAAGCCGCACGTGCCGCCGAGGTCGAGGCCGCCAAGAAGGCCGAGGAAGAGCGCCTGGCCACCGAGGCTCGCCGCGAGGAGGAGCGTCGCCAGTCCCAGGAGGCCCAGGCTGCCGCCGAGGCCGCCCGTGCCGCCAAGGAGGAGGCCGAGCGCCGTGCCAAGGAGGAGGCCGAGAAGGCCGCCCGCGAGGCCGAGCTCGAGGCAAAGCGCCGTGCCGTTCCCGCGAGCGACTCCGGTCAGCGATTCCGTTCGCTGCTCGATCAGATCGCCGAGCAGGAGGCCGTGCTCAAGGAGAAGAAGGAGGCTACCAAGCCCGAGGAGCGCGCGCCCCGCAATGAGCGCGGTGGTCGTCGCAACAACCGCAACGCCCGTTCCGGCGCTCCCGCTGCTGCCGCTGAGGCCGCTTCCGAGGCGCCCACGCGCAGCCGTCGTCGCAGCTCCGCGCCAACCATGCCCGATAATTCCCCGCCTGCGCCCGAGAAAGCGGCCAAGGGAGGCAAGAAGCGCCGTGGTCACGAGCAGCCCGAGGGCGAGGACCGCTACGCGCGCATGGCCCGCGAGGCGGAGGAGTACAGCCGCGAGAAGGTGCTCGAGGAGGCCCGCGCCGCCGTCGAGGAGGCTTCCCGCGAGTCCACCGGTCGCCGCAAGAAGCGCAAGGAGAAGCGCGCCGCCGAGGCTGCCGCTGCCGCCGAGGAGCGCAAGATCGAAGAGGCTCTGGCACAGGGCATCAACCCCGAGGACCTCGACGCCGTCAAGGTCTCCGAGGGCGTGACCGTGGCAGAGCTCGCCGAAGCGCTCGATGTCTCCGCAAACGACATCATCAAGCGCCTGTTCCTGCTGGGCACCCCGCTCACCATGACGCAGACCATGAGTAACGACCTCGTCGAGCTCGTGGCCGACGACCTGGGTCGCCAGGTGCGCATCGTCACTCCCGAGGAGGAGAACTCCTTCAACTTCTACGACGACCCCAAGGACCTCAAGCCCCGTCCGCCCGTGGTCACGGTCATGGGCCACGTCGACCACGGCAAGACGTCCCTGCTCGACGCCATCCGCCACACCAACGTGTGGAGCGGCGAGGCCGGCGGCATCACCCAGCACATCGGCGCTTCCGAGGTCACGATCAACGGCCGTCAGATCACGTTCGTCGACACCCCGGGCCACGAGGCGTTTACCGCCATGCGTGCCCGCGGTGCCAAGATCACCGACGTCGTCGTGCTGGTCGTCGCTGCCGACGACGGCGTGATGCCTCAGACCATCGAGGCCATCAACCACTCCAAAGCTGCCGGCGTTCCCATTATCGTCGCGGTCAACAAGTGCGATAAGCCCGAGGCCAACCCCGACAAGGTGCGTCAGATGCTCACCGAGTATGGCATCATCCCCGAGGAGTGGGGCGGCCAGAACATGTTCGTCAACGTGTCCGCCAAGGTGCGCACGGGTATCGACGACCTGCTCGAGACCATCTTGCTTCAGGCCGACGTGCTCGAGCTCAAGGCCAATCCCGACACGTTCGCGTCGGGTAACATCATCGAGGCCAAGCTCGACCGCGGTCGCGGTCCCGTTGCCACGGTGCTCGTCACGCGCGGCACGCTGCACGTGGGCGACACCATCGTCGCAGGTATGAGCTACGGCTCCGTCCGCGCCATGCTCGGCCAGCACGGCGAGCACAAGGACGTGGCCCGTCCCTCCGATGCCGTCGAGATCCTCGGCCTCAACTCCGTCCCGGCCGCCGGTGACGAGTTCCGCGTCTTCGAGGATCCGCGCGATGCCCGCAACCTGGCCGAGCAGCGCTCACTCAAGGCCCGCATCGAGGAGCAGAACAAGGTCAAGCACGTCACGCTCGAGACCCTGTTCGACGAGATGAGCAAAAACGAGCTCAAGGAGCTTAACCTGGTTGTCAAGGCCGATGCTCAGGGCACCATCGAGGCTCTGGCCGACTCCATCAGCAAGATGGACCAGTCCGAGGTTCGCATCAACATCATTCACTCCGCCGTCGGCGCCATCTCCGAGACGGACGTCACGCTTGCCATGGCATCCAACGCCATCATCATCGGCTTCGGCGTGCGCCCGCAGCCCAAGGCCCGTGATGCGGCGGAGCGCGAGAACGTGCAGATCAAGACCTACTCCATCATCTACAAGGCCATCGAGGACATCGACGCCGCGCGCATCGGTATGCTCAAGCCCACGGAGGAGGAAGTCCAAACCGGTTCCGCCGAGGTCCGCGACACGTTCCGCGTGCCCAAGGCCGGCCTCATCGCCGGTTGCATGGTCACCGAGGGCGAGATTTCACGCGACGACAAGGTCCGCGTGGTCCGCGACGGTGTCGTGGTGTTCGATGGCGTCTTCGGTTCCATGCGCCGCTTCAAGGACGACGTCAAGACCGTCAAGAGCGGCTACGAGTGCGGTTTGGGCATCGAGAAGTTCCAGGACATCAAGGTCGGCGACATCCTCGAGGCCTACAAGATCGTCGAGGTCGCACGTACCGAGTAACGCGTGCCACCTGGTTGTTTGTTTGAGATTGAGGGCCCGCTCGTTTGAGTGGGCCCGCGTTGAAGGAGAGCTATGAAGCAGACGCCGATGACCCGTCGTTTGGGCGAGCAGCTTCGCGAGAAGCTCGGTTACATCCTGCTGTTCGAGATTGCCGACCCGCGTCTCGAGTTCGTGACGCTCACGGGCGTCGAGGTCTCCCAAGATCGCTCGTTTGCCCGTGTGTTCGTGAGTTGCGACGCCGATCGCTACGAAGAGGTCCTCGGTGCGCTCAATGCCGCCAAGGGCCGCATTCGCAGCCTGCTCGCGCGCGGCCTCGATTGGCGCGTGACGCCCGAGCTCGCGTTCAAGATCGATCGCTCTACCGATGAGGCGGAGCGCATTTCGCGCGCTCTCGAGAACGTGCCTGCCACGCTTGCCGTGGAAAAGGACGAATTCGGTTATCCGATCGAGCAGGCCGACGGCAAGGGAGCGGAGAACGCCGATGAGGCTGAAGATGCGCCCGTTGACGACGCTGTCACCGAGGAGGAAGGCGTCGATGAGCGCTAGCACGTCGCCCTGCACGGGGCGGAGCACAACACCGGATATGTGGGAAAGCGTCATCGACTACATCGAGGACGCGCGGACAATCGCCATCTCGGGGCACACGAACCCCGATGGTGATGCCCTCGGTTCCGTTTTGGGGCTCTTCCTTTCCCTGTGCCAGCAGTTTCCGTCCAAGCGCATCGACGCGCTTTTGGCCGATGACGGCGCGATTCCGCGGATCTACCGGTTTTTGCCGGGTTCCGACAAGCTGACCCCGTCGGTTCAGCATATGGAAGCGTACGATCTCTTCATTTCGGTGGACGCTCCCACGCTCGAGCGTTTGGAGGATTCCGCTTCGGTGGCAAAACATGCCATGGGGCGCGTGTGCATCGACCACCATCCCGCACGCGAGGAGTTCGCCGATGTCACAGTGCGCGTTGCTTCGGCTGCCGCTACCGCCGTGCTCGTATTCGAGCTGATCGATGCCGCCGGTTGGCCCCTGACGCCCGATATCGCAACGTGCCTGCTGACGGGTGTCATGACCGATACGGGTCGCTTCCAATACCAAAACGCCAATCCTTCGGCATTTGCCTGCGCATCTCACCTGGTGGATGCCGGTGCCCAACCGTCGAAGATCGCACTCGAGGTGTACCAGAGCCAACGACTCGAGTACCTGCATCTCGAATCTGTCGTGATGAGTCGCATCGACACGCGTTGCGGTGGGCGTGTGGCCTACAGTTACGCATTTGCCGAGGACCTCGAGAGCCGCGGTGTCAAGCCCGCGGAATGCGACGGCTTGGTCGATGTGGTGCGCCAGGTTGCCGGAACCGAGCTCTGCCTGTTCCTGCGTGAATCCGCGCCCGGTGTCGTGCGCGGCAATTTGCGTTCTAAGGGACATGTCGATATCTCGGGCGTCGCCGTCAAATTGGGCGGCGGCGGTCATGCGGCTGCGGCTGGTTTTACGTTCAAAGGCACGGTCAAGGAGGCTGCAGAACGTGTGCTCCCCATGTTGGAGGCGTTGCTGTAACCATGGCGAAGAGAAAGCCCAGTGAACTGAATCTCCTGCTTGCCGTCGATAAGCCTGTGGGTATCACCTCGCATGACGTGGTATCCAAGGTTCGGCGTGCGGTGGGGGAGCGGCGCGTGGGCCATGCCGGAACCCTCGATCCGCTCGCGTCCGGCGTCATGATTGTAGGCGTGGGTCAGGCAACGCGTTTGCTCGGCCGCATCACGCTCGATCGCAAGGGGTATCTCGCGCGCATCGCCTTTGGATCTGAGACGACGACCGACGATGCCGAGGGAGAGGTCACGCGCACGGCGGCTTTGTCGGAAAACCTTCTCTCGCCCATGTTTGCCCGCCAGGTCCTCGCGGATTATGTGGGAGAGCAAGAGCAGGTTCCCCCGGCGTTCTCTGCGATTTCCATTGACGGTGTGCGTTCATACAAACGCGCCCGCGCGGGGGAGGACATCGAGCTTCCCGCGCGAACCATCGAAGTGTATTCCGCCGAACTGGTCGCTATCGACCAGATTGGCGAAACAGTGGTGTGGACCTGCGTATTTGAGGTGAGCAAGGGCACCTATATCCGTGCTCTCGCGCGCGACATCGGACGTGCGGCGGGGAGTGCCGCCCATATCTGCGATTTGCGTCGCACATCTTCGGGCTCCATCACGAGTGGCATGTGTCTGCGTATCGAAGATATCAATCCGCAGGCCGCCCGCGAACATGCGCTTGACCCTGTTTCCGTGTTGGGCTTGCCGGCAAGTGAACTGACCGAAAAGGAATTGACATTTGTGATGAACGGACGTGCCATTGCCCGCGACCGTGAATATCGAGGGACAGAGGCTTCCGGTGCTCCGGGTGTTGCCCTGGTTCATGCGGGACAGCTTCGCGCCATCGCCGGATGCGAGGGCACCGCGCTTGCCATGGAGCTGGTGTTTCCCCAGGGAATCGAAGGCGTTGCACTATGACGAGCACCCCTGTTCCCCGTGCATCCATGCCCGATGTTCGCGAACTTCAACGTGATTTTCTTTTGTCCGACGGCGGCGGGCGGATGTTTTACGTCGATGGGGCGGAGGCGCCACGGGGTCTACCCTGCGTTATCGCCATCGGCGCATTTGACGGTTTTCACCGTGGGCACCAAGATCTGCTCGCTCGCGCTGCCGCCGATGCCGCATCGCGCGGCGTGGCGACTGTGGCGGTCACGTTCGATCCTGACCCCGATGAGGTGCTTTCCGCACACCCCGCCCATAAGCTTCTGAGCTTTGACGATCGTGTGTGCGCCCTGCTGTCGACTGGCGCTCATGTGGCGGTCGTTCCATTCACGCCTGCACTTGCCGAGCTCGATCACGATGCGTTCTTCTCGCGCGTCCTGGCGCCTGCCCTCGACATCCAGGCGATTCACGTCGGCACGGATTTTCGTTTGGGAAGGTGCGGCGCCTCGACAGTCGAGGTCATGCAGGCGTGGGGCGCGCAGCATGCCATCGAGGTTCACGGTCACGCATTGCTCGAGGATGATGGTGCGCCCATAACCGCCACGCGCATCCGCACGCTATTCGCCCAAGGCTCTATCGAGATGGCGCGTCGCGAACTGGGGCGTCGTCCGCTTTTGCGCGGTACGGTGCAGCATGGTCGTGGTCAGGGAGCCGATATGGGGTTTCCCACCGCCAACATGGCTTTGCACACGGGAATCCAGCTTCCCGCAAACGGCGTATATGCCGGTCTCGCCCTTATCGACGCCAGCGTGTGGCCCGCCGCCATCAACGCCGGACTGCCCCCCATGTTCGATTCGGACGCCCATTCCGCGCATCTCGAGGCAAATCTCCTCGGCTGCACGGGTGATCTGTATGGTAGGGACATCGCAATCGCCTTCGACCGTCGCCTTCGACCGTCGCGCAAGTTCGAATCGATTGACGCGCTCATCGAGACAGTCAACAATGATATTCAGACTGTCCGAGGGCTGTTCGGCGATACGGGGGTGAGGCTCGCATGATTTCCGAGGAAGACAAAAATAAGGTGCGTGACGCAACCGACCTTGTCGCGCTTGTGCAAGAGACTGTTGAGCTCAAGCCCCGCGGCAGCAATGACCTGTGGGGTTGCTGCCCGTTTCATGGCGAGAAGACGGCGTCGTTTCACGTGATTCCCGCCACGCAGGTTTGGCACTGTTTTGGCTGCGGTGAGGGTGGCGACGCTTTCACGTATGTGATGAAGCGCGAGAATCTGAGCTTTCCCGAGTCCATTCGCTACCTTGCCGAGCGCGCGGACATCGAGATTGAGGACGACCCTTCGTTCAAACGCACGGGAACCAAACGCAATCGCCTGATCGACGTTTGTGAAGAGACGTCGAGCTTCTATCACATGCTGCTCATGCGCGGCAAGGACGCTCGGGGTCGCGACTACTGCAAAGGTCGCGCCCTCGATGCCGATACCTGCCGTAAGTATCGTTTGGGATTCGCGCCGGGCCGCAACATGCTCGTTCAGCATCTGTCTTCCAAGGGTTTCACCTCTCAGGAGATGATCGATGCCAATGTCGTCTTCCGCGGACGCAACGGTGGGTTGGTCGATCGCTTTTTCGACCGCGTGATATTTCCCATCTTCGATGAGCAGGGTCGCTGCATCGCGTTTGGCGGTCGTGCGCTCGATAAGGAAAAAACCAACGCCAAGTATCTCAACACCTCCGAGACGCCCATCTTTCACAAGGGTAAGAACCTGTATGGATTCAACTGGGCAAAAGACCATATCGTGAACAGCGACGAGGCCATTGTCGTTGAGGGTTACATTTCGGCCATGAGCTGCTGGAAGGCCGGTATCGAGAACATCGTCGCGGTGCTCGGTACGGCGCTTACCGAGCGCCACGTCAAGACGCTCACGCGTTTCACGAAGAAGATCATCTACATGTTCGACGGTGATGCCGCAGGTCAGAAGGCCGCGCGTCGCGCCATTCAGTTCATCGAGAAAGACGACATCGACTTGCGGTGCGTCATCTTGCCCGATGGTATGGACCCAGATGATTACGTGCGCGCCAACGGAGCCGCAAAGCTGCGTGAACTGCTCGACAACTCTATTCCCCTCATGGATTTCGTGTTTGGGAAGCTGGAGGAGGAGAGCGATATCTCGACGCCAGGCGGTCGTGCCAAGGCCATGCGTGCGGCGCTCGAACTCATCTATCCGCTTCGTGCGAGTTACATGATCGATGGCTATTACATGCAAATCGCCGACCGCCTGGGCTTGGATGTCGAGATGATTCGCGGCAACGCCGGCAAGGTGTTCCGCGAGGTCCAGCAGCGTGAGGAGGCGAACCGTCGCCGTGAGCAGCAGCGCGAGCGCTTGCAGGCCGCGCGTGACGGCGAGCAGATGGACCGCGCCGGAATGCCGTCTCAGGCGACGAATGCAAGCGTGGCACGCGCCGCATCGAGTGATGACTATCCGCCCTATGACGAGGTCCCCTACGATTATCTTCCCAATGATGGGGGAGTGTCCGTCGACGAAGGTGCGGGTGCACCCATAACTTCGGGTTCGGCGCAACCGACTTCACCCGTCAACGACGATCTGTCTGTGCTCACCGATTTGGAACGCCGTCAGTTGGCATGTGAGCGTGAGCTGCTCACGCTGCTCACCACATTCCCCGACAGCTTCCGCATGTTCGCTGATCGCATCACCGAGATCGAGTGGGTGGACGCACGTCATGAGGCGATTGCCTGGTCAGTGCTGGCAACCCCTGAGCAGACCGGCGCCGTAGACGTCATGTCGGCGGCTCGTGCGGTATGTCCCGAGGCAGCACAACTCGTTTCGGCGGGCAGCATGTCTTCGACCAGCGCCCATCCAACCGAGACGAATATCCAGTTTTTGCTCGATACCTTGGAGCTCTACACACTGCGTCGTCGCCTGAAAAGCGCGCAGTCCCGCTTGCGCACCGCCTCGTCGCTTTCCAGCGAGGAGCGCCGTGCCCTTACCATCCAGGCGTCTCAAAACACCGCACGTATACGCGAGCTTGAGCGCGCTGTCGGCGATATCGCCGATCCATTCAAAACGGATTAGTTCTTTAGCGAGTTTATGTAACATTTTGGTTTGAATGGGTATAGAACCGTGGTAAAGTGATGAATCCTATGTGCTATGAAGGGAGCATCTGTGCCAAAAAAGACTCAAAGCACCGGATCTGAGTTGGACCCCACGATTGAAAAACTCGTTGATGCAGGGTCAAGGACGGGATCCGTTACTGAGGACGACATCCAAATCGCCCTTAAAGATGTCGATGTCACCGATGCCCAGCTGAGTTCCATCTATCAGGCGCTGCGCAACCGCGGCGTTGAGATTGTCTCTGCCGGCGAGGATGATGAGCCTGCCCTCTCTGTCGACGATGATGACAACGATGTCATGGACGTCGACGATCCCGATCGCGATGAGAGCGACGAGGACCATGACCTCAAGATGGCCAAGCAGGCTGATGCCGAGATGGCTTCCACTAAGTCGAAGAAGAAGGCCCGCACGGTGCGCACCACGCGCAGCCGCTCGCGTGTTCGCGGAATCGATGCCTCCACGGTTATGCTTACCGGCGATCCGGTGCGTATGTATCTCAAGGAGATCGGCAAGGTCGACCTGTTGAACGCCGCCGAAGAGGTCGACCTCGCCATGAAGATCGAGGCCGGTCTCGACGCCACCGACAAGCTCGAGCGCCAGGAGGCCGGTGAGCTGGAGCTCTCCCGCGCCGAGATGCGTCGCCTCATGCGCGTGGAGCAGGTGGGTCTGGATGCCAAACAGGCGCTGATTTCCGCCAACCTGCGTCTGGTCGTCTCCATCGCCAAACGCTATGTCGGTCGCGGCATGCTGTTCCTCGACCTCATTCAGGAAGGCAACCTCGGCCTGATTCGCGCGGTCGAGAAGTTCGACTACGAGAAGGGCTTCAAGTTCTCCACGTATGCCACGTGGTGGATTCGCCAGGCCATCACCCGCGCTATTGCCGACCAGGCGCGCACCATCCGTATCCCCGTGCACATGGTCGAGACCATCAACAAGCTCGTTCGCGTGCAGCGTCAGCTGCTTCAGGACCTCGGACGCGACCCGACTCCCGAGGAGATCGGTGCTGAGATGGATATGAGCGCCGATCGCGTGCGCGAGATTCAAAAGATCAGCCAAGAGCCCGTGAGTCTCGAGACTCCTATCGGCGAGGAAGAAGATTCCCAGCTTGGAGACTTCATCGAGGACTCCCAGGCTGTGGTGCCTGCCGATGCCGCGAGCTTCTCGATGCTGCAGGAGCAGCTCAAACAGGTGCTTGACGGTCTTGCCGATCGTGAGCGCAAGGTTATCGAGCTGCGTTTCGGTCTTGCCGACGGTCATCCGCGCACGCTTGAGGAAGTCGGTCGCGAGTTCGGTGTCACGCGCGAGCGCATTCGCCAGATCGAGTCCAAGACGCTTGCTAAGCTGCGTCATCCCAGCCGTTCCAGTAAGCTCAAGGATTACATCGAGAGCTAAGCTGGCTGTTGAGCTACATTGGGTTTCAGGTTTGTCGCCGAATTGTATTTCAAGTCAAGTTGCTGGTAAGGCCGCACCTCCGGGTGCGGCTTTTTTGTGTACACGCAACAAACGCGGAGCGCACCATTTATACGCGACGGCATTTTTTGCGTACGTGTGCCGCCTCTTCTGCGCGCCATTTCTTCCGCACTGCGAATTCCGTTGGTTTTTCGGCATTTGAGGGGTGAAAACGGGCTGAAAAGTGCGAAAAAGCAACGGAATTCGATTGGGTGTTTTGATTTGAGCTGGCTTTGATTGGATGTCATTCAATTGAAAGTAAATAAAAAACCCGCCGGTGGGGGCGGGTGGAAGTTCTGGCTCCTCGAGTAGGACTCGAACCTACAACAACGCGGTTAACAGCCGCGGGCTCTACCATTGAGCTATCGAGGAATATGTAGCTGCGCGTGCGCAACGGAGTTCATTATACGACATGGGTTCATATGTGCAACCTATTTTTTCTAAAAAATTTGAGAGATTGCCAATACGGCATTTGACCTGTGCTTCTTAAAAACGAGTGCATTTTCGTTGTGCAGTTCGAAAGGAAGCCAAAAGTTTGTGTGCATGCGACAACTATCTGTGTACAATAGGTTAGACCTTTAATCGTGGTACGAGATACCCGCAAGGAAAACATAGCTCTTGACTCGGAGTCTTCGTGGGTGTGCTCGTATCGCGTGACGCGGTCGGGCATTATTTTTTGGCTGTTGGGCCTATTGGAACACGGCCATGGCACAAAGGAAGGAGTTTGATGGGCATGTCTTCACCTAAGGCGGTCATCATGGACGAAACCGCCATCAGCCGTGCGATCACGCGCATTGCGCACGAGATCGTCGAGAAGAACGAGGGCGTTGAGAATCTCGCGCTTGTCGGCATCGTGACCCGCGGCGACCTGCTCGCCAAGAAACTCGTGGACGAAATCGAGCGTATCGAGGGGGTGCGCGTCGAGCTCGGAAGCCTGGACATCAGCTTCTACCGTGACGACTTCGCTACCTTCGCTCCCGAAGTGCACGCCAGCAAGGTCGAGTTCAACGTCGATGGCAAGCGCATTGTCCTCGTGGATGACATCCTCTACACGGGCCGCACCATCCGCGCCGCTCTCGATGCCATTATGGACCTGGGTCGCCCCAGCCGCGTCGAGCTGGCCGTGCTCGTCGACCGCGGTCATCGCGAGCTGCCTATCTGCCCTGATTTCGTGGGCAAGAACGTTCCGTCCGCACACAACGAGAACGTCCGCCTGTATCTGCAGGAAGTCGACGGTCGCACCACCGTCGAGATCTTCGATGTCGAGCCGGGCTCCCGCGTGGGCTCCGCGCCGCTGGGAGGCGAGTAGTCCATGTTCAACAACCATAAGCACCTGATCGACATTTCCGAGTATTCCGACTCGGAGCTCATGACGATCCTGACGACCGCCAAGGCCTTCTCTCAGGTCAACGAGCGTGCCATCAAGAAGGTCCCCACCCTCAAGGGCAAGACCATCGTCAATATGTTCAACGAGCCTTCCACGCGTACCCGCTCCTCCTTTGAGCTCGCTGAGAAGCGCCTTTCCGCCGATACTCTGAACTTCGGTGGCTCCTCCACCTCCACGGTGAAGGGCGAGAGCCTCATCGACACCGTCATGACGCTCGACGCCTACAAGATCGACTGCATCGTCGTGCGCGACCGCCACGCCGGCGCGCCCTACATCGTAAGCCAGGCCAGCCCTGCCGTCGTCATCGACGCCGGTGACGGTAAGCACGGCCACCCGACTCAGGCCCTGCTCGACCTGTACTCCATTTGGGAGCGCAAGGGGAGCTTCGACGGCCTCAAGGTCGGCGTCGTGGGCGACATCGGACACTCCCGCGTCTGCGGTTCCCTCATCCCTGCGCTCAAGATCATGGGTGCCGAGGTCACCGTCGTGGCTCCCGGTACGCTCATGCCGCCCGCGCCCGAGGTTCTCGGTGCCGACCACATCGCCTATAACCTGGACGACGTCCTACCCGATCTCGACGTGGTCTACATGCTGCGCATCCAGCGCGAGCGCCTCGAGGGCGCTCCGTTCCCGAGCCTGCGCGAGTATCACCAGCTCTTCGGCCTCACCAAGGCCCGTGAGCGCCTCATGAAGCCCGACGCGATCATCTGCCACCCCGGCCCGATCAACCGTGGCGTCGAGTTCGATTCCTACATGCCCGACCATCCGGAGCGCTCGGTCATCATCGACCAGGTCTACGCCGGTATCTGCGTGCGCATGGCTGCCCTGTATCTGCTGCTTGGAGGTGCCGATAATGGCCTTGCTTCTTAAGAATGCCCACGTCGTCGACCCGGCTGTCGAGCTCGACGGCATCATGGATGTCCTCGTTGACGGCGACAAGATCGCCGCGGTAGGCGAGGGTCTCACCGCCGAAGGTGCCGAGGTTCTCGACCTCACCGGTAAGTACCTCGTACCCGGCCTGGTGGATATGCATGTCCACCTGCGCGAGCCCGGTTACGAGGCCAAGGGCGATATCGAGTCCGAGACCGCTGCCGCTGCCAAGGGCGGCTTCACCGGTGTGTGCTCCATGCCCAACACTGACCCTGTGACCGATAACGGCGTGGTCATCGAGTACGTCAAGTCCGTTGCCGCCGTCAAGGGCCACTGCCGCGTGTATCCTTCCGGTGCCATGACCAAGGGCCTCAAGGGTGAGGTCATCTCCGAGATGGGCAACATGGTCGCCCACGGCGCCGTCGCCTTCACCGATGACGGCCGCGGCGTCCAGGGTGCCGGCATGCTGCGTCGTGCCATGGATTACGGCAAGATGTTCGGCAAGGTCTTCATGAGCCACTGCCAGGACGAGGACCTCGTCGGCGAGGGCCAGATCAACGAGGGCGTCGTCTCTACCCGTCTCGGTCTGCTCGGCTGGCCGGCGGAGGGCGAGGAGATCCAGATCGCCCGCGACATCCAGATCGCTGAGCTCACCGGTGCCAAGCTGCACATCCAGCACATCTCCACGGCCAAGGGCCTCGAGTATGTGCGCGCCGCCAAGGCCAAGGGTCTGCCCGTGACCTGCGAGGCCACGCCGCATCACCTTTTCCTCACCGAGGAGGTCTTCGACGGCACGTATGACACCTGCCACAAGGTCAACCCGCCGCTGCGCACCGCTGCCGATACCGAGGCGCTGATCGCCGGCGTGCTCGACGGCACGGTGGACGCCATCGTGACCGATCACGCCCCGCATTCCGACTGGGAGAAGTCCCGCGAGTTCGAGCTCGCCCCCTTCGGCATGATCGGTCTGGAGACCTCTCTTGCCCTGGTTATCACCAACCTGATCAAGACCGGCAAGATGGGTTACGCTCGCATGGTCGAGCTCATGAGCTCCAAGCCGCGTGAGATTCTCGGCCTCGAGCCCGTCACCATCGCCGAGGGCAGCGTCGCCGACATCACCGTGTTCGACGCCGATGCCACGTGGACGGTCGACGAGAACGAGTTCGTCAGCCACGCCAAGAACTCCGGTTTCAAGGGTGCCGAGCTTACCGGCCGCGCCACGGATGTCTTCGTGGGCGGCAAGCGCACGCTCGCCGAGGGCGTTGTTTGCTAACATAGCCTCAAGGGGCGCGCGGTGCGGCGACAAGATTGGCCCGTGCTGCGCGCCCATTGTCTCTGTCAACATTTTGCAAGGGAGAGGGGATACACATGCCAAATCCTTCACCCGCGCGCATGCATGACTTCGAGGTCATTTCAAACGAGAAGATTGCCGACGGCATCTTCTCGCTTGTTATTTCGGCCCCTAGGCTCGCACGTGCGCTCAAACCCGGTCAGTTCGTGAATATCCGCGTACCGGGTGACGCTTTCGAGCTCTTGCGCATTCCGCTGAGCTACGTGTCGGCAGATCCGGAGCACGGAACGGTCGAGATCTGGTATGCCGTGGTGGGCAACGCCACGCGTCGCATGTCCGCTTGGACGCCTGGAGCTACCAGCGATCTGCTGGGCCCCGGTGGTCACGGTTGGACCGCACCCGAGGGTACCAAGCGCGCTCTTGTGGTAGGCGGCGGCATCGGCGTTCCGCCCGTGCTGTGCCTTGCGCGTGACCTGATGGAGCGTGGTATCGCCGTCGATGCCTGCATTGGCGCGGCGACAGCCGACAAACTCGTGGGCGTTGAGGACTTTAAGGCCCTGGGCTGCGAGAACGTGTGCGTCGCCACCGACGATGGTACGGCGGGGGAGCACGGTTTTTGCACCGATTCGGCTTCGCGGCTCCTTGCCACGGGCGCGTACGACTACGTTGCCACCTGCGGTCCGGGCGTCATGATGCACGAGGTCGCCGATGCGGCGGCTGCGGCGGGCGTGGCGTGCGAGGCTTCGCTTGAGCGCATGATGAGCTGCGGTTTCGGTGCCTGCAGCACCTGCAATGTGGAGACCACGGACGGCATGCAGGGCGCCTGCATGTGCGGACCGGTGTTCGATGCGACCAAGGTGGTGGTTTGGTGAGCAAGGTGAATATGGCCGTCAACTTCGGCGGCGTGCAGATGAAGAACCCCATCAACACCGCTTCGGGAACGTTTGGTCAGGGTTGGCAGTTCAGCGAGCTCATGGATGTGAGTCAGCTCGGCGCCATTACGACCAAGGGATGCGCAGCCGAACCATGGCCCGGTAATCCCGCCCCTCGCATGACCGAGGTTCGCGGCGGCATGATGAACTCCGTAGGCTTGCAGAATCCGGGCGTCGAGGCGTTTGCTCGCGATTACGGTCCGTGGCTCTCCGACCTCACCGATAAGGGGACGCAGGTCATTTGCCAGGTCGCCGGTCACTCTACCGAGGAGTATGTCCGTGCGCTCGAGATGTTCGTGGAGCTGTGTCCCTGGGCTGCTGGCTTTGAGATCAACGTGAGCTGCCCCAACATCGCCGCGGGCGGTGCCGCTTGCGGCTCCACGCCCGAAGGGGCTGCGGGCGTCATGCGCGCTTGCCGCAAGGTGACGGACAAGCCGCTGTTTGTGAAAATGGCCCCGGTTCGCGTGCCCGAGATCGCCCGTGCCCTCGAGGCGGAAGGCGCTGATGGTCTAACGATCATCAATTCGATTTCCGGCATGTCCATCGATGTGCATACGCGCCGTTCCAAGCTCTCAAAGCCCACGGGTGGCATTTCCGGTCCGGCTTGCCATCCGATTGCCGTGCGCATGGTGTGGGAGGCCGCAAAGGCCGTCAATATCCCCATCTGCGGCGTCGGTGGCGTTATGACCGGCGAGGATGCGGCCGAATTCATCCTCGCGGGTGCGTGCTGCGTGTCGGTTGGCATGGCGAGCTTCATCGAGCCCGATGCATCCGTCCGCATCCTGCACGAGCTTGAGGCGTGGGCGGAAAGCCAGGGAGTTTCTGACATCAACGAGCTGATTGGAGCATTCGAATGCTAGAGTCCGATGCACGCGATCGCATTATCGTCGCGATTGACTGCGACCGCGACCGCGCCATGGAGCTCGCCGATGCCCTTGAGGGCCATGCGCAGTGGCTCAAGGTGGGTATGACCCTCTTTTATGCTGAAGGTCCGCAGATCGTGCAGGCGTTTAAGGAGCGCGGATTCAAGGTCTTCCTCGATTTGAAGTTCCATGACATTCCGCATCAGGTGCGTGGAGCTGCGCGTTCCGCGGCGCTTGCCGGGGCTGACTTGATGTCCGTCCATGGCTTGGGCTCCGGTGCGATGCTTGCGGCATGTCGCGAGGGCGCCGAACAGGCAGCCGAGGTGCGTGGCGATCGCCCCAACCTCGTTGCCATCACGGTGCTTACGAGCATGAATCAGGATGCCTTGGCCGAAATCGGCGTGACTGACGCGGTGGCCGATGAGGCGGCTCGTTTGGCACGCTTGGCGCAGGATAACGGTATCGACGGCATCGTGTGCTCTCCTATGGAGGCCGAGTCCATGCGCACGCTGTTGGGTCCGGATG
Organism: Collinsella provencensis; assembly: GCF_900199705.1. Lineage (GTDB taxonomy): Bacteria > Actinomycetota > Coriobacteriia > Coriobacteriales > Coriobacteriaceae > Collinsella > Collinsella provencensis. The sequence continues at coordinate 441,650 of NZ_LT904908.1, read as the reverse complement.
CATGGATTGTCACCCCGGGCGTGCGCCCCGCAGGCGCCGCACTTGGCGATCAGTCACGCGTGGCGACGCCCGCCCAGGCCATCGAGCGCGGAGCAAGCCACATCGTGGTGGGGCGTCCCATCACCGGTGCCGATGATCCCGTCGTTGCGTACGAGGCGATTGTCTCTGAGCTTGTAGCGGGCGTGGAGTAACGATGAAGCGACCCCTGTAGCTGCGCGTATATTGCAAAAAATGCGCGAATACGGGGGTTTTAGTGCAGGTTTTGCCCGACATGCTTGCACTTTGCCCCACGTTAGACTACGCTATGATGCCGTTGAAGGTTCGAATCTGCACGTAACAACACGTAGAGAACCAATGACATGTAAGAAGAAGCCTATTATTTGGAGGTTCAAATGGCGCTTCCTCAGCTCACCGATGAGCAGCGCAAGGCTGCACTTGAGAAGGCCGCTGCCGCCCGTCACGCTCGTGCCGAGCTCCGCGAGCAGATCAAGAAGGGTTCCGTTTCCCTCGAGTCTGTTCTCAACTCCGACGATCCGATTGCTTCCCGCATGAAGGTCTCCACGCTCATCGAGTCTCTCCCCGGCTATGGCAAGGCCAAGGCCGCAAAGATTATGGACGAGCTGGGTATCTCCGCCACCCGTCGCGTTCAGGGCCTCGGTGTCCGTCAGCGCGAGCAGCTCCTCGAGCAGCTTACCAAGTAAGTGAGCCTCACCGAGCCAAAGCTCTTTGTGATTTCCGGGCCGTCAGGCGCAGGGAAGGGTACGCTGGTCGCGCGCGTGCGCGCGGTGCGTACCGACCTGGGTCTGACGGTTTCCGCTACCACGCGAGAGCCGCGCGCCGGCGAGATCGACGGCGTGAACTATTATTTTTTGACCGACGATGAGTTCTCCGCCCGCATCGAGGCGGGGGATTTCGTTGAATGGGCGCAGGTGCATGATCACCGCTACGGCACGCTTGCCAGCGAGGTCGATCGCAATCTGGCCACGGGCCAATCCCTCATTCTTGAGATTGACGTTCAGGGTGCGCTTGCCGTTAAGGAGCGCTTCCCGGAGGCTGTTCTCATTTTTATCGAGCCACCCTCGCTCGAAGTTTTGAGAGAGCGCCTCATCGGCCGTGGCTCTGAGACTCCAGAGTCATTGGCGCTGCGTCTGCATACTGCTGAGAGCGAGATGCAGCTGCGCGACCGTTACGACGACATCGTGGTCAACGACGATCTCGACCGTGCTACCGACGAGCTCCTCGTCGTCTTAAACGCTCATGAAAGGAATGCTTGCTAATGTCTGTTGTGAAGCCTGCTATCGACGATTTGCTCGAGAAGACCGATCACAATCGCTTCCTTCTCGCTTCGCTTGCCTCCCAGCGCGCCTGCGATATCAACAATATGCTGCGTGGCCAGCACAATCGTGTGTTGACCGTCCAGGATACCGATGACATCACCGTGATGCTCTCCGGCAAGGACACCATTTCCATGGCGATGGAGGAGATTGTGGATGGCACGATTTCCTACGATCACGAGCGTTATGCGAACGCTCTGAGCCACATCGATCCCACGGAGGAATAAGTGGCCAGTCGTGTTTGCCTGGTTCATTATCATGAGATAGGGCTCAAGGGCAAGAACCGCTCCCGGTTCGAGCACGTGCTCATGGATTCAATCAAGGCGGCTTTGGCCGCCTTTTCCGTTGCGACCATCACGCGCATTTCCGGTCATATTTTGGTGACGTTTTCCGAGCGTGGCGAGGCCGAAGCCGCTATGCCGCTGATTGCCAAGGTTCCGGGTGTCGCCCGATGCTCTCTGGCATTTCACACCAATCGTGAACCGGCTGAGTACTGCAAGGCGGCCATCGAGGCTCTGCGTGAGTTTGGGTCGTTTGAAACGTTTAAAGCTGCCTCGCGCCGCTCCAATACAGATTACGAGCTTACCAGCATGGATTTGAACCAGCAGGTGGGCGAGGCGCTCTGTTTGGCGTTCCCCGATAAAAAAGTCAAGATGAAGGATCCCGATGCCACGGTGCACGTGCTCGTGGTGCAGGGAAGCGTCTACGTGTACGCCAAGAGCATCCGCGGTGTGGGAGGCTTGCCGCAGGGGTCTGCCGACAAGGTTGTGACGCTGTTGAGCTCGGGTATCGATTCTCCGGTTGCAACGTGGCTGTTGGCTCGCCGCGGTGCGGTGACGGTTCCCGTGCATTTTTCCGGGCGCCCGCAGACGGCGGATACGAGCGAGTATCTCTGCCAGGATATTATTCGCGAGCTGGCTCCCGCGGTGCAGATTGGCCGCATGTACGTGGTGCCGTTCGGTGACTGTCAGCGTGAGATTTCGCTCAAAACCCCCTCTGACCTGCGGGTGATCATGTATCGACGCGTGATGTACTCCGTTGCGGAGCGTATTGCAAAGCTCGAAGGCGCCAAGGCACTCGTGACCGGCGAATCGCTTGGCCAGGTGGCATCGCAGACGCTTGAGAACATCATGGCAGTCAATGAGGTCGTGGATATTCCCGTCTTCCGTCCGCTTATCGGTTCGGATAAGCAGGAGATTATCGCGCGTGCTCAGCAGATCGGCACGTATGACATCTCGTGTCAGACTGCTCCCGACTGCTGCACGCTGTTTATGCCGCGTCGTCCCGAAACGCATGCCAAGCTCGATGCAGTGCATGAGGCGTGGGAGATGTTCGACCATGAGGCGATGATCGAGCATTTGGTCGATTCGGTCGAATACGTCGATTTCGATGCCCCGGTGTACCATCGTCCTCGTGCGATGAAGGCGCGTCACGAAGTGCTTGCGCCACGTGAGACTCGTGTTCGTAATCATAGTGACAAGACGTTTGACGATGAGGAATTGCTCGAGAAGTAATCCGAATACTCCAGCTGTACGTTGATAATTGCCCCTTGGTGCATGCCTTCCTCGTGATTTGCATGGGCCAAGGGGTTTTTATTTAATTTACCTACATTTACCTGCGATTTTAGATGACGAGGGGTTAACTCGTAAGGTCGCATTCCACTTTCTGTTTTTGTTTGCCGCCGGCACATTCCATCTTGGCACTATAGAGATGGAGGTGGTTGGATGGCACAGCTGGAACGAGGGGAAGAGAAAAAGCGTCGGCTGATCACAACGTTACGGCAACGTCCTATGCTTTTGGTGGCGTTGACACTAGTTGTGGGGTTACTTGCTGGTTCGGCTCTGTTTGGCGTGTTGCAGGCAGTGGATGCAGGCGGTATTGAGATTGAGCGCGTGAACCTGCGAAGTGACGATACGGCAGATGATGCCGAAGCTACATCTAAGGGACAGCGTGAGGCAGGGGAATCTGACGATAAGAATGATGAAGAAGTCTCGTCCCCGCAGGGTGATGTCATTGTTGTAGATGTTGCGGGGGCGGTTGAAAGTCCTTCGGTTGTTCAATTGCGTGAGGGGGATCGCGTTCAAGATGCGATAGATGCTGCCGGTGGTCTTTCAAGCGATGCGGACGTGTCGAGCGTGAACCGTGCGGCAAAGCTTGTGGATGGACAACAAGTGTACGTTCCTCACGAAGGTGAGGACATATCGACACGGGCATCGGGTAGTGCATCTGGAGGAGCATCAAGCGTAACATCCGGTTCATCGCTGGTGAATATTAACCTAGCGAATGTGGAGGAGCTCGATACGCTGCCGGGAATCGGGCCTTCGACCGCGCAATCCATTGTCGATGATCGCGAAGCGAATGGTCCATTTGCATCCCCTGAGGACTTGATGCGGGTGAGCGGCATCGGTGAAAAGAAGTTTGAGAAGCTCAAAGCATCGATTTGCGTGTGATGGCGCATGCGTACGGGGAAATTGGAATTACCTCCGCGGCCCTATGTGCCTCCGACTGCCTTCGGTGCCCTGGGATTATGCGGGTCTGCCGCACTTGTGCTGAATGAGGGGTGGCGTTGGCGCGCCATGTCGTGCATTCTTCCTGTCGGTCAGATCGGCGCGCTTGTTGTGCTGGGATTTCTTGTCCTCGCCCTTGGAGTGATGTGTAGAAAACGAATGGGAGCTGCAGAGCGATTATGCAATCAAGTTCGCTGGAAGGAGGCCTATAAGGTTCTCTGCTGCGTGGGCGTAGGTATGCTCGTGGGTTGTGTGACGGCGTCTGTTTGGTTGTTGAGATGGCAGGGACACGCTCGCTCGCTTGGGGGCGTCTCGATTGGCTCGTGCACGCTTGTGGTGAAAGGTGACCCAAGCATCGGAGAATTTGGGATTTCGTCGACTGCCGACGTGCTGGACGGAGTGTCGGGACGGTATCGAGCATCGGTTCGTTTTACGGCGGATGAAGCGTTTGAGGCGGGTTCTAAGCTCAGAGTGGTTGGCAGGCTGAAGCCGCTTGGCGACGATGAATGGGCGCGAAGCCGATTCATGAAGGGAGAGGTGGCCCATCTACAGGTAGTGCGGGTGATCAACGCTGATGGCGGCAGTTTTTTGCACGGCGTGGACGGACTACGCTCCTTACTCCTCACCGCGATAGATCCCAGACAGACTGATGCGCGAGCGTTACTTGCAGGAACGATTTGCGGACGGACGACAGAGCTGAACAAAACTGAGGCGAACGAGGCATTTGCGCGCTGCGGTCTTTCTCACCTCGTTGCCGTATCCGGAAGCCATCTGGCGTTCATTTCGATGCTGCTCGAGGCGGCTTTGCGCAAGACACGGTGGGGAAGTGGCTTAACGCGCTTTGTGGTGCTTGGCGTGATGGTGTGGTATGTGTTGTTTACCGGTTGCGCCCCCTCTGCGATACGTTCGGTGGTGATGGTCGCAGCGAGTATGGCCACGACCCTTTTCAAACGCCGTGCTCACCCGTTGTCAGGATTGTCGTGGGCGATATGCGTCTTGATGGTTTGCAATCCAGGCACGGTCTACGATCTGGGCTTTCAACTGTCTGCGCTGAGCGTTTTATTCCTGCTGGTATTTGGCAAATATGTTGCACATCTTTTGGAACAACTGGGTATTCCGAGCGTGATGTCCGAACCGCTCTCGCTCACGCTGGTTGCGCAATGGGCGACGCTCCCATTGACCGTTCCGGTCTTTGGGGAGATGTCGGTTGTGGCCCCCTTGGCAAACGTGGTGGTTGGTCCGGTCATGAGTGCCTTGCTGGTTGTGGGGCTACTGGTCACCCCCGCGGCGTTGCTGCCGTTTGGCGCCTGCATGCTGGTGATCCCCGACACTCTGGCACGTGTTTCGATCTTTCTCGCAAACATGTTTTCACGGATTCCATATGCGTCGGTGAAGATTGAAGCAAGTTGGTGGTTACCGATTGTCGCGTATGGTTTTGCCGTACTGGCGTATATCGCATGGAAAGATGTGAGTCGCGCCACGATGGCGATTGCGTTTTCACTTGTTGGGGCGTTGTTGCTTGGGAACACGGTGCGTTGGTTGCTATTCGCACCGCCTTCAGTCGTTGTTTTGGATGTTGGGCAAGCGGATGCCATTTTGTTGCGAGACGGGCCTCATACCATGCTTGTAGATGCAGGTGTCGATGAACAGGCTGCTATTGCGCTTACACGCAATTATGTGATGCATTTGGACGCAGTGGTCGTGACGCATTGGGATCGCGATCACTGGGGAGGTTTGCCTGACATACTCGATTCGATTCCCGTTGATCGCATCATCGTGGCAGAAGGGGCGCTTGCCGCTATGCCCGAGGAGCTGGAAGAGCGGACGATAGAGAAAGCTGAACTTGCTGAGGGCGACTGCGTACATGTGGGCGCTTTTGCATGCACCATGGTGTGGCCAGATGTTCCCGTTGATGGCGAGGAGAACTGCGATTCAGTTTGTCTCGGTGTTTCATATGAACGAGCAGGCAAGACGCTCGACATGCTTTTGACGGGAGATGCCGAGTGCGAAGAGCTGGCAGTATTTGCGGATGAGGTCGGCGATATTGATGTGCTTAAAGTGGGGCATCATGGCTCGAAGGTTTCGTTGACCGGAGAGCTGCTGGACGTGCTGGAACCTGAAATCGCCGTTGCAAGTGCCGGCGAAGACAACTCATACGGACATCCGGACAGGGCGTGTGTCCAGCTCGCCAAAGATGCAGGCGCTTTGTTTTTATGCACGAAAGATGTTGGGGATATCGTCATTTATCCAGGCGAAACAGGCCCGCGCGTCACGACGGAGCGTTCAGAGATTTTGAAGTAGCCAAGAGGGAAAGGAGGACGGTTGAATGGCGAGAGGGTAGAATGAGCCGAGTGTAGATACTGCACATGAGTGAGCGGAGGTGAAGCTATGGCTGAACAGCAACTTTTGCCGGGATATCTTGTTGTTGGGGCGGATGAACTGAAGCGCGTGCGTTCAATCGAGCGCATGCGCGCCCGCCTTGAGAAGACCGGTATGGCGGACTTTAATATCGATGTGCGCGATATGGCAAAAGACCCGCAGATCGATGATGTCATCGCTTCGCTCAATACGTTTCCCATGGGCGCGGATTTCCGTCTTGTTATCCTGGAAAACTGCGACAAATTGCCCAAGACGGTGAGCGAGCCTCTGGTCGAGTACTTTGCGAATCCGTCTTCAACGACGGTGTGTCTCGTCATTGCGACATCGCTTGCGAAGAACACGCGTCTGTATAAGGCGATTGCCAAGCTCGGGTCGAAAGCTGTGATAGATTGCGGGCTTAAAAAAGCATGGGAGATGCCTCCGCAGGTAGTCAAGATGGCGCAAACGCATGGTAAGCGCATGTCGATTAACGCGGCGGAAGCGCTTGTCGCCCGTGCAGGTGAGAATACCCGCATGCTCGATAACGAACTGAAAAAGCTCGCAGCCATGATTGAGGGTCCGGAAATCTCGCTTGCCGATGTAGAACGCCACGTTGCGCGCACCGTGCAGGTCAAGCCGTGGGAGTTTTTGAACGCTGTTTCTGCGCGCGATGCGAACAAGGCCCTCGAGCTGCTTAAAATGCAGCCTGAAAAAAGTGAAGTGCGCTTGTGGTCACTTTTGGTGACGCGTATCCGTGAGCTCATCATCGCAAAGGCGCTGGATGCACGTGGACAGGGGAGCCAACTTGCCTCGACGCTCGGTGTGCAGGGCTGGCAAGTGAAAAATCATCTTACGTGGGCGCGTCGCTGGCGCATGGAAGAATTGCTCGACGCCCTATCTACGGCAGCGGAAACGGAGCTGGCGTTGAAGGGGTCTCGCGACAGCGAGCTCGCTTTTCTCATGTGGGTGACGGGAATCATGCGTCCCTAGCGCTGTGCCGTAGGTCATCGAAATGAACTAACTTGTGGATTCTGCTGCGTAACCTGCACAATTGGGCGATATGTGCTTGCACGAGGGCGAAGGCGTGTGTACAATACTCGACCGTATGACCTCAACCCGTGTCTCAGAGGCCGGATAGAACGTAAGAAGTATTCGAAAGGAACCGAACCCGATGGCAAACATCAAGTCCCAGAAGAAGCGCATCCGCACCAATGAGATCGCTCGCGTTCGCAACAAGGCGATCCGCTCCGAGCTCAAGACCGTGATCAAGCACGTTAAGACCGCCGTTGAGGCTGGCGACAAGGCTGCTGCTCAGGCTGCTGCCACCACTGCTTATCGCAAGCTCGACAAGGCCGTCGCCAAGGGTGTTATTCACAAGAACCAGGCTGCCAACCGCAAGTCCGGCGTTCAGAAGCTCGTGAACAGCCTCTAAGTTTTCCAACATCTTTGATGTGTGACGGGTCCCGCAGGAGCGGGGCCCGTTTTTTGTTGTACGGCTTATATTGACGCATTTCCTCTTCCGTTAAACTTTGATGACCTATAGGTCACTCCATTTCGATAGAGTGCACAAAGGTACAATCCCACGCATCGTTTGTTTGACGCTTTGGGCGGTTTGAAGAACAGCGATATGCGTTGCCGTTTAGCGGTTTGAAAGGAAGGCTGAGCAATGATTACAGAGAACTTGGGTGCGAAGAAAAAGCAACTTGATTGGTCGAATTTGGACTTCAACTATCGCAAGACCGATTACAGCTTCGTATCCAATTGGAAAAACGGTGCATGGGACGCTGGCGAGCTTACAGCGGACCACACGATTACGCTTTCGGAGTGCGCTGGCATTTTCCATTACTGCCAAGAGGTTTTCGAAGGTCTCAAGGCTTATACCACGCGCGATGGCGACATCGTGTGCTTTCGTCCTGATTTGAACGCGCGTCGCATGGCCGATTCTGCTGAGCGCTTGGTGATGCCGCCGTACCCGCAGGATCGTTTTGTCGATGCGGTTGAACAGGTTGTACGTGCTAACGCAGCATGGGTTCCGCCGTTTGGGTCGGGTGCAACGTTGTACGTGCGCCCCCTTATGATCGCTACAGGCGATGTTATCGGTGTCAAGCCGGCCGATGAGTATCAGTTCCGCATTCTGGTCACACCCGTGGGTCCTTATTTCAAGGGTGGAGCCAAGCCCATCCGTCTGTGCGTTGCGCGTTATGATCGCGCGGCGCCCCATGGAACGGGCAATATCAAGGCGGGTCTTAATTACGCCATGAGCTTGAAATCAGGTATGGATGCTCATGCTGCAGGTTTTGCCGAGAATCTCTATCTGGATTCGCAGTCGCGCACCTACGTTGAGGAGACCGGTGGCGCCAACGTGCTGTTTGTCGATCGCTCCGGCAAGCTGGTGGTGCCCGTTTCTCATACCGATTCGATCTTGCCCTCCATCACACGTCGTTCGCTTGTACAGGTTGCGCGCGATTTGGATGTGGATGTCGAGGAGCGTCCCGTTACATGGGATGAGGTTGCCTCGGGTGCGTTTGTGGAGTGCGGTCTGTGCGGTACCGCTGCGGTGATTTCCCCGGTGGGTGAGATTCACGATGATAAGGACGTCGTGACGTTTGAAGAGGGGCACGAGTGCATGGGTCCCGTTATGACTCGCCTGCGTGAGACGCTTACAGGTATCCAGGATGGAACGGTCGAGGATGTTCACGGTTGGGTGCATAAGATCTGCTAGGTTTTGAATGTATGCCTTGTCTTGCGACAAATTACATCGTTATCAAGATGAAACATCCGAAACATGAATGTAACGAGAAGCAAAGAGGATGGACTTTAGCAAAATAGAGTGTATCCTACCAACAACTGTTGGCAGACGCGCCGCTTTGAGCGGTGCGTCTTAAGAAGAAAAGGTTGTCGATCATGAGCATGAGCCGTCACGAGCTACTAACCATTATTGAGATTATCTAGCGCGGGTGGCTGCTGGTCGCCCGTGGGATTACGGGCGGCTCGACATACAGATGCGAGGTAGAGGGCCGTCGTTAAATGCGACGGCCCTCTTTTTGTATCTATAGGGTGCATGTATTGGTTGTGTGGCAGCATCTCGAAAGTGTTTTCCAAGTTCGCAATGGGCTTGCAAAAAGCGTTTAAGACGACACGCGACAGATGTTTTCGATGACATTTCTTGGAAAGGAAGTAATATGAACGGAGTTGTTGTAATGGCGGTGGCTGCGGTGGTGCTTGCCGCAGGTTACCTTGTCTATGGCCGTTGGCTGGCAAAAACGTGGGGTGTAGACACCGATGCCCTTACGCCGGCACGCCGCATGGAGGACGGGAAGGATTTCTCACCTGCATCGCGTTTCACCACGTTCTCGCATCAATTTAGTTCGATCTGCGGAGCGGGTCCCGTTACGGGAACCATTGTCGCCATGATGTTCGGTTGGCTGCCGGTGCTTTTGTGGGTCATGGTGGGTGGCATATTCTTTGGTGCTGTGCACGATTTTGGTGCGCTGGTCGCCTCGATGAAGAACAACGGCAAGTCACTCGCCCAGCTCATCGAGAAGTACATCGGCCGTACGGGACGTCGCCTGTTTTTGCTGTTTACGTGGCTCTTCTGCATCATCGTGATTGCTGCATTCACCTCGATGGTCGCCGGAACCTTTAAGACCACGGTTGACGCTGCAACGAATGCTGTGAATTTCGATGCTTCGTATGCGGCGGGGTGCGCGGGTACGATTTCGATGCTGTTCACCTTTGTTGCCATCGTCTTTGGATTTGTGTGTCGCAAGTTCAACCTTGCCGGTGTGCGTCAGTTCGCGTTTGCCGTCGTTCTCATGGTTGCGATGTTTGCGGTAGGTATGCAGTTCCCCATCTATCTGGACATGAACGGGTGGATTGCCGTCGTCATGGTCTACCTGGTGTTTGCCGCAGCGATGCCCATTCAGGTCCTCAAGCAGCCTCGCGACTACCTCACCAGCATCATGATGATTCTGATGATTGTCTGCGCAGTGTTGGGCATCATGGTTTTGGGAGTGAATGGACAGGCAGTTATGACCGCGCCTGCAGTGGTCGATGCGGCGACGCTTGATCAGCTCGCGCAGCGAGGCAACTATCTGTTCCCCGTGTTGTTTGTTTCCGTTGCCTGTGGCGCCCTTTCCGGTTTTCACAGCTTGGTCTCTTCGGGAACGTCTTCCAAGCAGGTCGAGAAGGAGTCTGACGCGTTGCCCGTGGCATACGGTGCCATGGTGGTCGAATCTTTCGTGGGTGTGCTGGCTGTAATCATCGCAGGCATCATGTTCTCGACCATGAATACGACCGGCGCCGGTGGCGCGGCTGTGGGAACACCGTTCCAGATTTTTTCGGCAGGTATCGCACGCGGTATGACCTCGTTTGGCGTGGATTCAACTGTTGCGACGGTCTTCATGACTATGTGCGTCTCGGCGCTGGCACTTACCTCCCTTGATGCCGTAGCGCGCATCGCACGCACCTCACTTACTGAGTTTTTCGCCTCTAGCAATGACGCACTTGCCGTTTCGGCCGAAAAACGTGGGGCCATGCGCGTGTTTGGCAATCCCTGGATTGCTACTGCCGTGACATTGGTTCCCGGTTTGGCTCTCACCTTTGGCGGCTACACCAACATCTGGCCGTTGTTTGGCGCGAGCAATCAGCTGCTGGGTGGTATGTGCATGATTACGCTCGCAGTCTTTTGCAAGTGCACGGGTCGTCGTGGCTGGATGCTGTATGTGCCGGTGGCATTCCTGCTGGTGTGCACGTTCACCTCGCTGGTTCAGAGCGCTTGGGGTTGCTACGTTGCGGTATCTGCCTATGGCTTCTTTGGTTACATGCCCGACGCATCTGGTGCTTTGATATCGGTCGCAGCTACCAAGGGTTTGCAGCTGGTATTTGCCATGCTCCTCATGGTTTTGGGCGTTATCGTGGCCTATCGCTGCCTGCGTGAGCTCTTTACCAAGCAGGCAGGTTCTTTGCCCGACGAGGAGCCCGAGTGGACCGAGATGGGACGAGATCATGTGACTGCTTCGGAACGTTCGGTTTCTGTCGTTCTTCCGATGGGAGAAGGCGCCGAGGCATAAAACGTTTGGGTATACGGGCACGCTTTGGACGTTGTTCTGTCGATTGGTATCGGGGCATGTTTCAGCGCGCCACCCAGCTGCGCGGCTACTTGTTCTTTTGAAGTGCACATGCCGCCTCGTAACTTCTCAATCTCCTGAAAAACGTGGAAATACCTGTTAGAAATGATAGGTCAGACGTGGATTATCTGTGCTCCTGATACCTGTCCTAGGCGAAAAGACACCGCCTAGCGAACAACCCACCAGCCTTTTGGTTGCCTCTATAAACTTGATTTCAAGGCGGTTCTCGAGAAGGGAGCATCGGATGAACTACGAGATTTTTGGACAGACCGTTCCTGCCGTTGAATTGACGCTCGATGCGGGTGAAACCGTCTTCACGCAATCTGGCGGTATGTCGTGGCAGACTGATGGTTTCGAGATGGGCACGAACACGCGCGGCGGTTTTCTCAAGGGCCTTGGGCGCGCCTTTGCGGGTGAGAGCATGTTCATGGCGAACTACACCTCGATGCGCGACGGTTCGAAAATCGGTTTCGCCTCAACGGTTCCCGGCACTATCGTCCCTGTTGATGCGAGCAGAGACCCCCTCGTTATTCAAAAGGGAGCGTTCCTGTGCGCCGAGACGACCGTAGAGCTCAACACGATTTTGACAAAGAAGGCCGGCGCTGGTTTCTTCGGCGGCGAGGGCTTTATCCTCCAGAGCCTCGGTGGCACGGGCATGGCATTCCTCGAGGTCGACGGCGATGCCGTCGTGAGGGAGCTCGCCCCTGGTGAGGTGCTCAAAGTTGATACGGGCAATGTCGTTGCCTTCTCTCCCTCCGTCAATTATGAGATCGAGACGGTTAAGGGCCTGGGGAACATCGTGCTTGGCGGCGAGGGTCTGTTCCTGACAAAGCTGACGGGGCCGGGCAAGGTTATCGTCCAGACGATGAACGTCGCTGAGTTTGCCCAGCACATCGCAACGCTCATTCCTGCAAAGGGATAGTTTTGTAGATTTCTGCGAAGAGGCGATCCCGAAGGGATAGCGATTTTATCGGGTCGGTGCACTATGGGGTGCATCGGCCCGATACGTGTTATTATGCTGCCCACAGGCGTTGATGGGGACGAGTAGGTCGTATCCATGCGGATGAGAGAGCTCGGGGAAGCTGAGAACCGAGCGCGTGTGGCCGAGTTGAAAATCACCCCGGAGCCGCGGTCCGAACGATTGTCTTGCCGCATGTGAAGGAGCAGGCGTCCGCCTTGTTTCGTGCACGCAATCAAGATGGTTCAGTAGATGCCGCCGGGATGGTCGTCGTTACGGACCAGCCGAGTAACGGGGGAGTGCGCAGCCAGGCGCACGAGCCTAAGCTGGGTGGTATAGCGAAACGCTTCGCGCGCAAGCAGGCTGTGAAAATCACAGCGTCCAACTGCTCAAACGCAATTCTCAAGGCGCTTCGTCCCAGCTTGTAAGGGACGGGCGCTTTTTTCATGTCGTGACGGGGTGTCATGATGTACTGCATGCATCTCGACGTGAAGTGCCCACAACAAGAAGGGGGTATTCGTGGCAAACGAGTACAAGCAGACGATGAATCTGCCCAAAACCAAGTTCCCCATGCGCGCCGCTTTGGCGCAGCGTGAGCCGGAACGCCTCAAGCGCTGGCAGCAAAATCACGTCTATGAGCTCATGCTCAAAAAGAACGCCGGCAAGAAGGGCAAATTCGTTTTGCACGATGGTCCTCCGTATGCCAACGGCCCCATCCATCTGGGCCACGCGATGAACAAGATCGCCAAGGATATGATCAACCGCTACAAGGCCATGCAGGGCTTTGAGACTCCGTACGTTCCCGGTTGGGACTGCCACGGCCAGCCGATCGAGCACAAGGTTGAGGAGAAGCTCGGCACCGAGAAGTTCAACCAGACCTCCACGGCTGAAATTCGCGAGCTGTGTAACGAGTTTGCTGTTGAGAACATCGACCTGCAGCGTGCGGGTTTCAAGCGCCTGGGCGTGCTGGGTGATTGGGACAACCCGTACCTCACGCTGTATCACCAGCATGATGCCGCCGACATCGAGGTCTTCAAGGCGATGTTCGACAAGGGCATGGTCTATCGCGGCCACAAGCCCGTGCACTGGTGCAAGCACTGCCACACGGCGCTTGCCGAGGCGGAGATCGAGTATGGTGACGAGACAAGCCCGTCGATTTACGTGCGCTTTGAGCTCACGAGCAAACCTGCCGGTCTTGAGTCCTTCGACGGTCCGGTTGACTTCGTGATCTGGACTACGACCCCGTGGACCATCCCCTCCGACCAGGCGGTCTCGCTCAAGCCCGAGGCCATCTACACCGCTATCGAGCACGACGGCCGCGCCGAGATCATGCTCAAGGACCTGGCGGAGAAGGTCTGCGGCATCGCGGGCTGGGATTGCACGCCGGTCATGGTCGGCGGCAAGCCGTACGAGGTCCCTGCGGAGACCTTCGATCACCTGCACTACAAGCAGCCCATTTTCGATGGTATCGAGGGTGTGGCGCTGCTCGCCGATTACGTCGGCACCGAAGACGGTACCGGTATCGTTCACAATTCGCCTGGTCACGGTGTGGACGACTACTATGTCTGCCTTAAGGAGGGCATGGATATTTGCATGCCCGTCGACGATGACGGTCGCTTCTACACCGGCACCGAGTTCGGTACGGGCGGTCCGTTCTCTGGTATGGATACCGACGAGGCCAACCCGCACATCATTCAGTTCCTGCGCGACCGCGGCATGCTCGTTGCCGAAGTCAAGATCACGCACAGCTATCCGCATTGCTGGCGCTGCAAGCACCCGGTGCTCTTCCGCGCAACCGACCAATGGTTTGTTTCCATGGACAAGACCGGTCTGCGCGAGCAGGCGCTCGATCAGGTGCGCAACCACGTGAAGTGGTATCCCGCACATGCCTCCAATCGCATTGGCGCCATGGTGGAGCAGCGTCCCGACTGGTGCATTTCGCGTCAGCGCAATTGGGGCGTGCCGATTCCGAGCTATACCTGCGCCGACTGCGGCGAGAAGGTTATGAACGACGCGACCCTCGATGCGGTTATCGCCCTGTTCCACGAGAAGGGCTCCGATGCCTGGTTCACCGATGCCCCCGAGGACTATCTGGGTGAGGCCTGCGTGTGCCCCAAGTGCGGTGGCCACCATCTCAAGGCCGACCGTGACATCCTCGACGTGTGGTGGGATTCCGGCGTTTCCTGGAAGGCCGTGTGCGAGTATCGCGACGAACTCGAGTATCCGGCGGACGTGTACCTTGAGGGTTCCGACCAGCATCGCGGATGGTTCCAGTCCTCGCTGCTTACTTCCGTGGGCGCGAATGGTGTCGCTCCGTACAAGGCAGTTGTGTCCCAGGGCTTCACGCTCGATGGACAGGGTCGCAAGATGTCCAAATCGCTGGGTAACGTCATCGACCCCAACAAGATCTGCGACGAGATGGGTGCCGACATCGTGCGCCTTTGGGTCGCTTCGGTTGACACGTCGACCGACGTCGCCTGCGATCACGAGATCCTCGCCCGTACGGCCGATGCCTATCGTCGCTTCCGCAACACGCTGCGCTTCCTGCTCTCCGTGCTTGAGGGTCAGTTCGAGCCCAGCACCGACGGCGTTGCTTTCGACGACCTCATGCCGCTCGACAAGCTCATGCTTGCGCGCCTCACGCAGGTTCAGGCCGAGGTTGACGATGCTTATGCGGCCTTCGAGTTCAACCGCGCCTACCGCACGCTCTACGACTTTGTGGTAACTGAGCTTTCCAACGTGTATCTCGATGCGCTTAAAGATCGCCTGTACTGCGAGAAGAGCGATTCGCTCGAGCGCCGATCCGCCCAGACCGTCGTGGCAGAGCTGCTTTCCATGCTCATGCGCGATTTGCAGCCTATCCTTGCCTACACGGTGGACGAGGCTATGGAGTACGCTCCTGCGGGCTGCCGCGACAATCAGGAATACGCGGCGCTGCTTGATTGGTACCAGGCCCCCATCACACTTGAGCAGGCCAACGAGTACCGTCCGGTGCTCGAGGCTGCGCTTGAGCTACGCGGTGTGGTGACCAAGGCGATCGAGGATGCACGTGCTGCCGGTACCTTCACCAAGAGCCAGCAGGTACGCGTCGAGGCCGTTGTTCCGGCAGAGGCTTATGCCCTGCTGACCGGCGAGTACGCCGTCGATCTTGCCGAGTTCTACATCGTGAGTGAGGTCGCGCTTGCCGAGGGCGACGCGTATGCTGCTACGGTTGAGGCCGCGCATGGTGAAGCATGCGACCGTTGCTGGAACTACCGTGAGAGCACGGGAGTTCATGGCGAGCACGCCCATATTTGCGACCGTTGCGCTCAGGCGCTCGACGCGTAATGGCTACCGAGTTGAATAACAAGAACAAGCCAGAGGTGGATTTCGATCCGCCTTTGGCGTGGCGTGTGCCCGTGGCGCTCATCGTGAGCGTCACGGTGTTCGCGCTTGATTACATTTCTAAGGTCTATGTGCGCAACACGTTGGCAGCGACGGGGGAGAACATCCCGTTCATCCCCGGTGTGCTGAGCTTTCGCTTTGTCGCCAATATCGGTGCCGCTTTCAGCATGGGCGAGGGCATGGGAATCCTCTTTGCCCTGTTCGCCTTCGTTGTAGTGGCTTCTATCGTTGTGTATCTATTGCGCAGCAAGCAGCTCTCGCGCGTCGAAGTTTTCGGGTTGTCGCTGGTTGCCGGTGGAGCGCTGGGAAACGCACTTGATCGCGTGATGCTCGGCTACGTCGTTGACTTCATCGCGACCGATTTCATCTCGTTCCCGGTGTTCAATGTGGCGGACATCGGCGTTACCTGTGGTGTGGCACTTGCCTTTGTGGGCTTCATGTTCCTTTCGCCTGCAGCGAAGGTCGATGCGGGTGCTGAGCTCGATGCGCGTGACAAGCGTGCCGCTGCTCGCCGTGCCGAGCGTCGTGCCGAGCGTGTGCGCAAACGTACGAACAAGGACGGAAAATAATGGCGGGCGAGCTGCATATCGTGGTGCCAGCTGAACGGGCGGGCGAGCGTCTCGATGCTTTTTTGGGTACGCTCGAAGCCTGTCCGTCTCGTTCTGCCTGCGCCAAGTTGATAGAAGCGGGTGCGGTTGTCATCAACGGCGAGACATGCCTGTCAAAAAAGCAGCAGGTGGTCGAGGGCGACCGCATCTCCGTTGAGCTCCCTGAAGTGCGGGAGCCAGGTGCGATTGTGGGCCAGGCGATTCCGCTCGACATTCGCTATGAGGACGACTACCTCATCGTGCTTTCAAAGCAGCGCGGTTTGGTGTGCCATCCCGCGCATGGGCATGAGGACGGAACCCTTGCCAATGCGCTCGTGCATCACTGCGGCATCGAGCACCTTGGAACTGTCCAGGGAGAAGATCGCCCTGGTATCGTGCATCGTTTGGATCGCGACACCTCGGGTTTGATGCTTGCCGCCAAGGATGACGATACACAGCGCGCCTTGCAAAATCTCATTCGCACGCGCACGCTCGATCGTCGCTACATCACGCTGGTCCACGGCGAGATCGTCATGGACGAGGGGACCATCAGCACGGGTATCGCTCGCTCGACGCGCGACCGCGTGAAGATGGCCGTATCGGATGATCCGTTTGCGCGTCAGGCGATCACGACGTTCCGCGTGCTCGAGCGCTTTGAGCCCGCGCGTGGCGACGAAGGTTATACGCTGGTGGAATGCCATCTCTATACGGGTCGTACGCATCAGATCCGCGTGCACATGCGCCATATCCACCATCCGTTGGTGGGTGACCCGTTGTACGGTAAGGGGTCTGAGCACGCGAACCTCGACCTCGATCGCCAGTTCCTGCATTCATGGCGCGTTCAGTTCAAGCATCCGGTTACGGGCGAGCATATCGAGTGTCGTGATGAGTTGCCATGGGATTTGGCCGCGGCGTTGGACGAACTTCACGATCGCTCGCTGGGACGCACTGAAGCCGGCGAGGAAATCATCCCGCAGCTCGGGCTCTTGGAAGACTAGGCATTCATTCGGGTGGCAAGCTGCACATCCGAACGCGTGCGAGCACGCCTCCCTTAGCAGCTGCTTGGAGATTGCGTGCCCGTGCAAGAGATGACGTACACTTATCTGCGGCAGTATCTCACGTTCAGGAGCGTGCTTTGACACCTATCGTTATCTTCAATTCCATTGTCGGCGTGATCTTCACCGTCTGCTTTCTTTATCAGGTCGTTTTCTTTTTCATCGGCCTCATTCGCGGTCAGGTGAAGATCCCCAAGGCCAAGACGCTGCATCGTTATGCGTTCTTCATCGCCGCTCATAACGAGGAAGCGGTCATCGCCAATTTGGTGCGTTCGATCAAGGATCAGGATTACCCTTCCGAGCTCATCGACATCTTCGTGGTTGCCGATGCCTGCACCGACAACACTGCTGCCGAGGCGCGCGAGGCAGGCGCCATCGTGTATGAGCGCAACGACCTTTCGCGCAAGGGCAAAAGCTGGGTCATGGATTACGGTTTCGATCGCATTCTCGAGGAGTATCCGGACCGCTATGAGGGGTTCTTCATCTTCGACGCGGACAACCTGCTCGCGCGCGACTACGTGAGCATCATGAATGATGCCTTTGACCAGGGATATCTAGCCCTGACGAGCTACCGCAATTCCAAAAACTTCGGCAGCAGCTGGATCAGCTCCGCGTATGCCACGTGGTTTATCCGTGAGGCGCGCTATCTCAACAATGCCCGCATGATCTGTGGCACGTCCTGTGCGGTTTCGGGTTCGGGATACTTGGTGTCCTCAAAGATCATCGAGGGCATGCGCGGCTGGGATTTCCACACGCTTACCGAGGATATTCAGTTCGCGACGTTCTGTGCCATTCACGGCGTGCGTATCGGTTATGCCCCTGCGGAGTTCTTCGACGAGCAGCCGTTGACGCTCAAAGCGTCCATCAAGCAGCGCATGCGCTGGACCAAGGGTTTTTACCAGGTGCTTTTCAGCTACGGTAAACACATGCTCACGAGTATCGGCAAATTCAGGCGCTTTGCCGCCTATGACATGCTCATGGTTGTGGGTCCCGCCATGCTGCTGACGCTCATGTGCTTGATGGTGAATGCCACGTTCCTGATCGTCGGCGGCTTCAGCCACGGTTTCCTGGCTACGGATGCAGAGCTCGAACAGACGGCGGCTTCGGTCATTGGGCTGTTCCTGTATATGTATGGAACCTTCTTCGTGATGGGGCTAACCACGACGATTACCGAGTGGAAGCACATTCACTGTCCCAAGAAATGGCGCATCTTCACCAATCTGTTCACGTTCCCCATCTTCATGTTCACGTATATGCCGCTGACGGTTGCTGCGCTCTTCCTCAAGGTCGACTGGGTGCCCACGCCGCATGATGTGTCCGTTACGCTCGATGACGTGTTGAACGGTGCTCAATAACTGGGCGTAAAGCGCGATTAAACGAGCTGGCTGCTGAAATAAAACCTGTCGGTTGCCAAAACATAACCCCGCGTTTGAACGGCGCGGGGTTTAGTCGTTTGCAACGTATGGACGCTGCAGTCTGTGTTTTACAGGTTATCGCTGCTACACGCGTATGTGCGATTCGCCCGTGAGGGAGTCGATGAGCTTCTGCTCGAACTCGTCGAGCTCATCTTCGTAGTAGTCATCGTAATCGTAATCGTCGTAATATGCATCATCGTCATAGTCGTCGTAGTAGTACGCCATATCGGCAGTTGCCTGGAAGACTGAAAACACCAGGAACGTGAGGCCGAGGGCGAGCAACGTGAGGATGCCCAGCACCGAGCCCGTAAGGATATAGGCAAATTTGGACGACGAAGTCTGACAGGCGGTCGATGCGCTCGCGCTTTCGATGACAGCGGGCGTGGCGACGGGTGAGAGGTCCGTTGTACCGTTGCTCGGCTGCTGGGGATTGGACGTGGGGTTGTTATAGTTGAAATCAGGCGCTTCCATGGCGTCTCCTATCGTCTTGAGAACTTGGACCATTATACCCGTCTGCTTAGGTTCGGGCGTTCGGGGGTATCATCCCCAGCATATCGAAACGCAATGGAAGGGCGGGGGAGAGCATGGCGTGGTCGCATATCGTCGAGTTGCTGCAGCCGGTGCTCGGCGTTCTCGTGCTGGCGCACGTTCTTGCCGCCGCGGTTATCGATGCTCGTTCTCGTCGCTTTCCCAATGCGCTTGCCTGCTCGTTTGCCCTGTGCTGCGCCCTGTTCAGCATATCGCTCGGTGGTGTCGAGCATCTGCTGGTTTGCGGTGTTCAGGCTGTCATATGCTGCGCCGCACTCGTCGGTTGTGAGCTCTTGTGGCGGCGCACCCATGATGGGGACACCGGTCTCGGAATGGGGGACATCAAGTTTCTTGCCGCATCTATGTTGATAAGTCCCTTAGGTGCCCTGCTTTCCTTCTCGTTCGGGCTTATGGCGCTGGCGTTAGTCGGTGTTCTTTGGAAAAAGCACTCGCTTCCGTTGTTGCCCTTTGTTGCGAGCTCCATGGCCGTTCTTTTCTTTGTGTCAAACGTTGCGTAGCCTCGCGTGTTTTGTCCGAGCGGTGTGCGAAGATAGCGTTGAAAAAATATCGTGAGGGGACAGGCGTATGACTGACGTGAACAGCGAGCTGCGGGAGCGGTTGCTTTCGATGCCCGATGAGCCTTCTGCCGAGCTGCTTGAGCGCATGAAGGAGAATCGTGCCCGTGGATGGGTCAATCCCTATCGGGCAAGTGACGACACGGCGATTCGCCGTGACGATCGTCCGGGAGACGAGGGGAATATCCTGCGCCCCGCGTACGTGCGCGATGTTGAGAAGATCCTCCATCTTCCCGCGTATAACCGTTACAACGGGAAGACGCAGGTGTTCAGCTTTCGCAGCAACGACGATTTGTCGCGTCGTGGCCTTCACGTGCAGCTCGTTGCCCGCATTGCGCGCGATATCGGTAGCGCCTTGGGTCTCAATTGCGATCTCATCGAGGCGATTGGCCTAGGGCACGATTTGGGGCACACGCCGTTTGGACATGCGGGTGAAAAGCACCTCAACGAAATCCTGTTCGAGCGGACGGGGCGCTCGTTTTTCCACAACGTGCACTCCGTGCGCGTGCTTGACAAGCTCTATGGGCGCAATTTGAGTTTGCAGACGCTCGACGGCGTGCTCTGCCATAACGGTGAGTACGAGCAGCGCATCTTCGAGCTTTCGGGGCTCGATTCATTTGAGTCGTTCGACGAGGTGGTTGAAAACTGTTATCGCAACGATTTCGATTACGTGAAAACGTTGCGTCCCATGACGCTTGAGGGTTGTGTGGTCCGTATCTCGGACATCATCGCTTACGTGGGTCGCGATCGCCAAGATGCCATCGAGGCGGGGTTGCTTTCCGAGGACGCCTTCGATGACGGGTTGGGCGGCGGCTATAACACGTGGATTCTCACCCACGCGTCAATCGACATCGTTGAACACAGCTACGGTAAAAATCGCATTGAAATGAGCGAGGAGCTCTTTGACGAGATCGCCCGTGCCAAACGCGAGAACTACACAAAGATTTACAGCTCAGGTGGCGTGGAAGAAGAGCACGGCGACATGATGGCCCAGGCGTTCCGTCGCATGTACGAGCATTTCTATCACGATCTTGAGCACGGGGATGAGTCGAGCTTCATCTTCCGCCATCACATCGCGCGCATCGAAAAGGCGCTGAGTTATTACGACCGCACGTATGACTGGCAAAGCGACCTCGACCAGACGGTCGTCGATTACATCGCCAGTATGACCGATGGGTATTTCACTGAGCTTGCGACGACGCTTTTCGATGACTTGGAGTTTTTGCAGCGCACGTACATCAAGGCGAATCACGTAGGAGTCTAACCGCAACGCTGGGCATTTTTGCAGATAGAGTAGGATATGGACACCCTTTTTTCGAACAATGAACGCGTGAGGCAGCTTAAGAACGCACCGCTTGCCGTGCGCATGCGCCCCTCTTCGCTTGAGGACTATGTGGGTCAAGAAAAGGCCGTCGGGCCCGGTTCGTGGCTTCGTAACGCCATCGAGCACGATGTGCTTTCAAGTGTGATTCTGTATGGTCCGGCCGGCACGGGGAAAACCACGCTTGCCCATATCATCGCTTCGTCCACAAAAAGCGAGTTCGTCGAGGTCTCCGCCATTACGGGAACTGTCAAAGACCTGCGCCGCGAGATTGAAGAAGCCAAGCATCGCCTTATGATGTTCGACCGTAGGACGATTCTGTTTATTGATGAGATTCACCGATTCTCGCGTTCGCAGCAGGATGCCCTGCTTCATGCGGTGGAAAACCGCACTGTGGTGATGATTGGCGCCACCACTGAGAACCCCTACTTCGAGGTCAACTCGGCGTTGCTTTCGCGCAGCCGTGTGGTCGAGCTCACGCACCTGAGTGATAGCGATGTTGAGAAACTGGTGCGTCGCGCCCTATCCGCACCCGAGGGATTGGCGAATAAGTATGAGGCCTCCGATGAGGTGATCGCTGCCATTTGCACCCTTGCTGCGGGGGATGCCCGTGCCGCACTCACGACGCTCGAGCTTGCGAGCGAGATTGCCCTTACGCGTCCGGTTGATTCCACGGGTGAAGCGCCAGACGAGAACACTGAGCCGCGTGGCGAGGAAGTGCCTCTCGCCATCACACTCGAGGATGTCCGTCAGGCGAATCCGCGTCGTGGGTTATCGTACGACAAATCGGGCGACATGCACTACGACGTCATCTCGGCGTTTATCAAGTCCATGCGCGGTAGCGACCCCGATGCGGCGGTGTATTGGCTCGCCCGCATGATCGATGCGGGGGAGGACCCTAAGTTCATCGCGCGCCGTATCATGATCCAAGCGAGTGAGGACATCGGCAACGCTGATCCCATGGCGTTTTTGATTGCTGAGGCTGCGTTTAAGTCTGCCGAGGTCATCGGGTATCCCGAATGCCGCATCAATTTGGCTCAAGCGGCGATTTACAACGCGTTAGCGCCCAAGTCGAACGCAGCAGAAGCCGCCGTCGACGCTGCGATGGAGGATATCCACACGAGCGGGCAGCGCGAGGTTCCCAGCTATCTGCGCGATCGTCACCGTCCCGGTTCCGATGAATACGGGGAGTACAAGTATCCACACGACTATCCTGAAGGGTGGGTTGAGCAACGCTATCTGCCCGAAGGGTTGGAGCGCGGAGCGTTCTGGAAACCGAGTGGCCGCGGTTGGGAACAGTGGCGTGCGGAGAACAAGCCGCGGTAACGCTCGTTTCGTTTCGGCGTGCGTTGCGGATTGTTTCTTGCGCCAAACGGGTATCATCAGAAGAGCTGTGTATTCAACGTGACCGGAGGCACATATGGAGCCTATACAAATCGCACTTATCGTCCTGGTACTCGCCGGCGCTTGGGCCGTTGTCGAGCTCGCGCTCACCCTGCGCCGCACCCGCGGTGTCGTTGACTCACTCGATAAAACGGTTAGCCAACTCAACGGTACGCTCGAAGAGGCGCGTCCCATGGTCGCCAAGCTCGATGCCGCCATCGACGAGTTGCAGCCCGCCATGGCGCAGATCGAACCTTTGCTTAAGCAGACGAACGTTGCCGTCGAGGCGCTTTCGGCCGACCTGATTGAGGTGAACGGCGTACTGCGCGATGTATCGACGGTGAGCGGTGCTGCGGCAAACACCTCGAATGCGGTGACCGGTCTTGCCGATGCGGCAAGCGAAAAGGTGCAGAAGTTCTTCGGCAAGGGCACCAAGTCTGCGCCCGTGGATGGCTCGCGTACGCTCGAAGAGGCTTCCGGTTCGTCGACGCCCGACGAGCTCGACTTGGATGAACCTCCTGTGCACGATGAGACTGCGAGTGAGCCCCAGCAGCCTCAGCAGTATTACACCTACGGGCAAACCGAGGAGTCGTCTCATGAGTAAAGCTACGCACGTGTCCCTTACGGTTGCCTGTGATCCGCATCTTGCCAGAATTGTGCGTATGACCGCGGCGAATGTCGCCACGCTTTCTTCCATGTCGGTCGAGCGCGTTGAGGATATTCGCATGGCGGCCGAAGAGGCGTTTATCTATGCCTGCGGAACCGCGGCGGGCAGTGACCTCGTTATCGATTTCGATACCGACGAGACGCATCTTGCCATGACGTTTGCGCTCGATGTTCCCGCGTTTGCCGAGCCTTCCGATGATGACCCCACGGCAGCGTATGTCGACCTCATTCTCGGCAGCGTTTGCGACGTGTATGAAAAGCATGAGCAACCCGCTCGTTTGCTGCTTGACGTAAAGGCGGATGTTAATGCCCTCTAAGACCTCGGGAAAAACCGCTTGGGATAAGGAGAAGACGCGCGAACTTTTCAGACGCTATAAGGAAGAGGGCGATACCGACGCCCGCGAAAAGCTCGTGATGTCTCACCTCAATCTGGTGCGGTTTATCGCCAATAAGTTCAAAAATCGCGGTGAGCCCATCGACGACTTGATTCAAGTCGGGTACCTCGGTTTGCTCAAGGCCATCGATCGCTTTGATCCGAGCCGCGGTCTTGAGTTCACGACCTTTGCCACCCCCACCATCATGGGTGAGATCAAGCGCCACTTCCGTGACAAGGGCTGGAGCGTTCGCGTGCCCCGCCGTTTGCAGGAGCTTTCTGCCAAGGTGAATCAGGCTACGGACGCGCTGACCGTGCAGTTGCAGCGCTCGCCTACAATTGAAGAAATCGCCGATTATCTCGATGCAACGGTCGATGAGGTGCTCGAGGCGATGGAGTCCTCTTCCGCTTACAGCTCCGTTTCGCTCGAGGCGCCCTCGGGCATGGAGGACGATGACACACCGTCGGTCATCGATCGCTATGCCACCGAAGATCAGGAGCTTGCCTTCACGGACGATCGCATCGTGATCGAGGAGGCTCTCGCGAGTTTCTCGCCGCGTGAGCGCGAGGTCATCGAGCTGCGCTTCCTTCAGGGCATGACGCAAATCGAGATAGCTGAAAAACTGGGAATCTCTCAAGTGCAGGTTAGCCGTCTGCTGCGTCGAACGCTCAAGAAAATTCAGGAAAAGATCGACCCCGACGGGGTCATGACCGGCTAGAGGGTCCAGTGCCACCCGGTAGATTACGAGGCAGCATGCAACAAGATACGTCGCGCTCAGAGCGCATGGCAAAGATCACATTTCTGAACATTTGGATCGTCATCGGCTTTTTCATCATTGGAGGTTTTGCGCTCCGCGTGATTGGGACGCTGTCGGACGTGTTGTTGTTCCTCTGTGTGGGAGCTATGTCGGCGTTTGTCGCTTCACCTATCGTCAACAGGCTTGAACGCCGTGGCTTTCCGCGCGGCGTTGGCGCGCTTATCGGCTTGGTGGTCGTGCTGGTGGCGCTCGTTTTGTTGTTCGTGCTGGTCATTCCTCTGGTGACGGGTCAGCTCGTCGATTTGGTGAAGGATGCCCCCGGAAAGATCGCTGGTATCGGCACGTGGATTGCCGGACTCGAAAAACAATATGCGATCGTCGAACACCTGAATGACATGGTCAAGTTCGAGGACCTGTTCGCGATGCTTCAGGACATGCTCAATCAGGTGTTCACGGGACTGCTCGCGGCGATCCGCGACGGGCTTGTTCCCATGGTGAACAATGTCGCCTCCGTGCTCTTCACGGTGTTTTTGGGTTTTGTGCTGGCGTATTGGCTGGCTAATGACTATCCGATCATCAACGAGGAGATCTGCCGCGTCCTTCCCGACAACGTCGCCGATGACTACCGCTTGATGATCGCCGTCGTGAGCCGTTCAGTGGGCGGTTACCTGCGTTCTACGCTCATCAACTCGACGATTCAGGGACTGCTGGCATTTTTGGGATTTTTGGTCGTGGGCCATCCGTATGCTGCGACTATGGGCTTGCTTTCGGGTCTTTTGAACATCATCCCCGTGGTCGGTCCCTCCATCTCAGCTGCGATCGCAGTGATAATCGC
Source organism: Collinsella provencensis (assembly GCF_900199705.1). GTDB lineage: Bacteria > Actinomycetota > Coriobacteriia > Coriobacteriales > Coriobacteriaceae > Collinsella > Collinsella provencensis. The sequence goes on along the minus strand of NZ_LT904908.1, from coordinate 416,484 downwards.
GCTGTTTTACAGCCCCATCATGGCATTCTGGACGCTGGTTGTGGCCGTGCTTTCCCAAAACGTCACGGACAACGTGATTGCGCCCAAGATCAATCAGTCCACGATGTCGGTGCATCCGGTGCTCTCGCTTACCGCGCTCGTTATTGGCTCGACGTTTGGCGGGGCGATCGGTATGGTCGTTGCTCTGCCGTTGGTCGCTGTCATCAAGTCGCTGTTCATCTTCTACTTCGAGAGTCGTACGGGGGAGCAGATCGTGTCGTATAAAGGTGCACTGTTCCGTGGCACACCCTTCCACGATGCGGACGGCAGGCCCGTGCCCGCCTATGACGCACTAGGGGATGACGCGTTCGTGGCGCACTCGCAGATCCTCGATAACGATTCGATGCCCGATGCGGAAATGGAGCCCAAACCGCAGGCCGATTTGGATAATCCGTGGGCAAAACTCATGGTGCTCGATAATCCGTTTGGCTCTTTTGAGAACCCCTTTGCCTCACATGAACACGATTCTGAGTCTGAAGACTCCGAGAAGGCAGAGAAACCCGAGGAAACCGACACAACACGGAGCGGTCGTTAACGTATAATCGTTGAGTTTAAGAATCGCCCGTAGTGGGCTGCAACTCGACAATCAGGGAGTACCTTCATGGCCGCTGACTATCCAACCATGACGACTGCCGAAATTCGTTCGGCATACCTCAACTTTTTCGTGGAGAAGGGCTGCAAGCTCTACCCGAGTTCCTCACTCGTTCCCGATGACCCCTCGCTGTTGCTCGCAAACGCCGGCATGAACCAGTTCAAGGAGTTCTACCAGGGAAAAAAGACGATGAAGGAGGTCGGTGCATGCTCGTGCCAGAAGTGCGTGCGCACCAACGACATCGACATCATCGGCGCCGATGGCCGTCACGCCTCGTTCTTCGAGATGCTCGGCAACTTCGCTTTTGGCGGCGTGCCCAAGGATCAGGCTTGCGCATGGGCCTACGAGCTCATCACCGAGGTTTTCAAGCTGCCGGCGGAGCGCCTGTACTTCACCGTGTTTACCGACGATGACGAGACCTTTGAGATTTGGCGCAGCCTGGGCGTGCCCGCCGACCATATCTCCCGCTTGGGCGAGGATGACAACTTCTGGGCCGCCGGCCCCACTGGCCCCTGTGGTCCGTGCTCCGAGATTTACTTCGATCAGGGAGAGGAAGTCGGTTGCGGCAAGCCCGACTGCGCTCCCGGCTGCGATTGCGACCGCTTCCTCGAGTTCTGGAACCTGGTCTTTACGCAGTTCGATCGCCAGGAGGACGGCTCCATGCCGGAGCTTCCGCACCGCAACCTCGACACGGGCATGGGCCTCGAGCGCATGGCCGCCATCATGCAGCACAAGAGCTCCTTCTATGACGGTGACGTCATGCAGAGCCTCATCGCCCTGGGTGAGAGCATCTCGGGCAAGAGCTATGTCGAGGACGATTACGTGGGCGCTTCCCGTTCCCTGCGCATCATCGCCGATCACGCGCGCTCGGTTGACTTCCTGATTTCTGACGGCGTGCTTCCGGGCAACGAGGGCCGCGGCTACGTGTTGCGCCGTCTCCTACGTCGCGCAGTGTTCCATGGCCGTTTGCTCGGCATCGAAAAGCCGTTCCTCAGCCAGTTCATCGACGCCGTCAACGAGGTGATGGGCGACGCCTATCCCGGTCTTATCGAGAACGCCGCCCTGGTCAAGGGTATCGTGAGCGCTGAAGAGGATCGCTTCTCCACCACCCTCAACAACGGCCGTGTGTACCTTGATGCGCAGCTCGCAAAGCTTGCCGAGGGCGAGGTTCTCCCCGGTGAGGCCGCCTTTATGCTGCACGACTCCTTTGGTTTCCCCATCGATCTCACCATCGAGATCGCAGAGGGGATGGGCCATGCCGTCGACATCGAGGGCTTTAACGCCAACATGGCCGAGCAGAAGGCGCGCGCTCGCGCCGCTGCCAAGGGCGACGCTTGGGGTTCGTTCAACGACGTGTGGACCGAGCTTTCCGACGAGATCCGTGCGACCGAGTTTGTGGGCTATGACGAGGAAGAGCTCGATGACGCCCAGGTGCTTGCAATCGTCAAGGAAGGGGAGCGCGTCTCGTTTGCGAACGCGGGCGACGAGGTTGAGATCGTGCTTGATCGCACCCCGTTCTACGCCGAGATGGGTGGTCAGCAGGGAGACGCCGGTGCGCTTGCAACTGATGCGGGCGCCGAGGTGATCGTGTCCGACACGCACGCGCATGGTGGCCTATACGGCCACGTTGCCAAGGTGCTTGAGGGCACTTTGACCGTGGGTGATTCCGTGTGCGCCTCCATCGATTTCGAGCGTCGCGCGCTGCTGCGTCGCAACCATACCGCTACGCACCTGCTCGACGCCGCGCTCAAGATGGTTTTGGGCGACCATGTGAATCAGGCTGGCTCGCTCGTTTCCCCGGATCGTTTGCGTTTTGACTTCACGCACTTCGAGGCACTCACCACTGAGCAGCTTGTTCAGATCGAGCATATTGTCAACGATGAGATTTTCGCTGCCGAGCCGGTTATCACCAAGGTCATGGACATCGAAGAGGCAAAGGCCTCCGGTGCCGTGGCGCTCTTCGGCGAGAAGTACGGCGATGTCGTGCGCGTCGTTTCCGCTGGTGAGGGCGACGAGCCCTTCTCGCGTGAGCTGTGCGGCGGCACCCACGTGCGCAATACGGCCGAGATCGGTCTGTTCAAGATCGTTTCCGAGTCCTCCACCGGCTCGAACATCCGCCGTATCGAGGCTGTGACCTCGAAGGGCGCCATCGAGTACCTTGAGAACCGCGCTGCTTTGGTCGACCAGGCCGCGGCAGGTCTCAAGTGCCGTGCCAACGAGGTCCCTGCTCGTATCACTGCGCTCCAGGCGGAGCTCCGTGAGGCGAATCAGAAGCTCAAGAAGACGCTCACCGGCGGTTCTTCCGACGCGATTTCCAGCGCCATCGAGGCTGCGGCCGACATGGGTTCCTACAAGCTCGTGACCGCTGAGCTCGCCGGCCTTGAGGCCGCTGACCTGCGTAACGTATGGGATACCGTGCGTGAGAAGATCGCCGGTCCCGTTGCCGTTGTGTTGGGCACTGTGACTGAGCAGGGCACCCCTGCACTGCTCGCCGCCGCAACTGACGAGGCTGTTGCCGCTGGTTTCCATGCGGGCAATATCATCAAGCAGATTGTCCCCGCGGTAGACGGACGCGGAGGCGGTCGTCCGAACATGGCACAGGCGGGTGGCAAGAACGCCGCTGGTATCGCCGCGGCGCTCGAGGCGGCCAAGGCTGCGCTTTCCGAGTAAGGAACACCTTGTGATCGCCCTTGCCCTTGACATCGGTGGTGCTCGTACCGGTATCGCGGTCTCCGATCGCACCGGGAGCGTGGCGAGTCCCGTCAAGGTGTTGCCCGCAGCCGAGGTCGAGGGCATGGCGCGGTCGTTTCGCATGATTCTCGAGGATTACGAACCCGAGATTTTGGTGTGCGGCTTGCCGCAGACCATGGCGGGGGAGGAAGGTCCCCAAGCCGAGCACATCCGCTCCGTGGCGCAACGCATTGCAGACGCTGCGGGGCTTCCGCTCGCATTTATCGATGAGAGGCTTTCCTCAACCGAGGCAAAACGGATTCTGCGTGCGCAGGGATTGAACGAAAAACAGATGCGCGGCAAGGTCGATATGATCTCCGCCTCGTTGTTCTTGCAGGCATGGCTTGATTCCCAACGTCGAAAGGAAGAGCGTGGCTAACGTCCCCAACGGGCAGCGCCCCACACCTAATCCAAGTCAACGTCCCGCCGGTACTCGGTTCCGTACCGATTCGGATGCAGGTGCTCAAACTCAGGGAGGACAACATGCCTCCGCAAGAGCGAGCAACGTTCGTTCGACTCAGGGACATGGTGCCGCTCCCGCTTCTTCCACCGGGCGTCCCGCCGGCACCCGTTTTGCCAATCAACCTGCGCAAACGCGTCCCGCACAGGACATGGCGCCTTCTCGTGCCGCATCTGCATCTCGCGGCACCGTGCCGTCCCACGGTCGTTCCGCAGCTTCCTCGCATAACGCCGCATCTCCGTATGCCCGTCGTCAGCCGCAAAAGAAGTCGTCGCCTCTTCCCGTCATTTTCGGCGTCGTTATCGCCGTTGCGGTTGTGGCCGCAATCGCGCTATTCGTGTTCCCTGCGCTGTTCGGCGTTCCAGGTGAGGCTCCCAACACCGTCGAACCCGGTCAGGAGGTCACGCTCACCATTCCCGATGGTGCGAGCGGTGATGAGATCGCGTCCATTCTTTCCGAGAATCACGTTATCGAGAATCCCAAGGATTACTATGCCGCGGTGAAAAGGCTCGATGCGGAGATGTCGCTCAAGCCCGGTGCATATGTGTTCTACACAGGACAAGACCCCATCGAAGTCGTCAAGCAGCTTGTGGCAGGTCCCAACGGGGATACGCTCAAACTTGTCGTTCCCGAGGGCAAAACCGTAAAGCAAACGGCTGCTTTGGTGGAAGAGACGTATGGGATTTCCGCAGATGACTTCTTGGCACAGGCGAAGGCCTCGAATTACGTTGAAGATTATCCGTTCCTTGAGGGCGTGAACGACGATTCGCTCGAGGGCTTCCTGTTCCCCAAGACCTATATGTTCAACGGGGACCCCACGTCCGATCAAATCATCCGAGCCATGCTCGATCAGTTCCAGATTGAGGTGTTGAATGTGGTGGATTTTGATTCTGCCCGAGCTGCGCTCAACGAACGCTATGGCCTTGATTTGAGTGTGTATGAGCTCGTCAACTTGGCTTCCATTGTCGAGCGCGAGGGACTGTATGCCGAGCAGCGCGCACACGTGGCCTCGGTGTTCCTCAATCGCCTTGCCGGCAGGGGAGACTTTGCCGGTAGGCCCTACCTGCAAAGCGATGCCACGCTCATGTACGAGACGGGCGGTGCTGTGACGGCAAACGATATCCAGACCATTGAGAGCCCATACAATTCGTACAAGAATCCGGGTTTGCCTCCCACGCCCATCTGCTCCCCATCGCTTGAGGCCATCAACGCAACGCTGAACCCCGCGGACTCCAACGACCTGTACTTCTTCATTACGCAGGAGGAGGAGTACTTCTCCGAAACCTACGACGAACATATGCAATCCTGGAATTAACCTATGAGCAAATTCAGTCCCACTCGTTACATTTCATGTGTTGAACATATCGACCTTGACGCCTTATGGGCGCAAGGCAAGCGCGCGCTGCTTTTTGACCGCGACAACACGTTGGTGCCGCGCGATCGCACGACTGCCCCCGATGCGGTATGCGCATGGATGGATCACGCGCGCGAGCTGGGGTTCAAGCTCATCATGGTTTCGAATAACTGGCACAAGAACCATGTCGCCCGCTCTGCTCGCGAGTTGGGTATGGATTACATCTTCTTTGCTTGCAAACCGTTGCCGTTTGCCATCAACTATGGCCTTGAACGCCTTGGCGCCAAGGCGGATGAGTCGGTCATGATTGGCGATCAGCTGTATACCGATGTGTGGGCGGGCAACTTCGCCGGCGTGGAGACCATTCTGGTCAAACCGCAAACGCACGTTGATATGTGGTACACGCACATCTTCCGCATCTTCGAGCGCCGCGCGTTGGCGCACCTGGAATGCGAGGAGTAGGTCGCTATGGCTGAGCTGGAAAAACGCGGCTGCGACCACGTGTTCTTCGTGGGTTTTCTCGGTGCGGGTAAGTCGACGCTTGCACGCAACCTCGGTCGCATGTTCCGCCGTCGCTACGTCGATACCGACCGACTGGTCGAACGCCGTGCCGGGCAAAGTGTTACCGAGCTGTTCGGAGCCCATGGTGAGGAGCATTTTCGCAGGCTCGAGACTGCCGTGCTTGAGGATTTGAGTTCCGAGAGGAGCTTGCTGGTCTCGTGCGGAGGCGGCATTGTCGAGACGCCCCGTAACATCGAGCTCATGCACCAGATGGGTTACTGTGTCTATCTCGACGGTGACCTGGACGATTCTCTGCGGCAGATTCGTCGTTCCGACACGCGTCCGGATTTCAAAAGCGTGGAACATGCCGCGGGGCTTTTGGAGCATCGCAAGCCCCTGTATGAACAGGCTGCCGATCTTACCGTTGACATTCGCGGCGCATCGTTCACCGATGTGTCGTATACCGTTGCTGAATTGCTTTTGGAGCGTGGTTTGCTATGACGATCCGTCGCCAGCTGCTCAACTTTGGTGGATATACCACGGATTACCGCATGGGATGTGGTGCGCTTGACGAGCTGCCGCGCCTGTTGGGCGGATCGGTGGGAAAGGCATGCCGTGCGTTTTTGCTTTACGGTGCTTCTGAAGATGAATCGCAGGTAGAGTGCGTGCGTCGCGCCCTTATTGACGGTGGTTTCAGCGTATCCGAACTGACTGTCGAAGAGACTCGGGCAACAGCATTCTCGACCGTCGAGCGCGTGTTGCATGCGCTTGCCACGTCGGGAATTACCGGTGAGGACCTGCTCGTGGGCTTCGGCGATGCGAGTGTGTGCTCTTTGGCGAGCTTCTCCTCGCGCATGTGGGCGGGGCGTCTGTCGTGCGCGCTTATTCCAACCACGCTTGACGCCATGATTACGTGTCCCACTGCCGCTGGACCGTTTTCTTTGGATGAAGAGGGCGCTGCTGCTGGTCAGCAGGGCCTCGTGAGCCTCATGCCCGAGGCGACGCTGGTCGTGTGCGACCTTGATTTGGTGCGCACCGCTTCGTTTGAGCGCAACGCTTTGGGCTTTGTACGCATGGTCGCTGCCGCGCTTACGGACAGCCGCCGCGCATGGGAAGGCTTTGAAAAGCGCATCGAGGGTTTGCTCAGCGGCGGGGAGATCGCCTATATCGAGGGCGTTGGCGCGGCTCTTACCGCGCGCCTGAATACCGTGAAGTCCGTGAGCCCAGCTTCGCGCAAGGCGTTCATGTACGGCGAAACCACGGCCCATGCTCTGCGCGCGTGTCTGGGTTCACAGTTCCCCGAGTATCAGCTGCTTGCCGAGGGTCTGCGCTTTGAGGCCCGCATCGCGGTCGATGCGTTCGGCTTCTCCGTCGATTCCATGTTCTTGCAGGACGACTACCTCGAGGACCTCGGTGTTGAAGAGCTGACGTTCGAGCTCGAACCCGAGGTGTTTATCGAAGCGCTCAAGCGCGAACGTTTTCGCGAGGCCAATCGCTTCCAGCTCGCTCTTCCCAAAAATCCGGGCATCATTCGTCTCACAAGTGTTGATGATGAGATACTTGAGCGCCATGCGCGCGCCTTCCTCTCATCGCGCTCGTGTGCGTGATAGGCTGAGTAACAGGACGAACGTCGTATAGAAAGGCAGTATTGCTATGAGTGAAGTTCTTTCCGGACCTGCAGGTCGCATTGCCCGCCTGCGCACCTTCATGGACGAGCGCGGCTATGACGCGGTCGTTGTGCGCGACGAGGCGAATCTTCGCTGGTTGACGGGCGCCATGGGCGTGTTCGACTACACGGGCGAGTACCCGCATGTCGCGTTCATCACTGCCGATGAGTGCTATCTGCACACCGACTCCCGCTACTTCAACACTTTTGAGGAGAACCTGCCCGAGGGACATCCTTGGAAGCTCGATATGTTGGTCATCGACATGCCGCTGTGGGTTGCCGAGCGCGCACGCGACACCAAGAGCCGCGTGATCGCCGTTGAGGACGACATGCAGATCGGCTTCTACCGTGGTATCGAGCGCGGCCTGGAGGATTGCTCCATCTGCGCCAACTTGCCGCTCATGCATGGTGATATCCAGCTCATGCGTGCCATCAAGGACGAGGAGGAGCTCGAGCTCATGCGCCATGCGCAGTCCATCACGGATGCGGCGTTTGCGCACATGTGCGAGTTCATCCGTCCGGGTCTCACCGAGAAGGAGATTCGCTCCGAGCTCGAGAACTTTATGTTCAACAACGGTGCCGATTCCCTGGCGTTTGGCTCCATCGTGGCGAGCGGCCCCAACACCGCCAACCCACATGCCATTCCCTCCGATCGCGTGGTCGAGAAGGGCGACTTCGTGCTCATGGACTACGGCGCGGGCTATCGCGACTATCGCTCCGACATGACCCGTACGGTCGTTTTGGGCGAGCCGAGCGAGAAGCAGCGCGAGCTTTACGACTTGGTGCGCCGTACGCACGAGGAGTGTGTCAAGGCGGTTCACGCGGGCGTTGACGGCCACGATATCCACCTTCTGAGCCAGAAGATCATCGGCGATGCAGGCTATGGTGACTACTATGGCCACGGCCTTGGCCACGGCGTGGGCATCGACATCCATGAGCTGCCGAACTTCGGTCGCAAGAGCAATGTCGTTGAGGCTGGTGCCGTTGTGACGGTCGAGCCCGGTGTGTATCTGCCCGGTGTGGGCGGCGTGCGCCTTGAGGACTACGGCGTGGTGACCGAGGACGGCTTCGAGCCCTTCACCACCTCGACCCACGACCTGGTGGTCATCGACTGCTAGTTTGAGTGGTGCGGGAGCTGCGATTTGATCGCGGTTGGCGCGAACAAACCAAAGGTGCCTGGGGAACTCAGGAAAACACGCCCCCATCTCTTGGATGCAAAGTCGCAAATCCAAGAGATGGGGCTTTTAATGCACAACGGGATAGGGTTTTCGCACAACTTTGGAATTTCTCCAAGTAGAGAGTAAATCAGCGAAAAGAAACCGCAGGTAGAAGTGATGCTCTTTTTCTTAAAACGGCGATCTACTCGGCGGTTAGCCAAAACTGTGCGAAAACCCTACCCCATTGTGCATTCAATGCTTTTCGAATGGGCGCCAAGCATGCAAAAGCCAGTGTTTACGCCGCGATGCCGGATAGATAACAGAAGATGTCGACTACTATGAGCGTTCCAAGCAACGCTGCGGTCACGAAGCGCCTGCGTCGTACGGTTTGCACGAGATACCAGAGCAGACACAGGTCAAACGAGATATGCAACAATGGGCTCACTGATGTAAAGCTGCATGCGCCAAAGAATATGAGCGCCGATAGCGCTGCTCCAATGACCAACTCGATATACATTGCCTTAGGGCTGATTTTCTCGTCCATGTCTTCCTTCACTAGTCGGAAAGTATTTATCAATTATTACACAATATGAATGCAGGAATATAATAGGTTGAACGAATGGCTTGTCATCGTGGGTTTATAACCTCTGATGGCATCTTTTCGATGGGTATACTGATAGGGTTAGTGTTGTTCCCAAGTGGATGGGGGAGGCAATGAGCGCTATCAATGATTCGGCGAGTAGTTCTGTGCAGAAGCGTCACGTACCTTTTTCATGGCGCATCGGTGTTGTGGTTCTTTACGCTCTGATCCTTCTGTCTGCGCTTTTGGCTGCCCATTGGTATGGGGAGCGAACTCGTATCCTTGACGGAGCCACGGCTGGCTATTCGCTGCGCGGAACATACCAGAATCCGAAAGTGCCAGATGGGTCGTGTTTCAGCGCCGCCTTCATGAACGATGGAGTTGCCACCGATGAAGGAGAATGGCAGCTTGTGTTTTACGATGCTGAAGCTCAGCGCCAGTGGGTGAGCGAAGGTACGTATCAAGCAACGATCGATCCCAACGTTTACACCCTGCTTGATGAAGAGGGGCAAGAGGTGGGATCTGCCCATCTGGCCTATGCGACCCAAGAGGGTACAACAGGACGCATCTACATCACCTACGGCGGAGAAACCTATAGCCTGCCAAAAATCAGTTCTCAGCCGGCAATCTACGCTGATTTCTCCTGGTAGTGCGGATACGTGATAGGTATGTTTGAAAAGCGCCTGCATAACAAAGGAGCACGGGCGGTTTCGGTGCTCGGCTATCTGAATGTGCTGCTGACGCTTATATGCGTCTTCGAATTGTTCATATTCTTCTCGCCCCTTTACGGCATTTCTATCGCTCTTTATTTAAGTCTCTCTCCTTGTTTGGTTGGCTTGTTGACCAGTGCACTATTGCTTCCTGTGCGCAAAGCATCTGTATTGAGGGACGCGACAATCATCAAAATAATAGAGCGCGTCACGTTAATTGGTTTTGGTGTGTGTGCTTTGGTGCTCTGCGGGATATGCGCGTTTCGCATTCAACCCGTTGATGTCTCTATGCTTCTTGCAATACAGAGTTTATGTACTATGGCGAGTACGCTTGAGGGTTGGGCTATTTACCTGGTTGTTCGATTTTATTTCGATTCTGTCAATCGTACCGGGCAAACAGAAGGAGTAACCAAGTTCCAGGACTCCAATGACGCCGATTCGGAAGAAGCCCGAGTGATTGCCCCGCTTATTGAGGTCTTGGAACAACGAGGTTTATCTCAGAGGGAATCTGCCGCACTTGCATACACGCTGAATGGATTGACATCGGCGCAGGTGGGGGAGTACATGGAAGTCCAACCGCCGACTATTCGGACCTATTTGCAGCGAGCTTATAAGAAACTGGGCGTTTCTTCTCTGTCTGAGGCGCGCAAACTACTTCGAGATGAGCTGGAGCCCACACTTATTCTTCGTCATCCAAGAGAGGAAGAGTCTCACAACAATCATGGTGCTTCTTCAATGCAATCACTGTTTGTCTTTGTTCGTTTTTGCGGGCTTGGTGTTCTTTTGGGAATGTTTTTTGTTGAAGCTATGACTCCCGGGACGTTCTATCCTTCTGCGGTTTTCGAAATCCCCCTTGCCACTCCGTTGATTGTCGCTTGTGCTTACCTTGTTAGAAGACAAGTTATAAGTGATGGCTTGCTGTCCAACGTTCCCGTATTTGCTTTGCTATCTGTCTTGTGTGCTGCGTTGTTATTGGTGACATCTGTATCGGTGAGCGTGCTGATAACCGCATGTACAAGTGCCGTGTTGATCGCGGCTCATTTTAACAAGCGTATCGCGTGTCCTCGTGTTGTTCTTTGCCTGTGTCGGGGAGTTGCTGCAGGGTTTCTGCTCGGATTGCACCTTGCTTTGTTTGACATATTTGTAGTTATGCATTTTGTTCCAGGTATTGTTGTCGTTGACCGGGAATTGCTTTTGGCATCTCGCGTGTTTGTCTTTAGCGGTTTTGGGCTCACGGCAGTCTCACTGCTCGCATATGGCTTGATGGCAATGAAACCCGTTGATTCAGTTCAGTTTTGTACGGATGCTCGCAATGCGGTTCTTTCATATCTTGTGGGTCGCGGGCTTTCCGAGCTGCAATCTCAGGTAGCTTGGGGCATCTTTGAAGGGAAGACGGGCCCTGAGATTGCTCAAGAGCTTTCATATTCGCTCGGATCGGTTAATGTCGCACGGCGCGAGGCGTATCGACTGCTTCGCGTTCACAGTGCATTCGAGTTGCGCACTCTTATTCAGTCTGATGTTCCCGCAGTTCATGTGGTATGACTAAACTGTGGGAACCTCCACACTGTGGAATCCAGCTGGGTAGAGTGCATGTCATGCGCTTGTGGGTTATACTTCTACAGTTACGCAACAACAACGAGGAAAGGTAAGCCATGGCTTCCATCACTACCGCTGATTTCAAGAACGGCATGGGTCTCAAGATCAAGGACAAGTACTACTCCATCGTCGAGTTCCAGCATGTCAAGCCGGGCAAGGGCGGCGCGTTCGTGCGCTACAAGACCCGCGACCTCAAGACGGGCCGCGTAGTCGAGAACACCTGCAACGCCGGTTCCAAGTTCGAGAGCGTGCAGCTCCTCACCAACGAGATGCAGTACCTCTACAACGACGGTGACAACTACTACTTCATGGACATGGAGACCTACGAGCAGATTCCCGTGTCCCAGGAGTTCATTGGCGACAACGCCAAGTGGCTGCGCGAGAACGACACCTGCCAGCTTCTTTACGCCGACACCGAGCTGCTCGGCGTGAACCCGCCCATGTTCATTGAGGCTGAGGTCATCGAGACCGTTCCCGGCGCCAAGGGCAACACCGTTCAGGGTGCCACCAAGCCTGCCACCATCGACACGGGTGCTCAGGTCATGGTTCCCATGTACCTCAACGAGGGCGAGCGCATCAAGGTCGACACCCGCACCGGCGAGTTCGTTCAGCGCCTCTAATCCCCGGGCACACAATACTCCACGTACCCTTCTTCATCCGTTCACCGTTGTTAGGAGTGAGCATGTCGCAAGAGATCACTATTGCCGGCATCGGCATTGCACCCGAGGTGCTGGCCGCTATCGTCGCGCGTTCCGTCGAGGGCGTCGAGGGCGTTGCATCGGTGGGCGTAAAGGACCTTGCCACCAACCTCGTCTCCATGTTCTCCACTAAGACCACCTCGGTTTACGAGGATGTCGAGGCCGAGGTCGTTGACGACAAGCTTCGCCTGACGGTGCACCTCACGGTGTTCTTCGGCTATCCGTTCAAGAAGCTCGCCGAGTCCGTGCGCGAGTCCGTGGTGAACGCCATCGACGCACAGGTGGGCGTTGACGTGGAGTGCGTGAACGTTTGTATTGACAGCCTCGTGTTCCCCAAGGAGTAGCCGGTGGCGTCACTGAAGGTTAACCGCGGGCGCACGCTTGCCCGTAGTCAAGCTTTGCAAATTCTGTTCCAGGCGGAGATGCGCGGCGAGGCCGTGGATGATGTGCTGGCGGGCGACTTCGTTCTGTCGAAGGGTCCGCTTGCCGACTATGCCGTGGAAATCGCCCGCGGCGTTGCGGCCAATCGCGAGCGCATCGACTCTGCGCTGCGCGCTGTTTCGACCAACTGGACGCTGGAGCGCATGCCCGGGGCCGACCGCAACTTACTGCGCGCCTCTGTGTACGAGCTGTATTTTCAGGTTGCCGACACGCTTGACGCCGCCGTTGTCATTAACGAGGCGGTCGAGATCGCCAAGGCGTATGGCACCGATGATTCCGCCGGTTTTGTGAATGGCGTGCTCGGACGCATCGTGCGCGATCGCCATCTGCCGAGCCTCCAGCATGTTGCCTGCACTGTAACTGCAGACGACTGCGAAGCCGCGTGCATTTCGGCTCTGTGGTTCGAGATCGACCCGCTGCGCGCTCGCCAGGAAGAAGAGCAGAGCGACTACCGTTCCTACTTGGATGACGAGCGCTCCCTCGAGGGCATCTTCGTTGACCCGTACGACGTTGAGGACGGGGAGTAGCTGTGGCTGAGGGGACGTTCGACGACATCACCGCTCGTTTGGACGAAATCATCACGACCGTCCGTTCTAAGGACACGTCGCTCGAGCGCAGCCTCGATCTGTTCGATGAGGCAATCGAGCTCGGTTCGCGCGCGGTCGATATGGTCGATTCGTTCGAGCTCTCGCCGCGTGAGGCTGAAATGCTTGATGAGCGTGAGGTTGACGCGCAGGACGCTGCGGACGAGGGTGCATCGGAGGGCGACGTTTCGTCGGATGAAGCGGATGCAGTCGCTCAGGCCGGCCAGGGCGCCGAGGATTCGGCTGCCGAACAACAGGCATAGGGGCGCGCAATGGCGCGCGTCCGTCTTGATGATGAACTGATTTCCCAGGGCATCTGCGCAGACCGCGCGGATGCCCTGCGCACCTTGATGGCAGGTCTCGTCTCTTCGGGCGGTCAGCGCCTGACGTCTCCCGGTATGAAAGTAAAGCCAGGAATAGAATTGCACGTCAAAGGCCATATTCCCTATGTGGGACGCGGCGGGCTCAAGCTTGCGGGCGCACTCGATGCGTTTGGCGTCAATCCGTCGGGTATGCATTGCCTTGACGTAGGCTGCTCTACGGGTGGTTTTACCGATTGCTTGCTCAAACGCGGTGCGGCGACGGTCCTTTCCGTTGATGTAGGGCGCGCGCAGTTCGACTGGTCGCTTCGCAACGACGAACGCGTGACGTTGCTTGAACGTACGAACATCGTCGATGTGCCCGTGCAGGGGTTTGCCGCCGCGTGCGATTTGGCCGTTTGCGATGTTTCCTTCACGAGCATCCGAACCATCCTGCCTGCGGTTCTGGAGATCCTAGGACCGGACGGCATGTTTCTCACGCTGGTGAAGCCCCAGTTTGAGGCCGAATCCCATGAAGTGGGCGAGGGCGGCATCGTGCGCGACCCCGCAATTCATGCGCGTGTGCTGCGCGATACGGTAACGCTGTTTGCCTCGAGCGGTCTTGCTCCACTTGACCTGTGCGTTTCGCCCATTACGGGTGCGAAGGGCAATCGAGAGTTCTTCTTACTTGGTGTCCGCGGGCAACGTGACGAAGCGCATCTGCTCGATTCACCATCTGCCCTTGAGGAGCAGGTGCTGAAACTCGCTGAATATGCGACTCAGATTTCAGAGAAAGCGACACGGCTATGAAGGTGTTTCTCGTCCCCAATTACTACAAGAACGAGGCGGTTCAGAGTGGCTTAACGCTTGAGCTGTGGCTTACGCGTCAGGGCTTTGAGGTCATTTGGGCAGCCGATCAGCGCTCGGGCATCGTGAGTGAACCCGATTTGAGCGATTGCGGTCTGGTCATCTCGCTGGGGGGCGACGGAACCCTGCTGCGCGCGGCGCGCATCGTGGGGTATCGAGAGATTCCGATCCTGGGTCTTTCCTATGGTCATCTTGGCTTTTTGACGGCGGCGAGCCCGCAGGAAAAGGACATCCTCGCGGTGGTGAGCGATGCCCTGGCGGGTGAGCTTCATGTGAGTCGCCGTGCCACGCTCGATTGCGAGGTCATCTTCCTCGACGGTGCGGGAGAAGAGCAATCGCTCCACGGCTTTGCGCTGAACGATGTCGCTGTCACGCGTGGTCCGCTTTCCGATATGGTCGAGTTTGACATCACCGTATCCGGTCACCATATCGACCGTCTGCGTGGCGACGGTGTGGTGGTCTCCACGGCAACGGGTTCCACGGGTTACGCGCTTTCTGCTGGTGGACCCATCGTGAGCCCCGATTACACGGGTCTGGTGTGTGTGCCGGTGGCGCCGCACACTATCCAGGCGCGTGCTTTCCTCACTTCGCCTTCCGATGTGGTGGAAATCAAGATGTCCAAAGATCGTCCCTCGGTTCCGGCTATCGCGCTCGATGGTCAGTTCATCTCGTGTGAGGGCGAGATCGATCGCGTCATCGCGCGTCGTGGCGAGGCGGATATTCTCTTGCTCGATTACGGCCCGGAGAGCTTTTACAACTCGGTGAGCCGCGTGTTCTACGGAGTGCGCAATGATCGATGAACTGCATGTCGAGAACATCGCGCTCATCCGCGAGGCCGATTTGGTCCCCTGTGCGGGTCTGACGGTGCTCACGGGCGAGACGGGTGCGGGCAAAACCGCGTTGCTTTCCGCGCTTAAACTGCTCATGGGCTCCCGTGCGGATTCCTCCACGGTGCGCGAGGGGAGCGACGGCGCGCTGGTTTCCGGTCGTTTGTTCGCGGGCGCGCATGATGAGGATGGGTTCGTCGTGACCCGTCGTTTGGGCGCGGATGGGCGCTCGCGCATCAAGATTGACGGTGGCATCGCCAGCGTGCGCGAGCTTTCCGAGCGCGTGAGCCCGCTCATCGATTTGTGCGGACAGCACGAGCATCAGCGCCTGCTGGATGCGTCTTCGCACATCGATATGGTCGATGCATGGGCGGGAGTGAACGTGGCCGACGCGTTGGCTGCCTATCGCGAGGCGCTCGTCCATGCGCGCGAGGCGGAAGCCGAGCTCGCGCGTGTTGAGGAGGCGAGCCGCACGCAGGGGAGCCGCCTTGAGGAAGCCCGTTTTGCGCTCGAGCGCATCGATGAGGTCGACCCCCAACCGGGCGAGTACGAGGAGCTTGCGGAGCGCCTGCCACGAGCCGAGCATGCCGAGTCGCTGGCAACCTGCGCGAACGACGCCGCCGAATCGCTCTCGGGCGAGAATGGGACGCTCGACGCCCTTAACAGCGCCATTGCCGAGCTCGCGCGCATGGGACGTGTAGACGCCAAGCTCGCCGAGTTTGCCGATGTTCTGACGGGTGCCGCGATTTCCATCGAAG
Source organism: Collinsella provencensis (assembly GCF_900199705.1). GTDB lineage: Bacteria > Actinomycetota > Coriobacteriia > Coriobacteriales > Coriobacteriaceae > Collinsella > Collinsella provencensis. The sequence goes on along the minus strand of NZ_LT904908.1, from coordinate 400,625 downwards.
ATACTGCTGCCGACTTGGTTCGCTATCGCGATGAGGTTGATTTCGACCCCGCCGAGCTCGCGGCTGCCCAAGAGCGCTTCAGTGCGTTCAAGGGACTGTTGCGTCAGTGGGGTCCGCACATGGAAGACGTGTTCGCACGTCGCGCGGAGGCCCAAGATCTGTTGAGTTTGGTGAATGATGCCGAGGCACATGTTGCCAAGGCGCGTGCCGCTCACGATGAAGCCGAGGCTGTGCTCGCTGATGCCGCCCGTACGCTCATGCGTCGTCGCAACGCCGTTGCCCCGCGTTTTTGCCGCGAGGTCGGCAAGCAGATGGCCCGTCTTGAGATGGGTCGTGCCGAGCTTGTGTGGGAAAGCCGCGACCTTCCGCGCGATCGCTGGACGATGCAGGGGCCGTGTGCCTGCGAGCTGCTGTATCGCAGCGGCTCGGGCCTTACTCCGCGTCCACTCAAACGCATCGCCAGCGGCGGTGAGCTCTCACGTGTCATGCTTGCCTGCAAGGTGACGCTGGGAGAGTCCGACCAAACCGATACGCTGGTGTTTGACGAGGTCGATGCCGGTGTGGGCGGAACCACGGCGCGTTCGCTCGCTGCGGTGCTCGCCGACTTGGCGCGTACGCACCAGGTCATCGTGGTGACCCATTTGGCGCAGGTTGCCGTTCAGGGCGAGACGCACTACGTGGTTCGCCGTTCCGATGACGATGTGCCCGAGACCAGCTTGCTGCTCGTCGAGGGCGAAGATCGCGTCAACGAGATTGCCCGCTTGCTTTCCGGTGATGCGAGCGAGGAGAGCCTGGCGCATGCAAGGCAGATGTTGTTAGAAGCCGGACGGTTATAAGTCTTTTGGTTGAGAAATGTGCTTAACGGTGTTTTGGCAGATACCAACAAGGCTCAGCGTAGATTTCGCACGCAAAGGAGCGTCCAGTGGACGCTCCGTCTTGCGCAGGACTGACCGAGCGCGGAGTCTTGTTGGCATCTGACGAGAGAGACCTTTGCGAGCACCCTATTTCGAGAATTTAGGTACAATGACCCGCATGGATACGATTGACACTTCACATATCAGGAACTTCTCCATCGTCGCTCATATCGACCATGGCAAGTCGACCATCTCCGACCGCATTCTCGAGCTCACGAGAACAGTGGAGGAGCGCGACATGGAGTCGCAGTTGCTCGACACCATGGATATCGAGCGCGAGCGCGGCATCACCATCAAAAGCAACGCTGTGCGCGTGATGTACGACGCCGACGATGGCGAGACCTATCAGTTCAACCTCATTGACACGCCGGGCCATGTCGACTTTACCTACGAGGTCAGCCGCAGTCTGGCGGCATGCGAGGGCGCCGTGCTCGTGGTTGACGCTACCCAGGGCGTTGAGGCGCAGACGGTCTCCAACGCGAATCTCGCCATGAACGCTAATCTTGATATCGTACCCGCGATCAACAAAATCGACCTGCCTTCCGCCCATCCCGAAGAGGTCAAAGTCGAGATTGAGGACGAGCTCGCCATCCCGGCCGACGACGCCGTGTGCGTGTCCGGCAAGACGGGTGAGGGCATCCATGACCTGCTCGAGTCGATTGTGTTCCTCATCTCTCCGCCGAAGGGCGATGCGAGCAAGCCGCTTAAGGCGTTGATTCTCGATTCCTATTTTGACGAGTATCGCGGCGTCGTCGCTACGGTTCGCGTGTTCGACGGCTCGGTGAAGAAGGGCGACCAGCTGCGCATGATGCAGGGCGGCGAGGACTTCCTTGTCGATGGCGTCGGCGTGCGTCGTCCCGCCGAGGTTGCCGTGGATGTGCTTGCGGTGGGAGAGGTCGGCTACGTTGTCACGGGTCTCAAGGACCCTGAGGCGGTGCATGTGGGTGACACGCTCACGTTCCGCGACAATCCTTGCGATGCTCCGCTGTCCGGTTACCGTGAGGCCAAGCCGATGGTGTATACCGGCCTATTCCCGATCGATAACAAGGATTACGAGAACCTGCGCGACGCGCTTGAAAAACTGCGCGTCAACGACCCGTCGCTTATCTGGACGCCCGAGACGTCGGTGGCACTTGGCTTTGGTTTCCGTGTTGGCTTCCTCGGTTTGCTGCACATGGAGGTCGTGAAGGAGCGCCTTGAGCGCGAGTTTGACCTCGACCTCATTGCCACGAGTCCCAGCGTTGACTATCACGTGTACAAAACGGACGGCGAGATGATCGACGTCCGCAGTCCGCAGGACCTGCCCGATGTCACGCGTATCGAGCACATCGAGGAGCCGTATCTCAAGGCAAAGGTCATCGCTCCGCCCGAGTATACCGGCGCTGTCATGCAGCTTGCCATCGAGCATCGCGGCATCACGACTGACATGATTCACCTTTCGCAGAAGTCCGTCGAAATGCATTTCGACGTGCCGCTCGCCGAGCTCATTCTTGATTTCTTCGACCAGCTCAAGAGCCGTACCAAGGGGTACGCGTCACTCGATTATGAATTCTCGGACTATCGCGTGAGCGAACTTGTCAAACTCGACATCCTGCTTTCGGGCGATGAGGTGGATGCGCTTTCGTTCATCGTGCACAAGGACAAGGCATATGCGCTTGCGCGCAGTCTGTGTGACAAGCTCAAGGAGATCATCCCTCGTCAGCAATTCGAGGTTCCCATTCAGGGTGCCATCGGCAACAAGATCATCGCGCGTTCCACGGTGAAGGCGCATCGCAAGGACGTGCTAGCCAAGTGCTACGGCGGCGACATTTCGCGTAAACGCAAGCTACTTGAGAAGCAAAAAGAGGGCAAGAAGCGCATGAAGGCCATCGGCTCTGTCGAGGTGCCGCAGGAGGCGTTCCTCGCCATCCTCAAAGTCGAGGACTGATCTGGTTTCCTCAAGTACGGCATCTTGGCGTTCAAACCGTCGCTCGCGTATCTTAGTACGCGTCGCTCCTCTTTCACGCCAATCTGCGGTACCTGGAAAAGCCGAAGTTGTTTTCAAATGGGAGCCAATCTGCGGCGCTTGAGAAACTCAGGTATGTGATCAATTAAAGGACTGTGAGCATGCACAATCGCTCAGAAGCATTACGAGAACAATTCGCCCGCCAGCCGTTTCTGATGGCGCCCATGGCGGGGGTTACCGACGCGGCGTATCGCATCATGTGCCGTCGTCGCGGCGCGGAGCTTGCCTATACCGAGATGGTGAGTGTGGCTGGGCTTGCCTATAAGAGTGCCAAAACGTGGGTCCTTGTTGAACCCGAGCCCGAGGAGCCGCAGATTTGCGTGCAGCTGTTCGGCTCCAAACCCGAGCAGTTCGCCGGAGCGGTTAATGCTGTGCAAGAGCGGGTGGGGGACAAGCTTTTCCTTATCGACATAAATATGGCGTGTCCCGCGCGCAAGGTCGTTACCAAAGGCGAGGGGTCCGCGCTCATGAAGACGCCCGAACTTGCGGAGGACATCGTGTGCGCGGCAGTGCACGAAGCGCAGGTGCCCGTAACCGTGAAGATCCGTAAGGGGTACGCGGCGTGCGATAACACGGCTGCTGAGTTCGCTGCACGCATGGAACAAGCGGGGGCAAGTGCGGTTGCAGTACATGGCCGTACGGCGAGCCAGTTGTATGCTGGATCTGCCGATTGGTCGGTTATCGACGAGGTGGCATCCCGCATTTCGGTGCCGGTTATCGGGTCGGGCGACGTGTTTTCGGCCGATGATGCCGTGCGTATGTTGCAGACCACATCTGCGGATGCCGTGTTCATCGCGCGTGGAACGTATGGGAATCCCTGGGTGTTCGGTGACGCACGAGCCTGTGCGCTTGATGGCGTGCCGGTGCCCGAGCATGCACCACTCGAGCGTCTTGAGGCCCTTCGCGAGCATTTGGGGCTACTGCACAGCACGCAGCCGTTCATGGCGCGTGCCCGCACGTTTGCGACGTGGTATCTCAAAGGCATGCCCCATGCCGCTACATGGCGGGGGCGCGTGGTACGTTGTACGACCTACGAGGAGTTCATGGCGCTGCTTGACGAGATTGAGACCGACGTGGCGAATCAGGGAAGTTTTGACACACTTTCCGCTTCAGAATGAGGCTCAAATACGTAAAATCTTCCCAAATTCGACGGTCTTACTCGACGGTCTTACTCGACGGTCGATATCTGAGATGTGAGGTGCAAACGTGAACGAGACATCGTATCAGGCGCTCTACCTTCACATCCCGTTTTGCCGTTCAAAATGCGCGTACTGCGACTTCGATTCACGTGCGTTTGCGCCTTGCGAGTTGGATGCGGCTCTCGATGCCTATTGCGTGCAGCTTGAGGGGCTGCTGGACAAGCATGGTAAAGCAGGGGAGCTCGATCAGGTGGCAACCGTCTACATCGGCGGCGGAACGCCTTCTATTATGGGAGAGCGTTTGCCGCGCCTCGTTCGCCGCGTGTGTGCCTATTGCAACCCTGTGGAGTTTACCTGCGAGGCTAATCCCGAGTCGTTTACGCCACGGCAGGCACGGGAACTTCGCGATGCGGGGGTGACGCGCATCTCCCTGGGCATTCAGTCGCTCAATGCGGTTGAGCTCAAAATCCTCGGTCGCATTCACAGCGCGGAGGAGGCGCTTGAGGCGCTTGAGCTTGCCAAACGCAACGGTTTTTCGACGTCGTGTGACCTCATGTGCGCTTTGCCAGGTCAAACGTACGAGAGCTGGCGTACAACGCTTGCGCGCATTATCGCTGCAGCTCCAGATCACGTTTCGGTGTATCCGCTGCAGGTCGAAGGCGGGACACCGCTGGCTCGGCTTGAAGAGGCGGGCAAGATCGATATCCCCGATGAGGACTTTCAGGCGCTGTGTATGGAAGAGGCGGCAAAGCAACTGCGCGCTGCGGGGTATGCCCGCTACGAAGTTGCCAGCTATGCGAAGCCGGGGCATCGCTGTCAACACAATATCGCGTACTGGACGGGAAAGCCCTATCTTGGTTTGGGGCGGTCCGCCTCGAGTATGCGTCACGTTGCGTCCGAGCGCACCAATGATGTGTCTGAAGATGGCGCGCATCGGCCGTTTGTGCGTGAGCGCTTTACGCAGCTTGATGATGCCGGTACACGTTTTGACCGCGAGATTCTGATGCCGCGTGAGGCATATGCGGAGGACCTCATGCTCGCCTGTCGCATGACCGACGGCATCCCGCGCAATCTGCTTGAGCGTGCCGAGGCATATATCCCATCCGCAGAGCTCAAAGCTGCATGCGCACGCGCCGTTGCCTTGGAGTTGGCAACATGGCGCAACGAGTTACTGTGCCCTACGCAACAAGGATGGCTGTGTGGCAACGAGCTCTACGGCCTCTTTTGGGATTTGGCTGAGTAGAGAAAGACCACCCTCGGACAATTGACGCTTGAACTGGGAGCCATATTGCGGCATGCTGTGCAAAACGCGTTGATGGGAGGATGTATGCCGGGCAAACGCGAAGATGTGATCAGTTGGGACGAGTTCTTCATGCGTGCGGCCGTTGCGGCGAGCATGCGCAGCAAGGATCCGAATACCCAGGTGGGTGCCTGCATTGCCGATACCAACAACCGTATTCTCTCGGTGGGGTACAACGGCACGCCCTCGAGTCTCAACGACGACGATTTTCCCTGGGGCACGGCGGACGACCCGCTGCACGACAAGCACAACTATGTCATTCACGCCGAGGCGAATGCCATTCTCAATTATCGCGGTTCACTCAAGGATATGGCGGGCGCCACGGTGTACGTCACCTTGTTCCCGTGTCACGAGTGCGCGAAAACCCTCGTGCAAGCGGGCATCGGTGAGGTCGTGTACTTGGACGACAAGTACAACGGAACCGAGGACAACTTGATTTCCAAGAGCATCTTGGACCTGTGCGGCGTTGCATATCGTCAAATCGAGCTGTCCCACGAAGGGTAGGTCGGCGGTAGCCGTTGTTCGGTAGGTCGTGGCCGTTGGTTGCTGCTGCGTTCCCACACGCCTTGCCTCGCCCACGCACAAACTGAAGCGTCCCACATGTTTGCGTGCTTTTTGCTCACATTGAATGAGGCTTCTGTCCTCGGGATATAATTATCCAACTATGCAATCAGCACGTAGGGAGTTATGTGCCACATGGCAGGCATGAACGAAAAAGATTATTACGCCATTTTGGGTGTTGAGAAGGACGCCACTGCGAAGGAAATCCAAAAGGCGTTTCAGCAAAAGGCGCGCAAGCTGCATCCTGATGTCAATAAGGAACCTGATGCAGAGGAGCGTTTTAAAGAGGTCTCCGAAGCGTATGCCGTTTTGTCGGACGAGCAAAAGCGCGCTCGCTACGATGCGATGCGTTCGGGCAATCCGTTCGCAGGCGGCACTCCGGGCGCTCCGGCTGGCTACGGCGGAGGTTATTCCGGCGGCTATACCGACTTCGGCGGTTTTGGAGGCTTTGGCTTCCCCTTCGGTGGCATGGGTGGATTCTCCAGCCAGCGCCGTCGTCGCTCGGCGTCGGCGTATAACCCTGCAATGGGTGCCGATGTGGTGGTTGAGGTCAAGCTCAGCCGCGAGCAGGCGCGCGATGGTGCACGCGTTGCGGTGAAATATCCGCGCTATGAGGCATGCGACAACTGCCATGGCTCGGGTTCGGTTGCGTCTGAGCATCATAAAACGTGTCCTACCTGCGGTGGAACCGGTTCCATCGCCGTCGATCTGGGTATGTTCGGCATGGGTCAGGCACGCATGGTCTGTCCCGAATGCGGAGGCTCGGGTCAGGTCGTCGCCGACCCCTGTCCCGTTTGCGGGGGAGAGGGCCGCACGCGTGTGCAGGCTGAGGCGGTCGTTGAGTTTCCGCCTGCCACACATGATGGCGACCAGGTTCGCATGAAGGCGCGCGGTAATGCCGGTACGAACGGTGGCGAAGCGGGCGATTTGGTCGGTCGCGCATATGTCGCCGCGGAGCGCATGGAGGGTCGTGCCCGCTCCGGCTTCTACATGGTCGGTTTGGTGTTGCCGTTCCTCGTCTTCTCTGCGTTCTCCGGCACGCTTTCGGTGTTCATGACCATCTGTGCCGTTCCGCTTTTGCTGGGCATTTTTATGATCGCGTCGGATGACGTGTTGCATCGCAGTGTCCTATGGTGGAAGCGCGGCTTGCAGATCATGGTGAGCGGCGTTTCGAATGGGCTGTTTTTCGCACTCATCTCGGTATGGCTTACGAGTTGCACGCAATCGCTGTTCTTGATGCCGTATCGGTTTATGTAGGTGCCTTGAGGTGCAGCTTTACGTGCTTACGAGCTGATTGACGGGGTACAAACGACGATGCTGCAAACGATAAGGTAAGGATTATTTGGGGGAGGGCCACGTCGTGGCGGAAAAAAGGGATTACTACGAGGTATTGGGTGTCGAGCGTGATGCAACACCCGAGCAGATCAAGCGCGCGTTTCGCAAGAAGGCGATCAAGCTACATCCCGACCGCAACGACGCTCCCGATGCCAACGAGCAGTTCGCCGAGCTCAACGAGGCATATTCGGTCCTCTCGGACGAGCAGAAGCGCTCCATGTACGATCGCTATGGAACCGTCGATGGCGTGGGTTCCGGCTACGTAGATTTCTCTGACATCTTCGGCGGCATGGGCGTCGACGATATCTTCTCTTCGTTCTTCGGCGGTGCCGCCGGCGGCGCAGGTTCGAGTTCACGCAGCCGTGCCCAGCGTCGTGTCGGTCGCGACATGGCGATTTCCCTGTCGATTTCCCTCGAAGAAGCCGCAACGGGCTGCAAAAAGACCATCTCCTATGACAGGCTTGCCTCGTGCGAGGACTGCAACGGTTCCGGCATGGAAGAGGGCGGCTCGGAAAAGCCGTGCCCGCGTTGCGGCGGAACGGGATATGTGACCACCGTTCAGCGTTCGATTTTTGGCCAGATGCAGTCCACCGCTCCGTGTCCGGATTGCGATGGCGAGGGAACGATCATCGATAAGCCGTGCCCCCATTGCCACGGCCAGGGTCGTGCTCACAAACACGAGAAGATCGACGTCGAGATTCCCGCTGGCGTTTCCACGGGGCGCCAGCTGCGTGTGCGCGATTACGGTGAGGCGGGCTATCGCGGTGCCCAGGCGGGCGATTTGCTCGTCACCATTCAGGTCGAGGAGCACGAGCGCTTTAGGCGCCGTGGCGACGACCTGTTGTCCGAAGTCCGTATCGGCATTGCGCAGGCGGCCCTCGGTTGCACGGTCAAGGTCGAGGGCATTCTGCCTGACGAGGTGTTTGATCTCGAGATTCCCGCTGGTGTTCAGTACGGTGACACGGTCGCGGTTCCCGAGCACGGCATGCCCCGCATCGGCGGCGGCGGTTCGCGTGGACGCTTTATCGGGCATATCGTGGTCGTCGTTCCCACAAGCCTTTCCGATGAGCAACGTGCGCTGCTCGAGCAATACGTTGAGCTTTCGGACGAACAGACTGAAGGTGAGCCCAAGAAACGCTCGGTGGGCGATCGCATCCGCGATGCCATCGACGATATCCTCGATTAAGGGTTTGTCATGAGCCGTCCGTTCGTGTGCGTAGTTAACCTGGGCTGTCGCGTCAACCGTGTGGAATCCGACCGCATCACCGCCGATCTTGCCGCGGCGGGCTTCGCGCTCGTCGATCAGGACGAAGCGGAGATCATCGTCATCAACACCTGCGCGGTGACCGGCGAGGCAGAAGCAAAGACGCGCAAGGCGGTTCGTCATGCGCTGAACCTGCCGCAGGAACCGATGGTCGTAGTGACGGGATGCGTGGTGAACTTGCATCCAGAGGAGCTCACCGAGCTATCTGATCGCGTTGTTGCCGAAGCGTCTAAAATCGACGTCGCTGCCCGTGTGGCGGAACTCGCCGGTATGCCACACGTGATGAGCGGTTCGCACGGTATGGCAGCGGACGCAACTGATTCTGTACATGATCTCGCCGGCTTGCTTGGCCGTTCCCGTCTGGGTATCAAGGTGCAGGATGGGTGCAACAACCGCTGCACGTATTGCATCGTGTGGAAAGCTCGCGGGCCCGAACGTTCGGTGCCAGTCGAGTCGGTGCTCGAGCAGGTGCGTACGGCGGAAGCCGCCGGTATTCCCGAGGTCGTGCTCACGGGCGTTAACCTCGGTGCTTACGATTATGCGAACCAGGATGACGCGCACATCGAAATCGATGAGCTGCTTTCAATTATCCTGCGTGAGACTTCCATCCCGCAGGTCCGCTTGTCTTCGCTCGAGCCCATGGATGTCAACGAGCGTCTGATAGACGCTATGGTGGCGGGCGGCGATCGCGTGGCACCGTTTTTGCATCTGCCCTTGCAATCTGGCTGCACCGACACGCTCGTCCGCATGAACCGCCCATATACTGCGGACGAATATGCCGCGATGGTCGATATGATTCGCGCAAAGCTGCCTGCTGCGGCTATATCGTGCGACATCATTGCGGGATTCCCCGGTGAAGACGAGCGTGAATTCCAGGAGAGCCTGGATTTCTGCAAGCGAATCGGTTTTGCGCATATGCACGTGTTCCGCTATAGCGCACGTCCTGGGACTCCCGCCGCTACTGCCCCTGATCAGGTCGACCCCGAGGTCATGGCGGCACGTGCGGCTGCACTGCGCGCGACGGCGCTTGACTGTTCCAAAGCCGATGCACGTGCCCGCATCGGCACCTGCGAGCGTGCGGTGCTCGAGTACGGTAACCGCGGCACGCTCGGCAGTTTCCACCGCGTGGTGGTGGACGATGCAGATGCCGAGGCTACCGGAGCGCTGGTAACTGTTGCTATCATGGGTATGGATGATCACGGAACGCTTCACGCGGTTTTGCGTGAGCGCGCCGAGTACAAGTCTTGTCGCCCCTAAGGGGCCGATCACCTGATGAGGAGCGTGTATTGAGCACCGACGTCGCAAAGGTTCGCCTATCTATTCCCGAGGGTATCGACCCTGCCTGCATCACGGGCGCCGGGGACGTACTGCTACGCACCATCGAGCGCCGTTGCGAGGGCGAGATCGTCGTGCGCGGCACGGATATTTCGATTGCGGGTGAGCCTTCCGAGGTCGAGGTTCTCGTACGCTTATTCACGCATCTCATCAAGATTGCCGCGGGAAATGAGGTTTCCACAACCGATGATGTCGAACGCGCCATTGATGCCATGCGTGCGGAAGAGGCGGACGCCTCGGGTTTTCGCGATGACATTTTGCTCACGTATCGCGGTAAGGCCATTCGCCCTAAAACGCCGGGTCAAAAGCGTTATATCGACGCGATTCGCAATAACACGGTGACGTTTTGCCTGGGTCCCGCTGGTACGGGCAAAACGTATCTCGCTATGGCGATGGCCGTCGCCGCACTCAAGCGCCATGAGGTGGGTCGCTTGGTTCTCACGCGTCCCGTGGTTGAGGCGGGGGAGAACCTCGGCTTTTTGCCCGGTACGCTCGAAGAGAAGGTCGACCCGTACGTGCGTCCGCTGTACGATGCACTTTTTGACATGATGGATACCGAGCGCGCCCATGAGCTCGTCGAGCGCGGTGTGGTGGAAATCGCCCCGTTGGCGTATATGCGCGGCCGCACGCTTAACGACGCTTTTGTGATTTTGGATGAGGCACAAAACACCACGCCCGAGCAGATGAAGATGTTCCTCACGCGCTTGGGCTTCAACTCGACGTTTGTCATCACCGGTGATGCGAGTCAGCGCGATCTTCCCGGTAAACGCAACGGTTTGGCGGAAGCCGAGGAGATTTTGGGTGACGTAGATGATATCGTGTTCGTTCGCCTGACACGTACCGATGTGGTGCGCCACCGCTTGGTGGGCAAAATCGTTGAGGCGTACGACGCGTTTGATGCACGTAAAGAGGGGAGCGGCCATGGCCGTGCTCATAAGTAACGATGCCGAGCTATCGACGCTGATTTCCGAAGATGAGGTTTGCTCTATCGCGGCGCACGTCTTGGCAGCCGAGGGCGTGGAGCGAGAAGTTGAGATTTCCGTCTCCTTCGTCGATGAGGAGGAGATGCACGCTCTGAATGCCGAGTGGCGCGGCATCGACCGCACGACCGACGTTCTTTCCTTTGAGTGCGACAGTGCCTTTGACGAGGATATCCCCGCGGATGGGGTACTTGAGCTGGGAGATGTGATTTTGGCTCCCCAGGTTATCGCGGCACAGGCCCCGGACTTTGGTAACACGCCTGCTGATGAATGCCGATTAATGCTGGTGCATGGGTTGTTGCATCTGCTGGGTTACGATCATATCGAGGACGATGAAGCCGAGGTCATGGAAGCCCGCGAGGATGAGCTTTTGCGTGAGCTGGCGGCTTGCCGCGGCGATGACCCGGATGCCATCGTTCATGGTCCGCTGACGCATCACGAGAATGACTAACGACTAGCCACTACCTACGACCAACCACGACTATCTGGAGAACGTCATGATTCCCGGTTCCAACAAAGAGCACCCTTCGTTCGTCCGCTCATTCGGCTATGCAATCCAAGGGTTTTTCACGGCGGTATGGACTGAGCGCAACATCAAGGTCCAGCTGCTTGCCGGTTTGGCGACGTATGTCGCGGGTACGGTTGTGGGACTCAACTGGCTCGAGTGGAGCATCGTGACCATTTGCATCGGCATGGTGATTTCCGCCGAGTTGGTTAACACGTCGCTCGAGGCGGTTGTGGACCTTGCTTCTCCCGAGCTGCATCCGCTCGCCAAGCGCGCCAAAGATATCGCGGCGGCGAGCGTGTTTGTTCTTTCTGTTGCTGCGGCGATTGTGGGCGTCATTGTGTTTGCCCATGCGCTTAATCTGCTGTATATGCTGGGTATTCGCACGGTTTAGGCAGTGAGGATTGCTGGCGGGTGCGGGGTTTTACCTGCGCTGTCCTTCTGCGCTGTTTGCCTGTCTTGTCCATTTTCCGTTTTAGGTTTCACGTGTTTGATTCGAGGAGATTCAGATGTCCGACATGGTAGATTTCGATCCGTTCGCCGACCTTTCCGACGAGGAGCTCGATGCCATGATCGAGTCGGGTGAGCTGGGTGAAGACGAGAGTCTTTCCGCTGGCCTCTCGTTTGGTACGGATGTTCCCGAGGGCTTTCGTTCGGGTTTCGTCGCACTTGTCGGGCGTCCCAACGCCGGTAAATCGACGCTGCTCAATGCCTGTTTTGGCCAGAAGATCGCCATTACCTCGCCCGTGGCGCAGACTACGCGTCGCCGTTTGCGTGCTGTGGTGAACCGTGAAAACTGCCAACTTGTGATCGTGGATACGCCGGGTATCCATAAGCCCAAGGACGGTTTGGGCTCAGAGTTGAATAAGAGTGCGTTGGGTGAGCTCTCCGATGTTGACGTGATTGCGTTCGTAATTGATGCGAGCGCGCCGATCGGCCGTGGCGACGCGTGGGTTGCCGAGCGTGTTGCCGCAGCTCGAGCTCCAAAAATCCTGGTGCTCACGAAGGCGGACAAGGCGACGCCCGAGCAGATGCAGGCCCAGCTCGCCGCTGCGCATGAGTTGGTCGATTTCGACGATGAGCTCGTGGTGTCTGCCACCGAGGGCTTCAACGTCGAGACCTTTGTCGATGTGGTTGCGGAGTATCTGCCCGAGGGCCCGCGTTGGTATCCTGAGGGTATGGATACCGATGAGACCGAAGAGGTCATGGTCGCGGAGTTCGTGCGTGAGAAGGTGCTGCTGCACACGCGCGAGGAGATTCCGCACGCAGTTGGTGTCATCTGCGATGAGTTCGAGCGTCCCAAACGCGATTTGCTGCGCTTGCATGCAACTGTGTATGTGGAACGTGAAGGCCAAAAGGGCATCATCGTGGGTAAGGGCGGCGAGATGATCAAGCGCATCGGTGTCGAAGCGCGTCGTGACCTTGAGAAGATGTTCGGTTGCCGCGTGTTCTTGAGCCTTGATGTGCGCGTGAAGCCGCGCTGGCGCGAGGACGCGCGCGAGATTCGTCGTTTTGGCTATGCGGCACCCGACGACGAGTAAATGACGATGCAGCTAAGTCCAACATATATCGTCGAATGCGAGTTCCGCACGAGCCGAAGAGCCCAGTGGGCTCTTCGTGCGAGCAGGACTGCCCGAGCAGGCGATGATATATGTTGGACTACTGTGCAGTTTGCATCCGGAGCGCACCATGGCTGGTAGTCGCACATATCGCACGAAGGCGATCGTCCTCGATAAGACGAAGCTCAAGGAAACCGACCTCATCCTCACGTTGGTTGCCGAGAGCGGACGGCAGATTCGCGCGGTTGCGAAGGGCGCGCGCAAACCGGGGGGCCGTTTGGCGGCGCGGTGCGAGCTGTGTTGCGAGGTCGATTTGTTGTTGGCTCATGGCCGCAATCTTGATGTCGTTTCACAAGCCGATCTGATCGCAGCTCCTCTGGGTGCGAGCCCGAGCTACGAGCTGCTCACTGCGGGTTCGGCTGTGGCCGAGGTTGCGAGCCGTTGCACGTTCGAGGACGCCGACGATCCGTTTGTTTTCCCCATCACCAGTGCGGTTCTCGAATGGATCGCCTCTGTGGATTCCGCTCATCTCGATCTTCTAGTTGCAGCGTACATCTTTAAACTGCTCTCGCATGTGGGGTATCGGCCTGACTACACGGGTTGCGTCGCATGTGGTGATGAGGCACCAACGTATTTCTCAGCGCAGGCCGGTGGCGTGTTGTGCGCGAGTTGCGCTTCGAATATCGCGGGTGCGGAGGAACTCGATCCAGTGACGCTCTCATGGCTGTCCGCTCTTATCGCGCTGCGGTTTTCGGAGCTGGCGGCGGCGCAGATCGACTCTTTCACTGCATCGCATCTGCTGGCGCTGGCGCACCTGTGGGCTGCCACGCATCTCGATTGTCGTCTCCGCGCGCTCGAGTTCATGCTGGGATGCTAGATAGCGGCTCGGTTTATGCAAATCCCGTGCACAACGGTCTAGTTGTGCTTTTATGTCGTCTGCCAGCGCTTCTGTGGTAACATATCGACCTGTTGGTACCCCCACCTTGGACGTTCGCTCACACCGGCGGCGTTCCCAGATGAGGGCGAATCGAGGTCATGGGGAAGCGCATTCCCGCGACCGTTAGCAGAAAGGTGAAATCATGACGATTTCCAAGGAGCGCAAGGCGGAGCTCACCGCCCAGTTCGGCAAGAACGCCCAGGACACCGGCAACTCCAAGGTTCAGGTTGCCATCCTCACTGAGCGCATCAAGGAGCTCACCGAGCACATGAAGTCCCACAAGAAGGACTTCCACACCCGCCGCGGCCTGCTCATGCTCGTCGGTAAGCGTCGTCGTCTCCTCTCCTACATCAAGAAGAACGACATCAACGAGTACCGTGAGCTCATCGCTCAACTCGGCATTCGCGACAACATCCAGTAGTCGCCAAGTTCGTGCATGTGGGGGCGCCGCAAGGTGCCCCTTTTCATGTGGGAGACGCACAGGCCGCAACGGCGCGTCTTCACACCGATCGGCGGGAGGGTCCCGTCGACCTTTAGAAGCCCGTGTGCAAGGGGCATACGGGGATTGGAGTAATACATGACACTCGTTAGCAAGACCTTCGATCTGTACGGCAAGACCTACGTGCTGGAAGCCGGCGAGCTCGCCAAGCAGGCAACCGGCGCCGCCCTCGTCAAGCAGGGCGATTCTACCGTGCTGAACACCGTGGTGGTGTCCAAGGAGCGCAAGAACTACGACTTCTTCCCGCTCACGGTGGACTTCCAGGAGAAAATGTACGCCGCGGGCCGCATTCCCGGCGGCTACCTCAAGCGTGAGGGCCGTCCCTCCGAGAAGGCCACGCTTACCGCCCGCATGATCGACCGTCCCATCCGCCCGTCGTTCCCAGACGGCTTCCGCAACGAGGTGCAGGTTGTTGCAACCTCGCTTGTTGCCGACCAGAAGAACCCCGTCGACGTCATCTGCGTCATGGGCGCCTCGCTTGCCATGCTCATCGGCGGCGTGCCCTTCGAGGGACCGCTTGCTTGCGTGCGCATCGCCCGCAACAAGGAGACCGGCGAGTTCATCGTGAACCCCACCTATGAGGAGCGCGAGGGCTCCGACCTCGATCTCGAGCTCGCGGGCACGCGCGACTTCATCTCCATGGTGGAGGCCGGTGCCGAGGAGGTGTCCGAGGAGGACATGCTCGACGCCATGCAGTTCGGTCAGGAGGCCATCGGCGCCTTCTGCGACGCCCAGCTCGCCTTTGTCGAGGAGTGGGAGCAGGTCAACGGCCCGATCGTCAAGCGCGAGTATCCGCTCGACGAGCCGGTCGAGGAGGTCCACGACCGCATCTTCGCCCACTACGATGAGATGGCCGCCGCCCTGCGCGACGCCGATAAGCTCGCCCGCCAGGACAAGGTCGCAGAGCTCAAGGAGGCCATCAAGGCCGAGTTCACCGAGGAGGAGCAGCTCGAGTGGGAGCGCGAGATTCCGGTGAACCTCAAGAAGCTCGAGAAGACCGCCATGCGCCGCATGGTCGTCGAGACCGGCGAGCGCGTTGACGGCCGTGCCGCCAACGAGATCCGTCCCATCATGGTCAAGGACAACTACCTGCCGCTCGTGCATGGCTCCGGCCTGTTCCAGCGCGGTCAGACCCAGGTGCTTTCCGTGCTGTCGCTCGGCATGCTCAACGAGGCCCAGCGTCTCGATACCATCGAGCCGGTCGAGGGCAAGCGTTACATGCATCACTACAACTTCCCGCCCTTCTGCACCGGCGAGACCGGGCGCATCGGCACCCCGAAGCGCCGCGAGATCGGCCACGGCAACCTGGCCGAGCGCGCCTTGCTGCCCGTGCTGCCCGACGAGAACGAGTTCCCGTACGCCATTCGCGTCGTCTCCGAGGTCATGGAGTCCAACGGCTCTTCGTCCATGGCTTCCACCTGCGGCAGCTGCCTGGCGCTCATGGACGGCGGCGTGCCCATCAAGCGCCCCGTTTCCGGCATCGCCATGGGCCTCATCCAGGAGGAGGGCAAAACGGTCGTGCTGTCCGACATCCAGGGTCTCGAGGACTTCCTCGGCGACATGGACTTCAAGGTCACCGGCACCGAGCGCGGCATCACGGCGCTCCAGATGGACAACAAGGCGACCGGCCTGACGTTCGACATCCTGCGCACTGCTCTTGAGCAGGCAAAAGAGGGTCGTGCCTACATTCTCGACAAGATGCTCGAGGTTATCCCCGGCCCGCGTGAGGACACTCGCGAGACCGCCCCGCGCATCACGACGATCTCCATCGCCGTCGATAAGATCCGCGAGGTCATCGGCAAGGGCGGCGAGACCATCCGCGGTATCCAGGATGAGACCGGCGCTTCCATCGACATTCAGGAAGACGGCACCATTTACGTGGGCGGCGTGGGCGACTCGGTGGGCCAGGCCATCGAGCGCATCCAGCTTATCGTGAAGGAGCCCGAGGTCGGCGAGGTCTACGACGGTCGCGTCGTGACCGTCCAGTCCTTCGGCGCCTTCGTGCGCCTGTTCGGCAGCAAGGACGGCCTGCTGCACATCTCCCGCGTTGCCCAGGGTCGCGTTGAGCGCGTTGAGGACGTGCTGAACGTGGGCGATGAGGTCAAGGTCAAGGTCATCGAGATCGATGACAAGGGCAAGATCTCGCTTGATCGCCTTGATAAGCCCGAGGCTCCTGAGGGTTCCGGCTCTGGCCGCTCCGAGGGTGGCGAGCGTCGTGAGCGCCGCAGCAGCCGCGACAACGGTGCCCGCGGCTTCGACCGTCCCAACCGTGAGCGTCGCGAGCGCGGAGATCGCCCGCGCCGTCCCGGCGACAGCGGCGGCCGCACCCCGCGTCGTCATCACGAGGCAGAGTAGCGATAACGCACTAAGCTTTTATTAAGAGGTCCACAGCATTTGCTGTGGACCTCTTTTCTGTGTACAGCGATTTGGAATAAGAAGTCGATTGCGTCGTTGGTGCGTGTGATTTCCCATGTGGTAGAACCTGCTGTTTTAGCCTTGCATCAAATTATTAGCGGGAAATAGCGTTAAATCGTTTGCTGGATCAGGCCATATATAGTCCCACGCGCAGTTCCGCACGAACAGAAGGCGCCGGTGGCGCCTTCGTCGTGAGCAGGACTGCTTGAGCATGGGATGATATATGGCCTGGCTCTATGGCCGTATTCAAAGAGCTGATTTGATTACTCAATGGACGTCAAACGCTATTCGATGGCACTCCACCTCGCGAATTCGGTTCAATTTTCCGGACATGTCGAGCAGAGCTTGATATTGAGAAAAATGCGAGCACTGTACCTGCGGTTTCTTCAGGCGTTTTGACTCGAAATCGTCGTATACTTCGCATGTCGTAGAAATTGAACCGAATTCGAGTACTTTCCATGCGTCTTCGAGAGTTTTGCCCTTCATTGAGCCGTTCTAATGCAAATGTCAGTGGAGCCAAAAGGTTAAAGTCCAAGCTTTTCCGCAAGAAGCTGTAGAGCGTGGGCGTATCCCTGCAGCCCTTCGCCGGTGATAGTGGCAAAACATGCCATGCCGGCATAGGAGATTTGGCGAAAATCTTCGCGCTCTTCAACAGCTGAAATGTGAACCTCAACTGCGGGAATGGCGACGGCTTTTAGGGCGTCGAGGATCGCGACGCTGGTATGCGTATATGCAGCGGGGTTGATTACGATGCCGTCGATAGTGCCGTACGCCTCTTGAACGCGATCGACAAGAGCTCCTTCATGGTTTGATTGAAATACTTCGACGCCCGTAAATCCTGCCTCTTCAGCGGCAGTTTGGCAAATCTCGACGAGCGCCTCGTAGTTGTCGGAACCGTAGATGTTCGGCTCGCGAATTCCGAGCATATTGAGATTGGGACCATTGATAACCAGGGCTTTCATGGACACTCCTTAAAGACACGGAATAGGGCTCTTGTTACATCTCGAGCATGGGAGGCAGGGCATCGCATACCGCCTGCGCAGTATTGGCGGCGCAATTGAGTGAATCAATGACGATGTCCGCCCAGGACCGATACAGTGGCATGCGGCGTTCGGCGAGCGCTTCGATACCGTCGCGCGCCGTAATGGGGCGCCCCTTCTTCGAAAGCTCTTCCAAGGGACGGTTGAGCATGACGATAAGGCTATTTTGATGCAAAAGCGGATAATTCTCAGGTCGGGTGACTACGCCGCCACCGCAGGAAATGATGAGTCGCGATTGCTTGGCAACTTCCGCCACCATAGCGGCTTCTTGTTCGCGGAATGCGACCTCGCCTTGCTGTTCGATGAAATCTGCGCAGCTCATACCCAAGCGTTCGGCAAGAGCCTGGTCGATGTCGATGCGTTCGCGTCCCAATAGCTTTTCAAGTTGCTCGCCCACTCGGGTCTTCCCGCAGCCAGGCATGCCGATGAGCACGATGTTCTGTTCGGTGGCCGAAAGCCGCTTGGTAACATCAAGCATACGGTCGACCGAAATAATGTCCCCGGTGTAGCGTTCAACGGCTTGAGCGGCTTGGGCAACCAGCATGAGCAATCCGCCTGCGCAGGGAATGCCGCGCTTCTCCGCTTCCATCATGAGGCCCGTACAAGCGGGGTTGTAGACGATGTCAATGAAACCCTCAAGGTTGGGAAGCGCATCGAGTGTGCAAGGGGCGGCGGGGCAGTTGGGGTACATGCCAACGGGCGTGCAGTTGACCGCGAGTGCAGCGTCTGCGTGCAGATCAAGCTTCTCGTAGGTGTCCGCGCCTTCTCGTCCAATCGACACGGGATCCATTCCCATGTCGGCAAGGACGGTTCGGACAGTTGTGCCAGCGCCGCCGTCTCCACCGAACACCACTGCTTTTTTTCCAGCAAGCGACAGGCCGAGTGACTCAAGCAGCACTTTGAAGCCGAAGTAATCCGTGTTGTCGCCGCGAAGCCTTCCGTCGACCAGGCGTGTCACGGTGTTGACGTTTCCCAAGCGTTGCGCGATCGGGGAGACATCATCGACGATTTCATACACGTCCTTTTTGTAGGGAATGGTGACGTTGACTCCTTCCCACACGTCGGAACGCATGAACTCCAAAAGGTGTTCGGGTTCAACTTCAAACTTACGATAGTCGATTCCCGCAAGCTCGCGATAAATCACAGGCGTATAGCTGTGACCGAGGACTCGGCCCAGAACTCCATAAGGACGCGCGGTCGTATCACCCATTACAGCACCTCCGTGTAGCTGCCGAAGTACGTAAAGCTGTCACATAGGTCGTCGAGGCTGTCGAGCAGCGTGGCGAACGCCGGGCTCGTGGCCGCGCACGACAGGTCGAAGTAGAACATGAACTCGAAGTCGCTGCCCGGAACGGGACGGCTCTCAAGTTTGACAAGGTCGATGTTGAGCGCGTAAATGCGCTCAAGCACGCGATACAGTGCGCCTGGCTCACTGGTGAGCGTGAGTTGAATCGAGGAGCGGTTGGCGCCGGGATAGATGGCGGGATCACGGGCGATAACCACGAAGCGCGTGTAGTTGTTGTCGGAATCTTGTACATTGCGCGCAAGCGGAATCAAGCCGTAAAGCGACGCGCAGGAGAAAGACGAAAGCGCGGCAAGATCGGTGCGTTCGGACGAGGCGACAAGCTCGGCAGCGCGCGCTGTATTCTCGCATACGGTCGTCTTCACTCCAAGGTTGTTCAGGAACGCGCGGCTTTGGTTGAGTGCCTGGCTGTGCGAGACGACTTCACGGATGTTCTCCAGGCGGGCACCCGGTTTGGCGAGAAGGTTATGATCGATTTTGAGGCGCACAGAACGAACGATGGAAAAATGATGCCTGCTGAGCAGGTCATACACGGCGTTGACCGAACCCGCCGTTGAGTTTTCGATGGGGAGCACGCCGAACTGGCAGGTACCTGCCTCAACTGCCTCGAACACGCCCTCAAACGTAGGGGAGAAGGTGATGTCGGGAACATCGAAGAGCTTGCATGCGGCCTGCTGACTATACGCGCCTTCGACGCCTTGGCAGCAGACAGTGGCGATGGTGGGGAATGCGTCTTCAAGTGCACGATACGAGGCGCGCATCTTCTTCGACTGCGCCTGCTCCTTCGCCCCATTGATGATGCGGAGCTGCTCAGCCTTGTTCATGCTCATAAGCAGGGAGAACAATGCAATGCTTTGGTTTTGGAGTCCGTCGGGAGACTGGGCGGCGATTGCGGCAAGCTTTGAGCGCTCGCGTACCGGGTCGAACACCGCTTTGCCCGTATCGACTTTGCTTGCGGCAACATCGCGTGCAAGGTTCATACGCTGCACGAAAAGGTCGAGCAGTTGGCCGTCAATCTCATCAATCTGTGCGCGAACGTCGCTCAGCTCCATGTGGTTCCTTTCTTATGGTTGGCCCTCTTCCGAATTCCGTTGGTTTTACTGAATTTTGGACGTTTATTTCGAGGGAAAATGCGGAAAATCCAACGGAATTCGAAGGATGGATGAAGAGTGGGTGATGGATGGTGTTTGCTGGGCACGATAAGAGGGGTCCAGTATGTTTAACCTGCAGCGTTTGGCTGGTTAACACTTGTAAGGAAGTGGCAGACATACAGACCTCTGAATGTTTACCGGACAGTGTTTGCCTTGCAAACGTTTGGGTTTGCAAGGTCGAGCACAGGATTCTCGAGCATCGCGTCCAGCAGGGCGAGGGCGCATGCCGCTTCGGCAACCGGCACTGCGCGTGGGACGATGCAAGGGTCATGGCGGCCATGGACTACTAAATCAGCATCCTCACCTGCGGCTAAATCGACACTATGCTGGGGCATGCCGATGGAGGGTGTGGGTTTGACCGCCATCTGCCAGACGATGGGCATGCCGGTCGTGATGCCGCCTAGAATGCCACCGGCGTTGTTGGTCTGCGGCGCAACCCGGTCCTCGACCATCCGATAAGCATCGTTGTTTTGAGAACCGCGCAGGTAGGCGGCGCTAAATCCGGCTCCAAAATCGATACCCTTAACGGCGGGGATGCCGAACGCGATGCGCGCGATACGGTTTTCGATACCGTCGAACATGGGGTCGCCTAGACCCGCGGGAACGCCGTATGCCGCACATTCGACGACGCCGCCCACGCTATCGAGGTTGTTCTTCGCTTCGAGGATACACGCGTGCATGTGCTCGGCTGCTTGTGCGTCGATGCAAGGGAGCGGATTGGAGAGAATCGCCTTAAGCTGCGTTTCGTCGAGTTCAAGATTGTTGAGCGCGGTGTCGGGAATGCCCTCGGGTCCCAGGTTTGCGATATGGGCGGCGATGCGGATCCCCTTGGTTTCGAGCGCTTGCAGCGCGATGCCGCCGGCTATGCACAGCGGCGCCGTCAGGCGACCGGAGAAGTGCCCGCCGCCCGCCACATCTTGGAATCCGCGGTATTTCACCTGGGCGGGGTAGTCGGCGTGTCCCGGGCGCGGAATGCGGCGCAGCTCGTCGTAGTCGCGGCTGCGCGTGTTGGTGTTGCGGATAATGGCGGCGATGGGGGCGCCATTGGTGTACCCGTCGGTCACGCCGGCGATGATCTCGGGGATATCACCCTCACGCCGCGCGGTGGCGGTGCCGCTCCTGCCGGGTGCGCGACGATTCAAAAACGCCTGGAGGCGCTCCATGTCCACGGGAATGCCCGCGGGGATGCCGTCGAGCGAGCATCCGATGGCGGGGGAGTGCGATTGACCGAAAATCGAGAGATGCAGCACGTTGCCGTATACAGAGGCCATGGGCGTCTCCTATTCGTCGATGAGCTCGACCTCGCCGCCGAGCAGGCGGTAGTGGTCGAAGAATGCGGGATAACTCTTATTCACGGCTTCGGCTCCGAGGATCTCCACAGGGCCGTCGCAGCGAATGGCGGCGACGGCGGCCATCATGGCGATGCGATGGTCGTTGTGGCTTTGCACGCGTCCGCCTGCGAGGCGCTCGCGTCCTTGGATGACGAGAGAGTCGCCCTCGACGCGCACATCAGCCCCGAGGTTGTTGAGCTCTTGCGCAGTGGTCATGAGGCGATCGGATTCTTTGATGCGCAGGCGCGCGCAGCCGGTGATCCTGCTCTCGCCTTCGGCGCAGACTGCGACGGCGGAGAGCACGGGGACCAGATCGGGGATGTCGTGTGCATCGAGCGTGATGCCGCGCAGGCGGTCAGGACGGATGGTCGAGGATTGCGCATTGCGGCGTCCTTTGGCGCCGAACAGCATGAGGGCGGCGTTGACGGCTCGATCACCCTGCACCGAAGCGGCATCCACGCCGCGTACGGTAACGGCATGGTCTCCCAGGGCTCCCGCGCACAGCCAAAACGCGGCGTTTGACCAGTCCCCTTCAACGGCGATCGCCCCCGGCGTGCGATACGTCTGCTCGGGTACCGTGAATTCGGTGAGTGACAATCCACCCGGCGTCGCCCCCGTTTCAATCTCGACGGTGACGCCAAACGATTCGAGCACATCGAGCGTGAGGTCGATGTAGGGACGGCTTTCGAGCGTTCCCGTGACGGCGATTTGCGTGGTGCCGCCCATGAGTGGCGCTGCGAGCAGCAAGCCGGAGATGTACTGCGAGCTCACGTTGCCGGGAAGTTCAAAACGGCCGGGGCGTAGGCGTCCCGAGGTTCGCAAGGGGAACGCACCCAGTCCCTCAAGCGAGCAGCCGCCCGCGATGAGCTCGTCGGAAAGCGGTGCGAGCGGGCGCTCGCCCAAACGTCCTGCTCCCACGAAGGTCGCCTCTGCGCCGAGGGCGCAGGAGACGGGCAGCATGAAGCGCAGCGTGGAACCGGATTCCCCGCAGTCGAGCGTACCCCCGCAAAGAGCCTTGAGCAGCCCGTGTTCCACGCTTTTGGGCATGGGGTGCACATCGTAGCCCGCGGGCGTCACGTCGATGCGGGCGCCGAGGGCTGTAAGGCAGCGGATGGTCGCATCGATGTCCGCACAGGTGGTAGCCGAGGTCACATGAGTGACGCCATTGGCCAACGCCGCGGCGATGATGATGCGGTGCGCCATCGATTTCGACGCGATGGCGGGAACCGTTCCAGCAAGCGGGCGGGGAGTGATGCGCGCTAGCATGCGTCCTCCTCTGTAGAATCGGGATGAGCGAGGGCTCGTGTGCAGGCAAGTCCGACCTCAAGGATGCGACGGAACTCGTCAAGCGGCGTGACCTGATGGGATACCGTGCCGATCTCGCGGGGGACAATCAAGTCGATGGTATCGCCCGAGCGTTTCTTGTCGTGTAGCGCCTCGGCATAAATACGTTCAGATGTCGCGGTGAAATCAAGCGAAAGACCATGCGCTTGCAATAAAGCGCAAAGGCGTTCGGGAACATCCTCGGCGCAGACATCGGCTGTCACGCTTGCGCTGGCGATGGCTACCATGCCGATCCCCACACAGGTGCCGTGACCCAGGCGAAAGCCCTCGGCGGCTTCAACGCCATGCCCGATGCTGTGGCCGAAATTCAACAGTTTGCGCAGGTTCGTTTCGCGCTCGTCGGCAACGACCACCGCACGTTTGATGTCGATGTTGCGGGCAATGAGGTACGCCACGCGGCCCAAATCGCTTTTAAGGAGCGCCGGTGTGAGCGGGGTGCGCTCGAGTTCCTCGAACAGCTCGGCATCGGCGATGGCGGCGTGTTTGACAACTTCACCGCAGCCGTCGGCAAACTGCTCATCGGTGAGGGTGCCCAAGCACCCCACGTCGACAATGACAGCCTTGGGCTGCCAAAATGCGCCGGCAAGGTTTTTACCGGCCGAGAGGTCGATGGCGGTTTTACCGCCCACCGATGAATCCACCATGGCAAGCAGGCTCGTCGGGATCTGCACGAAGTCGATGCCGCGCATATAGGTCGCCGCGGTGAAGCCCGCCATATCGCCCGTCACGCCACCGCCCAGAGCGATGATGACATCGCTGCGGGTGAGCTCTTCCTCAGCGCAGCGCTCGAGGAGTATCTCAAGCGTGGAGATGCGCTTGTTCGCCTCGCCTGCTTCAAACGTGGCAACGGCAACGGTGAGCCCCGCTGCGGCCAAGCTTTCCTGGACAGGCGCGGCATAGAGCGGGCCCACGTTCGAGTCGGTGATGATGAGCGCGCGCTCGGCGCGAGGGCACACGGCATGTGTGAAAGTCCCGGCTTCTTCCAGCAGAAACGTGCCGATGTGTACCTGATAGGGCTGGGGCGTGTCAATGTCGAGGGTGTAGGCGGTTGCCATAAATCCTGCTTTCATGCATGGGTCGAAGGGATGAATACGATACGTGTTCGGTCAACAGGCGCCCGAGATGCAACGGGTGGAAACCTCTGCGGGAACACAGTGCGGGAAATGCGGCGCTATGCCTCCTGCTCCCGTGTGTCGTCGAGAGCGCGTTTGATGCGATCTCCCTCAGCGAGCAGCTTGCGCAGGCGATTGGTGTCACGCGCGTCCAGTGCGTCGCGCACGGCGCCGAGGTTATCGATGATCGTAGTGAGCTCAAAGCTGAGGTTGTCGGCATCGTCCATCATGAGCTCCGACCACATCTGCGGGTTGAGGTGCGCCACGCGGGTGAGGTCGCGGTAGCTTCCCGCAGAAAAACCATGGTGCTCCTGCGCCGTGGGGCTTTTCACGTAGGCGTTTGACACCACGTGTGCGAGCTGGCTCGTAAACGCGATGACGCGGTCATGCGTGTTCGGCGTGGTGACGGAAAACGATCCAAAACCGCAGGGTTTTAGCAGCATATGGACGCGGTCGAGCAAATTGAGGCGGTCGATATCCGCAAACACGGGCGGCACGAGCACCATGGGAGCTCCGCAGAACAGGTCGGCGCGTGCATGGGCAAAGCCCGAAAACTCCGTGCCTGCCATGGGATGCGCCCCGCAAAAGGCGAAGCCGTATTGCTTGGCCAGCTCAAAGGCCTCATTACAGACGTGTTCCTTTACACCGGCAGTGTCGATGACGAGCGGTCCCTCGTGCACGGGGTCGGTAGTTGCGCGTGCGAGCGCCTCTGCGTGACGGCGTAGCCAATCGAGGCATGCCTCGGGATACGCGGCAAGTACGATGAGATCACAGGTGCCGAGCGTCTGGTCATCCAAGACGCCGGCGATGGTGTCGATGCGGGCGAGGTCCATGGCGTCCGAGTTGGGGTCATACGCCAGCACCGTCGTCCCCGCCGCGGCATAGGCGCGTGCAAACGATCCGCCGATAAGGCCCAGCCCCACGACACCGACGGTCACGCTGCCCGCCAGATTGCCAGAAGGGAATTCTTCAAGGGATGCGTGTTTGTTTGCGGGTACCGTCACGGGTCTTATGCCTCCTCAGTGCGCTGTTCGGCAATGACAGCGCGGATTGCGCGGATACGATCCATGGCGCGGTCAAACTGGTCGGGCGTGAGCGCCTGCGCGCCATCTGACCAGGCGTTCGCCGGGTCGTCATGAACCTCGATTTCGAGTGCGTCGGCACCGGCCGCGCACGCTGCAAGCGCCATGGGCTCAACGTAGCGGGTGTATCCGGTTGCGTGGCTTGGATCTGCAACGACCGGCAGGTGAGACAGGTTGTGCAGGACGGGTACCGCGTTGAGGTCGAACGTGTTGCGGGTGCGCGTCTCAAATGTGCGGATACCACGTTCACAGAGCATCACATGGTCGTTACCCTCGCTCATGATGTATTCGGCTGCCATGAGCAACTCGTCGATGGTGCCGGCGATGCCGCGTTTGAGCAGCACGGGGGTGTTTGTCTTACCTACTTCTTTGAGAAGGTTGAAGTTCTGGGCGTTGCGCGCGCCGATCTGCATGACGTCGATGCCCTTGTCGACGAAGATGGGGACGTCGCGGACATCCATAACCTCCGTCACGATGGGCATACCGAGCTCGGCTTTTGCCTCGAGCAGCAGGTCGAGACCGCGTTCACCCATGCCCTGATAAGCGTAGGGGCTGGTACGTGGTTTGTAGGCTCCTCCGCGGAGCATGGTGGCACCGGCCGCCTTTACACGGCGGGCGATATGCAGGAGGTTTTCGCCCTCAACGGAGCAGGGACCTGCAATGACCTGGAAATTGCCGCCTCCGATTTTGATGCCACAGCCAAAATCCACAACCGTATCGGCGGGGTGGAACTTGCGATTGGCCTTCTTAAATGGGTCGGATACGCGCTGCACGCGCTGGACGACATCGATTGACTCGAGCAAGAAGGGGTCGATTTTGGTGGTGTCACCCACAAGGCCGATGATCGTCTCGTTCTCACCGCGGCTCACATGGGCGGTGAGCCCCTTTTTCTCGATCCAAGAGACGATGTGCCCGACGGCTTCCTCGGATGCGTCCTTGCGAAGAATGGCGATCATGGTGCGATCCTTTCCGGCGTATGCCGGAAATGCCCGGCGAGCTGCATAGTTGAGATGCACGTTAGTGTACCGCAGCGTTCGGGCATTCCGCCGCGCGCGGCTGGATTGCAACAAAGGGGACACGGGTTTGCAGCAGAGATGAAAGAACGATGCTTCGTGATTCTTGTTCATGTTGTCCAAATGCGAGCAAGCCCCCTCCATCCTGTCGATGAAAGGGGGTTTGCATTTTTGTGATTTAGACGCTGCAAAGTTTAAACGCCATTGGCCAGGCTACTTTGTTTGATCTTTGTCTTCGGTGATGATTACGATGTCATCGTCAAAGCTGTAATGACGGTATCCATCGTCTTCGACGGTGTATTCATTTGCGCTTCCGTCCATTATTTTGTCCATGTTGTTTGCTACATCATTAATCACGTTAACGTTGGTCACGATTTCGTTGTGGCCCGTGCACAGAAAATTGATATCCATTGGTGCGATTGTTTCTGCGAGTTTATGGAGAGACGAAGCATAGATTTCCACATCAGCGTCAGCTGAGAAGGCGTATATATCGTCAGGATAATAGGTATCCCCGGAGAACAGGATGCCATTTTCTCGATCGATGAAGCAGCAGGAGTCAGAGGTGTGGCCAGGTGTATGAACGACGCTAAGGGATCTTCCTCCCAAGTCAATCGTATCTCCGTCTTTAAAGGTACCGGCCGGCTTCACTCCCTTGATTTCGAAGTCTTCAAAGGCCATGCCATCGGGCAGCCCATTTTTGAGCGCTTCCTCTTCGACCTCATATGTCACATCTTCAAATTCGTCAATTCCGGTCTCTAAGCGTTGACGAGCATCATCGGAGTCAAAGCACCAGACGTCATCGAACTCGTGGGCGCCGCCGATGTGGTCATGGTGGGTATGGGTTAGGAATACGGTTATGGGCAGGTCGGTCAGCTTGTCAACAACAGGCTTGATTGGGCTGATGCCCAGGGTGGTGTCGATGAGAGCCGCTCGATCCTCGCCGATTACAAGGTAGACAATGTCTTCCTCCCACTGGGAGGTATCCTCGATAGCATAGACATTGTTGGGGAGCTCGTATACGGTGTACCAGTCGGACACATCGGACACGTCAATCTCTTCGAAGTTCGACCAGCTTTCACGCGGCAGCTCGTCGTACCATGCCGCGCTTGCGCTGACGCCTTCGGTAGAAGATGCCGTAGACTCCTCACCTGTCGTCGCGCTTCCCACGCTTTGGTTGCCAGTGCATCCCATGAGGGGGAAAGCGCCGAAGATAAGACAGAATGTGAGCAGTTTGATTGAGATTTTTTGCAGGCGGTTTGTTCGCATGTTTCCCATGGCAGTTTCCTTCCTTCCTTCATGCTCCTTGCGCGCACGAATCGAAGATACCTTGGATCTATCTTTTGGAACATCGGCCCAATGTGCTATTTTTCTTCTAGATCAATTGATGTATGTGGGCAGTGCGAAGGGAGTATATATGACTGGTTTTGAAAAGGAGCTCGCCAATCTTGGCTGCGCACTCATCCAGACGCGTGACTTAGATGGTTTTGCGTATGCTCTACTGAATGCTTGCCCTCATATTGTGCATTGTGACAAAACATGGCTTAGCTTTGCGGGTCTTGCTGCGTCTGGTGGCGGCTTTCCCTCATATTCAAACACCCTTACAGATGATGAAATCAACGCCTACTACCGTGATTTTGCAATCGACGATTACACCGCTTGGTATCTACGAGACCCCGAGGTGCGCGCGTATAGGGATTCTGAGGTTGTTTCGCCTGCCATGCAGGAACGTTCTGCCATTTTTGAGCATTGGGTCAAACCGATGGGCATGTATTGGTTGGGTGGTTTTGTTCTTCGGATCGACAGAGAATGCGTCGGCGATTTTCTGATTATGCGCGCCAAAGAAGTCGGTGATTTTTCGGACGAGGAGCTCGAAAAGCTTGAGCTCGTGGCCAATCTTGCGGAATCTTGGCTTTGCTCCAATCGTCTTGCTATAACCGAGGCAAGCCCTGTCGGCAACCTTACGGACCGTGAGGCGGAGGTGTCCAAGCTCGCAGCACAGGGCGTGGGTCTTCGACAAATCGCTGACGAGCTTTGTATTTCTTATGCCACGGTGCGTACACATCTTGCCAACGTCTATTCAAAGCTTGGTGTTCATTCTCGTGTGGAACTTTCTCGCAAAATCAAGGATCTCCTCTAGCAATCGCTTTTCTTGTTGAATTGTGATTCTTCAGATAAAGCTCGGGTATACTAGGGCGCGTGCCGTGCCCTGTTAGCTCAGTGGATCAGAGCGTCTGCCTCCGGAGCAGAAGGCCGTAGGTTCGAACCCTATACAGGGCACCAGTTGGTTTTTCGGGTCGTGAGCATTTTGCTTGCGACCTTACTTATATATGGGTGAGGAGTCGTATGCCGGACACCGCAACCAGCCCCTTTACCGAGCGCGGACTTTCCGCCGCCGAGGTGGAGCAGCGCATCGCGGAGGGCAAAATCAACGTAAACACTGAGCTCAAGACCAAGTCGGTCAAAGAGCTGGTGATTGAGAACGTCTGCACGTTGTTCAACCTCATCAACGTGATCCTCGCCATCCTCGTGCTTATCACCGGTGTGTGGAAAAACCTCACGTTCCTGGGAATCGTCTTCCTCAACACCGCAATTGGTATCGTGCAATCTTTACGCTCCAAGCGCATGGTCGACAAGCTCACGTTGCTTGCCTCGAAAAAGGCGGTCGCGCTGCGCGATGGGCGGGAGGTTGAACTTGAGCTTGACCAAATCGTGCTTGATGACCTCGTGCGTCTCGGCCGAGGCGACCAGATACCCGCCGATGCCGTGGTAGTCGAGGGCGAATGCCGTGTCAATGAAAGCTTGCTCACCGGCGAGAGCAATCCCATCTTTAAGCAGTCGGGCGACGAGCTCATGTCGGGCAGCTTCATCGATTCCGGTCTCGTGCTGGCGCGTGTCATCCATGTGGGCGCCGACAACTATGTTGCACGAATCAACAACGAGGCTAAGTACGTCAAAAAGGTCAATTCGCAAATCATGAACGCGCTGAACACCATCGTTCGGTTTGCGTCGATTCTCATGATTCCCTTAGGTTTGGCCCTGTTTTATTCCAGTCTTCATGAGGCGTACCTGCTTTCGCATCCCGTAGGCGTCGATTTTGCGGGTTGGCTGTTCTCCGGATCGGATGCCTGGACCTCTATTTCCGCGTCGATCCTCACCACGGTCGCTGCACTTTTGGGCATGATTCCCCAGGGCCTCGTGCTCCTTACCTCCTCGGTACTCGCCATCGCGACCATTCGCCTTGCACGGCGTAACGTGCTGGCGCAGCAGCTGTATTGCATCGAGACGCTCGCACGTGTCGATGTGCTTTGCCTGGACAAGACGGGCACCATCACCTCGGGCCACATGAAGGTTGCGGGCGTCTATGTCGCTGAGGGTGATGAGGCGGTTTCCGTAAATCGTTCCTCTTCAGATTCCGCCGCTCTCGTGAATACGGCGCTTTGCAGTATCGCGCAAGCTACCTCCGCTGATGCGAACGAAACCTGCACGGCCATTCTCAAACACTACAGCACGCATGAAGCCGAGACGCTTGCTCCTACGCGCGTTATCACATTCGATTCCGCCAAGAAGTGGAGCGGCGCCTCGTTTGGCACGGAACATTACGTGATGGGCGCCGCGCAGTTCGTGCTAGGCGGCGCGACCTTCGCGCGTTTCGAGAACGTGGTCAACAGCCTCGCAAGTTCCTCTCGCGTGCTCGTGATCGCAGCGGTGGACGGTTATACCGATGAAGGCGATATGATCGGCACGGCGCGCCCCTTGGGCTTCGTGACCATCCAAGATGAGATTCGCACATCTGCGCCCGAGACCATTCGGTACTTCTGCGAGCAGGGCGTTACGCTCAACGTGATTTCCGGAGACGATCCGCGCACAGTTTCGTCGATTGCCAAGGTGGTGGGCATCCCTGGTGCGGAGACGTTTGTGGATACGACCACGCTTGACACGCCTGCGAAGCTCGACGCTGCCGTTGACAAATACCACGTATTCGGACGCGTGACGCCGCAGCAGAAGCGCGAGCTTGTGGTCGCCCTGCAAAAACGCGGCCACACCGTTGCCATGACGGGCGATGGCGTTAACGACGTGCTTGCGCTCAAGGAGGCGGATTGCTCCGTTGCCATGGCCGCCGGTTCCGATGCGGCGCGCAACGTAGCGGAAATCGTGCTCGTGGATAACGACTTCGCCTCGATGCCCGCGGTTGTGGCGGAGGGCCGTCGCTCCATCAACAACCTGCAGCGTTCTGCGGCGCTGTTCCTCACCAAAACGCTCTTCTCCATGGGTCTTGCCGCCATTTGCGTCATGCTGCCGCCGTATCCGTTCCAGCCCATCACCATGACGCTCATCAACTTCTTCTGCATCGGTTTCCCGAGTTTCGTGCTCGCCCTGGAGCCGAATCATGCGCGCGTGAAGGGCTCCTTCCTTTCCAACGTGCTCAAAAAAGCGCTGCCCGCGTCGGTCGGAGTTCTTGTCTCGACGCTGCTTTGTATCATTTCGTCTCAGGTTTTCGGTTTTTCCGAGTCGATGCTCTCGACCATGTGCCTGATTTCCACCTGTGCGGTGGGAACAGCGCTCATCTGGCGTATCTCGGTGCCGTTTACGCCTCTGCGCATCGCCGTGTTGGTGATTGTGGTTGTGGGAATTTGCGTCGGCGTGGTCGTGTTCCCGCGTTTCTTCTCGATTGCCCGCGTCGAGTTGGGACCGGCGATTCTCATGCTCGTCTTCGCGGTTATCGGCTGTGTCCTGTTCTTCCGCCTTGCCCAGGTGATGGAGCGTGTGCCAGAACGCTCGACTCAGCGCGCCACAGGTTTTGGCCGTGGCGTACGGGTGAGTGTGAAGCGCAACGGACGTGGCAAAGTGAGTTCCACGGGAACGAGCATGCAGCGCTTTGTCGATCGCATGGTCGCTAAACGTGCGCGTCGCGTGCGCGATCGCACGCAATCAACTCCGTCGGTACCTGCTGATTCTTCGCGTAAGAGCCATGCCTCTGTGCAGGATCGCGTCGTTTCTGCATCGAATAAACCTGCAAAAACGACTTGTGAGTCGATTTCAACAGATAACGAACGGGTAACCCGCGGAAGTACTCCCGTCCCGGAAAAGGGTCGCGGTGATAAAGTAGGATTCCATTTGACGCAAACCAGTGGCGGCATTCATGTGAAGATGCCCTCGGCACGGAAGAAGAAACGATGAGTGGATCTCAGTTTATATACTGCGAAGGCTGTGGTGCTCGTCTTGATCCGCAAGATCGCAGTTGTCCTAAATGCGGTCGACCTGCTCCGGGTATCCTGTCCGCAGATTCCTCGGCGCATGATCTTGCGGCTGGCAAAACGGCGAGCTTCCCCAAGCTTTCACAGGAGCTGATTGAAAGTTCGATTCCCGCCCCCTCTTCGGACTTTTCCAGTCATGCAAGCCCTTCATTTGATGAGCAGGCTACCGGCGTGCTCGATAGAGCGGCTTTGGAGGGAGCTTCTGTATCCGAGCGCAAGAAACCTCATAAGGGACCCCGTTCGACACGTGACTCTGTGGCGGACGATTCCGAGTCCTTACAACGTAGGCGTTCGCTTCATCGTTGGGCCATTGCCGCGGTCGTGGCGTTGTTGGCTGTCGGCGTCGGTTTGTTCGCGTTGATTGACCCGCTCCATGTCATGCCTGAGGTGTACGACGCGTTTGAGCAGGCTGCCTCTGATGCATTCCCGAGTCGTCAGGAACCACAGGACGGCGCGGAGCAGGCGATGGATGAGGATGAAGATGACACCGATGCCGCAGCGGCGCCCGACCTCTCCGATGCCACGTTGAGCGAAGATGCCGCTTTTGAGAAGCTGACGGAGATCTATCAAAGGATCCGCGGCTTCGAGGATGACCTTGGTCCGGTGGTCGATAGCTACAACGGCTACTATATTGCGTATGATTTGCCAAAGCGAAAAGAGCATGCTCAAACTGCGTATGACTTGCGCGATAGGATTACGCAAACCCAAGACGAACTCTCCAACCTCAACCTTGCACAGGATTCGGCTTACAAAGAGGATGTCGAGCATCTCCAACAGCTTGCAACGTGGATGTACAACCGCGTTGACGTGCTGTGCCGCTCATGGGACATCTCGCTCGCCATTCCGGAAGGCGAATATCCCTCCGATTCACAGGACGAGATACTAGCTCCGTTGCGTCATGTCGAGAAGGTCGATGGTAAGGCGGTCGACGTTCTCGAATATGAGCGCAATGTCATCCCTTGGGAGCCGCATCAGAAGTAATGCGAGCGCGCTCGTGTTCACCGTGTGCGTGGAAACACTGTAAAACACGGGTGTATACGCTGTTTCTTGCTAAAATATCGGAAGTATGCCTAAAGACAGGGGGACCGCTATGTTCCAAAAGACGCTTCATACACCCGAGTATCAGCTCGCCGGTGACGAGGTCGCTATCATCGAAACCACGCAGGGCACGATTCGCGTACGCCTTGATTGCGATGGTGCGCCCATTCACGTTGCCAATTTCTGCGAGCTCTCGGTTATGGGTTTTTACGACGGCTTGAAGTTCCATCGTTACGTTCCGGGTTTCGTGATTCAGGGTGGTTGCCCCAACACGCGCGACATGACGCGCGAGCAGGTTGCGGCCGGCCAGGTTGGTCCCGACGGGCAGCCTGGTACGGGTGGTCCCGGCTGGTGCATCAAGGAGGAATACTCCACCAATCCGCGCAACAGCCATGAGGACGGCGCACTTGCCATGGCACGCTCAATGAATCCCAACTCCGCCGGCTCTCAGTTCTATTTCTGCTTGGGTCCTCAGCACGGCCTCGATTCCGGATATACCGTGTTTGGATTCACCCTTGAAGGTAAGGATGTCATCGCTAAGCTGCGTGCTGGTGACGAGATCTTGCACGTTGAGATTGCGCACGAAGCGTAAAACCTTGCATACCGACACTCCATACGCTGCATAAACAAAGGAGCTCTCGTGGATAACCAAGCATTGCAACAGGCCCAGCAGGCATACCGTACCGGCGACTTCGCTACCGCAGCGCAGATGTTCAGCGCTGCAAAGGCTCCTTCAGAGCTGGCAGGCGAGGTCGATCATCTGCGCGGTAATGCCCTCATGCGCATTGGCATGTATGCCGACGCGGCAGATGCCTATCGCTCGGCTCTTGCCGATACCGCATACGGCAAGCGCGGAGCTCTTCTCACCAACCGTGGCAAAGCCCTTGTCGCCGCCGGCAATCTTCCCGGCGCCGTCGAATCTTTCTCCGCGGCAACGCAAGATGCAAGCTATGCCACCCCGTATAAGGCATATTTGGGTTTGGGTGGCGCCCTTGAGAAGCTCGGCAACTTCACCGAGGCTGGTGTCGCGTATCGTCAGGCGGCCATTGACGGCACGAATCCCGCTCCCGCGGGTGCCCTTTCAAGCCTCGGTGAGTGTTTTGTCAAGCTGGGGCGTCCCGAAGACGCTATCGAGGCGTATCGCACCGCAGTCGACTTCGCCGGCCCGCGCGATGACGTTCGTGCCATCAATGCAGGTCTCGGTCTTGCCTATGTTTCGTGCAACCGCCTGACCGATGGCATCGACGCGTTCAACGCCGCAGTCGCCGATGGCATCTACCAGCTATCCGAGGAGCAGCAGGCTGCGTTTGAGCGTGCTCAAGATACCATGTCGGCGAATGCCGCCATGATGCTGATGGGCAACGGGTATCAAGGCGGCGTCGATCCGCTCGATCCGCTTGGTCAGTCGGGTAACTTCATGCCCGATCCCTCCGATACCGGCTTTTTCACGCTGAGTGAATCCGAGATGATCCAGCAGGATCGTTCGGAGACCAAGGTGCGCCGCAAGAAGCGCCACACGGGCCTCAAGGTGTTCATCGCCGTGCTCGTCGTGCTCATCCTCGTGTTGGGTGGTCTGGGCTTTGCATATACCCGTGGTTTCGGCTTCCCCTCGCAGCAGGATGTCCTCACCAAGCTGTTCGACGCCGTTTCCAATGACGAGGACGCAACCCAGTACCTTGCCTCCAATATGGATGACAGCACCAAGTCCATCCTTGTCGCTTCTATTCCCTCCGGTGCGACGCCGACCATCGAGGGCATGGATGCCTCTATGAGCACCACTGAGGCGACGGTCACCGTCGAGCTCGAGCAGGGTGGAACCATGCGTTACGAAGTCGACTTCGTTCGCGAGGGTATCGGTTGGGCTGTCTCGAATATCTCCACGGACTTCAACGTGGGTACCGTTACCACCGAGTAGATGGACTTGCCGTGCGTATCCCTGCTCGTACTCGCATGGGTGGGGGAGCGCACGTTACACTTCTAAAGCGAGCTATCTTAATTGCGTTCGAGCGCATGAACATACGTAGGAGCTATTTTGTTCTCATTCATGGATACGTTTTTCGGCCAGTATGACGGCGATCTTGCGATTGACCTCGGTACAGCCAATACGCTGGTTGCCGTGCGTGACAAGGGCATCGTTATTCGCGAACCCTCCGTCGTCGCCATCGATAAAAACGATGAGCGCATTCTCGCCGTCGGCATCGAGGCCAAGCGCATGCTCGGCCGTACGCCGGGCAATATCGTTGCCGTGCGTCCGCTCAAGGACGGTGTCATCGCAGATTTCGACGTGACCGAGGCCATGCTCCGCTATTTCATCGATAAGGCGAGCGACAGGCGCTACCCCTGGACGCCGCGTCCTCGCGTGGTGGTGTGCGTTCCGTCGGGTGTCACTTCGGTCGAAAAGCGTGCAGTTTTCGAGGCGACTATTCAGGCAGGCGC
The DNA here is from genome assembly GCF_900199705.1 of Collinsella provencensis. Classification (GTDB taxonomy): domain Bacteria; phylum Actinomycetota; class Coriobacteriia; order Coriobacteriales; family Coriobacteriaceae; genus Collinsella; species Collinsella provencensis. Next base: position 365,772 of record NZ_LT904908.1, on the reverse strand, counting down.
GCGTCAGGCGTATCTGATCGAGGAACCCATGGCCGCCGCTATCGGCGCCGATCTTCCCGTTGAGGAGCCCACGGGGTCCATGGTCATCGACATCGGAGGCGGCACCACCGAGGTGGCGGTTATCGCCATGGGAGGCATCGTCGTATCGCAGTCCATTCGCGTCGCGGGCGACGAATTCGATCAGGCGATTTTGCAGCACGTCCGTGATGTTTACAATCTCGCTATCGGCGAGCGCACTGCGGAGGACATCAAGATCAAAGTCGGTTCCGCCGTCCCGCTTAAGGACGAACTTGACGTCGAGGTCAATGGCCGCGATGTCATTTCCGGTTTGCCGAAAACCGTGCGTATCGAAAGCGAGGAGATCCGCCGCGCGCTCGATAAGCCTCTTGATGAGATGGCGAAGGCCGTGAAGGATGCGCTCGACGCCACGCCGCCCGATTTGGCATCCGATCTTATGTATTACGGCATTCTGCTCACGGGTGGTGGCGCACTGCTGCGCGGCCTTGACGTGCGTCTGCGCGACGAGACCGGTGTCGCGGTGAACGTAAGCCCCACTGCCCTCGATAACGTGGTCAATGGATGTGCGCGCGTGCTTGAGGCCAACGCATTCGACGGCGGTTTTGTTCAGAGCAACGCATAACGGGAGCTGTTCGTGTCGAGGAAACCCAAGTACTCCTCAAATTTGCATAGTCGGCAACAATCAACGGGTGGACGCCCGTTGATTGTTTTGTGCCTCATTTCCGTGCTTCTGCTCACGTTCTACATGCGTGAGGGAGACGGGGGCCTGGTTCATTCGCTGAGGTCTGCGGCGATGACCATCACCTCTCCCGTTCGCGAGTTGGGCTCGATTGCCGCCTCTCCGTTCAACGCATTGGGTAACGCCGCGTCAAACGCCTCTGCGTCATCCGAAACCCTCGAAGAGCTTCGCGAGGAAAACAAGCGCTTGACTGCTCAGGTGGCAGAGCTGACTGAGGCCCAACATACGGCCGAGCGTCTTGAGGAGCTTAATAATCTTCAAACCGAGTACAAGCTGGTATCGACTCCCGCTCGCGTCATTGGGTCTGCGGGAAACGCCTGGTCGAGCTCGGTGATTATCGACAAGGGAAGCAAGGACGGCTTTGAAGTCGGCATGCCGGTCTGCAATTCGGGCGGTGTTATCGGTCAGATCGTCGAAGTATCTGCCACGACGTCGACGGTGCGCTTGATCACCGACGAGCAGTCGAGTGTTTCCGCCATGGTTCAAATCTCACGTGCACAGGGCATGCTCGCCGGTCAGGCGGATGGTACGCTGCGTCTGCAATATGTTGTTGCGGATTCCGAGGTTGAAGTCGATGACATCATCGTCACATCCGGTTTGGGCGGTGTCTTCCCCAAGGGCCTTCCTCTGGGTACCGTTTCTTCGGTTGATCGCTCTGCGAACGATGTGTACTACACCATCGTGGTCCGTCCTTTCTCCCTTGCGGAGAACAACGAGGAAGTTCTCGTCATCACGTCGATTGACGACAGCCAGGTCGCCAACGATGAGGACGTGGCGAGTGCGAATAAGAATCCTCAGGGCACTTCCGCGGCAGATGCGAAGAGCTCATCCGATGACGACTCCGATTCGGTTGATGACGGGTCAAATGGATAGGAGGTAGACATGGCGTTGGAGCTTCAGAAAACAGGGCGCAACAACCGCTCTCTCATCATTACCAGCATCATTGCCGCCTTCTTGCAGGTCGCCTTGGCGCCGCAGCTTTCAATTTTGGGGGGTAGCATTAATTTCATGCTTGCCTTGACGGCAACAATCGCTATCGGATGCGATTCGCGCACGATGGTGTACGTCGGGTTTTTCGCCGGCCTGTTTTTCGACCTGACCTCGCTTGTTCCCATCGGACTCATGACGCTGCTACTCACCTTATTGGGCTATGTCGCGGCCTCGATATCGCGCGGCATCGCCCCTGGGTTTTCAATGGATGCCCTGCGTATCGTATGTGCGGGCGTACTTATTGTTGAGGTGCTGTATAGCGTCCTTCTCTTTTTCATGGGGGTGCAGACAAGCTTTTTCGTCTCACTTGGACATGGATTGAGCGGTGCTCTGTTGACCATCCTCGTATGTGCGGTCTTTCTGTTCGTGAGCGGAGCGGGGAGTTCCTCGAACACCTTTGGCCGCGGCGGTGTTTCGTCGGGCGGCATGCGCTTCAAGGGCTCGCGCTAGGTGCCTGTCATGGATGCTCAGCTAATCGTCATCATAGCCGGCGGCCTGCTTGTCGCGGCGATTATCGGTTCGTTGGTGTTCCTTCACGGTCATAACGGTCGATTTACTTTCGACACTAAAACGGGAACACGTCCACGCGCTTTGGAGGGGGAGGGCAATACCACCGCCGTTTCCTCTAAGGGCCGTTTCAAACTGCTCACCGCTGGCGTCGGTGCCGTTTTTGCCGCAATCTTCGCCAAGCTTTGGAGCATGCAGATGGTCTCTTCAGACTATTACGACAAGCTCGCGGAGCAAAATCAAACGCGCACCGTTACCACGCCCGCGCCGCGTGGACGTATTCTCGACCGCAACGGCGTGGCGATTGTGGATAACCGACCTGCTCTTGCCGTGGTCGCCTACCGCGATCTTGCAGAAGATACCGTTACCGTTCGTCACCTTGCCAACGTGCTCGGCATGCCCTACGTGGCGGTGCTTCGTAAAATCCAGGACAACACCGAAGGAGCTCAAAGTCCCCACACTATCGCGACTGATGTACGTCGTTCCACGGTTGCCTACATTCAGGAGCATCAAGAGCAATTTCCCGGTGTGTCCATCGCGGAGCGAACTGAACGCGCCTACCCTTATGGCTCTCTTGCCTGCCATGTTGTCGGTTATACGGGAACGGTGACGCAGGAGCAGCTCAAGGCGCAGGAAGAACTCGATGAAGATCAAAAAGCAGGTACAATCACCTACCAATCGGGTGACGTTGTGGGACAAGCGGGCGTTGAATACTATTACGAGAGCTTGCTTCAGGGCATTCGCGGTGAGCAAACCGTAAAAGTCAACGCAGGCGGCAATGTGACGGCGCAGGCCGGCGCTGTTCCTGCGGAACCGGGCAGCGATATCAGGCTCACCATCGACATAAAGATCCAACAGGCATGTGAAGAGGGCCTCAGGTTGGGTATGGAAACCGCTCAGCGGGTGGGTGATCCCGGCAATGCAGCTGCATGCGTGTGCATCGACTGCACGAATGGCGAGATCCTCGGTATGGCAAGCGCGCCCGCCTTCGAACCATCTGCGTTTGTGGGCGGTATTTCCTCAGATTTATGGAATGAGCTCAATAAAGAAGACGGTGACCATCCGCTTATCAATCGCGTCATTGCGGGCTCATATCCCTCCGCGTCTACCATTAAGCCGCTGAGTGCTATGGCAGGCATCGAATACGGGGTGTATACGGCCGATATGACCTCGAACTGTGCGGGTTGGTGGACGGGTCTCGGTGAGGCTAACGGTAAATGGTGCTGGCTGCACGCCGGTCATGGTACCCGCGATCTCGAGACGGGCATCCGCGATTCCTGCGACGCTGTTTTTTACGATCTTGGCAAGAATTTCTATTACGACAAGGAGAACCCCGAGGGACTCCAGGAGATGTTCCGACGCTTTGGACTTGGGTCGACGACCGGTGTCGATTTGATTGGTGAGGCAGAAGGCCGTGTTCCCGATGCCGCGTGGAAAGAAAGCTATTTTAAGGACTGGTCTTCCGACGAGCGAGCTTGGAATGCGGGCGACTCGACGAATATCGCCATCGGACAGGGCGATATCCTCGTCACGCCGATCCAGATGGCGCTCGCCTATTGCGGCATCGCGATGAACGGCGTGGAATGGCGTCCTCACCTGCTTCTTTCTGCGGTTTCCCGCGATGGCGAGGGTGATGCGTACGAGTTTGCCCCCGAGAAGCGTTTGACTGCGGAGCTTAAACATAAGGATGCGCTCACCGTTGCGCAAAATGGCTTGCATCGCATGATCTATGAGGAAAGCTCGAGTGTCGCCCGTCAGTTCCAAAGTCTGCCTGTGCAGGTTGCGGGCAAGACGGGTACCGGTGAAAAGACTGGCGAGTCGCTCTATGGTTGGTTTATCACCTATGCGCCGTTTGAGGACCCCAAATATGTCATCGCCAGCATCGTCGAACAGGGCGGCTTTGGTTCCGTTTGCGCCCTTCCCGTCGTTCGTACCGTTTTGGGTGCGATTTACGATTGTCCGTCCGAGATCGACTTCTTGGACACGACGGATCAGTCGAGGTAGGTGAATGGTATGTCGCAGGATAGTTTGAAGCGCGTGAACAAGCGCATGGTTTCCAACAAAAGCACGTTGAGGCAAAACGTCAACGTTCCGTTGTTTGCCGCATGGGCTGGCCTCATCCTTTACGGCGCGTTCACCATTTGGACCGCCTCGTTAACCATCGCCGACGCGTCGTTTACCCGTCAGTTGTTCGGCATTGCGCTCGGATCGGTGCTGGCGTTTATCTGCTGGCGCTCGGATTTCTCCGGCTTGGCGAGCATGACCACCGTCTTGCTGGTAATCGACCTTATCGTTTTGTTCAGCCCATATTTCCCCGGTTTGTCATATCGCGCCAAGGGAATGACGGGATGGATCAAGATCCCTCTCATTGGATTGACGTTCCAGCCGATCGAGCTTGCCAAGCTCATTACGATTTTTTATATGGCATCTCTGGGCGCCCAATATAACGGGCGAATTGACGATGTGCGAGAGTACGTCAAACTGTGCGGCATGCTTCTTATTCCGTTTGGAGGGGCACTCGCGGCAGGTGACCTTGGCTCGGGTCTCGTCGTGTTTTCCTCGGGCGCTGTCATCATCATGATGAGCGGGCCTCGCAAAGAGTGGGTTTTGTGTACGATCGCCCTGTTGATCGGTTTTGTTTCCATCATGCTCGCTGCCGACTCCGTACTTGACGGACTGCTTGGGCACGATGTCCTGCTCAAGGAATATCAGATGAATCGCCTGCTCGTCTTCATCAATCCCGACGCTGACACCTCGGGTGCGGGATACAACCTCAAGCAGTCGCTTATCGCAGTGGGGTCTGGCGGGTTTTTCGGCAAAGGTATCGGTAACGCATCGCAGGCGGGCGAGGGGTTTTTGCCCGAGGCCCATACGGACTTTGTGTTCGCGTTGCTTTCCGAGGAATTCGGTTTTCTCGGCGCCATGCTTTTACTTGCGCTTTACGCGACACTTATCATCTCGACCATTCGCGTCGCACATCGCTCGGACTCCCTTTTCCTTCAACTTGTTTGCTGTGGCATTGTGGGTATGTGGACGTTTCAACTCCTCGAGGAAGTCGGTATGTGCATCGGGCTCATGCCCATCACGGGTATCCCGCTGCCGTTTATCAGTTTCGGTTCAAGCTCGATGCTGATGCAATGCGCGGCCTTTGGTATTGTTCAATCGATTTGGCGCTCGCATGGAAAGACGCTGTAGCGCTTGTTTGTTCGGATGGGATTTTGACGCGGTTCTCGTGCAAAGCGCATATTCGGTTTTTCTCAAGACGGAAAGGAGACAACGATGAACATTCCTTTCGATAAGGTGGTTAGCACGTTCAAACTCGGTGCGTCCGTGCAAGGTGACGCCGACACGCCCGTACGCGTTGCGGTTTTCGTTGACGAGAATGCCACGCCCTTTTTGATTGAGACTATTCGCGATGCCTTTGTGCCTCGAACGACTGCGGCGCTCGTGCGCGTGGCGCGTCTGAGCGCCGAGCCGCTCACGGTGAAGCCCGACACCGATGTTGCCCTGGTGCTTTCCTGTGGGTCTTCGTATCTGCAAGAGCAGGTGCAGTCCATTGTGATTGCAGGCATCCCTACGGCGATCATCTCCGAGTCAAGTGTCGAGGTTCCCTTCGTTCAGCAGGACAATCGCATGCTGGGTCTTATCGCCGCTACGGACGAGGTACACCTGCTCGATACCCTTGCTCGTTGGATTCTCGACCGTACTGAAAAATCCACGGCGTTTGCCGCAAACTTCCCCTTCATGCGTATCGCCGCCGCTAACCGCATCATTTCATCTGCCGCTATGGGGAATATGGTTACCGGCGCCCTGTTCTTCATCCCCGGTGCTGATTTTCCCGTCATGACCGCCGCACAGATGGGCATGATGCTGCAGCTTGCGGCCGTATTTGGAAAACCGCTGCGCATCGAGCGAGGATACGAGGCCGCTGCCATCTTTGCCGCCGCACTCGCTATGCGTGCGGTGACGCGCGAGCTTGTCAAACACGCGGGGCACGCGGGTTTTGCGGTAAAGGCACTTATGGGCGGTGCGGGCACATACGGTGTCGGCCGAGCCCTCTGTGCGCTTTACGAACGCGATGTCGATTACACGCGTGTTAACGAGGCGATTCGAACCGCTTATATGTATGTGAAGGATGCCGTTGGTGCCGTGAAGGACATGCGTGACGGGCAGAGTTCCGCGTCCACATCCGTCGTATTGGCAGACTAGTAGGGTTTTGATACATGAAGGTTATCTACGAGAATCGATTTTCCGAGCTTGAGCCCTTGCTTGCGCGCGTTGAAAAACCAACGCGCTACATCAATCATGAGTGGGGATCGCTCTACAAGCCAGAGGCTGAACATCGCTGCGTTTTGATTTACCCTGACGTGTACGAGGTCGGTTTGCCCAACCAGGGCATTGCGATCCTCTACCGCAACCTCAACGAGACCGAGGGCCTGTCCTGTGAGCGCGGCTACATCCCCTGGATGGATATGGCTGATGCCATGCGTGAGGCCCATGTTCCGTTGTTGTCGCTCGAAGGAGCGGCGCCCATCGCGTCCTTCGACGTTGTGGGATTCCATGTTCCGCACGAGATGGCATGCACCAATTACCTCGAGGGCCTTGATTTGGCCGGTATTCCACTTTATGCCGCCGATCGCGGCGAGGATGACCCCATCGTCATCTGCGGCGGTCCGTCCGTGTATAATCCCGAGCCCCTTGCCCCGTTCTTCGATTGCATGTTGATCGGCGAGGGTGAGGAACAGATCGTCGAGTTTTGCCAGCGCCACCGCGAGTTGCGCGATGCGGGCGTTCCGCGCGCGCGGATGTTGCGAGAGCTTGCCCACGTTGGCGGCGTATACGTACCGTCGCTCTATGAGGTGCGCTTTGACGAGCCCTGTTCGGCTCACGGCTATACCGTGCCCAAGGCGGGGGAGGATGTACCTCCCGTGGTATATAAGCGCGTGGTCAAGGATTTTGGCGCAACGAACCCTGTTCCGCAGACGGTTGTTCCCTATGCGCAGATCGTTCAGGATCGCCTTTCCATCGAGGTGCTGCGCGGGTGTGCGCGCGGATGTCGCTTTTGCCAAGCGGGCATGACGTATCGCCCTGTGCGCGAGCGCTCTGCCGATCAGGTGGTCAGTGCGGTGACGCGCGGTCTTTCGTCTATGGGTTACGATGAGGTTTCACTCAACTCGCTGTCTACGACCGATCATTCGTGCTGCGAGGAGATTCTCAACCGTCTCAACGCACGTCTGAGTGACACGGGCACTTCGATCTCCGTTCCTTCCCAGCGTCTCGACTCTTTTGGAGTCGATATGGCAGCGGCGGTTGCAGGCGAAAAGAAGGGCGGGCTTACCTTTGCCCCCGAGGCGGGAAGCCAGCGCCTGCGCGATGTCATCAACAAAAATGTGACGGAAGAAGACCTCGAACGTGCCACCCGTGCAGCCTTCGAGGCTGGATGGCGACGTGTGAAGCTCTATTTCATGATGGGTCTGCCGGGCGAGACGGACGAGGATATCGTTGCCATCGCAAACCTCGCCGATCATACGCTCGAAATTGCACGCGAAGTCGTTCCAAAGGAGCAACGCGGTGGCATCTCCGTTTCGATTTCCGTCTCGGTGTTCATCCCTAAGGGGCAAACGCCGTTCCAGTGGTGCGGTCAGACGCCCGACGAGGAGGTCAAGCGCCGCCAGCAGTTGCTGCTGCGCAGTGTGAAGAACCGTGCCGTCCGCGTGCATTACCACGACGCGGATACCTCCTTGCTTGAGGCTGTCATGTCGCGTGGCGGGCGCGATATCGCCCCGCTCATCGAGGCGGCTTGGCGCCGAGGTCAGCGTTTCGACGCGTGGACTGAGCAATTCCATCTCGAGTGGTGGGAAGAGGCGGCTGCCGAATGCGGACTCGATTTGCGAGAGATCGCCCAGACGCCGTACGAGCTCGATTGGCGATTGCCCTGGGAGCATGTAAGCCCCGGCGTTTCACGTGGCTTCCTGCAGCGTGAATACCGTCGCTCGCTTAAGGCTGAGACCACACCCGATTGCACGCGCACGTCCTGCACGGGTTGCGGTATCTGCCCGACGTTGCATGCCGAAAATGTCTTGGTGGGTGAGCGCGTATGAGTAACGCTTCCGAGCAAACGCTGTTCCGTCTGCGTGTGGCCTTCGTCAAACAGGGCCGCCTGAAATACCTCGGGCATCTCGAGGTCATTCATACCATTGAGCAGATTGTTCGCCGCGCCAAACTCCCATATGCCGTCACGCAGGGCTTCTCGCCGCACATGCGCATCGCCTATACCTCGGCGTTACCTGTGGGTACTTCGTCCACCTGCGAATATTTCGACGTGTATCTCAACGAGCTCGTTTCGGTTACCGATGCACTCGATCGCCTTCGCATCAGTGCGCCCATGGATTTGCAGCCGCTTTGCGCAGGTTACGTGGAACTCCGCCGTCCGGCGCTCACCGCCGAAATAACGCGTGTCGATTACCTCATTGAACTGTTCTTCAAGGATGGAAGCGCTCCAAATATCGAGGAGCTGCGCCAGTCGTTTGACACCTTGCGCGCTCGCGGAACAATTCCCTACACACGCGGCAAGAAGCACAAGGAACTTGACATCGCCCGCACGCTTGAGTCGATCGCGCTCGCCAATGGGGAGGATGCGCACGTCTATGTCGCCCTTGCAACCCATTGCGATAACGAGGGGTCACTTCGACCTGAGATCATTCTTGCCGCGCTCGACCAAGCCTTGCGCGGTGTAGAGCCGGGCGTGGGGGAGGAGATCGTATCAACGGGAATCCAGCAGCTTTCGGTTATAAAGAGCTATAATGTCGAGCGCGTCGGACAGTATATTGTTGACGAGCAGGGCGAGACCCACGCGCCGCTCGAGATGAAGCCCGAGGTTCCCGAAGGCAGTCTGCTCAAACAATCGCCCATCGGGGCTTTGTCGAACCTGTGAATATGCAGGGAGAACGTTCAAATTACCTGTTGACGCGCCATAATCGTCCTGTTACCATATCCGACTGTTGCACGAACTGATGCATGAAGGGCAAGAACATGTACGCAATCGTTTCTACCGGCGGCAAGCAGTATAAAGTCGCCACCGATGACGTCATCACCGTCGAGAAGATTGAGGGCGAGGTTGGCTCCAAGGTCGAGCTTCCCGTTCTCTTCCTCAACGATGGTAAGAAGATCGTCACGGATCCTGCCAAGCTCGCCAAGGCTAAGGTCACTGCTGAGATTCTGGAGCAGTTCAAGGGCGAGAAGCAGCTCGTCTACAAGTTCCACAAGCGTAAGCGCTATCACCGCCTCAAGGGCCATCGTCAGCAGCTCACCAAGGTGAAGATCACCAAGGTTCAGGCTACGTCCCGCGCTGCCGCCAAGAAGACCACCAAGGTCGAGGAGCCCGAGGCTCCCGTCGCTGAGTAGACGCAGTTTCACCGTAGAGTTTTAGAGAGCAGGTACCTGACATGGCACACAAAAAAGGTCTCGGTTCCTCCCGCAACGGTCGCGACTCTCGCGGCCAGCGTCTGGGCACCAAGCGTTATGACGGTCAGACCGTGAAGGCCGGCGAGGTTCTCGTCCGCCAGAACGGCACTCACATCCACCCCGGCGAGAACGTCGGTCGTGGCAAGGACGACACCCTCTTCGCGCTCGTCGAGGGCAAGGTTAAGTTCACCAGGGGCACCAAGCACCGCGTGAACGTCCTTCCGATCGTTGAGGCTTAGTCCACCCTTTCTGCATTTGCATCTTTTGGGAGACCCTCTGCGCATGGCGCTGGGGGTCTCCCTTTTTGGTAAGGTGGAACACGGAATACGAACTGCGGGCTGCTGGGCTTCCAATCGCTGGCTGGCATGTTCGCTGTCGCTTACGATGAGGAGGGGCTTCGATGTCCCAGTTCACAGATATTTGCCGTATCAATGTCAAAGGCGGAGACGGCGGCGCCGGTTGCATGTCGTTCAGGCGCGAGGCCTTCGTTCCCAAGGGCGGACCCGATGGAGGCGATGGCGGTCACGGCGGCGATGTGATTATCGAGGCGAACGCCCAGCTTTCCTCGTTGATCGACTATCGATTCAAGCATCACTTCAGGGCTGAGTCGGGTACGCACGGCAAGGGTTCCAAAAAGGACGGTGCCGACGGTGCCGACTTGGTACTCAAGGTGCCCATGGGCACCGTTGTGCGCGAGCTCGATCCCGTGACGATGGAGCCGCTGCACGAGATTGCCGATCTCACACATGATGGGGAACGCGCGGTTGTCGCACCAGGTGGTACAGGTGGCTTGGGCAACCCCCATTTCGTCACCTCCACGCGTCGTGCTCCTGCGTTTGCCCAGAAGGGTGAGCCCGCCATTGAGCATTGGATTGAGCTTGAGATGAAGCTCATGGCCGATGCCGCGCTTGTCGGCTTCCCGAGCGTGGGCAAGTCGTCCCTCATCGCACGCATGAGCGCCGCACGACCCAAGATCGCCGATTACCCCTTTACCACGCTTGTCCCGAACCTCGGCATGGTGCGTGCGGGGGAGTACTCCTATGTGGTTGCAGACGTCCCAGGATTGATAGAGGGCGCGGCCGAAGGCAAGGGCTTGGGTCACCAGTTCTTGCGTCATGTCGAACGTACGGCGCTCATCTTGCATGTTGTCGATATCACGGGTTCCTACGAGGGTCGCGATCCCGTTGAGGATTATCACATCATCAACGATGAGCTCCGTCGTTATGCTGCCGATTTGGCCGACCGTCCGCAGATTGTTGTTGCGAACAAGTGCGATGCTTCGGGTATGACCGAGCGTGTGCAGCAGCTCAAGCAAGCTGCCCTTGCCGACGGTCACGAGTTCTTCGCAGTTTCCGCGCTCACGGGTGCCGGGCTTCAAACGCTCATGCTCGCCTGCGGTGAGCGCGTGAGTGAGCTGCGTCGTGCTTTGGCTGAGGAACAGGCTGCCGAGCCCGCCTTTGACGAGGAGAAATGGGAGCGGGCACGCAAGTCGCGCGATAAGCGCTTCACCGTGGAGCTCGAGGAGCCCGGTGCATGGCGTGTGGTTGGAACCAATGTCGAGCGCATGGTCGTCCAGACTGACTGGGAGAACGAGGAAGCCGTTATCTACCTGCAGCATCGTATGGCGCGCATGGGCGTTGACGATGCTCTCGCAAAGGCGGGTTGTCGAACGGGCGATGAAGTCAGGATCTTGGGCTATGCCTTCAATTTCGAGGGATTCGATGACGAAAACGACGATGACTTTGAAGGCGATGAGGCCTTTGAGGTTGATGTGATCGATCTTGACGTTGCTGAAGACGAGCTGGCTGAAGCCGATGAGGAGAACGAGAGCGATGAATAGCCCTGCTCCTGTGCTGCCACCGTTGGGAAGCTACCCTGCACGTACGTATCGCCTGGGTATCATGGGCGGTACGTTCGATCCCATCCACTACGGCCATCTCGTTACCGCTGAACAGGCGCGCGAGGCGCTTGATCTGGATTTGGTTTTGTTCATGCCTGCCGGCGTTCCCGCTTTCAAGCAAGACCGTCATGTGTCGAGTGGCGAGGATCGCTATGCTATGACGCTTCTCGCCACGGCAGCCAATCCGGCATTTGTGGCGAGTAGGTTCGAAATCGACCGCGCGGGTGTGACCTACACGGTCGATACGCTTCGTGAGCTGCGCGCTCGATATCCCGAAAACGTCGAGCTGTACTTCATTACCGGTGCCGATGCCATTATGGACATCGTCTCTTGGCATAACGCCGAGCAGATCGGTGATTTGGCGACGCTTATCGCCGCAACGCGTCCCGGCTACGACATCGAAACCGCTAAGGCGCACATTACCGCCGCGGGGCTGAACATTGACGTACACTACATCGAGATACCTGCTCTTGCCATCAGCTCCACGCATCTTCGTGAGCGTATTGCCGAAGGAAAGAGCATCCGGTATCTCACGAGTGAATCCGTCATCGGATACATTCGCAAGAATTCACTGTACCTACCTGTCGAGGAGTAGCATGGCTTTCACGCCCGATCAAGAAGTAACCCTTGCGCGCATGCGCGATATGCTGCGCACGCGCATGAAAGACAAGCCACGTCGTTATGAGCATTCCCTGGGTGTAACGGAAACTTCCATCATGTTGGCTCAAACCTATGGGGTTAATGTATTTGATGCGGCGGTTGCCGGCCTGCTACACGACTGGGACAAGGTGCTCGACGACCATGACCTGCTTGCTCGCGCCGCTCAATTCGGTATCGAGGTTGCAGGGTCTCCCGTTGCCGCAGTGGGCTTGCTTCACGGCCCCGTTGCTGCGTGCGAGTTGCCGCACATCTTTCCTGAATTATCTCAAGAAGTGTTGCAGGCAATTGCTCGCCATACCGTGGGAGCCTGCGATATGACCCCGCTCGACATGGTCGTCTTCGTAGCGGATGCCATCGAGCCCCATCGCTTCGGCTCGTATGCCGATGACCTGCGGTCCATGGTTGGTGAAGCGCCTCTTGAGGAACTGTTTTTCAAGACGTTTTCCCAAGGACTCGTCTATGTGATTTCGGGCGGACGATATTTGTATCCCACTGCCGTTGACATTTATAATGCCTACGCGCAAACACGTTGCCATTGATTCAGTTTGAAAGGCTTGCATATGACTGATATGACCGATGCCCAGCTCCTTGAGTATGCGGCGAGCATTCCGGCGAAGAAAACCGAAGAGGTCGAGGAAGGTTCCACGGCATCCGTGGAACGGAGTGCTGCCACGCCTTCGAGCACAGGTGTGTCTGCCCTTGATGTTGCTCGTACCGCTGCGGCAGCTGCAGAGTTCAAGGGCGCCGAGGACGTCTGCATCATCGATCTTACCGAGCTTTCCGACGTGTGCGATTACTTCGTCATTGCCACGGGTTCCAATACCCGCATGGTCGATGCCATTGTCGACGAGGTTGAGGAGCGTGTGGCTCAGCATTGCAGCGACGAGCACCCCTTCTCCATCGAAGGCCGTGAAGAGCGCTCTTGGATTCTCATGGATTATGGCTCGGTGATCGTTCACTCCTTCACGCCCGAGGCTCGCGCGTATTATCGTCTCGAGAAGCTGTGGGGCGATGCGCCTACCGTTGAGCTATAGGATCACCATCTCGTCATTTGTTGTGACGAGCGCTCTGAGATTTCAACGTCTCGTTTACTGAATATGACCAGGTGTCCAATCGGCTCCTGGGCATATTCGATAGATTGCGTGACGTCGAACTCAATCGTTCGGTTTGTTCTGATTGAGGAATTTGGACGGATCGACCAGTTCTCCGTTAAAGCGCGTGGCTCGGCCGAACGTTACGGCGTCAGTTCCGAACTTGTCGCGTACGGCATCCATGGTCACAGAGAGCTTGCGGCGCTCACTTGACATCGCGCCGCGTTCGTCCACCTCACAGAACAGGTCCGTTTGGATGCCTTCCTCGTCATGGAAATCGCTAATGCCGATTCCCGCCAGCCGTACATGGGTTCCTTCCGACCAGATGTTCCCCAAAAGCTCGATCGCCACAGGTGCGAACACGTTCTCGTCATCGGTGGGATGGGCGAGCTTGCGTTGGATAGTGCGTCCTTCACCATAGGAGTATTTGAGTTTGAGTGTGACGGTGCGTCCCGCAAGATTCTTACGACGCAGGCGCCGACCCACCGACTCCGCCAACAGGATGATTGCGGCTTCGATATCCGCGCGGTCGGTGAGATCGGAGGCAAACGTGCGCTCGTTGCTGATCGATTTGACGTCCTCGGGCGTATCGTAGGGTGTGACCTCGCTCACTTCTTTACCCGCCGCACGCATGCGCATAAGGTCGGCGTTGATACCGAAGATGGGGGAGAGCAGCGTGTCCGATGCCTCGGCAAGTTGACCGAGCGTACGGATCCCCACCTGGACAAGGGCCTTTTCCGCGGCCTTTCCAATTCCACTCATGGCGCGCACGGGCAGTGGGGCCAAAAATCCTGCCTCCGTACCGGGGAGTACAACGGTGAGCCCACGTGGTTTTTCGCGTTCGCTGGCGATTTTCGCAACCGTTTTGTTGCAGCCCAGTCCAATGGAGCAGGTCACGCCCAGCTTTGCGACGCGATTCGAGATGCGCCGTGCGATGGCGAGGGGGCTTTCTGCCGAAAACCTGCCAGGGGAGATATCGAAGAATGCCTCGTCGATGGAAACTTGATCGACGAAGGGGGTTTCGTCTGCCAAGATATCCATGATGGCAGCGCTCATCTCACGGTATCTGCCAAAATGTCCCGGTGTCCAAATGGCTTGGGGACACAGGCGTTTTGCCTGCGCAGAGGACATGGCAGAGTGAACTCCAAACACGCGTGCCTCATACGAACACGTCGAAACGACACCGCGGCGTTCGGGACTACCGCCCACGATTACAGGTTTACCGCGCCATTCGGGATGATCGAGCTGTTCCACACTGGCAAAAAACGCATCGAGATCCATGAGCCCGATGGCCGGCCCGCTCCACGAACCGAATAGACCCGACGCGAGCGTGGTGGCATCGAGCGTCTGCTCGGAAATCTCCGAGCAGGGTGCTGTGGGAAAACCGTATGTATGTTCGATGTCGTCCATGTGATGAGTATACCTAAAATGAGGGATGTACGCTGCGTGAACTTGCTTGCATTCCGCGCAAACTCGGATAAGATACTGAATTGCTTGCGACTTTCCTAATGAAGCCGGTCTCACATGCTTCCCGTCAAGTCGTTGGCATGTAGATTGTCCTGTTTATGGAAAAGCAGCTGAGTGCTGCGCAAGTGAAGGAGTTTGCATTGGCAGTCAAGATTCGCCTTGCCCGTCACGGCTCTAAGAAGCGTCCGTACTACCGCGTCGTCGTGGCCGATTCCCGCACCCGTCGTGATGGCCGTCCCATCGAGGAGGTCGGTCGTTACAACCCCATGACCAACCCGAAGGTCATCTCCCTTGACCTTGAGAAGATCGCTGATTGGCAGTCCAAGGGCGCTCAGCTCACCGATGCCGTCGCCGCTCTGGTGAAGGCCGCCAATGAGGGCGAGAAGGTTGCCGCCGCCCCCAAGAAGTCCAAGAAGCAGCTTGCCAAGGAGGCCGAGGAGGCCGCTCGCAAGGCTGAGGAGGAGGCTGCTGCCGCCGCCGAGGCTGCTGAGGGCGCTGAGGAGTAACGGTGTCTGAAGAGTTGATCTCCGAGCTGGACGTCGAGACCGCTGTTGACGCAACCGATGCCGAGGAGTTTGTCTCCGACCGTATCGCGGATCTGGTCGAGTATCTCGTCGTCAACATCGTCGATGACGCTGATGGTGTGAGTCTCGAGGTCATCGACGGGGTCGGTTCCTCTACGATCGAGGTCACCGTCGCCGATGGCGACGTTGCCAAGGTTATCGGCCGTCACGGTCGCACCATTAAGGCCATTCGCACGCTTGCCCGTGCATTGGCCGCTCGCCTCGACACGTCCGTCGAGGTTGAGGTCATGGGCTAAACCCCCGTGCCGGCTCAATACAAAAATATTGCCCGTGTGGTTCGCCCGCACGGGACCAAGGGGGAGGTTCTCGTGGCACCGCTGCGGGGCCTTCCTCTTTTACTCGTTGAGGGAATGCGCGTGTCTTTGACGCCTCCCGCGTTCAAGCGTGAGCGCTTTTCGACGGTCAGGTCGATTTCCGAGGCTCCTGACGGAGCGCGTATTTTGTTCTCATGCAGCCGTACCCTGGATGATGCTGAGGGTCTGACGGGCTGCTATGTGTTGGCGCTCGAGTCCGATCTTGACCTTGACCCCTTTGACGTCGCGTATGACGACTTGATCGGCCGCGAGGTTGTCGATGAGCGCCATGGTTCGCTCGGTACCATCCAAAGCATTATGGAGACACCGGCAAACGACGTGTGGGTCGTTGATGGCTCTGACCACGGCGAGGTGCTCATTCCCGTCATCGAAGACGTTCTGTGCGAGATTCCGCATGAAGGCCCCATCGCCGTGTGCATAATGGATGGCCTGCTCGACCTGTAACCTGTAAGGGAAGTGCTCATGCTCTTCGAGACCCTCTCGGTCTTTCCCGAGCTCTTTGAACCGTATATGTCGACGTCGATTATGGGGCGCGCACGCTCCAAAGGTCTGTTCGATTTTAAGTCGTATGACTTGCGCGATTGGACGCACGACCGCCATCGCACGGTGGATGATGCTCCGTTTGGCGGCGGTGCGGGCATGCTCATGAAGGTCGAACCCCTATATGAGGCCATTACCGCCATTGCGAATCAGGGCGATGTCAAGCCCCGCGTGGTGTTTTTCACCCCGTGCGGCGAGCCGTTTACCCAGCAGGTCGCCCGGCGCTTGTCTGCGACGGAGCGCATTTTGTTTGTGTGCGGTCGCTATGAGGGCATGGATGAGCGCGCATATGATTTGGCTGACGAGCGTCTGTCCATCGGCGACTACGTTCTTACGGGCGGAGAGCTGCCCGCCATGGTCGTAACCGACGCGATTGTGCGCCTGCTGCCTGGTGCCCTTGGCAACGAGATGGGTAGCGTCGACGAATCGTTTTCCACGGCAGACGACGGAGGGCTGCTCGAGTATGAGCAGTACACGCGTCCAGCCGACTTTATGGGACATGCGGTTCCCGAGGTGTTGCTTTCGGGCGATCACGCAAAGGTCGATGCGTGGCGCCGTGCCAACGCGCTCGAGCGCACCTGCCGTTGGCGTCCCGATCTGATTGCCTCTGCACGCTTGACCGATGAAGAGCTTGAACGTGCACAGGAGCTTATTGACCGATTCCATGGAGATTCGCATGAATGAATACGACCGTCCGCCTCAGCATTTTGCTCCGAACGTGCGGGATACGAGGCCAAGTAAATTCAAGATCTTCTTGAAGAATTTCCTAGAGTGGGTTGGCGTTTTCCTTATCGCGTTTGCGGTTTTCGCGCTTGTCCGCACCTTTGTGATGGCGCCCTTCACGGTTCCCTCCGGCTCGATGGAGCCGACCATCCACGTTGGCGACAACGTTTTTGCTCAAAAGGTGACGCTCAATCTCGGCCAGGATGTCGAAGTGGGCGACATCGTCGTCTTCAAAAATGTCGAACCAAGTGCAGAGCACGAAACGCTCATCAAGCGCGTTGTCGCGACTGAAGGCCAGACAATCGAGTTCATCGACGGTGTTGTGTACGTCGATGGCGTCCCCCTTGACGAGCCGTATACGGTGGGGACGACATATGAGCTGGTTCCCACAGACTCGGTGGGTCAAATCATTTATCCGTATACGGTTCCCGAAGGCTTCATTTGGGTGATGGGTGACAACCGCGAGAATTCAGCGGATTCGCGCTACTTCGGCCCCGTGCCTAAAGAGAACCTCATCGGCGTTGCGTTCTTCCGTTACTGGCCCCTCGACCGCATCGGGGTACTGTAGGGCATCTGTAAATGCCGTCCTCGTTTTCCGTGCACCATGTTTTGCTTGTAAAACTTGCTAAAATGCCCTCTTGTATGTTCAAAGCTCGATAAGGGGGAGTAGCGCGGGATGAATCCGAACGCATTGACCTTCCAAGACATGATTCTCAAGCTGGAGGCCTACTGGGCGAGCCATGGCTGCACGGTTATGCAGCCATATGACTCCGAGGTTGGTGCCGGCACCTTCCATACGGCCACCTTGCTGCGCAGTTTGGGCAAGGCGCCCTGGCGTACCTGCTATCCTCAACCGTGCCGCCGTCCGGCTGACGGCCGTTATGGCGAGAACCCCAACCGCATGCAGCATTATTATCAGTTCCAGGTGCTCATCAAGCCGAGCCCCGAGAACTCCCAGGAGCTGTACCTCGATTCGTTGACCGCCATCGGCCTCAATCCCGCCGAACATGACGTGCGTTTCGTCGAGGACGACTGGGAGAGCCCGACCCTCGGTGCCTGGGGCCTTGGCTGGGAAGTGTGGCTCGACGGCATGGAGGTTACGCAGTTCACGTACTTCCAGCAGGTCGGTGGCATCGAGTGCGATCCCGTGCCCGTCGAGATCACCTACGGCCTCGAGCGCATCGCCATGTATGCCCAGGGCGTCACGAGCGTGTACGACCTGGTTTGGAGCTATCTGCCCGATGGCACCCCTATGACGTATGGCGACGTCTTCCTCGAGAACGAGCGCGAGTTCTCGGCTTACAACTTCGAAGTTGCCAATGTCGAAATGATGCGCCAGAAGTTCGACGACTTCGAGGCTGAGTGTCACAGCTGCCTCGACGCAAAGCTACCGTTGCCCGCCTACGACTGTGTGATGAAGTGCAGCCACAGCTTCAACGTGCTTGACGCCCGCGGCGCCCTTTCCGCGACGGAGCGCGCGGCATACATCCTACGCGTGCGTACGCTTGCCAAGGCTTGCTGTGAATCGTACCTGGCCGAAGTCGCTGGAGATGGCACAACCGATGCCGCATCTTCGGAAGGGGAGGTGGCATAAATGATGTCCACTCGTGATTTCCTGCTTGAACTGGGCGTTGAGGAGATGCCCTCCGCTCCGCTCAACAATGCCGTTTCGCAGATGAAAACCCTTGTGGTCAAGGGTCTCGATGAGGCGGGGCTCGCTCATGGCGATGTCCGCATCATCTCTTCTCCGCGTCGTCTAGCAGCTCTCGTTTCCGACGTCGCCGAAGCGACCGAAGAAATCCATTCCGTTTTGCGCGGACCTTCTGCAAA
The DNA here is from genome assembly GCF_900199705.1 of Collinsella provencensis. Taxonomy (GTDB): domain Bacteria; phylum Actinomycetota; class Coriobacteriia; order Coriobacteriales; family Coriobacteriaceae; genus Collinsella; species Collinsella provencensis. The sequence goes on along the minus strand of NZ_LT904908.1, from coordinate 346,945 downwards.
GATCGCTTTTGACGCCGATGGTAATCCGACTAAGGCGGCTGAGGGTTTTGCCCGCAAGAACGGCATTGCCGCTTCCGAGCTCGTTCGCCGTGCGGAAGCCGACGGCAATGAGTATGTCTTTGCCGAGCAGAACATTCCCTCTGAACCCGCTATGCCGATCCTGACACGTGTGGTTGAGCAGCTTATCCCTGCTATCGAATGGCCCAACTATCGCAGCCAGCGTTGGGGCTCTGAGCGTGCGACCTTCGTTCGTCCCGTTCGTTGGATGTGTTGCTTGTTTGGCGAGGAGGTCGTGCCCGCCCACTTTGCCGATGTTACGAGCGGCAACACCACGCGCGGTCACCGCGTGCTTGCCCCTGGCGATCATGTGGTCGCATGTCCGGCTGTCTATGAGCAGGTGCTCGAAGACGCATACGTGCTTTCCGCCGAGCGGCGCCGTGCTGCCATCCAGTCCGGTATCGAGAAGATTCAAAACGAGCTTGGCCTGCGCGTCGACACCCCGAAGAAGATTTTCGATGAGGTCGTGAACCTGTGTGAATGGCCCACGGTGCTCGTCGGTCGCTTCGACGAGGAGTTCCTTGCCGTACCGCAGGAGATCATCTGCGAGTCCATGCTGTCTAACCAGCGCTATTTCCCCACATACGACGCGGACGGCAAGCTGACCCGCGCGTTCGTAGTCGTCTCCAACGGCAATCCGGATGTGAGCGATACGGTCGTCGACGGCAACGAGCGCGTGGTGCGCGCCCGCCTCTATGATGCCAAGTTCTTCTATGACGAGGACCTCAAGGTTTCACTCGAAACGTTCCGCGAGCGTTTGTCGAGCGTCGGTTTCCAAAAGAAGCTCGGCACCGTGCTGCAAAAGTCAGAGCGCATGGAAGATCTTGCGCTTGTAATCGCCCATGAGGCTCGTATCGGGGCAAGTTCCGCCTCGGATGCCCAGCGTGCCGCGCATCTCGCCAAGGCCGACCTTGTTTCCTCCGCTGTCGTCGAGTTCACGAGCCAGCAAGGTGTCATGGGCGGCTATTATGCGGCTGCGGCGGGGGAGAGCCCCGAGGTCGCCGCAGCCATTCGCGATCATTATCGTCCCCGCTTTGCCGGTGATGATCTGCCCGAGGGCATTGCCGGTTGTATCGTCGCCGTGGCGGACAAGCTCGATACCATTGCGGGCATGTTTGCCATTGACGAGCCGCCCACTGGCTCTAAGGACCCGTTTGCCCTCCGTCGCTCTGCAATCGGCGTGCTGAACATTTTGCGCAGCCGCTTGAAGTGCGGTTATGAGGCTCTGATCGACGCCGCCCTGGATGCCTACCTTGAGCAGGGTCTTGAGTTCGATAAGACGGCCGTTTCCAAGCAGGCGTGCGCGTTCATCAAGGGCCGTATGGAGCAGATGGCGCGTGACGAGAAGATCGCCGCCGACACGGTTTCCGCCGTTTCCGCCGGTTCCGTTACGGTTCCGACCGATTACTTCGATCTTGCCCATGCGCTTGAAGATGCTCGTGCCAACGATCGTGCGGCGTTCGACAACCTTGCCACCGCCTATGCTCGTGCCGCGCATCTTGCTAATGCCGAGCTTGGCGTCGAGGTTGACGAATCGCTTATGGGCGAGGCCGAGAAGGCGCTGTACGAGGCGACGGGCCGAGTGCGCGAGCAGGTTTCCGACGCCTTGGCTTCTAAGGACTTCACGGCTGTCATTGCATCGCTTGCATCTTTGCGTGAGCCCATCGACGCCTTCTTCGATGACGTCATGGTCATGGACGAGAACCCCGCACTTCGCGATAACCGTCTCCGTTTGCTTAACGGATTCGAAGCAGTATTTGCCGGTATCGCCAACATCGGCGAGCTCGCTCGTAAATAACCCGAGATTAAGAGGTGGCCATGCTTCAGTTCGATCCCACGGCGCAGAATATCGAGCGCACGATTCTCATCATTTCCGATGCGTTGGGTAACACTGCCCACGGGCTCGCACTGGCAGCACTTGGCCAGTTTGATGCTGATGCCGCACGCATTGTCCGTTTAAGCAAAATCACCAGCATCTCGCAGGTGGAGGAGCATTTTGCCGAGTTTGCGTATGAATCGGGTAAGTTCGCGGTCATCCAGACTATCGCTTCACCGGCTCTGAGCAAGGATGTTTCAATCTACTTGAACACGCATGACATCCCCTTCATTGACGCTTTAGGCCCAGCAATCTCCCTCGTAGCAGGCCTTACCGGTATGACGCCCAAAGGCATACCCGGCGTGACTCACCGCGTCGACGAGCGTTACTTTGAGCGTATCGAGGCCATGGAATATTTTGTCGAGCACGATGACGGCAGGGGGGCAGATGATCTTTCCCGTGCCGAAATCGTGCTGCTTGGCATTTCGCGCACGGGCAAAACGCCGCTTTCCATGTACCTTGCCTTCCAGGGCTACCGTGTTGCCAACATCCCGCTCATGCACGGCGTCGAGCCTCCGGCTTCGGTGTACGACATCGACCCGGCAAAGCTCTTCGGTTTGATTTCGACCACGAACGTCGTATCGAGCATTCGCCAGACACGTATTGGCGAGGAAGTCGCGCGTGGCTTTACGGGTACGTATGCGAGTCCCGAGCACGTTTCGCTTGAGATGGATGAGGCCCATGCGCTCATGCGCCGTCTGGGCTGTTTCATCGTTCGAACGGACAAGCGAGCCATCGAGGAGACGGCGTCGGAGATCATTTCGCGCATTGAGCTTGTTGCGGCGGCTCGTGCACGCCGAAACATGGCGTAAATACTCTGCACAGACTATCTCCACGTCATCAGTGGTATCCCCACAAGATGACCACGTGCAAAACCGCTTGCTCACAATTTATAACCGCCTACGGACCCTCTTATTCTCTGCAAATTTCAGAGTTGTTTGGTCCGTATAGTGCTCCCTAACCCACGTTTTCAACGCGGGGAGATATTGAAACGTCTCGTAAGAGACAGGGAAAGGGAGACAAGGTAAACATGGAACAGCACGTTTATCGCTTCGGTGCCGATCGCACGGGCGCCGATGTCACCGAAGGCAACGCCTCGATGAAATTCATGCTTGGCGGCAAGGGCGCTAACCTTGCTGAGATGGCACGCCTCGGTTTGCCGGTGCCTGGCGGCTTTACCGTGACCTGCCAGACCTGCATGGCGTATTCCAACGCCGGCAACGTTTGGCCCGAGGGCGTTCTTGACGAGATTAAGGTCGCACTTGCAGACATGGAAGAGCGCATGGGCAAGCGTCTGGGTGACGCCGACGACCCGCTGCTCGTTTCCGTCCGTTCCGGTGCCCCGTTCTCCATGCCCGGCATGATGGATACGGTTTTGAACCTCGGTATGAATGACGAGTCCGTTCAGGGCCTCATTGCGCAGACCGAGAACCCCCGTTTTGCTTGGGACTCTTACCGTCGCTTCGTGCAGATGTTTTCCAATGTCGTTCTCGGTGTCGACTCCGACCTCTTTGAGAACGCGTTGACCGAGAAGCGTCTCGTCGCCGGTGTCCGTTCCGATGCAGAGCTTGCCGAGCAGGACCTGCGCGAGCTTGTGGCTGAGTTCAAGCAGATCGTCTCCGAGCATGTCGATCCCGAGCAGTATCCCGAGATCGTCGTCGATGGAAAGGTCGTGTTCCCGAGCGACCCGATGCTCCAGCTTCGTCTTGCCATCCAGGCCGTTTTCGGCAGCTGGATGAACGAGCGCGCCGTTCTTTACCGCGCACTCAACAAGATTCCCGATGACCTCGGCACTGCCGTCAACGTTCAGTCCATGGTCTTCGGCAACAAGGGCGATACCTCTGCCACCGGCGTTGCCTTTACGCGCAACCCTGCAAGTGGCGCTCGCGAGTTCTATGGTGACTTCCTGGTCAACGCTCAGGGCGAGGACGTTGTCGCCGGTATCCGCAACACCGAGCCGATCTCCGACCTCAAGAAGATCCCCGCGCTGCACGAGGCAGGCGAGGAGCTCGAGCGCATCTTCGGTATCCTCGAGGGCCACTTCCGCGATATGTGCGACATCGAGTTCACCATCGAGCAGGGCAAGCTTTGGATGTTGCAGACCCGCGTGGGTAAGCGCACCGCCACTGCCGCACTGAAGATCGCCATCGACATGGTGGAGGAGGGCCTCATCACCAAGGAGGAGGCCGTCAAGCGCATTGATCCGGCTCAGCTCGATCAGCTGCTCCATCCGCAGTTCGACAAGACGGCTCAGTTCGATATTCTGGCCAAGGGCCTGAACGCAAGCCCCGGCGCCGCCGTCGGCGAGGTTGTCTTCTCCTCTGATGACGCCGTCGCACGCGTCAATGAGGGTCATAAGGTTGTTCTCGTGCGTTGGGAGACCAACCCCGACGACCTCAAGGGTATGACGGTCGCCGAGGGCATTTTGACCAGCCATGGCGGCAAGACCAGCCACGCTGCCGTTATCGCCCGTGGCATGGGTACCCCTTGCGTCTGCGGCGTCGAGACCTTCCGCATCGATGCCGGCGCTAAGGAAGTCCGTATCGAGGGCTCCGACGTTATCTTGCACGAGGGCGACATCATCTCGCTTGACGGCACGCAGGGCATCGTCGTGCTGGGCGCCGTTCCGCTTACGTCCGCAGAGATCACGGGCGACCTTGACACCATGCTGTCCTGGGCAGACGAAATCCGCCTCGATGAGACCGACGGCCGTGCCTACCATGTGCGCGTCAACGCTGATAACCCCGCCGATGCCGAGCTCGCTCTCGACTTTGGCGCCGAGGCCATTGGTCTGTGCCGCACCGAGCATATGTTCTTGGGCGATCGCAAGCAGATCATCCAGAGCTTCATCCTCTCTGCTGACGAAGCTGTTCGCCAGAAGGCGCTTGACGACCTGCTGGCCGTTCAGACCGACGACTTCGTGAAGATGCTTCGCACGATGACCGGCCGCGATATGGTCATCCGCCTGCTCGATCCGCCGCTGCATGAGTTCCTGGACGATCCTCGTGAGCTTGAGGTCGAGATCGCCCGCGCTGAGGCGACCGGTGCCCTGAGCGGCAAGGAGCTCGAGGAGCGCCAGGCGTTGCTCCGTCGTATCAACGGCATGACGGAATCCAACCCGATGCTCGGCCTGCGCGGCGTCCGTCTGTCCATCGTCTATCCCGACCTGCCGCTCATGCAGGTGCGTGCTATTGCCACCGCTACCGCGCAGCTCAAGCGCGATGGGTTCGATCCTCGACCCGAGATCATGGTCCCGCTCGTCTCCATTACCGAGGAGCATGTCCGTGTTCGCGCCGTCATCGAGCAGACGCTTGCCGAAATCGCCGCTGAGTACGATGTCGAGCTCGATATCCCCATCGGCACCATGGTTGAGCTGCCGCGCGCCTGCGTTGTTGCCGACCAGATCGCCCAGTACGCCGAGTTCTTCTGCTTCGGCACCAACGACCTGACGCAGACCACCTTCGGCTTCTCCCGTGATGACGCCGAATCCAAGTTCATCCCGCTGTACCTGCACGAGAAGATCCTGCCGGTCAACCCGTTCGAGACCATCGACCCGGCTGTCCTCGAGCTCGTCAAGATGGCAGTTGATAAGGGCCGTTCCGTCAACCCGGATATGCACTTCGGTGTGTGCGGTGAGCACGGCGGCGACCCCGCTTCCATCTCCGGCTTCTTCAACGTCGCCGGTGTCAACTACGTGTCCTGCTCGCCCTACCGTGTCCCGCTGGCCCGCCTTGCCGCTGCGCAGGCCAAGCTTGACGCGAGGAAGTAAGCGTTGACTTAACGCTTGACGCGTTCTTTGCGACCCGAGTTGGCGTCGTTTCCGAGTGGCTCATTTGAGCTGCTGGAGGCGATGTCGGCTCGGGTTTTTTCGTACTGCCGTATTCAAGTTCTCTTCTCCAGATGCCCGTACTTTTGGTGTACTTCCAGCGCAATGCCGTCTATTCGGTACAATGGGTTTTGTATGCGTCGATGATTGTCGCGCACATTGCATATGACCTGTACGGCGGGGGAGACCTGCCGTTGATGTGTAAACGCAACTGAAAGGAACTACACCCTACATGGCAGCTGAAAAGAAGAAAAAATCTCCAGCGCTCAAGATCATCCCCTTGGGCGGCCTTGATGGTATTGGCAAGAACATGACCGCGTTCGAGTACGGCGAGGATATGCTCCTGGTCGACGCGGGCCTCATGTTCCCCGACGACAACCAACCCGGTATCGATTTGGTGCTGCCGGATTACACGTATGTGCTTGAGAACGAGCATAAACTTCGCGGCATCATCGTCACGCATGGTCATGAGGACCATACTGGTGCCCTGCCGTACCTTCTTCAGGATCTCAATTCGAAGGTCCCCATCTTTTCGAGCAAACTCACGCTCGGTTTCATTGAGGGTAAACTCGCCGAGTTTAAGATCCGCGCACCTCAGTTCCGTGAGGTCAAGGGCGGTTCGCATGTAAATCTCGGGTGCTTCTCCATCGAGTTTTTCTCCACGACGCATTCGATCCCCGGTGCACTCGGTGTGTATCTCAAGACCCCTGCCGGTACGGTCGTGCATACGGGCGACTTCAAGCTCGACCAGACGCCCATCGACGGTGTCACGCCCGATTACGCCTCGCTGGCACGCGCGGGTAAGCAGGGTGTCGACCTGCTGCTTTCCGACTCCACAAACGCCACTGTCCCAGGCTTTACCAAGTCCGAGGCGGAGGTCGGTCCCTCGCTGCTCCACATCATCAAAAACGCAAAGGGCCGTGTATTCGTGGCTTCTTTCTCCAGCCACATCCATCGTTTGCAGCAGATTTGCGATGCCGCGAAGAAATGCGGGCGCAAGGTCGTGGTGACCGGCCGCTCCATGCTCACCAACACGCGCGTGGCGCGTGAACTGGGCTACCTTAACGTTGATGAACACGACTTGGTAGATGCTTTCGATATCAACGGTCTTCCCGAGGACAAGATCGTCGTCATGTGCACGGGCTCACAGGGAGAGCCGCTCTCTGCGCTTTCGCGTATGGCGAACGGCGAGCACAAAACGCTTTCGATTCACGAGGGCGATACGGTCATCATCTCCGCCACTCCAGTCCCCGGCAATGAGAAGGCTGTTCAACAGGTCGTCAATAGCCTTGCCAAACTCGGTTGCGACGTGTACGACAAGAGCCGTGCCTTGGTTCACGTTTCCGGTCATGCCAGCCAGGAAGAGCTCAAGCTCATGCTGGCACTCACGCGACCCACGTACTTCATGCCTGTACATGGTGAGGCCGTGCATCTTCGTGCCCATGCGCATTTGGGTGAGAAAATGGGTGTTCCTACGAGCAACATCTTTGTCCTTGATAACGGCGATACGCTCGAGATGCGCGATGGCGTCGTCAAGCGCGGTCAGTCGGTTGAGAGCGGCGTGGTCTATGTCGATGGCCTGCGCATCGGTGATACCGACCCCATCGTGCTGCGCGATCGTCAAAAGCTTGCAAGTGACGGCATGGTAACGGTTGTTGCCATGCTCGATATGAAGCGCAAGAAGATCGGTAATGTTGAGTTTTCCGGTCGTGGCGTTTCGTTCCCCATCGACGATCAATTTGCCGCCGACGCTCAGGCCGCGGTGCTCCGCGCTATCGAGAAGGGCTCGTTCAACTTCTCGAGCTCTGGTACCGACGCGCTGCGTAAGGCCGTGCGCGATTCGGTTTCCAACTATATTTGGAATAACAATCGCACGCGTCCCATGATCATCCCGGTTGTCATGGAGGTGTAAGTTGGGTCGCTCCAACTCCGCCAACGGAAAACAGAAGACGACCTCAAAGGGCAAACGTGCAGCTAACAGCAAGGCTGCCTCGCGTAGCCTTCGAGCAAATGAAGGCAAGCATGCCGCTCCCCAACGTGAGCTCGAGCCGCTCATGGACAATGGGGCCTCTCGAGAAATTGCCGCCGTGATACTTGCCGTCATCTCGGTGATTTCGTTCATCGCGGTTGTCAGCAATTCTAGCGAGCCGGTGTCCGGCGCCATTTCCGGATTCTTTCATTTGGGATTCGGTATGGGTGCGTATGTGATACCACTCGCTATGCTCATGTTTGCCGCTAGCCTCTTTTTGCGCGACCGCTCGCCGTTGAACGTTCGCACGCTTTCTGGCGGTGCTCTCATACTCGTTGCTGTGCTGGGCATTCTTTCCCTCATGGTCCCATTAACCGATTTGTCAACTGTGGGAATGTTTGAGCCTGATGCGCTCGTCACGTCCGGCGGTTATCTCGGCGCGTTTGTCGCGAGTGCATTGCAAAGCGCATTGGGTAAGACGATTTCCTACGTAGTTCTCGTCGGTGTCATCATTATCGGATTGGTTGTCATCGGGTTCTCGGTCAGCGACTTTTTCCAGGCGGCACGCGATCGCGCGCATGCGTTTGTAGAGCGTCGCCATGTAGATGTGAACGAGATGCCCTGGGGCGATCAGCCCGGCGTTTTTGACAAGCCGGCTATTGATGCGGCGCAGCGTGCACCTGTCGTGCAGGGCAGCCTTTTCGATGATGCTCAGGCTGCGCAGGATTCGTATCTCGGCGCGAGCAAGACTAAAGTTATTGTAGATGCCGACAACGCGGGCGAAGACCCCTTCGTCGACGTTTCTCCTCAGTTGGCCGCCGAGCGCGCCGAGACGACGCTCATTCCCGTGCGTGATCGGTATGTCGAAACTACACGAGAAGACGCATCCGCGCCGACGGTTCCCGATACGCATGTTGAGTTTTCCGCAGTCGATCCTAAGCCTTTCGACGTTTCTCTGAATCAAGAGCAGGCGCCTTCCACTGAAGGGGATACGCCGACTCCCGTCGAAGTGTCTTCTCCTCAGGTTGCGACAGCCGATGGCCTGCGCCCGATTCCCGATTTCCTCAAACGAACGCAGACAGCAGGTGAACAGAGCGCTTCTCTCACAAGCGAGCAGGACGATGGCACTGAGCCCAGCGCCTCGGAGTCTTCAGGACAGGAAAAGAAATCTCCCGCAACCAAAGTCGCGGTACCTCATGCGGAAAACATCGAAGAGGATGGCGGCACACTGGAGCTTCCTCCGCTCACGATGCTTCGCCACAATCCAAAATCGGCTACTTCCGCATCCTCGGAAAAAGAGCTGGAACAGACCGCTCAATCCCTGCAGTCCACCTTGCAGGAGTTCGGTCTTCATTCCAGGGTCGTAGGTTGGATTTCGGGACCGACGGTAACAACGTTTAAGGTTCAGCCAGGTGAGGGCGAGCGAGTAAGTCGCATCTCCAACCTGGAAGACGATATCGCTTTGTCGCTTGCCGCCCAGTCGGTCCGCATTTTCGCTCCCATTCCGGGTACGTCGCTCGTCGGCATTGAGATTCCCAACGCCAAGCGTCAAAACGTCAACCTGGGCGATGTGCTTCCGTATGCCCAGGGCGAACCGCTCGAGCTGGCCATCGGCCGCGATGCGGAAGGCGCTCCTGTCGTTGCGGACCTTGCCAAGATGCCGCATCTGCTTATCGCAGGCACAACGGGTTCCGGTAAGTCGGTGATGATCAACTCCATCGTCATGGCTCTGATCATGCGCAATCTCCCCGAGGATGTCCGCTTGATCATGGTCGATCCCAAGCGCGTCGAGCTTTCAGGTTATAACGGGCTTCCGCACCTATATGTCCCCGTTGTCACCGAGCCCAAACAGGCGGCAAGCGCCCTGCAATGGGGCGTTTCGGAAATGGAACGCCGCCTCAAGGTCTTTGAGCGTCTGGGAGTGCGCAACATCGCCACGTTCAACGCGAAGCAACAGGCGGGGGAGTTTGAGCATTACGACAATCCTCCGCAGAAAATGCCGTTCCTCGTCATTATCATCGACGAGCTCTCCGACCTCATGATGGTTGCGGGCAAGGATGTCGAGGCTTCCATCGTGCGTATCGCTCAGCTCGGACGTGCCGCCGGTATTCACTTGATTGTTGCAACCCAGCGTCCGAGCTCTAACGTGGTCACCGGCCTCATCAAGGCGAATATCACCAACCGCATTGCATTCAACGTCGCCACGGGTATCGACTCCCGCGTCATCATCGACCAGATGGGCGCCGAAAAACTCACCGGCTACGGCGACATGCTGTTCTCTAAGGTTGATTGGGGAAAGCCCAAGCGCATTCAGGGCTGTTTTGTTTCAGATGACGAGATTAACGGTGTTGTCGAGTTCGTCAAGGAGCAGGGCGCACCTGATTATCACGAAGAGATTCTGTCCGTTGTGAGTCCTGCATCTGTGGGTGGCGGCGGTGGGGGACACGCGTTTTACAACGAAGCCCCCTCGGATGAGGATCCGCTGCTGTGGGATGCCGCGAAGATCGTTGTCGAGTCGCAACTCGGTTCTACTTCGGGCTTACAGCGTCGCCTCAAGGTGGGCTACGCCCGTGCCGGCCGCATCATGGATATGCTTGAGGAAAAAGGCATTGTAGGTCCGCCCGACGGTTCAAAACCGCGTGAGGTGCTCTACGATGAAGAAGGGCTTGCAGCGCTGAGAGCTGTTGAAGAGCCGCTTTCGGATGAAGAGATATTTGGGGGGATGTAAATGCCGCAGCGTTTTGGCGAGATGCTTGTTTCGCGCCGCCGCGAGATGGGCATGTCCATTCAACAAGTCTCAAATATCACGAAGATCCGTCCTCAAATCATCGAGTATGTCGAAACGGAGAACTTCCAGGCACTCCCTTCTCGAGGGTATGCCCAGGGGATCATCTCGAGTTACGCGCGTTTTTTGGGACTCGATCCCAATCAGGTTGTCGATGCGTATTTCGATGCCCTCGATGAGTATCGTCGATTTGGAGCCGGTGCTTCGAGTGGACGTTTTCAAGAGGTTACGTCCGAGGCGAATCTTCGCAGCGCGCAAGCTGCCTCTCGGTATCATTTAATCGATCCCAATCGCGCGGGTTCACGATACGCTCAACGCCCGCCGCAGGCAGGCTATGTGCCCGAATCCAGTTCTCCACATGAGCCGATGGAGACCACGCGCCTTCGTCCGTCCTCCGCTGCCGATAGGCGTAGAAGTCCCGCGTTGGCGGGAAATGGTTATTCCCAGCGCAATACTACGGGGCGTCAAACGCAGCAGCGTCGTTATGATCACGCGGGTGCAACGGGTGATTATCGTTCGGCGCAGCAACGTCGTCGTCCGGCCGAAGCATACGACCCGCGCGAAGGTCGTCCTTCTTCCCGTGCTGGTTACGGTCATGATCCGCGCCGCGGTGATCCTCGCATGTCGCGAACCCGCGGCAACGGGCAAGCTCCACGCGGTGGTCGCAATGGTCGCAATGCTGCTCCGAGGGGAGGGCGCGGCGCAGGAAGGTCGAACAATCCTTTGAATCCAAAGGTTTTTGTAGGAGGCGCCATAATCGTCCTCTTGCTCATCGTTTTGATCGTTGTGACGCTATTGCGAGGGTGCGCTCCCAAGAATGACCCGACAACTGGTTCGACGCCGACAGCGGTCCAAAAGGTGGACAAGAAGCAAGACGATACGTCATCTAAAGATGACGATGGATCGGATTCCGATGGAGCCGACTCGAACGATGACAATTCCGACAACGATAGGCAATCCGCCCAGGAACCCGAAAAGACCGTTGTGAAGGTCACTGTCAAAGAAGAAGGCGTTGTCGCCTGGGTTGAGGTCAAGCTGGACGGTAAGTCCGTCCTCGCAAAACAGGTTGTTGGACCTTTTGAGCAGGAATACACCGTTGAGCAGCAAATCGACATCACAACCGATACGCCAAATGAGGTGACGGTTTACAAGAACGGCAAGAAAGTTCGTTACGACACCAAGGTCTCTGGTGTGGCAAAGGTCAGCATTTCTGCACCAAAGCCCGAAACTGTTGATCTTACCGTCGATACGGATGGGGATGGCGTAGCGGATATGACGGCAACGGACGCGCGTGATGCAGGCTATGATGTCGAGGCACGCACCGTCGCTACCATTACTGTTTCTAAGTCTGAGTACGAGAGTTCCAAATCTGATTCTTCTGAGTAGACCTTCTGATACCTGAAAGGAGCCATCATGGCAAAAGATTCCAGCTTTGACGTCGTGTCCGAAGTCAACATGCAGGAGGTTGACAACGCCTTCCAGCAGACGACACGTGAGCTTGCGCAGCGCTACGACCTCAAAGGGTCCGGTGCATCCATCGAGCTTTCCAAAGGCGATAAGCTTTTCACACTCAATGCTCCGGCGGATTTCGTCGCGCGTCAGGTCATCGACATCCTCAATACCAAGCTTATCAAGCGCGGTGTCGATATCAAGGTCATCAAGTGGGGCGACCCGATTGCAGCCAGCGGCGGAAGCGTTCGCTTGCTCGGTTCGATTGTCGAGGGCATCGATCAGGCTACGGCAAAAAAGATCAACAAGGACATCAAAGACCAAAAGCTCAAGGTAAAGGTGACCATCGAGGCCGACAAGCTACGTGTTTCCAGCGCATCTAAGGATGCCTTGCAGCAGGTTATCGGTTTCTTGCGTGACCAGGATTACGGTCAGCCGCTCCAGTTCACGAACTATCGCTAAGGACGCTTTTCATGGCACACGCCTCCCTTATGTACATCACGCTCGGCTGCGCAAAAAACGAAGTCGATACCGACCGCATGCGCTCTCTGCTTACCGCCGCTGATTATGAAGAGGTGTTCGATCCTGCAGAGGCTGACGCTGTCATTATCAACACGTGTTCTTTCCTTGCCTCCGCTACTTCCGAGAGCATCGAAACGACGCTGGCGCTTGCTGACGAAATTGCAGACGGTGTACGCAGTACGCGCATCATCATGTGCGGCTGTGTTCCCTCGCGCTATGGCGACGATCTTCCCCAAGAGTTGCCCGAAGTTGCGGCGTTTGTTCGCACCGATGAGGAAGACGGCATCGTTGCGGTTGTCGATGAGCTGCTGGGTGTCGAGCGCGAGATGCCGCCGTTCATCCCTACGGTCAAACGAACGGTCGAAAGCGCAGTTGCGTACGTGAAGATTTCCGACGGCTGCAACCGTTTCTGCAGTTTCTGCGCGATTCCCTATATCCGCGGGCGCTATCATTCGCGGTCTGCTGAAAGCATCCTTGAAGAGGTGCGTGATCTGGTAGCCGGTGGTGTGCGGGAGATCGTGCTCATCGGACAGGATACGGGCATCTGGGGTACCGATTTTTCCGATGAAGTGCAGGGTCCTCGCAATCTTGCGCAGCTCATGCAAGCAGTTGCCGAGGCCGTGCGCCCCGAGCATGTTTGGATTCGCGTGCTTTACCTGCAGCCCGAGGGCATGACCGACGAGTTGATTGCGACTATCCGCGATACGCCCGAGGTGCTGCCGTACATCGACATTCCCGTACAGCACTGCAATGCCCGTGTGCTCAAAGCGATGCATCGTTCGGGCTCTGAGGAGCAGCTCTCCGAGCTGTTTGCAAAGCTTCGTCGTGAGATTCCCAACATGGTTATTCGTACGACGAGCCTTGTGGGCTTCCCGACTGAGACCGATGAGGAAGCCGAGCAAATGCTTGCGTTCATGGATCGCGAGGGCTTTGATTACACGAGCGTTTTTGCCTACTCGCAGGAGGAGGGAACGCGTGCGGCCACCATGGACGACCAGATTGATGAGGATGTCAAACTCGAGCGCACGCAAGGCGCTATGGATTTGGCTGAATCGCTCGGGTTTGCTGCGACTGCATCGCATGTGGGTGAGATCGCCGAGGTCATCGTCGATGGCATTGAGGAAACGGACGACGGACCGGAGCTCATAGGTCACGCATGGTTCCAGGCACCCGACTCAGATGGTGCCGTTCATCTCGATGCCTCCGAGGCGTCCGTGGGTGATATTCTGCAGGTGAAATTTATCGATAGCTTCTGCTACGAGCTTATCGGCGAAGTCGTGGAGGATTAGACAATGGCCGTAAACAAAATGGGCAAGGAGATCACGAGCATTTGGACTCCTGCCAATGTGGTCACATGCATTCGCATTGTGTTCATTCCTGTTTTCATGATTCTGAGCGAGTTGTCGTTCGGCGGTTATGCCGCTGTTCCCTTGCAGGAAGATGCCTCACTCAGTGGGTTTGCCATCGCGGCTTTTGCCGTCTATATGCTTTTGAGCTTGACGGACAAGGTGGATGGTGAACTGGCGCGCAAGCGTGGCGAGGTGACGGATTTCGGCAAGTTCCTCGATCCCATCGCCGATAAGCTCTTGGTGTTCTCGGCTCTTCTCATCTTGCTTGAGCACCAAATGGTAAATGTGTGGTTCGTGTTCATCATCATGTTCCGTGAGTTCCTGGTGAGTGCGCTTCGTATGGTCGCAAGTGCAAACGGCACGGTGATCGCCGCAGACAAGCTTGGAAAGGCGAAGACCGCTACAACTATGGTGTCGCTTTGCACATATCTGCTGGTCATCGCCATGATGACGTGTGTTGTTCCGAGCAATGTGCTGGGTCTTGTGTCAGCGCTTCGCCTCATCGCCGATGTTTTGATGGCTGTTGCGGTGATTTTGACCGTCGCTTCAGGTGCCCAGTATTTCTGGAATGCCCGTCACATCGTTTTTAGGGTCTAGACCCTGACGATGATTCACTTGGACTAGCTATAGCACATGTTTTGGCGCGATGGGCACTGCCGTATCGCGCCTTTTTCTTGAAAGGATGATGCGGTGAGTTTTCAGAACATGATTGAAGCGCACGCACGCAATCTTGTGCGTCAAGCTATTGAAAAGGGTCTGACTGTTGCCACTGCAGAATCCCTTACGGCGGGTTTGACCGCGGCCTCAATCGCCGATATACCAGGAGCGAGTGCCGTTCTGCGCGGAGGAGCCGTAACATATTGCGATGAAATCAAGCATAAAGTCTTGAGCGTATCTGAACAGACGCTTCGTGAACACACGGCAGTTTCCGCAGAGACCGCGTGTGAAATGGCGCATGGAGCGCGTCAAGTTTTTGAGAGCGATATCGCAGTGAGTCTGACAGGTTATGCGGGTCCCGATGGGGGAGGCCTCGATAAGCCGGCGGGTACTGTTTACATTGGCGTTTCTGACAAAACGGGTACTGAGTGCACGCGCTGTCAATTTGAAGGAAGCCGCAATGAGGTACGTATCCAAGCAGCCAACAAAGCACTTGAAATGCTGCTTGAGCGGGTCAATCGTCTGTAGATTATGCGCAAAATCAAGGCAATCTGTGCTTGTTACATGAAGCCCTCAACGCTTTGAACTGGGAATATCTTTTCATTTGAAATGCGCATTGGGACTCGACTGACAACAGCAGGAATTCTTTGAGATACGTGCCGATACCATTTTATCGCGAGGCCTTGACCACGAACACCCGTTCGCGTATTATCGAACAAGCACAGAGCAACAAGGAGGAACCATGGCCAAAAATTCCGGTCCGGCGCGTGTTATTCACGAAAAGACTACCGGAGAAGATCGAGAGAAAATGATTGAAGCCACCAAGGCGGATATCGAAAAGAAGTTCGGCAAAGGTTCCATCATGCGCTATGGCGATGGCGGACCTGAGCTCGAGGTTGAGGTCATTCCGACGGGGTCCATCGCCCTCGATGCCGCACTTGGCATCGGAGGCGTGCCCCGTGGTCGCATCATTGAGATCTACGGTCCTGAGTCTTCGGGTAAGACGACGCTTTCGCTTGAAATTCTTGCAGAAGCTCAAGCCATGGGCGGAGTGGCTGCGTTTATCGACGCCGAGCATGCGCTGGATCCAACCTATGCAGCCCGTATCGGCGTTGATATTGATGAGGTTTTGATTTCTCAGCCTGATACGGGTGAGCAGGCTCTGGAAATTTGCGACATGTTGGTCCGTTCTGGCGCTATCGACGTCGTCGTAATCGACTCCGTTGCAGCCCTTGTCCCGCGTGCTGAAATCGAGGGCGAAATTGGCGACACTACCGTTGGTTTGCAGGCGCGCTTGATGAGCCAGGCACTCCGCAAGCTGGCTGGATCTCTTGCAAAGTCTAAGACTACCTGTATTTTCATTAACCAATTGCGTGAGAAGATCGGTGTGATGTTCGGCAATCCCGAGACGACCACCGGTGGACGTGCGCTTAAGTTCTTCTCCTCTGTACGTATCGACATCCGTCGTATCGACAGCATTAAAAATGGCTCCGACATTGTGGGCAATCGCGTTCGCGCTAAGGTAGTCAAAAACAAGCTCGCTGCTCCGTTCCGTTCAGCTGAATTCGACATCATGTACGGTACCGGTATTTCCAAAGAGGGTTCCGTGCTTGATATGGCGGTCGATTTTGGCATTGCTACGAAATCTGGCGCCTGGTACACCTACGAGGGAGAGCGTCTCGGCCAAGGTCGTGAAGCCGCAAAGGACACCCTGCGCAAGAATCCTGAACTGCTGGATGAGATCGATCATAAGGTTCGTGTTGCCTGTAGTCTTGAATTTGAGGACGAACCGGTTGGAACCCTCGTCGAACCACTTGACAACGCATCTGATGCGCTTGGTAACTCTTCCGTTGAGTAACGAAGCACATAGGTTCTCCCTCGGAGTGGTATGACGCTGCGCATGACTGAACTCGAGGTACGCCTTCCTGATAGAAAGCGTACTTCGAGTTCTTTTTCAAAGAAAAAACCCGTTGCTGAAGTTTCTTGCATCATGGAAAACGGCCGTGTGCGAGAAATAGTCGTACCTGTGCGTGTGGGTCGTATCCTTGACAAGGAGGGTATCGAGTTGCCTCAGGATGAGGAAGACGCTTTTGACGCGATTCATGCGCTTGAGGGGCGTGTGTGTTTCACCCTGCTTACCGAAATGCTTTCACGTCGCGATCACAGCACTGACGAAGTTCGTCAAAAGCTCTTCGACTACGGATTTCGCAACCAGGAGATAGAAGCTTCGATTTCCCGTGCATTGGCACATGGCTTTCTCAATGACGATCGATTTACAACGTATTTCATTGAAGAACGTAAGCGCCGCGGATGGGGAAGGCGTAAAATCGAAATGGAATTACGACGCAGGGGAATCGACCTAGAGAGTTGTGCCGGTTATCCAGATGCATTTTTCAACGAAGAGGATGACCGAACGCGTGCCTTTGCCGTATTGCGACGAAAGCCGATCCCTTCCACTCGAGCGTACGAAAAGTTAGTTCGGCATCTTATGACAAAGGGATTTCCCTATTCGATTGCCTCTGATGTAGTTAAAGATCATTTGAGTGGCAATTTGTCGGACGAAGAAGTTGTGTAATCTCTCTTCATAATTGGTGATTATACCTACACAACGAGGGGTTTATTTCAACCGATAGCTGCCCATCTTTTGACAAATCCCCAGCTTCCACGTACGATACAGAAGTCATTTGTTTGTTATGAGCTCATCTTTACGATGAGATTGACGATATTTCCTATCGGTTTGATTTCACACTCCACAAAGGTGGACCATACCCGGCAAATGTCCCACGCTTGCCCTGAGGCGAGCGTTGGTTATACGCGTATTGAACCACTTTAAGGGAGTTCCAATGACTGAACTTATCATCGCCCTCGTGGCGCTCGTGATTGGTGCAGCGGTTGCTGCGCTTGTCATGCGAAATTCTAAGATGGGAGGTCTTCGCGAAGCAGACGAGAAGATGCAAAACGCTCGCGCGGAGGCCGATCAGGTTGTTGCCGAAGCACGTCGCGCTGCCGAAACGCTGAAAAAGGAGGCCCTGCTCGAAGCAAAAGAGCAGATCATCCAGAGCAAGCAGGCTGCAGAGGCGGAAGAAGTCCAGCGTAAGAAGGAAATTCGTTCGCTTGAAAATCGCGTGATGCAGCGCGAGGAGTCGCTTGATCGCCGTAACGACGCTCTTGACAAGCGTGAGCATCAGCTTTCAAGCCAGCAAGGCCAACTCGATAAGCGTTCGCGTGAGCTTGAAGAGCTTTATGAGCGCCAGACCGATGAGCTCGAACGTATTTCTGAGCTTACTCGCGAAGATGCTCATGCCGAGCTGCTCGAAAAGGTTCGTGGCGAAGTCACGCATGAGGCTGCAACCATCATTCGTGAATCCGAACAGAAGGTGAAGGCCGAGTGCCACAAAACCGCTCAGGAGATCATCTCTCTTGCTATCCAGCGTTGCGCTTCTGATCACACTGCCGAAGTGACCGTGACTTCGGTCCACATTCCCTCTGATGACCTTAAGGGCCGTATCATCGGCCGAGAGGGCCGCAACATTCGTACCTTCGAGCAGATTTCTGGCGTTAACCTCGTGATTGATGATACGCCTGAGACCGTTGTGCTTTCTTGCTTTGATCCCGTTCGTCGTGAGACGGCACGCGTTGCACTCGAGAACCTCATTGCGGATGGACGCATCCACCCGGCGCGTATTGAGGAGATGTATCGCAAGGCTTCTGATTTGGTGCAGGAGCGTGTTCGTGAGGCCGGTGAACAGGCCGCTTTCGATATGGGAATCCACGATTTGCATCCCGAGCTCGTTAAGACCCTTGGCGCCCTGCGCTATCGTACGTCCTTTGGTCAAAACGTTCTACGTCACTCCATTGAGGTCGCTGAGCTTTGCTCCATCATGGCCGCTGAACTGGGCATCGACGTTGTGACCGCAAAGCGTGCCGGCCTGCTACATGACCTGGGTAAGGCAATCGACCATGAGGTCGAGGGACCCCATGCCGTTATCGGTGCTGAGCTTGCGCGCCGTTACGGTGAGAAGCCCGCGATCGTCCATGCCATTGAGGCGCATCATGCTGACACCGACCCCAACACGGTCCTTGATGTTCTCGTTCAGGCTGGAGACGCTATCTCCGCGTCTCGCCCCGGTGCTCGTCGCGAGTCTGCTGAAAACTACATCAAGCGCCTCGAGCAGCTTGAGGAAATCGCCAACTCCTACGATGGTGTTGAGCGCACATACGCCATGCAGGCGGGTCGTGAGGTCCACGTCATGGTGCAGCCTGATAAGATCTCTGATGCCGATTCGACGGTGCTTGCTCACGGCATCGCTCAGCAGATCGAGGAGAAGATGCAGTACCCTGGACAAGTTCGCGTTGTCGTGATTCGCGAGAGCCGCGCCGTCGATATTGCAAAGTAGTATCTGATCATGGCTGATGGAAACGATTTGATCTCGTTTATCGCTTCGATGTCGGGGGAGGGTAATCTCCGCGTCGAAGAGAATCTTGGCGAGGGGTTCGTCCGCCTTCGTGTTTCCGAAGCCGAGCGCCGTCAGGCAAAGCATGATATTCAACATGTCGAAGATATCGTTGTCGAGATGCTGCGCAATGCCCGCGATGCTGGTGCGAAAAATATCTATCTTGCAACGGTAAAGGAGGAGGGTATTCGTACCCTCCTCTTCTTTGACGATGGTTCGGGTGTTCCCCAAGACATGCAGGAGCGCATTTTTGATGCGCGCGTTACCTCCAAGCTAGAATCCATGAAAATGGACAAATGGGGTGTCCACGGACGTGGCATGGCTTTGTTTTCCATTAAGCAGAACACGGTATCATCGGAAGTTGTTACTTCTGGTACAAATCTAGGTTCTGCTTTTAAGGTCGTAGCAGACACTTCCCAACTCTCCGAACGTGCGGATCAGTCCACGTGGCCGCAGGCTGCAAAGGACGACGAAGGCGTATTGTCCTGCGTGCGCGGCCCGCACAACATCGCCCGTGCTGTGTGTGAGTTTGCCTGCGAGGAACTTCATGGGTGCGATGTGTATTATGGAACGCCAACTGAGATCGCTTCGACTCTGTATGCGCACGCCTCGGGCGCCCTCGATGCTTCTCGGTTGCTGTTTATGGATAACGAGCTGGATTTGCCGGTGGTTTCTCGTTTGGGATACGCTGCAGACGCTGCAGACTTTATTCGAATCGCTGCTTCGCTCGGTCTCGATCTCTCCGAGCGTACCGCGCACCGTATTCTTGCTGGTACGATTGCCCCCTTGCGCAGTGTTGCCTCTCGCTTGCTGCGCGAAAAGGAACATGTTGCCCGTTCAAAGGCCGAAATTGACCTAGAGCGTGATCGTCGTGGATTGAAAATTGGCAAGGAAGATCTTGCTTCGTTTTCGCGTGCACTTGAGCGCGACTTCAACGATTTGGCGTCTCGCTATTATCTGACGCTTTCCCACGACCCGAAGATCCGCGTGACGCATGACCGCATTACCGTTACCTTCGAGATTGATAAGGAAGACGCTTAATCCTTGCCCCTGGCTATCGCTTGCGTTATCGTTATCAATTAGCTGCAAAAACGTACTATACCTGCTGGAGAAACGTACATGGACTTCCTCAAAGTATCGAGCAAATCATCGCCTGCATCGGTTGCTGGTGCCATTGCCGGCATGGTGAAGGACGGCGTGCCCGTCAACATGCAATGCGTTGGTGCGGGTGCCGTCAATCAGGCCATCAAGGCTATGGCCATTGCGCGAGGTTTTCTCATTCCTACGGGTTTTGATATTTCCTGCGCACCGGTTTTCTCCGACATATTGATCAACGGTGAATCGCGCACTGCTATTCGTCTATCCGTATATGTTCACCGTATCTCGGTAGCTAACTCTGAGATGGCCGAATCCCTCGACGACGTTCAACAGGTAATCTAATATGGCTAACCTTTCAATTCTTGCTGGTAAAACGTACTTTATCCGTACGTTTGGATGTCAGATGAATCTCCACGATTCTGAGCGTGTGAGTGGTTTATTGGACTCCTGTGGATGCTTGCAGGCATCGGAACCCGCTGATGCCGACATTGTTATCTTCATGACCTGCTGTGTCCGAGAAGCAGCTGACACACGTCTTTACGGACAGTGCTCGTCGTGCAAGAGCCTTCCTGCTCCGCCGTCCGGACGTCGCGTGGTGGCTGTGGGTGGCTGCATCGCCCAGCGCGATGGGGAAGGGTTGCTCACCAATCTTGATAACGTCGACGTGATATTCGGCACGCATTCCATCACTCATGTGGCTGATTTGCTTGCAGCAGCGTTTGAGCAGGGTGGGCATCAAGTTCGAACGGAGGAAATCGATACCGGCGAAGCCACCGATATGCCATGGCACCGTGAGACGACGTATCACGCCTGGGTTCCGATTATGACGGGCTGCAATAATTTTTGCAGCTATTGCATCGTCCCCTACGTTCGCGGACGCGAGAAAAGCCGTCCGATGGACGAAATTGTCGACGAGGTCTCGGCGCTGGTCCGTCAAGGTGTTCGTTCAATTACCTTGTTGGGTCAGAATGTGAACTCTTACGGCCGCGACCAAGGCTCTGGTCCGCGCTTTGCCGAGTTGCTTCGCCGTGTGGGTGATACGGGAATTGAGCGCATCTACTTTACCTCGTCTCATCCTAAGGATTTGCTCCCCGAAACCATCGATGCAATGGCCGAAGTTCCGGCTGTCATGCCACAGCTTCACTTGGCGGTCCAGTCTGGTTCTTCGCGTATTCTCAAGCTCATGAATCGTCGTTACACGCGTGAACAGTATCTTGATCTGGTTCAGCGCGTTCGAGCTCACATTCCGAATATCGCGCTTACCACTGACATCATCGTTGGTTTCCCAGGCGAGACTGAGGAAGATTTTGAGCAGACATTAACGCTTGTCGACGAAGCTCAATTTGCACAGGCATTTACTTTCATATATTCCAAGCGCGCGGGTACGCCTGCTGCGGAGATTTTCGATCCAACGCCGCGTGAAGTCATTCAGCAACGTTTTGACCGCCTCGTAAAGCACGTAGAGACAACCGCCTATGCGTTTAATCAACACTCCCTTGATACGGTTGTTCCCATGTTGATCGAGGGCTCTTCCAAGAAGAACGATCGCATTTTACAGGGTAAGAGCCCATGGAATCAAACGGTCCACTGTCCTATTCCTGATGACTATGAGACGCACGAGCTGGTCGGTCAGGTTCTTGACGTGCATATTGATACAGCTCGTACGTGGTATCTGTCTGGCAACGCCGTCGGCAATCCACGATGATTCCTGTTGTCGCCATTACCGGCCCTACCGCAGTAGGGAAGAGTTCCGTAGCCGATCGCTTAGCCCTCGGATGGGACACCGAGGTTATTTCCTCCGATGCCATGCAGGTATATCGCGGCATGGATATCGGAACAGCAAAGACGCCCGTTGGTGAACGACTTGTTCCGCTCCGACTCGTGGATATCGTCGATCCCTGCGAGGCGTACTCAGCCGCTCTGTACCAGCGTGATGCTCGACGGGAGATTAAACGACTGCAATCTGAGAATCGCGTTCCTGTCCTTTGCGGAGGGACGGGACTGTATATCCGCGCTGCATTAGACGAGATGACTTTTCCAAAAGGTGATGTGTCTGACGAGCGACGCACGCACTACAACCAATTAGCCGATGAGCTTGGACCCGAAGGCCTTCATGCACTGCTGGAGCAGCGTGATCCTGAGAGCGCGGCTCTCATTCATATGAACAACGTCAAACGAGTTGTCCGCGCTTTGGAGATGTGCGATGAGGGCGTTTCGTATGCGGAGCAGAGCGCTGGTTTTTCTGCACCTGTTATGCGCTACGACCATATGACCTTTGCATTGACGATGGACCGTGCGCGACTTTACGAGCGCATTAACGCCCGTGTTGACCAGATGATGGAAATGGGATTGTTGGATGAAGTCAAATCCCTGGTAAAACATGGCGCGGCGAACGCCCTTACCTCACGTGCGGCCATTGGTTATAAAGAACTCATTCATTATTTTGATGGCGAACTGTCGCTTTCAGAAGCCGTTGACCTCATAAAACAACGTTCTCGTCGCTATGCAAAGAAGCAGTTGATTTGGTGCCGTCGTGACGTGCGCATGCATTGGCTTGATATGGACAAGCTGGGTATAGACGGTGCGGTCGAGGCAATTCAGCGTGAAGTGGAGCGCCATGGCTCGTTTTAATCCAATTTCCACTGCTCCTGTGCCTGAACGTGCCATTTTGGTTGGTGTTGATTGGCGTGAGGACGATTGGCCCATTGACCGCTCCCTTGATGAGCTTGAGCGTCTTGCCGACACCGCAGGAGCTTGCGTGGTCGGTCGCCTTACGCAGAAACTCGACCGACCGATTCCAAAAACCTATATCGGTTCGGGAAAAGTCGAGGAACTGAAAGGTTTTGTTTCTCGCCTAGATGTCGATGTGGTGATATTCGACGCCGATCTTAGCCCCTCTCAACAGTCGAATTTGGAAAAGGCCGTGGGTTCTCCGGTTAAGATCATCGACCGCACGGCGTTGATTCTCGACATCTTTGGTCAACATGCGCAAACACGCGAGGGCCGTTTGCAGGTGCAACTTGCCCAACTTCAATACCTGCTTCCGCGCTTGCGCGGCATGTGGAGCCATCTGGCAAAAGAGCAAACGCGTGGCGGAATCGGCAGCCGTTTTGGTCAAGGTGAAAGCCAGCTTGAAGTTGACCGCCGCATGATTCGCAATAGGATTTCCGTTCTTCGCCGTGAATTGAAGGAGCTTTCGAGTCGTCGCGACGTTCAATCTAAATGGCGCGTCTCATCTCCTGCCTACCGTGTTGCTCTTGCCGGGTATACCAACGCTGGCAAATCGACCTTACTTAACCTCCTGACTAGTTCTTGTGTTCTCTCGCAAGACAAGCTCTTCGCAACGCTTGATCCCACAACAAGGGCATATGTGCTACCTGGTGGTCGCGTTATGACGATAACCGATACTGTTGGATTTATTCAGAAACTGCCTCATGGGATTGTTGAAGCATTTAAATCTACGTTGTCTGAAGTACGCGATGCTGACTTGATTCTAAAAGTTGTCGATGTATCAGACGACAACAAACTTCGACAGCTAAAAGCAGTGGAGCAAGTGTTGCAAGAAATCGGAGCAGGTGAGCAGAATGCGATTACGGTCTACAACAAAAGCGACCTACTTGACCCCGTTGATCTAGCCGCGCTTCGCCTTCGCTATCCTTCTTGTGTGTTCTTTTCCGCTGCAACAGGCGAGGGACTTGAGCAGCTGACTGACCGCATCGCACAGGAGGCGGCTGCAAGCGACGTATTGTTGTCCTGTGCTCTTCCTTATAGTGAAGGAGCCCTTTTAGCCGCAGTACACAAACAGGGACAGGTGCTCAGTGAAAACTATGAGCACGATTCGGTACGACTTGTTTGTAAAGTGCCTGTTCGTATCCAGGCTCTGCTTGAGCGATATCGTACAGAATAGCCCGTTAACCAAGAATAAACTGCAATACGGCTAAGATCGCAACTTGGTGCAGGAGATAGATCGGAAGACTCTTTGTTCCGATGAAACTGAGTACGGGGCACCAATTGCGATATGTCCATTCGGGATAGGTGTGTCCCTGCTGCTTCCATGCGTTTCCTAAAACAGAAAAAGCAAGGTACAGAAAACTAAATGGAATAAGCGGGTAATAATCTCCCGATGAAAAACCCGCAGATGGAAAACCGAGCCAAGCAAGTCCTGAGACGTCGTAAATATGTCGAGGTATACGGTAGAAAACGAGAAAAGTGACGATAAAGAATATAGAGAGCATAAAAGGATGCCGCTCTATTGTCTTAGATGTCGTACGTTTCATGAGGACCCAAGCCCATGTGCTTCCTGCCATACAAAAAAGGATGCCAAAAGAAATGGGCGTATCCACCGATGCAATCGTCGTTGCAACCCAAATGATGAATGCTGCAGCACTGTAAAGATACGCCCTACGCACGTTATCGCGTGAAAGGGACGTCATCCAACCAGCTAAGGAAAGAAAAACCCAGCTAATTGATATTCGCCAAAGCTCTTGAGCAGGTCCTACGGTAAACCAAGGAATTTGGCAACCATACAGGTAGACAAGGTCATAAGTCGTATGAAATGCGACCATTGAAACAATGGTAAAACCACGAATGGTGTCAAACAGACAGACGCGATTCTCACCCGTTACCGTGTTCAAATGGCAATCAGTTGTAGACGATTGCGAGAGCATGAGTTAGAAACGACGCATGAGAGCGACGACTTTACCCAAGATTGTGGGATTATCTGCGTAAATCGGTTCCATGGCATCGTTTTCAGGCTGCAGACGCACGCGACCACGCTCTTTGTAGAACGTTTTGACTGTAGCTTCGCCATCGATCATGGCGACCACGATCTCGCCATTCATTGCGTTTTTCTGTTCGCGAACAATGATGTAGTCACCGTTGAAGATGCCTGCGTTGATCATCGAATTGCCGTGCACCTCTAATACGAACGAGCTGGAATCAGTTGCGATCTCAGTTGGAAGCGTGAAGGTATCCTCGACATTTTGCTCGGCAAGAATAGGCATGCCTGCGGCAACGCGACCTACGAGAGGGAGGGACACCGTTCCTCGATTCGGTGTTTCGACAACCTCTGCAAGCTTGACGGTGCTTCCGTCTGTATTGAAAACCTCAAGCGCACGAGGTTTAGTTGCATCGCGTTTGATGAGGCCACGTTCTTCCAAGGCATTGAGGTGCGCATGGACGGTGGAGGGGGAGGAGAGGCCGACGGCTGCAGCCATTTCACGAACACTTGGAGGATAGCCCTTATCGCGCTGATAAGAACGGATGAAGTCGTAAATCTGCTGCTGACGCTTCGTAATTTTGCGAGCCATGGCCGCTCCTTTCAAACCTACAAACATTTGTTCGTTTTTCATTGACAAGAACAACTGTTCGAGGATAATAATACACGAACACCCGTTCTTGCGCTAGAGAATTTGTCCGAATGAGTCGGTATATCTATAAGCGACAAGAAGAGTGAGAGGAGCAGAAATGAACTCGATGGTCTACGGTAATTTGGCACTTTCTCCGCAGGAACCGAACAATGGCTTTACGGTCGTTTCGGGCGGCAAACAATCGCTTACCGTTGCGCCGCAGCGTCAATTTTTTGCTCCTGATGTCTACCCGCACGCTGTTGCATCTTCTTTCCTTCTTTCCGCAAAGATGTTTGCAGTTGCGATAGCGTTAACGCTTATCTGCATCCTCGGTATTGCTTGTGGCATTTCTTATGCGAGGTTCGCTACTCAGAATGCGGTTCTTGAGGAGACGGCGCAAATGGAAGTTAAAATCCAGCCTGGTGAATCGCTGTGGAATCTCGCAGAAACTCACCCAATCAACGGCCTGAATACAAGTGAAACAGTTGAGGTCATCAAGAACTGGAATGGCCTGTCCTCATCGATGCTGCACCCAGGCGAAAGTCTTGTTGTCCCAGCCATTTCATAGCGATTTAATCTATGGGAAATCGATGCACGATATATCACATTTTTTAATCCTTTAATTTCATACGTGGTATCCTGATACGGTTGAACGTTGAGGGGGTATTTACATGCGTTGTCCGAAGTGCGGCAATGACGAAACTCGAGTGGTCGATTCGCGCATGCAAGACGCCTCCAACGCCATCAAACGTCGTCGTGAATGTCGTGCCTGCGGCTATCGTTTTACCACGTTTGAACGGTGCGAAGATCCAATTGAAGTGCGTAAAAGTGACGGTACTATTCAACCATTTGACCGCAACAAGCTGCTCGTTGGCTTAATGCGCGCCACCATTAAACGTGACATCGATCTCTCGACGCTCAATGCATTAATTGATGATATTGAGCTTGAATTGCGTGGCAGTACTCTGTCTACGGTCTCCTCCCATGATTTGGGCGACATGGTGCTCAAGCGTTTGGAAAAAGTCGACAAGGTCTCATACATTCGATTTGCCTCAGTGTATCGAGATTTCAAAGATATTGACGAGTTTTTGCTGGAACTGGATAAGCTGAGGTGATTATGAGCGAGCTCAACGTCTCCATTAAACGTCTCGATCCCACTATTGAACTTCCTTCGTATGCGTATGAGGGAGATGCTGGCCTTGATTTACGTGCCAATGAAACGGTGGATATCGCACCATACGAGCGTGTGCTGATTTCCACGGGCATAGCTATCGCACTTCCTGATGGGTATGCGGGGTTTGTGCAGCCGCGGAGCGGTATGGCACTCAAACGTGGCCTGTCGATTGCCAACACACCTGGTCTTATTGATGCACATTATCGCGGCGAACTAAAAGTTATCGCTGTTAATCTCGATGCACATGAAACTATTCATATCGAGCGGGGCGAACGTATCGCCCAGCTCGTTATCCAGCAGGTGCCTATCGTGCACCTCATTGAGGTCGAAGAACTTGACGAAACCGATCGCGGAACCGGTGGGTTTGGGTCAAGTGGTTCGAAATAACCGGTCCAACGAAGAGGGGGAAATCTATGGACCAATTCTTTAAATTGGCAGAGCGCAAGTCGAGTGTTGGCACTGAGCTGCGCGCTGGCCTGACGACCTTCCTGGCGATGGCATACATCATCGTCGTCAACCCGCTTATCCTCATGGATGGCGGTGTGCCGATGACGGCAGCGGTGACCGCTACCTGCATCGGCGCAGGCATCATGACGATCGCCATGGGTGTGTTCGCCAACCGTCCGCTCGCATGTGCGTCTGGTATGGGTATCAACTCGGTTGTTGCCTATACGCTCTGCCTCGACATGGGTCTTGGCTGGCAGACCGCCATGGCTATCATCTTCATTGAGGGTATTGCCATTTTGCTTCTCGTGCTCTGCGGATTGCGTGAGGCGATCATGGACGCGATTCCGGTGACGCTGCGTCACGGCATCTCCATCGGCCTTGGTCTCTTCATCGCCATGATCGGCCTTAAGAACGGTGGAGTCATCGTTGCGAACGAGGCGACTATGGTCTCTTTGGGCAATATCAATGACCCGGTGTTCCTTGTCGGTATCATCTCGATCATCTTCACGGTCATCTTCTCGTCTATGAACATCAAGGGTTCCTTGCTTTGGGGCATCATCATCGCAGCTCTTTGCGGCATCCCGCTGGGCGTGACCGCTGCTCCTTCTAGCATCGTCGCTCCGCTTGACTTCTCCACCTTTGGCGCGCCGTTCATGCCCGGTGAGGATGGCGTTATGGGTGTTGTGAAAGCCCTGACCACGCCGACCCTGTTGCTCTTCGCCTTCTCACTCATGATGAGCGACTTCTTTGACACCATGGGTACGGCCATGGCTGTTGCGAAGCCCGGCGAGTTCCTTACCGAGGACGGTAGGGTAGAGGATATCAAGCCGATCTTGATTGTCGACTCCATCGCTGCCGCTGTGGGCGGCGCCCTGGGCGCATCTTCCATCACGACGTTCGTTGAGTCTGCTTCCGGCGCGGCGGATGGCGGTCGTTCTGGTCTCACATCTATTTGCACGGGTGTTCTCTTCCTGCTCGCCGCTTTCTTCTCGCCGATCATTGGCTGCATCAGCTCCGCTGCCACGTGTGGTGCTTTGGTCTACGTTGGCTTCCTGATGATGAGCGAGGTTACCGAAATTGACTGGTCCGACATTATCGAGGGCTTCCCGACGTTCATGATCATCGTTGGTGTGCCGTTCACGTACTCCATTTCCAACGGCATCGGCCTGGGATTCATTTCCTATATCCTCGTTGCTGCGGTGACGGGTAACATCAAGAAGGTTCGTCCGCTCATGTGGGTGGCAGGCATTGCATTCTTGGCATACTTCCTGCTTCTTTAGGATGTGCAACATAAACGCATGTTGATTGCGTAAAAAACGAGGGCCCGTAGGTTAAGAAAACTTACGGACCCTCGTTCTATTGAGAGGAAGCGTCGAACGCCCCTATTATTGAAAGAGCTCTAATGCTGAATGACAAAGCTGCGTTCGATAAGCGTTGAGGTTAACGAGTGTGCGCGGGTTTTCCACCCCAATAAAACTCAGCAAAATGGCGATCGCGCTCACAAGGAACGCCAACCAGCTTCATGGTGCTACGCACTATATCTTCCGCGGCAGACGGCCTACGAAGCGATTCAGCATTGACTAATAGGGCGTGGAGCATCTCAGGATGTTCATACAGGCGATGCAACAGAACAATGAGCTCACGGTAAGTCGTTGCGTGCATACTTGCGCCAAAGGCCGTCAACATGGTTGTATTGGACTTTTCCTGACCATAAGACTTGCCGAGCAGCAACATGGGCAATTCGGCACAGAGGCACTCTGTTACGGTGAGCCCTCCAGATTTTAGGATTGCCAGATCAGAAGCATGCATGAGCGCTGCCATGTCATCCACATAATCTATCACCGAGACGTTGGGGAGCTTCATGCCATCGAACACAGTTCGAAGATGTGCTGCGTAATCACGATCCTTACCTGGCAAAAAGACGAAATGCATGTTTTCGAAACTTCTAAGATATGGCAAAGTCTGCTCGATCGCCGCGCGAAAACGTACGTAAGGTTGAGGAAGCGAAGCTCCCGCCATTACGAGGATGATCTTCTTATCTTGCGGAAGGTTGAATTTATCTCGAACAGCAGTGATGTCATGCGCATTGTCAAATCCCCGACGGATGGGAATACCCGTGATAGAAATTGCCTTTTCATCGACTTTGCGCGGCCGTAGCGTCTCTGCCATGAACTCAGTTGCAACGCAAAACAAGTCGGTTTCGCGATGAGGCCACCAGCCTTCGATTTCATAATCGGTGGGAACGCAGACAACGGGATAATCGACACCCGTGAGCATGCGAGCACCTACGGCGACGTTTGCCGCCGTGATATGGGTGCAAATGACAGCCAACGGTCGCTTTTCCAGCACATAATTGTTGAAGCTTTTGAACATGATGCGGGACCATGCGGAGCCTCCGCCCCACAACAACCGGCCCGTAAGCGTGTACCGCCAGGTCACGTCGTAAATTGGACGCGTAGCTCCCGTGAATGCTGCAGCGGTCTTATTCCCGTCGAATTTGATGCGACCAAAATCGAGAACATCCAATACCTCTATTAAGACATTTTCCGGGATGTTTTCTGTGCCACGCATGGCTTCAAAAGCCTGGGCGATTGCAACCGCCGCAGCTCGATGCCCTGAGCCCACAGATGCATGCATAACGGTAATGACGGGTCGTGTATCAGTATGCACCTGCTCATCCGGTGCGTTGTCGAGAGCAGGCGAAGCTTCGATAGCCATGTAAAAAACTTCCAGTCGGAATCATATGGTGCCTATTGTACGGTTATCAACGCATGAACGCAGGACATGAGGGGTAAGAGCAAAGAAACAACGTACGAAAGGAAGCGACATGGAGACTCAACTCTACGATGCCATCATTATTGGCGGAGGTCCTGCAGGGTATTCTGCAGCGATTTATGCCAGCCGTGCCGGTTTGAATACCTTGGTACTTGAGCAGGGAATGCCTGGTGGACAAATCGCCACGTCGGACATGATTGATAATTATCCCGCTATTCCAAGCTGTTCGGGTTCTGAACTAGGCCAACGCATGCAAGATCACGCAACGCAGGTCGGCGCTGAGACGGCATATGGAATGGTAATTAGCATTGAACGTTCGGATCAAGGCGTCTTTACCGTTCAAACTGACATGAATGCCTATCAATCTCTGAGTGTGATCGCTGCGACGGGCGCAACCCCACGTACCGCCGGTTTTAAGGGTGAAGACACATACCGTGGAAGGGGAGTGTCGTATTGCGCAACCTGCGATGCCATGTTTTATCGTGGAAAACATGTCTTTGTGATTGGCGGCGGAAATTCTGCGTGCGAAGAGGCTATCTACCTTTCAAACGTCGCAGAATCGGTTGAAGTTATTTTGAGGCGTGATCAGTTCCGCGCATCGCGTGGCATGGCCAATCGGATGCTGTCCCACGATAACATTACAGTGAGGTACCAAACTAGTATTGTTTCCGTCGAGGGCGACACGTTTATCAATTCAATTACCTTCAAGAATAATTCTACCGGTATCGAATATGAAGAACACTTTGAGGCCGGTAGCATTGGCATCTTCGTTGCCACAGGTCATAATCCCGCAACCGATCTTGTCGCGAACTTCGTTGAATTGGCTTCAGATGGTAGCGTCATGGTCGATAGCTCAATGGCGACTCAGACACCCGGCTTGTTCTGCGCGGGTGACATGCGTGCCGGCTCGCTTCGACAAGTTATCACTGCGGCAGCTGATGGTGCCATTGCCGGAGTTTCGGCTTATAAGTATGTGGAAGCTTGCAAAGAAACTCTTTGATTATTTACGACTGTGTTCCATAACGCGAAAACCTCATCGTATTAGAGCAGTATTTCAACATAGTGCCGGAACTAATCCCTGTTATCTTGAGTTTGCTTAATTCGAGATAATATATATTATGTCAAGTAGAAAAGAAGAAGGAAAATGGGGCGTGTCCTGTGTCTACACGCCCCATGCTTTGGAGCCGTCTCCTGCTTTGCCAACAAGTCAATCTGAAGAACGTGCGTCACAGCATCTCGTAGCCCACAATAAGACCCGTCTGCTCTGCATAGTATGAACAGAGACCTCCACATGGAATGATATGGACTTCAGCAGTTGGCCAGGTGCTCATAATCGCATCGCGTAGATGTGATGCTCCCTTTGCATTGTCGACATGATCGATATAGACCATGCCGCCATGGAAGCCGTCAGCAGCCATACACTCAATGATCTTTCGATTCGTCTTTTTGTCGCCACGTGTGGGTGCAACCACCTTTATCGTTCCCTGTGGGCTTGCCGTACCCAGCATGCGAATGGAAAGTGAACTCGCGACACTTCCAACAAGTTTGGGCATACGCCCGTTTTTAACAAGGTTGTCGTAACTTGAAAGTGAGAAAAGCACTTGGGAATGTTCGATGATTTCCTGAGCATAGTTTGCAACTTGCTCAAATGAAGCTTCAGGATTTTCTGTTAGATACCTATCTATCAACACCACTGCAACTTCGAGTGGTCCGCCAGCAGCTTTGGAATTGATGACCTGGATATTCTTACCTTCAATAGAACCCGCATGGTCGCGAATGTACTCATCCATAGCGATGGTTCGTCCCATAAGCGCGGCCTCATAGCTACCTGAAAGGTTAGCCGAAATCGTAATGGCTATTACCTTGTCGGCGCTATGGAAAAGCTCTGCCCACTCCCCTGCACTGGGACATGCACTTCCCGAGGCTGATTTTTCTTCAGCAACACGACGATTTAAATCATCAACATCGAGGTATTCGTCGTCGATGTATTCCTGTCCAGCGATCTCGATTTTAAGCGGAGCGATTGCAAAAGAGCAGTCGGGTGCGGAGGGCACATATCCTCGAAGATTGCAGCTGGAATCGGCAATCAAAGCCCAGCTCATGTAGGTCTCCTCCCCTTCTATTAAAGGTTAGATACCAGTATACCAGTCGTTACCACAACTAACCTATATTCCACCTTGGGAAATATGAAACATGAATCATTATATTTTTTGTACTAGATCTAATCCAAAAAAGATTCATCATATCTTGGATTCAAGGCGCCTAATCGACATCAAGCGGACGGACGCGAATAGGTTGAACAGCCAGCTCGCTTGCGTCTAGGGGGTCAATTACCTGAGAAGCGGACACTTGCGCTGCATGCTCGGCGCGCGTGATCTCATCGTCGATTGCATCGATATCGGCATCATCGACCACGGCATTAAGAGAGCTGAACACACGATTGCGCAGCAAAGCAGTGCGAACGCCGTCGGTAAGATCATGAAGCGTCTTAAAGGCGCGCTCAAGCTTGGCTTCACGGTCGTCATCTGAGTCATCGGAACCGAGCATGCCGACGAGCACCTGTTCAAACAAGGTCGACTCACGGTTTGCAGCGCTTACATACTGGCGGAGGTTGCGCGGCTCGATATGGAAACGCGAGAGCTCGGCACAATGGCGAATGATTTCGAATTCACGTCCGTCAATGAGCTCACGGTTTTGCGGGCTGCGAATGATGCGAATGAGATCGTTATCGGCAAGCTGGCGAATAAAGGAGATCTCAACTCCCAGCAAATCCGGAACGTCCTCAATGGGATGGAGTTTTTGGCGCGTTTCTTTGGAAGCGACCTTCATGGGTGCATCGGTAAGCAAGCCTACCTCGAATGCGAGCGTCGACAAGTCGGTAGCGCTATCGAGCTTTTGCTTAATGGCAGACAACGGCATATAGCGCGTCTTCTGCAAATGCAAAATGACTTCCAAGCGATCGACGTCTTCCTTGGAATACTGACGATATCCCTTGGGGGTACGATGCGGCGTAATGAGCCCCTCGTCTTCCAAGAAGCGAATTTTGGAGTTTGAAAGATCGGGATAGGTGGCACGAAGTAAGTTCACGACCTGCCCGATACTCAGGTAGCTACGCTCTGCCACCGTTACTCCCCGGTTTCGATGCGCTCCGCAGTGCTTTCGTGATAAATCAGCGTGAAGGTGCCGATTTGCACGGATGAGCCGTCGTGTAACGGAGCGGAATTGACGATGGCACCATCAACCCATGTTCCATTGAGGGAGCCAAGGTCCTCGATAAGCGTGCCGGCGGCATTGCGCAGAATCTTTGCATGGCTGCGAGAAACCGTCATATCGTTGAGGAAGATGGTGTTGGAAGGATCGCGCCCCAGCGTGACCTCAGAGGCGTCGAGTTCAAAGTTATTACCCGTTTGCGGCCCCTTGATAATAGAGAGCACGGGCACGGGAATCTGAGCGCTCTTCATGAGGTCGGGCGCGGTCGCGTCGCTCAAAGGCATACGAAAAACACGCGTCGTCTCGTTCTGCTCGATATTAGCCATGAATGCTCCCAACTTGCAAACGGCCACAAGGCCGCGTAAACGTCCATTACGGTATTCTACCGCACTCTAGAGGTAGGAAAGCGAATTACGCTGTTTCGACACCCTCAACCAACGCATCATCCTCAATCTCGGGATTGAGAAAGTCGATATCCTCTTCCTCGGGATGTGTAATGGCTCGACGGATAGCGGCGGCGCCCTTGAAGGTATACACAACACCCGTGAGAAGCGAGCACGTAACACCAGCGTAGACGAAATAGATACCCAAAGGAGCGCTCGCGCTGTTAAGTCCCGGTAGCCACGTAAGGGCGTCGGGCACGATATGCAGGCCGTCGAGAATGGGAAGACCGAGCAGCATGAGTGAGAAACCGCTCATCAAGAGGGCCGTGGCGAGCTTTCCGATAAAGACGACGTCGATGGGGCGCTTGTGATAGCGGCGCACCACGAGATTACCGAGGAACAGATAGCAATCACGACCCACGATGGCAATGCAGATCCATAACGGAAGCTCACCGCGCACGGCCAGACCGACGACGCCCGTAAAGAGCAAAGCACGATCGACGATGGGATCGAGCATCTTGCCCAGCCAGCTCACGGTTCTGGTCATGCGGGCAATCTGACCGTCTAACCAGTCGGTTGATGCGGCGATGGCATAAATCGCAAGGGCGACGTAGCGATTGCCATCGGAAACAAAGAGATACAGAAAAACACCCGTGAGGATAAGGCGCGTGAACGTGATGAAATTAGAAATCGTAAAGATCTTATTCGAGGGGTAATCGGAGGTGCCGATCAGCTCCTTTTTGATCTTCTTCCGAATCTTACTTGAGGCCACGCGCGTCTCCCCGTTAAATGATACATACACTAGATGCATCATACCCGCTTGCCCGCGGGGATAACCGTTAATTGAAAAAAGGGCAGTCAAATGACCGCCCTTTCAAGCTCCATGGTCGGGACGACTGGATTCGAACCAGCGACCCCTTGACCCCCAGTCAAGTGCGCTACCAAGCTGCGCCACGTCCCGAAGCGAGTAGATACTTTACCCAACCCGACCGTCAGATGCAAGAGATAATTTGGACTTCTATTGGGATTTCAACATATGCGCACGTCGAAGCAGCTCAAATGCGAGTGCTTGCTTGCCCATGCACGGCAAAGGCTCCACACATGTTTCCGTTACCCAGGTCACGGCATCTGTATCAGATCCAAATGTCGAATCTGTCCGTGAGACATCGTTGGCAACAATCGCGTCGCATCCCTTACGCGCGCGCTTAGCACGGGCTCGTTCTTCAAGGTTATTGGTTTCTGCGGCAAAACCAACGACAATACGCTCCCCTTTCTGAGCAGACATGTCGGCGAGGATGTCAGCGGTTTTCACGACAGGGATAGAAGTGAGCTCACCATCAGCCTTGCTGAGCTTCTCCCCTGCCGGATTTGCGGGAGTGTAATCCGCTACCGCGGCTGCACAGATGAGCATCGTCGCGTTTTCAAATCGCTCGGACACAGCTGCGTGCATCTCAGCGGCACTCGTCACACGCACGCCGGTTACGCCGTAGGGAATGGAAAGATTCGAGGGACCCGTTACAAGCGTTACCTCGGCGCCCATCGCACGCGCCGCACGCGCAAGTGCGTAGCCCATCTTGCCGGTAGAACGATTGCCGATGAAGCGAACGGGATCAATCGCCTCGTGCGTACCTCCGGCGGTGATAAGCACACGCTCGCCCGCCAGCAAACATGAGGTTTGAAGGGCCGCAAGGGTACGTGCGACGATCTCATCGACCTCCGCCAGCTTGCCCTCTCCTGTATCTCCACAGGCGAGGTATCCGGTAGCGGGACGCACGATGTCGTAGCCCAGCGCTTCGAGTGCGGAAATGTTGTCCTGGGTCACAGGCGCCTGCCACATGCCAACGTTCATTGCAGGTGCCACGACAACTGGGACATCGGTGGCGAGCACCGTAGTTGTAAGCAGGTCATCTGCCTCTCCGTGGGCGATTTTAGCTATCACGTTGGCCGTTGCGGGTGCAATCAGCACGGCATCCGGCTCTTTGGCAAGTGAAATATGATGAATGGGGTCGGAAGGGTTATCGAAAAGCCCAACAGCGACCTCTTCGTGCGTCAACGCGCGAAACGTCGTGGGTCCAACAAAGGACGTGGCATGTTCGGTCATGCACACCTTGACGCGTACACCGGCTTTCTGTAGTCCGCGTACGATCTCACATGCTTTATAGGCTGCAATACATCCCGTAACACACACCAAGGCAGTTTTGCCTTGAGCTGCCGCAAGGTTCGCCATGCTATTCGCCCTCATTCAATACGAGAATGCGATGGCAATACGGGCACTCGGCAATGTCGCTTGCATGGCGCAGCTGATCCATAGATGCGGTCTGCAACACCGTGCGGCACACAGAGGGAATCTTTCCTTCGAGCCTTTCAACGGCGATACCCTTAAAACGACGCGATGTCTGCTCATACTTTTGCAGTGTGTCGGCAGGCAACTTCGAAGCAAGACGTTCGCGCTTTTGCCTTGAAGCTTCGATGCGACCCTGGAGCACCTCAGCCTCCTCGCGAGCTGTTTTGGCATCGCTGAGAATCGCCTGCTCAAAGCGCTTGATATATCCCGTAAGCTGGTCTTCCTTTTGCTTGATATCTTCAAGTGACTTTTCGGCGGCGGGACGGTCGAATGCGATTTTATCCAATCGCTTGGCAAGAAGGGACAACTCGATTTCAAGGTCCTGGACAGAACGGTAATCGGTCAAGGTAGCCTGCTTATTCTGAATCCCAG
This sequence comes from Collinsella provencensis, assembly GCF_900199705.1. Lineage (GTDB taxonomy): Bacteria > Actinomycetota > Coriobacteriia > Coriobacteriales > Coriobacteriaceae > Collinsella > Collinsella provencensis. The sequence continues at coordinate 310,850 of NZ_LT904908.1, read as the reverse complement.
CTATCTTCTCGTGACAGGAGCGCTCGGCATCGTCCAAATCGCCCACGGCGATTTCGGCATCCTTTCGGCGGGCGAGGATTTTGGTCGATTCGGACTTCAATTTGGCATACGTTGCGCGCTTTTTCGCAAGCTCGGAGAGAATCGGAAGCTCTTGCAGCTCTTTGGTGGTGCGCTCGAGTTCCAAGTCGAGGTCTTGCAGTGCGAGCAGGTCGGCACCTAGGCTCATACGGATCTCCTTTACGCTACAGTCCACCATGTGGATGGGTGTGAAATGATATGGATGCGGTCCTGTGGTACGCCAGCATCGCAGGCCGCGGCGGATAGGATAGCGCAAAACGGTTGTTCGGAACGGTCGTGGCCGAGAAGCACAACGCAAAGTCCACGTGCACACAAGTCCTGAACAACGTGGTAACCGCACTCCCCCGTTACGACGGCATCCACATGCGCCCTAACCGCCAACTCGCCGAAATCCCCCAAGGATCCGCCGAGAAAAGCAACGGATTGAAGGTTGCGACTCACGTCTCCCCAAACACGGGCTCTTGTCTCGAAAATATCCGAGGCGCGTTTCGCAAGTGCCTCAAGTGTCATGTCGGGACAACGGCACAATGAGCCAAGCCCCAGACGCTCGGGGTCGTCTGCATACTCAAGCGAACTTTCAGCCGAGAATCCCATAAGCGCGGGAAGTTTCATGCGCGCTTCCAACGAGCGATCGAGGTTGGTATGAAGCGAGATGATGCTCACACCCATGCGCGCTGCCGTATAAACTGCCGCTGCGCTTGACGGTAGCTCGGAAGTGGCGGGTGTAAACGCATCAGGCGCCTTGATATACACCGGATGATGGGTAAGCAGCACATTTGCGCCCAGTTCGACAGTGTGCAAAACGTTTTCCTCGGTTGCATCAAGCGCACAGACAACCGCCTTGACCTCGTCAGCAGGATTACCTACCGATAGACCGACATGGTCCCAAGGTTCGGCGTTCTGGACGGGAAAACGGCTCAAAAGCGCATTGCATAGATCGCGTACGTTCATTTAGCGAACCACCTCAAGTAAAGCATCGGCAAATCGATCGAGGTCAATTGGATCAACACGGTCATCAAAGGAGATTCTGAGTGACCCTAGAGCCTCTTCGCGTGAGATGCCCATAGCACGAAGCACATGACTTGCATCCAACGAACCACTCGAACAAGCGCTCGCCGCAGAGACCTCGAAGCCGCGTCCGTCGAGCTGCAAGATGAGCTCTTCAGAGTCCATGTTGTCAACGAAAATGCTCACAATGCCGGGAAGACGATCGACGGTCACCCAATCTCCCATAGTGGCATGGATATGGGGGTGTGTGCAGATTCGTTCATAGAGAAGGCTAGACAGACCAAGCAAGCGCTTGGAGTCTTCCTCAATATGGGGGTGAAGCGCATCTGCCGCCGCCGCAAGCGCAACGATGGCGCGAAGGTCCTGCGTGCCGGGGCGGAGGTTGCGCTCTTGACCGCCTCCAAAGCTGCGAGCACGTAACGGGGTGCGATTCTTGAGATACAAAGCACCAATCCCCACCGGTCCACCGATTTTATGGCCAGCGACAGAAAGGGCATCGATGTTAAGCTCCTGCACGTCAAAGGGTGTATGCAGCCAACCCTGAACAGCATCGGCGTGATAGAGCGCGCCACGCGCATGAGCGACGGCGGCAAGTTCACGCACGGGCTGGATAACGCCCGTTTCATTGTTGGCGAGCATGACGGAAACGAGTGCGACGTCATCTCCCATGCAAGCTTCGAGCGCCGCTGGTTCAACGTAACCAGCACGACAGGGCTTTATAAGCTCTGTGGTAAAACCTGCCGCGTGGAGCAGCGAAAGGTTGTCGAGCATGGAATCATGTTCGATGGCGGAAAGAATCACACGCGTTCGATTGCGATCCTGTTCACGCACCGCCTCGGCGAGGCCGAACAATGCGAGAACGTTTGCCTCGGTGCCGCCACCCGTGAATATGACTTCACTCGAGCGAACGCGTGGACCAAATGAACGTGCAATCGAACGTCTGCATGTTTCGAGCTGCGCTGCCGCCTTACGACCGAGCGTATGAAGTGAATTGGGGTTTGCACCCGCAATGTCCGAGGCATCATAGGCGGCCTGTGCACGTACCGCCTCAACACGCATGGGCGTCGAGGCGGCATAATCCAAATTGACGAAGGAGTTGTCGAACATCACTATGCGTCCTGCTGTGCGCAGCCGCGCTTTCCTGCTGCACGAATGGCATCAACAGCCGCTGCAGGATCATCAGCGCCAAACACGGCAGAACCGGCGACAAATACGGTGGCGCCTGCCGCAGCGAGCTGCCCGGCGTTGGCAACGCTCACGCCGCCATCGATCTCAATCTCGGGATTCGCGCCATGCTCGATACACATCTTACGCAGCTGACGCAGCTTCTCGAGAACGCGCGGAATGAACTTCTGACCGCCAAAGCCAGGGTTCACGCTCATAAGCAGCACCATATCGAGTTCGTCGATGATGTCTTCGAGCACGTTTACGGGAGTGCCAGGATTAAGCACCGCTCCTGCCTTACAACCACGTTCCTTAATGTGGGTAATCGTGCGATGCAGATGCGTGGATGCCTCAACATGAACCGTAATCAGATCCGCACCGGCGTCGATGTACCAATCGACCGTGCTGTCAGGATTCGTCACCATCAGGTGGACATCAAGGGGAATATTGGAGGCAGACTTGCATGCCTTGACAATACCTGTTCCAAAGGTCAAATTCTGTACGAAATGACCGTCCATAACATCGATGTGGATGTAGTCCGCATTGGCAATGCGCTCCAAATCATGACCCAGCTGAGCCATATCAGCCGAAAGAATCGATGGGGAAACCTTAATCTGAGTCGTCATGAGTTGTCCTCTCCTACCCTAGTCGTCCAAACCATAGAACTCTTCACTGGGAATACGGCTCACGAGTATATCCAAGGCATCGTCCAAAGACACGTCGCCGTAAAGCAACTGTTCAAGGGCAAATGTAAGTGGAACGTCAACGCCCTTGGCACGAGCAAGCTCGCTTACGCTTTTTGCCGCCACTGCTCCCTCAACGACCATATGGCGGCGCGCCTGGTACTCTTCAAGTGTTTCGCCCTTGGCAAACGCCTCGCCAAAGGTACGGTTACGCGAATGCTGCGAGGTACAGGTCACAATAAGGTCACCCATACCGGCAAGACCCATGCAGGTGATTGCCTCGCCACCGCAGGCATGTACCAAACGGCTGATCTCGGCAAGACCACGAGTCATGATAAGCGCGAGGGCATTGTCACCCAAACCAAGTCCAGCCGCGATACCACATACGATGGCTATAACGTTTTTCATGGCACCGCAGAGCTCGACACCGGTCATATCAGTGGAAAGATAAACGCGAAAGTTTTGGCTCAACGTCAATTGTTTGAAAAACTCACCGATTTCAGCGCTTTCAGAGGCAATGGTTGAAGCGGAAAGGGCACCGTGACAAATCTCCTCGGCGTGATTGGGACCGGAAAGCGCTGCGATACGCTCAGGATGACCGATTTCGCTCGCGACTACATCGCTCATGAGAAGGCCGGTTCCAATTTCGATGCCCTTTGACAGGCACATTACAGGCAAATCTTCGGGCACATATTCAGCGCAATTGTGAGCGACACTACGCAAGAAGGCAGACGGTACGGCAAAAATCGCCGCATCCGCCCCATCAAATGCCTCGGCGAAATCCGTGGCTGCGCTTACGTTATTGGGAAGTACAAAATCCTTGAGATAACAGGCATTGGTGTGATACGTGTTAATCTCGAGTGCCGGCGCCTCCTCAAACGACCACATCACAACATCATGACCGTGGCCCGCAACGAGGCCGGCCATAGCCGTACCCCAAGAGCCAGTTCCAATCAACGCGATTTTCATGCGGCATCATCCATTCTGTCGACACGTTTGGTAAATGACAACTTTGACTCCGTTCCGAAGCGAAGTTTCTTAATGTTAGAGCGGTGCGCCCAAACCACTAACAGGCCGAGAGCCGCCATGATGAGCTTAAAAGCCAAAGTCGCATTTGGGAAATAAAGGCTTACCGTAAGACCGACCAGCGCCGCAGTAACAATCGAGCCAGCTGAAACATACCCGGTTATCGCAACAAGCACGATAAAGATGCCCAAATGAATAAGGGCGAGCGGCCAGGCAAGGCCAAACAGGACACCGACGCCCGTCGCAATTGATTTGCCACCATGGAAATGTAGGTAGGGCGAAAACATATGGCCAAGGACACACGACAGGCAAAGCAAAGCGATGAGATAGTCGTGTGCCGTTCCAGGCGCAACGGCACTTGCATTAAAACCCAGACCCTCAAGTGCGATGACTTGGGTTCCAAGATACACACATCCAAAACCCTTGAGCACGTCGCAAAGAAGTGTTAGTGCAGCGACTTTCGGTCCACCAGCGCGCAGAGCATTGGTGGTACCGATATTGCCTGAGCCGACCTTTTGCAAATCGACCTTGCACATGCGATTTGCGATGATCTTACCGAAGGGAATGCCGCACACCAAATAGGCAACAACCATGCAAATGACGGCGACAAGGTCTGGATGACCGGAAAGCGTCATGCGGCTTTACGCCTCCTTATCCTTAGTATCCTTTTTTGCGCGGAAGCGCAGGCGAATGGGCGTTCCCTTGAAGTCGAAGGTGGAGCGCATGCGGTTTTCGATATAGCGACGATAGTTATCAGTCACCAAGTCGGTGTGGTTGACGAAGAACGTGAACGCGGGTGGCTTCTCACCGGTCTGCGTCACGTAGTGCATCTTAAGACGACGCTTGCCGTCAGAAACCGTATGACCGAATTCACGCATGTCAGTAAGCAGGCGATTAAGCTGTGAAGTGGAGATATGGGTAGCGCGTCGCTCCGCAGCCGCATCGATCATATCCCAAATCTTATGGACGGACCTACCCGTGAGAGCAGAAATGCGCAGGTATTCAGCCCAAGGAGCCATGGTCAATCGACGATTGACCGTCTCCATGACCGCCTCGCGCTCATAGTCGTCTTTAAGCAGATCCCACTTGTTGAGCAGCACTACTAATGCGCAACCGCGCTCGATGGCCAAGTTGGCAACTTTCTGGTCTTGCTCGGTTACGCCCGTGGACGCGTCTACCACCAGCAAAGCAACGTCGGCACGGTCGATGGCGCGCAGACCACGCACCATGGAATAATATTCGATGTTCTCATACACGGTGCTCTTTTTGCGAATACCAGCCGTGTCGACCATGCGGTACCGCTTGCCATTGCGCTCGACCACCGTATCGATGGCGTCGCGCGTGGTACCGGCGATGTTGCTCACAATGGAGCGATCGGAGCCGATGATCTTGTTGAACAGCGAAGACTTGCCGGCGTTGGGGCGCCCGATGATGGCGACGCGAAGCGTATCGGGCTCATCGTCCTCGTTCTCGCCGTCGTCTTCAGGAAGCAGGGCAACGACGTCATCGAGCAAGTCGCCCGTGCCATGTCCGTGGAGCGCAGAGACCGCAACGGGGTCGCCCACGCCCAAGCTATAGAACTCCCAAAGGCGCTCATTTTCGCGGTCAGGGTTATCGAGCTTGTTTACAAGCAGGAAGGTAGGCTTCTTGAGTTTGCGCACCATGCGCGCAACGCTCTCATCCTCTTCGGTAACGCCCACCGAACCGTCAACCACGAACAAAATGACGGCGGCTTCCTCGGCTGCGGCAAGCGCTTGGTCGCGAATGGACGTGGCAAAGACGTCGTCACTCTTCATGGGCTCGATGCCGCCCGTATCAACGAGCATGAACTCGCGACCGTTCCAGTCGGCAACGTGATAGCTGCGGTCACGGGTGACTCCGCGGCTCTGGTGCACGATGGCATCGGAAGTTTGTGCAATACGGTTGACGAGCGTCGACTTGCCCACATTCGGACGGCCGACAATCGCAACGATAGGTCGAGACATAGGTTCTCCTTGTGTTGTCATAGCTGAAGTCAGTCTACCATGCGCAGGTTATGCGTCCGTCTTCAGGCAAGCGTCTGGACAGAATCTCTGTAGCCATGCGCCTGGCTCAACCCGCAGGTATTGTCCTGCAGGAGGAACAGCGGCAATATGCATGTACGGATTACCCCGAGTTCCAAACACCTAGGCTATTCGCCAAGCTCGTCAAGCATCTTGTAGGGACTTGAAACACACGTTTTGACACAGGCACCGCGCGCCGCAAGCGACCTTTCGACGAACTCACGCGTTTCACCATCGAGGGTTAGGCCATCGTAGTTGTAGATGACTTCGGGGATAAGCACGATCGCGCTCGACAGGTCCTCGGGCAATTGAGCGAGCAAGTCACAGGCGCAAATCAAGCCCGTTACATTGACGTTGCCACCGAAGTACTCGTTCTTAATCGCCTGTGTCAACACCTGCGCATTCGAAGAGAACAATGCGCAGAACGCGTCAAACGTACGTTGCGCAGCTTCGCCACAGACAACAATGACAGATGCATCACGCTGCGAAAGGTACTCCCCCACTCGCTCAACATCATCCATGTGGGAACAACGCAGCTCCTCGACTTCATCAAGAAAGCTCCTGAGCATGCCGATGCCATCATAGAACTGTGGAAAACCGTCATACGTCTCCGCAGGCGGAACATCCAATTCCGCATCGACGTAAAACTCATCGGCAAGCTGAAAGACCGTACAACCACGCGTCGCACGTGCACGCTCTTGAAATGGCTCCAAAAGCTTGACCACCGCACGCGACCCCTCGACATCATCAGAGTACGAGGTGGTGAAACGCTTCTGGTGCTTGGTAAAGCCCAAAGGCACGATTGCAAGGCTCGTGATGCCGGGATGCTGCTCCACATACTCAAGCGTGGCAAGCAATTCGTCGCCGTCGTTGATACCGGGGCACAAAACGATTTGCGCGTGAATCTCAATTCCGGCGTCAAGGAATCGCTCGAGCACCTCGATGCCGCGCGGTGCGTTGCGTCCGATGAGCTTACGACGACATTCCGGATTGATGGCGTGAAGGCTCACGTTCATAGGCGACAGCATCTTACCGATGGCATCGTCGACCTCGGCATCACTCATGTTGGTAAGCGTGACAAAATTGCCCTGTAAAAAGCTCAAACGATAATCGTCGTCACGAATGGAAAGCGAATCCCGGCTCTCCTTGGGCAACATATTCATGAAACAGAAAATGCAAGCATTCACGCAGGTACGCATACCGTCGAACACCGCACCATCAAACTCGACGCCCCATTCTTCCCCGGGGAAGCGCTCGATTGTCGCACGTGCAACCGTGTTATCACGCGGATCGAACACCTCAAGGTCAGCCTCAAGATCATCGGTTTCCCACAGCCAAACGATCATGTCCGTGAGCTCATGCCCATTGACGGAAAGAACGCGCATACCGGGCTCGATACCCAAGTCATCAGCGGGAGACTCAGGTACGACGGAAATCACAAGCGCACCCTCCGCATCGGGATGACGGCTCGCGCAATAGTTTGCAACGCTGGCAGCATATTGTGGAACGGTTGGCAAACTGGATTGCGGCATGGTATCCGCCTCTTCAAAACCCATGGACATCGCCTATGCTTTCGATGCGTTACGTAAAGCTTCGACGACTTGCTCGATATGAGCGGCAGGTGTCGAAGCGCCCGCAGTCACACCGATGAGCTGCGCATCTTCAAGCCACGAAGGATCAAGCTCGCATGCCTGCTCGATATGGTAGGTCCTTGAACATCTTTCAGAGCAAATTTGCGCGAGCCGCTGTGTGTTGCCCGAGTTTTTTCCACCAACAACGATCATGACATCGGCACGCGATGCAAGCTCGGCGGCACTCGCCTGGCGCTCCTGCGTGGCGGTGCAAATCGTATTGACAACACGCAATTCCGAAACGCGTGGAAGCACCGAAGCAACGACAGCATTAAGGGTGTCGGCGGTCTGTGTCGTTTGCACAACGATGCCTACTTTGCGCCCGAGCTCAAGTTCATGTAAGTCTTCAGGAGAGGAAACGATATGCGCATCCATTCCGGCATGACCCATGATGCCCTCAACCTCGGGATGACCGCTCTCCCCTACAACCAAGAGTTGATAACCTTCTCGCTCAAGGCGTTCGGCAGCAACATGGACTTTTTTTACAAACGGGCATGTGGCATCGATGATTTGCAGCCCCTTGTTTTGCAACTCGTCGATCACTTGTGGAACAACCCCGTGTGCGCGAATAATCACCGCTCCCTCGACACAGTCCTCAACAGAGTTGGCCACAGACACGCCGGACTGTTCCAGTTCGTGTACCACGATGGGATTATGGATAAGCGGACCCATGGTGCAAACTGGACCAGTTGCAGTGGATCCAGCCTCTTTGGCAAGCGTCAGCGCGCGTTCAACGCCATAACAAACGCCCGCATATTGAGCGACTTCGATGCACGGAATACCCATTAATGCCGTCCCGGATGCTCAACACGCAGCGCGTCTCGAATTTCGAACATGCGACGTAGCGCCTCATCTTCAACCCACTGGGTACGCTCGCGGCGTTTCATACCCTCTGGCGCGTCCTCAAGGCGAACGAGATCGCCGGCGCGCATCCAGCACTTCATCGGTCGCATCACCTTTTTGCCAAGCGGTGTGATATCGCGGAATCCGCATACCGCCATGGGAGCGATAGGGGCCTTGCCCATTTGGGCGATCAGTGCGAAGCCACCGTGAAGCTCAACGGGCTGCTCATCACTGCGAATACGGGTACCCTCAGGGAAGATCAAAATATCCTCGCCACGCTGTAGAGCATGTTGGGCAGCACGCAGAGCGCTCAAATCAGCGGTTCCACGGTCGACCGGAATGCCTCCCGCCAATGCGAAAGCCCAGCGCACGATACCCGTCTTGTTGAATTCAGATTTAAAGATGGGTCGCACACGACGGCCCATTGCCCATAAGTGCGTGACGATGGGTAGCACCTCGGCCATCGAAGTATGATTGCAAATGATGACCGATCCGTTCACGCCGTCATGGAGTTTATCGGCATCTTCAAAGTTCCAACGCCACATGATTTTGCTGAACACCCACAGCACAGCCATAACAAACGCATAGATAGCGCGATCCAAAAGAGAAAATGAGCTCATTCCCTTGTCATAGTGGGGATTACTCTCGACGTGCGAAGCATCCACTGCGGTATTTGCCGCCATGTGCTACCTCCGTTCGTTGATAAGCTCGCCAATCTGCTGAACGATCTCATCAATTGTATAACTCGTAGAGTCGATACGCATAGCATCGTCCGCGCAGGTAAGCGGTGCGGTATCACGCTGAGAGTCCAACGCATCGCGTCGTTCGATATCGGCCAGCGTCTCATCGATCTCGGTTTCCAACACCGCAGGGTCAACGATTTGACCCTCATGGCGTTGCAAAACGCGACGACGAGCGCGCTCACGTGGATCGGCAGTGAGAAACAGCTTGAGCTCGGCATGAGGAAATACCACGGTCCCCACATCACGGCCTTCTGCCACGACATCGCGATCTTGCGCAAATAAACGCTGCGGCGCCAACATCGCCGCACGGACGCCAGGGTTGGCCGCGGCGGCAGATACATTACGATCGACCTCGGCGGTACGGATGGCATCACTCACATCCACACCGTCCACAAACACCGAAACGTTGCCATGCTGCTCAGACCCGAAGGTAATGGAAATGGTGCGTGCAAGCTCGGCGACGGCATCGGTTTCATCAAGGGAGACACCCCGCTGCAAAGCAGTCAAAGCAACGGAACGGTACATCGCACCGGTATCGAGCTTGGCAAAACCAAAGCGGGCGGCAACTTCTCGGGCGATGGTAGACTTGCCCGAACCCGCCGGACCGTCGATTGCAATGATCATCGTTCCTCCTACCTATCCTGCTGAGCAGGCGATTCCTTAAGTGTACGTACTTCGAGCTCCGTGAGTTCACGCCAAGTTCCGGGCTTCAAGTTTCCCAACTCAAGCTCGCCGAACTTGCTGCGATGTAAGCGCAACACGGGGTGGCCGATTTTTGACAACATACGTTTTACCTGATTTTTGCGACCCTCGCGAATCACAACTTCAACGGCGGTGGTTCCGGGTCGTACGCCATGTGGTGCGACGACATGCGCTTCTCGATTTGGGAGTACGCGGCAACGCGCCGGCTGACAAGGGCCGTCATCAAGCACAATGCCCCGACGCAGTGCGTCGAGTTCCTTATCGGAGCATACGCCATCAACTAGCGCGAGGTATGTTTTCCACACGTGATGCGAGGGGTGCAGCAACATTTGCCCCAAATCACCATCGGTGGTGAAGAGCAAAAGGCCCGTCGTGTCTTTATCGAGTCTGCCCACAGGGAAGAGGCCGGGGTACCGGTCAAGTGACATGAGCTCGGCAACCGTAGTGCGCCCATAAGGGTCGCTCATGGTCGTCAATACACCTGCAGGTTTGTTGAGCATCAAATAGGACGCACCAGCACCGAGAACAACGGGAACGCCGTCGACGGTGACGACATCGACAATCGGATCGACCTTGGTGCCAAGCTCGGTTTTAACCTCGCCGTTCACACATACGCGCCCTGCAGTCATCAAATCCTCGGAGCCACGCCTGCTTGCAACACCTGCGCGTGCCAAAAAACGTTGAAGACGCATGGGGACCAACATCGCGTCATCGGGGTGAACCCTCATACCATTGTCGCGAGGAAACTCAGACATCGAAGTCCTCATCAGAGGCATCTCCGATAATCATCAAGTCATCGTCGGCGTCGTCTTCCTCGGTATCGATCAAGTCACGTTCCTCGGCTAAATCGTTATCGACCTCGTCGAGCGTAGATTGAATGGAACGGCCCGAAAGACGCTCTCGAATGAATTGGCGCGATTGCTCATCGGGGGCGAATTGCTCCAAATCGGGCAGATCGCGCGTGCTGCGCAAACCGAACTTTTCCAAGAAGGCGTTCGTGGTTCCGTAGAGAATAGCCTGTCCTCGATCGGCATCACGCCCCATCTCGCGAATAAGCCCCTTATCGACCAGTGAGGAAATAACGCCATCGGAGTTTACGCCACGGATTCCTTTTACCATTTCCCTTGTAACGGGCTGGTGATACGCAATGACGGCAAGTGTTTCGAGAGCCGCCTGAGAGAGCTTTTGCGTGTCCCACGACAGCACGAACGATTCAACCTGCTCATGATAGGCGGGGTGGGTGAACAAACGCCATCCACCCGCAACTTCGCGGAGTTGGAAGCCGCGGTTCGTCTCCTCGTACTCGACCTTGAGCTCGGCGAGCAACGACGCGACCTCGCCAGGGGCCACATTGAGCACCGAAGCGAGCTGACTGGCGTTCACAGGGTCGCTAGAGACGAGCAGCATGGCTTCAAGAGCGCCTTTGAGCTCACCAGCCTCGAGAGTTGAAAGGTTGTTCACGAGTCCTCCTCGTCAAAAAGGGTGCCATCGCCGGGGTGGTATTCAGGCGCACCTTCAACGCGATCAATCTGTATCGTGCCAAAATTCTCATCTTGCGAAAGCACGAGGGAACCGCGTTTGGCAAGTTCCAAGATGGCCAAAAACGTCGACACGATCTGTTCGGTCGTGGCATCACCATCAAGAAGCTCACGAAAGGTGGTATGAGGTTTGGAAATCGTCACACGGTCGACTGAGGCCACCGTGAGTTCGATGGGAACGCGATGGGGTGCAACGTGTTCCGCTTCAAGCAAGAACGTCTCACGTCGCCCTGCCAAGTCAGCGCAGATAACCGCAAGACCACGCAGCGTGATGCCAGATAGATAGTCGGGCATGAGATTGAGGAATTCCGGATCAGGTCCCGCAACGCGTGGATGCATACGGCTCTCGGCCTCCATGCGCGCGCCCAAAGCCGCGGCGGCGCTTTTGAACTGTTTGTATGCAATCAAGCGCTGGATTAGAACCTCGCGCAGGGCGTCGCCATCCAGTCCCTCATATTCATCTGCTTCGTCTTCTTCGTCGAAGCGCTGCTTGGGAGCGTCCGCAGGAACCAGAGAGGCTGCCTTGATGTCGAGCAGCGTAGCGGCAACGAGTAAGAAATCGCTCGCAACATCAAGGTCCAGAGCTTCAAGACGCTCAACCTCAGACAGATACTGCTCTGCCACTTCGGAGATGGAAATAGAGCCGATGTCGACCTTCTGGCGGCTCACCAATTGCAAGAGCAGGTCAAACGGTCCTGAGTAGACCTGCGTGGAAACACGATATGACAACGCGGGCCTCCTCACCAAACGCAAATGTGCAAATAGACGGACGTGGGCTAGTGTAGCGCACTCCTACCCCAGCGCGAAACGAAGAAGCATAAAGAACAGGGGATCGACTGTCGCGCTGAAATACATATCAATCAAATCGATGTGCAGCACACTGGGAAGCAGGTACAGCACAACGATCAAGATGGGCATGGTGTAGCGCTGAAGCTCGTAATACGTGCGAAGCGCCTTGCCCTTGAGAAACGGAACGAGTAACGACGAACCGTCAAACGGAGGAATCGGAATTAAATTGAAGAAGGCGAGTGACAGGTTGACAGAAATCGAGCTGACGAAGAGCAGCACTGCAAAGTCGATCGCACCCGTTCCCATCGTCACATAAATCGAGGCGGGCATCGAGCCAAATGCGTGTAACAGCAAGGTAGCGAGTAATGCAAGAAGAATATTCGACGCGGGGCCCGCAAGCGACACCAAGATCTCATCGCGCTTGGGGTGCTTGAGGTTGCCCAAATACACAGGTACCGGTTTGGCAAAGGCAAACACCGGTCCACCGGCGGCAATCATCAATAGAGGCAAGATAACCGTGCCAAAAGGATCGATATGGGCGAGCGGATTGAACGAGATGCGTCCGCGTTCCCGCGCCGTGTTGTCACCCAGCAGATAGGCAGCCAGAGCGTGCGCACTTTCATGTACAACAATGGCAAACGCAACGGCAATGGCGCTGGTGATCATGGAAAGCAAATCGTACACGCAGCTCTCCCCTTTCAGCTAACGAAGGCTGCGCGCAAGACGTGCGCACAGGTAGTCGACTATGAATAGCACGACAGACATGAGCATGAAATCAAAACGGAACACGCCGCCAAACGGCGTGGGAATCAAACCATAACCGGCAATGACATCGGGCAGCGATTGCGTAAGCTCGATGACAAACGATACGATGCCGAGTCTGGTCGAAACACCGCTGAAGCACAGCAAGACCGTGAGCGCACACAGCAGAAGCGCGAGAATACGACACGCATAGCTCAGCACATTAAAAACAATGGCACCTGCCTTACGCGCATCCACGTGCGGTTTCCTCCTCAATCGTGGTGGACAGCTCAAGCCACTCATCTTCGAGCGCGGGGAGCTGTTGCTTCAACTCGTTATATTCGGCAAGCGCGGCGTTGAACTTGTCTTGGTCGGCATAGAGTTCCTCGCTTGCCATAAGCTCCATGAGCTCGTCATAGCGCTTACGCTTGGTTTCAAGCTCCACTTCGACCCTTTTGAGGCGATCTTTGGTTCCTTTAAGACGGCGGTTGAGTTCCGCACGGGCCTGGGCCTCAGCGCGACGCTGCTCCTTGGTCTTTTTACCCTCACGAGGAGCAGACGCATCGACATGCGTACGGGGAACGCGATGCTCTGTTGACGCGGAGCCGGCGGCTTCCTTGCGAGCGGTACCTTGTGCCATCGCGTCCTGCTCCACGGCGGCACGCTGTGCCAGATCCTCACGTTTGAACTGGTAGTACTCGTAATCTCCATCAATTACGGTCATCTTGCCGTCACGGATGTCGACAACGCGGTTTGCAACCGAGCGCACCAGATGCTCGTCGTGGCTGATGAGCACAATCGTGCCCGGGAAGCGCTTGAGTGCATGCTCGAGCATATCGACCGAGTCGATGTCCAAGTGGTTGGTAGGCTCATCGAGGCACAGGAGGGCTTCGGGTGCCACGAGCATCTTTGCAAGCGCCAAACGCGCCCGTTCGCCGCCCGAAAGGACGCGTACGCGTTTGTCGACGTCTTCTCCCGAAAACAGGAACGCACCGAGAAGGCTGCGCTGCTGGGGAACGGTCCACGTTGGGGCGACCGAGTCGATCTCTTGCAGTACCGTGTTGGACTCGTTGAGGCCTTCAAGCTGGTGCTGCGCATAATACGCCACACCCACGTGCGTACCAAGGGTGCGTGTGCCTTCGTCAAGCGGCGTCTGTCCGATAAGCATCTTGAGGAGCGTTGATTTTCCAGCACCATTGGGTCCGACCAGCGCAACGCGGTCGCCGCGATACAAGGTTAGGTTGGCGTCTTCGTAAAGCGTCTTGGAACCGAAGCGCTTGGCGAAGTCCTTAAGCTGAATGACCATATCACCTGAACGCGGAGGATCGGGGAACGTGAAATTCACGTGCTTGTGGCCTTCAGGCAAGATGACGAGCTCGCTTTTAATCTGCTCGATGCGGCGTATACGCTCCTGTGCCTGCGCAGCCTTCGTCGGCTTATAGCGGAACTTATCGACAAAGACCTGCATATGGGCGATCTCACGCTCCTGAGCGGCGCGTTTGGCGCGCATCTGCTCGAGGTTGTCGGCACGCTGTTTGAGGTAGGAAGAATAATTTCCCACGTAGGTGGTGATACGACGATTCTCTATAGCCGCAACATGATCGACCGAGGCATCCATGAACGCACGGTCGTGCGAGACGATAACGACCGCGCCCTCGTAGTTTGCGATAAAGCCACGCAACCACTGAACGCTTTCGAGGTCCAGATGGTTGGTAGGCTCGTCAAGCAGCAGGACATCGGGATGACGCAGGAAGAGCTTGGCAAGCGCGATACGCATCTGCCAACCACCCGAGAACTCCGAACATGGTTTTTCGAAATCAGAGGGATGGAAGCCCAGGCCGGCAAGGATCTGTCGCGCGTTGCTTTCAAGCTCATAGCCGCCCAAGCGCTCAAAACGATCCTGCACATGACCGTATTCTTCAAGCAGCGCTCGAGGCACCTCTCCTTGCTCTCCCGCTTCGGCAATCTGAAGCTGCAGCTCTTCGGCGCGCTCGCCCATATGTCGGATTTCCAAAGCGGCATCCATGACTTCCTGCAAGATTGAGGTGTCGCTTGCAAGCTTGGTTTCCTGCTCCAGGTAGCCGACGTTCACATCTTTGGCAAAAGTGACCGTGCCCGAATCGGGAGCATCGATGCCCATGATGATTTTGAGCAGCGTTGTTTTACCCGCGCCGTTGGGACCAACCAGCGCGTAGCGCTCGCCGGCATTTACCTGCAAAGAGGCACCCGTAAAGAGGGTGCGCACACCAAACGACTTCTCAATCTTGTCGAGCAGAAGGATCATATCCGTCAATCCAATCCACACTTCAGACGTACTGGAAATATCAGGTGCTTCTGTACTATGTGAGAAACACCCGAGTGATAGCAAAAAGGCCCCAGTTGCCTGGAGCCTCTACTGTGTGATGGTGGGCGATACAAGATTCGAACTTGTGACCCCATCCGTGTGAAGGATATGCTCTACCCCTGAGCCAATCGCCCGTGCTTTTCAGCAAGGAAAATAGTACCACGGATATCACGTTGAGCCAAGAGGGAATTTCTGAGCGTTCGTTCAACATGAAAAGTGTCCATTGTCTGCGGTCACTTGCCATTGCCTATGATTTTCGACCGTTTGGCTTCTTGAAATTGCAGGAAATCATAGGTAACGGGAACAGGGTTCGAATCCATACAAGTAAGCCAAACAAGAAAAGGCCCCATTGCTGGAGCCTTGTTCATTCCTGGTGGGCCCTCCGGGATTCGAACCCAGAACCCAGGGATTATGAGTCCCCTGCGCTAACCGTTGCGCCAAGAGCCCGCATGTTAGAAAAACGACCCCCGGAATATCCGAGGGTCGTTAAATCTCATGGGTGGAGACAAGGGGGATCGAACCCCTGACCTCTTGACTGCCAGTCAAGCGCTCTCCCAGCTGAGCTATGCCCCCATAGAGAGAAGAAATTGCAATGGTGGAGACGAGGGGGATCGAACCCCTGACCTCTTGACTGCCAGTCAAGCGCTCTCCCAGCTGAGCTACGCCCCCAAGCAACAGATAAGAACTATACGAGAAAGTTACTCGGTGTGCAAGGACTTTTTTACGCGCCTACAAAATACTCGCTCGCAAAAGAAAGGCGTGCGGTCGAAACATTGCCCACACGCCTTTCTCCTACTCAACCGTTACGCGCGCTGAGGGATTACCAAAGCAGCGACCTTGGACGCCACCTCGTCGATGGCAACATCCTCACGCTCGCCCGTGGCACGATCTTTCAGTTCAACCGTGCCGTTGGCAAGACCGCGCTTGCCAAGCACGATTTGATACGGGAAGCCCATAAGGTCGTTGTCGGCGAACTTGACGCCGGGACGTTCAGAACGATCGTCCACAACGACTTCGATACCCGCATCACAAAGCGCCTCGACAATCGCGTCACACGCACTCTGGCAGGGCTCCTTGCCCGGATCGAGCGGAATGACGGAAACCTCGAACGGGGCGATGGAAACCGGCCAAATGATGCCATGCTCGTCATGGTGCTGCTCGACGGACGCGGCGAGCGTACGGGAGACACCCACGCCATAACAACCCATCAAAAACGGCTTCTCAACACCGTTTTCGTCTGCAAATGTAGCTCCCATAGCTGCAGAATACTTGGTGCCGAGCTGGAAGACCTGGCTCACCTCGATGCCACGCGCGCCGGCAAGCGGTTTACCGCAACGGGGGCACGGATCGCCCGCGACGACGGTGACGAGGTCCTCCCAGGCATCCGCCTCAAAATCGCGACCCGGGCAGGCGCCTGTGTAGTGGTAGTCAATCTCATTGGCACCGCATGCCCACTGCTTGGAGTCCTTGAGACTCACGTCACAGACCAAACGGACGCCTTCGGGCAGATTCACCGGCCCGATAAAGCCCTTGAACAGGCCGACCTGCTCAAGCTCCTCGTCGGTCATCATGCGCCAGCCCTCGCCAAACGCGTGGTCGGCTTTGCACTCATTGAGCTCGTGGTCGCCCGGGACAATGGCGACAACGGGCTTGCCCTCAGCGTCGAACAGAGCCAGAGACTTGCGAGTGCCGTTCTCAGGGAACTCGAAGAATGCCGCAACATCGGCAATCGAACCGAGACCAGGAGTGTGCACCTTGGTAAGCGTGCCGTCGCCAGGGCCTTCGGTCACGGCGATGCGGGTGGAGGCAGCCTCGTCGTCTGCCGCATAACCGCAGTCATCGCAATACACAAGCGCTGCCTCGCCGGCATCGGCCAGTGCCATGAACTCGACGGAAGTGTCGCCGCCAATCTGACCGGAGTCGGCAACAACGGGAAGGGCCTTGATGCCACAGCGCTCGCAAATGTTCGCATACGCTTGCTTCATTGCGTCATAGGTCTCCTGCAGGCTCTCCTGCGTTGCATTAAAGGAGTAGCCGTCCTTCATGATGAATTCACGACCGCGCATCAAACCAAAGCGCGGACGCATCTCGTCGCGGAACTTGTCCTGAATCTGATACAGGTTGACAGGCAACTGTTTATAGCTTCTGAGCTCGTTCTTGATCAGGTCGACCACGGTCTCCTCATGCGTGGGGCCGAGCACGAACTCGCGCTCATGGCGATCGGAGAAACGCATGAGCTCCGGACCGTATGCGTTGTAGCGACCGGACTCATGCCAAACTTCGGCATCGACCATGATGGGCATGAGCAACTCCTGAGCGCCGGCGGCATCCATCTCGTCGCGCACGATGTCCTCGATTTTGCGTAAAGAGCGCCATGCAAGCGGCAGGTAGCTGTAGAGGCCGGCCGCCTGCTTGCGAATCATACCGGCGCGCAGCATCAAACGATGGCTGGCGAGTTCGGCATCGGCCGGATCCTCCTTAAGGGTGGGTGCATAGAGTTGGGACATCTTCATGGCGCGCGTCTTAAACACTGGCGACCTCCTCATAGAAATACAGTCAAACGAAGCAATGGTACCACAGGGCTAGAGCAGGGCGATTTCCTCCATGAGGGCATCAACGATCTGATCCTCAGGGACCTTGCGGATGATTTCGCCATGGCGAAAAACCATACCCACTCCCCTGCCGCAGGCAACCCCCACATCGGCGTCCGACGCCTCGCCAGGACCGTTGACCACACATCCCATCACCGCGACGGAAATCGGCTTGTCGCACGTTTTGAGTCGTTGGGATACCTGTTCGGCAAGATCGATCAAATTCACCTGCGTGCGTCCACAGGTGGGACAGCTTACCAGCTCGGGACCACGCCGGCGCAAACCGAGCGACGAAAGGATTCCCCATGCGACCGGCAGCTCATCCACGGGATCGGCGGTAAGCGACACGCGCAACGTATCGCCAATGCCCTCGGATAGCAGGACGCCGAGCGCGACAGAGCTCTTGATGGTTCCCTGCAAGTGCGTTCCCGCTTCCGTTACGCCCAGGTGAAGGGGCACCGTGGGAAGCTCACGCGAAAGCGCGCGATACGTCTCGATGGTGGTGTTAACACTGTGGGCCTTCGCGGATAATACGATGTTTTCGAATCCACGCTGCTCGAAGTGCTCGACAAACTGCAACGATGACGCAACGAGCTTCTCGGGCTGCGTAAGGTCATCGCGAGCGGCAATCGTCTCGTCAAGCGACCCCGCATTCACACCGATGCGAATGGCAGCGCCCGCCTCGCCCGCCGCATCGATAACGGCATCGACGCGTTCCCACGAGCCGATGTTGCCGGGGTTGATGCGCAGCTTGGCTGCACCAGCCCGTACCGCCCCAATTGCCAGGCGATAATCAAAATGGATATCGGCGACGATGGGAACAGGGCTCTGCGCGCACACGCGCCCAAAAGGTTCCAGCGCCTCACGCGTGGGAACGCTCACACGCACAACATCACAATCCACCTCGGCGAGCGCACGAACCTGCGCGAGCGTGGCTTCAGCGTCAGTCGTCGGCGTACAGGTCATCGATTGGACCACGACAGGTGCACCGCCACCGATTTGCACGTTGCCAACCATAACGGGACGCGTCAAATTACGGGCAAGTGAGGTCATGTTTCCATCTCCCGTTATAAGAAGAACCGAATGATGTCAGCGCGCAGCATGTAGATGAAGAGCAGCATGAACAGCCCGACGCCGATAAACGACAGGATCGTTTGCACCTTGAGCGATACTTCACGGTGCAATATGGCCTGGACAATCTCAATGACGAGCTTGCCACCGTCAAGCGGAGGTATGGGCAGAAGGTTCATAAATCCGAGCGAGAACGAAATGAGTGCCGCGAAGTTCAAGAACGAAGCGACACCCGCAGAAGCCGCCTGAGCTGACAAGATTGAGATACCGACCACCGAAGTGGAATTATCAAGCACCTCTTTCGTGTGCTGCGGGTTGATCAAACTTGCAATTGAACGCGCTGTAAGCACGATATTCTCCACTGCAATAGAGCAGGAATCGAACGGATTGAGGCGAACGCATTCTTCCTTAACCGAGATGCCGATCATACCCGCGTCATCAAGCTCAACGGGCACGGTCTTTATCTCGCCGTCCGCGCTCTCAAATTCGATTTGAACGGTATCGCCAGCTTCAAACGCATCCAATTCATCAAGAATGGCCAACCAGGAATCGGTCTCAACGCCATCAATCGAGATAATGCTGTCTCCACCATGTAGACCGGCCTGATCTGCAGGCGATCCAGCGGTCACCGCCCCCAGTTCATTGGTATTAATGGTGATGTCCACGCCGATGACGGAGTACACCATAACGATAAACAAAAAACCGGTGACGATGTTGACCGCAATACCGGCAACAAGCATAAACGCGCGCTTCCAAAAGCCCTTTCCCTGGTACGTCCGGGAGCGTTCTTGGGCATAGAACGCCTCGTCATCCATAGGGGGTTCCCATACCTCCCCCGCCTGCGTTGCGTTTGCTCGATCGAACAACCGGCCGTCAAACAACGTGTTTCCTTGCGCATCGCGTGGAACGGAACGAAGAACGTACGAAAAGCCCTCGATTTCTGGATGATCAGCAGACGGTTCAATCTCCTCGGTTGTAATGGATCCCCAGTCCTGTAGGAGGTACACCGCTTCAGACAATTCATCGGCACTCAAACCAAGTTCTCGATGAGCATCCCACGCACTGATGGTTCCATGGCGATGCACCAAGGCGAGCACGCGACTTCCCCAAGGGGCAGGCGTGGGGTCCATGCCGCAAATAGCCGCATAACCGCCGAGTAGCAAGGGCGTCACGCCAAACTTGGTGCCCATGCGCCTTGATACATGATTGATGTTGAATTTACAGGGCAATCCAAGGAAAAACTCGCTCACACGCACGCCACAGGCGCGCGCGGCAAGGAAATGTCCTCCCTCATGGAGAAAGACAATGACCGATAAGAGGAGCAGGCCCCAAAACAACGGACCGAGAATTCCGAGAAGATAGTCCATACCATCCAAATTTCTGTCGTACTGATATACGGCTCGATACAATCGCTCCATCGAACATACCCGCTGGGGGCAAACTGCATGCAACGCCCAAAAAAGAACCTGGTTTTATGCAAGTGAAGCCAGTACCTGAGCGGCACGTGAACGCGCCCAAGCATCTACCTCATGCAATTGCTCGAGCGAAGAAACTTCCATACGATCGTGCGCTTCCATGCATGTCTCGACAACGCGCGGAATATCGTTGAACGAACAAGCTTCTTGCAAGAAAGCCTCAACTGCTACCTCATTGGCAGCGTTCAACACACAGGGCATCGTACCGCCCACTCGACCTGCAAAATCGGCCAAGCGCAAAGACGGGAATGCCTCGACATCGGGTGCATCAAACGTAAGCTTGCCAAGCTCTCGATAATCGATTCGAGGGGCAGGAGTGCTCCAACGCTCGGGGTATGAGAACGCAAACTGAATGGGAATACGCATGTCGGAGGTGCCCATATGGGCCATAACCGAGCCATCTGCATATTCGACCATCGAGTGGATCTTCGACTCACGTTGAATGACGATCTGGATTTGATCAAGGTCGGCATCAAACAGATGCATAGCCTCAATACGCTCCAAACCTTTGTTCATAAGGGTCGCGGAGTCGATGGAAATTTTCGCACCCATGTTCCAATTAGGATGAGCCAACGCGTCTTGCTTCCCCACGCGAGCAAGCTCATCGTGAGAACAACCGAAAAACGGGCCACCTGAACAGGTGAGCCAAATGAGATGGACCTCGCGAGGTTCCCCCACCATCGAGCATTGATAGATTGCAGAGTGCTCGGAATCTACCGGGATGAGTTGCCCGGGAGCGGCCAAAGGCATGAGCAAGTCACCGGCAGCAACCAGCGGCTCCTTGTTTGCAAGCGCCAATCGCTTGCCAGCCTTAAGCGTCGCATAACTCGCCTCGAGCCCAACGGCACCGACGACGGCAACCAAAACGATATCGATATCTTCAAGATGCGGAAGGTCGGCAAGCGCATCGGAACCGAAAAAGAGTGCACAACCATCGGGCAGCTCGGATAGAACGGGGTCATTGCAATGCGCCTCGTCAGTTACCACAACACGAGTCGCCCCGAATTCCCGAGCATTTGCAACGAGTTGGTGCGTATTTGAATGAGCGGTCAGGGCAACGACCTGAACCTTATCGGTATGTTGACGGCACACATCAAGTGCCTGAGAACCGATTGATCCTGTACAGCCTAAAATTGCGACGCGCATGCGCGTGTCTCGTCGTTTGTCCAGATCCATGCAAGCTTTATAACGAAGCGTCATTACAAAACACCACCGATATGAAGCAAGAGATACGCGGTGATGACACCGAAGATGAGAGAATCGGAACGATCGAGCATGCCGCCATGACCCGGAATCAAGTTGCCTGAGTCCTTAACGCCCACACCGCGCTTAATTCGGCTTTCAATAAGGTCGCCGCAGACACCCATAATCGACACGACGATTCCGCAGAGAATCGCAAACCAAATCCCAATGGTATTCGAGCAAAGAACCCAAATGAAAATCCAAACTAGAACAGAGCCGAGCAGTCCGCCGAAGAAACCCTCCCAACTCTTTTTGGGAGAGATTTTTGGAACCATTTTATGCTTACCAAATTTGCTGCCAACCATGTAGGCGAAGGAGTCACTGATCCACAGTGAAGCACAAACGCCAATAGAGAAGATAATTCCCTCAAAACCGGGAAGCGCGGCGCGCAAAAGAACGACTGCCGAAAGCATGTAACCGGTATACACCGGACCAAACAGCGTAACTGCAACGTCAGACAAGCGCACACGGGGCATTTGGATATACCAAAGACCCAAGGCGAGTACGAGGAGGAAATTGAGGACGGTAAGCCAGACGCCATCTACCAGCGCCGACAACGGAAAAAGAACCGTGGCGACTAAGCCAATGAATTCATTGGGAACCTTACCGTCGATACGCACCATGCGGTAAAACTCGATGCAGCACAGCAAGCTCATCACAGAAACAAAGATTGCAGTGGGAACAACTCCGAGCAACAGGGAGCCCATAAAAAGCACGGCATATACGATGCCGGCGCTTGCGCGAACGACAAATGAGTGCAGAGGGGTATTATTGCGCTCGGTATTCGAGCCCCCCTTCATCGAAGGGGCGGAATTGGTATCCATAGAATCTCGCAGCTTTCCTTAACCATGACTTACAGCGTGATTTACTTGCTGTCGGTCAATCCTCCAAATCGACGATCTCGCGCTTGGAATGATGCAATGGCGCGCACCAGTCCCCAACGATCGAAATCGGGCCAATAGGTATCTGTGACATAGAACTCTGAGTAGGCGATTTGCCACAAAAGGTAATTTGAGACGCGCATCTCACCCGAGGTGCGAATCACCAACTCAGGATCGGGAAGGTCAGAAGTGTAAAGCCTCGCAGCAACGGCCTTTTCATCTACTTTTTCTGCCATGAGCTTTCCAGACTGAACGTCCTGGACGATCAGACGCGCAGCACGGGCAAGCTCGGCTCGGGCTCCGTAATTAACCGCAAGCGCCAAGATCATGCCGGTGTGATCTTTCGTCTCAGCAAGACCATATTCGAAGACCTCACGCGTCTTCTGCGGAAGAGCGGAGATATCGCCCAAAAATTCAACGCGGACATTTTCACGCTTCAGGAGCGGCAGTTCGTCGATAAACGTTTTAGCGAACAAATGCATGAGCAAGTTCACCTCAGATTGAGGGCGATTCCAGTTCTCAGTGGAAAACGCATACGCCGAAAGTACATCGACACCCATACGGACGCAGGCAGTGATGATTTCGCGCAGCGCAACGATACCGGCCTTGTGTCCTTCGCCGCGATTCATACCGCGGCTCGTCGCCCATCGGCCGTTTCCGTCCATAATGCAAGAGATATGGCGCGGGAGACGCGCCATATCAATGTCATCAATCGAGATGTCCTCGGGATGCTCGGCAAAGTATTCGGCGAATTTAGTTTCGTCGTATTGCATGCCTAGATCTCCATGACCTCTGCTTCTTTAGCCTTTAGCAGCTCGTCGATCTTGGCAACATACTCGTCGGTCGCCTTCTGGACCTTCGCCTGCTCGCGGCGCACATCATCCTCGGTAAGGTCCTCGTCGCGCTCAAGTTTGTTGTTCGCATCGCGACGGATATTGCGCACAGCGACCTTTGCGTGCTCGGCAAGCTCGTGGCATTCCTTCACGAGCTCACGACGGCGCTCCTCCGTAGGAGCCGGGAACGGAAGGCGAACGACCATACCATCGGAACTTGGTGTAATGCCAAGGTCGGAAGCGGTAACGGCCTTGACGATGGCATTAAGGAGCGCCTTATCCCACGGCTCGATGACGAGCATATGAGCCTCAGGTGCCTTCACGGCGGCAATCTGCGTAATCGGCGTGGCCTGACCATAATAATCGACCGTGATGTCGGCCAGGATGTTGGCATTGGCGCGACCCGTGCGGACCTTTGAGAAGTTGTGCTTCAGGTTCTCGATGGTCTTTTCCATGTTCTCTTTGATATCAGACATTGCTAATCCTCCTGCATGACAACGGTACCGATAGGTTCGCCGGCGAGGGCGCGCTGAATATTGTCGTCCCCGTCGATATTGAGCACGATGATGGGCATGTGGTTGTCCTGGCACAGAGCCGTTGCGGTCGAATCCATGACCTGCAGGCCGCGCACGAGGACCTCATGGTAGCTGATGTTCTCGAAACGGGTGGCATCCTCGTTCTTGACCGGGTCCATGTCGTAAACACCGTCGACCTTGGTCGCCTTAAGCAGGCAATCAGCACCGATCTCACATGCGCGCAGCGCGGCAGCGGTGTCGGTGGTGAAGTATGGGTTACCCGAGCCGGCGGCGAAAATGACAACCTCGCCCTTCTCAAGGCTGCGCATGGCGCGACGGCGAATATACGGCTCACAGACTTCGTTCATCTGAATACCGCTCATAACACGGCACGGGCAATCGATGCGCTCAATGGCATCCTGGAGTGCCAGCGCATTCATGACGGTTGCGAGCATGCCCATATAATCGGCCTGCGCGCGCTCCATGCCCTTCGCGGAACCTGCAACACCACGGAAAATGTTGCCTCCACCGACGACGATGGCGACCTCAATCCCCTCTTCATTCAGCTGTTTGATCTGCTTTGCCATGTGGGCGACAAAGTCCGGATCGATACCGTACTCGTTGTTGCCCATAAGAGCTTCACCGGAAATCTTCAGCAATACGCGCTTGTACTGGTACTCGGACAAAAGAACCCCTCCTCGAACGCGATTTCATCTATTCTAACAGGCTTTGGAAAAGGTTGCTGACCATGACAACACATACAAAAAAGCAGGCCGTGAGCGGAACCCACGACCTGCTCTCATGTTCATAATGCGAAGTTACTCGCCAACGACCAGACGGTCAAATGCGACGACCTTGACGTTGTCGCCGAGCTCCTTGGAAACCTTCTCGGCATATGCCTTGATGGTAAGGCTGGAATCCTTGATGAACTCCTGCTCGTTCAGAACGAAACCCTTGAAGAACTTCTCGAGGCGGCCAACGGCCATCTTCTCCTGGATAGCCTCAGGCTTACCAGACTCGGCAGCCTGGGCCTTGTAAATGGAAACCTCGTGATCGATAACTTCCTGGGCAACGTCCTCACGCACAGCGGCGATGGGAGCGGTAGCAGCGACCTGCATGGCAACGTCGTGCGCAAAGGCCTTGAAGGCATCAGCGGAACCGGTCTCGGGCTTGTCGAAGGAGAACTCGACGATAACGCCGATCTTGCCACCCATGTGGATGTAGCTGGAGACAGCACCGTTAGCGGGCTTGCGCACAGCGCAGCGGGAAATCTTCATGTTCTCGCCGATGATGTGAATCATCTCAGTGAGGGCGGACTCCACGGTCTCACCGTTCATAGCGGCGGCCATAAGAGCCTCGGGCTCGGTGATATCGGTATCGCACACAACCTTGGCGACCTCACCGACAAAGCCGGTGAACTTGGGGTTGGAGGCGACAAAGTCGGTCTCGCAGGCAACCTCGGCGAGGGCACCCATGGCGCCGTCCTCGGAGACGTATGCGGCGACGGCACCCTCGTTGGTATCGCGACCGGCCTTCTTGGCAGCAGCAGCAAGGCCGTTCTTGCGAAGAATGTCGACGGCGGCGTCCATATCGCCCTCAGCCTCGACGAGAGCCTTCTTGCACTCCATCATAGGAGAGTCGGTCATCTCGCGGAGCTGCTTGACCATAGCGGCGGTAATCTGGGCCATGTTCGTTCCTTTCAAAGAGATGCGTTCGTTACAACGTAGTTGGTTACTCAGCGACTGCCTCAGTAGCAGCGGCCTCAGCCTCGGGAGCCTCGCCAGCCATCTCGGCCTCGGAGATCTGCTCCTTACCAGAGCCAGCAAGGCAGGCGTCGGCGAAGAGCTCGCTCATGAGCTGAATGGCGGAAATGGCGTCATCGTTGCAGGGAATGCCATAATCGATCACATCGGGATCAGAGTTGGTGTCGATAAGGGCAACCACGGGAATGCCGAGACGCTTGGCCTCCTTGATTGCGTTCTCCTCGCGCTTGGTGTCGATCACGAACAGGGCAGCCGGAGCGGCCTTCAGATCGCGAGCGCCACCGAGGTTGGCCTGGAGCTTAGCGAGCTCCTTGCCCAGAACGGCCTGCTCCTTCTTGCCACGCAGCGCCATGGAACCGTCAGCGACCATGCCCTCGAGCTCCTCGAGGCGGTTGATGCGGGAACGGATGGTCACGAAGTTGGTGAGCATACCACCGAGCCAGCGCTGGTTGATGTAGGGCATGTTGGCGCGCTCGGCAGCGGCCTTCACGGCCTCCTGAGCCTGCTTCTTGGTGCCGACAAAGAGCACCTTGCCGCCCTTGGCAGCGGTCTCCTTGAGGAAGGAATAAGCGCGGTCGGCCTCGATGATGGTCTGCTTGAGGTCAAGGATATAGATGTTGTTGCGCTCGCCGAAGATGTACGGCTTCATCTTGGGGTTCCAACGACGGGTCTGATGACCGAAGTGGCAGCCAGCCTCGAGCAGAGTACGGATGTTAATCTTGGTAGCCATGTTTACCTCCCGGTTTTGCTTTCGCACGGTGTCGTCCACGTCGGCCACCCGGATATGTGCTACCAAACCCCAGGCACCGCGGCCGACGTGTAGCCGTGCGTGTGTGATGAAACGTTGCGTTTTCGCAACCCGATGAATGATACCAGCTCATCTGCCATCTGCCAAGGCTTCACAAAGACAACGCGCATGCGCATCGATATCAGGGCCGTTCGAGATGGTCATCCCCTTGGATGCGCTTGGTGCACGGCCACTTTGAGCCGATCGGGAGTCAAATGCGTGTAAAGTTGCGTCGTGCTAAGGCTTGCATGACCGAGAAGCTCCTGCACGGAGCGCAAATCAGCGCCACCGCCCAGCAGCTCAGTCGCAAACGTATGCCTCATGGTGTGGGGAGTTACATCACTTGAAATTCCAGCACGCCGTTTGAGTACATCAAAGCGGTAGCGCAATGCTGCAGCATTCATCGCACGACCACGATTGGATACAAAAAGCGCATCCACAGGACTGCCTGCGCCACTCTCCCCTATGAGTTTGACGCGACCGTCATAGACATAATCCATGACGGTAGTAACAGCTCGCCGATACATGGGAACGATTCGCTCTTTTGAACCTTTTCCGAAAAGCCGGACGAACCCCTCTCTCTCATCAATATCGCCGACGGAAAGCCGCACCAACTCCGAGATGCGCGCACCGCTCGCAATGAACAGCTCGAGCATGGCAGCATCTCGCTGCCCCTCAGCTGTCTCTTTTTCCGGTGCCTTCATCAGCAGGTCGAGTTCCGCCATAGTCAACGTATGGGGCAGTGGCTTATCCAACTTGGGCGTCGCAAGCGCCCCAACGACATCCGTATCCACTATGCCCTCAAGGTTTAACCAACGGAAAAAAGAGCGAAGAGCCGAGAGATGGGCGGCAACGGTCCTGCCTGCATAACCTGCGGACCGAAATTCAGCCAAATATCCACGCAACATGCGCGCATGAGGGTGCAAGCCGTCAACCTGAGAACGTTCACTCCAGCGTGCATATGCCTCAAGATGCTGGGAATACGCGCGGACCGTCTCAGGAGACATCCCCTCAACACGCGAGATATATGCAACGTAATCGTCTATCGCGTCGTACAACGCGTCGTGCGCACCCATCGACATGCTCTATGCACCACAAGCGAACAAATCGCCACGTGTGGCCATGTAGCCATCCAAATCCCGCAATGCCCTGTCGGAATACGCTGCATAGCGGTCACGCTTGCTTCGGCGCGTCCCATCCTCCAACGGCGGGACAACGCCGAAGTTCACATGCATGGGCTGATAATCAACCGTCTCGGGATTGGTTGCGTGTGCAACGAGAGAACCAAATGCACCCGTAACGGGCAAAGATACCCGTTCGGCTCCAATGGAATCAGCATACGTATTCAGAGCGGCAAGTAACCCTGAAGCAATGGCCTCCGTATAGCCTTCCGTTCCGGTGATTTGTCCTGCAAGGCGAACCGAAGTTCCAGGAACCCTAAAGGTGCGATCGAGTACGTGGGGGGCATCGACAAACGTGTTACGGTGCATAACTCCATACCGGAAAAACTCCGCGTTCTCCAAGCCAGGAATCATACGGAACACGCGCTTCTGTTCACTGAACGTCAAATTGGTTTGGAAACCCACAAGGTTATACGCTGTGCCCGCTTCATTTTCGGCACGAAGTTGAACGGCAGCCCATGGGCGCTTCCCCGTTCTCGGATCGGTCAAACCGACGGGTTTCATAGCGCCAAAACGAATGGCATCATGCCCCGTGCGCGCAACTTCCTCAGCGGGCTGACACGCCTGAAAAAGCTCACGTCGCTCAAAATCTTTCAGAATGACGCGGTCGGCTCCAACTAAGGCATCGATAAACGCGTCGTATTCATCTTTAGTAAATGGAGCGTTGAGATAATCTCCAACAGCCGCATCATCGTAGCGAGATTGAGCAAACACGATCTCTCGATCGATTGTTGACGCATCCACAATCGGCGCCGCCGCATCAAAAAACGAAAGGGACTCTCCGCCCACGAGCTCCATCACACGTGTTGAAAGCGCAGGAGAACATAGCGGGCCCGCAGCAATCACACATGGACTTTCAGGTATTTCCGTTACCTCACCTCGAACCACCTCGATAAGCGGACGAGCGGAGATTTCTTCCTCGACAAATTGAGAAAAACGCTCTCGATCGACGGCAAGGGCCCCACCGGCCGGAACAGCCACTCGCTCAGCGCATTTCAGCAGGACAGATCCCATACGCCGAAGTTCCTCTTTAAGCAGTCCGGCGGCGGAGTCAATCCGGGTGGATTTTAACGAATTGGAACACACGAGCTCGGCAAGACCGTCGGTTTTGTGCGCAGGCGATTCAACCTCGGGACGCATCTCGCATAAGCGGACTTTCATTCCGCGATCGGCAAGTTGACAGGCGCATTCACAACCAGCCAACCCTCCGCCAACCACCGTTACACAATCAAATGGCATGATGCCCCTATCGGTCGAATCCTACGTTCATCCATTTTGCCCCAACCGTGTAAGTGCGTGAAGTGCGGTCTTTGTGGGCGAAAACCTTCCATCAATCAAACGCTTGACCAACCCACTCACCTCCATCCTGCTTAGAAGCTGAAGACAATCAAGACTGCTCAATTTCATAGATAGAGCAAGTTCCTCGACACGCATGGCATTTGCAATCAACATGGTCAGGGCTCGGCGTTCATCAGCGCTAACCCCTTCAATTCCTTGAGCTTGAGGCCGTTCAAATCGTAAAACACCATATATTCGCGAAATCGCAACCTCAAGGGTCTCTTCGTCTGCAATACAGCAGGCGCCGTTCGATATAAGGTAATTTGCCCCGCGTGATTGAGGCGAGAAAACCGAACCAGGCGCTACAAGCAATTCTCGCCCAAGCTCTGAAGCCGTTTCAGCCGTGCTGAAGGTTCCGGAGGGCATCCCTGCCTCACCGATGAACAATGCCTGCGATAGAGCTGCGATCACACGATTTCGCTTGGGAAATGCCCAGCGTTGGGGAGGTGTTCCCCATGGCTCCAGCGATACAACCGCTCCTCCCCGTTCCAGAGTTTCTTCAATCAGCGATCGAGATGAGGCAGGGTATGGCACGTCTGCCCCTGTTCCCAATACCACGACGTGCTTTCCTCCAGCCTTGAGGGCCGCTCTACCTGCAGCGCTGTCACATCCCTTTGCGCCACCTGAGACTATCGTGAGCCCCGCTTCGGCTCCAATACGCGCCGCCATCTCCGTCAAAGCTAATCCATAAGGAGTCGCAGAACGTGACCCGATAATCGAAAGAGCGGGGGCGCCCAGCATCTCGACATTACCGCGCACATACAGACGTTGCGGGGCGTCATGAAGCTCCAAAACGCAGGCGGGATACGCTTCGTCATCCCGTTCAATCTCAAGTCGCATGTCACATGTGCTCATTCCCGCGTCTCCCTTGCAACTGTGACGCTTCAAGTAAGTGCAATGGACTCACATGCTCAGCCTCATCAATATCTGCAATCGTACGAGCGATTCTGCAAAGGCGTACGATGCCACGTCCGGTCAAATGATTTCGATGCGAGATATCAAGCAGCATATCCTGCCCTTCACCATTAAGGTCAAATTCCGAGATAGCGGCATCTAAACTTCCAGCCGTCTTGTTAACGGCTCTCCCAGTTTTCGCTGCTCGCTGTTCTCGCCAAGTACAAAATGCCCTGCCGCGCTCAACTTGCCCTCGCATCTCTTGCGTGCCCATGCCCTCTTCTCCCTGCACAATCAACCGTGCATCAGGCCGTGCCACGTTCAAAATCAAATCGATTCGATCGGCTAAAGGACCGCCCAACTTATTCTGGTACCGTTCAATTGCCGCGTCAGAGCACCTGCACGTCACCTCTCTGTCGCCTAGATATCCGCAAGGGCAGGGGTTGCTCGCTGCTATCAGCTGAAAGTGTGCTGGAAACGAATAAGAGCCATCCACGCGCACGATTCGCACGGCACCGTCTTCAAGCGGTTGACGAAGCATTTGCAGTGTCTGAGACGAAAACTCAGCGAGTTCGTCCAAGAACAGCACTCCCCCGTGGGCCAAACTAATCTCCCCCGGCCGAACGGGCCTGCCACCTCCCACCAGGCCGGCAGAAGAAATACTATGATGTGGGCTTCTGAAAGGCCGAAATCCAGCAAGCAGCATGTCGGTTGGTTCGCCCATGACTGAATGCACGCAAAGGGCCTCCTGCTGCTCACGCTCCGAGATGGGCGGAAGAATCCCCGTCATCCGTCGTGCAAGCATCGATTTTCCCGAACCAGGCGAGCCAATCATTAGCATCCCCAAACTGCCTGTTGCCGCGACCGTGATGCCACGCTTCGCCACTTCCTGGCCAATCACGTCGCTGTAATCAAGCACCGAAAGTCGGATCTCGTCCTCGGACCGATTGTTCATGAAGGTCTTACTAGCCCGCTCAATCCCCTCTCGAAGCCCATCGAGACGATCGAGGTATCTTTGTTCGACACCTGCAATCGCAACGTGGTCCTTCGAATGGCCACTTATCAACCGTAGGCCGCGTTCACGCGCGAGCAATTGGTAGGCAACCTCACCCTTGACTCCGCATACCGATCCATCAAGTCCCAGCTCCCCCACAAAAAGGCAGTCATCAAGATCGGAAAGCGGTATCTGATTCGAGAGCGCAAGAACCGCAACTGCAATAGGCAAATCAAAGCCCGACCCCGTTTTCCGAATGTCTCCGGGCGCCAAGTTCACCGTAAATGAGCTACGAGGAACTTCAAAACCGCTGGAACGCAACGCACACCGTATTCGACTTCTCGCATCGAGAACAGCTGCATCCGCCATCCCCACGATACTGATTCCCGGAATGCTTCCGGACGCCGAGACCTCAACCGTCACGGAAAAGGCCTCGACGCCCCGAATGCAGGCCGCATGTACGGCATACGTGCGCATTGCGGCCTTCCCGCTCACCGCTCCGCCTCCCAATCAAAAGCACGGCAGATGTGGTGAATCGTGCCTGTTCTCGCCTCTTGATCTGGATCGATGCAAACGGCGATGACATCAAAACGGATTGCGGGAACGGGATAATGCTCCGCCGCATAGTAATGGGCAATACGACGATAGCGCTGTCGTTTATGGGGTGTCACGGCTTCCTCGGGATACGTCATGTCAATTCCCGAACGCTCCCGGCGTGTCTTAACCTCAACGAGCACAACTTCGGAGTTGTCCTCGTCAAGCACGACGATGTCCGCTTCCCCTTCAGGGCAGCGGTAATTGCGTTCAACAATCACATATCCGCGCTCTTCGAGATACCAAGCGGCGACTTCTTCACCTAATGCTCCCAGCAACTGCGTCGGAAGACACTCCAGCCCCTCATCGCCCAGCTCAGAAGAATCCCCTTGCAAGAGTGCCTCGAGCAGCTCGTGTGCACGCTCCCTGTTTTTGCTTCGACCCATAACCCACTCCTCTCAACGGAACGTGAAAGGAGTATCAATCTGAGGGTCTCAAATTAATCCCTTTGAGTGCCCAGATGAACTGACGCGCTTCCAACACCCAAACAGACTTCAACTAAAACGAAAGCTCAGGACGACAGGCAATTTGATTGTGCGGTGCAACTCAACACAGGAGCATCAAAACAAGCGAGCAGTCTCCAGAAAGTTTCCGCAGAAGCTCACGCGGTGTATAGGTGTAAGCCCATGTTCCTTGATCGCTTGGATGTGTTCGGGAGAGGCATATCCCTTTGATTGGGCAAGATGGTAACCGGGGTATTCGCCATCAAGCTCAACGAGCATCTCGTCACGCGTCACTTTGGCCACGATAGATGCGGCGGCAATGCACGCAACCTTGGCATCGCCCTTGACGACATCCCGTTCATTGGGAACGGCTCCGAGCGGGTTGCCATCCATAAGCACGCAATCGGGCGTTAAACCCGTGTCTGCCACAGCCCCGGCAACCGCCTCGCGTAGCGCACGGGCCATCCCGATCTCATCGATTCGTTCAGGCGGAATATGGCAAAGGCCAATTGCACGAGCGACCTCGGCAATTCGGACAGCGAGCATTTCACGGCGTGCAGGGATCAGCTTTTTGGAATCATTCAAGCCCCAGATGTGCGGCTCTGCGGGTAGACAAACGGCACATACGGTCAACGGGCCCGCAACGGAACCGCGCCCCACTTCATCAACACCGACAACTACGCCCTCGCCACCCAATTCAAGCATGGTGGCATACATGTCATCGACTCGATTGCGCTCGGCAAGCTCATTTTCATAGCGATTCATGGCACGTGAACAGGCCTTTTGAACCTGAATACGCGGGTCCTCGGCGTAGCGATCAACCAGCGTCTTAATTTCCTCAAAGGGAGCGCTTGCCAGTTCAGCAGCCACAACAGTCGCCGAAGCAGAGATTGTCATATTTGCCATCGTTATACCTCGCATCCATTCGACAGCATTGTGGCACAAAAAAGCGGGCCACCCAAAGGGCGACCCGCAAACAGCACGGATGAAACCGGTGCGTGCGTCTTAGCGCTTCTCGGGAATACGAGCGGCCTTACCAGAGCGATCACGCAGGTAGTAAAGCTTGGCGCGACGGACTTTACCGTGACGTACAACCTCGAGCTTGGCGATCTTCGGGGAATGAACCGGGAAGGTACGCTCAACACCGATACCGTAGGAAATCTTGCGGACGGTGAAGGTCTCACGGGAACCAGCACCCTGGAGACGAATGACGTCGCCCTGGAACACCTGGATGCGCTCGCGGTCGCCTTCCTTAATGCGGTAGTGAACCTTGACGTTGTCACCAACGAGGATGCGGGGCATATCCTCACGGATCTGCTGACGCTCGATTGCGCGGATGTAATCCATCTTTGCTTCCTTACTCTTCTAGAGGTGCCGCACGCGTACGCCGACACATAGGTTGAACAAACGTCGACAAGTATACACAAGACAGGTGCATTCACCAAGGAAAATCTCAAGCTCTCCACGTTGTTACACATGGAAAGGCAGATTATACGTGATATTGCCAGACCTACTTCATCCGCAGGTAAATTGCACGCGCTCCCGACTGACCATCAGGCTCGTTGAACTCATACGCATCGAGCGATTTCAGGAACGGGAACAGGCGGTTGAAGCCGTAATTGCGAACATCGAAATCAGGCAGGCGCTTAACGAGCAGGTTGCCCAACCATGCCAGGTCGATCCAACCGTCGTCGTCACCGTGGATGTCGAGAATCGCATCAATTGCCGAAAGAACAGGAGCCGTGCTGAGCGTTTTCATGGTGCTCGTATCACCAGGCTTGCGGCGCGAACGATGCTGCTTTTCAGGTCGCGTGGAAGCTAACACGGCATCCTCGGTATCCTCAACCACCTCAGTTTCGTTGTTTTGTTGCTGTGCATAGAGCAGGTCAAGGTACTTGAATTGATTGCATGCCGAGATAAACGGCTTGGGGGTCTTTTGCTCCCCCATACCGATGACCTGCATGCCGCTCTCACGCAAGCGCGCGGCCAAACGGGTGAAGTCCGAATCGGAACTAACAATGGCAAAACCATCGACCGTACCCGAATAGAGGATGTCCATGGCATCAATGATCATGGCCGAGTCAGTCGCATTTTTGCCGACGGTATAGCCGTACTGCTGCATGGGCGTGATCGAGTTATCGAGCAGGCAGGACTTCCAACTGTTGAGCCTTGTGCTCGTCCAGTCACCGTAAATGCGCTTATACGTTGCCACGCCGACATTTGCGACCTCATCAAGCACGATCTTGATGTACTTCTCGCTTGCGTTATCCGCATCGATCAAGACCGCAAAACGCACATCATCATTTTGAAATGCCATGGGCACCCCCTTTCATTTGAATAAACTATGCAGTCTACTGTTAACCATTCGTCTTCGGCATGAGCGGGTTCTCACGAGTGAGCAGGTTCATGAACTCCTCGCCCGTGATGGTCTCCTTCTTGTACAGGTAATGAGCGAGCTCATGGAGCTTGAACTTGTTCTCCTTGAGCGCCTGAAGTGCACGCTCATGAGCCTCGGCGATAAGCTGCTTCACAACCGCATCGACGCGCTCAGCCGTACCAGGAGCGCACGTCAAAGACGTGTCCTGGTTGAGATAGGCGTTCTGAACCGTACCGAGGGCCATCATGCCGAACTCGTCGGACATACCGAAGCGCGTCACCATGTTTCGAGCGAGCTTAGTCGCCTGTTCGATATCGTTAGCGGCTCCCGTAGTCATCTCACCGAAGATAAGCTCCTCGGCAGCACGTCCACCGCAGTACACGGCGAGCTTGTCGAGCACCTCTTGCTTAGTGGTGAGGAAGTGTTCGTCCTCTTCGACCTGCATGGTATAGCCCAGAGCACCGTTCGTACGAGGCACGATGGTGATCTTGGTAACCGGGGCACTCCCCTTCTGACGCGCCGCAACGATGGCGTGGCCAATCTCGTGGTACGCGACAACCTGCTTCTCATGGTCGGAAAGCACAGTAGATTTACGCTGCTGGCCAGCGATGATGACCTCAACGCTCTCTTCGAAGTCCTCCTGCGTGGCACGCGTGCGACCCAAACGGACGGCACGCAAAGCGCCCTCGTTGATGATGTTCGCCAAATCGGCGCCAGAGGCACCAGGCGTTGCACGCGCGATAGCGGAAAGGTCGATGCCGGGCTCCGTCTTCACATCTTTGGAATGAAGTTCGAGAATGGCCTTACGACCTGCCAGATCGGGAAGCTCAACGGGGACGCGGCGGTCAAAGCGACCGGGACGCAGCAGAGCCGGATCGAGCGTGTCGGGACGGTTCGTGGCAGCAAGCACCACGATGCCCTTCTGGTTGTCAAAACCGTCCATCTCGGTAAGCAACTGGTTCAGGGTCTGCTCACGCTCATCGTTACCGGAGAAACCGGAGCCGTCGCGCTTTTTGCCGATGGTATCGATCTCGTCGATAAAGACGATACAGGGAGCCTTTTCCTTTGCCTGCTTAAACAGGTCACGCACCTTCGCAGCACCACGGCCCACGAACATCTCAACGAACTCAGAACCGGAAATGCTGAAGAACGGCACGCCCGCCTCGCCGGCAACTGCCTTGGCGAGCAGAGTTTTACCGGTACCCGGAGGACCTACGAGCAGGGCACCACGCGGCAGCTTGGCACCAATTGCCTCGTAACGCTGCGGCTTCTCAAGAAAGTCAACGACCTCCTTGAGAGATTCCTTGGCCTCTTCCTGACCGGCAACATCCTTAAACGTCACACCGACATCCTTGGAAGCGACGATGCGGGCACCGGACTTACCGAGCCCGCCACCTCCGAAGCCGCCGAAGCCGCCACTCGAGAAATCCATCGAAGGGTTGTCATCGCCCATGGCCTTCTTCATGCGGCGATTGAGCCAACGTCCAAACAGGAAGAATACAAGAACAGGCAAAACGATCGTTACAAACAGGTAGGTCCACATGCCCGAATCGCGATCGGGAACCGTCACCTTGAGGGTGGCGCCTGCCTCTTGAATGCGATTGGTAAGATCGGCATCGGTAGGCATGGTCGTTGTGCGATAGACCTTACCCTCTTCACCCTTGAGCGTGTAGACCGCCCGAGCGTCATCGGTCGTGTACTTAATGTCCTCCACGCGCTTGTTCTCAAGATCGTCAAGGAGCTGCGTGTAGTTCACATCCTGCGTTTGCACCCCACCGTTTTGCAGGTTGGGGAACAAAAACGTGTTGAGTACCATATACACCACAAAGGCAATCAGCACGTAGAGCAGCATATTCCGCTTGCGTTTGTTATCGTCCAGTTGCATGGATCTTCTCCATCCGTAGTAATACGTAATGGTTTGAGGATACCCAGCAATGCGGACAATAAACGGATAGGTTGTCGGGAACCTCCCGCCAACATCGTCGCCCCATCTTAAATGGAGAGCTCCAGCTTTTCGCGACGTTCCTCGGCGTGCGTGAGCCAATGACCGAAGTGGTGATAAAGCACGAACAGTACGGCCGTGAGTATCCACGTCACGGGATAAACGAGCAGCATCGTTTCGAGGGTGTGATGCATCGGCACAACGAGCAGAAGCCAAACCACTCGGAACACGCAGGTTCCCACAATGGTAAGCAACATGGGGCGGAAGCTCTCTCCCGACCCGCGAATGACGCCCGATGTGTTGTCGACCACGGAGTAAAACAGGTAGAACGGCGCGATGAAGTGGATCATCTTGCTGGTGTACCCCACAACGACATCGTCGTCGATAAAGAACCGTGCAAGCGGATTCACAAACGTGACCAGGAAAAGAGCCAGACATCCGACGAGCGTGACGGTGATAACCAGGGACGTGTGGTAACCCTTGCGCATACGCTCGTAGTTGTGCGCACCAAAATTCTGGGCAGAAAACGTGGTGATTGCGACGCCGAGCGCCTCAGTCACCATCCACACGATGGCATCCAAACGACCGGAAAGACCCCAGCCCGTCACCGCGTCGGCGCCGAAGCTGTTCACCGTGGACTGCGCGATGATGTTAGAGAAGGAATACACGCTGGACTGGATACCGAGCGGAAGACCGCACGAAATCATGCTTTTGCACAGTGTGGGGTCGATGCCGAGCTTATGGATATCGAGCCGCCATGCGCCCTTCGCACGCA
Source organism: Collinsella provencensis (assembly GCF_900199705.1). Taxonomy (GTDB): domain Bacteria; phylum Actinomycetota; class Coriobacteriia; order Coriobacteriales; family Coriobacteriaceae; genus Collinsella; species Collinsella provencensis. Next base: position 273,822 of record NZ_LT904908.1, on the reverse strand, counting down.
TCATGCGCACCATCACCATCGTGGCGTTGATGGCGATAGTCAAAGCCGTTGCGATACCGCAACCCAGCGCCTCCATCTTAAAATGCGCCACGAAAATGAGGTCGAATATCACGTTGAACACGCAACCTGAGGCGATGATAAGTGCGGGCGCACGCGTGTCACCCACAGAGCGCAGAAGCGCCGTTCCCATGTTAAGAACGAGCGCAAAGACCATGGCTCCGAAGTAGCAGCGCGAATACGCAACGGACTCCCACATGAGCTCTTCAGGGGTACCCATGAATGCGAGGATGGATGGCATGAAGACCACACCGAGAACCGATAGGACGGCACCAAGCACCAAGGCAATCGTCATCGCGGTATGAACCGAGCGGGAAAGATGCTCGTCATCTTTCTGACCGAAGAACTGGCCCGAGATAACCGCACAACCGGCACCAAGTCCAACGGAAAAGCCGACGGCGAGTTCGGTCAACGACATCGTTGCCTGAATACCGCCCAGGGCGTTTTTTCCTCCGAATTGACCCAAGATAAAGGTATTGATGAGGGAATATGCCTGTTGGAAAAATGAGCTGAAGAAAATGGGGACGCACAGGATGAGCAACTGCTGCCAGATGACTCCCTCAGTAACATCGATTGACCCGTTTTTCGCGCGCTTCGCCATAGACCTTCCCCGTTATCACGCTCGCTCAAGCTCGTTCAAATCCCTATAGCACGGTACGCTTTTACCTGAATGCCCGCAACACCGCATCTTACGGTTCACATCTTCTCATGATTTAAGAAGCCCGCAGGAAATACGCTATGAATTTTTATAATAAACCAGCAGGGGTTTAGGCGAACATCCCCGGTCGATAGTGATACCCATTATCAAGGTGGGGGCACAATTGCCAAAACGCAACAGCACTCGCGGCGGCAACATTAAGCGAATCGACGCCATGCGCCATCGGGATACGGATGGTCTTGTCGCAGCCCGAAATCGTCGTTGCCTTAAGGCCCGCGCCCTCGGTGCCCATGAAGATGGCAAGCCGATCAATCCGCTGTAAGGACGGGTCATCAAGGGAAACCGAATCATCGGTGAGCGCCATAGCGGCACATTCAAAACCGACCTCGTGCAAAACGGAGAGCCCGTCCTTTGGCCATGCATGTGCGTCGGAACCGATACGACACCACGGAACCTGAAACACCGTACCCATCGAAACTCGCACGGAGCGTCGATACAACGGGTCACAGCATGTGGGGCTTACGAGGATGCCATCCACGTTAAGCGCCGCAGCGGAACGAAAGATGGCACCAACGTTGGTATGGTCGACGATTCCCTCAAGCACACAGACACGAACAGGGCGCTCCCCCGCCCGCTCGACAAGTGCCTGTAAAAAAGCCGAAGCATCTGCCATACGCGGACGACGGAAGGTAGCCAGAGCACCGCGCGTGACGGAAAAGCCCGTGAGCGTCTCCATGAGCTCCATGCTTGCAACGAACACGGGAATATCAGCCTCAGGGCGCTCGCAAGCGACTTGCTCAAGCAGCGGCATGAGCTGGTCGAGCCAACGCTCCCCCATCAAGAAGCTCACGGGCTCTAGACCGGCGCGAACAGCACGCTCAATCACCTTGGCGCTCTCAGCGATAAAGATACCCTTTTCAGGCTCGAGGACGCACCTGAGCTCGCGCTCGGTCAAACGCGTATACGCGTCAAGGCGCTCGTCCTCAAGAGACGAGATGCGAATGATATTTGGCTGAACGTTGCTCTCCACGCGCTTCATTCCTCAAATTCGACAATCGAAAAAGGGTCTACTTCGCCGGAATGATCTCCAGGTAGAAGCCGTCGGGGTCGGCGATGAAATAAATGCCCATAGCAGGATTTTCCTTGACGATGCAACCCATGCGCTCGTGCAGCTCGTGTGCAGCGTCCATGTCCTCAACGGCAAACGCCAGATGGATGTCACGACCGCCCTGGTTGTACGGCTCAACGCGGCCCTTGTTCCAGGTCAGCTCAAGCTCGCACTCACTGGCCTCATTGCCGAGGAAAACGAGCTTCCAAGATCCATCCTCAGGGCCCTTCTCACGAACGGGGTGCAAATCAAGCGCCTCGGCATAAAACGCCAAGGAAGCATCAAGATCGAGTACATGAATTTCGGTGTGAGCCATTTTGAACTGCACGAGATTTCCTTTCGGTTGCAATTTCAGATGCGACGATACGTTACGAACTCGTAGGTAACGCCCACATCTCCCTGCCCTTCTTCAATGATACTTGTATCTGAACGAGCGACGACCCTCCAATGTGAATCGGAAGCCAAGTTGGGAAAGAACGTATCTACTTCATGCGTAACGTAATTATGCGTTACCACGGCTTCCTCGCAGTACGGCAAAAACTGCTCGTACACCGCTCCGCCGCCGATAACCCAAGCGACTTCCTCGTTCGCAACAGCAGTCAAAGCCTCTTCAACGGAATGCACGACCTCCACGCCGTCAGGAGCGTAAGCCGCATCTCGCGAAAGTACAATGTTCCGACGGTTTTTCAGCGGCTTTCCGCCCGGAAAGCTCTCGAGCGTTTTGCGACCCATAATGACAGGACGCCCTTTTGTGCAGGCAACGAAATGCCGCATATCAGTGCGATTGACGACCACCATATCGCCATCGCGACCAATCCCCCAGTCGTCACACACCGCAACGATTGCCTTAAGTTCGCACGTCATGAGCTACACCGCAATCGGAATGCCCTTGATTTGCGGGCCATGCTGGTAGTCCTCAACGATCAAATCGTCCGTCGTGAAATCGTAGAAGTTGGTCACCTCAGGATTGAGCGAGACCTTCGGCGCAGGATACTGGGGGCGCTCGATGAGCTCGCGCACGATGTCCACATGACGGTCGTAGATATGGGCGTCCACAATTACATGCAGCAGTTCACCGGCGATCATGCCACAGTGCTGGGCAACCATCATGAGAAGGATGGCGTACTGGCACACATTCCAGTTATTGGCGGCAAGAATGTCCTGTGAGCGCTGCATCAGCACCATATTGAGCGTAGGCTTATCGCAACCCGGATCCTGCGTCACGTTATACGTAACCGAATAAGCGCATGGATACAGGTGCATCTCGGAAAGATCGGAGAACGTGTACATGTTCGTCATGATACGACGCGAATACGGCGTGTGCGTGAGGTCGTACAGCACGCGGTCCATCTGGTCGAAGTCGCCCTCGGGATAATGCGACTTCTGCGCAATCTGATAGCCGTACGCCTTACCGATGGAGCCGGTCTCGTCCGCCCATTCATCCCAGATGTGGGAGTGCAGGTCGTTGATGTTGTTCGATTTCTTCTGGTAAATCCACAAGATTTCGTCCATGGCACTCTTGAGCGCAGTGCGACGCAAGGTAGTCGCAGGGAACTCCTCACGCAGATCGTAACGAGCCGTCACGCCAAAGTTTTTGATGGTATAGGCAGGCGTGCCGTCCTCCCAATGCGGACGCACCTTCTGTCCTTCAGTCGTCGTTCCATGGTCCAAGATGTCCTGGCACATGGATACAAATAGCTTGTCTGCCTTGCTCATATGCCGCCCCTTTACTTGCGCTTGTACTGATCGTTCATACGCATGAGCTTGTCCATGTCGGTCATACCGCCACCAAGGCCGCCCATACCACCCATCTGGTTCATGAGCTTGTTCATGTCCATGCCACCCATACCGGGCATGCGCATCTTCTTTCCCTTTTTGCCCTTCTTGCCCTTTTTACCGCCCTGCTGCTGGGTCATAGCGCGCATCTTGCCCATCATCTTGTTCATCTCGCCCCATTGCTTCATGAGGACGTTGACGTCAGCGGGCGTCAAACCGCAGCCACGTGCGATACGGGCGCGGCGCTGTCCGTTGATGATGGAGGGACGGTTGCGCTCCTCGGCGGTCATGGACTGGATGATCGCATCATGGCGATCGAACACGGCCTCGTCAAGGTTGCCACCCATCTGATTGAGGGCCTTCTGGCCGCCCGGCAGCATGCCGAGGACGCCCTTCATGCCACCCATCTTCTTGAGCGCGCGCATCTGCTCGAGCATGTCGTTCATCGTGAAGCCGTCGCGAAGCATGCGCTCGGCGGCTTCCATCTGCTCGGCTGTAGCGATCTCTTGGGCCTTTTCGATGATGCCGACGACGTCACCCATGCCCAGGATGCGCTTGGCCATACGCTCGGGATTGAACACCTCGAGCGAGTCGGGCTTCTCGCCCATCGAGACGAACTTGATCGGCTTGCCCGTAACCTCGCGAACGGACAGCGCGCCGCCGCCACGGGCATCGCCGTCAAGCTTGGAGATGATCACGCCGTCAAAGTCGGTACGCTCGGCAAACGTGGACACCACGTTGACGATGTCCTGACCGGTCATGGCGTCGACCACCATAAGGACCTGATCAGGCTTGACCGCGTGCTTGATGTCCACAGCTTCCTGCATCATCTGCTCATCGATCTGCAGACGACCGGCGGTGTCGACGATGACCACGTCGCGCATCTTGTCCACAGCCTCGCGGATAGAAGCAGAGGCGATCTCAACCGGGTTCTTGCCATCGCCGCGGAAGACTGGCACGCCGATCTCGCCGCCAAGCGTAGCAAGCTGATCGGCAGCGGCGGGACGATACACGTCGCACGCGGCGAGCAAGGGACTGCGACCCTGCTTTTTAAGCATGTAGGCGAGCTTCGCGGCAGCGGTCGTCTTACCGGAGCCCTGCAAACCGACAAGCATAATCACGTTGGGGATGCGGCTCGAGAACACCAGCTTGCTCTCCGTACCGCCCAGCAGCTCGGTCAGCTCATCAAGAACGATCTTTACGACGTTTTGCGCAGGGGTGAGCGAGTCCATGACGTCAGCGGTGAGGCAACGCTCTTTGGTACGCGTCACAAAGTCCTTCACCACACGGTAGTTGACGTCAGCCTCGAGCAACGCCATGCGGATTTCGCGCATGGCAACGTTGATATCGGCCTCAGTGAGCTTGCCCTTGCCACGCAGGCGGTCAAATGTGTCGGTCAAACGATCGGAAAGCGATCCGAATGCTGCCATATGCTCTCTCCTCAAACGAAGACCAAAAGGTCGTACTTATCCGATGCTATTCGATGCCAACCAAAGCTCGGCAGAAATCGTGAGCATTAAAACGCTGCAGGTCATCCACCTGCTCGCCCACGCCGATACGATAAATCGGCAACTTGAGCTGGTTGGCAACAGCCAAAGCGATACCGCCCTTTGCCGTGCCATCGAGCTTGGTCATGATAATGCCATCGAGCCCCAAGGCGTCATTGAACTCCTTGGCTTGATTGAGGCCGTTTTGGCCGGTAGCGGCATCGATAACGAGCACCGCGTGCACAGGCATGGGGCCTGCGGTGCAGGCCTCCGCGCGCTTACGCGTAACCTTGACCACCTTGGCAAGCTCGCGCATGAGCTCCGGGCTCGAATGCAAACGACCCGCGGTGTCGATGAGCACTAGGTCGCTGTTGCACTTATCCGCCTCGTCAAGCACGTCGTAGCAAACGCTTGCGGGGTCGGAACCGCGGTCGCGCTTGATAACGGGCACGCCTGCACGCTCGCCCCATACGTCCAGCTGCTCAATGGCGGCGGCGCGGAAGGTGTCGGCACTGCCGATCACCACGTTCTTGCCAGCGGTCGCCTCGGCGCTCGCGATCTTGCCCACCGTGGTGGTCTTACCCGCTCCGTTGATGCCTACAAACAGCACGCAGCTCGGCGTATCGTCAAAGATGTCCGACTCGGGTGCGACGAAAAACTCCTCGAGACGCTCGGCAAGCGCGGCGCGCAGCTGATCGGCGGTTCGGAGGTTCTTGCGTGCAGCCATCTCACGCAGGTCGTCGGTGACGCGCATGGCGATTTCGCCACCCATATCACCCATGACAAGCGTGTCCTCGAGCTCCTCCCAGAAGTCCTCATCGACCTCGCCACCAAAGTAGAAGATCTCGTTGAGCGCCTCACGGCTGCGCTCCAGACCGTGCTTAAGGGAATCAAACAGACCCATTATGCATTCACGACCTTTCCGGTTTTTCGATCGAGTTTTTGACTGACCACGCGGCTCACGCCGTCTGCCTGCATGGAGACACCGTACAGCACGTCGGCGTCTTCCATGGTACGGCGCTGGTGGGAAATAACGAGCAGCTGCGTAGAATGACGCAGGTAATCGATGGCACCGATGAGCTTGGAGAGGTTCGAGTCGTCAAGCGCGGCCTCGACCTCGTCAAGCACGTAGAACGGCACGGTGCGCGTGCGATACACGGCGAACAGCAACGCGAGCGCGGTCAGCGACTTCTCGCCGCCGCTCATAAGCGTCATCTTGGTGATGCGTTTGCCGCGCGGCTGTGCAATAACCTCGATACCCGTCTCGGCGGGATGCTCGGGGTCAGTCATCTCCAAATGAGCCTGACCGCCAGGGAAGAGCATGGAGAACACCTCGCGGAAGTTCTCGTCAACCTTCTCGAAGGTGGTCAGGAAGCTCGCACGCATCTTGCGATCGATTGCAGCGGTGATCTTGGTGAGCGCCTTACGAGCGGTCTCAAGATCTTCAAGCTGGGAGGCGATGTAATCGGCGCGCTTCTTGAGCGTCTCGTACTCCTCCATGGCAACCTGGTTCACGGGTCCCAAATTGTTGATTTGGCGCACCAGGTCATTCAGTTCGCGCTGTGCGGCCGCACGGTCCTCAGGCGCGGGAAGCCTCAAAGCCTCTTCAAGTACCGTCTTACCATCAGCCGTAATGGCCTTTACTGCAGTTTCGACCTGCACTTCCAGCTTGCCGCGAGCAACCTTGGATTCGTTGACCGCCACGTTGGCGAACTCAACCTCCTCCTTGGCACGCAACACCTCGGCGCGAGCGTTCTCGATCGTGCGTTTGAGCGAAGCGGAATCCGCTTCCTCAAGCGATGCCTGGTCGCGCAAGCGCGCCGCCCAATCCATGGCGCGCTCGGAAAGCGCCTGATAACGGTCGTGCAGAGGGTCAACGCGCAAACGCAGCCCCTCAAGCGACCGCGCCGCTTGCTCGGTGCCGTGAATACGGCGGTCGATGGCCTCAAGTCGCTTTTCAAGTTCGGGGACACGTGCGGAAAGGCTGCGCACGCGCTCGGTCGCCTGGGCAAGGCGAACCTTGGCGTCGGCGAGTTTGGCACCCGCCTCGGCATCATCACGACGTAGACGCTCAAGGTCGTCGTGCGCGACGTCGAGCTCATCGGCAAGGTCTTTAAGCTGCCCCTGGGCCTCATCACGTGTTGCCGAGAGCTCTTCGAGCTTTGGCTGGGCGGCGCGCACCGATTCGGCCGCTGCCTCACGACGACGCGTCAAATTGGAATGCTCGGAAAGCATGGCGGAAAGCGAGTGCTCCATGCGACCAATCTCAAAAAGAAGAGAGCTTTGCTCTCCCTCAAGACGCGAAATCGCACCGGCCTTCTCAGTCTCAATCGATCGCGCCTCTTCAATGGCAGCCTGAGCTTCGATGACGCGCTCAGCCGCGTGTTCAAAAAGTACAGATACCTCGGGCTCGAGACCCTCGAGCTCGCGAATGCGACGCTTGCGCTCAAGCGCACCGGACATCTCACCGCTTCCGCGCCCCACGCGCACCACGCCGCCATCGCGGACGCGCGCACCATCCAGGGTCACATACAACACGCCCGGAACGACGGGGGCAGATAAAGCAGCTGCAAGATCGTCAACAAGGTAGATATGTCCCAACAATGCCGCAACGGCAGGTCCATATCCCTCGCGAATATTGAGAAGTTCCACCAAGCGCTTGCCCGCGGCCCCCTCGGCAAATACGGGTGCCTTTATGTCACGCGCGAGGAGCACCGCCTCGCCGGACGCATCCGACGCCTCAAGCGCAAAATGGGCGGCATCGGAAAGCCCTGCGGCGTCATTGCACACGAGCGCATCAATGTCGTGGGAAAGCAGATTCTCGACCAGTGCCTCAAGCTCGGCGGGAGCCTCGATCGCATCACCCAGGCGGCCCGCAAAACGCTCGGCACGCTCATGCGCCACACGTGCAACGAGCGGGGAGGCATCGGCCATGCTCGCATCGAGCTTCTTCAAACTTGCAAGTTCGGAACGGACATCGGACAGCTTGCCGCGTGCGATTTGCTCCTTCTCACGAAGGTCGTTCAAGGCTGCAAGTGCAACCTCGACGGCGGCCTTAGCCTCATCTCGTGCAGTTCTAGCGGACTCGAGCTCACTCTCAAGCTCCTTCGCGCGCGTACGACGGCTCTCCAAAGAAGCAGTGAGCGTCTGCGTCTCATCGTCGATCTGCTCGAGGCGCTTGGCGTACATACCGTCCTCGAGCTCTGCGTTCGAAAGCGTCTCCTTCACCTTGACCAGTTCAAGGGCTGCGGTATCGGCGGTACGCTGAACCTCGCGCTGGGTACGCGTGAGAGTGGAGATGAGTTCATCCAACTCGACGCGACGACTGTGCAGTTCGTCGGCCGCCGGCTCAAAAGTTGCGACATCGCCACGCGCCACTTCGGCGGCGGCACGCTCCCCATCAAGCTGACGATTGATATCGGAAAGTTCTTCAACCGTCCGACGACGCTGATGCTCCGAACCGGACAGCGTCCCGCGCATCTCAGAGAGGCGCGAGACCATATTGCGGCCCTTTTCCTCGAGCAGGCGCATATCGGAACCGATGCGGCCAACGACGTCTTGCATGTGACGACGCTGTTCGCCGAGGTCGCCCACGAACAGGCCCTTTTCCTCGAGCATCACCTGCAGTTTTTCGAGCTCGCGTTCCTTTTCGCTCAGTCGATAGCGGGCAAGCTCCAATGCGGCAGAGCTCTCTTTTGAGGATGACTCAAGGTCGGCCCATTGCGTTTGCAGCTGACGCAGCTCATCGACAGCGAGAATCTGCGTGAGCTCAGTCGCGCGGCTCGACAGGTCGCGATATTTACGTGCACGGTCGACCTGGCGCTCGAGGGGCTTAAGCTGACGCGAGATCTCTCGATTGATATCACGGGCACGCGTGAGATGCTCGTCCATGTTTTTCAGCTTGCGCAGCGCGCGCTCCTTGCGGCGCTTGTGTTTGGAGATGCCCGCGGCCTCCTCAATCAAAGAGCGACGCTCCTCGGGACGGCTCTGCAAAATCGAATCGAGCTTACCCTGGGAGATGATGGAATGGGTGTCTTTGCCCAAGCCCGAATCGTGCAGGATATCCTGGATATCCATCAAACGGCATGGACTGGAATTGATGAGATACTCGCTTTCACCCGAACGATACATGCGCCGCGTGATCGCAACCTCGTTGAAGTCGACGGGCAGCATGTGGTCGGAGTTGTCCAGCACGAGCGTGACCTCGGCCACGCCGACGGGCTGACGTGCGGACGAACCGGAAAAGATCACATCTTCCATGGCCTGACCGCGCAGCTGCTTGGCGCTTTGCTCGCCCAGGACCCACAGAATAGCATCGGAGATATTCGATTTGCCGGATCCATTGGGTCCAACGATGACCGTAAGACCGGGCTCGAATGTCATGTGCGCGCGATCGGCAAAAGATTTGAACCCTTTGAGGGTGAGAGATTTTAAGAACACGTGCCCTCGCTATCCAAGCTTCTTCTTGAGAATGACGCCATTGGTGGTATACCCCATACGTTCAAGTGCATCGAGCGCTGCGGCAGCTTCGGCTTCCTTCTTCGAAGAACCGGTCCCACGACCACGGCGAATGCCATCGACGATGGCAACCGCGGTGAACGTGGGCTGATGAGCCGGACCCGACTCCCCCACCACTTTATACGAAGGGGGGTCAAGGCGGTCGGACTGCACACATTCCTGCAGGTAACTCTTGGGATTCGAAGGATGTTCGGCACGTTCGGAGGCTAGATGGGGCTTGAGGGTGCGCAGGATGAAGTCCTCGGCAACATCCCAGCCGCCATCGAGATACAGCGCGCCAACCAGCGCCTCGTACACGTTTTCAAGCGCAGAGTGCATGCCACGCGCACCGGTTCCCTGCTCGGAGGCACCCAGGATGATCACGTTGTTGATACCGAGCTCTTCTCCCACGTCGGAAAGCGTGGAGCCGGCAACGAGGGACACCTTGAGACGTGTGAGCTTGCCTTCGTCGAAATCGCCATACGTGCGAAACAACGAAAGTGCAACCACGCTGCCCAAGATGGAATCACCCAAAAACTCCAAGCGTTCATAGGAGGCAGAAACAGGCTCACCCTCCACAGCGGAAGGGTGCGTTACGGCGCTCCTAAGAAGTTTTTTATCGGAAAAGGTGTATCCGCAGATCTCCTCTGCGGCGGCGAGCTTCTCGCTAATCGACAAAACCTTACCCCTCCAGCGTTTCCTCAATCGCGTCGATAGCCTCGGAAACCGAATTGATCTCCATGAGCTTGTCGTCGTCGATCTCGATATCGAACTCGTCCTCCATGGCCGTTACCAGCTGGAGGCGATCGAGCGAATTGGCGTCGAGGTCGTCGAACGTGGTTTCATAGGTAAGCTCATCGGCTACGATACCCAGCACGTCAGAGGCGATATCGCAGACCTTTGCATAAATCTCGTCACGATTCATAGCCATGGGATGCTCCCTTCAGCAAGACGGAAAACACGACGCTCCCGCCATTCACAGACGTCATTCATTTTAGCCGCATATCCAGGCTCGCTCAACAACACGACGCCTCATAGACGAAGCATCACTACACGAACGCACCCATGGATTCCGCCACGCGCTCCACAAGGCCCTGTCGTGCTGCGTCGGCCACCGCGAGCGTACCGTTCTTCACGGCCTCCACGCTCGTAGCGCCGTGTCCAATAACCACGACCCCTCGCAAGCCCAGCAAAACGGCACCGCCCTTGGCATCGCCCGAAAGCTTAGCTTTGAGCCCATGCAAGGTGTCTTTAAACAAAAGGGCGGCGAGTTTAGTTTTGAGCGAGCTCATGAATCCGGCTTTGAGCTCTTGCATCATGAACTTGGCAGCGCCTTCGATGGATTTCAGCGCGATGTTGCCCGAAAACCCGTCGCACACCACCACATCGACATTTCCGCTCGTCACATCCGTGCCCTCGCAATTCCCCGCAAAACCGGGAACCTGCTCGCGCATGAGCGGATAACATGCCTGCGTAAAAGCGTTGCCCTTGTGTTCCTCGGTGCCGTTGGCCAGCAAGCCGACGCGCGGATGCTCGATACCGAGCACGCAGGTGGCGTAGGCAGCACCCATCTGTGCAAAGCGGACGACGTCCTGCGGTTCAACATCGGGATTGGCACCCATATCGCACAAGACGGTCAGACCACCCTTGCGATTGGGCAAAGCGTTGGTGAGGCACGGACGTACCGGACTGCGCTTGCCGTCGGCCTCTACTTTATAAGGTGTCACATATGCAGTCCCCGCTGCGGTAACTGCTCCCGTCGAGCCGGCGGAGAAGAAGCCCGCAGCCTGACCCTTTTTAACCGCGCGGCATCCCAGCACAATGGACGACTTGCGCTTTTTCATAACGGCGGCAATCGGGTCGTCTTCCATGGTGATGACATCGGGGGCGATCAAGGCCTCGGCACGCTCGTGCGCGTCGCAGAACGGCACCACGACGTCCTCAGGTCCGGCAACGAGCACCTCAAGCTCGGAATCCGCCTCCAACGCGGCAGCAATGCCTTGCAGAACCGTCTCGGGCGGTTCGTCGCCGCCAACTGCATCAACGCAAACACGCACCTTGCTCATGAGCAACCCCTCTATACAGAAATGGCCGACTCACCGAGCCGGCCATAACAACTCAACGTAACCGCCAGTCGAGCTACTCGACGACGATGACCTCGCGGTCCTTGTAGAAACCGCAATTGGGGCACACGTGGTGCGGAAGCTTCACAGCACCGCAACGAGGGCAGGTGGACTGAGCAGCAGCGTTGATCTTCATGTTCGTCGAACGACGAGAGTGCGTCTTAGCGCGACCCTTTTTTTGCTTAGGTACTGGCATGATGACCTTCCTTATGAACTCTGTACTGGCGGCGATTACGCGCAAGTAACGATATTAACAGAAAACACCTGCATACACAAAACATTTGCAAGAAAAATCATATGAAACAGAAGCTTTGGACCTGCGTATTATGCCCAAAGCAAGCTACTCGTCAAATTTAAGGTTCTTAAGCGCAGCGAAGGGATTCTCATCAGACTCGACCCAGGCATCTTCCGCCTTGGCTGAGCAGCCGCAATCCCCCTCATTGAGGTTGGCACCGCACGTGGGGCACAGGCCAAGACAATCAGGCTGGCAGAGCACCACAAACGGCGTATCCATAATCACGGCATCGGAAATGGCATCGCCCAAATCGATGACGCGATCCTCGCCCACAAGCTCAAATCCGTCTTCGTATGCGTCGGAATTCTCAGGTTCTTCGAACAGGAAATACTCCTCGATCTCGCCGGAGACCTCAAACGAAGCGGGCTCGAGGCAGCGATCACACTCCCCTTCCACCGAGGCGCGCACGATGCCCGTCACCAAAATGCCATCGCCGGCATTGGTGAGAACGACATCGTACTTGGGGTTCGCAGGCAACGAAAACGTCTTCTCGCCCACCGTATACTCAGATGCTTCGATAGCGCCGGCAAGCTGGATGGAGTCGCCGGGGTCCTCGAGGCGCTCGGACAAGTCGACGGGGATGGAGCCAAAACAGCTCATGACTTACCAGCCCTGATTCATGTTCTGAGAAGCAGTGTCGGTCAATTGCTGACGGCAACGCGCAACGGTGCTCGTCAAAGACTTGAGGTTCTCCTCAAGATGCGTGAAGACCTGCTCGGCGTAATCCTCAGCGGCATAACGGGTCTCGCGCTCATACTGATTGGCGCGATCGGTGATCTCGTCGGCCTGAGACTGTGCAAGACGGACGATCTCCTGCTCAGAGGCAATGGTAAGCGCTTGCTGCTGTGCGTCGGCGATAATCGAATCGGCCTGAGCGGCGGCGCTGGCCAGAAGTTCGTCACGCTCCTTGAGAATACGACGGGACTTCATCCACTCCTCGGGATAGCTCATGCGAATCTCATCGAGGATATTGAGGAAGACGTCGCTTTCGATAACCTTGAGCTGACCGCCCTTGCCCCACGGCGATTTGGACTCCGCGATGATGCCCTCGAGCTCATCGACGAGGCTTTCGATGCGCTCGCCAGGAAGGTTCTCACCCGGCATGAGGACTCCTTTCACATTAGGTACATTCTAGTGGCTAATAGTACCACAACACTTTGTTACAACCGAAGCGCAGGTACCGGATGCAAAATGACGCTACTTGAAGCTCTTTGCGCAAAGGCGCCACGCGAAGTGCCAGACGTTGATTCGAAGCTTCCTCACGTTCCACAACGTCACACACTACATAAAACGTTCGTGTAAAGCCTCTGTCACGCATGCGGGGACAAAATCACTCACATCCCCGCCCATCGAAGCGAGCTGGCGCACCACCGAGCTCGACAGATACCCGTACTCGGGAGCGCTCATGACGAACATGGATTCCAAACGCGGATTGAGTCGATAGTTGAGGTCTGCCTGCTGCAGCTCATATTCAAAGTCGGTCATCGCGCGCAATCCCTTGACCACGCCCTGAGCGTCGACCTCACGGGCAAAATCAACGAGAAGGCCCGTGAAGGGAAGCACGTCCACACCGTCAAGGCCATCGAGCGCTTCGCGTGCCAACGCAACGCGCTCTTCCAGCGAAAACGTGGTTCCGACACCGTTTTTCCCCAAGCTTTCGGCCACAGCCACGGTCACATGCGGACAGATGCGCCGCGCACGCCGCACGACATCCATGTGGCCATAGGTAATGGGATCGAAAGTACCCGGAACCAACACATGTTGAATAGCATCGGACATGCTATTTCCTCCTCAACACATCGATAGACGTCTGACCGTATCGTTTTTCCTTGACATGCTCAAAACCTGCCACCTCAAGCGCGGGCGTAGTCGAGGTGCGCTCGAAAATCACAACGGCACGTGGAGAAAGCAGGTCATGCTCAAGGAGAGACGCAAGCAGCTGCTCAGCGGGAGCGGTACCGAGAGCATACGGCGGATCGATAAGCACCACGTCAAAAGGGGCACCGGGCAGACGACCGCGTTTTGCACCCAGAAGCACATCGCCGCGCACGACGTGAAAACGCGCGGGCGAACAGGTCACCTTTTCGAGGTTGTGTTTGACGAGCGCAGCTGCCGAGCGATCGATATCGAAAAACGTGGCATGCGCCGCCTCGCGTGAAAGCAACTCGATGCCCATGGCCCCCGAACCTGCAAAAGCGTCGAGTACACGCGTGCCCTCAATGCCGCTATCGATGGCAGAATCGAGCACGGAAGCGATGGCTTCACGCACTCGATCGGTCGTGGGGCGACTCACATCGCGGCCCTTTGGCGGGTCGATGGGACGCCCGCGCCACTGCCCTCCAACGATTCTCATCCTCCACTTACCTCCTTGAATACATCGCCATAACGCGCAATGACCTCATGACGCAACGGCAATACGGCAGTCGCGTTGAGGCTAGGCGCATAGCGCAAAAGCTCCACGGCATCATGGTGCGCCGCTTCGATAAGATCCGTATCGTCATCAAGGTCGACGAACTGCAAGGACACGCCTCCATGTTGGCGCAATCCCAAAATCTCGCCCTCATGGCGCAGGCGCAAGTCCATCTCGGCGAGCTCAAAGCCGTCCGTCGAATGCTCAAGGGCTTCCAAGCGCTCAATTGAAGGGGAACGCTTACCGCGCTTGGCGCGCAACTCGGTAATGACATAGCAGGTGCCCGAGAGCTTTCCGCGTCCCACACGACCGCGAAGCTGGTGCAGGGTCGCCAAGCCAAAACGCTCGCCGTTTTCGATGATCATCAGCGTGGCATTGGGAACATCGACACCGACCTCAACCACCGTCGTGGAAACGAGCACGTCGATATCGCCCGCTCGAAACGCGTCGATAACCTCGTCTTTTTCACGAGCGTTCATCCGGCCGTGCAGCGCCTCGATGCGAGCCTCGGGAAGCAAAGCTCGCATGCGATCGACTTCGGTCGCAACATCATGCAGCGTCATCGCCTGCTTGGCACGGCCCTCTTCATCGATATCCAACCCGGGGACATCCTCAAGCTCGTCAGTACCCTCTTGCGGTGCCACAAGCGGACAGATGACGTAACCCTGCCTGCCATTCCCTATAGCCTCACGCAGGGCATCGTATGCGATATCGCGGTTCGCGCTCTCCAAAACTTCGGTCGCAACACCGGCGCCGGGAACAGGGCGATGCCGGATGATGCTCGTGTCCAAGTCTCCATATACGGAAAGCGCCAAAGTGCGCGGAATGGGGGTTGCAGTCATCACAAGCAAATCAGCGCCGGGGCCCTTCGAGCGCAGGGCATTTCGCTGCCCCACGCCAAACCGATGCTGCTCGTCAATCACCACGAGGGACAAGCGCTTGAAGCGCACATCATCACCGAGCACCGCGTGCGTACCGAAGAGAACTGTGAGCTCTCCATTTTCCAAACGGCGGAATATCTCGGCACGCTCCGAAGTGGGCGTGGCGCCCGTGAGCAATGCCCAGCTAACCCTAGCGCTCGCAAGTAGAGGTCCGGTCTTCACCGCATATTGTTGCGCCAGTACGCTTGTGGGCGCCATCACACACGCCTGCGTGCCTGAGTCTGCAACGGCGGCAAGTGCAACGCAAGCAACTGCGGTCTTACCCGTACCGACGTCACCGAGCAACAAGCGGTTCATAACGCGGTCGGGGTTTGACATGTCCGCCAAAATCTCATCGGCAGCCTGCTGTTGCTCGTCGGACAGCGAAAAGGGCAGCGCACCATAGAGAGCTTCAACATGTGCGCCCGGCGTGTGCGCAAGCGGCGCTACGTTCAGCAAATTCGAATCGTTGCGCAGGCGGAGCGCAAGCTGAAGATACATGAGCTCATCATAGGCAAGACGACGGCGGGCAAAGGGAACCTCGGCCATGGTACGCGGGAAGTGAATGGTTCGCAGCGCGCGAGACAGGCTCATGAGGCCGTTACGTGCGCGCAGCGGTGCCGGCATGGGATCAGGAAAACTCCCAACCGTCTCCAGCGCCACGGAAGCCAAACGCCGCATCCAAGCCTGGGACAAGCCTTCGGTCACACGATGAACAGGCAGTATCGTGCCCACGCCACTTGAAGCATCGAGTTTCTCATAATGGGGCGAAGCCATCTGTTTGAAGCCATAGGCGAACTCGACTTTACCGATCACGGCAAGGCGATCTCCCTGCGCCAATTCTCGCGCGATCCACGGTTGCTTGAAAAAAGCGACCTTCAGCACACCGGTTTCATCAAGCACATACACCTCGGTCACCGTCATACCGCGCTTAGAGGTGAGACGATTGGAAACCTTGTCCACCGTGCCCACGATGGTACACACCTCGCCTATCGGCGCATGCTCGATGCAATACGCGTGCGTGAAGTCGAGATAGCGAAACGGCGCATGCAAGAGGAGGTCCCCCACCCGCTCGATACCGAGCCTGCGGAGGGCCTCCTCACGTACACCAGAAACGTATTTCAGACGCGATACATCCTCGAAAAGGACGCTCGCGTGCGCCAAACGAGACGCGGCGCGCGGTGTCGAAAGGGCGCCAACCATCACGCCGCCGTCTTACTCGATGGAGAAAATCACCGGATAGAGCGGCTGCTCACCGCGGTGAGGGTCGATCTCAAGATCAGGCTGAGCCTCTTCGATGGCGTCGATGATATCCTGGAATGCCTCGTCATCGAGCTCTTCACCTGCAAGGATCGTCAGCGAGTCGCCTTCCTCGTCCTCCATCATGCGGTTGATGCAGTCGAGAGTGACCTGCTTGATGTCGGAGCCCACGATGTCAATGGAGTCGCAAATGATACCCATGACGTCACCATCGTGGATGGGTGTGCCATCGGAAGCCTGCGAATCGCGGACGGCACGCGTGACCTCGCCATCGCGCACCTCGGCCTTAGCCTCGGTCATCGCCTCGACGACCTCCTCAACGGGAGTATCGGGCATGACGGCGAACAGCGCAGAGAACGCCTGCGGCACCGTCTTAGTGGGCACCACATACACGTGCTTGTCCTCACATGCGCTCGCAGCAGCCTCGGCAGCCATGCGGATGTTGCCGTTGTTGGGCAGGATAATGACAGACTCGGCGTTCACTTTGGAGACGGCATCGAGCAGGTCGGCAGTGGAGGGGTTCATCGTCTGACCGCCCGAGACGATCACATCGACACCCAGGGACTCGAGAATCTCAGCCTCACCGGAACCAGCGGCCACGGCAACGAAGCCCAGAGGCTTGGCAGGCTCGGCATCAGCCTCCTGATCGGCATGGATCTTGGCGGTGCGTTCGGCGACCTCGAGGTCCATGTTGTGGATGAACACCTCGTACACCTGACCATACTGGAGCATGTGCTCGAGCACCAGGTTCGGCGTGTTGGAGTGGACGTGCACCTTGTAATCGGGGTATGCGCCCACGAGCAGCTCACAGTCGCCCATGGAACCCAGGAACTTGAGGGTCTCGTCCTCATCAAACGGCTTCTCTGCCTTGAAAAGGAACTCGTTGCAGTAACGGAACTCCGAGCCCTCCCAGTCGTCATTGGCCTCGATCTTGACGCGATCGAGCGCACCGGCCTTGGCGGAGCCGGCGTCGAACGTTGCGGAGAAGTCCTCGATCCTGGCGGTGCGACCGAGGGCAGCGGCTACAAAGTTCTCCAGGAAGATAGCAAAGCCGAACGCGCCGGAGTCGACAACGCCGTTCTCCTTAAGAACGGGCAGCAGGTCGGGCGTGCGCGCAACGGACTGATAAGCCTCGACGACGAGCGCGTCGAGGGTCTCCTCGACCGTGAACTTCTTCTTTTCGCACTCGTCGGCCTTGGTGGAAACGTCACGGAGCACGGTAAGAATCGTACCTTCGATGGGCTTGCGAACCGCCTGGAAGGCGACCTTGACAGCGCGACGGAACGCAGCGGCAACGTCGGCGCTCGAAACGGGCTCGCCGGCGTCTTTCAATCCTTCGGCAACGCCGCGCAGAATCTGCGAGGTGATAACACCGGAATTGCCGCGCGCACCCATGAGCGAACCGTGGGTGATGGCACCGGCGATACCCTCCATGTCTGCGTCGACGGGCAGTGCGGCAAGCTCTTTTACCACGGACTGCAGCGTGAGCGACATGTTGGTACCCGTGTCACCATCAGGTACGGGGAACACGTTGAGTTTATTGATGTCCTCTGCTTTTTCGGCAACGGCGTTGACGGCAATGGGGAAACAGGTGCGAATGGTTTTTGCAATCATGTATCTAGGCACTTTCGTCTCGTGAATGCTGGTTCAGCGTAAACGGCGTCGCGTTTACAGGCGCGACTTCATGCCATCGATATGGATGGCGATCTTGAGGTGAGCAGGATCGATCTGCGCGATCTCCTGCAACGTGAACGAAACGGCGCTCGCGAGGTTCTCGCTCACGGACTTCATGTTCACACCCGACTCGATGACGACGTGCAGGTCGACGGTAAGGCCATTCTCGGTAGAGGTGACGAGCACGCCCTTGCGCATGCGCTGGCCGGCAAGCAGACGCACGCTTTCGGCACCCTGAAGCTGCTCGGCCATACCGACCACGCCGTAGCACGACATGGCTGCGTAACCGGCGATGTGGGCAATGACGTCGTTGCTGACACTCAGAGTACCGGCGATGGGCTCAGACATAACAATCTCCTTTACTGTGCATGCGCAACGATGCGACATGAACATACAGTTGAGATATTGTACAACTAATGCCCATTCCGCAGAAGGGCAACCAGAGGCTCCATACGTGCGCTATGCTTCCATGCCTTCGTCGAACTGGGAGTTATAGAGGTCCGCATAGAAACCGCCACGGGCAAGCAACTCGTCGTGCGTGCCGGACTCGACGATGTCACCATCGCGCAGTACCAAGATCATGTCGGCATTGCGAATCGTGGAGAGGCGATGCGCAATGACGAAGCTCGTGCGGCCAGCCATGAGGATGTCCATCGCGCGCTGGATGCGCTCTTCGGTACGTGTGTCGACGTTTGAGGTGGCCTCATCCAAAATGAGGATCGGACGGTCGGCAAGCAGGGCTCGCGCAATGGTAAGCAGCTGCTTTTGGCCCTGACTCACATTGGATGCCTCCTCATTGAGTTCGAAGTCGTAGCCACCAGGCAGCGTGCGGATGAAATGATCGGCCAACGCGGCACGCGCTGCCGCCTCGACCATGGCGTCGTCTGCCTCGGCGTTGCCGTAGCGGATGTTCTCGCGTACCGTTCCCTTGAACAGCCACGTATCCTGAAGCACCATGGCGAAGTTGCGGCGCAGGTCCTCGCGCGCATAATCGCGGACGTCCACCCCATCGACCTTGATGGAGCCCGAATTGACGTCGTAAAAACGCATAAGCAATTTCATGAGCGTGGTCTTGCCCGCACCCGTGGGGCCCACGATGGCAACGGTTTGGCCAGGTTCAACGGTGCAGCTGAAGTCGTGGATGATGGTCTTGTCGGGCACATAGCCAAATCGCACGTGCTCGAAATCGACCGCTCCCTTGCAGCGGGAAAGCTCGGGCGTCGTGGCGTCGGGGCTCTCCTCGGGCTCGGCGAGGAAGTCGAAGATGCGCTCCGCGGCCGCGGAAAGCTGCTGCAACATGTTCGATACCTGAGAGAGCTGTGTGATGGGCTGCGTAAAGTTGCGAACGTACTGCATGAACGCCTGTACATCGCCGATGGAAATAGTCCCCACGATGGCCTGGAACGCCCCGATCACCACAACGGCGACGTATCCCAGATTACCTACGAAGTTCATGATGGGCTGCATGAGGCCCGAGAGGAACTGAGCAAGCCAACCCGACTCCATGAGGCGGTCGTTGACCACATCGAATTCCTCAACCGAACGCTCAGACGCGTTGAACGCCTGGATGATGTTTTGACCTGCGAAGCTCTCCTCGATGATGCCGTTTGCCTGACCGAGGAAGGTCTGCTGACGACGGAAGTACTTCTGCGAGGAACGCACCACGAGGATGACCGCGATCAGCGAGATGGGAACCGTAAGGAACGTCACGCCCGCCAGCATGACGGAAAGCGACAACATCTGGATGCTCACACCCACGAGCTGCGCAATGGAGGTGATGAGCTGCGTCACGCTCTGATTGAGCGACTGTCCGAGCGTGTCGACGTCGTTGGTCACGCGGCTCATAACGTCGCCCGTGCTCACGCGCTCAAAATACGCAAGCGGCATGCGGTCGACTTTCTCGATGATCTCGCGACGCAAGCGATAGCAGACGCGCTGCGTGATGCCCGTCATGAGCCAACCTTGCACAAGGTTGAGGAAGGCGGAGCTCACGTAGATGCAAAGCGCCGTGGCAAGGATCATACCGACCGCGTCGAAGTCGACGCTGCCCGTACCCGCAACTTTGGCGGCAATGCCCTCAAAGAGCTGCGTCGTCGCATTGCCGAGCACACGAGGACCCGTGACGTTGAACGCCACGGAGCCGACCGCACAGGCGATGGCGATGAACAGGCGGACCTTATCGCGCGCAAGGTAGCGCACGAGCTTTAGAAGCGTACCCTTGAAGTCCCTAGCCTTCTCGGTCGCATGATGACGAGGTCCCATCGGCGGCATTAGCGCTCACCCCCTTCCGTCTGCTCGGCAAGTCCGAGCTCTTGAGCCGACAACTGGCTCGTGGCGATCTCCAAATACGCGGGGCACGTTTTGAGGAGCTCTTCATGGGTGCCCTGCCCCACCACGTGCCCGTCATCGAGCACGAGGATTTCATCGGCATGCATAATCGTGGCGATGCGCTGCCCCACGATGACCACCGACGCATCCTTTGCCTCCTGGGCAAGCGCGGCGCGCAGCGTCGCGTCCGTCTTATAGTCAAGGGCGGAGAAGCTGTCGTCGAACACGAGGATCTTCGGCCGGATGGCAAGGGCACGCGCGATGGCGAGACGCTGGCGCTGTCCACCTGAGACGTTCGTGCCGCCCTGGGCAATGGTGCTCTCATACCCGTCGGGCTTCTCGTCAATGAACTCAGTAGCCTGGGCAATGCGTGCGGCGCGCTCCATGGAGGCGTCATCCATGTCCGGATCGCCGTACTTGATGTTGCTCGCGATGTCACCCGAGAACAGTAGGCCCTTCTGCGGAACATAGCCGATGAGCCCACGAAGCTCTTCCAGCCCGATGGTTCGCACATCCACACCGTCCACCGTCACACGACCCTGTGTGGCGTCATACAGACGAGGGATGAGCTGGACAAGCGTTGATTTGCCCACGCCGGTGGAGCCGATGATGCCGAGCGTTTGACCGGGACGCACCGTAAAGCTCACGTGGCTGATGGTGGGCTCGTCGGAACCCGGGTAGGTAAAGCTCACGTCGTTGAATGAAAGCTCGCCCGTCCAAGGCATAACCTCACCCTCTGCAGTCTGCAGATGCGCTCCACCGCGCGGGCTCTTGGCAGGATCCTTGATGCTGGAATACGTATCGAGCACCTTCTTGACACGGTCGGACGAGATGTCGGCACGCGGGAGCATCACGGCGATCATCGTGATGATCATGAAGCTCATGATCACCTGCATAGTGTAATTCATGTACGCCATCAGGTCGCCCACCTGCATGGTGCCCGCGTCGACGCCGTGGCCACCAAACCACACGATCGCAACGGAGATGACGTTCATGATCACCATCATGATGGGCATCATGAAGCTCATTGCGCGGTTGGTGAAGATATACGTACCCGTGAGCTCGCGGTTTGCCTCGTCATAGCGCGCTTCCTCGTACTTCGAACGCCCGAACGCGCGCACGGGCATGATACCCGTGAGAATCTCGCGAGCGATGAGGTTGTTGCGGTCGACCAGGTTCTGCATGGTGCGGAACTTGGGCATGGTGAGACCCATGAGCACACCGATCACAATCGAGATAACCGCCAACCCGGCGACGATAATCCACTGGAGCCCGGTCGAACCGAAGCAGATGACCTTCACCACGGCACCGATACCCATGCACGGGGCAAACAACACCATGCGCATGCACATCACGAGTACCATCTGGATCTGCTGGATGTCATTGGTCGCACGCGTGATGAGCGATGCCTCCGAGAACTCGTTCATCTCGGCGGGTGAGAAGGACAAAACACGCTCATATATGTCATGGCGCAGGCCGCGCGCGATCTTTGCCGCCGTACGCGAGGCATTGAACGCCGCACCGATGGCACACAGCGCACCGACCAGCGCATAGGTGAGCATGAGCGAACCCTGGCGAATCAGGTAATCAGTTTGGACGGCGTTCACATCGACCCCAGCTCGCCCAAGCGCATCCTTCACGAACATGATTGCCTGTGAGGTCACGATGGTGTCGCCATTTGAACCGAGCTGCTCCATAAACGAGCTGCGCATCTGCGCGAACGCGCCCGGACCGAGCTCCACGGGCTGCCCCGCCTGCATGGAGGCCATAATGGTCATCAACTGCTTGAACTCCTCGAAGTCCATGGACTCGCCAACCTGTGCTTGAAGTGCGTTGGCATCAAAGGAGCCGTCCGTTTCCATACCGGGCATCTCGGCAAATGAGTCCACCGACACACCCTGCTCGAGCGTATAGACGAGCATCTCGGCCTCGCCCATGAAGCCTTCAAGATCGGCGCGCTCGGATTCCTGTCCGATGAACGTGCGCACGCCCATTTCGTCGGCAGCGCCATACGCAGCTTCAACGGAATCGATCTCACTCGGGCGCAAAAAGAGCTCGATATTCGCGAGATCATCGCCGGCGATACTCTCAGGCACCACGCTTTCGATACCGCCGCGGCTGATGCCCGTATCCACGATGTCGCTCATCACTGTCGGCAGCGTCAATTCGCAATACGCCTGGACCATGAGCAGACAAAGCGCGATGAGCAAATTAATCTTGTGATGTTTTAAGAAACCGAACGTCTTCACGTGGATTCTCCTCCCAATACGCAATGGTTAGCATTCTCTCCTTACGTCGCCACGCAAAACGGTCGATCGGCAATTCCACAAAAGCTCAACCATGCACACAAACTTCCCCAAAAGACGCATTAGGACCTTGCGCGGAGGAACGCACTCTATATAATTGGTGCCGCATGCTTCGCATCCCACGCCGCGATGCATGTTTTCCCCGCTCATTGTGGAGATTCCGCACATGAGAAGGGTTCTGTGTTATAGTTCAATGCTGTTTGTTCACGCGGCGCTCTATACAGCCGCCTAAGAAGGGTCACTGACATGTCCAAAGTTTGCGAAATCTGCGGTAAGCACCCCGTTGCTGGTCGCTCCATCAGCCACTCCCACCGCGTCTCCAACCGTACGTTCCGTCCGAACATCCAGCGCGTGTACGTCGTCGTCGACGGTCACCGTCGCAAGATGAACGTGTGCACCAGCTGCCTCAAGGCTCAGAAGGTGGCTCGCTCCTAACGCACCCCTTTCTTTGGACAAACGTTTGCTTGCATGCATTGCGCCCTTGGTTTACCAAGGGCGTTTTTCTATACCTTGGCTCTCTGTGAGGAATGATTCATGGACGACTTTATGAAAGATCGCTACGGCGTTGACGAGCTTACGACCGTCTTGGGCGTAACGGGCATGTTGTTTGCGCTTGTGGGTTCTTTGCTGCACAGCAAGCCACTCATGTGGATTTCTATCGTCGTGGTGCTCGTGGCGCTTGCCCGCGCGTTCTCTAAGAACCTTCCCGCACGTCGCAAAGAGAATGATTCTTTTAAGACAATCGCGGTGAAGATTCCCGGCGTACGCAACCTCGTTTCCCGGCTCAACACGAATGGCATGTACAACGAAGCAGGCAAAACGCACGGAGCTTCCTCCTCTCGTGCCGATGCTCAGGCGCGCAAAGAAGAACTTGAACGGAATAAGCGCCTTGCAAAGCGGATGTGGAAGGAACGCAAGACCACGAGCTTCATCAAATGCCCCGTATGCGGACAGGTTCTTTCCGTTCCCAAGGGCAAAGGCAAGATTCGCGTCACATGCCCCAAATGCCACACCAAGATGGAAGCTAAATCATAAACTGCCTGCACTCTGTCAAAGTTTTTTTGAACGGGCATTTGTAATCGACGCGCATATTCATGTTGATTCATCCTTGTTAGAGCATTCGCTCCTAAGCGCACATTGCTCTCTATTCAGATCAGAACCGATTTACAGTGCGCGACTTTACAAAGTGAAGCGATTCAACTCTCCCTTTCAATCCACCTTCTGAACACAATTTGTGCCTATTTTGGTCGATTGAAGCGATTCATTTATCATTTCTAAGCCACTTTCCCCAACTAGAGTGAATTGAATCGTTTCAATACGCTAAAGTTCGCGTTGTTGGGATAAACCGCTTCTCGTAAAGGAGAGAGCAGATGGCGAAGAAACCTACTGTTACCGCCGCCCCTGAGATCGTAGACTCCATTGAATCCCTTGAGGCAAAACTCGCTCAAATGCGCGAGGCCCAAGGGATTTTTGCCACCTACTCCCAGGAGCAGGTCGACAAAATCTTCTATGAGGCTGCGATGGCTGCAAACAAGGCCCGTATCCCCCTGGCGAAGCTCGCCATCGAGGAGACCGGCCGTGGTGTGCTCGAGGACAAGGTCATCAAGAACCACTACGCCGCCGAGTACATCTACAACGCCTACAAGAACACCAAGACTTGTGGCGTAATCGAGCGCGACGATGCCTACGGCATCACCAAGATCGCCGAGCCCATCGGCATCGTGGGCGCTGTCATCCCCACCACCAACCCCACTTCCACCGCAATCTTCAAGTGCCTTATCAGCCTGAAGACCCGCAATGCCATCATCATCTCCCCGCACCCGGCAGCCGCTAAGTGCACCATCGCCGCAGCCAAGCTCGTGCTTGACGCCGCAGTGAAGGCTGGTGCTCCTGAGGGCATCATCGGCTGGGTTGACGTTCCCTCCATCGACCTCACGAACAAGGTCATGGCCGACGTTGACATCATCCTGGCCACCGGTGGCCCGGGAATGGTGAAGGCAGCTTACTCCTCCGGCAAGCCCGCCCTGGGCGTCGGTGCCGGCAACACCCCCGTGGTGATCGATGACACCGCCGATGTCAAGCTCGCTGTCAACTCCATCATCCACTCCAAGACTTTCGACAACGGCATGATCTGCGCCTCTGAGCAGTCCGTAACCGTTCTCGACACCATCTACAAGGACGTCAAGGACGAGTTCGCCCGTCGCGGTTGCTACTTCGTGAAGAAGGGCGCCGAGATGGAGGCCCTGCGCGGTGCCATGTTCAAAAACGGTGCGCTCGACCACCGCATCCCCGGCATGCCTGCCGCCAAAATCGCCGAACTCGCCGGCATCGAGGTCCCCGCGAAGACCAAGATCCTCATCGCCGAGGTGACCTCCACCGACCTTGAGAAGGAGGAGTTCGCTCACGAGAAGCTCTCCCCCGTTCTCGCCATGTACAAGGCCAAGACCTTCCAGGAGGCCGTGGACAAGGCCGAGCACCTCGTGTTGGCAGGTGGCCCGGGCCACACCGCTTCCCTGTATGTGCACCCGGCCGAGGCCGAGAAGATCAGCCTCTTCGAGCACACCATGAAGGCCTGCCGTATCGTCATCAACACCCCCTCCTCGCAGGGCGGCATCGGTGACCTGTACAACTTTGGCATGGCTCCGTCGCTCACGCTGGGCTGCGGTTCCTGGGGTGGCAACTCCGTCTCCGAGAATGTTGGGGTGAAGCACTTGATCAACGTCAAGACCGTGGCCGAGCGCCGCGAGAATATGCTGTGGTTCCGCGCTCCCGAGAAGGTCTACTTCAAGAAGGGCTCCACGCCCGTCGCGCTCGATGAGCTCGGTACCGTCATGGGCAAGAAGCGCGCCTTCATCGTGACCGACCAGTTCCTCTTCAAGAACGGCAACACCCGCGCCATCGAGGCCAAGCTCGATTCCATGGGCATCGCTCACGACTGCTTCTACGATGTCGAGCCCGACCCGTCCCTGCAGTGCGCTCGCCGTGGTGCCGCTCAGATGGCCCTCTTCGAGCCTGATGTCATCATCGCCGTGGGCGGTGGCTCCGCTATGGACGCCGGCAAGATCATGTGGATGATGTACGAGCACCCCGATGCGAACTTCGAGGATATGGCCATGGACTTCATGGATATCCGCAAGCGCGTCTACACCTTCCCCGAGATGGGCAAGAAGGCCTACTTCGTGGCCATCCCCACCTCCTCCGGCACCGGCTCCGAGTGCACGCCGTTCGCCATCATCACCGACAAGGAGACTGGCATCAAGTGGCCGCTCGCCGACTATGCGCTGCTGCCGAACATGGCGATCGTCGACGTCGACAACGCCATGACCGCACCGCGCGGCCTCACCGCCGCCTCCGGCATCGACGTCATGACCCACGCCATCGAGTCCTATGTCTCCATCATGGCTTCCGACTACACCAAGGGTCTGTCCATGAAGGCCGCCAAGCTCGTCTTCGAGAACCTGCCGAGCTCCTTTGAGAACGGCGCAAAGGACCCGCATGCCCGCGAGGAGATGCACAACGCCTCCTGCATGGCCGGCATGGCCTTCGCCAACGCCTTCCTGGGCGTCAACCACTCCATGGCCCACAAGCTCGGCGCCTTCCATCACCTGCCGCACGGCATCGCAAACGCCGTCATCCTCACCCGCGTCATGCGTTACAACGCTGCAGAGTCCCCGGTGAAGATGGGCACCTTCTCGCAGTACCCCTACCCCAACGCGCTGGCCGCCTATGCCGAGATGGCCCGTTACTGCGGCATCGAGGGCAAGGATGACAAGGAGGTCTTCGAGAACTTCATCGTCGCGCTCGAGGACCTCAAGGCGACCATCGGCATCAAGGACACCATCGCCGACTACGGTGTCGATGAGCAATACTTCCTCGACACCCTTGACGAGATGACCGAGCAGGCGTTCAACGACCAGTGCACCGGTGCCAACCCGCGCTACCCGCTCATGAGCGAAATCAAGGAGCTCTACCTGGACGCATATTACGGCCGCGAGCCTCAGGACTACGCCGTCCTGTAAGCAACGTCACCCGCTTCCCGCCCGTTTCGCGCCGCTCGTCCACACGTGTAGGCAGCGGCGCTTCGGGCGATTTACGATGGTGCAAACCCGTACAGAAAGGACGGTAACGCCATGATTCTTCCCGAGTCTAAGATCGTGATCGTCGAGCACTCCAACAAGAAAGTCTACGACCTGGGCGACAGCATCGCCAAGGTCTTCAACGCCAACAAGCCCGCTTCCGATGTGTTCAACGAGGCCCTCGCGCTCGCCCGTATTTACGAGTCCGGCGTGCCTGCGCCCAAGCCCCTCGAGGTTTCCGAGGTCGAGGGCGAAGGCTGGGCCATGGTTACCGAGAAAATCAAGGGCACCACGCTTGCCGACAAGATGGCCGCTGAGCCCTCCAAGTTCTACGAGTACCTCGAGCAGTTCGTCGACCTGCAGATTCAGATCCATGCGAACCACTCCCCGCTGCTCAATCGCCAGCGCGACAAGTACGCCCGCATGATCAACAGCTTGACCAACCTCAACGCCACCACGCGCTACAACCTCATGGAGCGCCTCGATGGTATGAAGAAGGAATTCCAGATCTGCCACGGCGACTTCAATCCCAGCAACGTGATCATCACCGACGACGATAAGTGGTTCGTCTGTGACTGGGCACATGCCACCCAGGGCTCCCCTGCCGCCGACGCTGCTATGACCTACCTGCTCTTCGCCCTGAACGACAAGCAGCAGGCCGACGCCTATCTCGAGCTCTACTGCAACCGCGCCGACCTGCCCATGCAGGTGGTGCAGCAGTGGATGTCCATTGTCGCCGCCGCCGAGCTTTCGCGCGGCCGCACCGACGTGAACGACGAGTTCTTGATGAACTGGATCGACGTCGTGGATTACATGGGCTAAGACTCCCTTAGTACTCCGGTTTCTCCATTTAGTTGATGGGGATTGTCGATGCCCTCGGATGCTTTTCTCCGCGCTCACTTCACGAGCTTCGCTCGTTCAGAAATCGCGCTTGAGAAAACATCCGAGGGCTTACGCCTATTTATTCTAAAAATGCAATAACCGAAGTCCCTGCGTCCACGCCCTGTGAATCTGGCTCAAATTAAAGCGCTTATCCTTACGCTTCGAAGTTCAAGATCTCGTCAAGTAGACCGGCGCGGTAATCTTCGATGAAGATCTCGCAATTGGCGCGCACCTTAGCTTCATCCTGATGGCCGTTGGGGTCGAAAATGCCCACACGGCGATATCCCACTTCACCCGTACTCTTTAGACCGAAAAACGCATCTTCGAAGACCCAGACATCCTCGTGGACCACCTCGCCCAAACCGTGCTGCTCCGCCAAGCGAGCAAGCGCGAGATTATATACATCTGGGCGCCGTTTACTTGTTCCGGAATCCTTAGTAGTGGTGATGTTCGAAAAATAC
The DNA here is from genome assembly GCF_900199705.1 of Collinsella provencensis. Classification (GTDB taxonomy): domain Bacteria; phylum Actinomycetota; class Coriobacteriia; order Coriobacteriales; family Coriobacteriaceae; genus Collinsella; species Collinsella provencensis. The sequence continues at coordinate 245,504 of NZ_LT904908.1, read as the reverse complement.
TCAAGCAAGCCATGGGCCTTGAGGGCAATCTCAACCGAGTCTTTGTCCGTGGAAGTGGCAATCGCCATGGGAATGCCCACATCGCGAACAGCATCCAGAAACGAACGAACGCCTTCACGGGTGGGGACACACGTTACATACGACTCGCGGATGATTTCGAGCAATCGATTGACGACCTCGGCTGCATTCGCCCCAACACCCCAATGTTCATGATAGGCAGCGCATTCATCCTCGATTGCCAAATGCTCGAATTGGGCAAGGTCCTCAGGCGTCGCTTCGACCCCGTACTCGGAAAGCAAACGAGAACTTGCCTTGATCCAAGCGCCCATGGAATCTATCAGCGTTCCATCACAATCGAAAATGAAGGCCTTTGGGGTTGCGAACATAACGCTCCTTTCATGGCGGCTACCGATAATCCACCGCACGGTACACCGAACGATACTAACAAACATGCAGGGCAGGATGCCGACTAATCGAAGACCCAGGCAACAACTACGCCTTCATGGCAGGTGAACAGGGCATTGTTGGATTCGATCACATTCGAGATGCCAAGATCGCTCAAGAGCTCCACAGGTGCGCAGTTGAGCTCCCAGCGCATACCGAACTCGCTGACCACAGCTTCGGGACTCAACGGCACAAACGAGAACCGCTTACCCCAGGCATCCTCAACATGCAACATGAACGGGCCATGAAGCACGTACGAGCGAAAGCCGTCCTCCCGTAGCTCGATGAGGCTCTCGCGACATGCCGCAAGACGACCGTACACGGCAAGTGCATGATCGGGGTTTCCACCCGTCAAGCACGTGCACACAAGCTGGGCATCCGGCCAGCGCTCATCAATCGCGCGCAACGCGAGCGCAAGGTCGGTGTAGTCCTTATGAGGGTCGTAACGCTCGACAGCACACACCAGTCCCTGCTTCCCCGCTTCGCAAGCGTGAACCAGCTCGGCACCCCGTTCGCTCACCGAATCGGCATCCCCACAAAACAGATCGCAGGCAATTCCCACTTCGAGCAAGACGTCCAAGCCGCGATCGACAGCGACTACCGCGTTGCACTGCGCAGCGAGATTGGCCACCAACACAGCAGAAGACGGTTCGGGAGAACCGCCCACGATGAGCACGCGCATATCTTCCAAGATGCACCGCCTTTTCTCAAAACAATCGCTCACATCCTAACAAATACCGTTCCTCGCCCGCGCAACGATTCCGCTAACAAAATGCAGTGAAAACAAATCGCCATCTGTCAAGTAAAAAATGAGGAACTTCATCCACGGCGTTAATTCCCACCATCGACCAGGTTTGCATAAGATAAAACACCCACAAGTGATAGGGTATTTGTGTCACTGGTTCCACATGCGCGTTAAGTGCGTGGAATGCACGGATTTAAGTCCTGTCCCGTCGATGCGCGTATGTGAACCTGAGATATTTCGTCCGCATATGGCCAAACGCCATAATAGCGATGGGAAGGTTCGAATGGCCAAAGCATCGGCTCCCAAATCAGCACTATCTAAATCTCAATCCAAGCGAACTGCGCGCACGGCAAATCTCTGTCCCAACCTCATACTCACCAATGACGATATCCACATGTTCTCGGCAGGCACATGGCAGCGTGCCTGGGAGAAGATGGGCGCACATCGCGATATTCAAAACGAGCGTGAAGGTTGGCTGTTCCGCGTATGGGCTCCCAACGTCACCAGCGTCCACGTGGCAGGCGATTTCAACGACTGGGACCCGCGGGCAACCCCGCTTTCCCGCGCCAATCAAAGCGACATCTGGGAGGGCTTCGTTCCCGGGCTTGAAGCGGGAGAGCTTTACAAGTATGTAATCGAAACCGCGGACGGCACGCTTCTCTGGAAAGCCGATCCCTTTGGATTCTATGCTGAGACCCCACCCGGTACTGCCTCGAAACTTTGGGACCTCTCGGGCTATGCCTGGAAGGACGCAGCGTGGATTCGGAAACGCGATAAGCGCGACCTCATGGCAAGCCCCCTCAACATCTACGAAGTCCATCTGGGCTCCTGGCATCGCCACGGCAATGAGCCGCAGGGCGAACCGCGTGAGGACGGCACCTACCCCGGTCCGGGCGACCCCTTCCCCGCGCAGCGCGGCACCTACTACACCTATGACGACCTGTCTCAAGAGCTCGTCGCCTATGTAAAGGAAATGGGTTACACCCACATCGAGCTCATGCCCCTCATGGAGCACCCCTTCGACGGGTCATGGGGTTACCAGGTAACGGGATACTACGCTGCCACCTCGCGTTATGGCACCCCACAGCAGCTCATGCACTTCGTCGACGCATGTCATCGCACCGGCATCGGCGTGATCCTCGACTGGGTCCCCGGAGGCTTTTGCGCCAACGCCGAGGGTCTTGCGACCTTCAACGGAGAAATGCTCTTCGAGCACGAGATCCATCCCAATTGGGGCACGCACAAGTTCGATTTCTCCCGCCCCGAGGTCCGCAGCTTCCTCGTGTCCAACGCGCTGTTCTGGGTCGAACTCTTCCATGCCGACGGCATCCGCATGGACGGCGTTTCGAGCATGCTCTATCTCAACTTCGGCGTCGATAATCCCGCAGACAAGAAGTTCAATAAGTACGGCACCGAGGAAGACCTCGACGCATCCGCCTTTATCCGCCAGGTCAACTGCGCTGTGGGACGCGAGTTCCCCGGCGTGATGATGATCGCCGAGGAATCCACCGCGTGGCCCCTGGTGACCTACCCGGCCGAAAACGGCGGCCTCGGCTTCCACTTCAAGTGGGACATGGGCTGGATGAACGACACCCTGCACTATATGCAGTGCGATTTCCCGTGGCGCCCCGGCAACCACAGCCTTCTCACGTTCTCGATCATGTATGCCTTTAGCGAGAACTTCGTGTTGCCGCTCTCACACGACGAGGTCGTGAACGGCAAATGCTCGCTCATCGGCCGTATGCCGGGCGACGACTGGCGTCGTTTTGCCGGCCTGCGCACGCTCATGTTCTATCAGATGATGCATCCGGGCGCGAAGCTCTCGTTCATGGGCAACGAAATCGCCCAGCAAATCGAATGGCGCTACTACGAGTCAATCGAATGGTTCCTCGCTGAGCAATTCGAGCTTCATGGCGGCCAGCAGCGCTTCGTCGCCGCACTCAACCACTTCTACACGCGCATGCGCGCCCTGTGGACCCACGCCTACGACGAAACGGGTTTCGAATGGATCGACGCCAACAACGTGGATCAGTCCATCGTGAGCTTTGTGCGTCACGGCAATCGTCCTTCCGACGATCTGCTCATCCTCATCAACTTCGATCCCGCTTCCTATAAGACCTTCAAGGTCGGCGTTCCACGCGAGGGTGACTGGGAGCTCGTGTTCTCCACCGATGAACCCGAGTTCGGTGGATCCGGGTATGCCAAGGTCGAGATGGCCTCGTCCAAACCCGAGCCATGGAATGGCCGCGATGACTCCATTGAGATCTCAGTTCCCGGCCTTGCGGGACTGGTATACAAGCGCCGTCGCAAATCTTCGTACAAACCGGCCGAGCTACCTTCAAGGACATCTTCTGCGACCAAGTCCGCAGCGACTACAAGGAAGACGACTCCAGCGCGTGCGAAAACCAAGCCAGCAGCCTCGAAGACCAAGAAGGTGACTGCCCGAACGAAGCGCGTGTAAATGCGATTTCCTAACGCTCATATGCCATGTTTGGCTCTCATCGGCTGTCATGTGTGCAATTATGGAATGCGTCCTATTCATCGTGAGAAGGGTATCTATGGAAAAGATTTTCGAAAGCAAGGAGCAATTTATCGAGCAGTACCGCCAAAGCGTGCGCGGTCTGTCCGGTAAGGAATTCGAAAACGCAAGCGACCTCGATCGCTTCACCGCTCTGGTCAACATGATCGCTTCCGACGCCCGCGTCATTGCGGCTCAAACCGACGAGCGCAACAGGAAGCAGCACAAGAAGCGTGTCTATTACTTCTCGATCGAATTCCTCATCGGCCGTTTGCTCGATAACTATCTTTTGAATTTCGGCATCCGCGACATGGTCGCCGAGGCTATTACAGATATGGGCGGCGACCTTGACGTCATCGAGCGCCAAGAGCCCGACCCCGCGCTCGGCAACGGCGGCTTGGGCCGTCTTGCCGCGTGCTTCCTCGACTCCCTGGCACAGGAGGGCATCGCCGGCTACGGTAACGGCATGCGCTATCGTTACGGCCTGTTCAAGCAGGAGATCCGCGACGGTCGCCAGGTCGAGGTGGCAGACGAATGGCTCTCCAAGGGCTATCCGTGGGAGGTCAAGCGTCCCGACAAGGCCGTCCGCATCGGCTTTGGCGGTCACGTGGTGGCACATGAGGAGAACGGTCACACCGTCTACTCCGTCGAGGGCACTGACGATGTTCTGGCCGTTCCCTACGACATCCCCGTGGTGGGTTACGGCGGAACGACCGTAAACAAGCTCCGTGTTTGGAGCACCGAGCCTATCGACGACCATTTCGATCTCGATGCGTTCAACGTTGGCGATTACACGGGCGCCGATCGCGACCGTGCGAACGCCGAGGCGATTTCCGCCATCCTCTACCCCAACGACGCGGGTGAACACGGCCGTTTGCTGCGCCTCAAGCAGGAGTATCTGTTTGTTTCCGCCGGCATCCGCACCCTGCTCGACACCTATGAGCGCGAGCATGGCGAGACATGGAGCGACCTGCCCAAGTACGTCGCCATCCACACCAACGACACCCATCCCGCCATGTGCGGCCCCGAGCTTATGCGCATCCTCATGGACGAGAAGGGCCTGGCATGGGATGAGGCTTGGGAGATCGTGACGCACACGGTGTCCTTCACCAACCACACCATTTTGCCTGAGGCTCTTGAGAAGTGGCCCATTTCCACGTTCTCCACGCTGCTTCCGCGCGTGTACCAGATCATCGACGAGATCAACCGCCGCTGGCGCGAGGGCTTCGACATGACGCAGCCCGATGCCGCCGAGCGCCTGCGCGCCACCGCCGTTCTGTGGGATGGCGAGGTCCGCATGGCCAACCTCTCCGTCATCTGCAGCCACTCCGTCAACGGCGTCGCCAAGATTCACACCGAGATCCTCAAGAACGCCGTTCTCAAGGACTTCTACGCGCTCCAGCCCGAGAAGTTCAACAGCAAGACGAACGGCATTTCGCACCGTCGCTTCTTCGCCGAGGCGAACCCCAGCTACGCTAAGCTCGTGACGAGTGCCATCGGCGACGGCTGGCTCTCCAACGCCGACGAGCTCAAGAAGCTCACCGCCTTCGAGCACGATGCCGACTTCCTCGAGCAGGTCGGAACCTCCAAGCGCCTCAACAAGGTGCGTCTCGCCAAGTACGTCAAGCGCGAGTTGGGCCTCGTTATCAACCCCGACAGCATCTTCGACGTGCAGGCAAAGCGTTTCCACGCCTACAAGCGCCAGCTGCTCAACATCATGAAGGTCATGGACCTCTACAACCGCCTGCTGAGCGATCCCAACTTCACGGTTGAGCCCACCACCTTCATCTTCGCCGGCAAGGCCGCCTCGAGTTACACCTTCGCCAAGGAGGTCATCCGCCTCATCAACGGCGTCGCCAATGTCGTCAACAACGACCCGCGTGTGAACGAGCTCATCAAGGTGTGCTTCATCCCCAACTTCGCCATTTCCAACGCTCAGCTCATTTACCCGGCAGCCGAGATCTCCGAGCAGATTTCCACGGCGGGCAAGGAGGCCTCAGGCACCTCGAACATGAAGCTCATGATGAACGGCGCCATCACGCTGGGCACGATGGACGGCGCCAACATCGAAATCGTCAAGTTCGCCGGCGAGGAGAACGAGATGATCTTCGGTCTTACCACCGACGAGGTCAACGAGCTGCGTGCCAACGGCCAGTATTTCGCATGGGACATCGTGAACAACGACCGCCCGCGCCTCGGCCGCATCATCGACGAGCTCGTCGACGGCACCTTCGCCGCTCAGTCGGGCAACTTCGAGAGCATCCACCACGAGCTCATGTTCAACAACGACCATGACCTCGTTCTCAGGGATTTCCACTCGTATGTGGACGCATGGGAGCGCCTCACCGCAACCTACTGCGACGCAGAGAGCTGGAGCCGTCGCTCGCTGCACAACACCGCGATGTCCGGCTGGTTCTCATCCGATCGCACCATTCGCGAGTACTGCGACGAAATCTGGCACGTGTAAGGAGGCAATCTCGAGGTAGGCATCTGGAAGTCATAGTTGCAAGCAACGGTTGCGGCGGGCACGGGTACGCCGCAACCGGTCACGGTAGGTCCCGAATCCATTATCTGTGTAGGTATCCGATCGGATCAAAGGGAGAGATCAATGGCAACTAAAGAATGTATCGCCATGCTCCTCGCAGGAGGACAGGGAAGCAGGTTGGGGGCGCTCACATCTAAAATCGCCAAACCTGCCGTCAGCTTCGGAGGCAAGTTCCGCATCATCGACTTCTCATTGTCGAACTGCGCCAACTCCGGCATCGACACCGTGGGTGTGCTGACCCAGTATCGTCCCTATCAGCTGCACGAATATGTTGGATCCGGTCGTGCGTGGGATCTCGCCGAGCGCGGCGCGGGTGTGTCGATCCTTCCTCCGTACGCTACGCAGGAAGGCGGCGCCTGGTATGCGGGCACGGCTGACGCCATCACGCAGAACCTTGACTTCATCAAGAGTCACGACCCCGAGTATGTGCTGATTCTCTCCGGCGACCACCTGTATCGCATGGACTATCGCAAGATGCTCGAGAGCCACATCGCCCACAACGCCGACCTCACCGTTTCGGTCATGCCGGTGCCGTGGGAGGAGGCGTCCCGCTTCGGCATCATCACCGCCGATCCCGAGGACGACCGTATCCAGAAGTTCACCGAGAAGCCCGAGAAGCCCGATTCCAACCTGGCATCCATGGGCATCTACATCTTCTCGACCGACGTCCTGGTCAAAGCACTTGAGGACGATGCCCTCGATCAGCGTTCGAGCCATGACTTCGGTAACGACATCATCCCCAAACTGCTCGCCGAGGGCAAGCGCCTGTTCACCTACAAGTTCACGGGCTTCTGGAAGGACGTCGGTACCATCGCGAGCTATCACGAGACTTCGATGGATCTGCTGGGTGCCAACCCCGAATTCGACCTGTTTGACAAGTCCTTCCCCATCATGTCTAACGACACTACCCGTCCCCCACACTTCATCGGACCTGATGGTCGCTTGGACGATTGCCTGGTCTCCAACGGTTGCCGTATCGATGGTACCGTGCGCCACTCCATCCTTTCCACCGACTGCGTGGTGGGCAAGCGCGCCATCGTTGAGGACTCCGTCCTGCTGCCCGGCGCCGTCGTAAAGGACGGTGCGCACGTGGTTCGCGCCATCCTGGGCGAGAACGCCGCAGTTGAGGAAAACGTCAAGCTCGGTAGCGTTGACGTCACAAAGGACACCGCCGTCGTCGGAAATGACGTCGTGATCGGAAAGGGGGAATGATCCGATGATCAACCGTAAGGCCATCGGCTACATCACCGCAAACTATTCCAGCAAGGAGCACAGCGCTCTGCTTGAAAGCCGTCCGCTCGCAAGCTGCCCCTTCATGGGCCGTTATCGTCTCATCGACTTCCCGCTCTCCAACATGATGAACGCGGGCATCCGCACCGTGGGCGTCGTACTCCCCACCAACTACCGCTCCATCGTCGACCACCTCGGCAGCGGTCGCGAGTGGGAGCTCGACCGCAAGAAGGGCGGCCTGTTCCTGCTTCAAGGCAGCGCCTATGGCACCGCTAAGACGGGCATCCGCTTCTTGCTGCGCGACATCATCAAGAATCGCACCCTGTTCGAGCGTGCCCCTGAGCCCTATGTGGTTATGAGCGGCACCAACATCGTCTTCAACATCGATCTTGCCCACGTGATCGAATCGCATGAGACGAGCGGCGCTGGCATTACCATGATCTATCGCGCTGCCGACCGTGCACTTGACGACATCACACGCCTTGAAATCGGTGAGAACGGACGCGTCACCTCATTTGCGAGCGGCTGCTCCTATGGCGACAACAAGTTCCTCGACTGCTTCGTCATCAACCGTGACCTGCTGCTGCAGATCATCGACGACTACGAGAGCATCGATTACCTCGACCTGTTTGAGGCGATTCGCAACGACTTCGGTCGTATCGATGTGTGCAGCTATGAGTTCAAGAGCCTCGCCGTCGGTATGTTCAACGAGGAGACCTACTACCGTCGCAGCATGGAGATGCTCAATCCCGATGTCATGCATGCGCTGTTCACCCACGAGCGCCCCATCATGACCAAGGCTCACGATACCCCGCCGGCGAAGTATGCACCAAGCTCCAACACGCGCAACTCCTTCATTTCGGCCGGTTGCCGAATCGAGGGTGACGTGAGCGGCTCCATCCTGTCCCGCGATGTCATTGTCGAGAGCGGCGCCTATGTGTCGAACTCCATCATCATGCAGGGCTGCGTTATCGAACGCGGCGCCCGCGTGGAGAACGCCATCCTCGATAAGAACAACACCGTGCCGGCCCAAACCGAGCTGCGCGGAACGCCCGACCACGTCCTCGTGGTCCCCAAGAAAGACCTGGCACGCGCCAAATAGACCTGACGTCGCCTAGTTTTGATGCGTCGCCTGAGCTCGTGCCGGGCGGCGCATCTTTCGTACAAACACGCGATAACGTGCGTGTCAAACAATGAATGCGGAGTATTGCATGACTGAAGAAGTAACCCCCAAGCTGCACGTAGCCTTTGCAAGCGCAGAGGCGGCACCTTTCGTGAAAACGGGCGGCCTGGGTGACGTGGCCGGATCGCTCCCCCATGCCCTCAAGGCGGCGGGCGCCGAGGTCGTGGTCCTCACCCCCAAGTACGACACCATTGCCCAGGAGTACAAGGACCGCATGGAGCACCTGTGCGACTTCTACGTTCCGTTGGGCTGGCGCAATGAGTACTGCGGCATCGAGCGCCTCAATCATAAGGGCGTCGATTACCTGTTCCTCGACAACGAGCACTATTTCAGCCGCGGCTACCCGTACGGTTTCTTCGACGACGGCGAGCGCTTCGCATTCTTCTCCAAGGCCATCGTCGAGTCGCTGCAGTACCTCCCCAACGTTATCGAGGGCTTTACCTGCGATGTTCTCCATTGCAACGACTGGCACACCGCCATGGCGCCGGTGTTCCTGCGCGAGTTCTATCAGGCATCGCCTTTGTATCGCAACGTCAAGACGGTGTTCTCCATCCATAACATCGCCTTCCAGGGACAGTTCAGCGCAAAGGTGCTGAACGACATTCTGGGTCTCGCCCATGTTCCCGCCGCGGCGTTCCAGCTCACCTGTGGGCCCGACGCCATCAATTACATGCAGGGAGCCCTCAATTACACGGACTCCATCACCACCGTCTCCCCCACCTATGCCGAGGAAATCAAAACGCCCGAGTTCGGTGAGGGTCTCGACGGCCTTCTGCGCCGCCGCGCACCGATTCTGCAGGGCATCCTGAACGGCATCGACGTCGAGGGCTTTAACCCCGCCACCGATTCGCGCATCGCCGCCAACTTCACGGTCAACGACCGTTCGGGCAAGGCCATCTGCAAGGCAAAGCTCCAGGAGGAGTTGGGTCTTGAAGTGCGCGACGACCGCCCGCTCATGGTCATGGTCACGCGCCTTACGCGCCAGAAGGGCATGGACCTGGTCACGTATGCGCTCGACCGCATCCTCTCGGGTGGCGTGCAGGTGGCGGTGCTCGGCACGGGTGACGCCGAATACGAGAACGCCCTGCGTTATTTCGAGCACAAGTACCCCGGCACCATGGCGGCGCGCATCCAGTTTGACCCCGCACTGTCCCAGCGTATGTATGCCGCAGCTGACCTCTTCCTCATGCCGTCCCTCTTTGAGCCGTGCGGCCTGTCGCAAATCATCGCCATGCGCTACGGCACCCTTCCTGTGGTGCGCGAAACCGGTGGCCTTAAAGATACGGTCATACCCTACAACCAGTACACGGGCGAGGGCACGGGCTTCTCGTTTGCAAACTTCAACGGTGATGAGCTGGGCGACACCGTATTCCGCGCGGCACGCCTGTTCTGGGATGATCGCAAAGCCTTCGATCAGCTGGTCACCAATGCCATGAAGCAGGACTTCAGCTGGACACGCTCGGCCGGTGAATACCTGGCGGTTTACCACAACCTGCATCCCGAGATTCCGATGCCTGGAGCTGCAACGGTTGACGCCCCTGCAAAAGACGAGGCAGAGGCTCCCGCTCCCGAAAAGGACGAGGAGAAGACTCCTACAAAGAAGACGCCTGCCAAGACCGCTGCGGCCAAGAAGCCCGCAGCTAAGACTACAACCAAAAAGACGGCTACGAAGACTACCACTAAAAAGGCATCTGCAGACATTGAGGCAAAGCCCGCTGCAAAGAAGCCTGCGACTAAGAAAAAGACGGTCGCTGCAAAAACGACGAACGCACCTGAGGGCACGACAGGGCCGATAGCCGAAAAGCCCGCCGCAAAAGCACCTGCTCGCACGGCCAAGACTGCAACGACCAAGGCCACTGCGTCCAAGACAACGACTGCTAAGAAGGCCACGACCAAGGCCGCTACGTCCAAAAAAGCCGTAAAGGAACCTGAAGTCGTGGCCAAGCCCGCTGACGAAAAGCCCGCAGCCACAAAGAGCACAGCAAAGAAGGCAGCTGTTGAGGCGAAGCCTGCAACTGAGGCAAAACCTGCTCCGGCAAAGACCGCTGCAGCAAAGACCGCGACTCAGAAAAAGCAGCCCGCAAAGAGCGTTTCCGAGGCAAAGGGAACGCGCAAAGGTGCACGTAAGTAGCCCACTGTAATAACCGGATTGCCCAATCTGGAATTTACTATGCGGGAGGTGGCTTTTACCACCTCCCGTCTTTTTGTATACTGTGCAGGTCCTATTCCCGACCCAACAGTTGATGCCATGAATCTCATTCATAACACCCGTAAATCGGAATTCCGCGTACCCTTTGGCGCCGTCGTTGTTGGAACTACCGTCCATCTCACGTTGCAAGTTCTCGATGCCGACGCCAGCTTTCTTTCCGCTACCGTCCGCACATGGATCGACGAGGTTGGAGAACAGCTCATCCCTATGGAGCTCGGCGCCAACAACACGCTCGTAGCCGAACTTCCTTGCCCCGAACCTTGCATCGTTTGGTATAGCTTCTGCGTCACCACCAGCGACGGTACGTGCCTGCGCGTTGGCGCGCGCGAAGGCGCGACGGGCGGCGAGGGCGTTATCTATACCGACCGCGCAGATGTTCCCTCGTTCCAAATCACCGTGTACCAACACCGCGCAACGCGACCCGCATGGTACGAGCACGGTATTGTGTATCAGATTTTCCCCGACCGCTATCGCCGCGACGCAGCATGGCGCGAACGCGCACAGACCGTTATCGATCAGCCTCGCAAGGGACCCGGCAAGCATCTCGTTGAAAACTGGAGCCAGCCGCCCGTTTACGACCGCAACCCCGACACCTCCATTCGGAGCTGGGACTTCTACGGCGGATCGCTCGAGGGTATTCGCGAAGACCTGCCGCGACTTAAGAGCATGGGTGTCACGGCAATCTACCTCAACCCCATCTTCGAGGCGCTGAGCAATCATCGCTACGATACGGCCGACTACCTCAACATCGACCCGATGCTCGGCACCAAAGAGGACTTCTGCCGTCTTGCGCAGGACGCGCGTGAACTCGGCATTTCCCTCATCCTCGACGGCGTGTTCAATCACACGGGCGATGACTCGCGTTACTTCAACCGCTACGGTACCTATCCTGAGCTCGGTGCGTGGCAGGGCGAAGACTCCCCTTGGCACGACGCCTACTGCTGGCACGAAGACGGCACGTATGACTCATGGTGGGGCATCGCGAACATGCCTGCGCTCAACGAGAACTCCAAGCTTGTCCACGAGCTCATCACGGGCGAAAACGGCGTCGTTCGCACCTGGCTGCGTGCGGGAGCACGCGGCTGGCGCCTCGATGTCGCAGATGAGCTTTCCGATGAACTCATCGCTGAAATCAAGAAGGCCATGCTCGAAGAGTGCCCCGACGGCCTGCTGCTGGGCGAGGTGTGGGAAGACGCCTCCAACAAGGTGAGCTACGGCAAACTGCGTCGCTATCTGCTGGGCGATGAACTCGATTCCGCCATGAATTACCCGCTCAGGGACGCCATCCTCGGTCTGCTGATCGGCGGCGAATCGGCTTACCAAACTGCCGAGCGTATTGAGACGCTCCGCGAAAACTATCCGCCCGAGGCGTTGGCCTGCTGCCTCAACCTGCTTGGCAGCCACGACAAGCCGCGCATCGCTTCGATTCTCGGCGGTGGCCCCGACGAGTCGCAGATTCCCGAAGAGGAGCGTGGGCGCTTCCGCTTGGACGAGAACTCCATGGGGCTGGCCAAGGGCCGTTTCTGGCTTGCCACCCTCATGCAAATGACGCTACCTGGCGTCCCCTCCATCTACTACGGCGACGAATATGGTCTTGAGGGCCTCTCGGACCCCGGCAATCGCCGCACCCTTCCCACTCCGTTTGATGCACGCGATCGCGACATGCTCATCATGGTGCGCAACAACGCGATGCTACGTCGCGCCCTCCCCTTTCTGATCGACGGCACGCTCGAGGCACACGCCTACAACGATGACGTGCTGAGCTATACACGCCGCGGCTCTGACGGGCAAACTGCGTACGTCATCGTGAACCGAAGCCTTACCAACACGCGCTCGGTCCGCGTTCCCATCGAAGGCGATTTTGCCATCGACCTGATTTCCGGCCTTGACCTTGAACGCGGTATGGATGGATGCGCCGAGGTTCGCCTCTACCCGCTCGGCTCGTCCGTCGTGTATATGCACCACACCAAACGCCTGCAAAAGCCGCTTGACCGCGGCGCGGGCGTGGTCGCGCACATCACGTCGGTACCCAACTCCAACGGACGTCCGGGTACCCTCGGTGCGCCTGCTCGCCGCTTCATCGACCATCTCGTCACCATGGGAATGCGCTACTGGCAGGTACTTCCGGCCAATCCCACCGACGCGTTCGGTTCCCCTTACGCCGGCCCTTCTGCCTTTGCGGGCAACCCCAACTTGCTTGAGGAGAACCCCTCCGAACTCATGAGCTCGTATCGTCACTTCAAGGCAACAGGTGGATTCACCAGCAAGGCGTTCTTCGATTTCGCCCTTGAAAACGAGGGCTGGCTCGATCCGTACTGCGCCTTCATGGCTGTCAAGGACGCTTTAGGTGGGGCGGCGCGCCATACGTGGCCTGCGGAGCTACGTCGCTATAACGTTGCGATCTTCGCTGACGCGCGTTTCTCGGAGCGTGCGCGCTACCATGCGTTCACCCAATTCAAGTTCGAGCAGGAATGGCAGGCCATGCGCTCCTATGCCAACGAGCGCGGCATTCAAATCATCGGCGACATCCCCATGTACGTCTCCGACGACTCTGCCGACGCTTGGAGCGAACCCAGCATGTTCTCGCTGGGCAAAGACGGCATGCCGTACGAAATCGCAGGTGTTCCGCCCGATCGCTTCTCCGCCACGGGGCAGGTGTGGGGCAACCCGACATACCGCTGGGACAGCATGCGCGAGGATGGTTACGTGTGGTGGATGGCACGCCTGCGTCGTGCGTTCAAACTGTACGACCGCGTGAGACTCGATCACTTCCTCGGCTTCCACAACTACTTCGGTATCCCCGCAGGCGGAACCGGTGCCGATGGAGAATGGATTCCCGGTCCCGGCATCGAGTTCTTCGAGCATGCATACCGCGAAATGGGGCCTTTGCCCCTCATCGCCGAGGACCTGGGCCTTCTCACGCCCGGTGTGCGCGCGCTGGTCGCAAGCTGCGGCTTCCCCGGAATGGATGTCCTTGAGTTTGCCGACTACGACGTTCGCGAAGGTATCCATCCGCATAAGGAAAAGGTACTCTACACCTCAACGCACGACACCTCGACGCTCAAGGGCTTCTGCCAGCGCTCGTTCTGCTCCGATCAGGATGAGGAGGGTGCAAGCTATCTGGCGCACAACATCATGCGCCAGGCCCTGGGAAGCGATGCCGAGTTAGTCATGCTGCAGTTGCAAGATGTCATGGACCTGGGAGACGAGGCACGCATGAACGTCCCCGGCACCGCAACGGGCAACTGGAGCTGGCAGGCGGATGAGGAGCGCATCAAAGAGCACGAGCACGCTATCATGGGCATGATGACCGAAACTGGCCGCTTTGCCTCGTAGGGAGCGTCTCTAGGGGGCCGGCTGTTTAAGCTAAAGTCTGCCTTTATGTGCATATGCACCCAAGCTGTGCGATTTGCAGATTTTAGGGTAGAGTATCCCCGTACAAACACTGCGCCCGTCGAGCTTCATGCACGGCGGGCGCCTTTGAGCACATGAGATTGGATTCGATTCATGGCCGTCTATGACTATCGCTGCACTTCATGCGGAAACGTTTTCGAGGTTTCCCATGGCATGACCGAACACCCCGATGTAACTTGCCCCACCTGCGGAAATCCCGCAAATAAAGTATTCAGCGCCAATGGCATCAAATTCGAGGGTTCGGGTTTCTACAACACCGACCAGCGCGGTGGCGGTTCAAGCACGGCAGCTACAAGTGCTTCGTCCTCTCATTCGTGTGGATGCGACAACTGCCCGCACAAGGAATAACTGAAACCTTGCTTGGCATCCATTATTTAGGCTGAATCTTGCCCGGCACCTCGATACTGGGATTGACACCATGCTCGGTATTTCCCATACCGAATTCTGCTGAATGCCAAACGGTCAACTAGCTCTTGCGCACAAACCGAGCGCAGAAATGGCCGTCAAATCCGTGCAAGCTAGGCGCGGTCTGGAAGAGCCCACGCTCATCTTCATGCTCTTCGACTTGGACACGAGCCGGCTTATAAGCGGGAAGCGTGAAGATGTCCGCCTGAGAAAGCGGTACAAGCTCAAAGCTCTCACCGTGCTCCGAACCCAAGAATGCGTCGACCACATCCCCATTCTCAGCTGTCATTACCGAGCAGGTCGCATAGATGAGCTCTCCACCAAGCGCAACTCGCTCGGAAGCGGACTCAAGCATGGCAAGCTGCAGTTGGGGAAGGTTCTTGCGCGTATCCTCGGGCGTCAGGCGCCAAGGAATCTCCGGGTGGCGGCGCATGGTGCCCGTTCCGGAGCAGGGTGCATCGACAAACACCGTGTCAAATAGGGTACGCCCTCCGCTTGCAGCATCAACATCGACAAGCACAGAATCGAGATCACACGCATCACCTGCAACCGTTTGCAGCTCACCAAAGCCCGCACGAGCAATGCGCTCGGCATTCGCACGACATTTTCCATCAAACAAATCAAGAGCAATATACGTCCGCTTCATGTGGGCAACATGCACATGGGCATGCATCATAAACGTTTTGGTACCGCGACCGGCACCGATTTCCAAGCAAGACCCCGCGCGTGTCGCCGCAGCCGCAATGAGCTGTGCATGATAATCCGAGGCGACAAGATCCGCGCTCTCAAATGCGTCGGTCGCAGCAATGCCCGCCATATGCCCAACTGCATACGATTCAGGCAAAGCAAGAGGCGTTGCTTCAGCATTCAATAATGCAGCATCCACATGGTCGGCTCTCAACGGATTAGCCAACACGGCAAAAGGAGCCGGCTCAAGCTGAGCTGCAAACAAAGCGGCTGCCCGAGAATCGCCTAATGAGACCTCGATATCGCGGGCAAGCCATACAGGCAGGCCCGCATGACGCGCAACGGACACAATACGCTGCTGATTGGCAGAGGCATCTGTTGCAGATAAAAACTCCTGTCTGCCCGCGCAAACGCGACGCAATACAGCGTTTGCAAGACCTGCGGCATTCTTCGCACATGAGCGTACAAGCTCAACACCCTGGCTTACCACAACCTCGGACGTAACATCCAAATACAGAGCCTCGAATGCGGAAATGCGCAGCGCGGTTCGCACGCGTGCAGAAACCTTTTTGGGTTTAGCGAGATACAAATTGAGGATGTCGTCCAGGATGCCTTCGGTAGCCGTAACCCCCAAGGCAAGACGCAAGGCAAACGCGGCATCGCGAGCATCGCACGAGTCGGAAGCACTTGAACCTGCGAGGATTTCACGAACATAACGCCCCGTTTCCTGCGCTTCCATAAGCACATCGAGCGCCAGACGCCGCGCAGGCGAAAGCTTGGCCATGTCCGTTCACCCCCTCAAACTCTGAAATGCAAAACTGGTCTGCACATGGCATAACATGCCGCGCAGACCAGCGATTTTTACGATGTGCTTACGCCAACAGCTCCCATGTGCCTTTGTTCTCATGTTGCCCCGCAGCCCACGCACTGGAGTCCATGGCACGCTTGCCATCGGGTTTGATGCTCGTTACCTCAAAACAACCGTCCGAACAGCCCAGGTATAAACACTTCTGCATGATGGCAAAAGCACCCGCCTCGACATGCGGTACCCCATCCTGTGCGCAAACCGCGTGCATCACGCGCGCAGGCTTGCCGCCAAGTACGCAACGCGCAGGTGCGGCATCAGAAGACGCCAAAACGCGTCGAACGTTGTCCTGAGCAGTGGCAGCAGAATCCAAACGAAGCTCGGACTTGGCGATCTTTGCCGCATGCGTCACCTGAGACTCATCTTGCTCGGTCCATACCGCGGTGCCATCAGCAAGTGTTGGCAACACATTGACCAGCAGATTTCCGCCGATTTCCGCAAGCTCGTCGGTAAGCTCATCAGCGGTTTTGCCGGGAACCGTGCAGCTTCCCTGCGCGCAATAGGCACCGGTGTCGACGCCCTGCCCAATGCGCATAATCGAAACGCCCGTCTTGGCATCGCCCTCAAGAATGCAACGTTGGATGGGCGCCGCACCACGCCAACGCGGCAGCAACGACGCATGAACGTTGACGCAGCCCAGCGGTGCCATGGTCAGAACCTCGTCGGGTAGAATGCAACCGTATGCGGCAACGCAAAAGACCTGCGCATCGACCGCGCGAAGCTCGTCAAGGACCTCGGGTGTCATGCGATTCGCCTCAAGAACGGGCAAGCCAAGCTCAAGCGCCGCTTCCTTCACCGGTGATGGCTCGAGCTTCTTGCCACGCGAACGCACCGCATCCGAGCGCGTAACTACAAGTGCCACCTCGTACGATGCGGCCAATTTCCTCAACGACGGCACCGCGAACCGCGGGGTACCCATAAAGACAACGCGCATGGTTACTCCGTTTCGCCCGGCCTGGCACCGCGGTCAAGTGCCTCTTGATACTGCTTCAGCGCAGAAATCCGCTGCTTGGGCAACAGGCGCTCGAACATGGTCCTACCATGCAGATGGTCGATTTCGTGCTGGAGGCATACGCAGAACAAATCGCCCGCCGCCTCGTAACGCATCAGGTCGCCCTCAAGGTCATACGCCTCGACGACCACATGATCGGGGCGTGAAATCTCACAAGTGATACCCGGAATCGAAAGGCATCCCTCATTGAAGGGAGCCAAGGTGTCAGACTGCTCCACGATAACCGGATTGATCAGAACATAGGGGTCGTAATCGTCCGCCGAGGTGTAATCGGTATCCACGATGCACAGGGACAGCAGCTCGCCCACCTGCGGAGCAGCCAGACCGCAGCCGCCGTTCTCGAACATCTGCACCTTCATGCGTGCGACCAGTTCCTCGATCTCGGGTGTGATCTCCTCGATCTGTGTGCACTCCTGACGCAGACGCGGATCGGGCGACAAAACGATACCGTTGATTTCCATACGTTTCCCTCCATTGGAAGTATTCAAGAGCTTTTCACGTGCTCTATCCTACCCGAGGTAGCGCATGGGATTTCCGCCATTTTGATTTCTGGACATCGCGGCCAAAGAAACTATACGAGAAGGAGGGCAATCGCTGTTTCACAGTGAGATGAGAAAAAGCAGATTCTACAAACCGACGGCAACGACCGAAAGCGCGCCGCGCATCTCACATCATATCGTACGCATCGACATCGACCGAAACGCTCACTCCACGCTGTGTTCCCACATGGTCGAGCGCGGCGGAGATTGCAGGTGAGATGGGATAATCGTAAGACGCCTTTATGGTGACATGGAAGCGATACCGATCCTTGGCGCGCTCGATAACGCAGCTCATGGGGCCCATGACCTGCACGACGTCAAGCTCCGCGACACATGCCGTACGATTATCGATTGTCTGCGCGGCCTCCGTGTCGTCGGCATGCAAATCAAACTCCGGTACACCCAGCAGCGCACGCAACTCATGGGCAAATCGCTCGATATAAGTGCGCGTCGCACGTTCGTCATATCCCCAAACCAGCACGTTGACCAAGCGCACAAACGGCGGATACAGTGCATCGAGGCGCTGCGCCTGATCGTGCTCGGTAAAAATCGACCGATTATGCTGGGCAACAGCGCGGATCACCGGATCATCGGGCAGATATGTTTGGATAATGACCTCACCGGGCTTGTCGCCACGTCCCGCACGGCCCGCAACCTGCTCCAACAGGTCAAACGCACGCTCGCCCGCACGGAAGTCGGGCATCTTGAGCGCATAGTCCGCATTGACCACACCCACCAGCGTAACCTCGGGAAAATCGAGACCCTTGGCAATCATCTGCGTGCCCAACAACACCGCGCACTCCGCCGCATCGAACTCCTCGAGCAGGCGCTGATGCGCGCCCTTCTTGCCCGTGGTATCCGCATCCATGCGAATCACTGCGACATCGGGCGGCAAAATCTCACGAAGCGCATCCTCGACCTGCTGCGTGCCTAGACCCATCTTGGCAAGGTAGCGGCTTCCGCACCGCGGGCAAGCACTGCCCAAAGCTGGATAGGCACGTACGCGATACCGAGAACCGCACGTGTGACACACGAGTTCATGGGTGCGTTCGTGGTACGTAAGTGCTGTGGAACAATGCTTGCACGTTGGTACGCAACCACATTCACGGCACATGAGAAAGTTGGCAAACCCGCGACGGTTGTGCAACAGCACAGCCTTCTCGCGACGCTGGACTACGCCCATGAGCGCATCGAATAATGGCTTTGAAAAGATACCGCGTTGTCCGGACACAAATTCGTGACGCAAATCAGCGACGGTGACATGCGGCAACGTGGCACCTTGAGGACGCTCGGGCATTTCCACGCGCGTCCAGGCTTGGCCGCGAAACGTGCCCGCGGCGCTGCGGGCAAGCGCCTCAGCGGAAGGAGTAGCGGAACCAAGCACCAACGGACATCCATAGCGGCGCGCCATCTCGGCGGCGACTTCGCGCGCGTGATAACGCGGACTGCTCCCCTGCTTGTAGCTTTGCTCATGTTCCTCATCGATTACGATGAGTCCCAGGCTGCCAAACGGACAGAACAACGCCGAGCGCGCACCCACCACCACGCGGGCGGCTCCGGAACGCACCATATCCCATTGATCCAAGCGCTCGCCTGCCGAAAGACGCGAGTGGAATACCGCAACCGCATCGCCGAAGCGAGAACGAAAACGCCCGACCGTCTGCGCAGTCAGGGAAATCTCGGGTACCAGCACGCAGGCCGACTTGCCTTGAGCAAGCACGCGTTCAATCGACGCGAGGTACACCTCGGTCTTACCCGAGCCGGTCACGCCATCGACCACGACGACGTCGCCGACTCCGCGTTCAGATGCCTGTTCGATGGCATCGAGCGCATTGCGCTGTCCCTCCGTCAGATGCGCCGGAGCAGTTCCACATGCTGATGAAAGCGTGGTCGCCACATCGCAGGTACGCCATGCACGACGCTCCTCAACGGACACAACGCCCTTCTTTTCGAGCGCACGAACCGCAGCGGACATATCTCCATTGAGCATATTGAGCTCGCGCGTGGTAACCGGACCGCACGACAAGGCATCCATAAGCTGACGCTGACGATGGGCATTACCAGCTGGTTCATAAGTGCGCCCCTCGTCTGTGAGCGAGACCCAGCGTGCCGTTGAAGCTGTGACAGTAGGTTGCTCAACGGAATACGTTCCGTCCTCATGACGAATCACACGAGAACCGCCGCCGGGAGGCAAGAACAAACGCAAGCACTCGGAAACTGGTGCCACGTACTCACGGCTCATCCAAAACGCGACCTCAACGGACACCGTTGAAAACGCGGCATCAGCCAGGACTTGCTGTACGGCCTTTACACGACTCGCTGAAAGACCCTCCGTCCCCGGAAGACCCGAGAGTTCATGAGCTCGGGCGATAACATAGCCCGCTTCAACGCGATGCCCAAAAGGAACGAGCACCGTTGCGCCCACACAGCAGGACTCGCACAGTTCCAGTGGCACGGCATAGGCAAACGGCTCGGACAGCGTACGTGCGGGAATGTCGAGCACCACAGCGGCGTAGGAAACAGGCGCGTCTGCAACATCGCCCAAACGGGAATCAGCCTCAACTGCGTCAGCATGCGCATAGGAAACGGGGGCACCCGCACCAGCGGGCACCCTCGATTCCGTTTGCATCCCTTGTGAAAAAAGCGAATCCTGACGCGCCATGCGCACATCCCTTTTGCTGCTTCGCGGTGTTTACGCGATGCCTATGCGGTCAGGCCGCAGGCAGCGCGGAGCTCCTCTACGCGGTCGGTGCGCTCCCAGGTAAAGTCGGCATCCTCACGGCCAAAGTGACCATACGCGGCCGTCTTCTCGTAGATGGGACGACGCAGGTCAAGGTCGCGGATGATAGCGCCCGGACGCAAGTCAAATACCTTTTTAACCGCCTCGGTAATCGCATCCTCGCTCACCTGAGCGGTGCCGAAAGTGTCGACCATGATGGAAAGCGGATAGCTCACGCCAATGGCATAGGCAAGCTCGATCTCGCAGCGTTCGGCAAGGCCCGCCGCAACCACGTTCTTGGCCACCCAGCGTGCGGCATACGCAGCGGAACGGTCGACCTTGGTGCAGTCCTTGCCCGAAAAGGCACCGCCGCCGTGACGGCCCATGCCGCCGTAGGTGTCGACGATGATCTTGCGGCCCGTAAGGCCCGTGTCGCCCATGGGACCGCCCACCACGAAACGACCCGTGGGGTTCACATAGAGTTCGGCGTTGTCCCAAGCGATGCCCGCGGCCTCCATAACGGGCGCGATCACGTGCTGGCGCATGTCGGCCTCGATGATGGACATGTCCTCGATCTCGGGCGCGTGCTGCGTGGAGATCACGATCGTCTCCACGGCCACGGGACGTCCGCCCTCGTAGCGCACGGTGACCTGGGTCTTGCCGTCGGGACGCAGGTAGTCGAGCGTTCCGTCGTGACGCACGGCGGCCAGGCGCTCGGCCAGGCGACTGGCGAGATAATGCGGCATGGGCATGAGTGTAGGCGTCTCGTTGGATGCATAGCCGAACATCATGCCCTGATCGCCCGCGCCGATGAGGTCGAGCGGGTCGGTCGTGCGACCGGCCTGCGCATCGTAGGACTCGTCGACACCCTGCGCGATATCAGGGCTTTGCTCATGGATGAGATTGAGTACACCGCAGGTATCGCAGTCAAAACCGAACTTGGCGCGGTCATACCCGATACGACGCACGACCTCGCGCGCGATGCTCTGCACGTCGATATAGGACTCGGTGCGAATTTCGCCCGCCACGATGACGGTACCCGTCGTCACGAAGGTCTCGCAGGCGCAGCGCACGTTTTCGAGCTTGGCAGGCGTTCCGCTCGGAGCGATGTAACCCGCGGCCTCAAGCTTGGCCTCCTGAGCGAGGATAGCGTCGAGAATGGCGTCGGAGATTTGATCTGCCATCTTATCGGGATGGCCTTCGGTAACCGACTCGGAGGTGAACACGAAGGAATCTGCGCCGAAATCGGTGGCGCGAGCCGGTTCCATGGTGGAACGAAGATCATTTGGCATGAAATGCCCCTTTCATATAGACGCCCGGCGACCGTTACCATTCCGCCGGGCTGTTGCGTAAGAGATTGTAGCGCGTGGGCAGGACGTAAAACGCGAAGCGCCCACGAACACGGATATCCTATAATGTTGAGCGATTGACCCGACCACCTATCCAAGCGACCAAAAGGAGCATCCATGAGCTCGAATGTCCGCGTTCGTTTTGCACCCTCGCCCACCGGTAAGCTGCACATCGGCGGCGCACGAACCGCGATTTACAACTGGGCCTTCGCCCGTGCCAATGGCGGCACCTTCATCCTGCGTATCGACGACACCGACCCCACCCGTTCCACCGACGAGAACACCCAGATCATCCTGCGCGCCATGCGCTGGCTGGGTCTCGATTGGGACGAGGGCCCCGAGGTCGGCGGCGACTTTGGCCCCTACTCTCAGACCGAGCGCCTCGACCTGTATCGTGAGGCGGCCGAGCGCCTGCTCGCCGAGGGTCGCGCCTATCCGTGCTTCTGCACGCCTGAGCAGCTCGCAGCCGACCGTGAGGCAGCACAGGCCCGCAAGGACCCCTTCCAGGGCTATCAGCGTCGCTGCCGTGACCTCGACCCTGCGGAGGCAAAACGCCGCATGGATGCCGGCGAGCCCTACACCCTGCGCATCAAGGTTCCGCTCGACCGCGGCGACGTGGTCATCCATGACGCCGTCCATGGCGACGTCGTCTTCGATGCCAAAGAACTGGACGACTTCGTGATCTTCCGCTCCGACAGCACGCCCACCTACAACTTCGCTACCGTGGTCGACGACGCCCTCATGGGCATCACCCACGTCATCCGCGGCGACGACCACCTGTCCAACACCCCGCGCCAGGTCATGGTGTACGAGGCCCTGGGCGCACCCGTCCCTACGTTCGCACACATTTCCATGATCCTCGGCTCCGACGGCAAGAAGCTCTCCAAGCGTCATGGCGCCACCTCCGTTGAGGAGTACCGCGACGCGGGCTACCTCTCCGACGCTTTCGTGAATTACCTCGCACTGCTGGGCTGGTCGCTCGACGGCGAGACCACAGTGATCCCGCGCGACGTGCTGGCAAGCCAGTTCAGCCTTGAGCGCATCTCCAAGAACCCGGCGACCTTCGACCCCAAGAAGCTCGACTGGATGAACGCCGAATACATCAATGCCATGGACAACGCCTCGTTTGCGCACGAGATTATGCTTCCGCAGCTACGCGAGGCAGGCATCATCGCTGAGGACTTTACGGCTGAGGATGCCTGGCTCGACGCCCTTGCCGAGATTGTGCGCCCGCGCACCAAGATGCCCGCCGACGCAGCCACCGTCGCAGCACCCGTATTTGCCACGGCGGAGACGCTCGAGTACGACGAGAAGTCCGTCGCGAAGGGCCTTGCCAAAGAGGGCTTGGGCGCCGTTCTTGATGCTGCCCGTGCGGCACTCGAAGCGATTCCCGCCGACGGTTGGACCGCTGAGGCAATCGACGAGGCGCTTGAGGTCCTGCCCGAGCAACTCGATATGAAGAAACGTTTGGTCTTTGGTGCGGTTCGCGTTGCCGAGTGCGGCAACATGGTCTCCCCTCCGCTTGGCGCCACCATGGAGCTCATCGGTCGCGACGACTGCCTTGCCCGCCTCGACCGCGCTCGTCCGATGGCCCTGTAAGCAGGTAGCACCAGCTCCTGTCGTCCAATAACCGCGTGGCATCTAACGTGTCCGCGCGTCGTGATACGATGCGAGATACGTCATGCCACGCATAAAACAAGGAGTACGCCATGGCAGGAAAACCGCAATCGTTTGCCACAACCTCGGCTTTCGAGATTCTCGGACCTGTCATGGTCGGTCCTTCGTCCTCGCATACCGCAGGTGCCCTGCGTTGCGCGCAGGTGGCGGCATCCCTGCTCGAAGGCGATATCAAACACGTGACCTTTACCCTGTGGAACAGCTTTGCGCATACCTACCGCGGACACGGCACCGATCGAGCGCTTTTGGGCGGCGTTTTGGGTCTCGACACCGATGATGAGCGCATTCGCGACGCCTTTGCCCTTGCGCAGGAGCGCGGCGTGACGTACACCTACGAAATCGGCGGAGACGACCCGCTCATCCATCCCAACACCGTTGACATCCACCTGGAAAACACCGAGGGGGCCACTGCGGAAGTCCGCGGCGAGAGCTTGGGCGGTGGACGCATGCGCATCAGCGCCATCAACGGCGTCCATGTGGAAATCTCGGGACTCTACGCTACCCTATTCGTTGCCCATCAAGACGTGCCGGGTGCGCTCGCATCCCTCACCGCCGCACTTGCGTACGACAAGATGAACATCGCGTTTTGCCGCACCTATCGCACCGAAGCGGGTGGGCAGGCATATTCCGTGTTTGAGACGGACAGTACCCCGAGTGACAGACTGCTGCCCGCCATCCAGTCACTCGACATGGTGAATTACGCAACATTCATCGAACTTCCCGGTTCCGCTTCGTCGTTGGCGCCGGGCATCTCCGTTCCTGAGCTCTTCGATGACGGCGCTCAGCTGCTTGATGCCTGTGACTCCTACGGACTCACCATCGGTGGCGTTATGCGCCTGCGGGAAGAGCGCATGGTCGGAGTCGAACGTACCGCCATACAGATGAAGCGTGTGATCGAAGTCATGCGGAGCGAAACTACCGCCACGATACGTACGCCCCAGCGCTCACTCGGCGGCTTCCTCAACGGCGAGGCGAAGACCGTCAACGATGCCATCGATCGCCTCTCCCCCATGCTCATGGGCGCCGTTCAGTCCGATGCCGTGGCCCGCGCCATGGCCGTCCTCGAACGTTCCGCGACCATGGGCGTCATCGTGGCTGCACCTACCGCAGGCTCCGCAGGTGTGGTGCCCGGTTGCGTCCTCGCCGTTGCAGACGCTCTCGGACTTATGGACGAGCAAGTTGCCAGCGCGTTGTACGCCGCATCCGCTGTGGGTCTCGTGCTCTCCACGACCGCCTGTGTAGCGGGTGCCGAGGGTGGATGCCAAGCAGAGGTCGGCTCTGCTGCCGCCATGGCTGCCGCGGCCCTCGTACAGATGCTCGGCGGTACGCCTGAACAGGCACTCCATGCCGCATCCATTACCCTTGGCAACCTTTTGGGCCTTGTATGCGATCCCGTAGGCGGCCTTGTCGAAGTCCCCTGTCAAAATCGAAACGCCATCGGCGTCGCTGCCGCCTTCTCATCTGCACAGCTCGCGCTCTCGGGCATCAAGAGCCTCGTGTCCTTTGACGAAATGGCGCGCGTCATGCTTGATGTGGGCCATGCGCTTCCCGCCTCGCTGCGCGAAACCGCTCAGGGTGGTATCGCCACTTCCCCGAGCGCGCTTTCCGCGTGTGCCCGTTGCGGAATGTGCTCCTAGGAGCCCTAAAACGCACGACGCGCTATAATGGCAAAACCCAATGTAATCAAACCCAAGAGGTGACTATGACGAGCAACCCTGACGGCTTGCCGCAAAACGATAGCAATCCCTATGCTTCGGGTTCCCAGCAACCCGTGAGCGTTATTTCCGCCGACCAGCCCACGACGGTCGCCCCTCAAACGATTTCGGAAGCACATGCCGCCCCATCGGGCGCAGGTGCAAACGCGAAGACCTCCCAGCAAAAAAAGAACGGCGAATCAGGTGCGCACTTTTCCTTTGAACCTGAGCGTCGCCCTAAAAAGCCCCTTATCATTTTGGGTGTCATAGCCGCCTTACTCATCGCTGCCTACGGCGGTGGCGTCTATGCCTTCTCAAGCGTTTGCTACCCCAACACGACCATCGCGGGGGTGGACGTCTCCCTCATGACTCGCGATGATGCCGTGCAGCAGGTAAAAGCTTCAGCGAAAAGCTACAAACTCACCGTCGAAGGCGAAGGTTTTTCCTGGACGTATACGCCCGATTCACTTGCAAACATCTTCGACGCGCAAGCGGCCGTCGACCAAACCCTTGAGGCCAACGAGCCATGGACCTGGCCGTTCCGCGTTACTCAAGCTTTTTTGAATCAAGATGAAGCGGCGGCAACCAATGCCGAAGACCTCGATACCATCAATGTCAACGAGCTTGAATTCCCCGATTCCTTCGACCGCGAGGCGTTTTCCACCAGCCTCAAAGCGGCAGTCGACGAATTCAACGCAACACATCCCGGCACGTTCGACGCGGTGGGCGCTTACGACGCCGAGGCGCACAAGTTCACGCTTGAACAGGCACATGCCAATCAGCAGCTCGACTTCGAACCCATCGAAAAAGCGGCGTTGGTTGCGCTCTCCCGCTTAACCGGAAGCGTCGAGCTCGATGAAAGCTGTCGCATTCCCCTTGCGGAAGATGCCACCGACGAGCAATTGCAGGCAGCACTTGACAAGGCAAACGATCTCATCGGCACGGACGTCGATCTCACCATGGGCGGCAACACGGTCGCGACGCTCGACGGAGCCCAGCTTGCCACTTGGATCACCTTTGACGACAACCTCACGCCGGCCCTCGATACTGAGATGGTCACGACGTGGGCCCACGACCTGGCAACCAATACGCTCGATACCGTGGGAACAAAGCGCACCTACACGCGACCTGATGGCAAACAGGTCGAGGTGGAAGGCGGCACGTATGGATGGATCTCCGACGAGGAACAACTTATCGCGCTCGTGCAAAACGCCGTAGAACAAAAGCAAACCGGCACGCTCGAGGTTCCCACCAAGAGAACCGCAGATACCTTTAACGGGGCGGGCGGGCGCGACTGGGGAGCCTATGTCGACGTCGATCTTTCGGAGCAGTACGCCCGTTTCTACGATGCTTCGGACAATGTGATTTGGGAAACCCACGTTATCAGCGGCAACGTCAACCTGGGGCGTGGCACCCCGAGCGGCGTATACATGCTGAACAACAAAGCCCGCAACGTAACGCTGATCGGCGCCGATGAGGACCACGACGACGAGCCCGACTACAAGACGCCCGTCGCCTACTGGATGCCCTTCGTAGGTGGCGCCGTGGGCCTGCATGACGCCAATTGGCAATCGGATGCGGCGTTTGCCGACCCGAACGCCTACACCTATCGCGGAAGCCACGGCTGCGTGAACCTGCCCACTTCTAAAGCGGCAGAGCTCTACGACATGATCAGCGTAGGGACCTGCGTCATCGTCCACTGGTAGCGTTAGCCTCCTCAAACTTCCAAACAAGACTTCCGGTGCATAGCTTGAAAAAGAGCGGTGTTTTCACGCAGTCTCGTCGAACACTTACAAAACTGTCACACATTACGCTCTGGGCTTCGACATAGGCCGAACTACAATCGAGCAGTACGCCCATGCAGCGGGCAAAACGAAGTAAGGGAGCGCAACGCATGTCTTCATCTGATCGTATTTTGCTGGTCGAAGATGATTCGCTCATCGTGGACGCCCTCACCGAGTTGCTTGCCGGCGCGGGTTACGCGGTCGACACCGCCGACACACAGCAACATGCCATCGAACTTGCAACATCGAATGACGCCAACTATCAGCTCGCACTTCTTGACGTCACCCTCAAATACGGCAACGGTTTTGCCGTTTGCGCCGCCATCAAGGAAGCCACACCTGAGGTTCCCGTTATCTTCCTTACGGCGGCTGATGACGAATTCAACATCGTCACTGGTCTCACTATGGGAGCAGACGATTACGTGTCAAAGCCCTTCCGTCCGCGTGAGCTGCTCGCCCGCATCGCCGCGGCAATTCGTCGCTCACAACCCAACCGCCGCACCGTGAACCTCGGCCCTATCCATATCGATGTAGAACGTGCCTACGTAGAGCGAGATGGCGTTGAACTCACGCTGTCGGCACTTGAATACCGGCTACTGCTCCTGTTTGCCACAAGTCAGCAGAAGCTCATCACGCGCGACATGATTCGCGAGGCCTTATGGGATAGTGCGGGTATGTACATCGAGGAAAATACGCTGTCGGTCTATATCAAACGCCTGCGTGACAAAGTGGAAGAGGACCCCTCACATCCTCAGCTCATCCAAACCGTGCGCGGCATGGGTTACAAAACAAAGGGATAAGAGATGCTACTGCGCAATCGCGAAGTCAAACGCACGCTGATTCTTGCTGTTATCCTCTGCGTGCTGGGAGCATTTGCTACGGGCACCATCGTCGCCCTTTACGCCAATAACGTCCTCGCTATCAGCACACTCGACATGGAAATGCTCACACTTCTTGCCGCTACAGGCGTGCTCGTCAGTGGCATCTTTATCGTAACGGTCTTTATGTACGCCACGCGTCAACGCTATCGCGATCTCGCGCGTATGGCCGAAAAGCTCGATGCAGCGCTCGCCGGCGAACGCTCCATTGGTTTTTGCGATATGAAAGAGGGCGAACTTGCCATCCTCGCAAGCGAACTCGATAAGGTAATCACGCGTCTCAACCTGACTGTTGACGAGCTTCAAACAGAAAAGCTCGCACTCTCCGATGCACTAGCCGACATTTCGCACCAGCTAAAAACACCGCTTACATCCATTGCTTTGAGTACCGAGCTCATGCGTAAACGTCTTATCGAACGAGACGACGCTCCGGAAATCCTCGAACGCGTGAGGCTGATACAAAACCTCCAATATCGCGTGGAAAACCTCATCGCTGTCTTGCTCAAACTCGCCCGTATCGATGCAGGCGTCATTAAGCTGGTAAAAGCCCCTGTACTTGCAGAGGAGTTGATACAGAAAGCGTACGAGCCGCTCGCCGTTGCGTTCGATATCGCTGATATCACATTCGAAACGGACGTTCAGCCAGGTGCACAGTTTGATGGCGACCTCACCTGGAGCGCCGAAGCACTCGAGAATATCATCAAGAACTGCATGGAATACACGCCCGCGGGAGGTCATGTACGCGTGCAGGCAACAGAAGATGTTCTGGCCTGTCGTATCCGTATAGAAGACACCGGACCGGGCATCGCGCAAGCAGATCTGCCCCATATCTTCGAACGATTCTATCGTGCAAGCCATGATGAGCAAGAATCTTCTAAGGTGAATCCCGCTGGCGTGGGAATCGGGCTCTCCCTTTCAAAAAGTCTCGTCACCGCACAAGGTGGCACCATCACTGCCGAGAACGTCAAAGATTCCTCGGGATCCGTCTGCGGAGCGGCTTTCACATTCGTCTTTTTCAAAACTGTGGTGTAGAGGCATCAAGACATTGTCGTGTACAAGAACCCTGTGCATTACGGGCGCAAATGCGCAACGATTACAAATCTGTCATCGCACGGTAAGAGCCCAGAAACAGCTCACGTACATCATGATGTTCGACGGAAAACAAATGGAAAGGCCGCGCTATGAACATTCTTTCAGTCGAGCATCTCACCCGTGTGTACGGAACGGGTTCCACTGCCGTCAAGGCGCTCGATGACGTGAGCTTTGAGGTCGAAGCAGGCGAATTCATCGCCATCATCGGCAGCTCGGGTTCGGGCAAATCCACCCTCATGCACCTCATGGGCGGCGTGGATCGCCCCACTTCGGGTACGGTGAAGCTCCAGGGGCAGGACATCTTCGCACGCAGCGACGAGCAACTGGCGGTGTTCCGCCGGCGCGAGGTCGGCCTGATCTACCAGTTCTACAACCTTATTCCCGTGCTCAACGTGGTGGAAAACATAACGCTTCCCGTCCTTATGGATGGACGTGCTGTCAATGAGCAGCGCCTTTCTGGCCTTGTCCGCGCACTGGGGCTCCAGGGCCGCGAACACTACCTTCCCAACCAGCTTTCGGGAGGACAGCAGCAGCGCGTCGCAATCGGGCGCGCCCTCATGAACGAGCCCGCCATCGTGCTCGCCGACGAGCCCACCGGCAACCTGGACTCCAAGAACTCGGCTGAGATCATGTCCATGTTGCGCGCGGCGAATCGTCAGTTCAAGCAAACGCACATCATCATCACCCACGATGAGAACATCGCTCTCATGGCCGACCGCGTCATCGCCATCGAAGACGGCCGCATCGTGCGCGACGAGCGGAGGAACTAGCATGTCCTCCGAACGTCTCACTCCCCCGCCCACCGCATCCGCCGAACGCGCGACCCCCGCCCTTCCGCATCGCGTTTTCTCTCATTTTGCACGCCGTTCATTGGCACTCAACCGCAGTCGCACCGTCGTTTCCATCATCGGCATCACGCTATCCTGCGCCCTCATCACCGCTATCTTCACCAGCGCGGCCACACTTATGCAGAGTCTCCTCAATGCCACCATCGAACATAGTGGGTCGTGGCAGATCGAAGTCGAGAGCATGACTGACGACGCACTACAGGAACTTGAAAGCGATGGTCGCGTCGCGCAGCTCTATGAGCGCCCGTACTATGGCAGCGCGCTGCTTCCCGAGGAGTGCGAAACATGGTATTACCGTTATTTGAACGCCCAGGCATGGCCAACCGAAGAAGAAACCCAAGGGTTACTTCCTCTACCCAAACTCATCGAGGGGCGAGTTCCAACAACAGAAAACGAGATCGTCCTGCCTTCATCCCTCAAAGGGCGGCTCGAATCCGATTGCGCTTGGGACTCGGGTGAAACGCGCACTGCAACGGGTAGAGACGACGCAGTGCCGCGCATGACCTGGTACGACAAGCTTGAGATCGACAGTGAGATTGAGCTCGCTTTTGGTGAGCGATTGTGGCTTGACCCCGAGCTCAACCGCGAGCACGCGGCTTTGGCGAGCGAAACGCTCTACACCGATTTACAGGGCGATGAGTCTCAGTTGGGCGAATGGCTCGGCAACGTCGAAACACCCCAGCGCTTCCGTGTCGTTGGATTTTACGAAGAGGATAGTGTTTGGATGAGCACCAATGGGTACCTGGGATTTGTCTGCCGTGATACCACGCTTCCCGTGCGCTCTACCGATGCCTTTATGAGCACCAATCTCTCCGACCGCACCTCCATCGACGAGCTTGCAATCGATTACACCAAGCAAACAGATCAATCGCAAACCGGCGTCATCCACGACACCATTGCCGAGCGCCACGAGACGCTTTTGCGCTACCAGCTCCTAAACGATAACCGCGATATTTGGGGCACGCTCTATTCCCTCGCGGCCATTCTTTCTGGCGTCGTGATGATCGCCTCGATATCGCTTGTCTACAATTCGTTTGCAATCTCGATCTCTGAACGCACGCGCCAATACGGCCTGCTATCCTCCCTCGGCGCGAGCCGTCGTCAGATACGTCGCACGGTGTTTACCGAAGCGCTCATCCTCGTATGTATCAGCATCCCCCTCGGTCTGCTCACAGGCCTTATAGGCACCTCAGTCGTTTTCCATATTGCAGGAGAGGGCATCGAAAAACTCGTAGGTGCGACACTCGGCGTAACCAACCGCACTCTCAACATCGCCATCAACCCGTATGTACTTGGCGTCGCTATCGTGCTTACGCTTTTCACGGTATTCATCAGTGCCACTGTCCCCGCCTTTCGCGCCAGCCGAGTCTCGGCCGTCGAAGCTATCCGCCAAACGCGTGATGTGCACGTAGTGGGGAAAAGCCACAGAGACAGCAAGCACGCAGGACAACTTGAAACAACTGATTTCATGCCTCGCGGGTTCGATAGGCTGCGCATGCGCCTGCTCGGCGTACCCGACTGGCTCGCACACCGCAATCTCACGCGTGCCCGCAGCAAAGGTCGTGTTGCGGTGGCTTCGCTTGCGGTATCCGTTTCGCTGCTCATCGCCTCGGGATCTATCTCGCATTACATGAGTTACCTTGTCGATGTCGTCGACAGCAATGCAAGCAATATCGTGTTGGACGCCTCAGTCACCCCCAGAGGCGACAACGCCTCCCAAACCTTCCTGTCCTCAATTGCCGCTGCATACCAGGATCTTTCAGATGTCGAGGGAGTCACACCACGTGGATATTTTTTCACTGTGGAACTATATGCCAAGGGAACGCCAGGCACCTTTAGTACCACCGACGTAACGAGCGAAGCTGCCCGCACCGTCTCTGATATACCCGAGCAGCTCCTCGCAGACGACGGAAGCATCTACGCCCGCACGTCCTTAGTGTTCGTAGATGACGAGTCTTGGGAGAGCATCGTAGAGGATAACGGTCTCGACAAGACGGTTTACTGCGATGCAAATCACCCCGTGGGCATCGGTCAAAATGACATGCCAACAAACGATGGCAAACGCTATGGCTCTCGTAATCCATTCGACGCGCCTGGCACCCTCGAAGCCTATACGCATATCGCCGCACAGGATGGAAGCTGGTTTAGCGGTATCTCCCTGCAGGACGGGAAGATAATGGCACGGTATGATCAAGTCGCTTACAACGACGGCGATACCACGGAAACCAATCTCCCGTTGAACGATGTCGCGCTCGACACCTATGAGCTGCCCATCGGTGCAATCCTCTCCAATGTGCCCAGCTGCCTTGGTAACCATACGTTTATCTGGCCTACGGTCATTCTGCCCGCCTCAGCACTGCCCGCACTTGCCCAAGGCAGCGCTTATGAGGTCGCTAGTAGCTTTGATACCAATTCGAACGCCCCATTCGTGTTCAACAAGGGCTCGGAAGACGCCAATGCGGCGACGCTTGCTCTTACCTTCTCCTTTGACGCAACGAACGCCCATATCGCTGAAGAGGAGATGAACCGCTCCATTTCCGAAGGGCTGAACAATGACACCTGGGGTGTAGGCTGGCAACGAATAGATTTGATCAACAACGCGGAAAATGCTCGCAACTCCCTGCTCGTGTACCAAACCATCCAGCTGTTTATCGGGTGCTTCTTCCTTATCACTGGAGCTATCGCCATAAGCAATGTCTTCACCACGCTCTCGAGTTCCATCATTCTGCGTCGACGCGAATTTGCCATGCTCAAGAGCGCCGGTATGGGCGAGCGTGCGTTCCGTCGCATGATTGCCTTCGAATGTGGCTCCTATGCGTGGCGCGGTCTCGTAGGCGGACTGGCGATCGGCGCCATCGTGACGTACTTCATTTGGCGCGCGATGTGCACGTCCTTCTATGAGATCGATTATTCACTACCACTTGACTGGGTTATTGCTTCCTTCTGCGTGGTTGTCGGCGTACTGGCCCTGTCGACAAGGTATGCTTTGCGCAAGTCGGGCCATGGCTCGATTATCCAAACCCTGCGCGAGGACGTGATTTAACCGTCAAACCATGTCGCTCTCATCCTACGTAAAAACCGGGCATTCACCAGCTCCTTTCGCACGGCGATTCAATCCAAGGAGATGTCATGTCAGATTCCAACCGCCCCGATAACCAACCGGTCGATAAATTGGCGAGCTCACATGCGGCGTCGCCCCTGAGCGCGCGTGATGCCGAACCTGAAACCACACGGGTGCTCGATGTTCCCATCATCCCCACACTCAGCACGCTTTCCAATCCTTCGCAGAACGCGCACGGTGATGCAGATGTCCCGCTTGAAGGCTCTGACGCCGAGGCCTATGAGGCCCTCAAAAAGAAACGCGCCGAGCGTCGGCGCAAGAAGCTCATCCGCCGCGGCATCATCGCCGGCGTCGTGGTCGGCGTGCTCGTGGTGGGCGGCATCGCGGTCTCGCTCATGAACCAGCAGCCCGAGACGACCATGGACACGATCACCGACATGGCGATGCAGGGGTCGTTTACCAAACAGGTCGATGCGAGCGGTACGCTGCAGCCGCTCTCCTCCACCGTCGTCGCACCCGAGATCGACGGACAGATCGAGACGGTCAACGTGAACGCGGGGCAGTATGTCAACGAAGGCGACACGCTGTTCACCATCAAGAACAATTCACTTGACCGCGATGTCGCCCAAGCGGAACGTGCGTTAAAGGCGGCGAAGCAGAGCCTTGCGCTGGCGCAGCAGATGCCTGCAACGCCCGTCGCCGATCCGGAGACAGGTGATCCGACAGGCGCCTACGACACCTCCGAGCGGGATTCGGCCATCCTTTCGGCAACCACAGAGGTCGAAAGTGCTCAGGAGGCCTACGACCTCTCCGTTTCGCGTGCGGCCCAGCGTACGGTCAAAGCACCCTGCTCGGGTTCCATCGTGGCCCTGAACGCGCAGCCCGGCGCCAATCTCTCCGACCTCGCCGCGGGCGGCAGCTCGAACGGCCCCCTCGTCCAAATCGCTGACCTCTCCAAGATGAAGGTTACCGTGCAGGTAGGCGAAGAGGACATCGCCAGCGTGGCGGTCGATCAGACGGGCGATATCACGTTCCCGGCGTTCGAAGACCTCACGCTCGAGGGCCGTGTGACGGGCATCGCCTCAATCGCCACGGGCAGCAGCGAATCCTACTACGGAGACGGTTCCTCCCCCACCTTCGCGGTCGACATCCTCATCGATGCCCCTGACGCGCGCCTCAAGCCTGGCATGACGGCCGATGTGTCCATCATCACCGAAAGCTACGACAACGTCGTCATGGTTCCCTTGAGCGCGCTACT
The DNA here is from genome assembly GCF_900199705.1 of Collinsella provencensis. Lineage (GTDB taxonomy): Bacteria > Actinomycetota > Coriobacteriia > Coriobacteriales > Coriobacteriaceae > Collinsella > Collinsella provencensis. The sequence continues at coordinate 211,348 of NZ_LT904908.1, read as the reverse complement.
CTCCGACGATGGCGAAACCCACTATGTCAACGTCATGACCGATCCCGAAACCGAAGAGATGGAGCGCGTCGAGGTAACGGTGTACGCTCAAAACGACGATTACGCCGTGGTGGGCAAGCCCAAGGACGCCCCTGCCGATGAGAACCCCGACCTCAAAGAAGCGCCCATCGCCGACGGCGACATCTTGGTCATCGCTGGCGGTATGATGGGCGACGACGACATCGACGCCGGCTTCACGAGCGAAGTGGCCGTGATGTAGTGTGGAAACCCCAACGTATACCCCACGCCATGCCGTGGGAGAAGCCGGCAGTACCGCACGGCCCATCATCGACATACGTCATATCCATCGCATTTTTGAGAGCGAAGCGGGCCTCGCGCACATCTTGCACGACATTTCATTCACCGTGCAACAGGGTGAGTTCGTGGCGATCATCGGACCTTCGGGATCAGGCAAGTCGACGCTCATGAACATCCTCGGCTGCCTGGATACGCCAACCTCCGGGACGTATCTACTCGAGGGTCTTGACGTTGCCAAGCTGACAGACGATGAGCTCGCCGAAGTGCGCGCCACGCGCATCGGCTTCGTGTTCCAAAGCTTCAACCTGCTGCCCCGCATGAGCGTCCTTGACAACGTTATGCTCCCGCTCGCCTACATCGACGTGCCGCGCCGCGAACGCGAGATGCGCGCCGTCCATGCACTGCGCGCCGTGAGTCTCCCGCTCGATCACTACGACCACCGCACCAACGAGCTTTCAGGCGGACAGATGCAGAGGGTCGCTATCGCCCGTGCGCTGGTCAACGACCCCGCCATCATCTTGGCCGACGAGCCCACAGGCAACCTCGACTCGACCACCGGGCATCAGGTGCTCGACACCTTCCATCATCTCAAAGACCAAGGCAAAACCATCGTCCTCATCACGCACGATTCCAGCGTCGCCGCAGAGGCGGACCGCATCGTCACCATCCGCGATGGGCGCATTTTCGAAGGGAGCACAAAATGAGCATGCGCGATTTGGCGCGTGAAGCGCTGCGCTCTCTTGAGGCGAACCGCGGTCGAAGCTTACTCACTATTCTGGGTATCGTAATCGGCATTGCGGCGGTCATTGCCATGACGTCGCTCATAGGCGGCGTGCGCAACAGCTTGGTAAGCGGTATGGGTCTCAACGCCGCACGCACCATCTTCATCAGCTGCGCCGAGCCGTTGGACGAAGATGACCTCAACGACCTCGCCCGACGTATCCCCGACTACGAGATGATCGAGGGAACCTACGACTCATACACACAGGTCCAAGTGGACAACGAAATGATCAGCGTGGGCATCACCGGCAGCAACCCGCAGTTCCTCGAAATGACCGGCATGCACAGCAAAGTCTCTGAAGGTCGCATCTATACCGAAGAAGAAGCCACTAGCGGAGCTCGCGTGGCCCTTATCAGCCGAGCAGGCGTGGAAGCGCTCTTTGGCACCGGGACCTCGAGTGCCGTGGGTGAGACGCTCAAACTGAACAACAAGGCATACACCATCATCGGCGTTATCGACGACGGCATCACCGGTACGGGCTATTGCAACGCGTATATTCCCAGCAAAGCCCTTCTCAAAGACTTCAGCGACGGATGGCATTACTTCTCGCAGGTTACCGGCCTCGCTCGCGAAGGGGTCGACATCGACGCCCTGCAGGAGGAGACGAAAACGCAGCTTGCCAAAGTCAAACGCATCGATGACGAGGATATCGAAGACAACGTGTATGTCTATTCGCTCAAGTCGTCTATCGATCAGTTCAACACGTTCATGATGTCCTTCCAGGTCATGATCGGCTCGGTTGCGGGTATTTCACTGCTGGTAGGCGGCATCGGCATCATGAATATGATGCTCACCAATGTAACGGAACGCATCCGCGAGATCGGCGTGCGACGCGCACTCGGTGCATCAAGACGCGACATCACCCTGCAATTCCTGGCAGAAAGCTCAGCCCTGTGCATCGCGGGCGGCATCATCGGCACCATTGTGGGCTACCTCATCGCCTGGGGCCTGGCATTTGGCATCACCGCTTTGGGAATCGACTTAAGTGAAGTAACGGGGTCCACGAGCGCAGCTTTCACACCCGCCATCGAACCCGCAGCTATTGCCATTGCGGTCGGAATCTCCGTTTTCATCGGCGTGGTATTCGGCTACTACCCCGCCCGTCGCGCCGCCAAGCTCGATCCCGTCGAGTGCCTGCGGTATCAGTAGACTGCACCTTTCTATGCCCCCGTCGGAAGACTAACTTTTTTGCGAAACCGGGTCCATAATGGCAATTTTTGCCAGATTGTGACATCTCTACGATCGCATGAAAACGAAAGACTGATGACGCGCGGATCCATACAAGGCATCGAATCAAAACGACCTGCGGTTTTGCTGAATCGACATCGAACAAAACGTTACGACCACGCCTGAAAGCTCTCTCGGGTTAGGTGCCAGGCCTCATAATCTGGCAAAAGTTGCCACAAAACTGGGCTTAGAGGACAAAACTACAGCCGTGGAAATAGCCAACTGAGAACCGCAAGAAAAAAAACCCGGGCCCCAAACGGGACCCGGGAACGCATGTGGTAGCCCGTACCAGATTCGAACTGGTGATCTCCGCCTTGAGAGGGCGGCGTCCTAAACCGCTAGACGAACGGGCCATATGTGAGGGGCTTGGAGTGCCCCGAGGAACTCATGGTAGCCCGTACCAGATTCGAACTGGTGATCTCCGCCTTGAGAGGGCGGCGTCCTAAACCGCTAGACGAACGGGCCATACGATAAGAAATAAGTGCATCATGGCTGGGATGGAGGGAGTCGAACCCCCATTGACGGAACCAGAATCCGCTGTCCTGCCATTAGACGACATCCCAATGAGATGCACATTAGGTCTTAGCGCGAGGAAATACTATACGGAAAGTTCCCCGTCTTCGCAAGCCCTAAATCAAGAAAAATTAGTGTTGTGAACAAAATGAGAAGCCGCCGTGCCCATATGGTGGCAAACGATCCCTCACAAGAAGACCAAACGATTGCGCACTCAAACATAGAAAAGAACTTCTACAATGGGTGTGTTGTAGCGCCTATCAAGGAGGCTTCCTTGTCGAGCTCCTCCAAATATACTTCACCCGCTCCGCAGGTCGACGCACCTGCTGGAGGCGACGATAAAACCATGGCGCGTCGCGGTGCCATTTTCATCGGCATCGTGTTGATCGCCTACATTGTCTACCTTGTAGTCACAGGTCAAATCGCCCAATTCTGGGAAGCCATGCAAAGTGTGCAGGCGCCTTGGCTCATCGTAAGCTGTCTGTGCATGCTGCTCTATCTCATCTTCGGCATCGGCGCCTACGCCATTGCCGTCTGGCTCGACCCCAAGAGCCCCGTAGGCGTGCGCGACCTCATCTCCGTTGAGGCGAGCGGCATCTTCTTTGGCAATCTCACACCCATGATGATGGGCTCCACGCCTGCGCAGATCTACCGCCTCACCAAGGCTGGTCAAAACGTGGGCGAAGCTGGTGCCATCCAGTTCACGCGCTTCATCGTGTACCAATTCGGCCTGGTAGCTTGGGGCGCCATCCTCCTGCTTGCACGTATGCCGTTTTTTGCAAAGCAGTATGGTGACATCACGCTCCTGTGCGTGTTCAGCTTCGGCGGGCATGTACTCATCCTGCTTTCCATCTTCGCCATCGCTTTGATGCCCACCACCGTGATTCGTCTTTCCCATTGGGGCATCAACGTGCTTACACGCATGGGTGTGGGCCGCAACAAAGCCGAAGGCTGGCACGAGTTTGTCGACAACGAGATCCATGCGTTCTCAGACAAATTCCGTTTGGCCGCAGGCCACTTCAAATCCATGGCGATCACCGTGGTCATCACCATGATGCAGCTGGCGTTTTTCTACCTCGTCCCCTATTTTCTCATGCTCTCGTTCGGCCATAACGACGTCGACTTTTTCTCGGTCATGGCTGCCAGCGCCTTTGTGCAACTGTTGAGCTCTGCCGTGCCGCTGCCGGGCGGAACAGGCGGTGCCGAGGGCGGTTTCGCGCTGTTCCTCGGTCACTTCTATGGAAGCGCCGCGACTGCCGGCTATCTGCTGTGGCGTCTTATCACCTTTATCGCGCCCACTATCTTGGCAGCCCCTCTGCTGGGTCTCAAGAGTTCTCATCATGCCAGCCTGCATGATCGCTGGGACCGCGCGGTGTCCAAGTTCGGTCGCAGCAAGGTTCAAAAACTCGAGCACGAAAAATCTGTGGCAATGGCCACGTCAGCTCCCATTGCGCGCACCGCTTCTGCCAGCACGACTTCCACGCACGAAAGCACGGCGCCGACACATGTCCTTGCACCCGCCGCCTCTTCAACTCAACACAACAAAAAAGCACAGGAGCGCACCATTCGTCGAACTTCAGCAGGCATCACGGTCTCGCCCAAGGCGTTTAACAAGAAGAAGAAATAGCGTATGCGAGCAGATCCTCGCGTTCGTTTGCAACCTCACCGCGCATCGTCGCCTCAAGCGCCCGTTTGAGCGCCGCGCCGATTTGCGGACCAGGCGTCATACCTGCGGCAATCAAGTCCCCGCCCGTCAAGGCAAGCGTCTTGATGCTGTACGCCTCCCCACTCTCGAACAGCTCGTGTGTCATTGCGCGCATATGCTCGATATCTTCAACGTAATAGAAACAGCTCGGAGCCTTACCGAGCGTGTCGGCACGCTTGAGGTCGAACAGCTCGTCCATCAAGCGATGCGTATCGACGCCCTCCCCTGCTATGTTGCCCATCATGTACAATAGGCGCTCGCGTGTGGGGCGCATCGGCTCGTCATGAAACCGAATGAGCAGACACGCATCGCGAATCAAATCGTTGTTGCACGAAAAACGACGCATGATGTCTCGCGCGACCTTCGCACCGCGCTCAGGGTGCCCATAAAAATGCCCGCGCCCGTTCTCGTCCACGGTAAAGCAATCAGGCTTGGCGATGTCGTGGAGCAGCGCCGCCCACATAAGCGAAGCCGATACGGGCGAGGTCGGATCTCCCCCGTCAATGCGGGAACTCGACAACTCGCCTGCCACCGTAAGCACACGCGCCACATGATCGTATACGTCAAAGGCATGGTACTGAGTACGCTGGTCAAAGCCGCGCGAAGCCGCAAGCTCCGGAATCGCTGCACACATGAGCTCCGGATAACGCAGGAGTGCGTCCCCCCCGTGACGTGTAAGCAACATCCCATTGAGCTCGATACCCACGCGCTCGCGTGCAACTTGATCCAGCAACGGGGCGCAAGTCGCAAGCGCCTTTGCCGTCTGCTCTTCGATCACAAAATCCAAGCGACATGCGAACCGCACCGCACGAAGCATACGAAGCGCATCCTCTTCAAATCTGCGACGTGGCTCACCCACCGCACGGATCACGCGGCGCTCAATGTCACCACGCCCGTCGTACAGATCGAGCAGACCGCGTTGAGGATGCCACGCCATGGCGTTGACTGTGAAGTCTCGACGCGCGAGATCCTCCTCAACGCACGAGGCGCGCACCACCTGCTCGGGATGGCGCCCGTCGCTATAAAACCCGTCCAAGCGATATGCGGTGACCTCGATGCGCTCACCGTCCACTACAGCGGTGATACCGCCGAACTTCGTACCCGACTCAACGACATCGATGTCGCGCTCGCGCAATGCGGCGGCGCTTTGCTCCCATGAACCGCTACAGCAGACATCGATATCATGGCACGCAACGCCCATCAAAGCGTCGCGCACCCAACCGCCCACCAGCCACGCTTCAAGCCCCTGTGTTTCAAGGGCTTCAAGCACACGCAACGCGGCTGCGCTTGGAACCGCGCCGTTGAGCGCCGAACCGGCAAACGCGATATCCGTCATATGCTCCATGGGCCTCCCAATTCACCTGCATTCATAGGGTTTGACTACATCTTAAGCCAATCTCGCCATACAACGGGCTTGCCATCTAAAACAAATCGGACGCCCCGAACCACTGGGTCGAGACGTCCGATCGTTTCACGAAACGTGATGCAAATCAGCGACAAACCTCATCGAACAACAGGGCAGCGCCGCAAAGCAAACCGCCCGATAAACGCACGCCACCGCTGGACGGCGAGGAAATCGCAAAGGCTACTCGCGCTCGAGCTTGCGCACCGTAATGCGCTTGCTGTACTCGTCAACACGGCCAAAGTCGCCCAAGCCCACAGCCTCGGCAACGTTTGCGCCGGTGGCAAGAGCGAGCTTCATGGCATCCTCGACATTGTCGCGATCCTTATACCACTTGTGCAGGAACGCAGCGAGCGTGCAGTCGCCTGCGCACACGGAGGAAACGAGCTTGATGTTGAACTCGCGCCTGGCATACCAGATGTCCTCACCGTTGGAGAAATACGCGTCACCACGGCTACCACGGGTGAGCAGAACGTTCTGAACGCCTGCCTCGTGAGCCATGCGCATAGCGACACGCACCTCGTCGTCCGTGTTCACCGGGACGCCAAAGATGGCACGCATCTCGTGATGGTTCGGCTTGATGAGCAGCGGCTTCTTGTGAGCGAGCTCCTTCAGCGTCTCGGAAGAGAGGTCGAGCACCACGTCGGCGCCACGTGCCTGAGCGTGATCCATGACCTTGGAAAGGAAGTCCTTGGATGTGCGCGGGGGAACGGAGCCGGAAACCACCAGGCAGCTCACATCGGAGCTGGTGTCGATAATGTCGTAAAGCTTCTCCTCATACTGTGGAGTCAGCGGAGGTCCCGGGTTCAAGACGCCGTACTCATGCTCACCGTCGTTGATGTACGCGCAAATACGCGTAATGCCATCGATCCACACCGGACGGCACAGGCAACCGAGGTTCATGGTCTCCTCGACGATGTAACGGCCGGTAAAGCCGCCGAAGAAGCCGAGCGCGACGGAGTCGACGCCGAACTTCTTGAGGGCGAAGGAAACATCGAGACCCTTGCCGTTGGCGGTGTAGCTCGCAGAGCCCGCGCGCACGTTCTCATCGGGAACGAGCGGGGAGCTGGACACCGTCATATCGACAGCCGGATTGGCTGTAAGCGTATAGAACATGCAAGCCTCCTCATCTGCGCTATTCCACGTGCAAAGCGCATCGCGAAAAAGCGTGTCGGTTACAATCACGGGCACAAGGCCCAAGTGCCAAGCCATAGAACGGCCATGGACCGAACAGACAGTCCATGGCCGTTTTTCAAAGCTTAGCGTGCTGCAGCCTCAAGCAGCTCTTTGACCTCTGCCGCGGTGGAGCAGGCAAGGGCCTTCTCGGCGAGCTCGTCGCACTCGGCCTTGGTCCACTGGGAGATGGTCTTGCGGGCGCGCAGGATGCTCGGTGCGGACATGGAGAACTCCTCCAGGCCGAAGGAGATCAGCAGCGGCTCGAGCAGCGGATCGGCGGCAGCCTCGCCACACATGCCCACCATGATGCCGGCGTTGACACCGCTCTCGATGATGTTCTTGATCGAGCGCAGAACGGCCGGGTAGTAGACCTGATACAGGTTGGAAATATGGTCGTTGCCGCGGTCGGCGCACATGGTGTAGCCCGTAAGATCGTTGGTGCCGATGGAGAAGAAGTCAACTTCCTCGGCGAGCTTATCGGCGATGAGGGAGGCAGCGGGGGTCTCCATCATGACGCCGACCTCGATGTTCTCGTCGTACTTCAGGCCCTCGCACTCGAGCTCCTTCTTGCACTCCTCGACGAGCTCCTTGACGGCGCGAACCTCCTCGACGCAAGTGACGAGAGGGATCATGATCTTGACATCGCCAAAGGCGCCAGCGCGCAGCAGGGCGCGGAGCTGGACCTTGTACTGATCGGGGTTCTCGAGGCAGTAGCGCACGGCGCGGAAGCCCATGAACGGGTTCTCCTCCGGCTCCATGTGCAGATACGGAATCGCCTTGTCGCCGCCCACGTCGAGCGTACGGATGATGACCGGGGCACCCTTCAAGGCCGTAGCGACCTTACGGTATGCCTGGAACTGCTCCTCCTCGCTCGGAAGCTCGGTGGCGTCCATGAACAGGAACTCGGAGCGGAACAGGCCGATAGCCTCAGCGTCATGATCGAGCGCGTTGGCGACGTCGTCGGGGCTGCCGATGTTGCAGCCGAGAATCTTCTTGATGCCGTCGGCGGTCACGGTCTCCTTGCCGCGGAACGCCTCGAGAGCGGCCTTGTTCTCGGCGTACTCTTTGGCCTTTGTCTGGTACTCGGCCAACACGTCGTCATCGGGCTCGGCGATGACGATGCCCTGCCCACCGTCGACGATGACGGGCATGCCGTTGGTCAGCGCGGAGCAGCTGTTGGCCACGGAGAGCACCGCGGGAATCTCGAGCGCGCGGGCGATGATGGCGGAGTGGGAGGTACGGCCACCCGTCTCGGTCACAATGCCGGCGATGTGCTCCTTGTCGATGGTGGCGGTCATGGACGGCGTGAGATCATGCACGACCACGACGGTGTTCTCGGGCAAAACGGAGAGGTCCACGACCTCGACGCCCAGAAGCTCGGCGAGGATACCGGTACGGATGTCGGCGATATCGGCAGCGCGCAGGCGGAACATCTCGTCGTCCATGGACAAGAACATGTTCTCGAACATGGTGCTCGTGTCCACGAGGGCCTTCTCGGCGCAGGTGCCCGCCGCGATGGCGTCCGTCATACCGGGGTCCTGGGCGAGCATGATGTGACCGGCCATGATCTCGGCCTCGGCCTCACCCACGGCGACCTTCATGTGGTCGGCCTGAGCTTGGGTCTTCTCACAGAAAACCGCGAGGGCCGCCTGATAGCGCTCCTTCTCGGCTGCAGTGTCGGAAACCTCATGCGGATCGAAGGTCAGATCGGGGTCGACGGCGACCATAACGGTGCCGATACCGATGCCTTCGGAAGCATTGACTCCCTGGTACATTCCCATTTCCTCTCTCTGTGTCCCGTTATCGCTAACGGAAATCCCGTACTCCCCTCTCCGTGCGGAGGGGATATACAAAATGCAGGCGCCCACGGAATCCGCAGACGCCTGTCAAATACACCTATGAACTAGATGTTCGTCATCAAGATGCCCGCGCGCGAGTTACTCGCCCAGACCGCTCTTGATGAGCTCGATGGCGGCCGCGAGGGCCTCCTGCTCGTCAGCACCGTCGCACTTGACCTCGACCTCGGTACCACAGGGGATACCAGCGGCCATGAGGGCCATCGGGGACTTGCCGTTGACCTCCTTGTCGGGGGCGACAACCGTGACCTCAGAAGCGAACTTGCCCATGGTGGAGGCGAAGAGGCCGGCGGGACGCATGTGGAGGCCCTGCGGATTGACGAGGGTAGCCTTCTCAGAAACCATAACGTGACTCCTTTTTCATGTGACCCGCACGCAAAGTGCGAGTCAAACATACGACGTGCTTTATTGTAGTACGAACGGACGATATTTGGCAGATAAAACCGCAAAGATGAATAGGACTCGTCAAATCATGCAAAAAGACGAGGTAGATGCAGCAAACGAATCAGTTGAGACGTACATTGACGACGTCTGCAATGAGCTCTGGATCAGTCTCGTTTTTGAGCGTGCGACGGAAATCCTCGTCCATGAGCGCCTGGGCAACCTCGGACAAAAGCTTGATGTGCGTGGTGCCAGCCTTTGACTCGGGGGCGAGCAGGGCGATGGCGCAGGTAACCGGCTGATGATCAACGCTTTCCCAAGCAGAGATTCCCTCGGTGACCTTGAGGACAATGACGCCGGCATTCTTGACCGCGTCGGTTTTGGCGTGCGGAATGGCAAAACCGTCCATCATGGCTGTGGAGCCCTCAGATTCGCGCTTAATGAAGGCGCACATGAGGGCATCGGGATCGTCTGCCATACCGAGTTTGACCGCGTTGTTGGAGATAAAGGAGAGGGCGTCATCGCGGGAGGCAAACGACTCCGTGCAGAACACATGCGCCGCGCTGACAAGAACCTCATTTGCGCGATGTTCGTCCTTGGACTGGTCTTGCTGGACGACAGAGCTCGTTTTGGATGCCGAGACGCCGCTGGGCGACGTGTTGCGCTTGCGGTTTTCAAAACTCACAACTAGAACTCCGCCGATGGCAAGACCGATGATAACGGCGATAGCGACGCCGAGCTCCATGCGAACCTCCCCTTTTCCCACCGCGCGAGAATGCCGGTTGAGCCTGGCATAGCGAGTGGAGGCAAATACCTGTACTTGAAGTTGAAATTATACGAAGAAACAACATGGGGACGCAAATAGAAAGGTCGGCTATAATCAAGTGCGGTTCTTGTTGGGCGAATGCGTTCAGCAGGCAATCACGCGCCATTAGCTCAGCTGGATAGAGCACCGGACTTCTAATCCGATGGTCGAGGGTTCGAATCCCCCATGGCGCACCAGTGAACGTTTCAGCCCAGGCTCGCTTGTGAACCTGGGCGTTTTGCTATCAAGCACAGGGATTCGGACCCATGAGGGTCACGAGGCTGTGGAAACGCGTCGAGTGTTTCCACAGCGACTGGAGACTGCGCCACCTTACATGAACGAAACAGCACTATTGTCGCTATCCACGAATCTTGCGAACCACTTTCTTAGCAAAATCACGACGAGCAGATCCGAGCGGCGCAATAGGATCGATAAACCTTCTAATCCTGCTGTTCGGCGAAATGAGCGGCTCGTTGCTAAAGCGACCAGTCGAACGTGAAACGGGGACACCCGAAGTAAGCTGCACGAGCAAGCGCTCATAGAACGGCGTTTCGCGTGCGTAGCGCCAGTACAGTTCCGACCGATCACAATTTGATTGTTTCCACGGTTTTTCGCAACCGGCATAATGCACAATCTTCTCGTGATTTCTAGAATCCATAAAGGCATCGAACATGGACGCGGGGGCAAATGGGAACAAATTGCCGATACGACCGCCGCAATCAATCATGACATTCCAGTCATAATCGAGATATATGACCCGACCTTCGCAATGCGCATTCAGAACATCTTGATCGTTGTATATAAAGCGATCGTCTGAAGCAAATTCAAGCCACTGCTCCATAGAGCACTCTGAACGCATGGCACGGGTATTCAAAACCAAAACACCCGCCTGGAAATAGCTATAAGGATCTTCCATTCCGAGAATTTTCTTAGCGTAAGAGAATCGATCTCCACGCTTCAAATTAACATTGGCAACAAAGTCGACATCATGAGTGGCTGCTAAAAGATTGTCTCCCAAATCGATCTTGAAAAGCTCGGAAACATTCCCTTCAACAATAAGATCGGAGTCCAAATAAAGCACCTTGTCATAATGGGGTAAAAGATCCTGAATAAGGAAGCGATAGTACGTCTCAACGCTGATGTGGGGATTGTTGGTCGTAAGCTGGTAGCGTTCAATAATTTGAGACACATTACAAAATGACAAGCGAGCGTTTTCAAATCCATGGACAAATTCACGCATAATACGCTGGTTCACAGCGGAAATGTCTCGAGTGAGAACGATCACATCGAAATAGTATTTCGAAGACGCATTCTTAAGCATCGAATATATCGTGGTAGTAAGCATTGGAACATAGTTGTCATCAGATGCAAACACCACGGGAATAATTGGCCTGACATCATTTGAACGTATGGGTATCTTCAATCCAGGGTTGAAGTCAGGGTGCTCAAAATGAACACACTGCAGACGCTTGACATTCCACTCCGGATGAACGCGCTGTTGATGCAGCAAGAAGATGTTCAATAGCCGCTCGGAAAGATGGCCAGGAGTTCGCACGCCCTCGCGACTGTATCGGCTCATATCCGTAGTGTCGACAAACTCTCTGAGAAGAGGGAAAAGCCATTCACAATACTCGTTGAAGATCTCGCGCCTCATAACAAACATGTTGCAAAAACACGCGTTATGTCCAGAAAGGAACCTATCGGCATCCTCAGAATATTCAGGGTGATTCTTCTTTAGAATGTCGATGACTCGATCAAGGTCCTCTACATGAAGATGATCGGCTGCGCCATATTGGGAGCGAAGGGTAGCGAGAGGACCCATATAGGATCGAATATCCTGCACGACCGTTGTCACGATGTCCGCCCCGGCAAGTGCGACGCGAATTGAGTCATCATCAAGATGGTATTTCGACTGTGTAACGCTATCGATGCGACCGTCCATTATCTCGCCAAAGGAATTTTCCATATGCTTTTCAGGGGAAAAGTCGAAGTAACGACGATAGTGGCAGAATCCAACATAGGGGGCGTCAACGTTTTTCCATGCCCAATACTGCGTCGTAAGTTCACAATACATTGCATTTAGAGTGGAGATGTTTTCTCCCTCATCATCGTGCAATGCCCAGTCATAACGATAATCTCTTAAGGCACAGCCAACCTGAACAGGCTGAAGGATCAGGCTGTCAAAAAGATCGACACGCTTATGGGTGGATACAAAAATCCTAATATCCTGCTTTTCATATTCTGCTATCCGGGATTGACGACGCAAATCGTCGATGTGATCTTTTGCAGCATGGAAAAACTCTTGGAACCGGTTAGAGCAGGCACCCTCGTTGCCCGCAAGCTGCTGAGCGGCATCAAACCAAGACAATAACGGTTCATCCTCAGATAAGATGTCACCGCGTTCCCAAAGACCGTACGCCTTATCTCTTACGAGCCTCATAAGTTGTACGGCACATTCGAGACGAGAAGACACCTCTGCTGCAAAATTTGCAGCATCCACCTTTTCGTTGTCTGAAACTCGATAGAGCCAATCATTGAACAGAAGGTCAAATAGCTTATGACGAGCACCGAGAGCACACTCGATCAGCGACGAAGAATTCTGTGTTTCAGCAAAGGCATCGATTGCCAGAATCGAAGACCAGAACTCAGCGGCATCCTCGGAAAACTGCTCGGGTGTAAGAGGGTCACCCGAGTTCACACCACGTCCGTAGCAGTACCGAAGCCCAATAATGTCGTTTCTGGTAACCGCATGATCGGCCATAGCAAGAATAACGAAGCTCTCATACGCATCCTCAGCGCGTCCCAAATCAGAGACTGTCATGACATCAAAGGCCCGCTTAAGAAGCGGTGTTGAAATCGCACGCTGGGTAACACGCCAATCCTGGCGATAACCACCAGTACTTGACGAGAAAACGGCATGTGTTATTTGATCGCAAGAAAGAGGTTCGACTAAAGCGTTCACGAACTTCTCGAAGTCACGAGCCTCTCTCTCCCCAACCCCGCAATCTACGACCTCAATACCAAAGTGTAAAAGATCAACCGGATTCTCATCAAGTGCGACGTTAAGTTTTGAGAGAAAGCCCGGGATGAACTCGTCGTCCGAATCCAAAAAGACAACGTATTCTCCAACCGCATGCTCAACAGCCTCTCGGCGCGTTAAATGCAGTCCCAGGTTTTCATCTCGATCCACTACAACAACACGCTGGTCGCGGGCGGTAAACTCAGAAAGGACCCCGGAAGTCCCATCGGTGCTGCCGTCGTTAATAACAATGACTTCAAGATCTTTGTAATCCTGATCGAGAACGCTTTTCAAACAAGAAGGAAGATATGCTGCGTTGTTGTATGTAGGAATGCAAATCGAAAAACGTGGCACAAAAGCCTCCAGGTAAGACGAAGACAAGGACATCGGAGTTTGCAGCGTTAATCAATTCAGAATAACGCGGCCCTATTGGTTGATTATAGTCGCACCGCCAAGGTGAGGTTTCAAAGCACGCTTCGCAGTCAAAAAGACAATGCCAAATACAAATGAAAGCACAATGACCGTTGGAGGGCGAACACCCAAGTCCCAAATTATACGGTGAGGAACATATACGTCTAACATGTGGATAACCAACATATGAATGAGATAAACGTAAAACGGAACGGAAGACAATAAGCGAAACGCCTTACCTCCGAATGCAGAAACATCTCTCATCCTAGATTCAGCGTCCTTTGCCAAACAAAAAACGGCACAGGAATAGGTGCTGCAGAATATGTTGTAGACGTTAATATAAAAATTATCGAACTCTGCAAAATTACCAGATATAACAGTGTGAGACACATTTGTCTTGTATGTCATAACTGCCATTATTGCAAAGCAAATTATTGCAACCCCAATCGCACCAAGGCGAATCTTCCTTGTTATTTCAACGTAACGCTCAATGTAGTAACCCAACAGATATAGAAAGATTGATCCGGAAAGATACGGAACCACAAATAAGTCGAGCAGCGTATGTATTGGTGCAAATCGATTCACAAGGGGAATCGCCGCAGTTGAGATAAAGCTGACGATTAGCAAATAGCGCAGAAGACCCTTGTCGTCTGCCGCGAGCGACAACAAGGGAGTAACGAAATACAGCGCAAGAATTGCATACAGAAACCAATATACATCGCAAATGCTGTTCGTAAACAAACCGGCCACGAAACCAGAAATGGACAGCTCGCGCGCTGGAAGCCCGAAGAATCCAGGCGCAAAACAAGAAAGCAGATAATACAGAGCGCTAAAACCGACTAGTGGAATCGCAACACGTTTAAGGCGCTTAATTAAGAAGGTTTTCGTATCGTACTTTTTGCGATAGCCAATAAGGTTTGCCCCGCTAATCATGAAGAAGACTGGTACCGCAAAACAAAAAAGCGATTGAACGATAATCGAAAAAAACCAGAGCAAATCACCCTGATTTACATATACAACCGTCGAACAATGAAGATATACGACCGCCATGCAAGAAAGAATGCTGAGCACATCCATATAGATATTACGTTGAGTCATACATCCCCTTAATCCTGTGTAACAAATATCAAGTCAAACATAACATGCTGAAGCTCAATACGAATAGGACAGTACCCTCCAACCTTGTCCTTCGCGATGAACAAAAGCTAAATGTTCAAAACTATCGGATTATTTTCAACAACTTGTTTACTCCATCATCCAAAACAACCTCATATTCCTGACCATTGGGATCGATTGTCTCGAATGCCTCCCATTTCGTATAGGGATAGAGAATGAACGGAGACCAGAGCTCCTCATCCGAAAAGGGAAGATAATTCGAAGTATCCATGATTAGAATGTATCGTGCATCTATATCCTCGACCGCCTTTTTCACTCTCTGATTTTCAGGATATTCATCGATGCCTCGCCGTATGGTAATCGAGTCCTCGCTCTCGTGCTTTTGAGAGGGGAATGCCTTGTAATAGACGTTGATGCCGTAAACAGAATATGCAAACACAGACCCATCGAAGGGATTGTTTATCACCATGTCGTTCCCGGTAACAGCAGCGACCTCCTTGAGGAAAGCATCTTCCTCCGCAGTGACTATCTTGTTTTCGTTTTTGACGTTCAAGCTGGACAGCTCTAGATAGACTTCCGTGAAGGCACCTTGCGAATAGCCATAATTGGGCATCAGAACGTTTGTAACGACCGCGGCAAAGCCAACAACAAGACATGCGGCAATCTCAACGGCATAATGAGATTGAACACAGTGGGGGACCTTGGACCATACAGCACGAACAAGGGTGGCAAGTGCCAGCGAAGCGATCGGCATCGCGAGTAATGCAACGGAAGCGGCAGTGCGGTAGGGGTCTGTGTACCAAAAACCCGCAAGGAGCTGTTTCAACAGACCCTCAGAGGTAATGCCCACAACGTAAATCAAACCCATGATTCCGTAGGAGAAGGTCATCCAACGATAACGAGCGTCAAAAAGCGCAGCCATCACACCGACAAGCACCAAAACCGCCGCAACATATTGAGGGAGGTCACGGCGAAGACCCAGACTGAACAAGCTCCAGATTCCATACCCCACTGTATAAAGCTTTTCCCATCTAAAAGTTACGACAGATTGAAAAGCCGGAAGCTTAAAGCATATAACCCAAACAGTGACGGCAAAGCCAGCAAATAATAGAGCGGCGAGCAAACCACGTTTACTCCGTATGGGTTCGCCCTTCTTTTTAGGTGAAGAGAAATGTTGGTACAGGGCATGACAACAAAAGGGCGTCAAAAAGACGATGAGAAGAAACACGGTGTTAGGTTGCAAGGATGCGAGCGCAACGGACGAAAGGAAAAAGAGCAACGCGAACGCGAGGCGCTGGCAAACAGGCCTGCATTTACTCCAAATGGAAATGAACGCAAACGCCACATGGGGAGCGCAGCACATAGAGGCCATGTTTGGATACAACGGACCGTAGAGCAATAGTCCAAACGGAAAGGCTGCGAACATCATGGTGGAAAAAGCACCGAAGAGAACAGCCCCGCGATTGTCTTTAAACAAGGCTACATGCATCAAATATGAACCTGAAGGAAGAACAAAGGCCATAAAAACGAAGAGGACAACATTCTCCGCAAGAGCAGCGGATACTCCGAACAGATTCACAGAAAGCGATGCGAGCAGGGGGAGCGCCGCTGGATAAAAGCCCGCTTTGATATTGAGAGGCTGAGCGACAGAAGACATACTAGAAGGGTATACACCGGTGTGCAAAATGGAAAAGGAGCCATCAACCGCCATTGCCTTAATTCTTCCTAGATGGGCTGTGTTGTCCGCATATTGAACAAACGAATCAGGACCATCGAGCGGCAGAACGAAAAAGACGCCGCATATCACCGCCGCCACAAATAGATAAAGTAGCAAGTAGTGCATATCGAAATATCCAGCATCGATGGTTGGATCAAATAAATTATGATGTATACCACCGTGCGGCTTCGCACGACCCGGAGAAACGGCGCTGGACGACAATGCGTGTCTCCGAGCAAACACAGTGACGGCTGACGCAGTGATGCAAATCACAAGAACGCCTGTAACGAGCGCTGAGGCAGTAATTCTTATTGATAGAGTGTCGCAGATAATTCCAGCAACACATAAAAGCGCGATTGTGATAGGCGATGCCATCCCAATTGAAACCGCTATCGAGAACCCACACGCTCGAAGAGGAAGCACCGATATTAATAACAGACAGAAATAAAATGCTGCTAGCACAAAAAAGAACAACCAAGACAAAATAAATCACCCATCGAAAGCACAACAATCATTAGATTATTGTATCGTTTCATCAATTATTGCAGAATGGCTCCTTACCAAATGCGTGTGTTTCTTTCCATATTACGTGCGCTTTGCGGTTGTTTGTCAAAACTCGTTCTTATTTATTCAAACCCAAAAGTCGATTACGCATGTGTGTTTTTATAAGACGGTTGATTTTCAAACCTAGCGAAACGTGAATCTACCCCGATTCCATTGACACTTTCTACGCCGCCTTGTCGTCGCGGCCTTCCTCGGGCCAATTGGCCTCTTCGAACTCGGCCGGGCTCATGAAGCCCGGCGCAGAATGCGTCCTGATCCTGTTGTAGATGACCTCGATCCACTCGAACAAATCGAGCGCCGCCTCCTCGCGCGTCGCGTACGTGCGGGCGTGCACGCATTCCGACTTCACGATCCCCATGAGCGATTCCATGGCCGCGTTGTCCCGCGGCGACGATATCGACCCCATGGACGGCCTCGCGCCGTGATTCCGCATCGTCTTGGAGAGAGGCGGCGACACGTATTGGGGGCCGTGATCGCTGTGATGTATGCGGCCCTCCGGCGGGTTTCGCCTGGCCGGCGCCATCTTCGGCGCGTCGTCGGCCAGCTCGGCCGTGATGTTGGGCCCCATGGACCATCCCGCGATGCGCCTCGACCGGATGTCCGTCACCGGCGCCAAATAGAGCCGGCCCTGCCTGGTCTTGACGTGGGTTATGTCGGCTTCGCCGGCTCTTCGTCGCGCATGGCG
>NZ_LT904908.1:0-193504 GCF_900199705.1 Collinsella provencensis | reverse complement strand
TCTTCACCCGATCCGACGGGCCGCCCGCGTCGCGGCCCGACCCGCGCGCAACCTCGGCGTGGGTGGCGCCGCTCTTTCTGTGCAATTCCACGACCTTCTGCTTGAACTCGGCCGTGTATTTTGGCGATGGGGTTCCCATGCCCCGCCCCCGTTTCCCCGCTTGCGGCGATCGTGCCGAAACGGAAATCGACTTGTCAACGGATATGGGGCAGATTCAGTCGATGTCGCAGTAGTCGAAGCCGGGAAGGCCTCGCTCCTCCGCGAGATTGCGTACCGCGCGGCCGAGCTGTCCGTTGCAACCGGTCACAAGAGTACGGCGAGGCGCCATCGGAAGCGCGTCAGCGAGCATCGGGTGGTTCTTGTCTGCCTCGGACAGCTCACACTCCGAGAGTGGAATGGGCCACTCGATGGCGAGATCAGGATCGGCGAGATTCACGAACGTGTAGGTCTTCTTGAGCTCGGCAGACCAATGGGCGTTCACCAGGTAGGTGTAAGCCGTTCCATCTTCGAGCGCCTGATAAGAGTTGCCCACGCCGCGGGGAACGTAGATTGCCTTGCCAGGGTCAAGCGTGCAAGTAAACACCTCACCAAAGGTTGAACCAGGACGCAAGTCAACCCACGCGCCAAAGACGGATCCGCAGGCGACCGAAATGAACTTGTCCCACGGCTCGGCGTGGATGCCGCGCGTCACGCCCTTGTTGTCGTTGAACGAGATGTTGTTCTGCACGGGGCCCATGTCGGGCAGGCCGAGCGCGAGCATCTTCTCGCGCTGCCAATTCTCTTTGAACCAGCCACGGTTATCGCCATGAACGGACAGGTCGAACACGAGAACACCTGGAATGCTGGTGCTCTCGACGGCAAGAGGTTTTTCGAACTCGAAGGACATCAACGCGCCTTTCATCTTGAACTTATACGACAAGCGGAGCGCCGTATCGACGCCCCGCCTTACACTTGAAACTTACTGTCCCTGCGCCCTATAGCGCGCCTCAGTGGCCGCCTTGGCGGGGCGCCACCAGGCCTCGTTCTCACGATACCAGGCAATGGTGTCTGCCAGGCCCGTGGCAAAGTCGGTGTGCTTCGGCTCCCAACCGAGCTCGCGGCGAAGCTTGGAGCTGTCGATGGCGTAGCGGCGGTCGTGGCCGGGGCGGTCGCGCACCCAGTCGAAGTCGTCCTCGGGACGACCGAAGGCCTTCAGAATCTCACGGAGCACGGTGAGGTTGTCCCGCTCGCCGTCGGCTCCGATGAGGTAGGTCTCCCCCATGCGGCCCTTCGTGAGGATCGCCCACACGGCGGAGCTGTGGTCCTCGGTGTGGATCCAGTCGCGCACGTTCCTGCCGTCGCCGTAGAGCTTGGGGCGCACGCCGTCGATGAGGTTCGTGATCTGACGCGGGATGAACTTCTCGACGTGCTGGTAAGGCCCGTAGTTGTTCGAGCAGTTGGAAATGGTGACGCGCAAGCCGTAGGTGCGGTGCCAGGCGCGGACCAGCATGTCGGAGGCCGCCTTGGTGGAGGAGTAGGGGGAGCTGGGATGGTACGGCGTGTCCTCGGTGAAGCGCGCGGGGTCGTCGAGCGCGAGGTCACCGTACACCTCGTCGGTGGAGACGTGGTGGTAGCGCACGTCGTGGCGGCGGCACGCCTCGAGCAGCTGGTAGGTGCCCTCTACGTTGGTGCGCAGGAAGGGCTCGGGGTCGGCGATGGAGTTGTCGTTGTGGCTCTCGGCGGCGTAATGCACGATGGCATCGACGCCGGGGACGATCTTCTCGAGCAGCTCGGCGTCGCAGATGTCGCCCACCACGAGCTCCACGCGGTCCGAGGGCAGCCCCGCGATGTTCTCGGGGCTGCCGGCGTAGGTGAGCTTGTCCAGCACCGTCACGTGCACGTCCGGGTGCTCGCGCACCACGTGGTGGACGAAGTTGGACCCGATGAAGCCGCAACCGCCGGTGACGATGATGCGCTTGGGTTCGAAGATATCTGACACGGCACCCCTCCAATACCTATCGACGGCAATTATCTGTTGGTCACGATAGCATACGAATATGTGCCTCATTTTTACGCGATAAGGTAAAATGACACCACTCAAAATAGAGAGGGGCCTAGATGCGCAAAACTACATTTATCGTAGCAATATCCCTGTTGACAGCGTTTGCTTTTCCTCGTTCCCCCCTTTGTTCCAACGCGTTTGCCGAGGTGACCCCCCAACAAACTGTTACTTCTCCAAGCGCGAAAGAAACTGCGGCGCCTGCCGATAATGAATCCGCGGTGTACCAGCACTCCAAAACGACCGAGGGTGAGCACTTTAAACTCACCGTCAGCTGGGATGATCCTGTTGCCGGGCAACCTCTTACGCTCCATTGTGTTGGAAACGGCGGAACCTCAAACTATAAGTTCTATCTCCGTACACCCAAGTACACGGACCCCTCCCTTGGATGGGAATATGTGTGTGACCCGACGAAGTCTAAGTACACGAATGCGGCCGATTTCTATGACTTCGAGTTCACACCCATGGCCACAGGAACCTACGAGCTTCGTATCGACTGCATGAACATGGATGGCTCGGGGTTCGATCCTATCAGTGTCACTGTGGTCCTTTCCATCAATGATTCGGCATATCCGAGCGTAAGCTCACGCGTTCAAAATGCCGTTTCACAATGCAATCGTGAGACCGATGGTTCCGACTACCAAAAGGCAGTCTGGCTTCATGATTGGCTACTTGATCAACTTGAGTATGACAACACGTTCATCTATTCATCTGCAGAATCTGCGCTCTGTCGTGGAACGGGAACCTGTCAGGCATACATGGCAGCTTATCAACGCCTTCTTGATGCCGCGGGCATCGAGAATCGAGAGGTGCGAGACGAGGGCGATTACCACACGTGGAGCGCCATTAAGATCGACGGGGAATGGTGCCAGGTCGATTGCACATGGAACGACACCGATTACTCTTGGCAATCTATTGACATGAGACATTTCTACTTTGGTCTTACCGATGAGCTCATGGCAACTGCGCACCCTAACTTCCCTGATGTGTATAACCAAGATGGATATGAAACACCGTCAAAAAGCCTGAAAAACGGCTACTATGTCCGCAGTGGCGAGGCGGTCATTTGGGCAGATGCATATGTAGATCGAATCCAGAGCCATCTTGATAAGGGCGAGACCGTATTTTCCATTGCAACCGACAATCCTACGTGGCCAGATTCGTATAAAGGAATCTACAACGGATATGTTGCCTACGAGCTAAATCAGCGAACTTGGTCGAATGAGAAGGAGACCGCTACGCTGAACGTTGAAGCGCAGGGTGATGCGCTTGTCTGCACTGCGACGTATCACGCAAAGGAAGAAATAAAACCTGGATGGAATACCGTGAATGGATGTCTCGAGTATCGCGACGCCTCTGGAACACGGCTCGTAAATCGTTGGTTATTCGATAGCGGGTACTGGTTCTATTTTGACGAAAATGGCTTCGCCCTGAAAGGCTTGCATGTTATTGCCAACAAGGGCTATTTCTTCAAATCAAATTGCCGCATGGCTACTGGCTGGGTAAAAGATGCCGAAGGATTCTGGCATTACGCTGAAGCATCCGGGTCGCTTGCAAAGGGATGGCGTAAACTTGGAAACAGTTGGTATTGGCTCAGCCCAAGCACATATCAAATGATTACGGGTTGGCTGCATGATGGAAACGCATGGTATTGGCTCGAATCTTCTGGTGCCATGAAAACAGGCTGGATTCTTGATAACGGAAAATGGTATTACCTCGGCGCTTCAGGAGCTATGAAAACGGGCTGGCTGTCGCTTGGCGGTTATTGGTATTGGTTAGAGAGCTCTGGAGCTATGGCGACAGGTTGGCGCTATATTGGTTCAAGCTGGTACTACCTCCAGCCGTCATCAGGCAGGATGGCAACCGGATGGCTTAAGTTAAATGGTACATGGTATTATCTCTCCCCTTCTTCTGGAGCCATGGCAACTGGCTGGCAAAAAATCAACGGAACTTGGTATTACTTCAATTCATCTGGTGCGATGCATTAGGAGCACTTGACACAGAAAATGCATCGATTAACGTTGTAACCACAGATGACACAGAGTACTTATCTTCAACCCTGCTGCGGCACAACGCACCCATTGCTTCTAAGTCAACATCTTCTTTTAAAGCAAAAAGGACTTTCTCCGCAAACACCTTACTATCTGCGGATTTGACTACAAACCCATAGTCTCTACTTGGCGCAAGTTCACGTGCCCCGCCGACATTGGTAACAAGGAAAGGCGTTCCACAAGCAGCAGACTCAAGCAGTGACGTTGAAAACCCTTCAGACCGAGTAGGCAAGCAGAACAAATCGGCCTCAAGAAGCAACGCTGCAATATCTGGTTGGCCCAATCGACCAACCAGGTGAAGATGCTTTAACCCTGATTTCTCAATATGGGTGCGGAGCGGACCTTCGCCGGCAATTACTAAATCAACTGGCTCGTCCTGAAGTAGTTCCATCATACCAAGTAGTGTGTCAATTCCTTTTTCGGGAATCAAACGACCGGTAAAGGCAAGCAACATACGCCCATTATCAATTCCAAGCTCATCCCTAAAACTCCTGTTGGACGCTTGCCCTCGATACTCAATCGAATTAATGGAATTGCTGATGACTCCTTTCGCAGTAATTCCAAAAACCTCGAGCCATTCAACGCTTTTTTGAGAAATGCCATAAAACAACGGACTATATTTTTTTACTAACATGGTAATAGCATGTTCATATGTATGTGCAAAGACGTCAAAAACAGGATTTCCGAATGTCAGGTAGGCAGATCCGTGGTCGAGCACTATCGGTGTCACGCCTATCCTTTTTGCAAATCGAAGTGCTATCAATGTATGCGGGTAAAAACGCGTATTAATTAAAATACCGTCGAAGGAACGTGCATTTAATTCAGCAAGAGCCCTTCGAAATACTTTGTTTTTTTTCGGTATCGGAAAACGTCCGTAAAGCGCAGCGATACAGGGTAACCTATAAACCTCAACTCCTGATGATAAGATTTCGTGCAAGCCAATATCATATGTGTCATTGGTCACAATTGTTACGCTATGACCCTGCCTCACTAATTCCAAAGCCAGATTGTCGGTAAAACGTTCAACACCACCCATATGTGGCAAATAAAAAGCAGAGCAAATGCAATATGAAGACAAAAGACCATCTCCTCAAAGATGAATCGTGTATTTGTATGAACAAATAATCCAACCGTTCTTGATTAGCGTATCATGAACAAGTCATGTCATTTCTTTGATGCGAGGTGCACGACAACGTGTCCACACTAGTCATTATTCCCGCCTACAACGAGGAAGAATCCATCGTTTCAACTGTTCAAGAGCTCATAGGCAAAGTACCTGGGGTTCAGTACGTTGTGGTAAATGACGGTTCATTGGATTCAACCGCAGAACTGTGCAAAATGCACAACTTCAATTTAATAGATTTACCCGTGAATCTTGGTCTTACAGGCGCCTTTCAAACAGGAATGAAATACGCTTACCAACATGGCTTCGAAAGAGCAATTCAATTCGATGCAGACGGACAGCATGACCCCCGGTTCATTCCCATCCTCGAGCGGCGAATGCAAGAATCGAATGCGGATATAGTAATCGGCTCTCGCTTCATTGGGTGCAAAAAACCGCACTCCCTTCGCATGCTCGGCTCCAATCTTATCTCTACGCTAATTCACGCTACTACAGGAACTGCCATCAACGATCCAACTTCCGGTATGAGGCTCTATAATAAATCGGTAATCGAATTGTTTTCTAAACGAAGTGACCTCACCCCCGAACCCGAAACGATTGCCTTCCTGATCAAACGACGTGGCATGCGTGTTGTTGAAGAGCAGGTGACGATGCGGGAGCGAACAACTGGAGAAAGTTACCTTACCCCATCTAAAGCGGTTATCTATATGGCAAATGCCTGTTCATCCATTCTGTTCTCTCTTTGGTTCAGGAGGTAGCTCATGAGCATTGCGCTTCGCATCGTACTTATTGTCGGCGCCTGTATTGTTCTCATGTTTGTCATCAGCAAAATACGTCAAGCTCGGTTTAGCACAGGCGACTCTCTCTTCTGGCTCCTCTTAAGCTTTGGACTAGTCGTACTCGCCCTTTTTCCGAGCATTTCATTCTTTCTTTCTGGATTACTTGGCGTCCAATCGCCCTCGAATTTTATTTTCCTTGCAGTCATTGCACTTTTACTTGTTCGTGAGTTTTCATTACAAAATCAAATTGCTCAACTCACACGCAAAATCACGACACTTGCACAGGAAATCGCCCTTAAGAATGAAGATAGGAGCCGGCAAGGATAGCCTTTTCGGCCCGTTTGCCGCCCGTTGCTTATATAAAAAATCAATTATTCTTAAAATCGAGAAATTAAGATGCACTCTGAATTAGACCAGTTCAGCTAGTCTGTGATAATAGGTTGAAAGCCACGCTGAGGAACTCTCTACATCAAATCCGGCATCCACGACTTGTTGGGGACCATGAGAATAATTATTGCCTCTTTCCAGTGAAGACGAGATGGCTCCACACCACACTTCGCACGAAGCGCTCAGAGGCACTTGTACGGCTGCAGTTGTGAGCATCGCCTCACTTGGAACTCCATCAGAGATAATCATTGGAATACCTGCAGCCTGGCATTCGACTGTCGCAACCGGAAGTCCCTCATAAAGGGAAGGCATCACAAAGACATCAAAGGCTCTAAGTACCGAAGCCACATCGTCCGTTAGCCCGTAGAAAACAACGGAATTACTAATTTCAAGCAATTGTGCCTTGTCCTCAATTTGTTTACGAAGGTCACCCTCCCCCACAAGCACTAAGAGTGCGGTAGGGTCCCGTCTAAGGTATTCAGCGAATACTTCTAGCAGGAACATGTGATTTTTCTGCTGTGTCAGACGACTCACATTGCCCAACACAGTCCTTCCTTGCCACCCCTGTTGTTTTTTCGCCGCTTCATGCAGTTCAACGCTATTCACATAGTCTCTTACGAAAATGCCATTAGGCAGGGTGTGATAATGAGGGCTGTTAACAATCCTGCTTCCAAAACGATCCCGTCCTGCTTGAAGTGAGCAGCCAATAAACTCATCTGCAATCATTCTCGTGGGGACGGAAAGGCATTCAAACACCAATTGAGAAGGAGTGAGCGGCCCACGTGTATTGTGGCTGTGCGCAATGGTGATCCGTCCCAACTTTCGAGCTTCTTTAAGATACAACGACGCACAGCTTCCAATGTGTCCGTGAACCACTTTCCACTCAGGATGCTCATCCAAAAGAAACCGCACAGCTTTTCGATATGAAAGACCGTTCAGACCAGTATAAACAGGCAAATGAAAAATGCGGCCTCCGAGATCGCGTATCTCATCATCGTAATCACCGGGCTCAAGGCGGTGAACCAGAAAATCCATCTGTATATCGTTGCGATCGAAGGCACGAAACCAATTCATGAGTGCGGTTTCTGCCCCAGCTCGATTCATCTGCCCTATTACCTCAGCAACCCTCACAAATCAACCCTTCTATACAATCGTCTTAGAATGCCATGCGAGCTTTTGCACCTTTGCTTAATACCATGAGACGAACGATTTTAGATGAAAAAACTGAAATAAAAGCAAATCGAGGAAACGAAAAGTGGACAAAACCTTTAAAAAGTGCTCCGAAGCGAATGCACCGGAGCACTTTGGTATCAACCGATCCTTTCGATACCGACTATTTGACACTCGGATCCCATGCTCCGGACTCATCTACCCAGTAGGGCCCAACCCACCGATTGGAGGCCATGGCACCGCTTTTATCCATCCAGTACCAAGATTTGCCGACCTTTTGCCAGCCCGTCTTCATAGCGCCATTGGAACCCAAAAGATACCAAGTATCACCATCTTTGACCCAACCGGTTTTCATAGCACCATCGTCTTTACCGGCCCCCAGATAGTACCAAGAACCACCGAAGAACTGCCAACCACTAAGCATGACTCCGTCTTTGCTCATGAGATACCAGTATCCACCGATGTGATTCCAGCCAGTCCTCATCGAAGCGTTGTTGCGATTACCGAGATAATACCAAGCATTGCGATCCTTCTGCCATCCAGTAAGCATGCTGCCATTTTCATCAAAGAGATACCAACGACCATCAATCGAATACCAGCTTGTCTTCATGGCACCATCGTTGGACCCGCCGAGATAGTATCGACTGCCGCCAAACTGAACCCAGCCAGAACGCATATACCCGCTTGAGTCGAATAGATACCATTTTCCACCAATAAGCTGCCATCCGTTAGTGGTGTACGAACCGTTAGATTTACGATACCACCAACCGCGATTGTCCTTTTTCCACGACCCGGCACTGTTGTCGCTCCGAAGAATCTTACCGCCGTTCATCGTTTTGACTACCTTGGCATCCTCGCCAGTGCCTTTATAAAACGTAACGAGATTAATCGTGGCGTCGTATATCGCAAAATCATAAGAATAGTCATGGGCGGCGATATATACATCGGAGAATTCAATGGAGTAACAACGGCGTCCCTTCGGCATCCAAGCTTTTATCTCATCTGGAGCACCCGAACGCGGAGACGCATACCAATCGTTTTCGGAAATATCAGTTCCAGATGTCAACGACTCTTCTTTTGTATAGCCCCACACACCACCTTTGCTTTCCGGGAGGGCAGAATTGAACGTACTCGTGTTATAACCAGTCATATAAATATCTGGATAGTAAAACAGAATTAACTCGGCGGGAATCGTCGAATCGATATCAATGAGACCGAGGCTCTCAAGACGCTTTTGCTTTGCCGCATCGAGTTGTGTGGGATAAGCAGGATGACCTTTGTAGTAATAGATATAATCGGTGCCATAGAAGCTTTCGACAAGATTGACGTAGTCGTCAAAATTCTTCTCATTGTAGGTATGGGTACCCATGAGAAGCATTACTTTTTTTCCCTCGGAATCCGCCTTACTAAAGAAATCACCCTTAAAATTGTAAAGATTCCTGAATTCCTGATCGTGACCAGAGTCTTTGAGGGCGGTAAGGTCATTGGAAATATTCTTTTGAATCATGCGGCTGTCAGCAGTCATCGTAGCGGCAAATGCATTATCATCACCACTGGTAAACAACGATTTACGTGTAACCCACCACTCAGAGTTAGGCATACTGCAAACTGCTGCGTAAAGAAGCTCACTCGGAGGCTCCGGCGATGATTCGTCAACCTTGCCCGCCTTGTACCACGTGTCGACGTAACTCCCCCATTGCTTGACATACGACTCATGTGAAGCATTGGGGTTAGAGCCACCATAGGCGCGATTCATCGTACTGGCAGTTGCGGAACCATCAGAGATAAAGGTTACTTTCACATTCTCCATTGGAAGATTGTTCGCATACACCAAGTTACCCAGGACGCGAAGGTGATAGTCATTGACAAAAAAATTGAAATTGGCCTCAGGGGTGATTTCATAGAGCATCTTCACATAGTCGCCCATGGCAAAAAAGTTGCTTAGCTTACGGGTATCTTCAGGCTTGGAAACATAAGGAAGGAGATACATGCCCTCAGGAAGTGCATCCCAATTAAGAGATTGGGGGCGAGTCAGAGCAATGATGGTGGGGACGTGCGTACCATCATCTGTGTGATTGATATTCCAATAATTCGCAGTGACATAGGTGGTAGGGAGCGTGCCCATAAGGGCTGCAATGTTGTAATTCTCCGCCACGACATCAACGACCGTCTTTGACGTGTTAACGACTACATCCCCCCTGAGCCAACTAAAGGTCACGTCAAAACGACCGTAATTACCGAAATCAACCGCTACACCTTCGGCCAGTTCAGACAGTGCGTAACTAGCACTCCCCTTACGAGCGGGTTTCCCCTTAAAGGGAAGAACAAAAGAAACCTCAAGACTATCAGCCATTCCAGCCGTCAGAAGATCATTGGCGTTCTCAACCCAAAGCTTAACCGTTGTAGTATTAACCACTGGTTCCGTTGTAACATTCATCTCAATCGAAGAGATAGGCATCGCAGAATCGACCTCTGTTTGAGGCTCGCAATCCACTTCAGAAACAACATCCGCGCCTTCTTGAACCTGCTCTTTCTCTTTTGCATTCGGTTCAGCCCAAGCAAAAGAAGACATCAAGAGAGCAGATATGAACGATATAGCGCAAAATACTGCAAAGCTTTTTCCCAACTGCAACTTCATGTCAACAATCATCCTTCCTTATAGATTGTTTCATGAATATATTATACCGTTTATTTTTCCGCCCCGCCCTGCCTCAAATTTTGATAAAGCTATTCGCTTGCAGCGAATTGTGAATCAAGCTGCTTCTTCACAAGTAAGAACATCACGAGCGATGCTCCCAAGGCAGAGATAAGCGTGGTATAAGTCACGCCATTGAGTTCAAAATGGTTGATCATAGGAATCATGATGATAAGTGAAATGGAAAGTGCAGTTAAGCCACCAGTAAAAGTTGCCTTAAAGTTATGCAAAACTGTAACAAGATTGTTTACAAACCCCATGAAGGCGATGCAGAGTGCACTTACGACCAACGGAGGCAGAAGGTAGAGGTACTCCAGAACGCGCTGGCCATAAATCAGGCTGTACACGGGACCGCCGAGAAGCTTCACTCCAATGATGCAGACAATACCTAAAGTTGCAATAGCAAACGCAGTCATCATCATCATTTTAAGAAACCTGGCACCGTTTCTCTGGTCATAGGCCTCGTTAAAGTACGTCAATAACGGATTGTAAATATAGGAAGCACCAGTCTGCACGATGGCGATAGGAGCGGCCATTGTGCCATAGGCCCCTAATGCAGATTCGCCCATAACTTTCATGAGATACTGGCGTGGTACAGAAGTTGAACCAGAAATGGCAACAAACGCGATGACCGCAGGCGCGCAGGTTTTTAGCAATCTCCAAGTCTTTTGCCGCGAAATCCCAAAGTGAAACTCAGAAAAAAAATGAATGCGTGGAAAATCGTAGAAGAATCCGATAGCGACAGTTGCCAAAAAAAGAACCGCCATAGTAAGGGTGAGGTCTTGCGTAACACCAAAAACTACACCAAACACTGCAAACGAAACAACACCTTGGAGTGCATAGGACATACCAATGTAATCCATTCGCCTATATATCTGCTCAGACGCATGAAAGGCATCAAGAAGAACACTTGCAATCTTATAAAGTGAATAGAAAAAAATGGTGGGTAACAATTCAAATGGACCGGTCAAAACACTGTAGACCATTACTAAAGCAAGTCCCAACGTGCCAGTAATGCAGCGAAGAGTGAAATACTCGCCCAAAGTATTTTCACCATGCAGGTCACTGATTTGATACACATAAATACGATAATCAACTACGGATGAGAAAATCGCATATACCGACATGATGTAGGAGTATACCCCTGCCGCGTCATATCCCGTAGAAAGACGTAGGACCAAAACCGTAATAAGCCAAGCGCAAACCATGTTGGCAAACGAGCCAGCACTATTCCAAAGCATATTCTTTTTTAACGAAATCGGAGCCCTTCGCGGATCGCTCTTGTCGATCATGCCTTAGTTCTCCCCCGGTCTCACACGCCAAAACGCATCATAACCATGATGGCCCATCCGCTGATCCTCGGGTGGTAACTTTTTCCACTGTCCATATTTTCGTTCGAGAATATCTTCGTACCCAACGGGTATCGAGACTTCTCCATCCTCAAAAGGAACTCGCAACGCTTGACTAAAATCCTCGTCAGGATATCGCTCGCTAAATCCAAGCGCATATACCAGGTTTGCACGCAGCTTTCCAGTGTCAGGAGAATTGCGCTGAATATCTAGTTGTTTTTCAATCCAGTATTCATTGCCAAGACCAATCGCATTGGCGATAATGCGACCAACCACCATTAACGGATAAAAATAGCGATAGGGTTTTCTGATCTTTGAGCCCCAACTCAAGAGCTGCGTAAAACGTGAATATAAGAGATTCTTTTTGTAATTCTTAAGTGCCAGACTTGGATCATCTTCTACATAGCTCAAACAAAAGACATCAAGCCAAAGGCCTTTTGCTATCTTCTGATAATCATGGAATATATATTCATAAGCAATCGTGTGCGTATCTTCGATTTTGATAAAAGGAAGGACGTTGGTTTCATCAGAATGAAGAAGCACCCTGTATCGGTGTCCGTCGTCAAGATAAGGGTCTTTTCTGGCAATCTCTTCCAGTCGATAATAGCTGGGTTTGGGCATGATGACATCAACGTCATCATCCCAAGGGATAAAACCGTGATGACGAACCGCACCTAACAAAGTTCCAGCAGAAACATAATAAGTCAATCCGTGTCGATTGCAGTATGCGTCGAATTCCTTAAGAATGGAGAGGAGTATTTCTTGAATTTGATCGTCCGGAATCTTTTCTCCTAAGCGAGCATCATTAAGAGAATCCCTATCTTTCTTGCTCATTTCCATCCCCATTATCCCTAAATCTTTAAATCGCGTTTTATCTTCGTTGTGCTGATTTCAGGTGTGCGAGGTAAATAATGAACCTCACAGAGATCCGACAAATCGTCAAACTTGCCCTTCCAATCGGACCCCATGACAAAATGATCGATGTGATAGAGCTCAACATCTGATCGCTTTTGCTCCCATGTTTCCTCAGGAATTACTAAGTCAACATAGCGTAGCGCCTCAAGCAACTGTTTACGTTTTTCATACGGGAAATATGATTTTTTGCCTTTACCCGCATTGAACTCATCGGTAGATAGCGCAACGATGAGGTAATCGCCAAACTCTTTTGCGCGTTTCAGAAGATTGATGTGACCGTAGTGAAGTAAGTCAAATGTTCCATAGGTAATCACACGTTGCATAAACAAACACTCCTAAATTAAAAACGCGCTTTAGTATAATTGATACGCGTCATGTCGACACGCCAACGTGACATTCATATGCGAAAAGCTAAACAATAATGCACGCTAGAATTGTCTGAATCTTATTTCTCAGCAGTCCATACCTCGCCATCCTCAAATACAAGTCTCAAAGGCAGATGCGTTCGCCTATCTTCAGGCTTTGGTAGAGCTCGCCAATCGCCATACATCCGTTCAAGGTAAAGCTCCCACTTTGCAGGAACCGGAAAGGAAGTACCCTCAAAAACAAGAGTGGCAGTAGGCATTAACTCATCTATACGATATCCGTCAATGTTTGGCCAAACAAAAGGCAAGACCCTTGTAGAGGGCAGGTATCTGCTATCTTTCAAAAAGGAACAATTGAATCTTTCCTCTATTCTTTCACGAGAAAAAGCGCATCGCACAACAAAGTGCGCTATTCTACAGCCATAACGTTCGATTATGCCGAGTAGTCCACGATGAGGGACTACGATTGTAGAAGAATGCCACAGATATGAAATTGACTGCCAAAACTTCGCAGAGCGACGCTGCTTGCGCTCTTCAATCGAATTATCCGATAGAGCGTCATATGGAAATACATCGATAAAAATACCCTGGGGACACCCTGCTTCTCGCGTCTCTTGCGTCTCAAAACGCGTTCCATCACGGTAAACCTTTGCAAACATGCCAGCAAAACCATGAGTGTTTGAATATGTATGCACGGAGTAGCCTTCCGGCAATCCATACTCTGCAAGCTCTACAAACCGATCGTAATCTGGTCGGAGCATGCCGATATCGATATCATCATCCCATGGAATAAAACCGCCATGGCGAGCAGCGCCAAGAACGGTGCCTGAATCTAAGAACCACGAGATGTTGTTCTTATTACAAAATGCCAAAACTGTTTTCAAAATGTCAAACTCTGTAAGCTGAAGTTTTCGTAATGGCGTTTCTCTATCCAATGCGTTTCCCTTCATTACAAGCTCACTTCACATCAAACCGATTCCGAAAGAGGAAGGCCACTAAAGCCTCCCTAATTAGTCCGTGTTGCGTATATTGCAAGTGTAGTAACTTGCAATTCACCCATCAAGCAACCGTTACTGAATTACACTCGACGCCTTCAACAGATTCTTTTGGGTCGGTGTAATCTGGAATCCACTTGCCGTCCTCGCCCACATAATAACGGCCGCCATCAACCCAAGAATTAATAACCATCTCACCTGAATCATTAAGCCAATAATTACCAACCCAGCAGTTGGATTTTCTGGCACCTGACACTTCAAGGAAGTACCAGACACCATCGACTTTCTGCCATCCCGTAAGCATCGCGCCCGTTTCGCTCAGCAGATACGTGGATTCGCCAACCTTCATCCAGCCGGTCGCCATTACTCCCGAGGAGTTGAGATAATACCAAGGTTTTCCTATCTTTTGCCAACCGGTCTGCATGACTCCCGACGAAGTAAAGTGGTACCACTCACCATCAATTTGTGCCCAGCCAGCCGCCATGGCGCCCTTCTCGTTCAGGTAATAGCACTTTCCACCCAAAACGAGCCAGCCGGTTTGCATTTCTCCCGAGCCGTTCATGTAGTACCAACGGTTACTAACCTGAACCCAACCGGTCGCCATAGCTCCAGAGGAACCCAGATAATACCAGCTATCATCGAGCTGAAGCCAACCAGTAGCCATGGTGCCGTTCTCCTGCAGGTAATACCAAGAGGAGCCAACCTTCGTCCACCCCGTCTGCATTACACCAGAAGCATCCATGTAATACCAAGATGAACCGATTTTGTTCCAACCAGTCACCATGGCACCAGAGGAACTGAGATAGTACCAGTTGTCGTCAACATTCAGCCAACCAGTACGCATATAACCTGCGTTATTGAAGTAATACCATTTGCCACCGATAGCAACCCACCCACCAGACGCATAGGTGCCATCGGGATAACGATACCACCAACCGTTACCATCCTGCTGCCAACCAGAGGAAATGGGTCTACAAACCTTGCATGGAGTTAAGCCACGCGAGCGCGCATCCGATATAGAACCATAACGAAGATAATGCGAGCGATTCAAAGTCGGACACCACGAATAGTGGTACTTGCCACCAGAAGTCGTCCAACACACCTCACTGTCTGCATATGCCTGATCGGCAGGAAGCACCATCCCCACTGAAATGCCGAGTGCAATCATCATCGTGAGAATGACCTTTAGGTAATCGTCTCTTTTTATCGAGATGCCCATCGCTTTCCTTTCGTCTCGAAACCCACCAGCAAGCCGACAATTCACTATCGGTACGTGCAGAAACTAACCTGCATCTAATTAAATTATATCCTCCGACTAACTTATTAAATATTTAGGCCTGAGCTTATTTCAGCGTCCAACCAGTCAAACGAAATATGAATTGTATGTAAGGCACAACGTTTATAAAGTATGTTCAATATATGTGCTACTATGCGTTTAGTTGAACATTTAGAAAGGATTCCGATGCTTACTCAAAAGCAATTTACCGTTCTTGCCTATTTACAGGCAAATCCTAACAAGAGCCAACGTACAATTGCTCACCACACAAAGCTATCCCTAGGTACAGTTAACTCTGCGCTTAAGGAACTTGAAACTCTAAAATATGTCGAAAACAGCGGTATTACTCCTGAGGGCTTCGAGGCACTTCATCCCTATAAGGTAGAAAATGCCATTATCATGGCTGCCGGCCTTTCTAGCCGATTCGCCCCAATCTCATACGAAAAACCTAAAGGCCTCCTCCGTGTCAGAGGCGAAGTGCTCATCGAACGCCAAATTGAACAGCTACGCGAGGCAGGCATCCACAATATCACGGTTGTTGTTGGATATAAAAAAGAGTACTTCTTCTACCTCGAAAGCAAATACGGCGTTTCAATCGTCATCAATCCTGAATACGCCACACGCAACAACCACGCTTCCCTCATGGTCGTACGCGAGCATTTGGGCAACACGTATATTTGCTCGAGCGACGACTACTTCTCTGTCAACCCCTTTGAACCGTATGTCTATGAGGCGTATTATGCCGCTCAATTTGCCGAAGGCCATACCGACGAGTGGTGTTTGGAAACCAGCGCGCGCAATCGGATCAAGGGCGTTCACATCGGCGGAGAGAACTCCTGGTACATGCTTGGTCATGTCTATTTTGATCATGCCTTTTCCGAGCGTTTTGTCCGGATTCTGGAAGATGAATATCCGCGTCCAGAAACTACCGACAAGCTTTGGGAGGATCTCTTCCTCGAACATGTTGACGAGCTCAGCATGGTGGTACGCAAATATGACGCAGGAATCATCAACGAATTCGACTCTCTTGACGAGTTGCGCGGATTCGACCCACACTTCATCGAGAACGTAGACACCGATATTTTCGACAATATCGTTAATACTTTGGGGTGTGAGAAAACCGAAATTCGTGACGTGTACCCCCTTAAGCAGGGCCTTACCAACCTGTCATGCCACTTCCGCATTGATTCGGGGGAATACGTCTATCGCCATCCTGGCGTGGGCACCGAGCTTCTTATCGATCGTCAGGGAGAGCGTGCCGCACTTCTCGTCGCAAAAGAACTTGGCCTCGACAACACGTTTATCGCACAAGACCCTGAAAAGGGTTGGAAAATCAGCCACTTCATTCCCAATAGCAAGCAACTCGATCCACACGATCCCGAGCAGGTTGCCACGGCAATGCATATGGCTCGTAATCTCCATGAAACAACTGTCAAAGTCGAACGTAGCTTTGATTTCTACGAGGAAGCAAAGCGCTATGAGTCACTCCTGTTGGAAAAGGGACCCATCGAGATTCCCGGATATTGGGAGATGGCAGAGAAAGTCGACAAACTTGAACAATACGTTAAAGCCGATAACGCTCCGACTTGTTTGTGCCATAACGACTTCTTCGCCCTCAACTTCCTCATTGATCAACAAGGCTCGTATTACCTCATCGACTGGGAATACGCAGGAATGAGCGATTACGCCAACGATTTTGGTACCTTCTGCGTGTGCTGCGAGCTGTCTGAAGAAGAGATTCATAATGCGCTCGAAGCCTATTTTGGACGCACTCCTACGCTTGAAGAGACGCGGCATAACCTTGCACATGTTCAGTTTGCCGGCTGGTGCTGGTACCTTTGGTCACTATTCAAAGAGGCGGAGGGTGACGCCGTGGGCGAATGGCTCTACATCTATTATCGCTACGCCGCACGTTACCTCGACAGCACTATCGCACTCTACGAACAGGAATAAATCATGAAATACGGAATCACAAGCGGTATCTTATGGGGCCTTGACACAGTTGTTCTGGGAATCGCCCTTTCAATGACCCCTTTCTTTGGCACTGTCGAAGCGCTCGCTTTTGCAGCAGTAGCAAGCTCTTTCTTACATGACACCTTCTGCGCTCTATGGCTATTCATTTATATGGGAGCAAAGCGGCGTTTGGGAGACACACTTCGCGCGCTTAAAACGCGTAGTGGGCTGGTCGTAATTGCTGGCGCACTGCTGGGTGGCCCAATCGGCATGACCGGATATCTCGTTGCAATCAACAACATCGGACCCGCATACACTGCGATTATCTCCGCTTTCTACCCTGCGCTTGGAGCCTTCCTTTCCTTTGTGCTCCTAAAAGAACGGATGGATGCAAAGCAGCTTATTGCCCTGTTTGTCGCGCTGGGTGGCGTTATGGCCATGGGTTATATTTCTGCTGGATCCTCAGAAATGGGAAACGCTGCACTTGGTCTTGGCGGAGCTGCTCTATCTGTTGTTGGTTGGGGTTCCGAGGCGGTGCTTTGTGCCTGGGGAATGCGTGATGACGCCGTCGACAACGAAACGGCGCTCCAAATTCGCGAAACCACATCCGCGCTTGTCTACGGTATAGTCGTGTTGCCCCTGTTCGGCGCATGGACCTTTACCGCTAGCGCTGTCCCCTCATTTGCAACTAGCGTGATAGCGCTCTCCGCACTCGCTGGAACATCTTCCTACCTCGCCTATTACAAGGGAATTTCCACCATCGGTGCCGCTAAGGCAATGGCGCTCAACATTTCTTACTCTGCTTGGGCGGTTGCGTTTGGATTCTTGTTGCAAGGGACTGTCCCTACCATAGCGACAATAGCATGCTGCATCGTTATCCTTGCAGGCACTATACTTGCCGCCTGCGATTGGAACGAACTGTTCCAAAGCAAATAAACTGCACCCAATCTAGACACATAGCGAAATTAAACGTTTAGAGGACGCCCTGTTTGATATACCAGGGCGTCCTTGCTATAGAATTAAAACGCCGCAAATCATATGCCTCATATGGAAGGAACAACATGAGGGCAAGAACCATAGTCGCATGCGCAATCGGAGCAGCCCTTACTT
Organism: Collinsella provencensis; assembly: GCF_900199705.1. Lineage (GTDB taxonomy): Bacteria > Actinomycetota > Coriobacteriia > Coriobacteriales > Coriobacteriaceae > Collinsella > Collinsella provencensis. The sequence continues at coordinate 175,298 of NZ_LT904908.1, read as the reverse complement.
TTGGCGCGCCACTTTCCTCTTTCGCTGAAAAGTCCACTCTTCCCGCTTGCGCGCAAGAAGAGCAAGTACTGAAAAGCAACACAACGTCTAGTAGCCTATCAAATGAAAACGATAAAGCTGCGAACGCGAACGAATGCATGAATGAATCCACGCCCGCCGATGCTACCCCGGGCGACAGCGAACCGGAAGCCCCGGCCTCCCCCGAGCCCGCCCCGGGCCCGGGCTGGAACCTGACCGAGGCCGGCTGGGAGTACCGCTCCGCCGACGGCTCGAGGGTCGCCTCCTCCTGGCTCAGGACCGGCGGGAAGTGGTACTACCTCGGCAGGGACGGCATCGCCCTCACCGGCAGGGTCCTCGTCGGAGGGGCCCCCTACTACTTCGACGCGAGCTGCGCGATGGCCACCGGCTGGGCTCGGGACGGGGCCACGGGGACCTGGTACTACGCCGAGGGCTCCGGGCGCCTCGCCGCGGGCTGGAGGAAGGTCTCCGGCTCCTGGTACTGGCTGGACCCCGAGACGAACGCCATGGCGACGGGCCTGCTGCGCTTCCGGGACGGCGCCTACTACCTCAAGCCCTCCGGCGCGATGGCCACCGGCTGGGCTCGGGACGGGGCCACGGGGACCTGGTACTACGCCGAGGGCTCCGGGCGCCTCGCCGCGGGCTGGAGGAAGGTCTCCGGCTCCTGGTACTGGCTGGACCCCGAGACGAACGCCATGGCGACGGGCCTGCTGCGCTTCCGGGACGGCGCCTACTACCTCAAGCCCTCCGGCGCGATGGCCACCGGCTGGGCTCGGGACGGGGCCACGGGGACCTGGTGCTACGCCGAGGGCTCCGGGCGCCTCGCCGCGGGCTGGAGGAAGGTCTCCGGCTCCTGGTACTGGCTGGACCCCGAGACGAACGCCATGGCCGCGAACGAATGGAGACGGGTTAATAACAATTCTTACCGCTTTGCAGCCAATGGATCAATGCTATCTAATTCCTGGTTCACAGACAAAGCGGGTTTGCATTATCTCGATGCAAACGGTGCCGCGATAAAAGGTCGTTTCTCATGTTCGTCCGGAACTTATGTGTTTGATTCAAACAATCCCGAAGAGCACTACCCAGCTTTAACAGGGTTCCAAACAATTGATGATAAGCTGTACTTCTTTAATGACAGCGCGCAAATGGTGATGTCTTCCTGGGTCGAGCTTGCAGATGGCAATTTTGGATTTGCATCTACTTCTGGAGTAATCGGATGTGAACGCTTAAAAGACGGCGTACTTTATCTTGATGGAAAAACACCTGCCTCCGGATTTGTTTCTATAGAAAGCAGCACGTTCTATGCAGATCCCGCTACAGGAAAGTTACTTACGGAGTGGCAGACTATCGAAGGAAAAACCTATTGGTTCAATCCTCAAACCATGACCATGCACCATGGTTGGTTCAAAGATGTAAATGATTGGTACTGGTTTGACAAAACAACCGGAGTCATGCAAACAGGCTGGCTTAAAACGGGCAACAACTGGTACTGGCTTGATTCTGATGGAAAAATGCTAACAGATTGGCAGTTTATTTCCGGCGACTGGTATTACTTTACCCCCGAAACTGGAGCTATGTACACGGGAGTATTGTACTGGAATGGAAAGTACTATCTTCTCAGCGACAGCGGAGCAATGGTTGACTTGAAAGTTAGCAATGTTGCCATGTTCGAAAAAGCCCAGCAATATAGCAGCTCAACGTCTTGGCTCATTATGGTCGACACAAAAAACTGCCGGATTGGAATTTATAAGGGCCGCAGTGGATCTTGGAAACCCGTGAAAGAATGGTCCTGCTGCTCTGGAGCACCTCGAACTCCAACTGTTCTAGGTCAGTTCACGGTAACAGGTAAAGGTTACTCGTTTGGACGGGGCTACACCTGTTATTACTACACGCAATTCTATGGCGATTATCTTTTCCATTCCATTTTGTATAATCAGGGAACGTTTAAGGTCCAAGACGGTAGTATGGGCGTTAGAGTCAGTCATGGTTGTATCCGCCTAGCTCTTGAAAATGCAAAATGGATCTACGATTACATTCCCTATGGTACGAAGGTTGTAACCTACTAGATCGCAATGTAGCAATAACTGACATGGCGAGTTTTCGACACAATAAAACGGGGCATCTAAATCAAGCAGATGCCCCATCCTAAATCATTCAATTGCAATAGCAGATACTCAACCGAGAATAACCAACCTAAAGCGACGTGACTATTTCAGATGCAACTGAACTCCCCCTCCAGCTCGTAAACACAAAAGGATTACTCGACAAAAGGCCTCTTTACTCCAGTGATAGCTAGCCCAATGTTGATATTAGAGATACAGACACGCGGCGGTATTGCATGGATAATCTTGTCGTTCCCAAGATAAATTGCAACATGCCCTTTGTAGAAGATCAAATCACCCCGCCGGCGGTCTTTGATTGGTACACTCATTAGGCGTGTGTCCACACGCATGTTTTCAGCATTGTGGTCCTGCCAGGGATCGTACATGTGAAGATATGGATTATAAATCGTATCCATTCCAACCGCATAGAAGCACTGATTAACCAAACCAGAACAATCGACACCCACACCTGGCGCACAAGCATAATCCCAAACATATTTTGTGCCGAGATAATCATATGCACGTTGGATAAACGCCTCGACAACTTGTCCCCTCGATGCATCAACGGAAATCTTCGAAGGGCTCACATACGAGTAAATTCCAGCGTTCGCATTGTAGGGGGGAACATTTTGACAGCTTACTTGGTAGTATTGAGCAGGGTTTTGCCATCCATATTTATCAACGGCGCCACTCGGCGAGAAACGCCTCTGACACCCATCTATGACGTGCGTCCCCGTGAGCATCGCGCCATTGTTGCTGTCATCGAGATAATAGTAAGAACCACCGACTCGCTGCCAGCCTGTGAGCATCGCTCCAGAAGAAGAGAGCAGATACCACCTGGATCCCACCTTTTGCCATCCAGTCTTCATAGCGCCTGAAGAAGGATCAAGGTAATACCGAGCGCCGTCAACTTCCTGCCAACCTGTCTTCATCTCGCCAGAATCAGCAAGGAGATACCAAGCAGACCCAATCTTTTGCCAGCCGGTTTTCATTGCGCAAGTGGAGGAATCAAAGTAATACCAAATGCCATCAACTTTCTTCCAGCCAGCATGGGCTTTGTACGTTTCAGTGTCGAAGAAATAGGTTGTACCATCTGGCAGATTAAAAAAGCCCGACGAAATCGACCCTGTGATTTCGTCGGCGTGGAACAATGACTCGTCCACCCTTACCATGCCATTTACGATAAAAGAGCAAGAAATATCTTGATACAGAATCCCATTCTTTAAGAACAGCGAACAGATGCCAGCTTTAGAAACATAGCATTGAGTCGAATCTCCAATATCAAACCAACCGTCTCCATTAAGCGCGCCACTGGAGCTTGCATAGTACGGAACACTATCTACCTCAAATACCCCACTTGCCATCCGTCCATCCGAGTAGAAATAGTAGGTTTTGCCATCTATCTTTCTCCAACCGGTCACCATTAAGCCGTTGCTCTGCAGGTAATACCAATCACCATCATAGAGAAGCCAGCCAGTATGCATTGCGCCAGATTGTTCAAGATAATAATTGCCACCTGATGAATCTACGATCCAGCCAGTCTGCATGACACCTTTGTTGTTAAACCAATACCAGGCGCCATTGATATAAGACCAACCAGTCCGCAGGACACCATTGTCTACGTAATACCAGACAGAGTTTACTTTTATCCAACCAGTACAATATCCAAGCCAATGACCCGATCCATTCGCTCGCGAATATCTTGAACCATCAAAAAACGTACCTGTTTTCATGGATCCCGAAGTCGGATCGAGATAATACCAATATCCCCCGACCCTCTGCCATCCAGTTGCCATGGCACCCGAAGACTGCAGGTAATACCAGAGTCCGCCAAGTTTGAGCCAGCCTTTTGCCATTGCTCCCGACCCGGAAAGGTAATACCACGTAGTACCGTCAAGGAGCCAACCCGTCTTCATGGCACAGGACTTAGAGGCTTCAAAGTAGTACCAATTACCTCCGATTTGTTTCCATCCTTCGCACAATACGCCAGAAGCTGAAGCGTAATACCACTTATTCTGGTATTTAATCCAGGAGGTTCGCATTGCCCCACCTGCAGCGGGATCAAATAGATACATTTTTCCGTCAATAGAGACGATTCCCGTTGCCATGGCACCATTCGAAGCTGGATCGAGCCAATACCAAGAGTTTTTCTCTTTAAACCATCCAGTTCTATTCGTTCCATCAAACTGGCCGTAATACCACGTACCGTCGACACGGTACCATCCGAGATTATCAAAAGAGGCATAGCAGTAGTTCATGTCGACGTTACCGCTGATTCCGTTCACGCTACCCTGACTGCTGTACTGCCACATGGAGTAAGTACCCTGATACGTGCATTCCGTATAGTACTGAGCAACCCAACGATCCCAATTGTTAAACACAGGGTCAGTCAGATAGTTTCTCCACCAGTTCAAATTCGCATACACGCCAGGTGTGAAGCCATTTGCAGAAATGATTGAACAAAAAGACGTTGCCATTTTTGCAAACGTCGCATTATCCCTAATGACGTGATACTGGTTGTTAAAGTCAACGCCGGCAGGCTTACCGTAATCCGGGTGATTCTTTTTTCCAACGGTATTCTCCAGGTCATAATACACGGGAAAAGCAAGGTCGCCTGGCTTGACACCCGCGTTGGACAGGAGATTCAATACGCCTTGCGCTTCGGATTTCGCGCTTTGCTCATCCCAGGCATAGGAATACAGATACACGCCAAACGGGATGCCATTCTCCTTGCATCCTTTTACGTTCTCAATAAAACGACCATCGGAATTACCAATACCGTATCCGACTCTCAAAATGGCGTAATCAACACCTGCAGCCTTGACCTTAGCCCAATCAATAGCACCTTGATGGCTGCTTACATCAATACCCCAGCCGGTTACACCCGCAGGGAGATTTCCGCTCGAGCGGCGCGCCCTAGCGCTCGGCTCAAGATCGCTCTTCAAAACACCATTTTCATAGCGCCACGAATTCTCGACGAAGCCATTGGCGGTGTTGTCGATTTCGGCTTCCGCGTCATCTTGATCTTCTTGCTCCGATAAGCCGTCGTCCAGGGAAGGAAGACCGGTATCCTCTCCCGATTCAGGTAGTACAGCGGAATCATCTTGGTTGGACCCAGTGTTTTCCTGATTCCCCGTTTCCTCATCGGAGACAGAGCCCTCATTTCCTTCAACGCCCTTTTCACCGTCTCCCTCGTCAGAAGCAGAAGCCGTCGTGGCGGAGTTTTGGGAATAGACCGTCTCTGCATAAATCGCAAAAGGCTGCATGGCGGACGACCATGCCAACACGCAGGTAAGAAAAACTGAAATGATAGGGCTGAAGCGGCGCATGCCGGGGCCTCCCTTGTCTAGAATTCACGAATGCCTAAATAATATCGTAAAACAAAACGCAGTAAGACTTGTTTCCTACCCTTAACTCATGCAGAAACCGTGCCCTCAAGGGAGCATGGTAGAATAATGGTTTGTCACTCAAACCGTTTGCCCAAGGAGCATTGCCCGTGGCAGATACCGCTACAACCTCCCCCGTCGTGCAATCGCACGCGAAAAACGAGACTGAAAAGGACCTGTTCATCCTCCATCAGCTCGTCACCAAGGACTTCAAGCTCAAGTACCGCCGCAGCGTGCTCGGCGTCGCGTGGAGCGTGCTCAACCCCCTGCTCATGATGATCGTCATGGCAGTCGTGTTCTCCACGATGTTCGCCGCCGCCCGCGGCGGGGACATCCCCAACTATCCCCTCTACCTCATCCTCGGCAACATCACGTTCTCCTTCATGTCCGAGTCCACCACGGCTGCCATGCACTCCATCATCGATGCCGCCCCTCTGCTCAAGAAGGTCAAAGTGCATCGCTTTGTGTTCCCCGTGCAAAAGGCCCTCTTCGCGCTGGTGAACTTCGCCTTCTCTCTTGTTGCAGTCGCACTCGTCATGCTGTGGTTCCGCATCGTCCCCACATGGCACATCATCTGGCTGCCCGTCTGCCTCGTGCTTCTCGTGATGTTCTGCATGGGCCTCGGCCTGCTGCTCTCTGCACTCTCCGTTTTCTTCCGCGATGTCATGCACCTGTGGAGCGTCGTCATCACCGCGTGGACCTACTTCACGCCCATCTTCTGGTCCATCAACTTCATCGACCAGATGCACCCGGCGCTCCAGGTTCTCATGCGCGCCAACCCCATGTACAACTACCTGGCCTTTATGCGTGACATCTTCCTGTATCAGACCAGCCCCAGCCTGCAAACCCTACTTGCTTGTGCTGTATGGGCAGTTATCGCGCTCGCACTTGGCTATGCCGTGTTCCACAAGAACGAGCACAAGTTCATTCTCTTCATTTAGGAGCCCCGCATGACTGCCGTTGCATCCTCTGCTGCTGATATGACTAGCGCCGCCTCTACCATGGCCGATTCCTTGAGCGAGGACACCACGAATGACCTCGCCATCGAGGTCAAAGACGTCACCATGATCTTCAACATGGCCTCCGAGCAGCTCAACAGCCTCAAAGAGTACTTCATCAAGCTCGTGCGTCACGAGTTGTTCTTCACCGAGTTCCGTGCACTCAAGCACATCTCGTTCAACGTGCGCCGTGGCGAGGTTGTGGGCCTGGTGGGCACCAACGGCTCCGGTAAGTCGACCATGCTCAAGATCATCGCCGGAGTCCTTGAGGCAAGCGAGGGCGAGTGCATCGTGCGCGGCAACATCGCACCGCTCATCGAACTCGGCGCCGGCTTTGACCTCGAGCTCACCGCACGCGAAAACATCTATCTTAACGGCGCGCTTCTGGGCTACACCAAGGCGTTCATCGACGAGCACTTCCAAGAGATCATCGACTTTGCCGAGCTTCCTGACTTCGTGGACATGCCCATGAAGAACTTCTCGAGCGGCATGGTGGCGCGTATCGCATTCGCCATCGCCACCATCACCGAGCCGGACATCCTCATCGTCGACGAAACTCTCTCCGTGGGCGACGTGTTCTTCCAGGAAAAATGTGAGAAGCGCATTCAACACTTCATTCAAAGCGGCAACGTCACGGTGCTGTTCGTGTCCCACTCCATCGAGCAGGTCGAGCGCATCTGTCAGCGCGCCATCTGGATAGAAAAGGGCGACCTGCGCATGGACGGCCCGGTCAAGGAAGTCTGCGAAGCCTATCGCGCCCAATTTGCGTAGTGGCAGTCTTTGCGATACGGATGGAACATGGTTGCAATCGAGCAGACATACGAGCAGATTCGACAGCTTGCCTCCGACGAGGGAGCTGAACGCGTTATCCTCTTCGGCTCGCGCGCTCGTAAAACCAACTCTCCCAAAAGCGACATAGACCTTGCCGTTGAAGGCTGTCCTTCGTTTGATCGGTTCAAAGACCGAATCGAAACAGAGCTTTGGACTTTGCTCAATGTCGACGTTGTTAACTTAGATGAATCTGCTTCACCTGAGTTGCTCCGAGAAATTGCTCGAGATGGAAAGGTGCTTTATGAAAAAGTACGATAACTTTGCTTCTGCACTTGCCACACTGCGTCTCTCGAGCGAACAAGATCTTTCCAACGAATTCGTGCAAGGTGGCATTATCGCTAAGTTTTCACTCCAGTTCGAACTCAGCTGGAAGCTCATGAAAGAACTGCTCAAATTCGAGGGAGATCGCACTGCTTCGACCGGATCGCCTCGAGAGATCATCAAGGCCGCCTACCAGTACTACGACTGGATGGATGAATCGATTTGGCTGGAAATGCTACGCGACCGCAACGACACCACGCACATCTATGACGCCGCACTTGTTGAAAAGTTGATAAGCTCAATCATCAACCGCTATATCCCGGAATTTGAGCGCTTCGATACGGAAGTCCGCAGGCGTTACGCGGATATCCTCTAGAGCGTCATATTACGCAAGCAACGATGCGGCCTGCCTTTGAATGATCCCCTCGAGCTTATTGAGCCGCCAAGCGGGCCAGTTATAACGAACGTGTTTGTCAAACACAAAGTCCAAAGCAGCGTCCAACTTTTCCCGCTGATCATCACCCAGGTACTCGCGCGCCGTCTGAACAAAACTTGAATACGCCCTAGGTATCTGCGTGGCAACGTACGCATCCAGATTGTCGGAGTCAAAGTCGCCTTCCATTGCCTGAAAGAGCAACGAGCAACCATGGTCAAACAACGGAGCGGGAGCGACAATCTGATTGGAATCGCTATCAACTAGCACGCCAAAATTACCAAAATGGCGATCGGTGTTCAGAATCAATGCATCGAACATCAACATGTCGGCAAGTGCATTGGAAAACTCAACACCAAGCTGCTGATAGTTTTCTGCTACTGCGGTCAATCCACCACGTTTTACCAAACGTGCCGCACTCACAAAAGACAAATCTTTGCTGGTAAACAATGGGCACTTGGAGCAAAAGTGCCCCTTCCACATGGTGGGAACGTAATCGACCGCGTTCACGCCAATAGACGATGCGAGGTTTGCCGCGTAATACTCCGCATAAGGCTCGCCACCTGCGTTCGCAGCGCCAACCGAACCCTCTTTGAACAGATATACTGTGCCATCGATGCGGCGCCAGCATTTGGCGTAAGCGCCGTTGGTGGTGAACTCAGGGGACGCGGACAATCCTGGGATGCCGCTGCTTCCCGTTCCCGTAAACGCCATCTGGGCGATGATGTTGCTAAAGCGGTTGTCATACAGGTTGACATTGGTAAAAGAATGCTGGTTATCTGCCTCATCAATCCAATAGGAGTCGTTGAGCGACAACCCGTGACAGAGCTTCATGATGCCAACAACATCATGTTCAGCCAACCCAAGTCTAGAAAGGAAACTGTTGACATATGCGCGGTTGGCAGGAATAGAACGGTGCCTCAACCATGCAGACAAACAGGCCGCGAGGCCTTTGGTATCGTTAAAATCGCGACATTCCCAATCGATGGGTAGCAGCTCGGGTTTGTCACTGCAAGTAGACGAGACCTCAACGATGAGCTCGCGCCCCTCGCTTACCATGTCAAATTCAAGCAGCGGATTGTCTTTTAGCTTCAAAATATACATGACTGCCCCATTTGTTCGCACCCTCACATCATAACGAATATGTGATCTTGCACGGAGTGAAAGACTAGAACAACCCTGCGATTTTCCGCACACTAAAAACGGGCGCCTAGCCCTTACAAATCCAGTTTGATCTCCGGCACTTTGGCAAGATCTGCCAGCGTGACACTGTCGACGTAGGCGTCAATCACCCGCTCAAGGCCCGTCCAGAACTTCACCGTGGAGCACAGGTCACTGCGCAGGCAAGTACCCTCCAGCCCATCGCAGGCAACCGCGGGCTTCTCCCCTTCCGCAGCGCGTAAAACATCGCCGGCCAGAATCTCACGTGCCGGCTTTGCTAGCACGTAGCCGCCGCCCTTACCGCGCACGCTCTTGAGCAGTCCCGCTGCCACAAGCGGACGAACCAGCTGCTCAAGATACTTGAGCGAAATCTTCTCCCCTTCGGCGACCTCGCGCAGCGACACCTTGGTAGCGGGCAGACCCTCCGCCGTCACAGGAGCTTCCATATCCCCGTTGCCACCAAACGCCGCGATGTAAATCATGAGTCGCAGGGCATAGCGCCCCTTCGAAGTGATGAGCATACAAGCCTTTACTCCGCCAGCATCGAGTCCAGCGTGCGCCACGCCAGCTCGGCGCACTTTACACGCGCTGGCATGTGCGAAATGTCACGCAGCTGGGCGGCCTCATCGAGGTCTTCAAAATCATCCTCAGAGAGCTCCTCGCCACGGATCATGGCCAAAAACAGCCTAGAAAGACACTTGGCCTCCTCAACCGACTCGCCCGTAATGAGATCGGCCATGATGTCGGCGCTCGCCTGGGAGATAGCGCACCCATGACCGGTGAACGCCGCCTCCTCGATGACGCCATCCTCAACGCGCAACGTCAGCGTAAGCTCGTCGCCACAACTGGGATTCACACCGTCATGTGTGTGCGTGGGCGCATCCATCTCGTACTTGTAGTCGGGATGCGAATTGTGCTCCATAAAGGTGGTGGAGGAATAAAGACTCATGAATGCTCCTCTGCGATAAACCTGTTAGCGACGGTCAGATACCTGCGACAATCTCTTACTGAAACTCTAGATGACCCAAGTGCCTCAAATCGCCCCGAAAGAGGCGGGCGCACGCCTGACGTGCGGCGCCCTACGATTGAGCAGCGAGATGGGGTGCCTGAACGCTACTTAGCCGTTAAAGACGTTCCAGACGTGCTGCAGGGACTCGATAAACCTGTCGATATCCGCCTTGTCGTTGTAGAACGCCAAGCTCATGCGGCAGCACGCCAGGTTCTCAACGCCTAGCCACGTGAGCAGCGGCTGCGCGCAATGATGGCCTGCGCGGATGCACACGCCATCCATATCCATGATGCTCGCCACGTCGTGCGGATGGATGCCGCGCACATTGAAGCTGATGGGCCCATGGTGACGGTCCCAGTAAATCGAACCGATGATGTCCACAAACGGCAGCTCGACCATACGACTCATGGCATAATGCGTGAGCGCCGCTTCGCGCTCCGCAACCGCGGCCAGCCCCACGCGCTCCAGATAGTCGAGTGCGACGCCCGTGGCGTAGATGCCTGCCGCGTCTTGCGTACCCGCCTCAAACTTCTCAGGCACAGGTGCCCAAACAGCACCCTGCTCGGTCACGGAGTCAATCATCTCACCGCCCGTGAGCAGCGGCTCTGCGGCATCGAGCAGCTCAGCCCTACCCCACAGCACGCCCACACCCATGGGGCCGAACACCTTGTGCGCAGAAAACGCAAGGAAATCCGCACCGAGTTCCTGCACGTCAACAGGCATGTGGGGGATGGACTGCGCAGCGTCGACCACCATGTGGCCACCCTGCGCATGCACTGCAGCGGCAAGCTTGGCGATGGGGTTTTCCACACCGAGCACATTGGACACGTGCGCGGCAGAGACGATCTTGGTACGCGGACCGATCTTCGCCGCAATCTCCTCGTCGGAAAACTCGCCCGTCTTGGTGGGATATAGATACACCAGCTTGGCACCTGTAGCAGCGCAAACTTGCTGCCAAGGAATCAGGTTGGAATGATGTTCCATGATGGTGATGGCAACCTCGTCGCCCGGCTCGAGTACCGTGGGTGCGAAGCACTTGGCCACGATATTCAGTGCCTCGCTCGTATTACGGCAGAACACGACCTCGCTCGCACGGGCGCGTCCATGCTCATCAACCACGCCGATAAAACGCGCAATCTGAGCACGCACGTCGGCAATCGCCTGCGTTGCCTCAACGGAAAGCGAGTACAAACCGCGCAGCGGGTTGGCATTCATCGTGCGGTAGAAGTCCGCCTGCGCATCGAGCACGCACTGGGGGCGCTGCGAGGTAGCGCCGCTGTCGAGAAACACAACTTCGGGACGAGCCGCAAACAGCGGAAAGTCCGCCTTGTACGAATTGGCCTCGATATCCACACGCGGCCAGTTGCGGCTCGCCTCGTCAGACGCATCGACCGTCATTCCAGCGGGCGCCGTACAGGTATCGCACGTAACGTTCTCAGTATCGATCATGCAATCTCCTCCTCGAGGTCTCCCTCGTCGTCGAAGTCGAATTCCTCCGCAAACTGCGGAATCAGCGCGTTGCCCAAGCGTATCACGTTGGAACGAATGGCATCGTCAGGTGCGTTCAAAGCAGCTTCCTCAAGTTTTGCGGAGAGGAACAGCGCTTCTGTCTCCTCCTGCGAAAGGCCGCGGCAAGCGGCATAAAACAGCTGCTCGGGACGCACGTGACCGATTGTGGCGCCGTGATTGCCCGCCACGTCGTCCTCGTCGCACAAAATCGTGGGCACCGTCTTGTTATCCACGCCCTTGCTCGCCAGCAGCACCGTTTCGCGCTCGTTGCCCTGTGCGCCCTTGGCTCCGTGGATGAGATCGATGGTGCCGCGCAGGCACTTCTTCGACGTGCCCGTGAGCACGCCGTTGGCATCCATATTGCTCAGCGTCCTTTTGCCGCGATGGCGGATGATGTAGTTGAAGTCACGCTGCTCCGTGCCGGAGGCAAGATAGCTCGTGTCGATGTCAATGCGCGAACGGTCTCCGCGCAGGTCGGCGGCGAGACCCGTAGCGGTAAACGCACCGCCGAGCACCACATGGCGCACCGTCACGCGCGCATCCTCGTCCAGCACAAAGCCGGAGTCCTCAACGACCGTAACGGCATCGCTCGCCGTGAGATACACCGTAAGATTCACGCGCGAACGTGCGCCGGCAAAGATACGCAGTGTAGAGCCTATAAACGCAGGTTCCTCCGCGGCGGAATCGAGCGAAAGGGCCAACTCGAGGGTCGAATCAGGAGCTGCCACGATGTCCAAACTGGCGCCCGACGCCTCACCCGCTTGTGCGGTAACGCGAATCGTCGCCTCTGCCTCACCGCCCGCCTCGGTGGCAAGCACGGGTGTACCGCCTGCAAGGAAGTTAAGGTAGGCGCGCATATCGATACCCACGCCGGTCTCGAAATCGCGGGCAACATCATCCGCGTGCTCGGAGAGCACCGCGCGACGCTCATAGGTGGAAAGCGCCGGCACATCGAGCTCCTCTGCACCGTGATCTTCTCCCGTAGCGGCGATGAGCATGGCACGCGTGTCAACGGGAGCGTCTGCACGAGCGGCATCCAAACGCTCCTGAAGCGCGGCCAATGCACCCTCAAAGCTCACGTTCGGCTCATACAGTTCGGATGCGGCCTCGATCTCAACGCGACATTTCCGCTCAAGATCGGCGGGAATCTCGATGCTGACGTCGTTCATCTTGAGCCAACCCCAGGTCGGAGCCGGCATGGCATTTACATGTTGTATCTTCAATGCGTCCATCTTGTTCTCCAACGCATACCTAACCACCAGATTCTACGGCTGTTTGCAGTGCCCCAGATTGCCCTGAAAGAGGAGGGAATACGCCTGATGCGCGATGACCGACGATTGAAGGGCAAGGTGGGGTGCTGCAGACAGCCGATCAGGTTCGTCACCCTATAGCCCCTTCCATCTCGAGCTTGATGAGATTGTTCATCTCGACGGCATACTCGAGCGGTAGCTCCTTGCTCACCGGGTTGGCAAAGCCGTTCACGATCATCGTGCGAGCTTCCTCTTCGGAAATACCGCGACTCATGAGATAGAAAATCTTGTCATCGCCGATGCGGCCGATTGTGGCCTCATGGCCGATGTCCACGTTCTTAGCGCGGATATCCATCGCGGGAATGGTGTCGGAACGTGAGATGTCATCCAGCATTAGCGACTGGCAGCTCACGCTCGCGGCTGACCCTTCGGCCGCAGGCGTTGCCACAATGGAGCTGCGGAACGTGGAGATACCGCCGCCCTTGGAAATGGACTTGGTCTCAACGCTCGCGGAGGTCTCGGGCGCACCCAGCACCACCTTGCAGCCAGTATCGAGATTTTGACCCGCGCCGGCGAACGTGATGCCCGTAAAGCTCGAACGGCTCTTGCGCCCTACCAGCACGCTCATGGGATACAAATACCCCACGTGGCTGCCGAAGGAGCCGCTGATCCACTCGATCTCGCCCTCTTCCTCGCAGCGGGCGCGCTTGGTGTTGAGGTTGTACATGTTCTTCGACCAGTTCTCGATGGTCGAGTAGCGCAGATGCGCGCGCTTTCCCACAAAGAGCTCGACCGCACCCGCATGCAGGTTGGCCACGTTGTACTTGGGCGCCGAACACCCCTCGATAAAGTGCAGGTCGGCGTCATCTTCGACAATGATGAGCGTATGCTCGAACTGACCCGCGCCTTTCGCATTGAGGCGGAAGTAGCTCTGCAGGGGGAAGTCGAGCTTCACACCTTTGGGAACGTACACGAACGAGCCGCCGCTCCACACCGCGCCGTGCAGCGCGGCGAACTTGTGGTCGGTCGGCGGGATGAGCGTCATGAACTTCTCACGGATCATGGCCTCCCATTTGGGCTCTTGCAGCGCCTCCTCGATGCCGGAGTACACGATACCCATCTGGGCAGCGGTGCCCTGCATGTTGTGATACACGAGCTCAGAGTCGTACTGGGCGCCCACGCCGGCGAGATACGAACGCTCCGCCTCGGGGATGCCCAGACGCTCGAAGGTGTTCTTGATGTCGTCGGGAACCTCATCCCACGTTGCCTGTTGATCGGTGTTGGGCTTGACGTAGGTCACGATGTGATCCATGTCGAGGCCCTCGATGCCCGGACCCCAGGTGGGATCGGGGAACTTGTTGTAAATCTCAAGCGACTTCAGGCGGTGCTTGAGCATCCATGCGGGCTCGTTTTTACGCTCGGAAATCTCACGCACGATGTCCGGCGTCAAGCCGGCATCCAAGCGCTCGAATCCCTCCTCGCCGTACCGGAAATCGTAAAGGCTGCGGTCGATGTCCGCGACCTCGGTGCGCTGTTTTGCCATTGCACCGACCTCCTAGCGCGTCTCGTCGGAAGCCTGAGCTGCAGCCTCGGCCCCACCGGCTGCCTGTGCCGCTTCGCGCTCGAAGGAGTCGAAGCCGTTGGCGTCAATCCACGGGATGAGCGACGCGTCGTCCTCACGCACGATGCGCCCGTTCACCATCACATGCACGCGGTCGACCTTGAGATGCTCGAGGATGCGCGTGTTGTGCGTGATGATGACAAGCGAGCCGTCCGTTGCCTTGCGATAGGCGTCCATGCCGCGCGAAACCACGCCGAGCGCGTCGACGTCCAAACCGGAGTCCGTTTCGTCAAGAATGGCGAGTTTGGGTTGGAGCAGCAGGAGCTGCAGCATCTCAACCTTCTTCTTCTCTCCACCGGAGAAGCCCACGCCCAGCTCGCGGTTGAGATAGGCGATGTCCATATCAAGTTCGGCGGCGAGCTCCTTCACGCGACGACGGAACTCCTTGCCCTTCATCTCAAGGCCCGGACGCCCGGCGATTTGTGCGCGCAGGAAGCTCGACAGCGGCACGCCGGGAATCTCCACCGGTGCCTGGAAGCTCAAGAACAGACCCGCACGCGAGCGCTTATCAGTCGAAAGCTCCGTGATGTCCTGGCCATCGAAAGTAATGGTACCTTCGTTCACCGTATACACGGGGTCGCCCATGATGACGTGACCCATGGTGGACTTGCCCGCGCCGTTGGGGCCCATGAGCACGTGAGTCTCCCCTGCGGCAACGTTCAAATCGATGCCATGCAAGATGGTCTTCTCATCAACGGAAGCGGTTAGATTCGATACGGAAAGCAATGGGGTTTGGGACATATCCAGCTCCTTTATCGCTTGGGCAAAGAACGAGAGCACTTCGAACGAAAGCAGGAGATACCACTGTTACGAAGATCTGTTTCTAAACCCTAGAAAATCTCTCGGATTAAGGATATGCCGCCGCCATGCAGAGTCAAGTTATTCCGACCATTCCACTCAGATTACAATCCTTTTGTTTATTCAGACATGTCGCTTCAATCGATTCACTCTTTTGGAACGCTCCAATTTATCGATAGCGCCCCTCAAAGAACAAACTAGACACGTTCCACCAATCAAATAACCCAAATTGGAACGCTCCAACTTCAAAAATATACCGTTCGCAGAAAAGAGATAGACAAATCGCGGTAGAATGGCACTGCATGTCAGGTCTGTCTAAGGTAAGCGCATGGTCCCACGCCGGCGCAACGCCACGGACACCAACTACGAAAGAGAGGAGAGGCATGCAGTACTCACAGGAAGTGGAGAACATGTGCCCCGTTGCCAAGGGCGCATACCACGGCCCGGCACCCATCCCCGAGGAGGGCAAGTGGGTCCAGGCCAAGGAGATCAAGGACATCTCCGGTCTTACGCACGGCATTGGCTGGTGCGCTCCCCAGCAGGGTGCGTGCAAGCTCACGCTCAACGTCAAGGACGGCATCATCGAGGAGGCCCTCGTTGAGACCATCGGCTGCTCGGGCATGACCCACTCCGCCGCCATGGCTTCCGAGATCCTTCCCGGCAAGACCATCCTCGAGGCCCTCAACACCGACCTCGTCTGCGACGCCATCAACGTTGCCATGCGCGAGATCTTCCTGCAGATCGTCTACGGCCGCAGCCAGACCGCGTTCTCCGAGGGCGGCCTGCCCGTCGGCGCCTCCCTCGACGACCTCGGCAAGGGCCTGCGCTCCCAGGTCGGCACCATGTTCGGCACCAAGGCCAAGGGTGCTCGCTACCTCGAGCTCGCCCAGGGCTACGTCACCCGCATGGCGCTCAACGAGCGTAACGAGATCATCGCTTTCGAGTTCATGAACCTCGGCAAGTTCACCGACGCCCTCAAGGCCGGCAAGACGCCGGAAGAGGCCATCGCCGGCGCCATGGGTCACTACGGCCAGTGGGAGAACGCCGCCAAGTACATCGATCCGCGCAACGACGAGGAGACCCACACGGTCGCCAACGTCTTCCCGGTTCACGAGTAGAAAGGGAGGGACATAACCATGGCTGTTACTTTCGAAGGTTACGAGCGCCGCGTTGAGAAGATCAACGCCTGCCTCGCTGAGAACGGCATCGCCTCCCTCGAGGAAGCCGAGCAGATTTGCCTCGACGCGGGCGTGAATGCTCGCGAGATCGTCCACGACACCCAGTCCATCGCGTTCCAGAACGCCGAGTGGGCCTACACCCTCGGTTGCGCGCTCGCCATCAAGCGCGGCGTCAAGACCGCTTCCGACGCGGCTTCCGTGATCGGCGAGGGCATTCAGGCCTTCACCGTTCCGGGCTCCGTCGCCGAGGACCGCAAGGTCGGTCTGGGCCACGGCAACCTGGGCGCCATGCTCCTGTCCGAGGACACCGAGTGCTTCGCCTTCCTGGCTGGCCACGAGTCCTTCGCCGCTGCTGAGGGCGCCATCAAGCTGGCCCTCAACGCCAACAAGGCCCGCACCAAGCCGCTGCGCGTCATCCTCAACGGCCTGGGCAAGGACGCTGCTCAGATCATCGCTCGCATCAACGGCTTCACCTATGTGAAGACCCAGTTCGACTACTTCACGGGCGAGCTCAAGATCGTCGAGACCATCCCCTACTCCGATGGTCCGCGCGCTGCCGTCAACTGCTACGGCGCCGACGACGTCCGCGAGGGCGTTGCCATCATGTGGCACGAGAACGTGGACATCTCCATCACCGGCAACTCCACCAACCCCACGCGCTTCCAGCACCCCACCGCGGGTACTTACAAGAAGGAGCGCCTCGAGGCCGGCAAGAAGTACTTCTCCGTGGCCTCCGGTGGCGGCACCGGCCGCACCCTGCACCCGGACAACATGGGCGCCGGCCCTGCCTCCTACGGCATGACCGACACCATGGGCCGTATGCACTCCGACGCCCAGTTCGCCGGCTCCTCCTCGGTGCCTGCGCACGTCGACATGATGGGTCTCATCGGCATGGGCAACAACCCCATGGTCGGTGCCACCGTCGCTTGCGCCGTTGCCGTGAACGCCGCGATCAACGGCTAGGCCGCGCGTTTACTTAGGTTGTAAGAAAAGCCGTCGTCCCCATTGGGCCGGCGGCTTTTTCGCGGGATTTCCCGTGAGCGTTGTGATGCACGGATGTCCAATCGCGCACGGTATCCCGCGTTGTTTTATCCACGGTAGCACCATCTTTTCACCTACAAATGGGATGAAGTGCACTATGCTAGTGCTGCCATAGTAATGCGGTTTTTTCCGCAGCGACAAGGAGGCTTTTATGTCCAATCGTATTGTCCTCAACACCATTTCGTATCACGGCGCCGGCGCCATCGCCGAAATCCCGGGTGAGATCACCCGCCGTGGCTACAAGAAGGTCTTCGTTTGCACCGATGCCGACCTGGTGAAGTTCGGCGTTGCCGCCAAGGTCACCGACAAGCTCGACGAGGCCGGCATCGCCTATGCCGTCTACTCCGACATCAAGCCCAACCCCACCATCAAGAACGTCCAGGACGGCGTTGATGCCTTCAAGGCCGCCGAGGCCGACTGCATCGTCACCATCGGTGGCGGCTCTGCCATGGACACCGCCAAGGGCATCGGCATCATCATCAACAACCCCGAGTTCGCTGACGTCCGTTCGCTCGAGGGTGTCGCCCCCACCAAGAACCACGCCGTGTTCACCATCGCCGTTCCCACCACTGCTGGCACCGCCGCTGAGGTCACCATCAACTACGTCATCACCGACGTCGAGAAGGTCCGCAAGTTCGTGTGCGTCGACACCAACGACGCCCCTGAGGTCGCCGTTATCGACCCCGAGATGATGGCTTCCATGCCCGCCGGCCTCACCGCCTCCACCGGCATGGACGCGCTCACCCACGCCATCGAGGGCTACACCACCCTCGGGGCCTGGGAGATGACCGACATGCTCCACATCAAGGCCATCGAGCTCATCGGCAAGAGCCTCCGCGATGCCGTCGCCGAGGCCAAGAGCGGCGAGCCCGGCTCCGGCCGCGAGGGCATGGCGCTCGCCCAGTACATCGCCGGCATGGGCTTCTCCAACGTTGGCCTGGGCATCGACCACGCCATGGCTCACACCCTCTCCGCTCACTATGACACGCCGCACGGTGTCGCCTGCGCTATGCTGCTCCCCATTGCCATGGAGTACAACAAGCCCGCTGTCACCCAGCGTCTTGCCGACATCGCCGTTGCCCTGGGCGTTGACACCACCGGCATGAGCACCGACGAGGCCGCTGACGCCGCCATCGCCGCCGTCAAGCAGCTCTCCGCTGACGTCAACATCCCGACCGTGTGCGAGGCCATCGTCGAGGAGGATCTCGACGTTCTGGTCAAGGACGCCATGGCCGACGCCTGCTTCCCGGGCAACCCCCGCGAGGCGACCGCGGACGACGTCAAGGCCCTGTTCCGCAAGATCATGAAGTAACTTGCAACAACAGATCACCGGCGTGATGAGGCGCGGTGCGGGCCAAGGTGCTCGCGCCGCGCTTTTGCTAACGGCTGCGGCTTTTTCGATTGCGATACCGCTTGCGGCTGCGGCCCTTGCCCCATCGAAGCTGCCTAATCCGACAACATCAACTTTGGGCTGTTTTTAAGCATTTGACACTTGTTTACGACCCTCAAATACGAAAAAACGGCCCAAAGTTCGAAACCGCATCCCTACAGAAGCGCCATCGCCGCGACATCATCGCATCCGACATCTGCGAAACACTCAACTGTGCTATGCGACGTACCCGCGCTCAACGTAGTCAATGAGCTCCTGCTGGCTATGCACCCCGATTTTCTGGTACACGTGACGCACGTGGGTCTTAGCTGTATTGCGTGAAATCACCAGCGTATCTTGGATATATGCGCTGTTGCGCCCGCGCGCCAGCATACGTGCGATCTCCTCCTCACGTGGAGTGAGACCTGTATCGCGGGCAATCTCTGCCACGCGCAAATCTATGACATCACTCTCGAACGTCGACGACTCGCTTGGTACCGAAGTGACAATCGGATCCGAAACTGGGACGATCGACGCAAACAACCCCGTAAAGCTAAATCCGCGCATGCCGACCCACACATACGCGACGATCACAAACGCAAAGCAACCTACCACCACGGCATCGTCCCCCGTGAACCCACGTCCCACCAAGATATGCAAAAACTGGCAGAACCCATAGCCCACCCACGAGCCGAACGTCGAGACGCCCAAGCCCAGCGGTACGACCACCAGCGCGCCGGATGGGTTTCTCGCCGCGATAAAAGCGAGCGTAGACAGCAACAATGCGTAAAAACCTTGGGAGCCGAGCGTGAGTGCAAGTGAGATGAAATCCGCGTTCGCGTGAGACGGAATGAGGACCAAAAAGCCGAACAGGACGGTTAGCCCGCACAGAGAGAAAAGCCGATCCTCATCAAACCCCCGCGTCTCCCCATCATGCGATATTGCATAGAGCGACAACAAGATAAACGCGATGGCGATGAACATCTGGTTGGAAAACGACTCGGAGCCCATCATGAGCGTTGACGCGTACCCAAACACCGTTTCAAACAGCAAAATGCAGGTAAACAGCTTGCTCCTGAGCGAAACGAAGGAGTACGGATTCGTGACCTCAAGATTTTGAGGCGTATCGGACGTGCACAGAGCGTCGAAAAGAGGACGCTCCTTCCATGTGCCCATCACCAGCAGCAACGTCACCGAAAAACAGCACATGAACACCATCGGCCCGCCTACCGTCACAAAGATGGCGTGCACCAAATATGCGAGCGACAGGCCGCTGCACGTGCAAATCACCAGGTTCTCGGGTCTTCTCATATGCGAGAGATACAGCGTGGCAAGGACGCCGCCCCAGGCGCGGGCGATGTTATAGAGAAAATCCGCTATACACAGAAGCACATAGCGATTCGGCATCGTTGTTGGGAAGAACCATGTCCAGAGCGCACATCCGGCCAACGCAAAAGCCAACGTAACGGCAAGACAGCGTGAAAGGTTGATGCGCTGCGGGGCGAGCCTGCCCATAAGCGCAATGGGCACATAGCACATCGGTGTGAAAAACAGGGTGACGCCTTTGTACCACGGATCGAAATTTGAGAGAAACGCAACGGAACGAAAAAGCATTGCAAGCGATACAAGTGTGACGAGCAATACGCCATACGCCTCCGAAGAGAACGCAATACCCTTCTCAGCCTTCTTCTTCCATGCGCTTACCTGCGACATCGCACTCCCATGTCCGCTCGAAACATTCGTTGTACAGCATGCATCATACCTAAAAATGCAACCGTTCACCCTCACACCAGCGGGGTGATATAACACATATCACCACACTTGAGAGCCCCATCACCCCACCCCCATTCCCTATGATGCGTTCCAGACGGCGCGAGAGCGGTTTGTCGACAAACGGCAAACATCCAACGCGAGCAGTTGGCCGACACCGAAAAATCGGGCAACGCGAGCGACCGTCCAACTCAAATGGTCACGTTGAGAACGGCTTCAAGAGAAAGGTAGGGGCATGAGTATCGTCGAAGAGGCACGGGCAATCCAGGGAGAGGTCGTCGAACACCGCCGCTGGATGCACCAGCATCCCGAGCTCGGGTTTGATCTACCCGAAACGCAAGCCTATGTGCGCGGCGTTTTGGAAGAGATGGGTTACAAGGTCACCGAGCCGTGCAAGGGAGGTTTGCTCACGCAGATCGGCAACCCCGACGAGGGCGCCTGCATCCTGCTGCGTGCAGACTACGACGCCCTGCCCGTCAAAGAGGAGACGGGGCTCGAGTTCGCGTCCACCAACGGCAACATGCACGCCTGCGGCCACGACACCCATGCCGCCATGCTCCTCGGTGCAGCCAAACTCCTCAAGGCGCACGAGTCCGAGATCCATGGCTGTGTAAAACTGCTCTTCCAGCCCGACGAGGAGGGCGCGCCCACAGCTGATGTCACGGGCGGCGAGGCCGTGCTCGCAGGCGGAGTGCTCGAGAGCCCCAAGGTCGACGCAGTCACCGCACTTCATGTGATGACGCCCGATAACCCCGCCGGTTCCTTTACCACGCGTTGCGGCACCATCTTCTCCTCCATCGATGACATCGAGATCAACATCCAGGGCAAGGGTTGCCATGGCTCCATGCCGCACCAGGGCATCGATCCGATCAACATCGCGTGCCACATCTACCAGGGCGTACAGAACTACATCGCACGTGAGCTCGACCCCACCGAGGTCTGCGTTGCCACGTTCGGCGTTATCGAGGCGGGCCGTGGGGCCAACGTCGTGCCCGACACCGCCCGCATGCTCGGCACGCTCCGCACGCAATCCGCCACGGTACGCAAGCACTTCCAAGAGCGCGTGACCGCCATGGCACAGGGCATCGCCGAAGCGTTCGGCGGCAGCTGCACCGTGGAGTTCCTGCGTGGCGTGCCCAACACGTATAACAATCCCGAGCTCACCGAAGAGCTGATCGACAACGTGCGGGAACTCTTTGGCGATGACCCCACCATCATGGAAAAACCCTTCCCAGGTACCGATGACCTCGCCGTCTTGTCCGAGAAGGTCCCCACTGCCTACTTCATCCTCGGCGCAACCGATGAGGACCACACCGAGTTCGGCATGCACCATCCCGGAGTTGTGTTCAACGAGGACGTTTTCTACCGCGGGTCGGCGTTCCTTGCGGGCAACGCCCTCTCCTATCTGGAAAAACGCGCGAAGTAAGCGCGCGTTGGGAGCTAGGTTCGAGCGCGCGGGTTGAGCCCCGCACCAGACATTAAACGTCAAACACTCGCACCAAACACCTAAACGCAGGCACGGCACACGCCAAACCTTGCGCATCTCATCCGTTTTGTTTGCAAGCCATATGAGAAAGGATTCTTCCATGGCAGAAACAACCAAGAAAAAGAAGAAGGGCATGCCGACCTCCTTCACCATCCTGATCGCATGCCTTATCGGCACCGCGATCCTGACCCAGATCGTGGCGCAATTCTCCCCCGACGTGACCGGCGCATCGCTTGCCATGGTCATGCAGGCCCCGTTTCTCGGCTTTGAGAGCGCCTTGCAGGTCTGCCTCTTCGTCATCGTCCTCGGCGGCTTCCTCGCCATGGTCAACAAGACCGAAGCCCTCGAGGCGGGCATCGCGGTGCTTGTGCAGAAGATCGGCAACCGCGAGACCCTGCTCATTCCCGTGATGATGATTCTCTTTGGCATCTGCGGTTCCACCTACGGCATGATGGAGGAGACCATCCCCTTCTACATCCTACTCGCCTCTGTGACCTACGCCATGGGCTTTGACACCATGGTTGGTGCGCTCATCGTCCTCATGGGTGCGGGCCTGGGCACCCTGGGCTCCACGGTCAACCCGTTCTCTATCGCCGTGGCGAGCTCCGCCCTCACCGACCTGGGCATTCCCGTCGACCAGGGCATCATCATTCCCGTCGGCCTCCTGCTCTTCGTCGTTTCCGAGGCTATGGGCATCGCGTTCGTCATGAACTACGCCAAGAAGGTCAAGGCTGACAAGTCTGCGTCCGTTATGACCCCCGAAGAGCTCGCCTCCGCCGATAAGGCCTACGCTGAGGACAATATTTCCCTCGAACATGCCACCATCACCGGAAAGCAGAAGCTCGTCCTTGTCCTGTTCGCCCTGTCCTTCCTCGTCATGATCGTATCCTTCATCCCTTGGGAGAACTTCGGCATCAACTTCTTTGCCATCGGCGCCACCGCTGAGGACGCCTCCACCGCATGGAGTGCCTTCCTCACCGGCCAGCCCCTCGGTCGCTGGTACTTCACCGAGTGCGGCATCTGGTTCCTGCTCATGTCCATCGTCATCGGCCTTATCGGTGGCCTGTCCGAGAAGGAGCTCGTAGGCACCTTTATTGAGGGTAGCTCGACCATGATCTCGACCGCTCTCGTGCTCGCCCTTGCCCGTTCCATCGCCGTCCTCATGGGTCTGACCGGTCTTGACCTCTTCATTCTCAACGCCGCTGCCGATGCGCTCGCAGGTGTTTCCGCCATCGTCTTTGCCCCGGCAAGCTACATGCTCTACTTCGTCCTCTCCAACGTGATTCCGTCGAGCTCCGGCATGGCCACTGTCTCCATGCCCATCATGGGACCCCTTGCCAGCAGCCTCGGTTTCTCTCCCGAAATCATGATCATGATTTTCGCCGCCGCTCACGGTGTCATCGCTATGATCACTCCCACGAACGGCGTCGTCCTCTCCGGCCTCGAGCTTGCCCATACAAGCTACGCTTCGTTCCTGAAGCTCACCCTCAAGTTCTTCGTGGCGCTGACGCTCGTTACCATGGCAATTCTCACCATGTTGATGCTGATCCTTTAATGAGCCCTTCCCCTTGTGGTCTTGGGGCTTGAACGTAAATGGTTCCTGCCCCTCGTATATCCGTCCCCCTTTCCTCGGAATCCTGGATGCAGCGATTACAGGATTCCAAAATCAAATGCCCTAAATGGGCAACCAAAAAAGAGCCGGTCCACCACCGGCTCTTTTTTCTTGAGACGAGTCCTCCCTGTTGCCTATGGGCAACCGCGGCTTCCTATGGTCGGTTGCCGTTGCCTATGGAATCCGACGTTTTGAAGCCTCCAAAACGCAAAAAACCATAGACAACGCAAGTAGTGATACAAATGCAATTGCCATTGCCTGTGGATTAATGCGTTTTTGAGCCACTAAAGCACAAAAAATCGTAGACAACAGTAACGAGTGCAGACTAATAGAGACCAGAAACGTAAGTGATAGAAGGAAAAATGGACGACAATTAGGGAGTTTGGACGTTACGTTTTAAGGAAATGGCCATTTTACCCCTAGGCTGGGGTGTTCGAACGATGTTAAACGACATTTTTCAAATCATCCGGCACAAGTAACTTTGCGAATCCTGCGGTTTTGTTGACGGGCATTCCCGGATGGACGTTCCCAAAGGCGTTTTGCTATCAAACCGAGGACCCAAATGCCCCAGTATGGCGTAAATTGACCACTCTTCCAAAATGCGACCTGATTTAGCGCCGGAGCAATCCTTTTAAGCTCCGCTCCGTGGGCAGGTTCGAATCCATGCGTGTGCTTCAGTCATGAAAAAAGCTCCTTTGCAGGAGCCTCAAATTCAATGGTGGACCGTCAGGGATTCGAACCCTGGACCTTGGGATTAAGAGTCCCCTGCTCTAGCCAGCTGAGCTAACGGTCCGTATGTACCAAAGGATGCAATGTGGTGGACCGTCAGGGATTCGAACCCTGGACCTTGGGATTAAGAGTCCCCTGCTCTAGCCAGCTGAGCTAACGGTCCATTTGCATCTGCGCACAAGAGAGGAATGGGGTGGGTAAAGGGACTCGAACCCTCGACCTACGGGACCACAACCCGTCGCTCTAGCCAACTGAGCTACACCCACCATGTGTCTCTCGCACAGCTAGATTATTATGCACACTAAGTGCCACGGATGCAAGCATATTTTTGGAAAACATGCTCCATCACAATGAGAACCAAAACCAGAAGAAACGTCATGTTGTCTGGACACAACAAGCCTGCACAAGCATTGCAAGGCTTCTGCAGAGATCGCAAGCGCGCGAAACTGCCCGACACCTGAACGCGCAAGCGTTCGGCGCAGGACCTCGGTCAAAAGCTCGAGCGCCCCTCGGAGACCTTCGCCCACACCCAGTCATTCGGCGCAGGACCTCGACGCATAACGCATATGAACAAACCCTTAGCGCGTTTCCTTCCGCACATGAACGTGAATCGATGCAAATCGCAACACGATGCCCGACACCGCGCCGCAGCAATCGAGCAGCACGTCTACAATCTGCCCACAGCGACCCGGAACAAGCAGCTGAATCGTCTCGTCAATAGAAGCGGTCATCACACAGGTGAGCACTACCGCAACCAGTGCTCCACGAGATACGTCATGCGCTTTAAAGGCTTGAAAGGAGACCACGCCAAGCAACAGGTATTCCATAAAATGGCCTGTCTTACGCACGATAAAGTTGGTAACCCAATCAAAGGGCAGCCCAAGTGAGGCCAACACACGTCGAATCGCCTCAACCACCGCAAGGCTCATGCCACCGCTGCCCTCGCCAGGGACGAGCGAGTTACCCCATATGCATACGATTGCGATACACATAAGGGCGAGCCATGAAAGGCTCGCCCTTGAACGAAGCTGCGTGATAAACGTTTTTTGAATCACTTACGCCTCGGCGCGTTTCAGTGCGGGCATCGCAGCGGTTCCACCCTCGATGACCTTGAGATACTCGTGTGTTGTACGACGCACGCTCTTGGACTCGACATGCTCGAACTCTTCCTCGATCAGCGAGTTGACGCGGCTGTGCAGCTTGGTCGCATTCTCCCCTTCCGCAACGGCCGCCATTCGGGCAGCCTCAGCAGAGGCGGCGTCATTTGGAACGAAGCGCGGTTCAGCCACGGGAAGCTCTTCTTCATCCAGAATCGCAAGAGCAGCCGCCCACATATCCTCATGGCCGGAATAATCCGCCGCAGGAACGTTCACCTCATGCGTAGCCACAGATGAGGCAATGGGAGACGCAGCCGCAGGCGTGGGGGCCACAGCTCCAGCAGCAGTCGCAGACGTTGGGGCGGAAATGATCGGCTGCTGGGGAATGCAGCTCTTGGGCCCGTACAGCGACTCGATGGCCGCCTGGTAATCGGACACCTCGTCAAGATCGTCATACGGCATGAAGGTCCCCGCAAAGGCATTTGACGCCTGCGTTGCAGCAGCGGAAGTGGAATACGTTGCGCCGGTGGAAGATACGGGTGCGGCAGCCGCAGAGGCGGCC
Organism: Collinsella provencensis; assembly: GCF_900199705.1. Lineage (GTDB taxonomy): Bacteria > Actinomycetota > Coriobacteriia > Coriobacteriales > Coriobacteriaceae > Collinsella > Collinsella provencensis. The sequence goes on along the minus strand of NZ_LT904908.1, from coordinate 149,077 downwards.
TGCGGCACACCGGCGAGCGACATGTACATCGCCGTCGATCCGGCCGAGGGGGATGTATAGGCACTGCCCTGCACAGACGCAGGCGCGTCCGTTACAGCTGCAGAGCGACGCAGCTCCTCGAATGCAATCTGGTACACGTCATTGGAGTGTGCAGGGTCGCAGTTGACGGGGGATGTATCATCAAACACGGCGTCGATGTCAGTCCATGCCGCAGCCTCGTCAAGCGCATTGGCCGCACGCGAAATCACCGGAACATCGTCCGAGGCACCATGCACAAAACGTGAACCGCGACGCGCCGACTCCTCATGAACACCGCTCCCCTGCTCTTGAGAAGCCATATGGGCAAAAGCCTGTAATCCCGAGGGGATATCCCGCACCTCTTCGTCCGCAACTCGGTCCGCACGAGCATCGAGCACATGCCCGGTAACGGCGAGCATGCCCACGCCTGCGAGGATACCCGCGGCAAAAGGCATGGCGTCCATGCGGACGATTTCGTTCACACCATCGAACGGCAAGGTCGCGGCATATGCGGCGAGCGGCGCGGCAATACCCAAACCAGCGGAAATACCGATGGCGTTCTTGCGATACGCAGTCTTTGCAATTGCCATGACGTGCTCCTCCATCACCCATGCGTCCGTCACAATGGCCCACGATTTTGCCGTACGCGCAGCGAAAGAAAACCGTGAGTCGGTCGCTGGAAAAGATGATGAAAGCAGCTATGGGAGAATGTATCCCCCGAGCAACGGATTGTGGTTCGTTTCATCTGCGTTTTCCGTCGCGATCTTCGAACTATTATGCGAAAACCCGCAGGTATTTGCAAGCGTTATCACCATGTGTTTGACATCTTCTGAAACATTTCCCCCTCACACGTTACAAGTACATGGCAAGACATTTGCGAAATAAGGCGATTGAAGGAAAACATCCCTCGACAAGATGGGCAAAGAGAGCATTATGCGTAAAAAGCAATCAAGCCCAATGTGTTTGTAAAACAGGGCAATCGGGAACAAGGGTCATATTGAATGCCCGGTGCCCATTATGGAGTGGGTACCGCGATTTTGCCAGTAAGGAGCGATCATGTCGCGTATTGCCATCGTAACGGGTGCAAGTTCTGGGTTGGGCCGTGAGTTCGTCAAGCGTATCGATGCCGGAGAAGCGGGACACGTCGACGAGATTTGGGTAATCGCACGCCGCGCCGAACGCCTTGAGGCGCTGCGCCGTACTTGTTCGACCCCCGTCCGACCCTTCTGCCTCGATTTGACCGATACCGCATCATTCGAGGTTATCGAGGGCGCTCTTACCGAAATTCCTGACGTACAGGTATCGCTCCTAGTCAACAACGCGGGTTTCGGCACCTTCGGTGCGTTTGCCACTCAGGGAAAGCAGGATGCGCAAAAGATGGTCAAGCTCCTCATGCTTGCCCCCGTCGAGATGATCTGCCGCACGCTTCCCTATATGCATGAGGGCTCGCGCATCATCAACATCGCCAGCGTGGCGTCGTTCGTCCCTCAGCCCAAACTCGCGGTATACTCCGCCGCCAAACGCTTCGTGCTCGACCTTTCCCGCTCACTCGACGCCGAGCTGGGCGATTGCGACATCCACGTCACCGCCGTATGCCCCAAGTTCATGCAGACGGAATTCCTCGACAAAGCGGGCGATGAGGCAGCAGCGCAAGCGATGACCGCGATCGGATTCGAGCGTGTCGACCACGTCGTCACAGCCGCTCTCAAGGCCTCGAATACGGGAAAGGGCCTTTGCATCCCTTCGCTTGATATGAAGGCGTATTACGCCCTCTCGCGCGTTCTGCCCTATAAGGCCGCACTCGCCGTGGAGCGCCATCTCGGCATCCTGTAGATTACAGCTCAAGCCGACCATAGAGAGATCTTAGACGCGCGGACAATTTCCCTTCGGGCGTGGTTTCGCTTCGCTCCACAAAAACGCCCTACGGGAAGCAGTCCGCGCGCTGAATTGACAGCTTGTCGACCAGGCAGTGCCATTGGAAAAGGTGAGGACCTGGCATATTTCCGGAGGGTGTTTTGTGAGGCGAAGCCGAACCACACCCGCAGGAATTATGCCAAGTCCTCGATATCAAGGCGGCAGTTTGTCGGAAACCGTTACATCAAATCGGGGTGGTCGGCGGCCTTCTTGGCGGTTCGGATGAGGAACTCCTGGTTGGAATTCGTGCCCTTGAGGCCCTTTATGAACGAGGCCGCGGCGCGCTCGGTGTTGTTCATACCGGCGAGAATACGGCGGATGCCCCACACGAACGGACGCATCTGCTCGCTGATGAGCAGGTCCTCGTTGCGCGTACCACTCGCCACCGGATCGATAGCCGGGAAGATGCGGCGATCGGCAAGCTCGCGGTCGAGCTTGAGCTCCATGTTGCCGGTGCCCTTGAACTCCTCGAAAATCACCTCGTCCATCTTGGAACCCGTGTCGATGAGTGCGGAGGCCAAAATGGTGAGTGAGCCGCCATTCTCGATGTTGCGCGCGGCTCCCAAGAAGCGCTTGGGCGGGTACAACGCGGCGGAATCCACGCCACCCGAAAGGATACGGCCCGAAGCAGGCGCGGCAAGGTTGTACGCGCGGGCAAGGCGCGTAATGGAGTCGAGCACCACCACGACGTCGCCACCCATCTCCACGATGCGCTTGGCGCGCTCGATCACGAGCTCGGAAACGCGCGTGTGGTTGTCAGCGGGCATATCGAACGTCGAGGCGACCACGTCGCCCTTGATGGAGCGCTGCATGTCCGTGACTTCCTCGGGGCGCTCGTCGACCAGCAGGCAGATGAGGTGAACCTCGGGGTTGTTGATGGCAATGGACTGGCAAATCTTTTTGAGGATGGTCGTCTTACCGGCCTTGGGCGGAGACACGATCAGACCACGCTGGCCCTTGCCGATCGGGCTCACGATATCGATGGCGCGACCCGTGATGGAATCTTTGCCATGCTCCATGACGAGCGGCTCGTTGGGATAAATGGGCGTGAGGTCGGCGAACTTGGGACGACGCTTGATGTCCTCGGGGGCCATACCGTTCACTGAACGGAGCTTGCCCAAGCCGGGCAGCTTATCGTTGGGACGCATGGGACGCAGCGTACCGGCGATATAGTCGCCCGGACGCAGACCCGCGGCGCGGACGAGTGGAGCGGGTACGAAGGCGTCGTCGCGAGAGGGCATGTACCCGTGCACACGGATGTAGCCAAAACCCTGGTTGTCCATATCGAGGATACCCTCGACGTCGCGGAAGCCCTCGGCGCGGGCCGCAGCGGCGTAGATTTCCTCCACGAGCTCGGCCTTCTTCTTGCCCGTCACGTCAAGCTCGAGCTCTTTGCCCTTTTCGCGCAGCTCGGCGACCTTCATGCCCTCGAGTTCTTCGCGCGTGAGCGTAGGCTCGGTGGGTAGATAGCGGTTGTTGCGCTCTTTGCGCTTTGCCTGCTGGCGCTCGCGACGCTCGCGATTCTTGGTCGTACGGTCAACACGCTCGCGCTTTTCAGCCGCCCTGCCGTCCTTTCCCGCCTTGGCGGACGAAGACTCGTCGGCAACATGCTCGGTGCTTTCAGAAGATTCCGTATGCTCGGCATCGGTACGCTTCTGATGCATGCGGCGCGGCTTGCGTCCAGAAGCCTCCGTTGCCTCGGCGCCTTCGGTCTTCTCGCTTTCTGCGAACTGATCGACAACCTCAGCCTGCTCCGCAGGCGCAGGGCTCGCGGAATCATCGGCGGGCTCAACCTGCTCGGCGGGCTCGGAACCCGCGGCCTCAGCCTCATGTGCAGCGCGAGCGGCCTCGAGAATCGTAGCTTGCTGCGCGGCGAGTGCGGCTTTTTCGTCATTGGCAACCGCTTTGGGCTTGCGACCACGACGCTTCGGACGCGGCGCGGAATCAACGTCGGCAACTTGGGCGGTGGCGGGAGCATCGGAAGCTTCAGCAATAGAAGCGGGCTCAGATGCCTGGGCCTTGGGGGCCGCAGAAATCGCAGCGTCGGTAGACGACAGCATTTCTGCCGCTCGTTCAGCCTGACGGCGCTGACGGCGAACCACAGAAGCTTGGGAAATCTGCGCCAGCGCACGTGCCTGCAACACCTCAGATGACTCGGCAACTGCGGAAGTGGAAGCAACGGCACTCGTATCTGCCGTCTTACGCGGACGTCCGCGACGCTTGGCGGGCTTTTCCTCCGCTTCGGCAGACTCTGCGGTCTTCACCGATTTCGCAGCCCTTTTAGGCTTGGCAGCCTTTTCGGGTTTCGTATCCTCAGCAGCTTCAGCGGACTTTTGATCAGCGGCCTTCGTCTTGCGCGGGCGACCGGGACGGCGCTTGGGCTTATCCCCGGACGCCATGCTGGCGGCAGGTGCCTCAGGCTGAGCGGACACGTTCTCGATATTCTTTTCGTCAGACACGCGGTTTCACTTTCTACTCGCGTTTATCCACGGCAATCCACTTAAACGCGGATGGCAAACCAAATAATGAGAAATGGGATAACGTTGAAATGGGAGACGTACGGTTACGTCGCGACTGAATATACCACATATATTGTCCACTCACCCGCGCGCTAAACAAAAAATCGGGCCCAACCCGAAAGTTGGACCCGAAGCAGCGACTCAAATGCACTCATGCAAATAAATCACCAGACAGGTTAATTAGCCGCACGCAAGCACGCTTATGCAAACAGCCTTACATCTTGGTAGGTGCGGAAACACCGATGAGGCTCAGCACGAGCACGAGCACGGAGCGAACGGCGTCGCAGGCGGCCAAACGGGCACGGGTGACCTCGGGGTCAACCGGATGCCCCTCGCTCGGCAGCACCTGGCAAGCCTGGTAGAAGCTATGGAAACCGGCGGCGAGTTCCTCGGCGTAGTGCGTCAAACGGAACGGAGCGCGGTCGCGGGCGGCACCGGCGATGAGGTCCTCGAGCTCGGAGAGCTTGCGGGCAAGCGCCAGCTCGGTGGGATCGGACAGCAGCGCGTAGTCCACGTCAGAACCGATGGCCTTCACGGCAACGTTCTCCATGCCCATGAGCTCTGCCTGCTCGAAAGTCACGCCGGCGGCCTTGCGCAGGATGGAGCAGATACGGGCGTGCGCGTACTGCACGTAGTACACGGGGTTGGACTGGCTCTTCTCCTTGACCGCGTCGATGTCGAAGTCGATGGTCTGGTTGGAGGAGCGGCTCACGAGCGTGTAACGGGCTGCGTCGGCACCGACCTCGTCGATGAGCTCGCGGAAGGTGATCATCGTGCCCTTACGCTTGGACATACGAACCGGCTTGCCGGAACGCAGCAGGTTGACGAACTGTCCCAGCGGCACCTCGAACTGTCCGGGATATCCGAGAGCGTCACAGACGGCCTTGACGCGCGGGATGTAACCGTGGTGGTCGGCACCCCAAATGTCCAGAACGAGGTCGACGCGCTGGAACTTGTTCCAGTGGTAGGCGATGTCGGACGAGAAGTAGGTATAGTCACCGTTGGACTTCTTGATGACGCGGTCCTTGTCGTCGCCGAACTCAGTGGACTTGAACCACAGCGCACCGTCGTCGGTGGTGTAGAGGTAACCCATCTTGTCGAGCTTGTCGTAAGCGCGCTCAACCGGAGAGGTGCCCGTCCAGTCCTTCTGGTACATGGTGCGCTCGCTCATCCACACGTCGAAGTCGCAGCGAACGTCGTGGCAGGTCTCCTTCATGTCCTTGAGCATCTTCTGGTAACCGCGCTCACGGAACTCGAGCATGCGCTCCTGCGCGTCGGCGTTGACCCACTTGTCACCATCGGTCTTCCAGAAGTTGGCGGCCTCGTCGATGATATAGGTTCCACCGTAGGAGTCCTTGCCGAGGTCAGCGGTGAACTCGTCCATGTAGGGATGGCTGTCGAGATGCTCGTCAGCCTCGTCCTGCACGTAGTTGTCGCGGTCCTGAGCCAGGAAGTCGCGGGCGGCATCGATGTCGCAACCCCGCTTCTTCATGATGTCGGCAAGCTGCATGTAGCGCTTGGAGATGGAATTGCCGAAGGTGTTCATCTGATTGCCGTAGTCGTTGATCCAGAACTCGCGCTCGATGTCATAACCGGCATGCGCCATGACGTTGCACATGGAGTCACCGAGTGCGGCCCAGCGGCCGTGGCCCACGTGCATGGGGCCGACCGGGTTGGCGGACACGAACTCGATCTGGGTCTTGACGCCGCCACCGACGTTGGACTTGGCGAAGTCCATACCCTGCTCACGGGCAACGCCGAAGATGGTGGTCTGGGCAACGGTATTCAGATAGAAGTTGATGAAACCGGGGCCGGCGATCTCAACTTTCTCGATCTCAGCGCTCTCGGGCATGTGCTTGACAACAGCCTCGGCGATGGCACGCGGAGCGCAGTGAGCCAACTTGGCAGACTTCAGTGCGCACGTCGACGTCCACTCACCATGAGAGGTGTCTGCCGGTCGCTCAATGCCGCAATCCTCAAGCTCGAACGCAGGCAGGTCGCCCGCTTCCTGTGCAGCTGCAAGCGCAGCACGTACCAGCTCTTCAATCTTTTCCGGCATAGAGGTCCTCCTCAAACTTATGGCCCTGAAATGTCCTTCTCGCAGGGCCCATGTACAAGCGCGGTCTACTGTAGCATAGTGGAGCGGCTCGCAAGCATATTTCCTAATAAAATACGGCGAATTATACGAACGTAACAACTCTTACACGAAATGCGGATTTTCCTGCGCATTTGGACCTGAAGTTTGACGTTTTACCCCCTTGGTTTGTGGGGAGCGAAATGTGTTCGAATTGTAGTAATTATCATTAAAAGCCCACGTAATCATGGTAAAATTGGGAAAGTTATTCACGGAGTATCAGTTGGTTTTGCAGAGTATCGGTTGGAGTCAGCATGTTCGAAATCGGCCAGCACGTTATTCATCCCGGGCAAGGAGTTTGCACCGTTGTGGGATTCACCAACGACGACCCAACGCCCATGATTATTCTCCATGCAAAATCGGGCCATGCGGCAACGCAGCTCATGTTCCCCCAGTCTCAAGAGGGACGCCTGCATTGCGCCATCTCGCGCGAAGACGCTGAGGAAATACTCGACCGCTATGGTGAACTGGCTGTCGATACGTTTACCGAGCGCAACAGCTCGCTGGAGGAAACTTACTTTAAGCAGCAGCTCAAACTCGGCGCGCCCGAAACCGTACGTATATTCAAAACCATGCGCCACCGCATTGCGCATGCCGAAAAAATCGGCAAAAAGCCGAGTAGCTATTACACGCGCATCTTGAAGGAAGCCCGCCGGCGTGCCGTTGAGGAACTCGCCGTCGCACTCAACCTTGCCACGGAAGATGCAGACGAGCGTTTTATCGCCGCCATCTCCGCAGATGAGCACAGCTTGAACTGACGCTTTGCCGTGCTATAGTGTCCGCAGTTCATCTGCCCCGCATTGACGGGGCACCATTGGCATGCCCGTGTCGCATATCTCATTGAGTGCGTAACACGGGGATGCTTGTATCTGAGGAGGTTCCCATGGCGACTCTTTCCGCCGGAATGACGCGCGATGAGGCATTTGCCCTGCTCTCCGAGCACAACAAGGATCCGTTCCACATCGAGCATGGCGAGACGGTCGAGCAGACCATGCGCTATTTTGCCCGCGAGTTCGATCCCGAGAATGAGGAGTTCTGGGGCATCGTCGGCCTCCTGCACGACCTGGACTGGGAAGAGCACGACGACGAGCCTGCCAAACACACGCTGTACGCCGCGCCACTTATCGAGGAAGCGGGCGGCACCCCCGAACTCATCCGAGCCATCCAGTCGCACACCAGCGATTTCAACACGGAGCTCCCCAAGCCCGAACTCATGATGGAGAAGATCCTGTTCGCCACCGAGGAACTCACGGGCCTCATCGGCGCCGCCGTGGTCATGCGTCCGTCCAAGAGTGTGATGGACTTCAACGTGAAGTCGCTCAAGAAGAAGTTCAAGGACAAGCGCTTTGCCGCCGGCGTTTCGCGCGACGTGATCCGTTCCGGTGCCGAGATGCTCGGCTGGGAGCTTGACGAGCTGTTCGCCCGCACCATCGAGGCCATGCAGAGCTTCGCCCCCGACCGCGATACGTTCCAGGCGGAGTAAGGTCACCTTTACTGCACGTTAGCCCCGCAGATAATTTCCCTTCGGGCGTGGTTCCGCCACGCTCCACAAAACGCCCTCCGGGAAGCAATCTGCGGGGCCTGCATGTGAGCTTAGTAGGCCACTCAAATCGAGATTGAGACCAGACGGATATTGCAAACTCACCATTGAGACTAGACCTTTGTTGCACGTTTCGATGCATTTCTGCAATATCCGTCTGGTCTCATTGCCGAATATGCGACATTGATCCAGTCTCATTGCCGTGTATAGCCTGACCCGAAACAAGCCGCGAATGGGTGTCCCATATATCGTCCGCCGCGAGTTCCGCACGAACAGAAGGCGCCAGTGGCGCCTCCGTCGTGAGCAGGACTGTCCGAGCGCCGGATGATATACGGACACCCACCCTAAGGGTTGTTTGAGCATAGAGCGATTTGCGGTCCCTACGGACGCACCTGGCCAGTGCCCCTCAGCAGGTACTTGTAGGTGGTCAGAGCCTCGGCGGCGAAGGGTCCACGCGCATGGAGCTTTTGGGTCGAAATGCCGATCTCGGCGCCCAAGCCGAACTCACCGCCATCGGTGAAACGCGTGCTGGCGTTGGCATACACGGAACTTGCATCTACCTCACGCAAGAACCGCTCGCATGCGGCGGTATCCTCGGCAACGATAGCTTCGGAGTGCATCGTGCCATAGGTGTTGATATGCTCGATTGCCTCATCGATGTTACGGACCACATGCACGCTGATTTCGAGCGCCAGATACTCGCGACCCCAATCGTCTTCGGTGGCATCGGTAAACCAAGCAGAAGGCAGAGCATCGCCCAAAATCTCACGCGTCAAAGCATCACCATGCGCACACACTTCCGCGCGGGAAAGCGCATCGAACATGCCCGGCAAAAACTCTGCGGCAATCGCCTCGTCCACCAGCAGCGACTCGGCGGCGTTGCATACGCCCACACGCTGCGTTTTGGCATTCATCACAATCGCGCGCGCCTTGTCAAAATCGGCGCTTTCATGCACGTAGATATGGCAGTTGCCCGTGCCCGTCTCGATAACGGGAACCAGGCTCTCACGCACACAGCGCTGAATCAGATTTGCACCGCCGCGCGGAATAAGGACGTCGACCACGCCGCGCAGGCTCATAAGCGCACCCGTGGCCTCGCGATCCGTAGTCTCGATGATGGTGACGGCCTCACGCGGGAATCCCGCCGCCTCGACCGCGTCGGCAAGGACATGCGCAATCGCCACACACGAACGCTGTGCAAGTGATCCGCCGCGCAGGATGCAGGCGTTGCCCGTGCGGATGCAGATGCCCGCCGCATCCGCCGTGACGTTGGGGCGCGCCTCGTACACCATGGCAACGAGGCCCAGCGGCACGCTCACCTTTTGCAGTTCGACACCCTGATCGATGGTGCGCTCCTCAAGCACGCGACCAACAGGATCGGGCAGGTTGGCGAGCTTTTCCAAACCCGCGGCCATACCCTCGATGCGCTCGTTCGTCAAAAGCAGGCGATCGAGCAGACCCGCATCGATTCCCGCTGCACGAGCCGCATCCATGTCTTCGGCATTTGCCGCAAGCACCTCGTCGGCACGAGCACGCAGCGCGGCGGCCATGCCGCGCACCGCAGCACAACGCGCATCGTCAGACGCAAAGCTCAACGGGCGTGAAGCGGCCTTTGCGGACGTCGCTAAATCAGAAACATACTCGAACAAACTATCCATTTCTGCCCAACCCCCAAAAGGATGCCGAAACGAAACGTATCAATTAAACGCGTTATGCGAACACGATGAGGTTGTCGCGATGAATCGCAGGCTTATCCGCCAAATTGGCGAGCAGGCGATTGCCGGCGATCTCCTCTTGGCGACGACCGGCGGCAAGCGACAGCTCATCGCTTCCCGCCTCCGCGATACCGCGCGCCAAGGTCATGCCGTCGACATCGCGCACGTCCAGGATGTCGCCCGCATTGAACGCACCCTCCACCGAGGTGATGCCAACGGGCAGCAGCGATCCACCGCGCTCTACGAGCGCCTTTGCGGCACCGGCATCCACCGTCACCGTGCCATGGGTGCTGTCGCCCAAGGCGATCCACAGTTTGCGCGGGGCAATCTCAAAACGCTCCGCAGGCGGGACAAAGCGCGTTCCCACCTGCTCGCCGCGTGCTAAGCGCACAAGTGGGCGCTGTTCCTCACCCGAGCAGATCACGCTTTCGATGCCCGCGGTCATCAGGATGCGGCTGGCGCGAATCTTCGTGATCATACCGCCCGTACCCACCGCGGTGGTCGAATCGCCCGCCGATCCGATAATCGTCGCGTCGATCTTTTCCACGCGCGGGATGAACTTCGCATCGGGGTCAAGCGAGGGATTGGCCGTATACAGGCCATCGATATCGGAGAGCGTGACGCACAGGTCTGCCGAAACCAGGCAGCTCACCAAAGCCGCCAACGTGTCGTTGTCGCCGAACTTGATCTCATCGACCGTCGTGGTGTCGTTCTCGTTCACCACGGGCACCACGCCGAGCTCGACCAGGCGCGTAAGGGCGTCGCGCGCATGCAGGTACGAGCTACGACGCGCCGTGTCGTGGCGTGTGAGCAGCACAAGCGAGGTCAGCAGGTCCGCAGCGCGGAACTCCTCGTCATACACGGCCGAAAGGATGCACTGCCCCACCGAAGCGCACGCCTGCAAGCTGGGCATATCGGTGGGTCGACGTTCAAACCCAAGCGACGGTGCACCGCATGCAATGGCACCGGAGCTCACCACCACAAGATTCCACCCGAGTTCGCGCAGCTCGCGAGCCTGCGAGGCAAGCTCGGCGATAAAATCGCGACGCAGGGCGCGGTCCTCGCCCACCAGCGTGGACGAGCCGATTTTCACAACCATGGTCTTACGCGTAGAGGCCATATCCAATCCTTCGTCACATCGATTCGAAAACGCCTACTTGGTCTTCCACGGAAGCACGTTCGAAGCGGCGGCCATGCGCTCGCGCACGAGGTCATCGCGCATGGACGCAAGCCCCTGCTCCATGCCCACCACATACGTCTGCGGATACAGGAAGCGCTTGTAAGCTCCGTCGAGCGACGCGAGTGCGGCGGCGCAGCGAGCGCGTGCGTCCTCGATGTCCTCACGTGGAGCCACGCTCTTGCCATCGCGGGTCACGGGAACCAGCAGCTCGCGCGACTCGAAGCCGGAGACATCCGTCACCAGCGCCGCGTCGTTCACCGAAACGAGCGTCTGTCCGCGCTGGGCGCCCTCACCTTGCAGGTACGCCTCGTCGTAAACCATATCGCATACGGGAGAGCCCGAGGCGTCCATGTAGCGGCGCACGTTTTGAATGCCGGGGATCGTGCGCTTGTAAGGCTGCTCTGAGAGCTTCATGACCGGCGTCCACGGCTCGTCGACGCTATCGCGACGCGCGGCGAGTTTGTACACCGCACCCAACGCCGGCTGATCGTAGCAGGTGGCAAGCTTGGTACCCACGCCGAACGCATCCACCGGGGCGCCCTGGTTGAACAGCGAGGTGATCGTATGCTCGTCCAAATCGTTGGACACCACGACCTTGACGTAATCGAGACCCTCCTCGTCAAAGCGACGGCGCGCATACGCGGACAGCTTGGCCAAGTCGCCCGAGTCGATGCGGATACCCGCCAGGCGCTCGCCCGCCGCCTCCATCTCCCGAGCGACGATGATGGCGTTTTCGATGCCGGCACGAACGTCGAAGGTGTCGACGAGCAGCGTGCAGTTGCGCGGGGAGCTCTTGGCAAACGCGCGGAACGCCTCAAGCTCGTTTTCAAAACTCATGACCCAGCTGTGCGCATGCGTACCCGAAACGGGAATGCCATAGCGACGACCGGCGAGGATATTCGAGGTGGAAGCGGCACCCGCCACATAGCTGGCACGGGCAACTGCCACGCCGCCATCGGGGCCCTGAGCGCGGCGCAGGCCGAACTCGGCCACGGGACGACCCTTCGCAGCCTGAACCACGCGGGCGGTTTTGGTCGCCACAAGCGTTTGGAAGCCGACGATGTTGAGCAGCGCCGTCTCAACGAGCTGGCAGTCGAGCATGGGTCCGATCACGCGGACCATGGGCTCGCGCGGGAACACGAGCTCGCCCTCCGCAATGGCGTCGATATCCACATGCGGGCGGAAATCGCGCAGGTACTCGAGGAATCCGGGCTTGAAGAGCTTGCCGCCCGCCGGAGCCTCAAGCTCCGCGAGATAGGCGATGTCCTGCTCGGTGAAACGCAGATTCTCAATGAGCTCGGCGATTTCAGCGGTACCGCACATCACGGCATAGCCGCCCTCAAACGGGGCATCGCGGAAAAACGCCGTGAAGCACGCCTGCTCATTGAGGTGGCCGCACTCCCAATAGCCCTGAGCCATAGTGAGCTCGTAGAGGTCCGTGTTCATTGAAACATCGGTCGGATAAGTGGCATCAGTCAAAGCCATGTTGGGTTCCTTCTTTCCCTCTTGAAGATAGGCGCCCGTCCTTCCAGACAGGCGCCCGCGACCGTTTATTTGACGAAGTTGTAAATCACAAAGCCGGTGACGGCGAGAAGACAGATGGCGACGATGATTTTTTGCGCCATGGGCATGGTGGGGATGCCATCGTCATCCACGGAATCCGAGGTCACCATGCGTTCACCGAAGCTCTTTTCCGTTTGAACGGGTTGGGGTGCGTTCGCCGCAGCTTGAGTCGAAACCGATGTGGGCGTACGAGGTGCCGGGGCGTTCGCAGGCTTTTCCTCAGCAGGGGCGCTTACAGGCGCGGCAACGGCAGAGGCAGCCGACGCATGGGCCACCCGCTCGGCGCGCAGAGCCTCGAGCTCGGCACGTTCCGCTCGAGCGCGCTCCTCTTCTTCCCGCTTGGCCTTCTCGGCACGCAAGGCCTCGAGCTCGGCTCTCTCATCGTCGGTGAGCGGAGTAGCTGGAGAATCCACCATACGCTAACCCTTCTTTGCAGACGGCCGAACAGGCGCGTCGATAACGTTCAATGGGATAAAAGTATACTCGTCCGTCTGAGGAGATTCGCGCACCGCCGAAGGCTTAACAACACGCCCAAACGCTTAACACGGCATCTAAGCGCTCGGTTTCAGGACACCCGTGGTATCGAACGGCGGTGTGAAGCTCTCATCAACAGCTCCACCTTCCTGCCAAAACATGGTCGTGAACCCAAGGTCATCCGCGTGGTCGAGCACCTGCTCATACTCTTCGGTCGTCACGGCACGGGAGAGCAGTCCGCCTGCCACGCGCATCGCGGCGTTGGGCGTGTACTGGTTCATAACGGAAATCGGCACGTCGCCCACTGCATTCCAAATGCGGTCGAGCACTGCGCACGAATCGTCCGCATGTCCGGGAAGCACCAGATGCCTCACGATGGTGCCTCGCTTCATCATACCGTCGGCATCTGAAAGCGCTCCACCGCGGCGCTCGATCTCCTTGCACATCTGCACGAGCGCACGCTCGGCAACGTCAGGGTAATCGGAAACATGGGACAGCTCGCGACCCAACTCGTCGCTTGCGTACTTGTAGTCCGTGAGCCAGACATCCACCACATCACCCAGTTCGGCCACGGCCTCCACCCGTTCATATCCGCTCGTGTTGTACACGATGGGAATGGCAAGCCCCTGCGCGCGAGCCTGGGAAACGGCGTGTGGCAGCAAGTGCGCGTAATGCGTCGCCGTCACGAGATTGATGTTGTGAGCACCTTGGTCTTGCAGCTCGAACATGATTTCGACCAAACGCTCAGCTGGCACTTCGATACCGAAGTTCCCCGTCGAAATCTCGTGGTTTTGGCAGTACACGCATTTAAGCGGACAGCCGCTGAAAAAGATCGTCCCCGATCCGCGCTCACCCGAAATAGGCGGCTCTTCCCACATATGAAGCGCCGCGCGAGCGAGCTTGAGCGCATCGGCAGCCCCGCAAACGCCGCTGTCACCGAACGCTCGATGTGCCCCGCATGCGCGCGGACAAAGTGCACACGATTCGATCGACGTGGGTTTGAGCAGGGAATTCATGGCGATCAAAGACCTCTCGATATAAAGAAAGCCGCAGAGATGCGGCCTGCACACCATCATCCGCTAACAATTTTTGTAAGTCAAGACTGGTATCGCAGGCGGCGTATTTTATGATAAAGGTGTTCCGCCCCTCGCGGAGCAACTGGGTGAACCGTCGCGTTTATTTAGGGAGCCCAAACGTCGTGCGTAGTACAGGTATCCTTCGTTGTTAAGGAAGCTGGAACTGGACGATGAGGGCACCCACCTTGCAGAGGTGGGTTCATTTACGTGAAGTGAGGGGCGGTTTCTTTGTGCCTCGAATGCGAAGCGTGTTAGTTTTTCATTGACAAGCGGCACATGGTTGCTAGAATAATCACTTGTCCTGGGGACGTAGCTCAGCTGGGAGAGCGCCTCGGTCGCATCGAGGAGGTCGAGGGTTCGATCCCCTTCGTCTCCACCACAGGATTTTTCAAGACCCCGGCAACGGGGTCTTTTCATATACATCCATCGAGCCGGGATCGAACCCGAGAGGGCGCGAGCGAACCAGGAAACGCGGAGCGTTTCCCGCAAGCGGGCGAGGGCACCGGAGGCGCCCGAAGCCGGAGCGGGCGGCGAAGCCGAACGCGGATCCCCTTCGTCTCCACCACAGGATTTGTCTAGGCTCCGGTAACGGGGCCTTTTTCGTATGTATCGGGTATTTGCAGCTTGCAGCCGAGAGGACCGACCATGCAGCTCACCATCGAAACCATGACCTACGGGCCAAACGGATTGGCTCGCACGCCTGAAGGCAAAGCGGTGTTCGTCTCGGGCGGCTTGGTCGGCGACGTCGTTGATGCACGCATCGTCGAGGATGGCCCCTCGTTTTCGCGCGCTGTCGTCGAAGATGTGCTCGAGCCCTCTCCTTCCCGTATAAGCGCTCCCTGTCCGTTCATCGGTGTATGCGGGGGCTGCCCGTGGGGCAACCTGTCGTGGGAGGCTCAACATGCGGCGAAGGTGGAAAACCTGCGTTCGACGCTCGCACGTATCGGCAAGTTCACCGCAGACGAGGTCGACGAGCTCGTGCAACCCCTGCGCCATGCCAAGGATGCCTGGGGATATCGCAATAAGGTCGAGCTCGCCCCCGTGCGTGAAAACGGACGTTTTCGCCTGGGGATGCACGGGCGTGACCCCAAGCAGATCGTGAAGGTCGGCACCTGCCCCCTCTTTGAGAAAAAGCAGGCCAAAAACATCAAGGCGGTCGTGGGCGCCCTGGGATACCTGAGTAATTCCCGCGACCTCGAACTTGAGCGCGCGGGCATCCGCGCCTCGCGCCGCACAGGTGCAGTCGAAGTGGCACTTTGGACCCCCACAGGCGGTTTCCCGCGCGCTCAGGTGTCGCGCGTACTCGGCGACGCCATCAAAGCGACGAGCATCGTACGCGTGATGTCCAAAGGCGAAAAACGCGCACGTAAGGTCACGGGCGTCGAGGCGCTCTCGGGCGAGGGCTCGTGGACCGAAAAGATCGGCGACGAGAACATGCGCCTTTCCGCACCCTCCTTCTTCCAGGTAAACACTGCCGCCGCCGAGATTCTTATCGACCTGGTGATGGAGGCGCTCGACCCGCAACCCGACGAACTCGGCATCGACCTGTATTGCGGCGCGGGCACGTTCACACTGCCGCTCGCCCGTCGCTGCGATTTCGTGAGCGCAGTTGAATCGTACGGACCATCCGTGCGCGACCTGCGCCGCAACCTTGATATTGCCAATATCACCAACGTTGATGTCATCGGCGGCGATGCCGTGCGCGAGTTCCCCGATGAGGACGCCGACGTGCTTATCGTCGATCCCCCGCGCGCGGGACTTGCGCCCGACGCGATTGAGCTTATCGCGAGCACGAGTGCGCGCGACGTGGCATATGTGTCATGTGATCCCGCCACACTCGCACGCGACCTGCGCAGATTCGTAGACGAGGGAACGTTCAAGCCCGTTTCCGCCACTCCGGTCGACCTGTTCCCGCAAACGTTCCATTGTGAAACGGTAGTGCATCTTACGCGGGTCAAGCGGGTATAACACCCTCAATTCAACCCCACGAGAGAGGACCTGTCATGGCCGGTGTCGCCGTACTCGCCGCAGATGGATTTGAAACCATCGAATGTCTGACCGTTGTTGACGTGCTGCGTCGAGGGGGCGTCCACGCAGCGCTCATCTCAACTATGGATACGCGCGAGGTTGTGACCTCCCAGCAGATTCCGCTCATTTGCGACCAGCTGTTCAACGAGGTCGATTTTTCCGAATACGACTACGTGGTGCTTCCCGGTGGTCTACCCGGCGCCACCAATCTGCGTGACGACGAGCGTGTGTGCGATGTCGTGCGTGAGTTTGCCGTCACCAAACACGTTGCCGCCATTTGCGCCGCCCCGTTTATCCTGGCGGAGCTCGGTTTACTTGAGGGGCACCAGGCAACCTGCTTCCCCGGCTTTGAAGAGAACTTCCCCGCAGGGTGCTATGTGGGCGACCGAGGCGTGGTTGTGGACGGCAACATCATCACCGCATCGGGCATGGGCCAGGCGCTCCCCTTTGCGCTGGCGATTCTCAACGACATCGCAGGTGAAACCGCCGTCACAAAAGTTAAAGAATCCATTCAGCTGTAAATCGCCGAAAGGAACCTCACGTGATTTTGGCCTCACAGTCCCCGCGTCGCATCGATCTTATGCGCGAGGCGGGGTTTGACGTGCGCGTTATCCCCGCAGACATCGACGAGACCGCGCTCCCGAACGAGGGGCCCTTTGAATTGGTGGAACGGCTGGCACGCGCCAAAGCCAAAGCGGTCGCATCCGAATATCGTGAACAGGGAGAGACGGTTATCGCCGCCGACACCATCGTCACGCTTGATGGCAAGTTGCTCGGCAAGCCCGTTGACGAGGCAGACGCCTTCCAGATGTTGCGCGAACTTTCCGGGCGCACACATCAAGTTGCCACCGGTGTCTGTATTGTACGAGACGATTCGGTTCGCTCGTTTGTCGATATCACCGACGTCGCCTTTTATGAATTGGACGACAGCGAAATCGAGCGTTACATCGCGACAGGTGAGCCGATGGACAAGGCTGGCGCCTACGGTATCCAGGGTACATACGGACGCATACTGATCGAAAAGATCGACGGCGATTTTTACAACGTCGTCGGGCTGCCCATCGCCAAAGTCGTCCGCGCTTTGAAGACAGACGAACGGTCCGCTTAAGGACAGCTCGCTCGAATCGTTTCGAACCATCTGACCCATCCGTTGAGGAAAGGAAAGCCCATGAGCCTCTCTCCTATCGCCATCACCGCAATCCCCGGTTTTTGCTTTGGACATTACACCGACTTGGACGCCGCCACCGGATGCACGGCGATCGTCGCACCACAGGGTGCCACGGGCGGCGTCGATGTGCGCGGTGCGGCGCCCGCAAGCCGCGAAACGGATCTGCTGCGACCCGAAAATACAGTTGATAAAGTTCACGCCGTCATGCTTTCCGGCGGTTCCGCCTACGGACTCGAAGCTGCGTCCGGTGCCATTCGCGAACTTGAAGCACATGACATCGGCCTTGACGTGGGCGTGGGCAAGGTCCCCATCGTCTGCTCCAGTTGCCTGTTCGACTTGGGTTTTGGCCGCTCAGATGTGCGCCCAACCGACCAGGCGGGCATCGCTGCGGTGCGCGAGGCGCTCGGAAGTGACCCCGGTTCCCCGTTGGCAGAAGGCAGCGTAGGCGCCGGTACAGGTGCGACGGTCGGCAAGCTCGCGGGACCTCAGTGCGCCATGAAGGGCGGACTCGGTGCTCGCGCCTTCGCACTCGGTCCGCTGCAAGTCGGTGCCATCTCAGCCGTCAACGCCGTGGGAAACGTCGTCGACCCCGCCACGCTCAAACCCATCGCCGGCATGCGCGCAACCGCAGACGGAACCGACATCATCGACATGGAAGAAGCGATGATCGCCATGGCGTCTCAGCTTTCCATGCCGCTTGACCGCACGAACACCACCATTTCGTGCATCGTCACCAACGCCGCGCTCACCAAAGCACAGGCGACCAAAGTCGCCCAGATGGCGGCAGACGCCTACGCCCACACCATTCGCCCCACGCACACCACCAACGATGGCGATACCATCTACGTACTTGCATCGGGCGCTCTGGATGCGGAGGCAGGCGCCGCAATCCCTCTCGACCTTATCGGTCTTGTGGCAACGCGCGCGCTTGAGGCTGCGATTGTCGCAGGGTGCACCGAGGCGACGAGTCTTTATGGACTGCCCGCACATCGAGATTGCATGGAATAGACGGGGCTTTTGCCGTATTCTGTATCGTGACGCTACGTCGCCGAACTGTTATCCGCATGAAACGAGGTCTGCACCGCCATGTCCGCCAAAACGCCCGTTCCGTCCTATGATGCCCGCACGACGCAATCGCCTAAGAAAACCGGCATCAACCTGATCGGCCTCGTGGCACTCGTCATCAGCTCGTCAATCGGCTCGGGCGTATTCGCGCTTTCGACCGACATCTCCGCTGCCGCGACACCCGGCCCCGCCATGCTCGCCTGGGTCATCACAGGTATCGGCTTTATGGCACTCGCCACGACATTCGGACGCCTCTCGATCGTCCGCCCCGACCTTGACGGCATCGTTTCTTACGCGAACGCAGGCTTCGGCCCGTTTGTGGGCTTCGTCTCGGGTTGGGGTTACTGGCTTTCCATCTGGATCGGCAACGTCGCGTTCGGCGTCATGCTCGTCACTGCAATCGGCTACTTTTTCCCACCGTTCTCCAACGGACTCACCGTCGGCAGCATCGTCTTCATCTCCGTGCTCAACTGGCTCATCGTCTTGCTGGTCAATCGCGGCGTAGAAGAGGCGAGCGTCCTTAACGCCATCGTCATGGTGTGCAAGCTCGTTCCCATCTTCGCGTTCATCGTCGTGATGATCTTCTCGTTCAGCTTTGATGTGTTCACCGTCGACTTTTGGGGAACGCTTGCCAACAACCTGGGTGGAGAGACCGCCCCTGGCAGCACAGGCAACCAAATCGTCAACTGCTTCATGGTCATGATGTGGGTCTTCGTGGGTATGGAAGGCGCTAGCGTGCTCGGTCACCGCGCCGAACGCAAGTCCGACGTGTCGCGCGCTACCGTCCTTGGCTGCACGGCGCTCGTCATCATCTATGTCGCCGCATCCATTCTCCCCTACGGCTTCCTTACCCGTGAGGAGCTCATGCAGCTCAACGCCCCATCGATGCCCTATATCTTCCAGGCTGCGGTTGGTCCGTGGGGCGGCGCCTTCATCTCGGGCGGTCTGGTGATCTCCATCTTTGGCGCATGGCTCTCCTATACCATCCTTGCCTCCGAGGCAATGCAAATCATGGCAGAGATGCGCCTGCTTCCCCATACGTTTGCCGAGCTCAACACCTATGGAGCTCCCACCAAGTGCCTCCTCACCACAGGCATGATGATTCAGCTGCTTGCCATCATCATGCTGTTCTCCGAGGCGGCATATCAATTTGCCTATTCGCTGTGCACCGCGTCCATCGTCATCGCATGGGCCCTTGCCGCCGCTTTCATGGTTGAACAGGGATCGAAAGGACCCGAGGCGCGCCAGAAATTTGGTATCACCACAAGTGACATGGTGCGCGCCGCATTCGCCGTCATCTTCCTCGTGGTCGCCGTGGTTATGTCGGGCGTGCATCAGCTCATGCTCTGCTGCATCGCCTATATTCCCGGCATCTTCTTCTACGTGCGCGCACGTCGTGAATTCGGGGACGAAAAGATCATGACTCCTTTTGAGCGCGTACTTGCCGTCGTAATTCTGGGCATTGGCGTTGTTACCCTCGGCATCACCATCTACCAAGCGGTCGCTCTCGGCGGCATTGCAGTGTAACGGCCGGATGCCCAAAAAAAGACGGAAATGCATAAATCATCTCCGTCTTCCCGAGTAGACAGCGATTTTTGATAGCAAAAGCGCAGGTAGGACGAGTGTCAAATCTGCCTGTACCCGCCATGTTCGAAAAGAATTGCGCATTTCCGTCATTTTTGAAAAAACGCGCCATGAACCACAGTGGTTCATGGCGCGTAACATCATGCAAGACAAATTGAAAAACTAATTGAATTTGAAGATCTTGCTCGCCAGGCGGTACAAACCGATCGTCGTCGTTTCACCCGCTTTGGTAGGAAGATTCGTTCCCCAGCCAATCAGGCTGTGACGCGCTTTGCGATACATCTTTTCGTCGTATGCCTTGAGGTCGGCCCAAAGCTTCTTGAGCTCCTCATCGATACCCGGCTTGTCGGAAAGCTTAGTCATAACCGAGCAAATCGCCATCATCATGGTGAAGTAGCCCATCATATACGAGCGAAGCTTGTCCTGCTCGACATCGTCATACAGGTGATAGGCCTCCATCATGATGCGCGTGATGCGATACTGCTGGTCGAGACGGCTAATCATGGTCTTCTCGTTAACGCTCTGCCCCTCACGCCCGATGAAATAGCGATACAGGTCGATATCGGCGTAGTACAGCGTTTTGCAGTTGGGCAGCGGCACATACGCATAGATGTTATCCACATAGAAGGTATGCGGCGGTAGCGGAAGCTCATGCGAGCGCAACACATCCGTGCGGTAACACAGCGAATGCATAAGCAGATTTTGATCGGGACGGAAACGACCGATCTGGTCCCACGTGAAGATCTTTTTACGCGGAAGCGCCATACGGTAGCTCACCGTGTTGTGCGTCCCCTCAAACACCTTCTCATAGACGTAGTTCGAGATGAACAAGTCGACGCGCTGGTCGCGCTCCTCAAACCCGCGCAAGATGGTGAGCATGGTCGAAAGCGCATCGGCGTCAAGCCAGTCATCCGAGTCGACAACCTTGTAATAGGTGCCGCATGCCTCACGCAGTCCAGCACGCACGGCGATACCATGGCCGCCATTCACCTGATGAACGGCACGGATAATGCCCGGATACCGTGCGACCCACTCCTCGGCCTTCTGCGCCGTTTCGTCCTTGGAGCCATCGTCGACGATGATAATCTCCACGTCGGGAGCGAACTTGGATCCCTCGAGGATGGACGTGATGCAATGATCCATGTCCTTTGCGGCGTTGTAGCTCGGAATACCGAACGTCACAATTTTATGGCTCTTCCCCGCCGGCGTAACAGACAGCGTCTCAACAGGGAATTCGGCGCGCTCGCGCTCAAGATCGCGCACGGGCGCGGCAGAATCTGAACTAAGCATGACAGGCGATAATCTCATCAGACAGACTCAGGGCCGAAGCGGTTACAGCATCCATGTCGTAATAGCGATACTCCGCCAAACGGCCGACGGTATGGAAATTGGTGATGTGGCTCACGCGCTCGAGATAGCTCTCATACAGCTTGCGATTGTCGGAGCTCAGAATCGCGTAATACGGAGTCTGGCCACTGCCCGGCTCATAGGCGTGGCTGTACTCCTTCATGATGGTGGTCTTGCCTTCGACGACCTGACCAGTCATATTCTTGAACTCGGTGATGCGGGTGAAGTCCTCGCTCACGGTGTAGTTCACGGTACCCACGGGCTGGAACTGATCCATGTCGAGCGTCTCGAACTTCATGTCGAGCGTGCGGTACGGCAGCGCGCCCAAATCGAGGTTGAACAGCTCATCGAGCGGGCCGGTATAAACGACCTCGCCACCATAAACCTTGCCGCAAACTTTGACGGTGGTCTCGTCAAGCTCGAAGATGTCACGCGCGTCAACGTCTACATACACGTCGATGAGATCATGATCGAGCATGTTCTCGAACAGCACGGTATAGCCCGCCTCGGGCATGCCCTGGAACGGCGCCTGCGGGAAGTAGCGATCGTCATCGCCCACGAAAATCGGCACGCGCGCCGTCACCGACGGGTCGATTTGGTCGGGGGTCTGGCCCCACTGCTTCATGGTGTAATGCAGGAACACGTTCTCGTACACGTAATCAGCGATCTCGGCAAGATCAGGATCGTTCTTCTTGCGCAGCTCCAAGATGGGTACCTTGACGTCCCTACCAAAGGTCTCCACCAATTTGGAGAAAAGCTGCTCTCCGCGCTCCTCGCCAAAGGCGAGCAACAGGCTCTTATGGTTGAACGGCACGGGCATAAGCTGTCCATGCACGTTTGCAAGCACCTTGTGTTGATAGTCGGTCCACTCGGTAAAACGCGAGAGGAACGAGTGGACGCGCTCGTTAAACGTGTGATAAATGTGCGGACCGTACTGATGGACCAGAACGCCCGCCTCGTCGTAATAGTCGTAGGCATTGCCACCGATATGGTTGCGGCGTTCGAGCACGGCAACACGGAAACCGGAGGTCTCGGCAAGGCGACGAGCGCACACCGCACCCGCGTAACCAGCGCCTACGACGATCATGTCGTAGGAACTCGGATTAAAATCAGCCGGAAGACCAGAGTTGATCTGCATGATATTGCTCCTTGCAGACTGCGGCGGCCCCTTGCTCTCGTTCGATGGGCGGCGGCCGTCACAACCACACATCGTCTTTTCATCCCTTCGATTATAGCCACAGAGGAATATAATTGCCCCGTCATACCAAAAGCCCATCACGACCAAGCGCAGATGGACCCGTTTCTACAAGGAGCGTCATGAGCGATTTCCTGAACCGTATGAAGGCCGCGGCAAAGGTCAACAAGAAAACCGTCGTTTTGCCCGAAGGCGAAGACCAGCGCACCATCGATGCGGCTAAGATCATCGTCGAAGAAGATCTCGCGAACCTCGTCGTGCTGGGCGACCCCGCGACCATCGACCTGCCCGGCGTCACGGTCATTGATCCCAAGAGCAGCCCCAAGCATGAGGAATACGCTCAGAAGTTCGCTGAGCTCCGTGCCAAGAAGGGCGTCACCATCGAGCAGGCTCGTGCGCAGATGAACGATGCGACCTACTTTGGCACCATGATGGTCAAGATGGGCGACGCCGACGGCCTCGTGTCGGGTGCCTGCCACTCCACCGCCGACACGCTGCGTCCCGCGCTGCAGATCCTCAAGACCGCTCCCGGCACCAAGCTCGTCTCCGCGTTCTTCATCATGTGCACTGACACCCAGCAGTTCGGCACCGACGGCACGCTCATCTTCGCCGACTGCGGCCTGAACATCAACCCGACCTCCGACGAGCTGTCCGAGATCGCCATCGCCTCCGCGCACAGCTGGCAGACGTTCATGGGCGGTGCCGAGCCGCACGTGGCGCTGCTCTCCTACTCCACCATGGGTTCCGCTGGCGGCGAGGTCGCCAAGAAGGTCCAGGAGGCCGCCGCGTTCTGCAAGGAGAAGGCCCCTGAGCTCGCCATCGACGGCGACCTGCAACTCGACGCTGCCATCGTGCCGTCCGTTGCCCAGCTCAAGGCTCCGGGCTCTCCCGTTGCCGGCAAGGCCAACGTGCTTGTGTTCCCCGACCTCGAGGCTGGCAATATCGGCTACAAGCTCGTCCAGCGTTTCGCCGGTGCCGAGGCCTACGGCCCGATTCTCCAGGGCATCGCCAAGCCGGTGAACGACCTATCCCGCGGCTGCTCCGCTGAGGACATCGTGGGCGTCGTCGCCATCACCGCCGTTCAGGCTCAGATGGCCGAGTAAGCTCACGGTCTCACATATCCCGAGCATGCAAACGGGTCGTACGTCAAACGTCGTGCGACCCGTTTCTCTACCAAGCAGCACTCTCAAATGTACGGTACTGGACTATTGCCCCTCACATACCGAAGCTATTGCTCCTCAACAGGGTCGAGATCCTCTTCGATGCCAACTGCATCGAGCGGCTCCCAGTGCCCCTGCGCAAACCATTCGCAATCAAGCCCACGTACCGTAGCAGCCAGCACCTCGAGCTTTGTCCTGTCGACGCTGTGCTCGCCCTGCTCATCGCACATGCCATACACCGAGTCGCCCAAGAACACCACACGCTCCTGCGGAATATGGACGAGAACCGAATCGTCGGTATGCGGGGCTACGGAACGGAACAACCGAACCTCGACGCCACCCAAATCGAACGTCAGCGTGTCCTCGAACTGAATGTCAGACTGCACGATCGTCGGAATCGAACCAATCGGATATTCATCCGCAAAACCGCGCGTTTCCCGACGCATACCATCCCAATACGTCTCGTCGATCGCACTGAGACGCGCTTCTTCCGCCAACAGCTCATTTGTTGCACAAGAGGCGACCGTAGCGCCTTCTACACATGACATGCCAAATGCATGGTCCCAATGCCAGTGCGTTAAGACCGTATAGGTAGGATGCGGAAGCCCCTCTGCGTCGAGAGCCCGATAAAAATTGGAAACGTGTGCAGGCGAGGCACCGGCATCAATTGCCAAGGAATAACGATCCCCGCGCACATACCCCAAAATCGGGCGATCGGTGGGCTCAAAATGAGGCAGATAATACACGCGATCGGTGAGGCGAACCACAGACTCCGGAGCCTGGTCGATTTTCATAGGCATCTGTCCCTCAATCGAACGGTAACAAAAAGCCCCCTGCAGCGCAGGGGGCCAAGTTGTTGTTATTTGGCGAGGCGTTCCACGTCGCACGCAATCATGTACTCCTCGTCGGTGGGAAGCACCATGACGGTCACCGCGGAATCATCGGTGGAAATCACACCGCTCGCACCGAAGCACGTGGCAGCGTTCTTCTCGCGGTCCACGCGCACACCCATCCAGGCGAGGCACTCGCAGATGGCCTGACGGGTCTCCCAGTCGTTCTCACCGATGCCGCCGGCAAAAGTGATGACGTCGACGCCCGACATGCAGGCGATCATCGCGGCGGCCTGGGCAACCGCCTTGTAGATGAAGAGGTCAAGGGCGAGCAGGCAATTCTCGTCGCCCTTGTCCGCAGCCTCGCGGATGTCACGGACATCGCTTGTGAGCTCGCTCACAGCCAGGAAACCGGACTGCTTATTCATCATGGTGTCGACCTCGTCGGCGGTGTAGCCGCCCTCGCGCTGCAGATAGCAGACGGTCGCCGGGTCGATGGAGCCGCAGCGGGTACCCATCATAAGGCCATCGAGCGGGGTCAGGCCCATGGTGGTGTCACGGCACACGCCGTCCTCGATAGCGCACAGCGAAGAGCCGTTGCCCAGGTGGCAGGACAGCACGCGATGGCAGGACTCGCCAATCATCTCTTTAGCGGTCTTCCACTCGTAACGATGGCTCGTACCATGGGCACCGTACTTGCGAATGTGGAGCTTGTCGCGAACCTCGCGCGGCAGCGCATAGGTGTAGGCCGCGGGCGGCATGCCCATGTGGAAGGAAGTGTCGAACACGGTGACGTTCGGAAGCTCGGGGTATGCCTCACGGCAGAACTCGATTACGCCCGCCTCTGCGTAGTTGTGCAACGGAGCCAGCGGGGCAACCTCGTAAATCTTGGCGAGCACCTCGTCGTCAACGAGCGCGGAGTCCATAAAGTGCCAACCGCCCTGAACGATGCGGTGGCCGAAGGCCTCCATGGTGAAGCCGTTCTCCTCGATAAGGCCCATCACCTTGCGAATGGCGGCACCGTGATCGGGGAACACGACGGTTTCCTTGACCTTGTCGCCATCGCCCACGGTGTAACCGAAGATACCGTCCTCAAGACCGATCTTCTCGCAGTTGCCCTTGGTGAAAACCTCACGGGTTTCCGTGTTCATCAGCTGGAACTTGAGGCTCGAGCTGCCTGCATTGAGGACGAGAACGTTCATAACTCTCCTTTAGGTACGATGTGCCCGCACAAAACCGACCGTGCAAACACGGTTAACACAACGCAATGGTAACGCAATCGACACGCCGAAATGACGGTGTTAGATAAACGCCGCAGCATCTTTGGATTTACGAAATTAGATCAAACCCTCGCCCAGGGGCTTTCCTCCCAGTACATGCATATGGAAATGCATGACGGTCTGGCCAGCCGCCTCGCCCTTGTTGGAAATCAAACGGAAGCCGTCATCGAGCCCCTTGATGCGCGCAACCTCGGAAACGGCGTGCATCATGGCGGCGAGCGTCTCGGCGGGAACCCCATCGATGGCGTTCTCGTAATGCTCCTTGGGAATCACCAGCGTATGCACGGGTGCCTGGGGATTGAGGTCGTCGAAGGCGATAACCAAGTCGTCCTCATACACCACGGTGGAGGGAATCTCGTGCTGAGCAATCTTGCAGAAAATGCAATCGGTCATGTCGATCAGCTCCTCATGCTATCGATAACGTACATGTGCGGAACTGAGTGCGCGCGCCTTGAGATCGGGCTCGTCAGCCGAATTATTAGAGCGCTCTGCGCATTCAGCTCTTTACAGGTTCAGTGTATCCGAATCGTCTGCAGGCGTGCCCTCGACGAGGCGATCGGTGCCGTCTACATCTTTAAGCAGTACGGATACCTTCTGCTCTGCATCCGCGAGACGCGTACGCAAGCTCTTGAGCAGCTCGACGCCGCGGGCGTATTTCTCAAGTGAGGTCTCGAGCTCCATATCGCCGCTCTCCAGCGCGCGGATGATAAGCTCGAGCTCGGTCGTCGCTTCCTTATAGGTCAGCTCATCAACGTTCTTGTAATCTGCCATGTCAAATCCTTCCCATCGGATACTTATGCGTGAGTGGAAACTGAGGTGACCGTTCCGAACACATCTCCGTCTGCCATACGAACACGCAACTCGTCGCCCGGTGTAAACGAACTCACCTGCGTAACAACCCGGTTATCGCCGTCATACGCAATCGAATAACCACGGGCGAGCACCTTGAGCGGAGAAAGCGCGTCGAGGGCCGCCGCATCGCGCGCCAGCGTGGACTGCGGTTCCGTCAAAAGCTGCGCCGCGGCACCACGCAAACCAGAGGAAGCAAGATCAAGCGCATGCCTGCGAGCGGCAAAACTCGAGGTGCTTGAAAGCAAGCGCGGCGCCAAACGATCCAAATCGGCCGCATAGCGCTCCTGAACTCGATCGCATGCGGCAACGAAACGATCCAACGTTTGCGACAGCTCGATACGGCGGCGATCGATGATGTTCGTTGGGTCGGTGAGGCACGGACGCGTGCTGGCGTTATCCACCACCAACTGCAACCGGTCAAGATAGGTGCGCATCGCCCGCCGAATGCGTTCTGAAGCAGCATCGGTATCAGAAGCAGCATTACCCACCTGCGAGACCATAACGTTTTGCAGGCGCTGTTCGCGCTGATCGAGCGCGGCTACAAGCTCGGAAAACTCGGGTGCAACCGACTCGGCCGCCGCAGTGGGCGTGGAACAGCGTCGATCGCTCACCATATCGCAAATCGAATTGTCTGGCTCGTGCCCAATGCCCGTCACCACGGGAATCGGGCTCGCCGCGACCGCACGTGCGAGCGCCTCATCGTTGAACGTCATGAGGTCCTCAAATGAACCGCCGCCGCGAACGAGCAAAATGCAATCGGGCGCGGGTACCACGCTTGCCGCGCGGCGCAATCCCTCAATCAGTTCGGCGGGAGCGCCCTGTCCCTGCACCTTTGATCCAACGCACACGAGTTCAACGAGAGGATTGCGCCGCCGCAGCGTGCGCTTGACGTCGTTGATCACCGAACCGGAAAGCGATGTAACCACCGCGACGCGCATGCAAAACGCTGGGATGTGCCGTTTGCGCTCGGGCTCCATCAACCCCTCAAGCCGCAGCTTCTCTGCGAGTTGGGCAACCTGCTGACGCAGCAAGCCCTCACCGGCCAAGGTAAAGCTACTGGCCTTGAAGCTCATTTTGCCGGTAGGCTTATACAGGTCAAACGTACCCGTAAACAGCACCTGCAAGCCATCGCGCAAGTCAAACAATCGTTTGTCGTAAACACCGCGCCACACGATGCAATCCAACGCCGAAGACTCGTCTTTTATCTGAAAATAGCAATGTCCGCTCCGCGCATTGGGACCGCGAAAACCGGTGACTTCGCCCAAAACGGTGATTCTTGGAATAGTATTGAGCGCTCCAGCCGCCATTTCGGCAGCCTGCGATACGGTTAAGGCTTCCGCCTTCTCAGCTCCGCTTGCGCTCGAACTTGAACCCGTGAGATCCCATCCAGCCACACATGCCCCCTCTCGTCAAACTCGTTATGCACCTATCGTAATTGCCCGTGCGGACACAAAATCTCGCAACGGTTAGTCGTCGTTGCGACGCGTGCTGAAAAGCAGGTAAACCAACTGCAAAATGCTGGTCAGGGCAGCCGCGACGTAGGTGAGGGCAGCGGCGGTGAGAACCTTACGGGCACCACGAACGTTAACAGACCCCATACCGGAACGCTCGATGTAGGCGACCGCACGGCGACTCGCGTCAATCTCAACCGGCAACGTGACCAACTGGAATATCACACAGAACGCGAAGAGTGCGATGGCCAATGTGGTAAGGCCGGACATGTTCATCACAATGCCCAGCATGAACACGAGCGTCCAAAGGCTCTGGGAAATGTTGACCACGGGCACAAGCGCAGTTCGAACCTTTATCATGAAGTAGCCCTTTTCGCGCTGGGCGGCGTGACCGGCCTCGTGGCACGCAACGGCGACACTCGCCACCGAACCGCCGTTGAGATTGTCGTTGGACAAGTACAAGTTGTTATCGCGCGGATCATAGTGGTCGGTCAGATGACCCGCCACGGCCCTGATGCCCACACGCTGGCAGCCATTCTCGTCGAGCATACGGCGCGCGACATCGGCGCCACGCGAACCGTCGGACTCCACGCGGCTCCACACCTTGTACGTGGAGTTGATGTATCCCTGCGCAGCAAGGCCCAAAACCGTGGTGACCAAGATAAGCAGCAGGTACAAGGGGTCAAACCCATAGCCATATCCATAGTATCCGTAATAGGGCATACCAAAATCCTTTCGAATGTCCTCGAAGCATATCCCTGTGCTTGTACCCACTTTGCCCACATGTGCGCAAAGTGGGTCACACAGCAAATGCGTCAAGTCACTCCCCTAGCGTTTCGCTTGCCTCAAGCCACGCGAGCTCGAGCTCGTCGAGTTCGTCCTTCGCTGCAGCAATGGTCTGTTGCTGAGCGGTTAGCGCAGCGAAGTCCGTGGGGTCGATGGTAAACATCGCGGCCTCAAGTTCCTCAAGCTTGCCTCGGCGTGTCTCCATCTTGCGCTCAAGCGAGGCGATCTCCTTCTTGAGGCGCTGGCGCTCCGCATTCGAAAGGCCAGGTGCAGCAGACGAGGAACCACCTATAGACGTATCCGCGCCCTTATCCGCAGGACCGCCATCGAACCCCGGAGCCTGCGTGCAAGAAGAGGAAGACGACCCGCGCTCAACCAACCGCAGGTATTCGTCCACGCCGCCGGGAACATGCCGCAGGCTACCGTCGATGAGTGCCCACTGTTGATCGGTCACGCGCTCCATGAGGAAACGGTCGTGCGTGACCAAGATGAGCGTACCGGGCCAGCCGTCGAGCAGATCTTCCACAATGGCGAGCATATCGGTATCGAGGTCGTTACCCGGCTCGTCCAAAATGAGAACGTTAGGCTCGTCGATGATAGTGAGCAGCAACGACAGACGGCGCTTTTGCCCACCGGACAAATCCTTGATTCGGCTCCACAACTGTTGCTGGGTGAATCCCAGACGCTCAAGGAGCTTTTCGGGCGTCGTGTCTTTGCCCTCGACCACAACGGATCGCTTACCACGTGCCAGCACCTCGCGAATGGTATCGTCCTCAAAAGGCTTGAGCTCGTCGAGCTGCTGAGATAACACGCCGAAGCGCACCGTGGCACCGATTTTCACACGGCCTCGCAACGGCTTGAGATGCCCTTGGATGATGTTGAGCAGCGTCGTTTTTCCCGCTCCGTTCTCTCCCAGCAAACCATAGCGGTCGCCCGCGCCGATAAGCCACGTTACGTCGGAAAGCACGGGAGCCGACGCTCCACCCTCGCCCTCATCGCCCACATACCCGGCGTCGACATCGATCACGTCGATGACCTGCTTGCCCAAACGGCTCACCGCCAAGCGTTTGAGTTCGAGCTCATTTCGCACGGGCGGCACGTCGGCGATGAGCTCGCGGGCCGCATCGACGCGGAACTTGGGTTTGGTGCTGCGGGCCTGCGCGCCACGCGAGAGCCATGCGAGCTCCTTGCGCGCCATATTGCGTCTGCGCTCCTCCATCACCGCAGCCATTCGGTCGCGCTCGACGCGTTGCAGGATATAGGCGGAATAGCCGCCTTCAAACGGGTCAACGACACCGTCATGCACCTCCCACATGGACAGGCACACCTCGTCGAGGAACCAGCGGTCGTGCGTGACGACGAGTAGCCCGCCCTGACCCGCTTGCCAGCGCGTTTTGAGATGATTGGCAAGCCAGTTGATGGTGCGGATGTCCAAATGGTTGGTGGGCTCGTCGAGCATGAGGATGTCATAGTCACCGATGAGCAGGCGCGCGAGGTCCACACGGCGGCGCTGACCGCCGGAGAGCTCCCCCACCAGGCCTTCCCAGGGCACGTCGGAGATCAAGCCATCCAAAATCTGGCGGATGCGCGGGCTTGCCGCCCATTCATACTCAGATAGGTCGCCTACAACGGCACGGTGCACCGTATCGGCGTCATCGAGCGAATCACGCTGACCGAGCATACCCACAGTCACATCTCGACGGTGCGTAACCCGACCCTCATCGGGCTCGATCTCGCCGGCCAGAACTGAAAGCAACGTGGACTTACCGTCGCCGTTCCTGCCCACGATACCGATGCGGTCGCCCTCGTTCACGCCGAGCGCCACGCGCTCCAAAATCAGCTTGGTGGGATATTCCAGATGTACGTTGTCACAGCTCAGCAAAATAGCCATGCGCGCTTGCTCCCGTCATTCGCTTACCAGCCAACCATCTTAAACCAAAGTCGGTATCACGTGCCGCCCGCCGAGCTGATGGAGACTGAAAGATTCTCTCTGTGACTCAATGGGTATAGACGATGTAATGCCGTTCGCGCCGCACGTTAGGAGCATCTATGTCACTCGACGACATCACCATCCGCGAATCCAAGCTTGAGGACCTCGAGTCCCTTGCCGATCTGTATTGCACGCTTTGGACCAACAGCCTGCGCAATCGCGGCGATTTTGAAGACGCCCTGCTTGCCGGCCGCTACAACATTGCCATGCAGTTCCAGCGCTCCCCCATCGCCCTGGTCGCCGAACATGACGGCGAGCCTATCGCGGCGTGCTGTGTGGGTATTTTCGATGAGGGTGTTCCCCGTACGAACCCCTACTGGCAAGCGCGCTATGACGAGCTTCTGGCCATGGCGACTGAGCGCGCAAAAGACGCCGACGAGCGCCTTGAGGGCTGTCTCTTTGGCGACACGCGCGAGAAGGCGACCGCCGATCGTTTTGCCGCCACGGGAAACGACTACGCTCAGGGCCAGATCAACCTCATCATTATCCGTCCCGAGTGGCAGGGCAAGGGTCTGGGCCGCGCACTCATCGACCGTGCCCGCACCGAACTGCACAACGCGGGTTGCACCAAGTTCTTCCTCATGAGCGACAACCGTTCCGACTACGAGTTCTACGACCACATCGGCATGACCCGCATCGCCGAGGATCACAGCCAGGACACGGGAGACGGATTCATCGTCTACGTCTACGGTGACGAAGCGTAAGTTCGCTCTCTCCCCGATTTCACGATTCCCGAGCATATCATCCGACGCTCGGACGGTCCTACTCACGACGAAGGCCCCGCTGGGGCCTTCTATTCGTGCGGAACTCGCGGCAGACGATATGCTCGGGTCTTACGAAATCAGAGAAATTATTTCTTTTTGCGGCCTCCGTGGCGCTTTTTGAACAGCTGGTTACCGAAAAGCATCGCAACCACGATGATGCCGATGTAAATGAGCTGTTGCACAAACGGCGGAAGGTTTTCCATCTTACAGCTCCAATTCATTCAGTCGCAAAATGGCGAGGATGTACATCTTGAGCGCGTCTTTGAGCAGGCTCTCGTTTGCCGCCTCATTGGGACCATGCATAGTGCCCGCCCAGTCGGGCAGCTCGATACTGCCGTCCTCGGGACCAAAGGAAACAGCGCACGCGAAGTTACGCGCATAGGTTCCGCCGCCCATCGAGAACGGCTGCGCAGGCTTGCCCGTGGTCTGACGGTAGATGTCAAGCAGCGTCTGTACTGCAGGGCTATCGGCCGAAACGGAGAACGGCTCTTTGGCGCGATCGAGCGTGAACGTGGCACCGTACTGCGATGCGCATGCGCTGCAGATCATGGTCATCTCATCGACCTCGATGGAGTCGGGGAAACGCACATCGATGGTCTGCGCAAGACGACCGTCCTTGACCTCGATGGTGCCCGCATTGCAAGTGAGCGGTCCAAATGCGGGACTCGATGTCGCTATACCGATACCGTTGCCCGCCGTATCCTCGTGCACGGTCGAAAGCAAATCAAGGAACGCACGCTCCGCAGGGTCGAAAAGCTCCGGCGTCACAGCCGTAACTTCCTGCAGATACGTCACGATAAGAGAAATCGCATTCAGCGTGCCCTCGGGCATCGACGCATGGCCACCGATGCCATGGGCGGTAATGCGCACGCCGTCCTCGATTGCCTCAATGGCCAGGCGATCGGCATGCGCGTGCGGTTCAGGCAACTCATCGACGGACACCGTGAGCTCGCAAATCGACTCACTGGGGATGGCGTTCGTCGCCTCGGCACCGCTCCAAAAACGAATCGCCCCGTGCTCTATTTCTCCACTGGTAAAGGTGCCGCCAAAGCAGCCCTTCTCCGCATTGCACACGGGGAACTCCGCGTCGGGCGTGAAGAGGAACGCAGGGTCATCATGAGACTCAAGATAGTGGTGCACGTCGGTCATACCCACCTCTTCGTCGCAACCAAGCAACGCGCGGAAGGTATAACGCGGCGTGACGCCTTCGCGCAGCAGATACGCACCCGCATACAGCGATAGCACTGCTGGACCCTTGTCGTCGATAACACCGCGTCCGAGCAGCCAGCCCTCGCGGCGCTCCATGGTAAACGGGTCGGTATTCCAGCCAGGACCGGCGGGAACCACGTCCACATGAGCGATGGTCGCCACCTGCTCAGCGCGCTCACCCGGGATATCGGCAATGCCGAGATATCCGTCGTCATCGCTCACCTGATACCCCAGGCGCTCAGCGATACCTAATGCGCAGTCGAGCGCGGCGCGCACAGACTTGCCAAAGGGAGCGCCCACTTCCGCCTGTGCAGAGTCGGCAACCGACGGGTGAGAAACGAGTGCGGCGATATCCCTCACCACGTCCTCCCAGACTTCATCAACATAGGATTCTACCTGGAACAACAAACCGCTATCCATCGATTGCCCCTTTCGCACAAATCGATTCACATCTGTTTAGCATACCGTTAGACATACCTTCACATGCAGGATATCTGCTAAAGAACCCCCATCAGCAGTATACGGCACTCCGTAAACTATTCGAATTCGGTTCAATTTTTTGGGAGGGGGTAGTAGACACCCGTTTTCTTGCAACAAAACCCCAGTTGATGCGAGTCTATGTACCCGCTCTACTCAGACTAACAAGATAATTGAACCGAATTCACGTGATAGAATGCCATTCCGCGCGTGCAGCGCCAAATAAAGCGTCAAGTTCCTCAGTCATTCATCCAGCCATATCTCGGCTGTCAGCTTGCGAAACACCAAACAACGTGGCAAGCTCCTCGGTGCCATGCACTGTTGCCAACGCACCCGCCTGTTCCAGCTCGCCTTGGGCAGCCGCCCCCGTATACACTCCTACGCAGGGAATTCCCAAAGCGGCGGCCCCCTCTACATCGTAGAATCGGTCACCAACCATTATGGCTTGAGATGCGTCGACACCCAGCATATCGAGAGCGGCTTGAATCGACTCAGTCTTTGAATAGCGCGTACCGATGACGCGACCGGCAATCGCCTCGAATTGATCCAGACCCAGGCACTCGGCCATGCGGCAGGTTACCGCTTCAATACGTGAAGTTGCGATAGCGAGGCGCTTACCCTTGGCATTCAATGCATCAAGTAGCTCGACGATCCCCGGCATCACGGGATAGTCTGCAGGTTCAAGGATTTCATCGAACAGTTTGCGATACTCAGCTGCAAACGCGATGGCATCCTCCTCTGATACACCGCTAATGAGCTTGAACCCCTCTTCCAGCGGCGGACCAACCATGAGCAGCATGCGCTCACGCGGAACGCTGATACCATGACGCGCAAGGGTCTCAGTTGCCACGCGTAAAATCGCCGGAACGGTATCAGCCACCGTGCCATCAAAATCAAATAACACCACAGGGTAGTCGGCAATGTCATGCGACGCAGACGCAAGTTGCGACACGAATTCTCCCAACGCTTGAATGATATGAAAACGCCCCTATCGCGTTATTTGCGACAGGGGCGTAAAGGTGCGAGTTAAAACGCAAAGCCGCGTTACTCGGCGTCAGCCTCCTCGGCCTTCTCCTCAGCCTCGGCCTCACCCTCGAGCGGGGTGACCTCGATCTCGATGCCGAGGGTCTCGGCAGCGGACTTCATGGACAGGGAGATACGACGACGGTCGAGGTCGATCTCCATGACCTTGACCTGGACCTTGGCGCCCACAGCGGTGACCTGGGCAGGCTGGTCGACGTGCTTGTTGGCCATCTCGGAGATATGCACGAGGCCCTCGATGCCGTCACCAAGGTCGACGAACGCGCCGAACGGGACGAGCTTGGTAACGGTACCCTCGACAATAGCGCCAACGGGGTACTTCTTGACCAGCGCGCGCCACGGATCCTCGGTGGTCTGCTTGAGACCAAGGGAGATGCGCTCGCGGTTCAGATCGACGTCGAGAACCTCGACCTCGACCTCCTGGCCGACCTTGACGACCTCGGAGGGGTGATTGACGTGGTTCCAAGAGAGCTCGGAGATATGGATGAGGCCGTCGATGCCGCCCAGATCCACGAACGCACCGAAGTCCACGATGGAGGAAACGGTGCCCTTGAGACGCATGCCGCTCTTGAGCTTGGCAAGAATCTCGGAGCGCTCGGCCTTGCGGGACTCCTCGAGCACAACGCGGCGGGAAAGCACGACGTTGTTGCGGTTGCGGTCCATCTCGATGACGCGAGCCTCGATGCGGGTGCCCATGTAGGAAGCGAGGTCCTTCACGCGGCGCAGGTCAACGAGGGAGGCGGGCAGGAAGCCGCGCAGGCCGATGTCGAGGATAAGACCACCCTTGACGACCTCGATAACCTCGCCCTCGACGTTCTCGCCGGCGTTGAACTTCTCCTCGATGCGGTTCCAGGCACGCTCGTACTCGGCGCGCTTCTTGGAAAGCACCAGACGGCCGTCCTTGTCCTCCTTCTGAAGGACGAGGGCCTCGATGGCATCGCCAACATTGACGAGGTCAGCGGGGTTGGCGTCCTTGCGGATGGACAGCTCGCGGACGGGAATGACGCCCTCGGACTTGAAGCCGATGTCAACGAGAACCTCGTCGCGCTCGATCTTCACAATGGTGCCATTAACCAGGTCACCCTCATCGAAATCGGTAATGGAATTGTCGATGAGGTTGTTCATCTCCTCCGTATCGACGTCGTCGAGGGAGAAAATGGACGAGTTCTGAATCTCACTCAAAGGTGGACCCCTTTCGAACTACGGGGCCCCGATTACCTGACCTGCAGATGGTTGCGAACGGCGGGCATGTGCCCGTAGAACGCGTGCACCGTTTGGCACAATCTCGGGGGCCGACAGATACTATCGTGACGCGGACGCAATCACGTTTGAATAGACTACGGGGAAACGCTGCAAATTGCAAGGATAAAGCGGCATTTTTGTGCGAGCGGCCTAATTTTTCCAGCCATCGTACACGCGAGTAACAACCCTTTGGACCATCGCAATCACGTGCATGTCGTCATGTGCAGGTGAATCTCACGATGATTCGCGACTCGACGAGTGCGGAAAATGGCATTTTGTAATCGAGATATAAGGGCTTCTTCATTTTTTCTTGGGACCAAAGCTGCCATACTTGGGTACAACACGTGATACGTAGCCTGCGTTTGTATTTGGAAGGAGGCGCTCATGGCAGATTTGAAGGCAGTCGTGTTCGATATGGACGATACCCTGCTCAGCATCAATCTGAGCGCCTTCATCGCCATGTATGCCATGGATGAAGCGGACTTGCTTGCAAAGATTTCCCGCAAACGCACGTTTACGCTGTTCAGCGCCTACGCCAGTGCGATGCTCGATCTCAATAACGCGGAGCGCGACGAGGGCGATACCCGTACGAATTTCCGTTATTTCTTCGATGCGCTTGAGACGCGCTGTGGACTCCCCTATTCGGATCCTGCCGTTCTCGATGCGCTTGATTTTTACGAGCGCGAAATCCTTCCCCGCAAAAACGACCGCGTGGTCAGCGCGCGTCCGCGCGAAGGTGCACAAAAGGCGGTTGAAACGGTGCTCGACCATGGCTAT
The DNA here is from genome assembly GCF_900199705.1 of Collinsella provencensis. Classification (GTDB taxonomy): domain Bacteria; phylum Actinomycetota; class Coriobacteriia; order Coriobacteriales; family Coriobacteriaceae; genus Collinsella; species Collinsella provencensis. Next base: position 112,698 of record NZ_LT904908.1, on the reverse strand, counting down.
CGCATCGCGTTGCTCACCAACCCGAGCTTCTCACGTGCATGCATCGAATGCCGCATGGCGTGGGGTGACATGCTCGATATGCCTTTTGAGCTGGTGACCACATGGGAGAACTCCACCCGCTGCAAGCCGGATGCGGGCTATTACCGCGAAGCGCTGGACAAATTGGGTCTTGCTCCCGAGGAAACGCTTATGGTGGGCAACGATCCCAAGCGCGACTTCCCCGCTGCCAGCTTTGGCCTGCAAACCGCATACGTCGGCGCAGGCGCACCCAAACGTGCACTTTGGTGCGGGTCGATGGCGGATTTTGCGGCGAATTTCAACGAAATCGAAGAGCGCTTCCATATGCAATCGAAGGCGAACCGCGAAACGTAAAAGCGGCACGCCCACGTGAACGCGCCGCCGTAAAATCGCTTGCTTTATCCCGGGCGATAACCCAGGTTAAAACCGCTAGTTCAACTCGGTCTTGCCGATCATGATGTTCAAGATCTCGACATCCGTGTCTTTCATGCCAACACGGCCCACGTAGCCCATGGCGGCGATCGTCTCTTCAACCGTCTCCTGAACCACGCCCTCGCCGGCACGGAAGCCGCGACCAGCCAAGGCCATATCGCTTGCCAAAATGCCGGCATCGACGGCAGCGGAAATCTTCGCCGCGCAGCTCGCCTTGGCACCGTCGCACACGATACCGCCCACGTTGCCGAGTGTGTTCACCACCGTCGCGCCGATTTGCGCACGCGTGCCGCCGCGCATCCACGTGATAGCGGCAGCCGCACCGCATGCAGCGCAAACCACGCCACAAAAAGCGGAAAGCGCGCCGATGTAACTCTTCACGTGAACGGCGACGAGGTCGGCAAGCGCAACGGCACGCAGTAGCTGCTCACCCTCGATACCAAGGTCGGAAGCATATGTCGCCACGGGCAGCGCGCAGGTAATGCCCTGGTTGCCCGACCCGCACACAATCACAACCGGCAAAGCGCAACCGCTCATGCGCGCATCCGAACCGGCAGCTGCACGGGCACGGGCGCGACTCGCGAGATCTTCACCACGTGTGGCAAGCAGAGTACGTCCCACCTCAGCGCCCCACGCATTGGCAAGACCTTCCTCGGAGATCTCCGTGTTGAGCTTGATCTGACGCTCCAACGCCTCGCGGGCGGCTTCGATGTCACCGGTCTCGGCAAAATCGAGGATAACGTCAAGCGAAAGTCCCGGTACAGGGGCAGCCGGCTTGGTAGCCACATCGTTCTCGCCCGCGGAATTCAGCGCGGTCATGAGCGCGCAGGTACCGCTGCAAGTGTCCTCTACGCTTCCGCCGCGAGCCGCGGGGCACAGCTGCTGCGCAGCGACGCCATCGCGCGTGCAACGCACGACGTTGGTATGATGCTCGGAGATCGCAACCTCCGACACGTGACCCAAGGCATGGGCCTTGACCTCGATATACAGGTTGGGAACGCCCTCGACCAGCGACACGTCGCAGTAGCCTTTTTGAGCAAGAAGCTCACGCGTACGAGCACGATCCGCATCGGTAATGCCCTCGAGGACCTCAAGCGAGGCGGCGGCGTTACCGCCCACCGCACCGAGGACCGCTGCGGCTTCAACACCGCGCATGCCCTCGGAATTGGGAACGGTCACGCTTTTGACGTTTTTGATGATATTGCCCGAACAACCGACCTCGAGCGACTCCGGCTCGCACCCGAGTACCAAACGAGCGAGGGCCGCCGCATATGCAACGGCAATGGGTTCCGTGCAGCCGAGCGCGCAGATAAGCTCGCCGTTAAGCAGGTCACACAGGGCCTGATCACGTTCAGTCAACATCGTTACGCCTGCCCAAAGAAACGCTCAATCTCAATCTGGGCGTTATCAAGGCAGTCGGAGCCGTGAATCACATTCTCGTTCACGTCGTGCGCGAAGTCGCCGCGGATGGTTCCGGGGGCGGCGTCGAGCGGGTTGGTGGCGCCCATCAGGGTGCGCATCTTGGCAACGGCGTCGAGGCCGGAAACGATCATCTTGATGACGGGGCCGCTCGTCATGAACGAGACCAAATCGCCGAAGAAGGGCTTATCGGCCAGGTGGGCGTAGTGCTGCTCCACGAGCTCGGTATTGAGCTCGCACTTCTCCATGCGCTCGATGGTAAGGCCGCAGCGCTCGATACGGTCGATGATGAGGCCGCTCTTGCGATCACGAACCGCGTCGGGTTTGATCATGATGAAGGTCTTTTCGAAATTAGCCATGATAATTCTCCCTTGTCGTAGTTGTTGGCATAGGCGCAATGGCACCATGGCATCGTATCGTACCTGTGGCGGAAGCGACACCGCGTGAACGGGCCTCTCCGCAAACGGTCCACGTACAAGGGAGGGGCGGCTCGATCCCAAAGTATCACCTCGGAACATTCACCGCCCGCACACAATATGAGTGGGCTCAGCTCAGGTTTCCCATCTCAATCACCGGCGAAAGGCCCATCAGCGCCGCCTCGTCGGCAACGAGCGATGAGCACACGAGCTTCATCTGCTCCCTCACTGCCGCAGGAGCCGTACCGCCTTCGGTAAAACGAGCCGAGACAACGGCTTTGATATCGAGCGCGTTTGCGATGTCCTTGCCAAATAGCGGGCTCGCCTCCTGGAACACTTCAAACGGCAACTCATCGAGTTGGCATCCGCGATGCTCGCATTCGAGCACAAGACCGCCCACGATCGCATGGGCCTCACGAAACGCCATGCCATGCTTGACGAGGTAATCCGCCACATCGGTCGCCGCCAAATGCCCCTTGTTGCACGCCACACGCATGGCATCCGTGTTCACGGTCATCGTTTTTATCATCCCCGCCATCACCTCGAGGCTCTGCAGCAGCGTACGGGCAGAATCGAGTGCGCCCTCCTTGTCCTCCTGCAGATCTTTGTTGTACGCCAACGGCAAACCCTTGCATGTAACGAACAGCTGCAGCAAGTTGCCATACACACGACCCGTCTTACCGCGAATGAGCTCGGCGAAATCGGGGTTCTTTTTCTGGGGCATGATGGATGAGCCCGTGGAAAACTCGTCCGAAAGCGTGATAAAGCCGAATTCCGTGGTACTCCACAGCACGATTTCCTCGGACAGACGCGAAAGGTGCAGAGCCATGGTGCTGCATGCATAATGCAGGTCGAGCAGGAAATCTCGGTCACTCACCGCGTCGAGCGAATTGGGAATCACCTGCGTAAAACCCATGGCGTAAGCAGATGCCACACGGTCGAGCGGATACGAGGTCCCCGCAAGCGCCGCCGCGCCGAGCGGACTGGCGTCGGCCGCCTGGAACGCCGCGAGCAGGCGCTTGAAATCGCGCGTGAACATCCAGTAATACACCAGCAGATGATGGGAGAAGAGCACCGGCTGCGCATGCTGCAGGTGCGTCATACCGGGAAACACCGCCTTGGGGTGAGCGTTCGCCACATCCACCAATGTATGGCGGAGCTGCAGGTTCGCTTCCATCAGCTGCTTGGCAAGCGCCTTGGCGGCAAGGCGCGTATCGGTTGCCACCTGATCGTTGCGCGAACGCCCCGTATGCAGGCGCTTTCCCGCCTCGCCGATGCGACGCGTGAGCTCGGACTCCACCGCCATATGGATGTCCTCGTCGTTGATGTCGAACGCGAACGAGCCGGCCTCGATATCCGCCTCGATGGCGGAGAGCCCCGCCGTGATGGCCTCAGCGTCCTCGAGGCTGATGATCCGCTGCTTGGCAAGCATCGCGGCATGTGCCTTCGACGCCGCGATATCCTGCTTATACAGGTACTTGTCAACCGGCAGCGACGCGCCAAACTCTTGTGTGGAAGTCGCGACCGTTCCCTCGAATCGTCCGCCCCAAAGCGCCATGTGCATTGCTCCTCTCACCTGCGCTGCCCCTATCGCGAGGCCGCGCAACACCCGAACGCACGCCTGCCGCAAAACAGGCGTGCGCTGTTATTCCCGCTGGGCAATCCCATCCGTAACCGAGTCAGGGGATGCAAGTTGCCCAGATCAAGAGTTCCTAGTAGTTGACCGCCTTGCCATAAGCGACGGGCTGCGTCCCCGCCACCACATCGAAAGCGGCGCTTTGCGAAGGGGCCTCGAGTGCCGCCTTCTTGGTCGCCCACGTTTTGAGGGAAAGACCCTGGATGTCGATGAAGCCCTTGGCGGCCTTCTGATCGAAGGCGTCGTCGTTGTCATAGGTGGCAAGCGCGGCATCGTAGAGCGCTGCGGCAGAGGAACGACCCACCACCACGCAGCCGCCCTTGTAGAACTTGAGCTTGACCGCACCGGTGAGCTGTTGCTGCGTAGAGGACATGAACGCATCGAGCGCCTGTTTGAACGGGCTGAACCAGCGACCGTTGTACACCTGGTCGGCCCAAAGCTGCTCAAGGGCGAGTTTGTGATGGAGCACGTCGCGCTCCAGGCACAGGTCTTCGAGCGCCTTGTGAGCCTGAATGAGAGCGAGACCAGCTGGAACCTCATAGCACTCGCGGGACTTGAGGCCCACGTAGCGGTTTTCAATCATGTCGATACGGCCGAACCCATTCTCGCCTGCGATACCGTTGAGCTGAGCGATGAGCGCGGGCAGCGGCATCTTGGCGCCGTCGAGACTGCACGGTACGCCGGCCTTGAAACCGACCTCGACATAGGTTGGCTCATTGGGGGCGTCAACCGGATCGCACGTCATGGTCCAAATGTCCGCCGGCGGCTCAGCCCATGGATCCTCGAGCACACCCGCTTCGATAGCACGACCCCACAGGTTATCGTCGATGGAATAGGGCTTCTCGATGCTCTGCGCCACCGGGACGCCGTTCGCCTTGGCATATGCGATCTCGTCGGGACGCATACCGAGGTCCCACTCACGCACGGGGGCGATCACCTTGAGAGATGGGTCGAGCGTGGCGATGGAGGTCTCAAAGCGCACCTGGTCATTACCCTTGCCCGTGCAACCGTGGGCAACATAAGCAGCGCCGTACGTATGCGCGACATCCACCAAGTGTGCGGAGATGAGCGGACGCGACAGGGCGGAAAGCAGCGGATACTTATTTTCATACATGGCGTTGGCGGCGATGGCACAGGTGAGGTACTCAGAGGCGAACTCGTCGACCATGTCCACGACCTCGACGGCGACGCAGCCGAGCATCTTCGCCTTTTCCGCGATCTTCTCAAGACCGTCATGCTCCTGGCCGACGTTGCCGAGCATGGCAATGACGTCAAGGTTCATCTCATTTTGCAGCCATTTGATGCAGACAGACGTATCGAGGCCGCCCGAGTACGCGAGTACGACTTTTTCCTTGGTGAGTTCCTTGCTCATGGGTTCGTCCTTTCATCGACGTTTACACCGAAAGAGGGATGGACCCAATCGACAGCGGTATCACTTTGAGAGTTTGAGGCGCATGGCAGGTTGCGTACTATGGCGATGGGCGCGATGTACGCCTGCCATGGCGAGATAAAAGAAAACCGCCCTTGAGGCGGTTACTCTCTCGAAACGATAATCGATTGGGTCCCGGCGAAGGCCACGTGCGACCTTCATGACAACAGGGGCAACGAGTTATCGTCGTCGAGAGATTGCACGCTGGCGTCGGCGGTTCGCAGTGGCGGCGTTCTGGCCGGGCATGATGGCGGAATCCGCCAGAGCCTGATATGTAGCCAGTGCCTGAGTCACGTGAACGAACCTTTCGTAGCGCTTGTTAATCGCAATCAGTATCCGCAAACGGTTGGTTTTGCCCGCCAAGCGGCGTTTGCGATGTTCACTATAGTAGCCTAAAGCGCTTGCAGCACAAAGAACTTTTTCAAATCGCTTGTTTTGTTTCGAAGCAGTTTCGAGATGGCGCATCGCACGTGCGCGATGGTGAGCTTGTTGGACAAAATGTGTATCCGGGTCGGGGTTGATGGCGCGGGCCGCCGGCGTTTTCCCGCGTCATGCGGTAGCGAGTGCGCCGGAGTTCGGCCAAGTGCACGACGCGGATGCACGATACGGCAGGGTTTTTGCATCCCGATCGGGTTTTGCCGAGTAGTCGAAAAACCGTGGCGACGAAACCGCTGGTAGGGGCGTCGCCGTTTTTCCGAAACGGGCCGTCTACCCGGGATTTCGCCGAAGCAATGCGAAAACCCCACCTTATTGTGCAAAGGAATTTTTTAACGCGCCGACCAACTGGGGAAACGACGATGGAGATGAATACGCGCAGATGCGCGGCGCGGCGCGACACCGCCTTGCCGCCGAATCAGGCGCCGGGCGCGGCGCGATCGCATTTTCGCTATGTCGCGCCCTCATCCCGCAACAACAAAGGACCCGTTTCCGAGTCGCCCGCCCGCGTGTCATCCGGCGCTCGGGCAGTCCCGCCCGCGACGCACGCCCGCATATCGTTCCACGCGCAGTTCCGCACGCAAAGGAGGGCCCAGTGGGCCCTCCGTCTTGCGCAGGACTGTTCGAGCATGGAATGATATGCGAGCGAGCGGCGCACCCCCCGGACGGCCCTAAGTCGGACACCCATTTTGTCCTATGAGCTCGATAGTGCACAACGTGTCTTGTTCGTTTTTCTCAGCCAATGCCGTTGAGCGCTCGTTACTCGTCCTTGAGATAACGCGCCAAAAACTCGCGCGTACGCGGATGTTGCGGATTCGAGAACAACTGCTCGGGTGAACCCTGCTCCGCGATAATGCCCTTGTCCATGAAGACGACCTCGTCGGACACCTCGCGTGCAAACGTCATCTCATGCGTCACCACGACCATCGTCATGCCGTCGCGCGCAAGCTGATGCATGACCTCGAGAACCTCGCCCACGATCTCGGGGTCGAGCGCACTCGTGGGTTCGTCGAACAACATGAGATCGGGGCGCATGCACAGGGCACGAGCGATGGCGACGCGCTGCTTCTGACCGCCCGAAAGGCGGCGGACATCTGCCTTGGCGAACTCGGTCAAGCCGACTTCCTCAAGATGCTCCATAGCGACGCGTTCGGCCTCGTCTTTGCCCATCTTCTTGAGCGTCACTGGGGCGAGCGTGCAGTTATCAAGCACGTTCATGTTGTTGAACAGGTTGAAGCTCTGAAACACCATGCCGATCTTCTCGCGCAGCTGGTTAACACCCACGCGCTCGGCGACAAGGTCCTTCCCATGGAACCACACGTGTCCCGCATCGGGAGTCTCGAGCAGATTGAGGCAACGCAAGAGCGTGGACTTACCCGAACCGGACGAGCCGATGATGGTGACCACCTGACCGGGCATCACCGAAAGGTCGATGCCGCGCAGCACCTCATGGTCGCCGAACGATTTGTGCAATCCCTCGATGCGGATCATGGGTTCTTTGCTATTCGCCTCTTGCTCTGCGACAGATGCAGCCTGCGTGTCAGCGGCATTGTCGATAAGCTCTGCCATGGTCTACTCCTCTCCCACCAGCGTCTGATCGGACGTGCTGCCGAGCGGCTCGGGCTGCACATCGAAATGACGCGCGAACTTGCCGAGCAGCCACGAGGCGATCATGGTGAGGCACAGGTAAATTGCCGCCGAGATAAGACTGGGCTGCAGCTGGTTGTAATAGATGCCCGTCACGGTTGTGTTGGCAAACATCAAATCGAACGTGCCGATAACCGAAAGAACCGAGGAGTCCTTGATGTTCACCACGAGCTCGTTAGACAGACCGGGGATGGCATGTTTGATGCCCTGGGGGAACACCACGCGCGTCATGGCCTGCCACTGCGAAAGGCCGAGCGAACGGGCACCTTCCATCTGGCCGGGGTCGACCGCCTCGATACCGCCGCGCAGCACCTCCATCATGTACGCCGTGGAGTTGAGGATGATGGTGAGCAAACCGCCCCAAAACGGCGTCCACACGGCATTGACCTCGGTGGTGGACATACCGGTACCCTTGAGCAGGCCAAAGATCGCGGGATAAATGATCATGGCCTGAATCATCATGGGCGTGCCGCGAATCACGGTGCTGTAGCCCTTGGCAAAACTGCAGGCAACACTTTTGACGGCGCGCATAAAGTCGTTATCCGCACGGTCGATTTTCTGGATGCGGCAAAACGCGAGCAGCAGTGCGAGGAAGAACGCCGCAATGGTACCGAACACGGCAAGCTCGATCGTGGTGATAAGACCTGCCAAGAACGTGTAGCGGTCATGCCACACGATGTAGAACATGCCCTGCAGCAGGTCATCCTGCGGACGGGCTGTTGCTGCGAGCGCTGCAGTCCATGCCGAGGCGATTCCCATAACCAAGCGGTCGAGAATGAAAACCGCCGTGATGGCCCACACGATATACGAGCCGTAGCGCACAGCCTGTTTGACACCCGCACGTGCAAACGGGGCTTTGGCCGCATAACGCTCTCGGTACATGACTTTGAATGCCAGGGCGATGGCGCTCAGCACCAGCCATGCCACCAGCACGTAATACATGACAAGCTCGACCGTGTAATACGGTGCGAGGAAGCTGAGCGCGGGGCGAGACATGCTGGACAGCATCATGCCGATAAACGCCACCGCGCTCGTCCCGAGCAGCACATAACGGTGGTCGTTTAGCACGAACGAAGCGAAACGGCCACGCGCGGGCGCGCTCGAAAAAACGGTACTCATAACCTACTCCTTGCCAGAGAACCTAACGCAGCGCGGGCGCACGTCGAACTCTCGACGCGCGCCCTGATTCAAGCATTGACTGTACTGATTAGGCCGGCTGGCGATCCATGCACTCGTTCCAAATCTGCTGACGCTCTTCGACCGGAATGTCAGCAATGACCTCGTTGATCTTTGCGAGGATATCGTCCTGGCCTTTGGCGATCGCCGCGTTGTCGGGCATGATCGAATCCTCGAACGTGTCTGCCATATCAAGCTGCACGAAATCCGGATACACCTCGATGAGCTTGGGCACCGAGAGCATGGAGTACGTGATGATGTCGCACGTGCCCGAGGAAAGACCCTGAACGACCAGCGGCACCGTCTCGGCGGGCGTCATGTGATTGACATCGGGGATCTGCTCGATAACGTCGTCGAACATCGTGGCCGCCTGACCGAGGATCGAAGCGCCTGAAAGCTCGGCGAACGTCGTCGCAGAGGCGAACGGGGAATCGGCCTTGGTGATGAGCACGATATCGTCGTCGATATAGGACTCGGAGAAATCAGCGGCCTGGGTACGCTCGGGCGTCACTGACATGCCGGCACACACGATGTCGATCTGGCCGTTGTTCAGCGCGTCGATAAGCGCGGAGAAGTCGAGCTTGACGGCAACGGCCTCCATGCCGAGGGCGTCGGCGATGCGCTTTGCGACCTGCACGTCATAGCCGTCGGCATAAGCGCCGGAAACGTTCTCGATGGGAATGGTGGTGTCGGAAGCCTCGGATACCTGCCAGTTATACGGAGCATATGCGGCTTCCATACCTACGCGGAGCGTCTTGCCGTCGCCGAGAACACCGGCACCGGCTGCAGCGCCATCGGCAGCGCTACCCCCGTTGGAGCTCGGGGCGGCGGGTCCACATCCAGAGAGAGCCATCATGCTTCCCATGCCCAACACGGCGAGTCCCGAAAGCTTGAGGAATTCGCGGCGCGAACGCATGGTAGAAATTTGCAGGTCAAAAGTCTCGTTGTTCATGATGTACCTCCTGAAGAATGTAGTGAGACCCCTTCCGCACGGCGCAACCAGAAGGGGCCCATCCCCTTCTCGCTTACAACTTAATGTGACAAAGTTCCGCGTGCTGGCCATAGGTTACTCCATCGAAGTGGAGTGACAGCTGTCTCGGCATTCGGAAACCTAAAAGAAACACGTACCTTACAAGACCCTGGCTCTGTTCATCTGCGTCCGGACATATCGTTCCATACGCAGTTCCGCACGCAAAGAAGGTGCCGCTGGCGCCTTCGTCTTGCGCAGGACTGTTTGAGCACGGAATGATATGTCTGAACGCAATCGAACGGACTCCTTTTACTTCGCGTCCGCCCAGGTTTCGCCCACGCTGGCATCGGCGATGAGGGGAACACGCAACTCAACCACATGCTCCATCTCCTCACGCACCATTGCGATGAGGCGATCGACCTCGCCGGTCGGGCACTCGAAATCGAGTTCGTCATGCACCTGCAAGATCATCTGCGCCGCAAATCCCTCGGCACGCAGGCGCTCGGCCACGCGCACCATCGCGATTTTGATGATGTCGGCTGCCGTGCCCTGCATGGGATGATTCATGGCCGTACGCTCGCCGAACATGCGCTGCGCCGCGATGCGCAGCTCCGGAATGGGACGGCGACGACCATAAAGCGTCTCGGCATAACCCGTGCGTTTGGCCTCTGCCACAGTTTTGTCCAAATAAGTGCGCACCCCGGGATAAGCACGGAAGTAGGCGTCGATCATCTCGCGCGCTTCGGCCATGGAGATGTCAAGTGTCTGCGACAAGCCGTACGCCTGCTGACCGTACACGATGCCGAAGTTCACCGCCTTGGCACGTGAGCGCAGAGCGGGCGTCACGTCCTCAATCCCCACGCCGAACACGCGCGCTGCCGTCTCGGCATGGAAGTCCTCGCCCTCGATAAAGGCGCTCACCAAATGCTCGTCACCGGAAAGATGTGCGAGCAGACGCAGCTCGATTTGCGAGTAGTCGATGGCGACGAAAACCGAGCCCTCCTCAATGGAAAATGCCTTTTTGACCGCATGACCCAACTCGGAACGCGTCGGGATGTTCTGCAAATTGGGATTGGAGCTCGACAGACGCCCGGTGGCCGTGATGGTTTGGTTGTACGTGGTGTGGACGCGGCCATCCGCTGCACGCAAGGGACCCAATGTGTCGAGATACGTCGACTTGATCTTCGTCTTCTCACGGTATTCCAAAATCAGACGGACAATCTCATGGTCGTGCGAAAGGTCCTCAAGCACCTTGGCATTGGTGGAATAGTATCCGCGCTGGGTCTTTTTGAGCCCCGCGGTAGGCAGGCCGAGCTTATCGAACAGAATGTGCGAGAGCTGCATGGGGCTCGACAGATTGAAGGAGTCGTCGCCCGCAAGCTCGCGGATGCGCGACTCAAGCTCCTCGATCTGTCCCGTAAGCGCAGTGGACTGCTCCGCCAGATTATCGGGGTCGACATACATGCCCGCGCGCTCCATGCACGCCAATACACGCACGAGCGGCATCTCGATTTGAGAGAAAATGGGTGCGGCGTTGTTCGCTTCCAATGCCGCAGCCAGCGGCTCACGCACCTCACGCGCGAGATAGGCAGCGCGTGCAGCGCGAACCGGGGCGTCGCTCGCGGCGCCGTCCTCCCCCACCGCAAGCGGTAGCGTTACATGCAGGTATGTGCTCGCCAGGTACTCGTCGTCAAAGCCCGAACGAATCGAATCGAGAAGGTACGCCGCGACCACGGTGTCGAATATATGCGCGGGATCGATGTCGAGCGCATTCATGTGCTCCGGCATGCTCGAGTCGATGGGAGAAAGCTCGTGGAGTAACGCCTTGATATCCGGCGCCACGACCTTGCCCTCGATAAATGCACGCAGAAGCACGCCGCCAATCAGGCCGCACGCCCCTTCAAGACCCTCAAAAGCGGCCAAGCCGAATGCACTTTCAGGCTCTTCGAACGAGAGCAAGGCGCGCTCGGTGCATACCCACAACGTATGTGTGAGGCCGAAAAGCGCCCCCTCCTGCTTGTCGTCATCGAGCGTGATGCCCAACCACTCATTTGCCTCAATGGCACGGGACAGCTCGGCAAGCGCCTCGGAAACACCCTCGCCCGTCTCCGCACGCGCCGACATGACCGCAGGCAGTTCGAACGGAGTGGCAGCTTCCACCGCCGAAGCACTGGTACCCAGCAACGCCAGGAAGCGATTTTGCATGGCGCCGATGCCAAGTGTGCCAAACGCCGAGCTCACCGCCGTAGCGTCATACGACGGGAACGAGACCTCGGATAGATCGCACTCGACAGGCGCGTTCGTCATGATGGTCGCGATTTTGCGCGAGAGCAGCGCGTCGTCGATGTGGGCGCGCAGGTTCTCACCCATTTTGCCCTTGACCTCGTCGGCATGGGCGATTACCTCATCCAGGCTGCCATATTGGGCGATGAGCGCGCTCGCTTTTTTGGGGCCGATGCCCGGGACGCCGGGAATGTTGTCAGATGTATCACCTTTAAGACCGTAGAAATCAGGCACCAAATCGGGCGTGATGCCGTGATACAGGTCGTCCACGCTCTCAGGCGTCATGATAGCGATGTCGGAGAGGCCTTTGCGTGTGGATACCACGTTCACGTGCTCGGTAACGAGCTGATACATATCGCGATCGCCCGTCACCAGGTACATGTCGCAGCCCTGCTCCTCACCACGGCGCGCAAGCGTGCCCAGGATGTCGTCACCCTCCCAGCCCTCGACCTCGAGGACGGGAATGGAAAGCGCGGACAGCAGCTCTTTGATCATGGGGAACTGCGCATGCAGATCGGGGTCCATGGGCGGACGCTGCGCCTTGTAGGTTGGCAGCATTTCCATGCGGACGCGCGGGCGGCCCTTGTCGAACGCGCACACCACGCCATCCGGCGTGAACGTGTCGACCATTTTGAGGAACATGTTGAGGAAGCCGAACACCGCGTTGGTGGGGCGGCCGTCCGGCGCGTTCATGGTGGGCGGAACAGCGTGGAAGGCGCGGTGCATGAGCGAGTTGCCGTCGATGACGGCGATAACGCGACGGCGGTCGGAAGCGGCGGGGTCGGCGGACGCGGCAATGGAAGTGTCAGTCATAGGAAGTCTCTTTCCCGATGAAATGTGTTTAACTCAGTCTACGGCACCGTGCGGACAGCGTGGCGCACGACAGTGTTCGCACGGTAAAATCACGCGCTGCCGCACGCGAACTTGCGTGAGCAAAATCGCACCGTGTTACCATAGCCTACGGTATGTACATCCACCTAAGGAAGGACTCCCATGGAGCGACCGAACGCCTGGAAGAACTATAACGACGACGCCCTTGCCGATCTTGAGCGACTCTGTACGGACTATCGCACGTTTATCAGCGAGAACAAGACCGAGCGCGAGTGCGTGACCGCCTCCGTCAAGCTCGCCGAAGCCGCTGGCTACGTGAACCTCGACACCTGCATCGCTGAGGGTCGCAAGCTCAAGGCGGGAGACAAGGTCTACGCCGTGAATCACAACAAGACGCTCATGCTCGTGAATATGGGCGAGCGCCCGCTCGAGGAGGGCATGAACATCCTCGGTGCGCATATCGACTCCCCACGCCTCGACCTCAAGCAGAACCCCCTGTACGAGGCCGGCGACATGGCCTATCTCGACACGCACTACTATGGCGGCGTCAAGGCCTATCACTGGGTCGCCACTCCGCTGGCGCTGCACGGCGTGGTGTGCAAAAAGGACGGCGCCACGGTGAACGTCGTGGTGGGCGAAGACCCAGCCGATCCCGTGTTCTGCATCTCCGACCTGCTCATCCACCTCGCAGGCGACCAGATGGAAAAGCCCGCCGGCAAGGCCGTCGACCATGAGAACCTCGATGTGATCGTGGCCGGCCGTCCCGTGGTGATCGAGGGCGACGACGAGGCGAAAGAGCCCGTCAAGCAGATGTTCCTCGACCTCATCAAGAGTAAGTTTGACATCGAGGAAGAGGACTTCCTCTCCGCTGAACTCGAGGTCGTTCCCGCCGGCCCGGCTCGCGAGATGGGCCTCGACCGCTCCATGATCATTGGTCACGGCCAAGATGACCGCGTGTGCGCCTATACTTCACTTGCCGCCCAGCTCGCTGTCGAAAAGGTCGAGCGCACGAGCGTGACGCTGCTCGTGGACAAGGAGGAGATCGGCTCCGTGGGTGCGTCCGGCATGACGAGCCGCTTCTTTGAGAACACCGTCGCCGAGGTCATGGCGCTCGCCGGTGAGGACAGCCCGTTGGCGCTGCGTCGCGCGCTTGCAAACTCCCGTATGCTCTCCTCCGACGTTTCCGCTGGATTCGACAACGCCTACGCCGACCGCTTCGAGAAGAAGAACGCCGCCATCATGGGCCACGGCCTGTGTTTCAACAAGTACACCGGCTCACGTGGCAAGGGCGGCTCCAACGACGCCGACGCCGAGTACATCGCGCTGCTGCGCGACATCATGGATGAGGCGGGTGTTGCCTTCCAGACCTGCGAGCTCGGCCGCATCGGCGCGGGCGGCGGCGGCACCATCGCCTACATCCTGGCTGAATACGGCATGGATGTCATCGACTCCGGCGTTGCCGTGTTGTCCATGCACGCCCTGTGGGAGATCACGAACAAGGCCGACGTCTATGAGGCGTACAAGGGCTACATGGCGTTCATCAACCGCGCATAAGTTTCCGCCGCTTATTCGCTCTCGCTGATTCCCGTAAAAGTCCCATTCGGTAAAACGAATGGGACTTTTACCTTAACGGCCCCTTTAAAATCGCTACCCTCATGTGGGAAGGTTAAACGCGGTAGACCAAGTAGACAAAAAATGAGCAAGTCATCTACCAGCAGTTTTTATTCCTGGGTTACCTTGTCTACTTTCGAGATCCGAATTGACCTTCCCATATGAGGGTAGCGATTAAACCCATCGAGGCATCCAAGCGTCTTACCGTGACTCATGTATCGTTTTAATTGTAAATCTCCAACTAACGACGATGACTCTTGTGCGAAGAATTCCAATTTCCGATTGAACCCCAATCCGAATACAGTTCTCGCCTTAGTTTTTCTTCTCGTTCAAGCAAAAGCTCTTTCTTTTCGCAGTACTTTTCACCAAGCTTCTCCGCGATTAAACGCACCATAGCCCGATGCCGTTGAGGTTGTACGAGCTGAGCATATGTGAGAGGAATGTACTCATATCCCATTGATGCCAAGGCTGTTTGACGATTAAAATCCATCATCTGCTGGTCTGCGTTTCCATGAATCAGTCTGCTTTGACATTCGACAACCAGCTGTTTGAGCCCGTCTTTACTCGTCAGAAGCAAGTCGGCATAGCATACACCCTGATCGCACAGCGCCCTCGCTTGACGACTTAAAGGGATTTTCTCGTTAAGAAGAACATTGAAACCCTCTCCGCCACGGGGCCTAGACAATCCATATTGAAGCCCGGCACAAACTTCAAAGGGAGACCGCGCTTCGCCAAGAAAACCCTCTGCAGCTTTCAGCAAACGAGCCGAACCACGACGTCCCTTGCTCCGTTCCGCAAACGCAATAAGCTCATCAACGCCGAGCAAAGGCGGACGTTGCCAAAGATCGGTCAGTTCATGCCGCGCATTCAAAACCGGACTCCATCCATCGCTTCCATGCCAGCCACTATCAATCAGAGCTTTAACCTGATTACGATGCTCAGATGGAAGTTTTACAACCGCAAATCCGCCGAGCATCTCATGCACGAGCATCCCCAGTTGAACATCTGATAAAAAGGAGGCTAATCCCAAAAGCGTAAATGCCGGACTTGCCACTTCGAAATAAGATCCAATCCGAGTAAAAGAACCCGACGGCAAATCTCCGGTCCAAAGATGGTTACATTGATACCTGAATCTTCCTCGATGAGATTGATCGAAAACAAGCACATGAAGCTGGCACCCTAGATAGCCAGAGATTGCTTCATCATTTAGGAGGGCAGATGCGTTGATGCGACTTGTTCGATCGAGACGCGCGAGAAAGTCCTCTCGACAAATAGAGGGAATACGGTGGTAGCGTAAAGCCGATATGTTGCAAATAAGCATGTCCATAGCTCTACGGTATCCGAGCAGCATGGTGATTGAGTCCAAATCGGGCAGAAAACAAATGCTTGTCTGTCGTACTTTCTGGAAGTATCTAACATGCAACCTGAAGCTTTGACGTGACCATCTGATTTTCGCTGGTAGCAAAGGCGTTGTAATCCGACTAACCTGACATCTGAAGTAGCTTCTCCGCAATAACAACATCTAACATCTTTGTATAACAAAAAGCGTATTAATATATTATAATTCTTATATATTAAAATACATATCGCATTATTGCTGATCGCCGCTCTGCTACGTACGGCAAACCATTAATCGCAGGTATAATGGCATCTGGAAAAATGCTTCCTACGCACAGAAGGCGGATGCATACGTGAACTCTGCAAACCACATGGAACATCATGCAATAGGTCGACACCTCGTCTCGGTCGCAGTACCGGTCTACAACGTCGAACGTTACCTTGACCAGTGCCTGGGCTCCATCCGCAGCAGCCTCGGCCGTTCGCTGCAGCTGATCATCGTAAACGACGGATCCACCGACGGCAGTCTCGCAATTGCCGAGCGCTACGCCGAGCGCGCCGAACGCGACCCTTCGCTGCCCGATGTCTGCATCATCTCCAAGGAAAACGGCGGTTACGGCGCGGCGGTCAACACGGGCTTCGCTGCGGCGGATGGCGTATACCTGGGCATCGTCGAGCCGGACGATTACCTGGACGGAGACCTGTTCGGTGAGCTGTTCGCCATCGCCCAAGCGTGCGACATACCCGACGTGGTGAAATCGACCTACAAGCGCGTGTGGATGCCGGATACTCCCGAACAGCGCATCTGGGGCTCGCTCCTGCGTCATCGCGGCGTGCGCACCTGGAGGCAGGGCGTCACGACGCTCGGTGAATCGCCTTTGCTGGTGCGCTGGCACCCTTCCGTGTGGTCGGCTATCTATCGACGCGATTTCCTCGAGACAACGAACACCCGCTTCATCGAAGCTCCGGGTGCGGGCTGGGTCGACAACCCCTTCGTAATGCGTGCCATGTGCCAAGCCGAACGCATCGCCTTCACCGACGACGCCTGGTACTGCTACCGCGAGGACCGCCCCGGTTCGAGCAGCGTTCTCAAAGGGGCGGACCTCTCACTTATCCGTTGGTTGCAAATGAGGGACGAGGCTGCGCAAAGCCGCTGGGCAAACGATGAGGGCGTACTCTCGTCCCTTGCGAGCATCGGTTTTCGATACGCCGCACATCTGTGGGATACGCCGGCCATGGACGACCCGCGTATCGCCGATCTGTTACACCAGGTCCTGCGCGGCATGAACGTGGACGCTGCACTCGGACTCAAAGACGTATCGCCTGCGGTGAAACAACGCTATCTCGCTGAAACCGGCTATGAAGGTGATGCGAACGCCGCAGGCGGAAACCACGCGTACCGTCTCGCACTCATACGCGAACTTGTATACTCTTGGCGCGAGAATGGTTTGTTCTTCGCCTGCGAGCGCGCCGGATTGCATCGGCACGCCGATGATTCTCAACCGAGCGCATAAAGGGAGCGGACGTGGCACTCAGCACACACGACAACATCGACGAGAACCGCACCGAGGCTGAAAACGCGGAAAGCGTTGCGGCTCAAACGGCTGACGGCAATGCCACGGATGCCGCCTCCCCACTCGTAAGCGTCATCATCCCCGCCTACAACGTTGAGGCCTACGTCGAGGCGGCCGTGCGCTCCGTACTTGATCAAACGCTCTCCAACATCGAGATCATCGTAGTGGACGACGGCTCCCGCGACGGAACCGGCACGATTCTCGACCGCATGGCCGCAGAAGACCCGCGCCTCACCGTGCTGCACGTGGAAAACGGCGGAGCCCCCGCGGCGCGCAACCTTGCAATCGACCGGGCACACGGGCGCTATATCGTCTTTGTGGACGCGGACGACGAATGCGTGCCCCATATGCTCGAAACGCTCTACAACCTCATGGAGCGCGATGGGTGCGAGCTCGCTGTGAGCGGCTTTGAAATCGTGACCACAACCGGCTACGGCAACGGTGAAGACTCGGGCGACAACACCTACGTCGAGGTCAAACAGGTGCCTGGCGGCACGTATCGCACCGCCGAGGAATTCCACCATGCCTCCCCTGAGCTCTTCGACAACAACATGCTCTATCCGCCCTGGAACAAGATGTTCCTGGCCAGCCGCTTAAACGACCTCGACATCCGCTTCCGCGATGTTTTCTGGGACGACTTCCCCTTCGTGCTCGACTACATTCGCGACGTAGAGCGCGTCAGCGTGACGAGTGAGCCACTCTATCGCTTCTTCCGCCGCCGTGCCGACTCCGAAACCGCCCGCTACCGCGACGGCGTGTTCGAGAAACGCGAAACGGAAAACGAGTGGATGCGCGAGCTCTATGCCCACTGGGACATGGCCGACGACACCGTGGCTGACGAGATGGTGAGCCGTCGCTATATCGAGCGCCTGGTGGGGTGTGTGGCGAACGAATGCTCGCCCAAGAACCCCAAGAGTTTTGGGCAAAAACGCGCTAAGGTGGCCGAGATGCTCGCCTCCCCCGCCGTACGCCCGGCGCTTGCCAGCGCGCGTCCGCACAGCACCAAGATGAAACTCATGCTCGTACCCTATCGCATGAATAGCGCAACGCTCTGCCTGCTATCTGGCATGTTCATCGAATGGGTGCGCGGCGCTGCCCCCACACTCTTCGCCAAGCTCAAGGCAACGCGTTAACGAAGGCCAAGCCTCCGTCCGACTCCATCGAGCCATCAGTCGAGGAGCTTGGGCGCTGCAAACTTGGTGTAGAGCACCAGCCAGATAAATGAGATCGCAAAGCCGGCGATGACGTCGGTGAAGTAATGCACTGCAAGGTAGATGCGGCTAAATCCGATGAGAGCGATGAGCACGGCAAGGGCGGAGCATATAAGTACGCGTATACGCTTGTCCTCAACCGTGCGCCACACCAGCCAGATCAACAGGCCGAAAAACGCCATGGCCGCCATCGAATGCCCCGAGGGAAAACTATATCCACCCGCATGCACCAAGCGCAGGGCCACATCGGGTCGCGGACGCTGCACGATGGCTTTGAGCACCTGGTTGAGCAAGGCAGAGCCCGCGATGTTGAACGTGCAGAACCATCCCGGATGCCTGCCGGGAACAAATGCGGCGAGCACAAGCAGCATCACGATGAGCGTTGGCGCCGTGGCGATATTGGACAGCGACTCCATGAGTGGCGTGAGCCATGGAGTGCGCACGTTGTTCACCACGAAATCGGTGATGAGCATGTCTATCGGCATGGTCACGCCCTTCCTGAACGTTAGTGCTCGACGACACGGGCCGTCGATTTCGCCGTGCTGTCATCGAACACAATGTGACATTTCCATGGCGAGCATTGTACCCATGCGCTTCCACTATCTGCGGCAATTCTGCGCTTCTGCAGTACAAACGCGTATTTGACCATGTCCGGACGATGCCATATTATCGAACATAAGTTCTATAGTGCTTCTTGGCGAAGGGAGGCTCATGGCCTACCGCGTTGACGATTTGAATGCCCATCCAACCTCCAACACATGGGAACGGACCTATATCTGCATCGACCTCAAGACGTTTTACGCCTCGGTGGAATGCGTCGATCGCGGATTCGACCCGTTCAAGCAAAACCTGGTTGTGGCAGACCTGGAACGTGGACGCTCGACAATCTGTCTTGCCGTGAGCCCTGCCATGAAGAACTTGGGCGTACGCAATCGATGCCGCGTGTTTGAGATTCCGGACTCCATCGACTACATCGCCGCAAAACCGCGCATGCGCCACTACATGGAGGTGTCTGCACGTATTTACGGTATCTACCTTGAATACGTGAGTCCGCAAGACATACACGCCTACTCCATCGACGAGTGCTTCATCGACGCTACGCCCTACCTTGCTCTTTACGGCCTGACGGCCTGCGAATTTGCCGAGCGCCTGCGCCGAGCGGTACTCGCGCGAACCGGAATCACTGCCACCGCAGGCATCGGACCTAATCTTTTTCTCTGCAAGGTGGCACTTGACATCACTGCCAAACATGAAAAGAACGGGATCGGTGTTCTCGACGAAGAACGTTTCAAACGCGAAATCTGGCGTCATCGACCCATCACGGACATTTGGGGCATTGGACCGGGAACGGCAGAACGCCTCGCAAAATACCATGTCTACGACCTCATGGGTGTCGCTGCGCTTGACCAACGCATCCTGTATCGCGAATTTGGCGTTAACGCAGAGTATCTCATTGACCACGCGCATGGCGTCGAGCCCTGTACCATCGCCGAAATCCAAGCGTATAGACCTCAGGACACCTCTTCGGTCAACGGACAGGTGCTGGCACGCAACTATTCCTATGGGGAAGCGTTGACCGTACTGCGCGAAATGGTGGAAAACTCCGTACTCGACCTTGTGGAAAAGGGGTTGGTGGCCAGCAGCATCTCACTCTCGGTGGGATATGGAAGCGAGATAAAGGAGCTGCGTAGGCTCGATGCGAGCGGAAGCGCATCGTATGTAGACGGCTGCGGGCAGCGACGCAACAGTACAGCTGAAGACGTTGCACGACAGACAACACGCCCCCCAAGAGTAGCCGCTTCAGCTGCGCGAGAAAGCACTGGTGCTCGTAGAGCTTCTGGCCAACCTGATGCGAAACGCAGTTTCCAATCCCTCAAATCCCCGGGCGAATGTTCATGCGAGAAGCCAGCTTCCCCCGAATTGGAACGCGATCTCATAGCCGAAGGAACCGTGCAGCGCGCAATGTTTCGAGGCGAACATGGTACGCAGCCCGTTCACGGACGTAAAGGATATGGTCATGCGGGCAAACAGCGAAAGCTCGGCGAACGCACGAACTCGCGTAGGAAGCTCTTGGCGTATTTCGAAACGCTCTTTGAGCAAAGCGTCGATCCGCGGCGGCCGATTAAGCGCATGAGCATAGGGTTCGGCGGATTGCTGCCCGAGGAGTTCGCGACAGTCGATCTGTTTACCGACGTAGAACGCGAGGAACGTGAGCGTGAGCTGCAGCGGGCGATCATCGACGTAAAAGGCCGTTACGGCAAAAACGCGCTCATCATGGGAAGAAGCCTGCGGTCAGAAGCCACGGGACGTGAACGCAACGATCAGGTGGGAGGACATCGTGCCTAGAGACTATTTCGATACGGCCCTGCATGACCAGAGCACGAATCGCTTGACTGCCAATGGGCAACCACGCGCAAGCCGTGCCGCGCAGTTCATGCCCTTTGCCGCTTTAACGGGATACTACGAACTCGCTCGACAACAAGAACGCGTGACGGAACCGCGTCATGAACTCACCGAGGAGGAGGCCCTCGCGCTCTCACGAACCATCACGCAGGTCAAACGCGGCGATATGATTCGCGTGACGTATTACGACTGGGATGCGTACCGCACCGCCTCGGGCATGGTGGCACGTATAGACACGACGCTCAGACGGCTGCAGATTGTCAAAACCGTCATTCCCTTTGACGACATCCGTTCCATTGAACGCGATGCGCAAATTGAAGAGGGCTAAAACTGCAAGGAAGCAAACCAGAACCCGAATACCCCACATCGAACACAAGCTCATGATGTCGTTGTATAGGAACGAGTAAACGTGGAACAATGAAAAGGTCGTTAGCACATCTGCGAGGAGGATATTTTGGACGAAGTAAGACAATCCGCCTATCGTGCAACTGCCAATACCATCATCAAAAAACTTGAACGTCGCAACATGACGGGACATCATTGCGCAACAGCCGCTGAGGCCGTCGAACTCGCGCTCGAACTCGTTCCTCACGATGCAAGCGTGACTTGGGGAGGAAGCGTAACGTTTGGGGAAAGCGGCGTGAAAGCCGCCCTTGCCAATGCGGGATGCCGTATGATTGATCGCGCTGCAGCTACCACACCTGAAGAGCAGGAGGAAATGTGGCGCAACCAGGTAAGCGCCGACTGGTTCTTTATGAGCACGAACGCCATCACGGTCGACGGAGAGCTCGTCAACATCGACGGCAACGCCAACCGACTCTCGCTCCTGTTGCATGGTCCCAAACACGTATGCGTCATCGCCGGCATGAACAAGGTGGTGGCGGATGTCGAAAGCGGTATCAAGCGCATCCGCACCGTATCCTGCCCCCTCAATGCGGCACGTCTGCACACGAACACCCCGTGTGAACTCACGGGAGTTTGCGCCGAATGCCATGCGAAAGGCTGCATGTGCTGCCAAGAGGTCATCACGCGCCATTCGCGCCACAACGACCGTATCCACGTCATTCTCGTAGGCGAACAACTCGGATTCTAGCCATCACAATCCGGCGGCAACACGTTATCTGGAAAGGACCGACATGAACAACTTCACCTTCTGCTCCCCCACCAAATTGATCTTTGGCAAAGGCGTCATCGA
Organism: Collinsella provencensis; assembly: GCF_900199705.1. Classification (GTDB taxonomy): domain Bacteria; phylum Actinomycetota; class Coriobacteriia; order Coriobacteriales; family Coriobacteriaceae; genus Collinsella; species Collinsella provencensis. The sequence goes on along the minus strand of NZ_LT904908.1, from coordinate 90,674 downwards.
CCACGTTGGAGAAGAGCTCGCCCACGCCGGCTACAAGCGCGCACTCATCGTATACGGACAGGGATCGGTGGTTCGTACCGGCACGCTCGATCGCGTGAAGGCATCGCTCGAACATGCTGGCGTGGAATACCGCGAGCTCGGCGGCGTGCGCCCCAATCCGGAGATCGGCTTGGTGCGTGAGGGCGCCGAGATCGTCCGCCGTGAGAGCATCGACATAGTGTTGCCTGTAGGCGGCGGGTCGGCGATGGACTGCGCGAAGGGCATTGCTCTGGCAGCGCCCTATGAGGGCGATGCGTGGGACTTCTGGCGCAAGCGCGCAAAACCCGAGCGTCATGTGCCTGTGGCCACAGTGGTGCCCACCCCCGCCTCGGGTTCCGAGGCATCGAACTCTTGCGTGATAAGCAATGATGCGGAAAATCTCAAGTGCGGCTGCACCACAGAATTCAATCGCCCCGTCATCTCGTTCCTCGATCCCGAACTCACCTTCACGCTGCCCCCTTACCAAACCGCCGCGGGCGTGACGGATATGATGGCGCACATCATGGAACGCTTCTTCTCGGGAGAGCCCTCCGTGGGCGTCACCGACAATATCGCCTGCGGGCTTATTCGCGCCGCGATCGACGCCGCAAACATCGTGATGGACGAGCCGGAAAACTATGACGCACGTGCCGAGCTCATGTGGGTGGGAACGCTCGCCCATAACGGTCTTGCCGGCTGTGGCTTGGGTGTCCCGGGGCAGCGCGATGGCGACTGGAGCTGCCACGGACTCGAGCACGAGCTCTCCGCCCTCGACACTACCATCACCCATGGAGCAGGCCTTGCCGTTATATTCCCGGCTTGGATGCGCTACGTATGGAAGAGACATCCCGAGCGCTTCCTTGCATTCGGCAAGCAGGTGTTCGGCATTGAGCCGATCGACCCCGAAGTCGATGATCTGTCTGACATCGACGAGGAAATCACGCCGGAACGCGCGGAGCACGATGCCGTTGAGGCGACCATTGACGCACTGCAAGATTTCTTCGCATCCATCGGCATGCCCACCACCCTCACTGAGCTGGGTGTTCATGCGGAAGACATCGATCAGCTGCTCAAGGGACTTCGCATCAATCGCGGAGAGCTCTTTGGATCGTTCCAGAAACTCACGTTGGATGATGCCCGTGCCATTTACGAAAGCGCGCTGTAAACTTCTAACGCCCCGATAAACCGGGGTAAAACGACGGTCAACGATAATAGCCCCGACGAGCCCATCGCTTATCGGGGCGATTGCCTTCAGTACATCGTCGCATGAATGAAATGAGCGTCTATGCCAGCAACCCGACCTGCTCCTTGAGCGCGAGAATGCGGGCAAGCGACTCATCAAGTCGCTCCGAGGATATGTCTCCCAGCTGAACTGCAGACAACACGCCGTTATAGGCTTCCTCAAGGTTCTCGGGCATGAGCAGCATGTCGCCACCAGCTTGGAAGTAGCGCACCGCCGCGTCGGCAGGTGTGTAATTCTCGGTAATGGCTCCCATGGCAAACGAATCGGAAACGATTACACCGCCAAACCCAAGCTGGTCGCGCAGCACATCGGTCATCATGGTCTTCGAAAGCGAGGCAGGCAGGCCATCGGCCGCAAAGTTCGGTGTCTCGATATGCCCAACCATGACGAGTGGGCAGCCAGCCTCAATGCCGCTGATAAAAGGAAGGAACTCGCATGCCTCGATGTCGGCGCGGGAACGCTCGGCATATACGGCGCCTGTATGCGAATCTCCCGCCGTATCGCCATGGCCGGGAAAATGCTTGATGCAAGGCAACACGCCCGCATCGAGCATGGCGTCAACCTCGGCTGCGACCATATCGGCAACGAGCTGCGGGTCGCTTCCGAACGAACGCGGACCGATCACCGTGTTATAGGGATTGGTGAGCACGTCGGCATCGGGTGCAAAATCGACGTTGAATCCAATCTCGTGAAGATATGAGCCGATGGAAGACCCCACATACGCCGCGTGCGTCACATCTCCCGAAGCTCCGATGTCGGCCATATTCGAGAAATGTTCGACGTCAAAATACCCGCTGTTCGCCACGCGGGCCACGAGCGGACCACCCTCCTCGTCGATAGTCAAGAACGGAGCGATACCGGCGCCTGCGACACAGCCCATCTCGCGCGTATTCGCAAGCATGTCGCGTAGCTGCTGATTTCCCGTAATGTTCCGTCCAAAGTAGCACAGGCCACCCACGGGATAGGTCTCAAGCGCAGCACGGGTCATGTCTCCAGCAGCCGTTGCCACGCTCACGCCCGTCAGCGATTCAGGCGTTACGATGAACAGCTGGGCGACCTTTTGTTCCATCGTCATTTCCGACAGTTTTTTCTCGGCGAACGTTGGCTCGGGCTTATTATCCTGCGCATCGGATAGTTCGGATGAACCAAGTTGCAGACCAGGTTCAGAACCTTCGTGATTGCAGCCTGAAAGCAAAGTTGCTGCAGCGCATCCAGTGGCTGCGAGAATTCCTCGACGTGAAACGTTTTGATCAGCCATGACGACCTCCCGCACCCTTTTCCCTCCTCATAAAGTGGCATATCAAATCGATAAACGCAAGATTTTGAGAGAAGAAATGCGAGGGTACCATCACAAAAAAGCGTCCGCGCATCGACGGACGCTTGTTACATGGGCCAACTTGAAACGATATGCATGGCTGTCATACGCTCGCGCATGGCAGCGATACGGACGGCATGTGGGAAGACGCGTATGATTGAAAACACGCTAGGCGATATGTCCCAAGAAGTCCTTGGTTCGATCCGACTTCGGGTGATCGAAAACCTCCTCGGGCGTGCCCTCCTCCACGATGACGCCACCGTCCATAAAGATCACGCGGTCGGCGACATCGCGCGCAAAACCCATCTCGTGCGTCACCACGATCATGGTCATACCCTCGCGCGCCAAATCACGCATGACGCCCAGCACGTCGCGGACAAGTTCGGGATCGAGTGCCGACGTTGCCTCGTCAAACAACATGACATGCGGGTTCATGGCGAGCGCACGGGCGATTGCCACGCGCTGCTGCTGTCCGCCCGAAAGCTGCGAGGGCATGAAGTCGACACGTTCAGCGAGACCCACCTTGCCGAGTTCCTCGATCGCAATACGCTCCGCTTCCTCGGCTGAACGCTTGAGCACCTTTTGCTGGGCGATCATCACGTTCTTCTTAGCGGACAAATGCGGGAACAGATTGAATTGCTGGAACACCATGCCGAGCGTCGAACGGACCTTATTGATATCGACGCCCTTCTTGGTGATGTCAACGCCCTCGACCACGATTTCACCTGAGGTAGGAGTCTCAAGAAGATTCACGCACCGCAGCATCGTGGATTTGCCGGATCCCGAAGGACCGAGCACCACGACGACCTCACCGCGATGGACATCGAGATTGATGTCACGTAGCACGACGTTATCGCCAAAGCTTTTTTGCAGTCCGCGAATCTGTACAACGACCTCGTTCGTTTGACCCTCCGGGGCACACGGCTCTGCCGTCGAAACATGTGTCATATCACTCATGAGACTCGCTCCTTACAGATTGGCGATGTGATCGGGCGGCGTCGGAACCACGGTCCCCGCGCTCTTTGCGGGCTTCTTCTCAACCTTGCCGGCATTTGTTCCCGCAGTGGAACGCGTGAGCCGCTCTTCGAGAGCGCTGACCACGCGCGCCAGGGGAAGCGTAACCACCAGGTAGAACAGGGCGGCGACCACATACGGGGTAATGGATCCCGTGGTAGCGACAATCGTCTTGGCGTACATCACGATTTCCATCACGCCGACCGCGGCGAGAAGCGACGTGTCCTTATACAGCAAGATGAATTCGCTGGTAAGCGTAGGGATCACGTTGCGGAAGGTCTGCGGGATGATAATCGAGACCATGGTCTGCGTGGCAGTCATACCGAGCGAGCGCGCCGCTTCGGACTGGCCTTTGGGAATGGACTGGATGCCCGCGCGGAAAATCTCGCAGAGATACGCCGAGGAATTCATGCCCATCACAATGACGCCCAAAACGTAGTTATCGATGTTCACACCTGCAAGCGGCAAGCCGAAAAACGCGATGTAAATCTGCAAAAACGCCGGTGTGCCGCGGATGAGGTTCACATAGATGCTCGCAAGGGTACGCAGGATGCGCGACTTGGACACACGCATGAGCGCAAACATGAAACCGAAGGGAATGGCGAGCGGAAACGCCGCCAGCACGATGGCGAGCGACATGAGGAAGCCTGTAAAGATAATGGGCAGGCTGCTCACCACGAGAACCGGGTTGAAAAACAGGCGCAGGAAGGTGTTCGAATTCCACGACGCAACCCAAGGCTGCTCTTCCAAGTAGGATTTGAACTGGTCAAACGGGGTTACCGACGTGATATGAACCGCTGGGATGCCCGCCACCTCGTGTTCGCTGCCGTCGGCAAGGACATAGGTTCCCTCGCACTGCATATCGCCGCCCTCGGACGGGAACACCACGCCGTACACCTCAAGGCGGAAGAACCGCCCCGCTGGCGCCGTTTCAGGGAATGCAAGATGCAGGGTATCGCCATCCTCTTCAATGGCAGGCTCGATGAACTCGCGCTCCATGAGGTCTTCGCCGAACAACATGGTAAGACGCAGATTCTCCGTCGAATACGTCGCCCCCTGGGGGACGGTGAGCGAGAGTCCTGAGAGTGCCTCGTCTTCATCTGCCTGAACTTCCCAGGTAATGCGTGTCTCGACGCCACCGAGAACGTCGCTTCCCGTGTCGCCGTTGGGGCGGCACGTGAGCTTCTCGACCTCAAGCGCCTGAGCCGAAGCAGGTGCCATGCTCATGGCAGCGCAAGCGACACAGCAGGCGACAAACACACGAAGCAACACGTTGCATGCGTGCGCCCATGTTCCGCAGAGACCACTGGCCTCCTGTGTTTTCCCGTTTCCCATGACATTACCTTTCATCAAGCAGCCGTTTTCATGTACGGCGGCAACTAACCTTCGTGGTGCAACTTCGAAGGCAAATAAATGCCCTCCCCGCTTCCTGCGAGGAGGGCGATTGAACCCGAAGCTTAGACGCCGTACTTGGCCTTAAGCTCGTCGATCGTCCCGTCCTCGGTGAGCTCGGCAATGGCCTCGTTCAGGGCCTTCGTGAGCGCAGGGTTATCCTTGCTGACTGCGATGGCATATTCCTCGCCCGTCGACACGGACTTTATGATCTGCTCGTTGTCGAAGGAGCTCTCAACCAGCTGGAGAGCGACGGAGCGGTTGGTCACCAGCGCCACAACCTGGTTGGACTGGACGGCGGCAAAGCAGTCGGTGGCGTTCTTGAAGGGGACCAGCTCAGCCTCGGGGAAGTTCTCCTTGGCATATGCCTCGGCAGTGGAACCGGACTGAACGGCGATCTTCACGCCCTCGACGTTCAGGGCCTCCGTGTAATTGTCGCCCGTGATGTCGGCGTTGTCCTTCATGGTTACGATGGCCTGGTCGTCCATGTAGTAGGGATCCGTAAAGTCGATCTCCTTCTCGCGCTCGGGCGTGACGGAAATCGCGGCGACGCCGATGTCGAACTTGGTGGCAGAGGCAACACCCGCGCAGATGCCATCGAAGTCCATGTTCACAATCTCGAGGTCGAGACCGAGCTTATCGGCGAGAATGCCAGCCAACTCAAGGTCGAAGCCCTTGTACTCGCCGTCCTCCATGTACTCGAACGGCTCGTACTCCGCCGACGTGCCGATTGTGAGCTTGCCCTCGCTCACAAGGGAATAACCCTCAGCGGTAGTATCCCCAGCCGGGGCGGAACCTGCGTTACCGGCAGCTCCACAACCGGAAAGCGCCATTACCCCTACCATCGCCACAGAAGCGGCGAGTGCTCCAAACTTCTTCATGGTCTTATCCTTTCTTACAAAGTATCGAATAGAAGCGGCAATTGCTTGAGGGGGCAGTATACACGCATTTGCATCAAGAGAATAAAAAATGCAGAAAGTTTCATTTCTGTTTCAATTTCATCTAAAGGAATGCATGAATCTGTTTCCTTGATGCAATTTTATTCACCGATACCAAGCTTTTCTTTGATCGTTTTTACAAAAGAACGGCCCATACTTGGTAGACATATACAAAGGCCCGACTCCACATTGGAATCGGGCCTTGTTCGATAGCGCGATGAGCACGAGCAATGCGCTCGATACCGCGCTGTATGTTTGATTGGGCGAAATGGCACCGGCAGGTTTATGCCGGTTCGTCATTCACTCCATCTTCGGACACATCTGCAGGCGGCTGGTCTGCCGGGGATGGCTGCGTCGCGCGATAACCGGAAATCGCCGTTACGGTACGCACCGATGCGGGCTCTTCGTCCTCGCCCGTTTTCTTCGCATAGCTGAGCGTGATGGAATCCCCCGTACGATAGCGCACGATATCCAACAAGCCGGGCAACGCCACGTCGTAAATCGCATTATCGCCTTCAAGCGTGAGATAGAAGTGCGAATTTCCGTCAATCACAGCCTGCGCCATACTCGCGATGGTTCCCGTCACCTCGACCTCGGAACCCACCTGCTCCACTTCCTCTTCAGAAAGGGCACCGGAAGACGCAAGCAGCTGCAGATAGTTTTCCTGGCAAGCGGCGACCGTCGCACCCGTTGCCACACTTTGATAATGCTCGACATTGATCATCGCGTACATCTTCACGAGGCCAGCATTGTCTTTAAGCGCCATGAAATATGTAGGCTGACCTGCGATATTGAGCAACAACGGATACGTTGCCTCATATTTGAGGTTCTGAACCTGTCCCTCGGCGGACGCCATCGCGGAATCCTCGGTGGCACCGGCAACCGGATAGAAATGAGACTCGCCCGTTCGCTGGTTCACCAAAATGAATCCGATGTTGGAGCTGTCCGCCGTTACCGAACTCACTCCCGTATACATATAGACGTCATCGCCTTGCGCAACATAGTTGTAGCCCAAGTTGCCGTCGGTGCCGCGCGTGGTGTGCACCACGCCCTGCTGGCCGAGCCACGAGTTGAGCCAGCCGTTCTTGTAAGCGCCACTCCAGTTATATTGCTCCACGATCAGATCGCTCGGATACGCGCGGTCCACCCATGCGGGGCAATCCTCGATGGCGTAGTCGGCGGTCTCACCTGTGCAGGCGTTTACCAGTACGACGCGCTGGATTGTCGTGCCCTCGAACAAACCGATGGTACGCCGCTGCACCGGGAAAACCCACCACGGCGTCCCGTCCTCATCGAGCTCGAAGCTCTTCTGGTCGAACATATAGGTGGGGTATTTGAGCTGCGCATAGCGATCGATATTGCGGGCGAGCGGTTCGCTCTCGGAGTAAAGAATCGGCTGCTCCAGGCGCACGACCTCGGACTCCTGCGTAACCATGTCGACCAGCACGTAGGCGGGAATGCCGCGAGAACGGTTACTCAGCCATTTGAACAAGTCGGCATACGTAAGCGGGCTCACGCGCACGGGTCGTCCGCGGTAGTTGATTTGGCTATATGCATCGGAAATCTCGAACTGACTCACGTACTCAGGGATGGAACCCATGGCACGCGAACCGAGCAGCTGTGCCGACGCGCGGTCAATCACGGGAACATCGGCGTAATCGACCTCTTCGATATCCTCGGAGAAGTCGCCTTCGGTCGTCTTGAGCACCGTGGCGTAGCGCTCGGCGTTACCGGGAATGAACGAGGCGCCCATGAGCACGCCCACAAAAAACAACACGATGACAGCAGCGGGAAGCGCCACCAAACGATTGAGCAAGGTTTCGTGGTGTGCAGAGCGAGTCGCGGCGATCTTGAGGCCGACGATCGCCACGATAGCGGCAGTGTTAATCCAGTTCCACACCTGCGGACTCTGCAGGTTGAGCGCGGGGTGGAACCACCAATAGCTCACCGCAGCGGCAATGAGAAGAACAACGACAAGTATGATGAGCGCGCGCCGACTCCATTGAGCGAGCCGTTGCATAAAAGCTGGAGTCGCGCGCCTTGCATGGCGGCCACGTGGGCGCTTAGTGCGCTTTTGCTTTCCATTCTTGCCGGAATGCGCGGTTTTTCCCTCGTTCGCAGCATCAGAGGTGGATGATGCCGACCCATCCGCATCCGATGCGGCGTCTTCGACCTCAACCTCGACGTCGATGGGTTCGTCGTCTGCCCCGCTCGGGATTTCAACGCCCGCCCGACGCAGCATTTCCAAAATCTCATCATGGTTCATGGAACAACTCAATTCATCCGTTCCCGTGCAATGTGGGGATATCGTACCCCATCGCGGCACCCGCTTTCATTACAACCCTCTTGCAACCATTACGGCTTCCTTACAAACATGGGCTTTTATGTGAAAGCTTGACCTGGAGCGCAGTCCAAGGGATAACGTTGTGCGCGCAACGAAAGGCCTCCGCGCGAATAAGCGCGACCACATACTCCAAGGAGCACCCATGTCGCAACGCAACGTATCTAAACTCGAGAAGCCCGCCATCAAGCGCACGCTGAGGCGTTTTTGGGAAGTCACCCGCATGAAACCCGGTGCGGCGTTTCTCGCCGTTTTCACGTCCGTGGCTTATGTGGCGCTCCTCACGTTCGTGAACACCTGGCTGATGGGCCTCATCGTGGATCGAGTACAAGCATCTCCCGTCGCAGCCGAACAGGTATGGGAGGTTTTCGGCCCGTACATTTTGGCACTGCTCGTCGTGAACCTTGTGGGTCAAATCTGTTCCAAACTGCAGGATTACGCTGTCTACAAGCTGCAGATAAACGGCAACTACCACCTTGCCCGCCTGTGCTTTGACACACTTTCCAACCAATCCATGACCTTCCACACCAGCCGTTTTGGCGGAGCGCTCGTAAGCCAGACGAGCAAGTTCATGAGCGGCTACACGCAGATGGTCGATGTCGTGGTGTATTCGCTCATCCCCACCATCGCCTCCACCGTCTGCACGTTTGTCGCCTTGACTCCTGCCGTCCCCGCATACGCGGTGGTGCTCGCCGTGATGCTCGTGGTGTACGTGATAGTGGCAACCCGCCTGTATCAGCGTATCTTGCCGCTTTCTGCCGCAACGGCCAAAGCGCAAAACCATCTTTCGGGCGTGCTCTCCGATGCTGTGACCAACATCCTCGCCGTCAAGACGTGCGGACGCGAGGACTTTGAGAAGCAGCTCTTCGACGAGGCGGACCTTGCCGCCATGCAGGCGGAATCCCGCAGTATGCGCGCCACTATGCAGCGCGGTTTTACCACGAGCGGCATCATTACCGTCATCATGCTGGTCGTATCCATTTTCGTGGCAGGCGGCAACGCATGGTTCGGCATTTCGAGCGGCATGCTCGTCATGATGTTCACCTACACCTACCAGCTCTCCATGCGATTCAATTACATCAACTCCATGATGCAGCGCATGAACCGCGCTATCGGCGACGCAAGCGAGATGGCGCGCATTCTCGACGAACCGCGTCTGGTTGAGGATGCCCCGGGTGCACCCGCGTTAACGGTACGCGAAGGTGCAATCGACTTCGAGGGACTTGGCTTCGCGTACAGCGATGCGGCTGAGGGCGACCATGTGTTTACCGACCTCAACCTGCATATTCCCGCTGGTCAACGCGTTGGTTTGGTGGGTCGCTCGGGCAGCGGCAAGACGACCCTCACCAAGTTGCTGCTCCGTCTTTCCGATATCCAGGACGGACACATTTACGTGGATGGTCAGGACATCTCCACCTGCACGCAGCAAAGTCTGCGTCGTCAGATTGCCTACGTGCCCCAAGAAGCGCTCCTGTTCCATCGCAGCATTCGCGAGAACATCGCCTACGGACGACCCGATGCAAGTGACGAGGAGATTCGTCGTGCTGCCGAGCTCGCCAATGCGCTTGAGTTCATCGATCGCCTCCCCGCAGGGCTCGATACGCTGGTCGGCGAGCGCGGTGTCAAGCTCTCGGGCGGCCAGCGTCAGCGCGTGGCAATTGCGCGCGCCATCCTCGCCGACGCGCCCATTCTCGTGCTGGACGAGGCGACCTCGGCGCTTGACTCCGAATCCGAGGCATTGGTGCAGGGCGCACTCGAAAACCTCATGCATGGACGCACGTCCATCGTAGTGGCGCACCGCCTCTCCACCGTTGCCGCACTCGACCGCATCGTAGTGCTCCGAGACGGCGATATCGTCGAAGATGGCACCCATGCGGAGCTTTCCGCATCCGATGGCGAGTACGCCGCTTTGTGGAATCGTCAGACCGGCGCGTTCCTAGAGACGGAATAACTCGCCAGGGATCCCGAATCCATTTCATCGTCTGCTCGGGCAGTCCTGCTCGCACGAAGCGTCCACTGGACGCTTCGGCTCGTGCGGAACTCGCATTCGACGAAATGGGTTCGGTCCCTTGCGGGCTATCACCGACGATGATTCATTTTCTACACCTACTCCGCCAAACTGCGCAGATACGTGATTTCGTGAGCGTAGCCGGAGAGGTCATCCTGCGGTGTTTCCAAAATGAACGGCAGGTCATGCAGGGCAGGATGCGTCACCAGTGCACGCAGCACAGCTTCACCGCCGCCGAGCTCTTCGTCACCCAGATACCCCTCGCCGATGCGTGCGTGGCGATCCTTGTGTGCACCACACGGGTTCTTGGAATCGTTGAGGTGCACGGCCTTCAAGCGTTCAAGCCCCACCACGCGGTCGAACTCCGCCAACACGCCGTCCAAATCATGCACGATGTCGTAACCGCCGTCGTGAATGTGACACGTGTCAAGGCAAACACCGAGCATCTCCGACCTTGCAAGTTCCGGTCGGCGCATCGCAACCGCCTCGATAATCCGCGCAAGCTCCTCAAAGCTCCGCCCGATCTCGGTACCCTTGCCCGCCATCGTCTCAAGCAGCACGCACGTGCGCTGCCCCTCAAACATCACATAGCACAGCGTCTCTGCAATCAGGACGATCCCCACATCGGCACCCTGCCCCACATGTGCCCCGGGATGAAAGTTGTAATACTGCCCTGGCAATGCCTCCATGCGCTTGAGGTCTTCCGCCATCGCCTCGAGGGCAAACTCGCGGGCACGTTCCTTGGATGAGCAGGCGTTATACGTATAGGGCGCATGAGCAACCAGACGCCCAAACGAATGCTCGTCCAATATGCGCTGAAGTCCCGCGACATCATCCAAGTCGAGCTCCTTGGCGTTGCCGCCGCGCGGATTGCGCGTAAAGAAGGCAAACGTGTTCGCCCCGATGGATAACGCAGCTTTGCCCATAGCGGTGAAACCTTTTGAAGTGGAAAGATGGCAACCGATTGTCAACACAGTGTTTCCCCTACCCTACTCATCGAGCACGCGCACGCCCAGCAAGCCCGCCAACTCAATCGCCTGCTCGGGCGCAACGATGATTCCGCGCAACTCATGGTAATCGCCCGACAACACCGGTGCCTGGAATATCGAGGTTGAGAAATCGATGCCCGCGAGCTTCGTGCCAAACACGTCCAAACGAGTAAGGTCGCATTCGTCAAAGCTCACGCGCTTGAGCTTGGCGCGCTGCAGTGCCGTCTCTCGAAGCCGACAGGAATGCAGCCTGAGCTGATCGACCGAAACTTCTGAGAAATTCGCATAGGAAAAATCCGTATCGCACGCGAAAACCCCCGCAAGACGCGCTTGAAGCAAGCTCAACCCAGGAGCAGAGCACCCCACGAAGTCCACGCGGTTGAGCCAGCCCTTATCCATGGCGCAATTGATGAATCGGCAGTTCTCAAACCTTACGTCGCGGAAGGTGCTGTCACGAAAATCAACGTGGTCGAACTCGCATGAGCGAAATGTCATTCCTTCGCAGGTCGCCGCATGGGTGCACTCGTACGCAAGCTCCATGTCCTCTACCAGCGCATGGGCAACGTACGCATCCTCATCCTCGAACACATCAAGCAGCTCATCGCTGCCCAGTTTCTGCGCAGGCGCACCGGCAACCTCTGCAAATCCCTGAAAGCGCTTGCTCAGCACCACACGTCTCCTCATCGCATGCAACCGGCACCTTCATCCAAACAAACCAACGAAAGCACCGGACCGATACCCTGCCAACCATCATACCCAAACGGCTTGCACCACCGTGTGCCCCGCGCGGTGTACACGAATTCCCCCACTGCCCTACCACTCGCATGCCTTACTATGAAATACGTATTCGATTCGAGGGGAGCATATCAACTCGTGAAAGTCATCGTCCACACCGACGGCGCATCGCGCGGTAATCCCGGGCACGGAGGCTACGGCGCCGTACTGTCCTACACCGCCCCCTCGGGCAAAGAACATACGCTCGAACTCTCGCGCGGCTATGAGCGCACCACGAACAACCGCATGGAGCTGCTGGGAGTCATCGCTGCGCTTGAGGCGCTCAACCGCCCGTGCGATGTTGAGATTCACTCCGACTCGCAATATGTTTGCAACGCCTTCAATCAGCATTGGGTTGAGGGGTGGATCAAACGCGGATGGAAAACCGCCGACAAAAAACCGGTGAAGAACGTCGATCTGTGGAAACGCCTACTTGCAGCCAAGGAGCCCCATCACGTGAGCTTTCATTGGGTGAAGGGGCATGCCGGACACGAACTCAATGAACGGTGTGACGAACTTGCCACCGTCGCCGCCGATCACGGACCCCATCACATCGACACCGGATTCACGGAGGCCTAGACGCAAGGCGAACAACGTCTCAAAATAGTAGTGTCAACTATGAAAAGTACCCAGCCAGTTCGTCCACCCTTGTTGGGCCCTTGAAAAGCACGCATTCCGTCAAGCTCCATCCATCCCAGTCCTCATCCGTACGCGAGCGAGTAGAAGGAGAAACCATGATCCGCATCGCAACCATTGGCACCAACACCATCACCTCCGTATTCATCGATGCAATCTCCCAAACTCCCGGTGCGACATTCATCGGCGCCTGTTCGCGTGACGCTGAGCGCGCGGCGAAGTTCACGGCAGAGCACGGCGGCGCCTATTCGTTCGCCTCTGTTGAGGAAATGGCCTCCCATCCCGAAGTCGACGCCGTATACGTGGCAAGCCCCAACGCCCTCCATCACGACCATGCTCTTACCTGCATCGCCGGCGGCAAGCATGTCTTCGTCGAGAAATCCTTCTGCGCCAACCAGCGCGAAGCCCGTGAGGTGTTCGGCGCCGCCGACGCAGCGGGCGTCGTTGCATTCGACGGCATGCGCCCACTTCACGACCCGGCGTTCTACGCAATACGCGATACCCTCCCCCAGCTGGGAACTATCCGCCGCGCCACCATTCGCTTCGGCAAATACTCAACCCGTTACGAGGATATTCTCGCCGGGCGTCACTCGAACGTCTTTGATTGCAATTTGGCCACCGGTTCGCTCATGGACATCGGAATCTATAGCGTCGAACCTCTCATCGCCCTATTCGGTGCTCCCACTTCGGTCAAGGCGGCAGGTGCCCTGCTCGATGAGTCCCTCTATGACCTCACGAATGGTCCCATCGACTGCGCAGGCATCATCTTGGCAACCTACCCCAACATGGTAGCCAGCACGCATCATGCCAAGAACGTCAACGACCTCGCCGAAAGCCAAATCGAAGGAGAACTCGGCACGCTCACGATCGACGCCATCGCAAATCCCGAACACGTGCGCCTCGATATGCGCGTCCAGAATCCATCGCTCGGTTCCCTTGGCTATTCGGTCGCTCAAACCGTCACGAGCGAACTTGAGCTCCCCGCCCAGCCCGCCAATCTCATGTTGCACGAAGTCGAGGACTTCACCGCTGCATGCGAGGCAGTCGCCGCCGGTACCAAGCCGGCTGAAGCTCCCGCTGGCCCCTTCGGAACCGTGGGAAGCTTCCGCGCCGTTACGCTCGCATCGCTTGCTGTCATGGATGAAGCACGCCGTCAGATGGGCGTGACTTTCCCTGCAGACAAACAGTAGCGTCAACGAGCTCGCCGGACTCCGCTGTACAAAAGCTCTATCTGCCTGCCCAAACGCATCGAAAAAATCCCACCCCGTGAAAATGGGGTGGGATTATCTATCCCGTTTCAACCGCAGAACCTACACCAGCCCAAAGTGCCGGCAGGCATTCCAAATGCCATCGTCATCAACATCGGTGGTGACATACGTCGCCTGAGACTTAACGTTATCCCACGCATTGCCCATGGCAACGCTCGTACCCACCTCCGCAAACATCGACAGATCGTTTTCACCATCGCCAAAGGCGATCGCCTCCTCGGGCGCAACGCCAAAGCGCTCGAGCGCGGCGCGCACGCCCAAATGTTTGCCGCCACCATGGGGTACCACGTCGCAAAACAACTCGGTCCAACGAGTCACGTCGACGTTTTTCGTTTTGTCGAGGAACAAGCGGTCGTCTTCCGCATCGCAAAACACATTGAGCTGGAAAACTGGTGCGGTGAAGGCATCTTCTAAATCACCGGGAACGTATGTGACGCCGACTTTTTGAGAAACTTGGCGGATGCGCGGGGTAAGCTTGCTAAAAAATGTACGGTCGCGCTGCATCACCGACATCTCATAAAGTCCTTCGTAGCAACCGTCCACAATGGCGCGAACATCTGCCTCGTCAATGCTCGCTTCCCGAAAAACCCCATGCTCGTCGTAGCAAAGCTGACCGTTAAACGTCACATAGCAATCGAAACCCTCGCGTATCTCCTCGGGAATCTCGTGTGGGGAACGACCCGTCGAGATGACGATCTTGATACCGCGCTCGCGCATCGACTCGATGGCGCGCCAGGTGCTCTGCGGAACGCGATGGGTTTTGAACTCCAGAAGCGTTCCATCGACATCGAAAAAGGCTACTTTATACATGGTTGCGATTACCCCTCAGTTCCACGCGGCGGGCGTTGTTCCGTATAGCGTTGCGCCGTCTAGCTATCTTAAAAATCCGCCGCCGCTTCGCTCTCCATCCATTCCTGTTGGAACTCGGCATAACGACCCTCGATAATCGCTTGACGTGCGCGACGCATGAGATCAAGCAAGAAATAGATGTTGTGCTGTGACAGCAAGATGCCGCCAAGCATCTCTTTTTGGGAAACCATGTGACGGATGAGCGCTCGGCTGTATCCACCCGTACACACCGGACAGGTGCACTTCTCGTCGATAGGGCGGGGATCCTTGGCGTACTTCGCATTCTTGAGGTTCATGCGGCCCGTGCTCGAAAAAGCCGTGCCCATGCGGCCCGTGCGCGTGGGCAACACGCAGTCGAACATGTCGATGCCGATACCCACACCGCGCACCAGCGTGGTCGGATTGCCCACGCCCATGAGATAGCGCGGCTTAAGACGCGGCATGTGCTCGCTGACCAGCGGAGTAAGCGTTTCGAACATGACCTCGTGCGGCTCTCCCACCGAATAGCCGCCAATGCCGTAACCGGGAAAATCGCCGGCTTCTTCCAGATGCTTGAGCGAGCGCAGGCGCAGGTCCAAATGCATGCCGCCCTGCACAATGCCGAACAGCGCCTGGTCATCGCGCGTGTGGGCCTGATAGCACTGCTCCGCCCACATGCTGGAAAGTTCCACCGCGCGCTCCACGAACTTTCGCGTAGCGGGATAACCAGGACACTGATCGAGCTGCATGCAGATGTCGGATCCGAGCTTCATGGCAATTTCCATGTTGTCTTTCGGGGTCCAGAACACATGCGAACCGTCGTAGTCCGTCGCGATAAAACGCACGCCCTCGTCCGTGAGCTTGACCGCGTCGCTATGCGAGAACACCTGAAAACCACCGGAATCGGTGAGAATGGGACCATGCCAGTTCATGAACGTGTGCAAGCCACCCAGCTCCGCAATGGTGTCCGCACCGGGGCGCATGGCCAGATGATACGTGTTGGCGAGTACAATCTGCGCGCCGAGTCCCTTTACCGTCTCGGTGGGAATGCCTTTCACATTGGCCTTGGTGCCCACAGGCATGAAGATCGGGGTCTCGATATCGCCGTGCGGCGTGTGGAGCACGCCTGCGCGCGCATGGGTTTTGGAATCCTCGGCAACGATTTCATATTTGAACAGGGACTGATCCATGTAGCTCCTACCTTAAAACAATCAAAACAATTACCAGGACAATTACCAGCACGATACCCGCCACAAACACCATAAAACGTATGCGGGAATTGCGCGTGCGCTCGCGAACAGCATGCTCCGTGGCAGCCAGTTCCTCAATCTCGCTTTCGCGTTCAAGGCGTTCGGCGCGATCGGCTTCAAGCGCGCGGGCAAGCGCTTTAGTCGCCTCGGGATGCGCGTGGATATCGTTCGCCTCATCGATGAGAGCCTGAGAAGCGTCGATGATCTCCTGCTGCTCCGTTGCTACACGCTGTTGCTCCTTCGACGCCTTTTCAAGCGTTGAGATCACGCGGCGTTGCTCCTTTTGCCGCGCTTCCGCCTCGTCTTTAGCGGTCCCGTACGCATCGCGCGCTTCATCAGCCGCTGCAGCGACGGCCTCGAAGGATGCCTTGGCGGAGGCAATGGGGCGCTCCGCCTCTCCCACGGCCACCACGGCGGCATCAACCGCCGCCTGGGTCTCATATTGAACGCGCGGCAAATCCTCCTGAGCCAGTCGCAACGCATCGGCGGCATCGGCGATTTCCCCATCGAGCTGAGCAGAGCGAACCGAATACTCCGCGGGATTGACAGAAGGGGTACGCTGCAGGTCGGCGAACTCGTTATTGAGCGTATCGAGTAGCGCCGCAGCGCTTTCAATTGCCTTTTGAGCAGCAACGACACCTTCTTCGCGTTCCTGCTTCGCGCGTTCGAGATTGTGCTTGGCATCATCTACGCGCCGTTGCAACCTGCGACCCGATTCTCGCGCAGACTTCTCCTTGTCCTCCGCCGCTTCGAGCGCGGACTTCAAGCGGCGCTCCGTCGTGGCATCGACATCGCGCATGTCATCGAGCTTTTTCTTTGCTTGGGAAATCTCGCCCGCCAGCTCCTCGATACGCTGCTCGGCTGCACGCTTCGCAGCTGACGCATCCTGCAAGCGGGAGCTTTCGCTGGAGACGATGCTTTCGTAGCGAGTCTCCACATCACGACGATGTTCGAGCTCGCACTCGCGCTCTGAAATGGTGTATTCCAAACGGCCGAGTTCATCGCGTGCCTCTGCGTGGGCACGACGCGCGGCGCTCATCTCCTTTACACTCGCCACGCCCTCGGCAAAGAAGTTACCTGCAAGCTCATTCGATTTTTGCTCGGGGACAGCAGGCTCATCTTCCTGGGTAAAGGCTTGGGTATCGGGCCTGTCTTCCTTCTCTCTCGATTCGGATGACGCCACTGGCACTTCGCCCCTGGCTGCCCGCTCCAAAAAAGCCGGCATAGTCGAGGCTGTCCTATCGTTGTTCAAGTCGTTGACCAAGCCATCAAGCTCGTCGTTGTTCTTCCCGATCTCGTTCATGTGATCCCCTCATATCGGCAGGATGCCGCATGTTCATTTTCTGTCTATCATCATATCGTCTCGGTAGGACAACGAATCGCCTGACGCATCTATTACCGCAAAAGGAAATCAAAGTTGCACGTGTCCGCAAATGATTAGCCTTCATTGACATATTGGCGAATCGATTATGGACAAAGCAAACGGCTATTCGAGAAAATGCAAATACGGGGTAGAATATCCGTTGTTTGTGGCGTGCAAAAGGAATGCACGCGCGCGGCGAACGTATTCGCCGCATCGACCGAGAGGGGACCCATATGGGACTTTTCACTGGTAAGACTGTTATCGTAACGGGTGGCGGCAAGGCCACGCTCAAGGACGGCTCCGCCGGCTCCATCGGTTACGGCATCGACATCGCCTTCGCCAAGGAGGGCGCCAACCTCGTTATCACCGGTCGCAATGTTGCCAAGCTCGAGGCTGCCAAGGAGTCCCTCGAGGCTGAGTACGGCATTGAGGTCCTCCCTGTTAAGGCCGACGTTTCCGCTGGCCAGGATAACGAAGCTGTCGTGCAGCACGTCATCGACGAGGCTATCGCCAAGTTCGGTCGCATCGATGCGCTCGTGAACAACGCCCAGGCTTCCGCCTCCGGCGTCACCATCGCCGACCACACCATGGAGCAGTTCGACCTCGCTCTGTACTCCGGCCTGTATGCCACCTTCCTGTATATGCAGAAGTGCTACCCGCACCTCAAGGAGACCAAGGGCTCCGTCGTGAACTTCGCCTCCGGCGCCGGTCTGTTCGGCAACTATGGTCAGTGCTCCTACGCTGCCGCCAAGGAAGGCATCCGCGGCCTGACCCGCGTTGCCGCCAACGAGTGGGGCAAGGACGGCGTGAACGTCAACATCGTGTGCCCGCTCGCCTGGACCGCTCAGCTCGAGAACTTCCAGATGGCATATCCCGAGGCCTTCGAGGCCAACGTTCATATGCCGCCGGCGGGTCACTACGGTGACGTCGAGACCGAGATCGGCCGCGTGGTCGTTCAGCTCTGCGGTCCCGACTTCAAGTACATGAACGGCGAGACCGTCACTCTCGAGGGCGGCATGGGCCAGCGTCCGTAAGGATTTCCATCGCTCGCATCGCGTGATATACGCACAAAGCCCGTCTGGTTTTTCGCCAGGCGGGCTTTTTGTGCAACGTGCCGCATCTGCACAAAAAAGCGGCAGCACCACTACGATGCCGCCGCTCGTTCTATGCTCTGTACGGTGGAACCACGCCCTTCCGCAATCGCCGGAACACGCCATGCAATTGCTTTGGGTCCATCGATGCGTATCCTCACCGGTCGTTATCCGGTACATCGCCGGGAACACGCGATCACACTCGCGTTCTACCTCAAAAACTCGACCTCGGTTTCGCAGGCAACGGACCCAAAGGCTGCTATATCATCCATCACCACGGGCCCACCTCCTTATCCGGTCGCGGTAACGTTGCGACGCTTGTATTTCTTACTCTGTGTATGCCCCAAAGCGCATACATCTATACCTGATATCCAAAAAAATTTGAAATAAATGGAGAAAGATGAAAGGCCTCTCCTATTCGATGAACATGGCATCACCGAAAGAGAAGAAGCGATAACGCTGCTCAACCGCTTCGGTATAGGCTTCGATGATCTGATCGCGCGTGGCAAGCGCGCTCACGAGCATCATGAGGGTCGAACGCGGCACGTGGAAATTGGTGATGAGCGCATCGACCACATGGAACGTCGATCCCGGCATGAGGTAGAGGTTGGTGGTCGCGTCCTCACGCACCACGATGTCACCCGCGCCCGTCGTGTCGGCGCTATCTGCACGGCCCTCGAATCCGCGCGCCGTCACAGGTGGAACGCTCGCGGCAACCGAGGCGTCCCACGCGCTTTCGAGCGAGCGCACCGCCGTAGTGCCCACCGCGATCACACGATGGCCCGCGGCCTTGGTGGCGTGCACCGCCTCCACAACCGAAGCGGGAACGTGGTAGCGCTCGGTGTGCATGACATGCTCGGTGGGATCGTCCTCCTCAACCAGGCGGAACGTGTCGATACCCACCTCAAGCTCAACGGTGGCCCAACCGCAGCCCTTGTCTTTGATACGCTGAATGAGCTCGGGCGTGAAGTGCAGACCTGCCGTCGGAGCCGCAGCGGAGCGTTCCTCACTCACGGCATACACGGTTTGGTATTTCTCGGGATCGCCCTCGTAGCTCGTGATATACGGCGGCAACGGCACATGGCCCGCGGCATGAATCGCCTCGTCGAGCGAACGGGGCTTGCCCGTCTCGTTCTCCCCCACCGGCTCAAAGCGCACCAAACGCCCGCCCTTGGAATCGTCCACAAAATCGAGAATCTCCGCCGTGAGCACCACAGGAGAATCCTCAGGTGCCAGCATGCCGCCGGCACGATATTCCACACGGTTGCCCGGCTTGAGGCGCTTGCCTGGATTGACCAGGCACTCCCACACGTGTCCGAGCGGATCGACATCCTCGCGACGACGCAGTAGCAGCGTTTCAGCGACGCCGCCCGTCGGCTTGCGGCCGATCAGGCGCGCCGGCATCACGCGCGTTTGATTGGCGACAAGCAGGTCGCCCGGCTCAAGATAGTCGATGATGTCGTAGAAGTGCTTGTGCTCAACAGCGCCCCCGCTTGCCAGGGCGACCGCGCCCGCACCGCATTCACTCGCCGGTGCATCGCGATGAAGCACGAGCAGACGACACGAGTCACGTGGCTCGGCGGGCGCCTGGGCAATGAGTTCGTTGGGAAGATTGTAATCGAAATCGTCGGTGCGCATAACGGCGCCTTTCATGAGTTGCTCAATACCAGCAGCTCATGATAACGCAGCCTGACCCTCGCTACGCTCAGCCTTACTGCGCTCCTTCTCAGCTTTACGTTCATCGCGCAGACGAGCGCGATCCATCGCTGCCTCGGCGGCGGAAAACCTGCAGCCGCAATACTTTTGCCGATACATCCCAAGCTCACGCGAATGACGCGTTGCCTCGGGATACCACGGGCGAAAATCGCGAATCACCGGAATGAGGCCATGAGCTGCGGCCAGCGCTTCAAGCACTTCGTTGCAGGTATCGAACAGCTGATACGGGGAAACGGCCAACGTGGTGGCGATATGCGTGAAGCCCTCCTCTTGAGCGACGCGACACGCCTCGGCAAGGCGCATGCCGTAACATGCGCGACATCTCCGCTCGCGGTCAGCCCCCAGCGGGGCGACAGCACGATCCCAACGCGCGCGATCGTCCCCCGCCTCGATGAGGCGAATCCCCCGTTTGCGCGTCCACACGCGCAGCTCGTGCAAACGGCGATCATGCTCAGCAAGGGGTTGGATGTTGGGATTAGACCAGCAAATCGTGGGCTCAAACCCTTCTTCCATCAACAAACGCACCGGTTCGAGCGAACAGGGGGCGCAACAGGCATGTAAAAGCAGACGCGTCATGAGGATTTGCCTCCATCGACAACGGAAAAGCCCGCGCGTTTCTTCGACGCCTCGTCTTGCCCGACGGATGCATCGGAAGCAGGGGCGAAGTCGCTCGTGGAAGAGGAAATGGAATCAGAAACGCCCATGGAAGTGGGAGCTGAGGCGCTTACAGAAACAGGCTTGTCGTTTCGTGTGGCAGAAGACCCGCCTTGAACGACCCGCGCCCTTTCTTGAGCAATGGGGGCATCGCTGTAAAACTCAACGCCCCATTCGGTGTCGCGACAGTGCGTGATGCGCCCATCCCGACGAATCGCTCGAACATACTCCCAGTCTCCCGTACAACCCGAAAGGTGCGCGACCGCGACCAAAAGCGTCCACAAAGGCCAAGTAAAACCGAATCCAATAGCAAATACCAGCGCCGTTACCACAACCGTGGGGGCAAGCGCGATAACCTCGTACTGTGCACGGGAATACACGATATCCGTGGCGCTCGCATAAATCATGCCCGTCTTCATATTGGCGCCAAACGAGATGTGGGCGCCCGGAGGAGCGAACTGTTTAAAGAAAAACGCATGAACCAGCTCGTGCAAAGCAAGGGTGGCGACAATCGCCAGCGCCAGAGAGATCCACCACACCCAACTGGGGCTTGCCTCGCCTTCAACGCCCATGAGTGCCAGACCCAAGGTTCCCAAAACATCTCCCAGTTCAAACGGCACAAGCGGGGCATTTCGGAATTCGCGCAAGGCAGTTATGGCACATGCCCACATAACACCCGCGACGATGCCCAGCTCAAACACCAGCGCAGAATCGCGCTTGATGGCATGCAGGAACGCCTGGTCTTCAAAAACGTGTATGTCACCGATTTTCCTCATGCGACTAAGTGTAGCGTCCCGTGCGGACAGCTGTGCGATAATGTGAGATTGCATCGGGCAACGGCCCGTGTGCATACGCATGCAATCGCCGAGCGGTCCGTCTCGCATCGGCGTCATTCGTCCCTATTCCGTTTTGAAGGAGACTCTATGGCAACCACGCCCAACCGAGCAGATCGCCCCGCCTGGCCCAAGCGCGCCGTCGTTACCGCGGGCATGCCCTACGGCAATAAGGGCCTGCATTTTGGCCATGTGGGCGGCGTTTTTATCCCGGCAGACTTCTATGCGCGCTTCCTGCGCGACCGTCTGGGTCGCGAGAACGTGATCTTCGTCTCCGGCACCGACTGCTACGGTTCCCCCATCATGGAGGGATACCGCAAGCGCCACGAAAACGGCGGTTACGCCAAGCACATCTCCGATTACGTGCAGGAGAATCACGACAGCCAGGCAACCGACCTCGCGAGCTTCGGTGTCTCGTGCGACATCTACGCCGGCAGCGCAATCGAGCCGTCGGTCCACGTGCATGAGCGTACGACAAGCGAGATCCTGCACCGCCTGCAGGAACGCGGCGTGCTCACCAAGATGTCCACCAAGCAGTTCTACGACGCATCGGCGCAACAGTTCCTCAACGGTCGCCAGGTCATCGGCCGCTGCCCCATCCAGGGCTGCAAGTCTGAGAAGGCTTACGCCGATGAATGTGACCTCGGCCATCAATTCGAGCCCGAGGAGCTCATCGCACCCAAAAGCCAGCTCACCGGCGAGACGCCCGAACTCGTTCCGGTCGACAACCTGTACTTTGACCTGCCCGCCTACCTCGACTATCTCAAGGAGTACACCGCCGAGCTCGAAGCCGATCCCACCGTGCGCTCCGTGGTGTCGAAAACCATGGAGGAGTGGCTCAACCCCGCCCAGCTCTACATCCAAAACAAATTCCGCGAGGCATTCGACGCGATCGAGGGCGAACTGCCCGAGCATACCGTTGAAGAGCCGGAGGGCAACAAGAGCTCGTTTACGGTGACCTTTCCCAGCTGGAAAGAGCGCGACGAGGCCCATGAGGTGCTCAATCGCGGCGGCGTGCGCTTCCGTTCCGGCAAGGCGCTCGTGCCGTTCCGCATCACCGGAAACGTCGAGTGGGGCGTGCCCGTTCCCAACGACTGCGGCTGCACCGACCTCACCTGCTGGGTGTGGCCGGAAAGCCTGTGGGCGCCTATCAGCTTCACGCGCACCGTGCTCGCGCGCGATGCGAAGAAACTTGGAAACGCAGGTGCCTCTGAGGGTGTTCCCACCTCCGCGATCGAGGACGCCGCTGCATCGGGCGAACCCGCAAGCGACATCATCCCCGAGCCCAGCTATACGCATTCCAGCCTAGACTGGCGCGACTGGTGGTGCTCCGAGGACGCCAAGGCGTACCAGTTCATCGGCCAGGACAACATCTATTTCTACTGCATCGCCCAAACGGCGCTCTGGGAGGCTCTAAATTGGGGCATGCGGCAAAGCACGGTTGCGGCCAACTACCACATCCTATACATGGGCAAAAAGGCCAGCTCCAGCTCGCAGACCCCCCCGCCGCTGGCATCCGAGCTTCTCGACCACTACACCCCCGAACAGCTGCGCGCCCACTGGCTCTCGCTCGGTTTGGGCGAAAAACCGGTGAGCTTCTCTCCCAAGGCGTTTGACCTGCGTGAAACGGGCAAGAACCCCGACGGTTCCGCGCTGCTCGCTCGCGATGACAAGCGCGTCATCGACCCGGCGCTCAAAGAGGGCGCCATGCTCACCGGCGTGTTCAACCGTCTCGCACGCTCGTGCTTCTACGGTATCGCACCCAAGGACGGCGACACCGCGCCCTATCGTACGGGCTGCATTCCCGCAGGTACGCCTTCTGCCGAGGTCGTCGGGGAGGCGGAAAAGGCAATCCTGTCGTTTGAGCAGGCTATGTACACCTTTGAGCTGCATCATGCGCTCGCCGTATGCGACGAATTCCTGCGCGCTGCCAACAAGCGTTGGAGCGATGCGTCCAAGGCGGCCAAAAATGCTGAGGACGACGCGGCGATGACGCAGGCGCTGGTGGATGCATTCCACGCTCTGCGCGTGGGCGCTGTGCTCATGCACGGCATCGTTCCCGCAGGCTGCGAACAGATTTGCGAGCATTTCAACGTGGCCCCGGAGGTGTTCTTCAACTGGTCACACATCTTCGATACGTGTGACGAGCTGGTCGAGAGCCTGGGCGAGAAGCCCGGCGAGCACGCGGTCAAGCCGCTGCCCCCGCGCTTCGACTTCTTCGCCAAGCATCCGTCGCAGTTTTAGCGCCTGCAGTAAACGCGGATTTGGAATAACCCAAAAATTCGCTGAATGCAACATCGGCGCCGATCCGTATTGATTGTCCAAGCAACCGTGCTATCTCCCAAGAGTTGTGTAGTGCGGTTGCTTACGTTTCTAGCTAGCTCCAAGGAGATACTATGTCCCTCGTGATGCGAAAAACGACAAAAGATGACGTTCTAACTGCTGAACTCGTGCTCCGTGACGGCAAGGCCGCACTCCATGCCCTCAACGTGCCTCAGTGGCAAGGCGAATATCCCAATCGCATCGACGTCGCTGAGGACATCGAGCACGGCGTGGGCTATGTGGCGGAAAGCGAGACCGGAGCCGTCGTGGGTACGCTCGCGCTGACGTTTGGCGGCGACACTACCTACGACGCCCTTGATGGCGAATGGCTCACCGATTCCACTTCCGTTGATGCGCGCTAC
This sequence comes from Collinsella provencensis, assembly GCF_900199705.1. Taxonomy (GTDB): domain Bacteria; phylum Actinomycetota; class Coriobacteriia; order Coriobacteriales; family Coriobacteriaceae; genus Collinsella; species Collinsella provencensis. Next base: position 66,319 of record NZ_LT904908.1, on the reverse strand, counting down.
GCGGTTATCCACCGCTGCGCCGTGAGCGCGAGCGCAGCTCACCAGGGAGTCATGACGTTCATGTTCTCGGAATGCGAGCGTCTAGCGCGCGAACATGGTTGCGAGAGCATGCGTATCGACACACATCGGAACAACCTCCCCATGCAGGGCCTCATTGCCAAGCGCGGTTACACGCACTGCGGCGCCATCACGCTGCCCTACCCTGGCGAGATTGACCCCGAGCGCCTGGTATTCGAGAAGGTGCTGTAGCTCCCATGGCTCGCCCCGGCATCCAAAAGCACCTCGCTATCGCGCCGCTGTTGCAATGTCCCATTTGCGGACACGCGCTTCATGCACGCGAGGCTTCGGTTGCCTGTGAAAATGGACACGACTTTGCCATCTCCGCCAAAGGTTTTCTCAACCTGTGCCCCCAGCAGGCGCCGCACAAGGGTTATGACGAGGCGTTCTTCTCCAGCCGACAGAGCGTCATGGAGCACGGCTACTACAACGTGGTGAGCGAGGGCATCATTGATGCACTGCGGGAACTGCCCCGCAACGCCGTGATCCTCGATGCAGGGTGCGGTGAGGGCTCCTATGCCAAAGCGCTCTGCGCCGCAATGGGCTGCACAGTCATCGGGTTCGACATCGCACGCGAGGGCATTCGGTGCGCTGCCCGCGGTGGAGGTCCGGTGCGCTGGCTCGTTGCCGACCTGGCTCACATTCCCGTTCGCCCTGCGCAGGCGGATGTGATTCTCAACGTATTCACACCCGCGAACTACGCGGAATTCCAGCGAGTGCTTAAACCCGGCGGCATGCTCGTCAAGGTGATTCCAGCGCCTCAACACATGCACGAGCTGCGCGAACTTGCAGGATCACAGCTTCGCAAGACGGAATTCACAGACCACGGTGTTGCCGAACATCTTGAACGCCATATGCGCATCGTGCAGCGCACGCGCGTCACCCGCACTTCTCCCGTTACACCGGAAGACGCCGTCGATCTTGCGCGCATGAGCCCCGTCTCGTTCGGCGTTAATCTTGATACACTCGACCTCGCTGCACTCTCCCACATCACCGTGGACGCGGAAATCATCTGCGCCACGTTCTAGCCTGCTGCTGCACGACTTCGGTAGCAGAGGGCTAGTTTATCTTTACGCCCGAAAAATCGCCTGTTCGGCAAGCGGCATGTTGCAGAAGATGCGTTCGACTGCCGCCTCGTATTCTCCGACCTTGCGAACCTTCCTCACCGCCCTATGCACTGCAAGCGGCTCGGCAAAGGCAAACTTGGCGTAGAACCACCACTCCTTCATGCGGAACACCGCGTTGCCGCCCATCTCGTCCAAATACGCACCGAACAGCTTGTCGTGGAAATACCTGAGCTCTTCACGAGTTGCAGCGGAACCACCGTTAATCATGCGTGCAAGCGCCGGATTCGCAAGAATCCCCCTGCCCAGCATCACATGATGGGTTTCGGGATATGCCTGAACGAAAGCATCCAAGTCGGCGAGACAGAAGACATCGCCGTTGTAGGCCACGGGAAACGGCGCTTCCCGCAGTGTCCTGCCATACGTCTCCCATCGTGGTTTGCCCTCATATCGGTCCTTCTGGACACGCGGATGGACAATGAGTTCAACAATGTTATGCCGAAGAAACGTCTTGAGTATTTGCTCGTATTCCCCATCGTCGGTAACGCCGATCCGCGTCTTAACCGAAACGGGGATAGGAGACTTTTCGCAAATCTCCCCTAGGAACACATCAAGGTCTTCGAGATTGCGGAGAAAGCCAGACCCCTTCCCCTTTGCCACAACCGTCCCCGAGGGGCACCCGAGGTTCAAATTGACTTCCTTGTAACCCATGTCGGCAAGCGAGCGGGCTGCCCGAAGAAAGTCATCGGCGTCCTTGGTAAGCAACTGCGGAACAACATCCAAACCCCGATTGTTCGCAGGATCGATTTCATCGCGGTCGCGTCCGCCAAACGAGTCCCCCACCTTCAAAGGGGTGAGAAAAGGCGTGTAATAACGGTCGAGCGCACCAAAACACTCCGCATGTACTCTGCGGAACACATGCCCCGTAATACCCTCCATGGGCGCAAGCGACAATATCACCGACGCATCAACCTCTCTATTCGGTCTTTTGGTCACAATTGCTTTTCTTTTTTGCAATCCCGAGCATAACGCTTCGCACAGTCTCGCTGCAATCAGGCATAGAAACTTCTCGTAAGCAGCCATATGCTCTTGAATGTGTTTTCTTGCTTCATTTAAAAAGAAATAGAGCAAGAAACAACATTGAGAGACGCCCGAGGAACCAAACCGTCCCGCTGTGACCGAAAATCGTTACCGCTTGCTGTGGCTGTTGCGCCAAATCTCGCGACCCAAACCCAACGCAAGAATCAGCGCGCTCGCGTATCCCAAAAAACCGATAACGGGGATACCGAAGATAACCGGCTCGATTTTGGCGTAATACACCACCGAGGAACCGATAAACAAGCCTGCAATCACAATGGACATCGAAAGACGGTCCACGATTCCGCCAACGTGGCGAAGCACCTGTTCAGAGCCGAGCACCTGCGTGTTGATCTTAAGCTGCCCGCGTGTGAGCATACGCGAAGCCAAACCCAGCTGCTCGCCCATCTCGAGCTGACCGCGCAGCGAACGCAAGCTGGCACTTGATAGTTCCTGCGCCGTCTCTTGCATACGCACGAAGCTACTTTTTTCGTTTGCGATGTGTTGCGAGATGATCTCGATCATATTGACGTCGGGCATGTATTCGCTCAGCAGACCCTCGAGCGTGACCATACCGCGCGCGAACATCGTCACCACGCTCGGAAGCTCAACGTCGTTTTTACGCGCCAGGTTGATAATCGAGGTCAGAAACTCGCCGATATTCAGATCGGCCAAATCGAGACCGGCAAAATCAGCCACGATGAAATCGAGGTCGGAAAGGAACGTCGAGTGATCGAGCTCGGACGAATCGCCGCGCGTAACGGCAAAGCGCATGAGCGAGTCTTTGAGCTTGGGAACGTCCCCTCTCGCCACGGAGAAGATCATGTCTTTAACGATGCCGCGGTCATGGCTCGACATACGACCGACCATACCGAGATCAATGAAATACACCACGCCGTCTTTGACGATGATGTTGCCTGCATGGGGATCGGCGTGGAAGAAGCCGTCATTGAGCACCTGCGTGGCATAGTCCTCCACGATAATGCCGCCGATTTCTTTCAGGTCATACCCCGCCGCAACGAGCGACTGGGGGTCGGCAATCGAGATGCCGTCGATGTAATCCATGACCACGATGTGCTCGGTGCAGTACGCCAAATACGAACGCGGGCAGGAAACACAGCCCGTTCCCTCATGGAACCGATGGAAATCATCGAGGCTGCGTGCCTCCATAAGGAAGTTCGTCTCTTCGCGAAACGATTGCCACAGCTCCTCGACCACGTCTTTGAGGTCCACGAACTGATCGGTCCGCACGAAATGCGAAGCGTGGCGGACGATGGAGCGCATGATATCGATATCCTGCGCCATGACCTGTTGTGCGCCAGGGCGCTGCACCTTGATTGCAACGTCTTCGCCGGTGACGAGGCGACCGCGATGAACCTGCGCAAGTGAGGCGCTACCCAGCGGTTTACGGTCGATATGCTCGAAAATCTCATCGAGCGGTCGGCCGTATTCCGTACGCAGGCACTCGTTTACCACCGCAAAGGGAACGGGATCGACCTCGGTGCGCAAATGGCTCAATTCGTCGCAGTATTCCTGCGGCAAAATCTCAGAACGATTGGCGAGAATCTGCCCCATCTTCACGAACATAGGACCCAGATCCTCGAGCATGCGACGCAGGCGACGAGGCGTTAAATCGTGCCACACCTCGTATTTGTAGGCGATTTTGATAATCTCGGCAATGCGCCTGCGTCTACCTGCCGCTGAGAGCTGAATCTCCTCAGAAGGAGCCATGACCTCGGGCTCTTCGGGAAACGCATCCGCCACGCGGCTACGACGGCTCCAAAGCTTCTGGAGCTCCTCTTCCACGCCCTCGAGGTTAACCGTCTCCTCGGGTGAAAGCGGGCGACGTGCGCCCGCCTCATGTTTGTTCGTCTCGGCAGTCATGTCAGATTACTCGGATTACTCCTCGACAGGCGAATCGACGCCCTCTGCTGCACCATCCTGGGCAGCGGAATCATCCCCGGACTCTTCCTCTACCTCAACGGTCACTTCAACCGTGACGGTGTTGTCGTCAACGGAATCGACAAGGTCGCGAACGTGCGCCATGAAGGCGACGCGCTCGCTCTTGGTGAGTGCGCGGACGCGAGCGAGAATCAACTCGTCGAGCACACGCTCCGCTGTGGTCTCGCCCTTCTGGCTCAAGCGTTCGGTAACCTCGGAGAACGTACCGCCTGCCTGCTCGAATGCATCCGATACCGAGCGGGCAAAATCGGGGGTCTGCTTGTCCTTGCGTACCTGCTCGCCCTTTTCGGCGAAGTCCTCCAGCGCGTCATGGGTCATCTCGGCTGCAGTTGCGGCAACTCCAAACCCAACATTCACCATGCCATTGATGAGCTCTTCAAACTTAGTGGCCATAGATGCCTCCTCTAATGGCTTGCATGTGCCTTTGCGAATACCGGCACCCGGCAAGCCTTGTTGCATTGATGTCCTTGTACCCGAGGCTGCACATCGTAACAGTGCGACGGCGAACGGTATATCCGCGCCGCCGCACTCGCCACTTTGCCTTAGCGCTCGTTATCCGACATCGCAAAGCCGTTCTTCATCGCGCAACTCGTGATGTACAGAACCTGGTCGAGCAGCTTGTCGGTCTCGGTCTTGAGCGTATCGCACATCGCGGCATTTGCCTGAGCGAGCAACGCGGAAACCTCTCCCGCTTCTGCATCGGCCGCAGCGCAATCGGTCTCACGCAGCATCTTGTGCCCCAGTGCGCCAATCTTCTCCTGATAAGACTCGATCTTTGCGCCCGTCTCGTAGAAACGCGCATTGGCCAAAGCCGCAATCAGGCGATTTGCCCAATAGAAGTTCTCGGTGCTCACACGCGCTGTAGTGTTGGAGAGATACTCGGGGAACTCATCGACATTTGCATAGAGCGCCACGAGGGCGTTGAACGCGTTGGAGCCAAATGCCATCCACTGCACGCAAGCGAACTCGGCGGGAACATAAGGACGAATCTGCAGCACAGCGAGCTGGCTGTTGCGATTGACGCCAATGGGGCGGTAGGCGCTGCGCGTAGCGGGCGTGCCCTTGGTTCCATAGCAGTCGTACGGCGTACCCTGGAAGTGCGACGAGAGGACGTACTTCACGTCCTCGATAGTCACCTTGCGCTCAGGAACGCGGCTCCACGAAATATCATCCGACTCGGGCGTGTACAGTGCGTCCGGGCCATCCCAACCATCGTGCGGATTCAGGCAGCGCTGCATATACCAGGCACGCGGAGTGTTGTACACATGGTCGGAATCGGAATGGGAGCCGAATGCATCGCGCGGATTGAAAATGTCGCCCTTTTGCAGGCCCGACATGATCTCGAGGCTCATTGCGATGAAATCGTCTTCTTCATCCTCGGACTCGTCGGCGTCATCCCAAAGTTCCGAATCGCAGAATTCCTCCTGCTCAAAGGCGTTCACCATGGTGAGATTGAGGTGGTTCTCTTCCATCCAAGCGCGCAAGTCGGAGCTCGCCATGTGGGAAACCTGCTCGCCCTCGGCATCCAACAGGTCGAAGTAATCGATGCCGAGCTGATTGGGCATGGTCACGTACGCATCGTCGGGCACGCGCTTAGCAATCCAATGATGACCACCGATGGTCTCGAGCCACCAAATCTCGTTGATATCGGAGAACGCGATACCGTTCATCTCATACGTTCCGTACTGCTCAAGCAGTGCGCCCAAACGCTCAACACCCTCACGTGCGGAATGAATATACGGAAGCACGACGGTGACGAAATCTTCCTCGCCCAAACCGCCAATCTGCTCGGGAACGTAATCGACATCGCCCGGCTCGCCCTTAGCGGGCACGTAATCCACCAGCGGGTCGGCACCGAGCACGCGCTCGTTGCTCGTAATCGTTTCGGTCGCGCTCATTCCCACGTTCGCCTCGTTAAAACCGGCGGCAGCCCATGGACCATGGCCGGGAACGGCATCGGGCCCGCAAGAGTAACGCATGGGATCGTTCGGCAAATCAAGGGAAAGATGCGAGTGCCTGCCAACATAGGTACGCGGCTGCTCCTCGGGTTTTACCACCGCCATTTTTTGCGGCTCGAAAAGCCCGTTAGGAGAATCTTCGTTACGGGCGACGATGGTCGACCCGTCATAACTTGCTTTTTTCCAACCAGAATCGTGGTACAGGGCATAGCTCCTCCTTGCTTGTTCGGTCACTGCGTCCAGTGTACCCAACCATGCGGACATACACGGCGCGTATCGACTAATTGTTTCCATCGAGTTTTTCCCACAGCACTCCAGCCTATCGGAGTACGATGGCATACGTATTCGCAATCGCAAATACATCTCCCGCCCTTAATCACGAGGGCGAACACAGAAAGGTGCATCATGGCAACCGGCACAGTCAAGAAGTCCTTCTTCAAGGAAAAAGGCTTCGGATTCATCACGCCCGACGAGCCCATCAACGGCTCGAGCAACGATGTTTTCGTCCATTTCAGCGCCATCCAGATGGACGGTTACCGCACGCTCGACGAGGGCGATCGCGTCGAGTTTGAGGTTGGACCTGGCAAAAAGCCCGGTGAGACCCAGGCAGTCGAAGTCCGCAAGATCGGTTAGCAGGCCCTAACAACTCAAGAGCGAGGCGGCAGACTTTAGGTCAGGCAATGCACGTTCATCAAGTGAGGCGCTCGCAAGGGCGCCTTTTTCTTGGCAAACAAGCGGGCTGTCTAGATTCGATTTGCTTTCGATTTCAGCAGCGCAATACGCATTAACCTGAACAGTAGACAGGCATTACCTTGAACCCGCTTGCATTCAGCACAATGCAAAACGGGGACCAGCCTATGCCAATCCCCGCCCTTCAAACAGTAACGTCCTGCTACAACAACCCGTGTTGCGCCTTGGCGGCAAGCACCACATTGCTCATGAGCATGGCGCGCGTCATGGGACCAACGCCACCCGGAACAGGCGTGATGGCTCCAGCGACCAGCTCCGCGGAGGCAAAGTCCACGTCACCGCACAGTTTACCGTTCTCATCGCGGTCCATACCGACATCGATGACAGTGGCACCGGGCTTGATCCACGGGCCCTTGATCATCTTGGGAATACCGCACGCGGCAACGAGAATGTCCGCACTTTGGCAAATACGAGCCAGCTCACGTGGGTCGGTATGTGAATGCGCAACGGAAATCGTCGCGTTTTTCGCGAGCAGCATGAGCGACATGGGCTTGCCCACAATCGAAGAACGACCGACGATAACCGCGTTCTTCCCAGCAGGGTCGATGTCATAGGCATCGAACATCTCCATGATTCCCGCCGGCGTACAGGGACGCAGGCCGGGCAGCCCGCGCACGAGCTTGCCGAGGTTCTCGGGATGAAAACCGTCGACATCCTTCTTCGGATCGATGGCGGCAACGACAGCTTCCTCGTCCAAGTGCTTGGGCAACGGCATCTGCACCAAAATGCCCGCGACCTCGTTATCGGCATTCAGTTGCCCAACGAGCTCCATGAGCTCCTCTTGCGAGGTCTCGGCAGGCAGTTTGTAGTCTTTCGAGGGGATGCCGCATTGCTCGCAGTCGCGCAGCTTTGCACGCACATACGTCGCAGAACCCTGGTCGTCGCCGACCAGGATCACCGCCAGACCGCAAGCGATGCCTTGTGCGGCGAGCTTTGTCACCTCAGCAGCCGCACGTTCGCGCGTCGTAGCGGCCAGGGCTTTTCCGTCAATAATCGTTGCCAATGAGATCGCTCTCTCCCCTAATCAAAGGTCCCCGACCCGTCGGTCGGGGACCCCATACGTTTACGCAGCGCGTTGTTCGAGCCGTCTTAGAACAGGCCGGAGATGACGCCGTTGTCGTCCACGTCGATCTTCTCCGCAGCGGGGACCTTGGGCAGGCCGGGCATCGTGAGCACGGTGCCGGTCAGCGCGACCACGAAGTGAGCACCAGCGCTCACCTTGAGTTCGCGCACCGTGATGCGGAAGTTCTCGGGAGCACCGAGCAGGTTCGCCTGATCGGAGAAGGAGTACTGAGTCTTGGCGATGCAAACGGGCAGGTTGCCGAAGCCGTTCTTGCGGAGGTCGGCGAGCTGCTGCTTGGCTGCGGGCGTGAAGTCCACACCATCGGCACGATAAATCTTGGTCGCCACGGACTCGATGGCATCGGCGATGTCGATGCCCGTCTCATAGGAGTAGTGGAAGTCGTTCGGCTGCTCCACCAGGCGCATAACCTCGTCGGCAAGCTCGAGCGCACCCTCGCCGCCCTTGGCCCAAACCTCGGAGAGGCAGACGTTCACGCCGAGCTTCTTGCACTCCTCGGCGATGAGCTCGAGCTCGGCCTCGGTATCGGACGGGAAGCGGTTGATGGCGACCACGCAAGGCAGGCCATAAACGCTCTGAATATTGTCGACGTGACGGAGCAGGTTGGGCATACCGGCGCGCAGAGCCTCGAGGTTCTCGTCATTGAGGTCTGCCTTGGCAACGCCACCGTTGTACTTGAGAGCGCGGGCGGTGGCAACAACCACAACGGCATCCGGATGGATGCCCGTCATGCGGCACTTGATGTCGAGGAACTTCTCGGCACCCAGATCGGCGCCGAAGCCAGCCTCGGTAATGGCGATGTCGCCGAAGCGCATGGCCATACGCGTTGCCATAACGGAGTTGCAGCCGTGCGCGATGTTGGCGAACGGGCCACCGTGGACAAACGCGGGCGTGTGCTCGAGGGTCTGTACCAGGTTGGGCTTCAAAGCATCCTTGAGAAGCGCTGCCATAGCGCCCTGGGCCTTGAGCTGGCTGGCGCGAACAGGTTCGCCGGTGTAGGTGTAGCCCACCACGATTTCACCCAGGCGGGTCTTGAGGTCGGAGATGGACGTGGAGAGGCAAAGGATTGCCATGATCTCGGAAGCGACCGTGATGTCGAAACCGTCCTCGCGCGGAACGCCCTGGGCCTTGCCGCCCAGACCGTCAACGATGTGACGGAGCTGACGGTCGTTCATATCGACCGCACGCTTCCACGTGATGCGCTTGACATCGATACCGAGTTCGTTGCCCTGCTGGATGTGGTTGTCGAGCATGGCGGCGAGCAGGTTGTTGGCTGCGCCGATGGCGTGGAAGTCGCCCGTGAAGTGCAGGTTGATGTCCTCCATAGGGATGACCTGGGCATAACCGCCACCAGCGGCTCCGCCCTTGACGCCGAACACGGGGCCGAGGGACGGCTCGCGCAGGGCAACGGCGCTCTTCACACCGCGGCGACGCAGACCGTCGGCAAGACCGATGGTGGTCGTGGTCTTGCCCTCGCCAGCAGGCGTGGGATTGATGGCGGTGACGAGGACGAGCTTGGCCTCGTGATCGCTTGGCTCGTTGAGCAACGAGTAGTCGACCTTGGCCTTGTCGAAGCCGTAGGGAATCAGGTGCTTGGGATCCACGCCGGCGGCCTCGGCCACCTGCTGAATCGGCAACGGCGTAACGGAATGGGCAATTTCAATGTCGGTCAGCACGGTATGCACCTTTCTCGCGTGGGTTTGCCCATCTAGAATAGCATGCGCGCGTGTACTCTCGAACGGTTCGGGCAATGGCTCCATAGAATGGGACGAACGGTATGGGGCACGAATCGCCCCCATCTATCAACATTGATCCGTCTTTGAGAGAGAGCCATTCGCGCATACCCAACAAAGGCATGCGCCTATATCAAACTCTCGGAGTCAGTGGGTTAATTTTCCACATCACCGCAGCTAACACGCAGACGCCGGCATCCCCAAATGTTCAAACGCGGCAGGAGTCGCCACACGCCCCTGCGGCGTACGCACAATCAGCCCGCATTGCAGCAAATAGGGCTCATACACATCCTCGAGCGTGTTGGCGTCCTCGCCCGTCGCGCTCGCCAAGGTCGACAAACCGACGGCACGACCGCGGAACGTCTTGCAGAGCGTCTCCAAAATCCGGATGTCCATCCAATCGAGGCCGAGCTCATCGATCTCGAAGAACTTCATAGCCTCTCGCGCTATGCCAAGTTCAATCGACCCCTCGCCGCGCACCTGTGCATAGTCGCGCACGCGCTTGAGCAGGCGATTTGCCAAACGCGGCGTACCACGTGAACGCGAGGCGACCTCCAAGGCAGACTCTCGGTCGATGTCCACACCCAAAATCGAGGCAGAACGGCAAACAATGTCGGCCAAATCCTCGATTCCGTAATAATCCAAGCGGAACGAGATTCCAAAACGATCGCGCAACGGCCCGGTCAACATGCCCGAGCGCGTCGTTGCACCGACAAGCGTGAAATGCGGGATCTCCAAGCGGATGGAACGCGCGGCAGGGCCCTTGCCAATCACAATATCGAGCGAAAAGTCCTCCATCGCCGGATAGAGAATCTCCTCAACCTGGCGATTCAAGCGATGAATCTCGTCGATAAAAAGTACGTCGCCGGGCTGCAAGTTGGTCAAAATAGCTGCAAGATCACCCGTACGCGCGATAGCCGGACCCGAGGTCGTCTTAATCTGAGCTCCCATCTCGTTGGCGACAACAGACGCCAACGTGGTCTTGCCCAAACCCGGAGGCCCCGAAAAGATCACGTGGTCCAGGCACTCGCCGCGTGTCTGAGCGGCCTCAATCAAAATACGCAGGCTCTGCTTGATATGCTCTTGCCCACAGTAATCCTCGAGTTTCTGAGGACGAAGGCCGCGCTCGACATCCAAATCGTCGGACGTAAGCTCGCCCGTCACAAATCGCTCGTTATCACCGCGACCGCCATGTGCAGCGGGCGTGGTCTCCCACAGGTCGGTTGACTCGTCAACTTCCCACATCATGCATCCATTCCCAAACGCTTCAGCGCCGCAGCCAACAGATCCTCGACGCGCATATCCCTGCCATCATACCCGCTGAGCGCCAAATCGACTTCCGCAGAAGTAAAGCCCATGGAAAGGAGTGCCGCTTGGGCATCGTCCAAAACCGTCGAAACTCCCGCGGTGGGACAATCGAGCGGCAATGGGACCGTATCGACCGATATCGACCCGGCAAGGCTTCGGTCCTTGGAGAACACGCTCTTCAACTCGAGGATGAGACGCTGCGCGGTCTTTTTCCCCACACCGGGAACCGTCGCCATCCCCTTGGCATCCTCTGCCATGACCACGGTATACAGCTGAGAAACGGAAAACTTGGAAAGCACGGCCAGCGCCAACTTTGCACCGACGCCCGAAACAGCGACAAGCCGGTCAAACATGGTGCGCTCGTCCTTAGAGTAAAACCCAAAAAGCGTCATGGAGTCTTCTCGCACCACCATACGCGTGAACAGGCGAACTTCGCTTCCAAGCGTTGGCAGCAAGGCGGCAGTTGAGCTCGAAATACCCAGCTCGAATCCAACGCCGTTGACATCGACAACTGCCATGCTGGGGGTTGCCTCAAGCAATATTCCTGCAATCTGCGTAATCATGCGTAGGGGTTTCCCTTCTGCTGAACATAGGCTCCGTTGGAGCTTGCATAGGTGCGGCGAAGATGAGCGTGACACACCGCGCAGGCAAGCGCATCGGCGGCATGGTCGGGTTTGGGATCGTGGTCGAGGTGTAAAAGTGTCCGTACCATATACGTGACTTGCGTCTTGTCGGCCGATCCGGTTCCAACTACCGCTTGCTTGATCTGCATAGGCGTGTACTCGCCCACCTCGACCCCGCATAACGAACAGGCAACGAGCGCCGCCCCGCGCGCGTGCGCGGTCGGGATGGCAGAGCGAACATTCACACCAAAATAAATGCCTTCAATAGCTGCTTCCTGTGGATGGTATCGTTCTACAACCCTCGCGAGCTCATCGGCTATTCGACGAAGACGAGCGGCAAGGTCGGATCCGGACGATGTCTCGATGCAACCATAGGCGCGGCAACGGACTTCTCCGTGGCGCTCCTCGACAATCCCCCAGCCGGTATTCGCCAAACCGGGATCGATGCCCAAGATAACCATGTCCCTCCCCCAACTCACTCGTTTCGAACATCTGTTCTACTATACCATGCGATGCGCACGTTGAGGAGAGGCGCGTTAATTCAAGGAAAAGAAATTGAAGCCACCGGGAGGCATTGACCCGGGCATTTGCCCGAAGTCATGGGGAGGCATGGCACCGGGCGTCTGACCGAACCCGTCAGAGGGGTCACTGCCCTGTTCAGCCATACGACGCAGCATCTCGCTCATATTCCCCTCAAGCTCTTGAAGCTCATCGCGCATCCGCTGCTGCCCCTCATCGCTCATGAACTCCGCTTGCTGTTCGGGGGACAAGCCGAGCACCGAGGCGATCATTCCCATCACTTCGCTTCGCACTTGCTGTCCGCGTTTTTCGCCATGTTTTTCGAGCCTGCGATACTCCGCCTCGGCAAAATCCAGAGCACGGAGCGGTTCGGCACCATGACGTCCCAGATCGGACCAGGCAAGCGAAACGGGCCACATGCGCTCGGTAAACGAACGCGCGGAGACTATGGGTACAGACGGCAACAGACGGCGTCCCGACTCGTTGCATCGAATGAGCATCATCAACAGCGCTGCAGCCTCGGGGGATGCCACAAACAAAGAGAGATCTTCCAACACGCGATTGTTGTCCACGTGCTCCAAAAGAGCGCTGTCAATGTCACCGGGCTTCACCTTGCAAAGCACCTGTTCGGCACGTTGCAACAGCACCTCGTCGAACTGCAGCTGCTCCACGGCATCGCTCAAAAGCGCCTTCATCGAACGCTCGACGGATGCCAAACTCACCAGCTCATCGGGCACCACCGCAGACGTTTGATTGCGCATGCGGGCGAGCCATTCCAGGCTCGACAAATACACGTCGCCAAACGGCGCGAGTGCGCGACGACACAGAGAAACAGCTGCATTGGCACGCAGGGCATAGTCGGTTTTGGTGAGGGCAACAAGCGGAATCGCCTTCTGCTCCTGAGCGGTATCAGCCAAAAACAGCCCTTCAACCTGTCTATTTAGCTTGTACGAAGAACCCGCTGGAACATCTCGATCAAGCAAACGCGACAAATCGGGTGCAGAGCGCTCGATAAGGCGAATGTGCAGTCGAGAGGAAACATCGCGCACATGGGCAGCGCTAACAGCGGCGCGCGCTTCCTCTTCGGGGGTCTGCGCATCTCCGCAATCGACGAACAGGCCGAGCACGTTACGGGAACCAAGGGCGTCAACCGCCAAGGCGGCAAGCAAACTGCTCTGCAAATCCCCCGTCAAGGAAACAACCGCACGATTCATACCCGCTGCTTCAACCGCATCGCGTACATACAGTCTGAGCGACTCCCACAGCCACGTTTCCTTATGATACGACGGCAGCTCGTGTGCCTCCAGCGCGTCGACATGCACGCCGCGCTGAATTTCCTGCACGAGCAGCGACTCTTCAAAGCACGGTGCCTGCGCGATAACCCTGCCGGAGTCGTCCATTACAAACGAGCCGCCCGTAAAGACGCTGTCGTCAAACCCACCGACGGGAGCCATGCATGCCATCCACAGGCCCGCGCGCTCGACTTCCGAGCGATAATAGCCATCGTTCACCGATGCCACGGCGGCCGTCGCCTCATTGGAAGCGTCGTAACCCTGCACGGGGAAATACACCACCAAATCGGATCCATGCGGGACATCCGAACAATCGCGGAAGAAATCAAAGGTAACCGCCACGCGCGCACCCGCAACCTCGAACACGGGCGGCGCCCAGGGAGACATCGGCATCTCCTCGTGATGGGCGATCATCGTAAGACGCAGCGGAACGACATTCCCACGCCTGAGCAGCATCACCTCAAAAAGCGGTCCACCCTCAAGCGGCAAGATAACGGGCACCAGACACGCAATGCCCGATGTCGAGATAGCAGTGGCGACCTGCTGCAAATGATGCAATAAGTCGTGCTCGAAATTTGGATAGTCGACGAGCGTCCCCGGCATGACACCTGCAAAGAGCGGGGCAGGCAGGCACAGCAAATCTGCACCGGCCTCCCCCGCCAAAAACACCTGCTGTTCCAAACGAGCGCAGATGCCATCCAGGTCGCCGAGACGCGCATCAATCTGCGCGAGGGCGAGCTTCATGCCTTAGAACTCTGCCTTCCAAAGGCCGTGCAGGTTGCAATAGGCGTAAACGATGCCAGTCTTGGCGCCGCCCGCAAAGAAGGTGGTGGGAACCTGACCGGGCTTGAGATAGTGAATCTCCAAGCGGCCTGCCGCCTCAAGGGCAATCCACTCGATGTAGTGCTCGGGCTCCATGGGATGCTCGACTTCACCGACCGTCACGTTGATCACATGACCTTCGCGCTGCAAATCGACTACGGGCACGTGCTTCTCCACCGCAGCGTCAACGGAATTCGCCACAACCTCGGTATAACCGGCGGGAGCAACCATGTCGGGATCGACCGCGGCCAGGAACTTGCCGCACTCATCGCACTTGAAAAACGTTGCCATATCAATCATCCCTTTCAGATGTATCTACCAGATACGCTTGGTATAGTATGCCCGATTATCCACCCTTTATGCGAGAAGAGCTAGATAACGGTCACACGTCCCTTATCGCCCACAATGCCGCGCACCTCCGCCATCAGCGGAATCGACCGCGCGTTCACACGTGTGGGAATCTCGGCTCGCATCGTTTGCCCGTCACCCTGCTCAATGAAGAGCTCCACGCGGTCTCCGCCTGGATTGGTAGAAAGCACCGTTGCCAGGCGCGTCATGTTCGCCTGCGAGAAGCGCGAGCTCGGCACCATGATCTCGAAGACCTTGGGACGACTCGTCTCCTCGTTGAGCAACAGGGGTTCGATCTCCTGCGCGATGATCTGGTCGCCTCGATCCGAACGCTCGAGCTTTCCGCGCACGCGGATGAACGCATCGGAGAGCACGGCCCCCGTCTCGGGATCCGTCTCACCGTACAGATACGACTCGCATTGCTTGTAGAGCTTGGGGAAGACCACGATGGTGGCCTCGCCTTCCATGTCCTCAAGCTGCACGATGGCCATGGGATCGCCGTTTTTCGTCACGCGCTTGCCCACGCTGGAGACCATGCCGGCCCACCAGAATGCCTTCCCCTCGGGAATCTCACGGTTGATGGCGCTGCCCGAAGGCCCCATGGTTTCAAAGCCCGTATCGATTTGCGACAGGTTGTATTCGCGCGACTTGGCGAGCGTGTACTCGTACGGTCGCAACGGATGGTCGGAAACGAAAATGCCCAGCACTTCTCTCTCAAAGGAGAGCTTCATGTGACGGTCCCACTCCTGGCCGTCCGGCTCGGGAACGACGATCTCAAAACCCGAACCCTCGACGTCGCCGAACACGTCGAACAGCGAGGTCTGACCGGTGGCGCGGTCTTTCTGGCGCTTCGTCGCAGCATCGATGATGTTCTCGGGGTTGTCGCGGTCGACGAAATGCATGAGCTGACGACGCGGATAGCCCGTCGAGTCAAACGCGCCCGCCTTGATGAGCGCCTCGACCACACGGCGATTCGCCTGGCTAGAATCCACACGCTCCACGAAGTCATGTAGGTTCTTGAAGAGACCGCCCTTCTCGCGCTCCTCGATGATGGCGCGCGTAACGCCCTCGCCCACGCCTCGGATGCCAGCCAAGCCAAAACGCACGCCGTCGGCCGTAGCCGTGAACTCCGTACCGGACTCGTTGATGTCGGGCGGCAGCACCGCGATGCCATCGTGACGGCACGCGGAAACATAGTGCACGATCTTGTCGGTCTTGCCCGTATACGACGTCAGCACAGCGGCCATGTACTCGTTGGGATAGTGAGCCTTGAGCCAGGCGGTTTGCATCACGAGGATGGCGTAGCCGGCGGAGTGCGACTTGTTGAATGCGTAGGATGCGAACTCGAGAACGTCGTCCCAGATCTTCTGCGCGGTTGCACGGGCGTAGCCGTTCTTCTCCGCACCGTTCATCCAGTGGTCGTAAATGGTCTCGTCTTCACCGTCTGACCAGTTGAAGACCTCCTCGGTGAGCATCTTGATCTTCTTTTTTGCCACCGGTTTGCGAATACGGGAGTCAGATTCGCCCTTTGAAAAGCCGCACATCTCAACCGAGATGAGCATGACCTGCTCCTGGTAGACCATCGTGCCGTAGGTTTCGCCCAAGATGTCGTCGAGACGCGGGTCGTAGGAAACGGCCTCTTCCTTGCCGTTCATGCGGTTGATGTAGCTCGTGACCATGCCGGCGCCGAGCGGACCGGGACGGTACAGGGCGATAAGAGCGACGACATGCTTGTATTCGGTGGGACGCATGTTCTTGATGGTCGCCGTCATGCCGGCAGACTCGACCTGGAACACGCCCGCAGTGCGGCCGGCGCTCATAAGCTCGAAGATCTTTGGGTCGTCAAACGGAATGGCGTCCACATCGATGTCGATGCCGAAGTTCTTTTTGATGTTGGCTTTTGCCTTTGAAATGACTGTCAGGGTGCGCAGACCCAGGAAGTCCATCTTAAGCAGGCCCATGTCGGCAACCGTATGGCCTTCGTACTGGGTGATCTCCACGCCGCCCTTGGTATCGAGCTTGGTAGGAACGTGCTCGTTGACCGGATCGCGGCAGATGAGAACGGCGCACGCATGCACGCCCTCACCGCGCGTCAAGCCCTCAATGGAAAGCGCCGTGTCGATGATACGGTGCGAGTCTTCATCTTTCTGGTAGGCCTCCACAAAGTCGGGGCTGTACAGGTCCTCCTTGCCGGGAACCTTTTCAAGCACTTGCCTGAGTTTGACCTTGGGGTCGGAAGACACCATCTTGGACAGGCGCTGGCCCACGTACACGGGGTAATCCAGCACGCGAGCCGCGTCGTTGATGGCCTGCTTGGCCTTGATGGTCGAATAGGTGATGACGTGCGTGACCTTCTCGGGGCCGTAGAGCTGGCGAACGTGCTCGACAACCTCGAGCCTTCGCTCATCGTCGAAGTCCATATCGATATCGGGCATCTCGGTACGTTCGGGCGAGAGGAACCTCTCGAACATGAGGCCGTTCGAAAGTGGATCGAAGGTGGTGATGTCCATGGCATATGCAACGAGTGCACCGGCAGCCGAACCACGGCCCGGACCGACGCCGATGCCGTTTTGCTTGGCCCAGCGCACGTATTCAGCCACGATGAGGAAGTACGCGGCAAAGCCCTTGTCACAAATGACCTTGTACTCGAACTCAAAACGCTCGCGAATGTTCACGCCGGCGATTTCCTTGCCATCCCAGTCGGGACCATAGCGCTTGGCCAAGCCCTCCTCGCACTCGCGGCGGAACTGGCTCTCGTGCGTCTCGCCCGGGTCGAGCAGCGGGTAGTTGGGCAGGATGATACTGTCCCAATCGAGCTCGACGTCGCACTTCTCAGCGATCTCGACGGTGTTATCGCACGCCTCGGGGCAGTACGGGAACAGCGCGCGCATCTCGTCCTCGGTCTTCATGTAGAACTCGGAGCCCTGCATGCGCATGCGGTTGGGGTCATCAACCTTGGAGTTCATGCCGATGCACATCATGACGTCCTGCATGGGGGCGTCATCGCGCGTGAGGTAATGGAAATCGTTGGTTGCGATGACCTTCACGCCGACGCGCTGCGCGATGGCGATGAGCTGCTTAGAAAGGTCCTCGTCAGTGATGCCGGAGTCGGTCGTGATTCCGTGTTCCTGAATCTCGATGTAGAAATTGCCGGGCTCAAAGGTATCGCGGAAGGTCTCGGCCCACTCGATGGCGGTCTCGATTTCCCCACGGTCGATGCACTTGGGGATAATACCCGCGATGCACGCCGAAGACGCGATGATACCCTCGCGATGACGGCGCAGGTTGTCGAGCGTCACGCGCGGTTTGTAGTAGAAACCCTTGACGGCAGCCTCGGAGACGATCTGCATGAGATTGACGTAACCCTCTTGGTTCCGTGCGAATAAGACCAAGTGATACAGTTCGGGCTTGCGGTCGCGCGCAAGGGTCTCGTCGGGTGTGAAATAAACCTCGCAGCCGAAAATGGGCTTGATGACCAGCGGGGGTTTGAGGTCGTCGATATTGCCCGTTGCCTCCCACTGCGCGATGTCCTTCATGTGCTGGGCGTACCCGCGGGGATCTTTTTCCGAATCGGGCACCTCGAGTTCGTCGCGACGGCCCTTGGACAGGAATGAGCGATCGTGGCTCCACACCTTGTATTCCGGCGTGGAGTGGTTGATGGCATCGCAGGCAAGGCCGAGCTCCGGGATGCCGTACATATACCCGTGATCGGTGAGGGCGATGGCGGGCATGCCCAAGTCGACGGCGCGCTTGACCATATCTTTAATACGCGTGGCACCGTCGAGCATCGAGTACTCGCTATGGTTGTGCAGGTGGACGAACGCCATGTACTTGAGCTCCAATCTGATGTGCTATGAGAACTCCGAGCCACAGCTCGGTCGCATTTTGAACAGGTTCGATTCTACCTGACCGACTGGACATAAATCGTGTAGGCCTCATGGCGCGCGGACAATTTCCCAACAGACGTGAATTCGCTTCGGATCAGACATACTCCTTTCAGGTGTGGCTTCGCTTCGCTCCACAAAACACCTTTCAGGAGCATGTCCGCCTCCTCGCGATTCCACTGCTGGAGCTAAGCGCACGGACTGCTTCCCGAAGGGCTTTTTGTGAGCGCAGCGAACCACGCCCGAAGGAAAATTGTCCGTGCGCTCGGGTTACCACGGCGCTACATCTCATATGCGACCACCTGGGGTTGTGTAGGATCGTCGGGGTCCACCTGCTCCACGCGTACGAACTTGAGCGTCACCTCCGTGTATCCCTGCTTATGCAGCACATCGGCATAGACCTGCGCTTGCAAATGGTGCTTTTCCTGCAATTGCTCAGACGTCTCGCTCGGCGAACCACCGGTCTTGTAGTCGATGACCAGCGCGCGCTCGGGATGAGCGGGGTCGATGCAGAGCAGGTCGATCGCACCCTCGGCATACGGGGCAAAACGCTCCGCGAGGTCGTCCATGCCGCGGCTGTAGAACGGAACCTCCGCCCGCACACACGGCCACTCAAGCGCCTCGGCACGAACCTTCGATGATGTCCAACGAGCGAGGGCGGCGTCGATACGTGTACGCTGATCAGGCCCACAGCCCCAAAAACGGCACAACGCGTCCACGCGCTGCGCAGGCACATTCGGAGCATCCATCTCGACCATCCACTGGCACGCATCGTGGAACACCGAGCCAAGCGCCGTCGCGTCGCTCGCGCCACCATTTTGAGAACGCGCAATGCCCGGTTCGACCCCGGCATCTATTGCAGAAGAACCCGCATCATCGGAAACAACGCTCTCCGCCTCGTCGTCAACATGGAAGCGCTCCGCATGTGCAAAGTCCTCCGCCTCGGCATGAAGCTCTTTCGAAACGGAGGAGTAACTGTACGACAAGCGCGCAGGGCGTTCGCCGAGAGTCACGCTCACAGGCACACGAGCGGGCTCAACCAACGTAAACTGACGTGTACGCGGCGTCTGATCCGTCTCGGGCTCTTCCCCATCATCTGTGTGAGGGCCAAACTCCTCAAGGCTATACAAACGATGGACGCCGGCCTTCTTGGGGAAAGGCAAATCCTTGCCCAAAAGCGTGAACTCAAAGTCCCCCTCATGCGAGTTGGAAAATGCAAGCGAGGTCGACGAAAGATCCGGCAGGTCGTTGTTGCCGGCATCGACCGGCAGTATCCTGCTCAGCACCTCACCCACAAGCGACGTACCGTGGCCGCGAACCATCTCAGAGGCCGCACTCGCCCCCATCGCCAAAATCGCAACCTCACGTGCACGTGTCAACGCGACGTACAGCAAGCGCGCGGCCTCTTCGTAGTCAAGCGAACGGCTCCTGTACCTCATATACGCATGTGCTTCCGCAGCGGTTTGGGGAAGCGAAGCGGGCAGCGTCTCATCATCGAACGACGGCTCATCAAGCATGTCTTTATCGCCCGCAACCTCATGAAGATTGGGGACGGCCGTCCATCGAACGGCGTCACCCTGCTCGCAAAGCTGCAGCAAATCACTATCGTTTGAAATGCCATCACACTCCGCCACGGCAACGACGGGGAACTCCAAGCCCTTGGATGCATGCACGGTCATGATGCGCACCGTGTCCTCACCGCCGCCGTTAAGCGTTGCGGGCGACTCCTTGATGTGTTCCACATGATCGGCAAAAGCCCGCGCAACCAGACGCGGCGCGAATTCGCGACCCGCACTCTCCTGCCCCACAATGCCGAGCGCTTTAAGGACGTTGGCCGCAACGGCGCGATCCTGTGCCCCACCGCGCTGCTCGAGGCGATACAACCAACCCGATTCGTGAACGGCATCGCGCACGATCGCGGACATCGGGTCGCATCCAACACGGGCGAGGGCTCGCGACAAAACCTCACGGGCGCGCATGAGAAGGAGCACGTCACCAAAGGATTCAAGCAGCTCACCGTTTAAAAACACATCTCCCGTCAGGGTGCGTGTGTCGACAATCCGAGTCTGCTCATCGACATGCGTGGCGAGTGCCAGAAGTTCCGTTGCACCCAAGCCGAACATGGGCGACGTGAGCAACGGCATCAGACCATTTTGCCCGTCGTCGGGATTTGCCAAAAATGCAAGCAGGGCTTTGATGGCGCCAACCTCAGGCGCATTGCGGAACACCGACGTGCCACCCGACACCACGCACGGCATCCCGGCCGCGCGCACCGCTTGCGCATACATGTCGGCATTCGTGAGTTTTCTCATAAGGATGACCATGTCACCAGGAGCAAAACCCTCCTCGTCGCGCAGACGCGCAAAGCGCTTCGCGATCGACGTGGCCTTTTGTTGGGCGCGCTCATCTGAGGTACCGCCAGCCACCAATATCGCCTGACGGCGCGACGTCGATGCGCCCAGCACGCAAGCACCCTTGCGATCCTTCTCGCCGCATGATTCCAAATGCAGGAAGTCGCGTCCCAGCGGGTTCTCTTCGCCCCCCTCAAATACCTTGTCGGCAAAGGTCAAAATGTCCGCATGGCTTCGATAGTTGATATCGAGGCTCAACACCGTGCCTTCGTCTTCGACCTCTCGCTTTTTGTTGCGAAATACCGAAACGTCTGCACCACGGAAACGGTAAATCGACTGCTGGGCGTCACCCACGGTACAGAGCTCGCGGCCGTCAGGGCTACAGAGCAATCGGACAAGTTCCACCTGCTGTTGGGCAGTATCCTGGAACTCGTCAACCATGACCATCTTGAATCGCCCGGCAAACTCCGCTCGAATCTGCGGGTCGTTTTTAAGCGCGTCATACGCGAGCGACAGCAAGTCGTCATTGTCGAGAACGGACTTTTCACCCTTGAGCGCCTTGAATTCGCGCTCGACCTCCTTGGCCAACTCAAGAAGCTGCTCGCAGGCATCCTGACGCTGCGCCAAATACGCCTCGGCAAAGAAAGCGGTACGCTCGGCGCGAACGGCGTCAACCGCTTCTTTCTCGTCCTTACCCATACCCTTCGCGCGTTTATTCAGTTTTCCACATGCGTTAAAGCACGTACGGAGCGCAGGCAAGTCGCGTTCGGAGGCAACATACGTCTCAATCGCATCGAGCGCGGTGCGAGCAATGGGAGCGTTGGCGTACGCAGGGGTCTCGGCTATCTCACGGTACGCTTCCATGAGCAGGACGTACGAAGGACGAGGCACGACCTGCTCAAAATCGTCAAGCGCATAAACGGATGCCGAAACCTCAGAAAGCATCTTGGTGAGAAGCGAGATGAGATCGTTTGCACAGAAAGACATCCCCGTGCTCTCGAGCTCAAACGCCGAAAGCAAAGCGCTGTAAGGCCCCTCACCTGCCGCATCATTGGACTGCGCTCGGCGAATCACATGCTCGATTGCCGAACGTTTCAAATCGTCCGCATAAAGCGCGACCTCAAACGATGGATCGATACCCAAATCGAGCGCATGGGCGCGAATGATGCGCGAACACATGCCATGAATGGTCGAAATCCAAGCGTTGTCTACTTTGGATGCCTCGTCATCCATCCCCTCTTCAATGAGCGCCGCGCGGATGCGCTCTTTTAGCTCAGCGGCGGCTTTCTCGGTAAACGTGATGGCGAGCACCTGGTCGATGCTGTCGAGAAACGGCTCGGGCACGTTCGGGTCTGCCCATTGATCGCGCGGCTTCGAGCCGGGGCGCAGAGCATGCATGATGCGTTGTGTGAGCACGAACGTCTTGCCCGATCCGGCACCCGCCGAAACGAACAGGGGCCCCTCAAGCGTCTCGACGATGCGCGCCTGTTTTGGATTGAGTCCCATCTAGCGCCTCTTTTCACACATGGTCAGCGGGCAGAACTTGCAGGAATCCGAAGTCGGACGCGGAGCGACGTCTCCAGATTGCAGTCGATCGAGTTCGAGTGAGATGGCATGTTCAACGTGAGAGAGCAACTCCGAGAACTCCATGGTTCCATCGTGTTTGACTCGCGTGCGGCCTTTGACCCCCGGAAACGATGTGAGCTTGTCGTCGGGAAACGCCGGCGGCTCGCATTCGGTCAAATTGTTGGAAACCGCACCGGCGATGGAAGGGCCACGCAAGCCGTAGTACACGGCACCTTGGGCCTGTCCATCCGTTACTCGCTCCAAAGCGCTCGCATACATGAGCGTTTGCACCTTGGGAGATTTGTCCTTATCCCTTCCCGGAAGCCAATCGCTCGGCAGCGATTCGTTCTCATCTAGCTGCATCGTGGGGTCGGCGCATGCCATTTCCGCCGCATTGGCACCCGTTTTGTAATCGATGACCACAAAACGCTCGCCATTCCCCGCGCTGGGGGCAAAATCCACGCGGTCGATGCGCCCGCCTAAAGGACGCCCCGCATAGGTAACACCCTGCTTATCAAAGGAATACTCGAATAGCGTCGGAACGTACGGGGAAAGCATCACGGCATCATGGTCTACAACCCTATGAAACCGGGTACGCAAAGCATCGATGCGCGCACGCTCAAGTTCGTCCAAGGCAACCAGGCCATTGCGAACGGCGCGCGGGCGCTCATCCTTCGAATATTTGCCATGGGTGTAGCGACCGTTTGCATGGTCCTCGCACATTTCGTCGAACGCGATGTCCATTTCCTCGTGGCAACGGTCGACATTCTCGGGTGTAATGCGACCCAAACCGCACTCAACCAAACGCTCGTAAAAGCGCTGCATGACATCATGCGAGAAGTTTCCGATCTCAATGGGGCCAAACTCCACATCCAGACGGCGCGAGTTAACTCGATTGTTCACAAACCAGCGATACGGGCAGGCTAGATAGTTCTCAATCTGTGAGGCAGAAAGCGTACGCGTAACAAGACGACCGCCCACGCTGCGCTGACGCAGCAAAACATACGCGGCAAGTTCATCGTCAAGCACATGCTCGCCCATGCGAGGAGCATCATCCACGCACGCGCCCTCCCCGCCTGCGGCATCGAGGTTTTCGTAGAGCATGTGCTCTCCGGGCAGAACTGCGATGAGTTCAAGGTGCCCCTTCGCCGCCGCCTTATCCCGAAGCTCGGCGTAGGCAAGCGCGGGGAACCGCTTTTCCGCCGCATCGTCGAAACTCACATAGGAAAGCACCGCATCATGACGTGCCGCTTGCAAGCAGCGCGCAACAATATCGCGTTGGCATGCCGCCGCGGCGGCACTGATACCGGTACAACCGAGCTTTGCAGCAAGTACGGAGCTCACCGTATCGCGCTCGGTGAGCGGATAAGACTCGGCATCGACATCGGCAAGCAGCACCGCGCCAAAAGCGGCATCCTCATGTTCGGCAAGGCAATCAATACGCATGATGGACACGCAAGGCGCTCCGCACGGTGTGTCGGAAGCGTTAACTTGTTCCGTAAACGGACCATACGCACGCATCGTGGACACGTTCAGTTCACGCAGCGCCGTAAGCGCCGCTTCGTCGGATACACCCAAGATGCGAGCTTGCTCAAGCACCTCACGAGCACTTTGCAGGGCAAAAAGCTCGCCACATTGGGCAGCCGGCCCTTCTGTTCCAAACGCGGAAGGGGGCATTCCCTTGGCCGCCTCATACATCAAGCGCAAGGCCCGAGAGAACTGCTTGGCATCGAGTGCATCGATGACATCTTTGACCACCACGGGACACGGAACGCGCCCCTGTTCCTCCGCGCGAGCGCGTTCACGGTTGAGCTCACGGCTCTGCATGCTATCAAGCTGCGCAAACAGCGACTGCTTGGTGAGACCGCGGTTCTTGCGCAATTGGGTATCGAGCGCCACCGCAACATGACGAACGAAGGGTCCCACACCCGAAAACGGCGAGCGAACCCAGTCTGCCACTTCGGGCGCGGGCCACCATGCACTTCGCTCCTGCGTATCCATGCGATCAAGCAGGTCGATAAGCTGGAAAAACGCTTGGCCCGCACGCGTACGGGCAAACTGCTCGAAGTCCTCCGCTTGAGCGGAAATCCCATGGGTAGCCAAACGGGGGCCGAGTTCTCGCAAAAGCGCCATGGGGTCGGGCGCGCCAATCGCCACGCATTCCTCCAACAGGCAATTTGAACCAAGTTTGACAACAAGCTCGGTATACGACGCTGCGCGAGCCGTGGGCCCACATACCTCGGCAAACGAGGGCTCGGGCGCATGAGGGCCCGATTCCTTCACAATATGGGCTGCGCAATCAAATCGATCGCACACGCTCTGTATAAGCGCGCTGTACCGATCGTTGTACAGGAAGGCAAGTGAGCCATTTTGCGCAACGACTTCGAGCAAACGCAATAAGTGCTCGGAAAGCTCCGTTATCCCACGAACCGCTACCGCACGCGCACACGCAGGACAACGCACGGAGAACTGCGTGCCCAGAACCTCGGCCGCTGCCGACGGCTCGATGAGACTATGGCCGTCCAGCAACGCCCCATAACGTTTCAGCATCTCAATCGAGCGTTGCTCGGCACGGGAGAGCTTGGTCTGACCGGACGATTCAGATGCGACATACGGATAACACTCGCGAGCCATCTCGGCAAGCATGTTCACCGATCCGGGATTGTTCTTTAACGATGAGGTCGAGGCTTCCTCGTCTGCATCGGCATCTGCAAGAACCTGCGCCATGAGCAGACGGCGCTGCAACGTGCTTGCCAGTTGGCTGCCGTCGCCAAATTGCTCCCACAAACCGGCAATCCATGCCTTGGGAGTCACCACATCGACGCCCGTCCCCACACCAGCATCTGCCAAATTACGACGGCAAACTTCGCCTTCGGCATAACTGGGAACAAGCAATGTCACGCGACCATAATCGTGTAGCAAACTGGCAATTTGCCCGATTTCCCCCGCGTTGAGTGCCGTACCGGCATTCGTTGTATATGCAGAACTCGCCATATCGCCTCGCTCGAACGTACTTTTCCCACCGATTATCCTACACGCCCGCCCGGACACGAAATCAAGTATGGACGATTTGGTGCACAAAAAAGCGGCCTGCGATCCCCCGCTGGCCGCTTCGATCCACGTATGCCTGGAAAATCTCCAGCCTTGGTAAATTACTGGAAATTCATCTCCAAAAACGAAAGGGCCGTCCACTTGGAACGACCCCATCCAATACCCATTCAAACAGCCTTGCTGTCCTACTTTGCGCCCTCAAGCTTGACGAGAACGCTGCGATAACCACCACGCTCGCCATTAAGCGCCTTGGAAACGCGGCTCACCGTGGTGGAAGAAGCACCCGTGCGTGCCTGGACCTCAACGTAGGGCTCTCCCTCATCGAGGTAACGGGCAACCTGCAAACGCTGGGCAAAATCGCAAATCTCGCGCGGCGTGCAAAGATCGACGAGAAATGCGCGGACCTCGTCGCGGTCCTCAAGCGACATGACCGCATCCACAAGCTGCTCGACATCAGCTCGCTCGAGCATCTTTTCAATATTCAAATAGCTCACCAGCCCATCCCATCCGTGCGTCCAAACACCTAAATCCGTGCATATCGGCGTAAAAACGCTGACCACTCGCGTAATCAGCAAGCAAAGTTTAGCACACTACTGTACTAAAGTACGCAGGGGCTCACATTATTAAAATTGCATATATCGCATTTGCATGCTGGGGAAATCGCTTGTATTTCACCGCAACGACGCCATTTCACAGACCGGCTTTCTGCCCGGCATGACTTGGACACGCCATGGGTACAAGCGTCATAGCGTCTGCTTGGGCGCACACCTGACCATCTGCAACACGTCCGTTCGTACCACCCCTGCAATAGGCTTCCAAACCGTTTCATGCATGCGCCCGCACACACAATCGCGGTTCGCATGTCTCAAGAAAGGACTCGCCGTGAGTTTTCTCCTCAATTGGCTTTTGACTTCGATTGCCATTGCAATCGCAACCTTCATCGTCCCCGGCATCATACCGTTCGGCATAGCTGAGACATGGATCTGCTTTGCCGGGGTCGGCCTGTTCCTCGGCATCGTCAACTCGCTGGTCAAGCCCTTCATCACGCTGATATCGCTGCCGCTCACCTGTTTAACACTGGGCATTTTCCAACTCGTGGTGAATAGCTTCATGCTCGAACTCGCCAGTTGGCTCTCGGTCAACCTGCTCGGCGCGGGCATCGCTATCAGCGGCTTCGGTTCCGCATTCATGGGCGCCATCATCGTGAGCATCATGTGCGCGATTCTTGGTTCAATCGTCGACGAAGACTAGGCACGCAGGGCAAGACACGTGGCAAGCGAGCACTCTTGCCCCAAGCCAACAATGTCTTGTTTTTCAACTGGCAACCATCCTCGTTCTTTGACGGGCAGCTACTTTTGCTCCTCCGTCGCGCAAGCCGCAGGATCTACCATAAGATCGGCAAGGCGCACCCCGTCGAGATAGCCTGAAATCATCTCGTCCAACTTGGTCCACATGCCGATGGTCCGACACGCCTCCGCATGCGGGCAATTCTTATGAGCTCCGTCGAGACAGGCAACGGGCGAAAGCGACCCTTCCGTCAGGCGTAAAATCTCCCCTACCGTGAACTCCTCGGGCGAGCGCGTAAGACGATAGCCACCGCCTTTTCCGCGCATGCCTGAGAGTAGGCCGTTGCGAACGAGAGTCGACAGGATATTCTCGAGATATTTTTCCGAAATTCCCTGGCGCTCGGCGATATTCTTGAGGGGGATGCGACCTTCATCGTCGTGCTCAGCCAAGTCGACCATGACCCTCAGCGCATAGCGCCCTTTTGTGGAAACCAACATGACGCATCCTTTCATGATCGATTGTTACTTGCAGCCTAGCATATTCCCTATCCACAGGTCGGTATTATCGTCAACGGCGCACGTAAGCGGCGTAAAACACCCGTTCCCGCCATATAGGCATACCGTTCGCGGCACCTATTTCGGCCTTAATTAGAAACGATTGACGCCAGATTCGCGCGGAATACGTAATGCAAAGTCATTCAGCAACTGAAATACCTGGCATCAATCACATTATTGCAGCGCAACGCTCCGCGCACATAGTGGGTTTGCGGGTAAAATCGTTGCTGCCCAACGTATCGCCCAACGCCACAGCAAAGGAGGAAGCATGTCGAAAGAGCGCGTCTTGGTTGCCATGAGCGGCGGCGTCGACTCAAGTGTCACCGCCTACTTGCTCAAGCAAGCGGGATACGACTGCTTGGGGGCTACCATGCTGCTCCATGGCTCGGGACCCGGCGATACGTGCGGTAGCGGATCGGATGCGGATGATGCCGCAGCCGTTGCGCACTCACTTGGCTTTGCGCACAAGACCATTGACATGCGTAAAACGTTCGCCCACGAGGTTATCGAAAAGTTTGTGCGCACGTACGAAGACGGGCGCACGCCCAACCCGTGCATTGACTGCAACCGGTATCTCAAGTTTGGCGCACTACTCGAGCGCGCGCTTGAACTCGATTGCTCCTATATTGCGACAGGCCATTATGCTCAGGTTTCCACACTTGCAAACCGATCAGGCGCAAGCACTTCGGCTGAACTTGCAGCACGCGCGGCCGAAACGGAATTGCTCGGAAAGATTGCCCAACGCAGCGGCGGCGCAGACCGTGTTCACACGCTCAGCTGCGGGGTTGATTCCACCAAAGACCAAAGTTACGTGCTGTACTCCCTCACGCAAGAACGCCTCATGCACACGCTGCTGCCTTTAGGTGGCCTGCGCAAGGAGCGCGACGTGCGGCGCATCGCGCGCGAGCAGGGCTTTGCAAATGCCGCCAAACGCGACAGCCAGGGCATTTGTTTCGTCCCCAAAAACGACGTGGCGGGCTATCTCGAACGGCGCCAGGGAGCCCCACTCCCCGCAGGCAACATCATCAACACCGCTGGTGAGATACTCGGTACGCACGAGGGAGCCATTCGCTACACCATCGGGCAGCGAAAAGGGCTAGGGGTCGCCTGTGCGCATCCGGTCTATGTCACGGACATCGACACCCGTGCCAATACCGTTACGCTGGGAGAACGAGAAGACCTTCTAGCACGGGGCCTCATTGCAGACGACTGGATTTGGAGCGCGCCCGCCAACGTTATGGAAGAGCTCCTTGATGAGGCAGGCAGCGAAGGCCTGCCTGTCAGCGCGAAGATTCGCTACCGTCATGCGAGCCGCATGGCAACGCTACGCAGGTCGAAAGAAGCGCTCGGAGCCATTGTGCTCACCTTCGATGCGCCCGAGCTAGCCATCGCCCCTGGTCAGGCAGTCGTCGTCTACGCAGGCTCGGTTGTACTTGGCGGCGGCACCGTCTTACGCGCATTCTGACAGGCAATCACCAGCTCACTTGCATGGCAAAAGCGCCGTCAGGAAGTCACCATATGCCCAGGTGTGCAATCCGCCTGTCAAAAACGAACAGCTACGCCCCGTATCCCCCGCGTGCCCAAATATAAACCACTGCGTATACGATGAGGAGAACAGCAACGAGCACTTTCTTCCACAAAGGAAGGGATGGCTGTGGACGAGTATTCCGTGCAGGTACATTGAAATTCGGCGGCGTATCATTCGCGGGAGCTACTTGTCCGCTGCGCTCGCTCGAAGGAACACTGCCCTCATTGGCAAACATGTCTCCCATGAGCTGGGAAATGTCTTGAACTTCCCCTTCAAAAGAGGGTTCAGCTTCCCGCTTTGAACGGTCGTCCAACATATGAGCTCCCTCACAAACCGCTTACCGACGCATTACGCCTTCGCGGTCGTCTTCCGCACTTCACGATCCCAGAACATGAGCAAAAACGCTGCAAGTAACAGCAGCGAGCACACGCGGATAGCCGCCAACCCAAAGCGATCCAAGCACCAGTTGCCCAAAATCGCACCCACCACAAAGCAGGCGATCACGCCGAAGTACAACAGACCGTTTTCCAAAAACCCGCGATTGTGCGTGATGATGTAATCATCCACGTTTTGCAATGCGCTGCGCAGGTTGCCAATGCACATGGTCGTGGCCACGCCCTGACCGTGAATCTTCCTAAAGCTCTCCACTTGCATACCGCAGGCAAGCGACGTCAGGCAATTCGCCACCAAATTCTGATCGTCGCTCATGCAGCTCACCACGAGCAAGATGATGCCTTCAAGCAGCACGGTAACCTGTCGCCAATGAATGCGGCTACCAAAACGCTCGTGCACCAAATCACTGCCCATAATCCCAAGGGCAAACGAGAGCACCGGCAAAAAGAACGTCGCGGCACGCGCGAAGTTGCCCTCCGAGATATGCACACCCGTGAGCAAGATATTGCCCGTTTGCGCGTTGGCGAACACACCGCCGCGACCCATATAGGAATACACATCCATAAAGCCGCCCACCAAGGCGAGAATGATACCGAGCTCAATAGACTCGGAAACCTGTTTCGCGCGTTCCATGACACCTTTCCCCTTACGGCGCTGCCAGCCTCCCTATAGAATACGATAGATGCATGCACCATGCGAAACATCCAAATCGGAGGAAACATCGTGGCAAAACACAACAGCGCACATCAGGTGAACAGCCGCCCCACACGCGAGGCGTTTTTGC
Source organism: Collinsella provencensis (assembly GCF_900199705.1). Classification (GTDB taxonomy): domain Bacteria; phylum Actinomycetota; class Coriobacteriia; order Coriobacteriales; family Coriobacteriaceae; genus Collinsella; species Collinsella provencensis. The sequence continues at coordinate 36,327 of NZ_LT904908.1, read as the reverse complement.
CCGTTACGCGCGCCGACATGGATGCGCGCGGCTGGGAGCAGTGTGATTTCGTGTACGTCAACGGCGACGCCTACGTGGATCACCCCTCCTTTGGTGCTGCCATCATCTGCCGTGTACTCGAAGCGCATGGCTACAAGGTGGGCTTCATCGCGCAGCCCGATTGGCGTGACCCGTCCTCCATCCAAATACTCGGTGAGCCGCGCCTGGGGTTTTTGGTCTCCGCCGGCAATATGGATTCCATGGTCAACCACTATTCGGTAACTAAACACCGCCGTCGCGAGGACGCCTACACCCCCGGTGGTGTCGCAGGCAAGCGACCCAACCACGCCGTGGTGGTCTACAGCAACCTCATTCGCAGCGTGTACAGGCACACACCCATCATCCTCGGCGGCATCGAGGCGAGCCTGCGCCGCCTTGCCCACTACGACTATTGGTCCGACCAGCTCAAGCGCTCCATTTTGCTCGATTCCGGCGCCGACCTGCTCATTTACGGCATGGGCGAGCACCAGATCGTCGAAGTCGCCGACGCCCTTGATGCTGGACTCCCCATCGAGCAGATCACCTACATCGCCGGCACGGCCTGGCGTGCCGCGGGTACAAATGCGCTCGATTCCGTAGTCGACTACGAGCTGCTACCCAGCTGGGACGAGCTCAACGCCGACCGTCTCAACTACGCCCGCTCGTTCAACACACAATATCGCAATATGGATGCCATCACCGCCGTACGCCTGGTGGAGCCCTATCCCCATAACGTATGGGTCGTGCAGAACCCGCCCGCACTTCCGCTCACGGAAGAGGAGATGGACGCGGTTTACGACCTGCCCTATGCTCGCGCATGGCATCCCGACTACGACGCTGCCGGCGGCGTTCCCGCATTTGCCGAGGTGAAATTTTCCCTCTCATCAAATCGCGGGTGCTTTGGCGAGTGCTCGTTCTGCGCACTGGCCTTCCATCAGGGGCGTGTACTGCAAACACGCAGTCGAGAGAGCATTGTGCGCGAAGCGATCGAACTCACACACGATCCCGACTTCAAGGGCTATATCCACGACGTGGGCGGCCCCACGGCGAACTTCTTCCGACGCGCCTGCGATAAACAGGTCAAGCATGGAGTTTGCCAGGGCAAGCGATGCCTTTGGCCCAAGGTGTGTCGTCAGATGAAGGTTGACGAGAGCGGTTACACCGAGCTCCTGCGTGAGTTACGCGAAATACCCGGTGTCAAAAAAGTTTTCGTACGCAGCGGCATCCGTTTTGACTACACCATGGCAGATCCGTCCGACGAGTTCCTCGAAGAGCTCGTGCAGCATCATGTGAGTGGCCAGCTCCGCTTGGCCCCCGAGCATGTGAGTGACAAGGTGCTCGCCATCATGGGCAAGCCACGTCGCGAGGTCTACGACGCATTCTGCAAACGCTTTGACGAGGCGTCAAAGCGTGCGGGCAAGCAGCAGTACGTAGTTCCCTATCTCATCTCCAGCCACCCTGGCTCGACCATGAAGGAAGCCGTCGAGCTCGCCGAAGCCGTGCGCGACATGGGATACATGCCCGAGCAGGTACAGGATTTCTACCCCACTCCCTCCACCATGTCCACGTGCATGTTCTACACCGGCGTGGATCCACGCACCTTGGAGCCCGTTTACGTCGCGCGCAACCCACACGAGAAGGCCATGCAACGTGCGCTCATCCAATATCGCAAGCCGGAAAACTACAAGCTCGTCAAAGAAGCGTTGCACAAGGCAGGTCGTGAAGACCTTATCGGCTACGGCCCCAAATGCCTTATCAAGCCCGTTCCCCCGCGCCCCACCGCAGCGGGAGCCCCCAACAAAAATAATTCTAAACATCAGGCAGCACCGAAGAGGTGCGCGGCGCGGAAATCATCAACCCGCACAAGCGGTAGCGCTCAAAAAAAGCGCTCCCCCAAAGGGAAGCGCTCTTAGCCGCATATCGATTTTCTAATCGGAATCCGGCAGCTTGCCAAACGTGGCAATGTACTCCTCGTCATCCATCCAATCGATGATGTCGCCTGGCTTGCATTTCAACGTCTCGCAAATAGCGGTGAGCGTGGAAAAACGGATTCCCTTCAGACGCCCCGTCTTGATGCGCGATACGTTAACCGGCGAAATACCGATCTTCTCGGCAAGCTCGAGGGAAGACATCTTACGGTCTGCCATGACTCGATCAAGTCGCATGACAATCGGCATTGCATGCCCTCCTCTCGTTACAGAATGTTATTTGAATCTTCTTGTAGCATTCTCCCATACTCAAAGATAGCAGATAGCGCAAAGAAAATCAGTGAAAAAAGTAACACACGAAGGTTCAAAAATGGTTCTTGTTTCAAACTGCCCGTTAGTTGAGCCAATTCTGCAGGCATTGTGAAAGAGGGGGTGAGCAACCCGGCGATGACGATGAGCACATAGAGCACGCCCATGGCAAGCAACCGACGGGTCTGCTTGGGAGAGAAGAACTCCCCTTTTCGCGTGATGGCAAGAGAAAAGCGTACGAATAGAATCAAAACGATGGAGTCAAATACCAAGGTGAGCGCATCGAGCACGATTGTAGTGACAACGTTGAAGTTGGATATACTCGAGGCGTCGGCCAAAATGGTCAACTTGTTGAAGCAAATCCAAAGATTGAGTAGCACACCAACGCACATTACGACGCAGACCGCACTCAACCCCCATTTCATTTTTTTCTGACGATCCGTCATCGTACGCCTTTCCCACAGACTTACTAGAAGCCGATCTTGATTCCACCGATGATCGCGCAAGCGGCGGCGGGGGTTTCCTGCTCAATAGTAAACAGCATGATAAACTACTCCTTTTTATTTAGGAAACCTGAGATACAAAAGCCTCAACTGTTTTATCGAGACTTCGGCGGTAGAAGACGCAATACGGATCGCGCCTGCCAATTTCGCCGTTTTCATCGTAAGATCGGGCCCGACATCCACCTCCACACAGGTACCGATGTTCGCACGATGAGCAGCCTGCAATCTCATCGACTGCAGGCATGGAAAACTGTTTGATGTGCTTTGCGAGCGTAGTCGCATCGTCGGCAAACGCATTGCCCAAAAGCAGCTCGGGCTTATGCAGCATATGACAGGGATACACGTTGCCGTTTGCCGCAACGCTCACATTCGTTTTGCCCGCACCGCATGCGCGACGAACACGAAGCGCGCGACGGAGATCGAACTCGTCATCAATCGAAACAACAGAGGCTTCCTGCCCCAGCGAAAACATCCGATCGGCCAGCTCGCAAAGGCACGCGTCGCACGGCATAAGATCTCCCAGCTCTGCGCTCGACCCACTCAATAGGCTGAAGCCCACAGTTGCGCCCAACTGCTCTGCCACCTCAAGATACACTGGAACGTCATGTATATTTTTGGCGTGGAGGGTGGGAAGGATGTGCGCATGGATGCCCGCCTCTTTGACCATTGCAACGGCATGGATGAGCCTGTCGAAGAGCTGATGCTCACGAATATATGCAGGACCATCAGGCGACGCACCATCGAATGAGATGGAAACGATGTCAGCCAGGCCTGCCAACTGCGCAAGGTTTTCTTTGGTGCACAGCGTACCGTTGGTGAGTACGACGACCTCCCCCATGCCGCACGTCTTCGCATGCCGCGCAATATCTGCCAGGTCCTGACGCACAAACGGCTCCCCGCCTGAAATCACCAAACGCTTCACGCCAAGTTCAGCCAACACGTCAACCGCATGCTCCAAATCGGAAAGCGACGGGTCACATGCACGATTACGATTGGCATCTGCAGAATAGCAGCCCACACACGATAGATTGCAGGTGTTCGTCACATGAAGGTAGGCGGACTGCAAAACGAGTCGCTCTTCCAACTCATCAAAGGCGCCCTGTGACTCCAGATATGTCACAAGCTCTGCGCACTTATCTGTAATCTCATCGGGAGAAACCTCACGGACAAGCAATGCGTCGCACAGGTTTGCACCCGCGAATGTGAGGCCCACCAATCCGCCTGTCGCAGTATTACCCACCACGGGAATACCACCCAACGAAAAACGAACGATATGCGATCCGAACTTCACGAAGTGATACCCCATCCCACGCAATATATGAACAGCACTAAGCGCAGGATATTAAACTATTTGTATAGCATATATGTAAAGTGTAGTTTACAAGGCTCTTTCGCCAAATGGGAAACGTGAGTCCAAGCGGGTGCGCCTAACGAGTGCACTCAGCGCGTGCGCTCGATCTCCACGGCGACCGTCTTAAGCGGTAAACCGACCGGAGCCCATGGCTTCTCAATCCTCACACGCACGCCGTAAGCGCGCGGATACCGATCGAGCAACATGGCGGCAGTCCCCTCGGCGGCAGCCTCGATGAGTTTGAAAGTATGCGCGCGCAGGAACTCGTCGATGGCATGCGCCGCATCACCATAATTGATGGACGCCGACAAGTCGTCCGTCTCCCCGGCGCAACGCGTATTGGTGTAGAAGGTCACGCTCACCACGAACTTTTGCCCAAGCTTGTTTTCCTCAGGGTAGACGCCATGGCGCGCGAACACCTCGAGACCCTCGATGCAAATCCTGTCGAGCTGATGCAGCTGCTCGGAGCCCACCGTCGCAAGCTGCGTGCGCGTTGCCGGCAGACCAGCCTCGCGACGCGCCAGCGCTCCGCGATCGTCAACGATGTTTTCGGGAAGATGCTTCTGTTCCATGTTCGTCCTCCTCAGGACAGATGCTTAAGTGCTGTAAGACGTGCGCAGCTAGATGCGCAGCTCAAGGTTCTTGCGCTCGTCCGGCCAGTTGCAGTCGTCCCGAACAGGGCAGGCATAACACGGGCGCGAGATATGGTCGGCTTCTTTGATAAGACGCGCAAGCACGCATGTGCGCGTAGGAGAACAGTTCGATGGGTCCGATTCTCCAGCCTTGCTCGAACCGCGGTGCCCTCGAATGGCCTGCAAGATGCCAGCACGCTCTTGCTCGGAAAAACGCATATCCTCGGGAAGCGAGTCGAGGATCGCCGCAGCCACACGTACGCCCGCCTCATCATGTGGCTCGCCCGTGGCATACTGGGCGGCACGCCCTATATCATGCAAAAGCGCCGTGGCGTACATGACCTCGCGATCAACGCAGGCACCTTGCTCCACATTCAGAATCCAGGCAATACGTGCCACGTCGAGCAGGTGGGCACGTCCGTGTTTGCAAAACTGGCGATGTTCCTCGGCGCTTTCGATACCGGAGAGCGCCTCCAAAAACATGGGCGTCTCGATAATCGCCTGGACACGCGGCATATCCATCATCGCACGGCCTCCTTCCTCCCCCATCCTACCCACCCCGAACCGAGACGTCCCCTTAGAAATCACCTACCCAGTCCTACACAATTCCTTCACGATTTAGTAGAATGGAAAGCCGCGAGCGCCATAGGACACGCATTCGCCGTGCCGTCTCGGACGCTTTGCAGGAAGGAAGCATCTATGGGCCTTTTCTCATGGTTTCACAAACGTTCCGAGGAGCATGAGCGGCAAGATGCGCCCCCGGCCACCTCTCAAGAAAGCGCGCCCGCGCAGAACGCACAGCCCTCACCTGAATGGGAATTGGTTCCGGCATATCTTCCCGTAGACCCGCATGAACATACCGTCGCAGTCGTGATTGCCTCAGCCATCGCCGCGGGCGACCGCACTTCAAGCGAGCTCAAAGTCAAGCGTGTGCTCTTGCCAAACCCCGAGCATCGCCTTGTCACCGCCATCGCCACGGCCCTTGCCGCCGGCGCACTAGAGCACAGCTCTTTTTCCGTCAAAAACATCTACAAGATGAAAAAGGAGGGCAGCCATGCTGCGTAAATTCAAGATCTCGATCGACGGGACCCAGTATCTGGTTGAGATGGAAGAGGTCGGCGCCCCTACACCTACACCCGCTGACGTCGCGCCCGCGACTGTGGCCGTACCCGTAGCTGCACCTGCCCCGACACCTGCAACCCCCGCCCCGGCACCCGAGCCCGAACCCGCAGCCGCAGCACCTGTCACCCAGGCGCCCGCAGGCGCCTTCGTGCAGACCGCTCCGATGCCCGGTACCATCCTCGACATCCATGTGAAGGTGGGCGACACCGTCACGATAAACCAGCCCATCATGGTGCTTGAGGCCATGAAGATGGAAAACGAGGTCGTCGCCGACAAGGACGGCGTCATCGCCTCCATCAACGTGGAGAAGGGTGCCATGGTCAACCCCGGCGACGAACTCTTCTCGCTCAGCTAACCAACCAGACACTTTGCATCGCGCCGCCCCGAGCGGCGCTTTTCTACCAATCCGGAAATCGAGGTCGTAATGGAAACATTACTTGAAGGCGTCATCGCGCTGGGAGCCGAACCCGGCCGCATCGCGATGATTGCAATTGGCTGCCTGCTCATGTACCTGGGCATTAAGAAGGAATACGAGCCCACGCTGCTCGTCCCCATGGGACTCGGCACCATCCTGGTCAACATCCCGGCGTCCGGCGTGCTCATGACCGGCACCGAACCCGGCCCGTTCCAGATCCTGTTCGATGCCGGTATCGAAACCGAGCTCTTCCCGCTGCTGCTGTTCATCGGCATCGGAGCCATGATCGACTTCGGCCCGCTGCTCGCCAACCCGTTCCTTCTGCTCTTCGGCGCCGCGGCGCAATTCGGCATCTTCTTCGTCACCATCGTCGCCGTGCTGCTCGGCTTCAACATCAACGACGCTGCGAGCGCGGGTATCATCGCCGCCGCCGACGGTCCTACGTCGATCTTCGTGGCCAACTCACTCGGCTCCAAATACATGGGCGCCATCATGGTCGCCGCGTATTCGTACATGGCGCTCGTGCCCATCATCCAGCCCATCGCCATCAAGGCCTGCACCACCAAAAAAGAGCGTGCCATCCGCATGGTCTATCGCCCCGGCGAGGTGTCGCAGACGGCCAAGATCCTCTTCCCCATCACCATCTGCGTGGTGGCCGGCCTCATCGCACCCGTGTCCTTGCCACTCGTTGGCTTCCTCATGTTCGGCAACCTGCTGCGTGAGTGCGGCGTGCTCAACTCGCTCTCCAACTCCGCCCAAAACGAGCTCGTGAACCTCATCTCCATCCTGCTCGGCCTCTGCGTGTCCGTGAAGATGGAGTACAGCGAATTCCTGCAGTTCGACACCCTCATCATCATGGGCCTGGGTCTGCTGGGCTTCATCATGGACTCCGTGGGCGGTGTCATGTTCGCCAAACTGCTCAACCTCTTCCGCAAGGAAAAGATCAACCCCATGGTGGGCGCTGCGGGCATCTCCGCCTTCCCCATGGCTTCCCGCGTGGTGCAAAAGCTCGCCACCGAGGAAGACCCAGGCAACTTCATCCTGATGCAGGCTGCTGCGGCAAACGTCGCCGGACAGATCGCCTCGGTGGTTGCCGGCGGTCTTGTCCTCGGCCTGCTGCTATAGAAAGGAGCGCTTATCATGGCAGAATTCCTGAATGGCATCGCTCTTTCGGGCGACCTTCCCGTCGCATTAGAAATTCTCGTACTGGGCTGGGGCGGCATCTTTGTCGTCATGATCCTCATTTACCTGATCTCGATGGCGCTCGCCAAGTTCTTCCCGCCTTCGAAGGAGGGCTAAACCATGGCTCAACGCGTTCGCTTTATGGAAACCGTTCTACGCGACGGTCAGCAAAGCCAAATCGCCACCCGTTTGCCCATTGAGGACATGCTGCCCATCCTCGAGACGCTCGACCAGTGCGGTTTTGAGGCGCTTGAGGTGTGGGGTGGCGCCACGTTCGACAGCTGCCTGCGCTACCTCAATGAGGATCCGTGGGAGCGCTTGCGCACCATCCGCGCGCATGTGAAGAACACCAAGCTGCAGATGCTGCTCCGCGGCCAAAACCTGCTGGGTTACCGCAACTACGCCGACGATGTGGTCGAGGGCCTCGTAACCAAGGCCGTGGAAAACGGCATCGACGTGGTGCGCATCTTCGACGCGCTCAACGATACACGCAACCTCGTGACCGCCACACGCGCCGCCAAGGAAGCTGGCGGCGAAGTGCAATCGTGCATCGCATACACCACAAGCGAAGTGCACACGGTGCAGTACTTCACCGACCTGGCGCTTGAGATGGCCCGCACCGGCGCGGACTCCATCTGCGTCAAGGACATGGCCGGCGTCCTCACACCCGAGGTCGCCTATGAGATCGTGAGCAACATCAAGGAGGCGTGCGACCTTCCCGTGCAGATCCACACGCATGACACGGCGGGCATCTCGCAGCTCACCTACCTCAAGGCGATTGAGGCGGGTGCGGACATTATCGATACCTGCTCCTCCCCCTTCTCCGAAGGCACAAGTCAGCCGCCCACTGAGTCGTTCGCGATTGCGCTTGAGGGCCTGGGCTATGAAACCGGGCTGAACATCGACAAGCTCGAAGAAGTTGCCGCATACTTCCTGCCCATCCGCAACCGCTTCCTGGACGAGGGACGTCTGAACGCTCGCGTGATGGGCGTCGACCCCAAGGCGTTGGTGTATCAGGTTCCGGGCGGTATGCTTTCCAATCTGCTCGCCAACCTCAAGGATATGCACGTGGAGGAAAAATTCCCCGAGGTGCTCGCCGAGGTTCCGCATGTGCGCGCCGATTTGGGCTATCCCCCGCTCGTGACGCCGCTCTCGCAGATGGTGGGTTCGCAGGCGCTTATGAACGTGATTTCAGGCGAACGTTACAAGGTGATTCCCGCCGAAATCAAGGACTACGTGCGTGGACAGTACGGACGATCGCCTGCGCCGATTTCTGATGAGATTCGCAAGAAGATCATCGGCGATGACGAGGTCATCACCTGCCGCCCCGCCGATTTAATTCCGCCGCAAATGCCGCACCTGCGCGAGGAAATCGCGCAGTACGCGCGCAGCGAAGAGGATGTGCTGTCCTATGCGCTTTTCCCCGACCAGGCACGCGACTTCCTCGGCCGTCGCGAAGACCCGTTCTATGACGTGCCCGTACAGGAAGTCACTGTTAGCGTGGACGTGGCATAACGAGGCACGAGTCTTGACGTAACGCGACGGTTTGCGCTGACGCGTTACCGAAGAGCGCGCCGGGTAGGCGCCGATGTGCCTGACGTGGCGTGACGGTTTGCGCTGACGCGTTATCGGGCATCCAACCTATCTTGCAGGCCGCAATGACACAGCGACGGCATCGTATTTGATATGCGTGCCGTCGCTTTTTTGCAGCACGGCGCGGCCCCAAGCGTCGACGCCTTTGAATATGCCCTGGTCAATTAGGTCGCCATCGATGGCATAGACGTGCACTGGTTCGTCGACAAAGGCGAGCGCGGCGTTGTACGCATCCGCAAGCCCATACAGCGTGGGAGTGTCGCTCGTAGCACCCGCCACATGTCGCTCCCACGCGTTGACCTCAGACAAGATGCCCGCACGCACTCGTTCTGCCAAGTCGTCCAAACTTGGGGCTTCGCACACATCGTCGAGCGCGTCGATCAGCCCCGCGGGAGGCAAAGCTGCGGGGCCGGCACTTGCTGTTGTGCCCGCACGCTCGCTCCCCACTTGTCCATGCCCAGTTTGCAGGAAGCCCTCATGTTCAACTTGCCACACGTCCCCACGCTTAAGCTGCGGTACGTGCATGTTGACGCCCACACCGCATACCGCATACGTGCCGGCATTCGAAGTCCCCAGTTCAACCAGAATACCCGCAAGCTTTCGTCCTTCAACCACCACGTCGTTGGGCCATTTGAGCTGAGCGCGCGAGCAACCCGCCGAGCGAAGGGCCCTAAGGATTCCCAATGCGCAGACCACGGGTAAGCCAGGAAGCATATGCGGCGAAACGTTCGGACGCAGCAACACCGACAAGTACAGGCCGCCTTGAGGCGATGCCCAGCCGTGCGCACGCTGACCACGGCCCGCCGTTTGCACACGCGCCCGAACCGCCATACCATGCGGCGCATCCGCGCGTCCGCGCACCATGAGCTCGGCGTTGGTGGAACCGAGCTCGTCATACACTTCTATGGGGGGAAGACTCATTTTGCCCTAGCGCCCCAGCATACGGAAGAACCGTGCCTCGAGGGCAGGATCGTCTTCAAATACGCCGCGACGCACGAGCGTCGTGGTCTTTGTTCCGGGCTTTTGCACGCCGCGCATCGTCATGCACATGTGCTCGGCTTCAACCAGCACAATGGCACCTGCGCAATCAAGATCCTCCATAAGGGCATCGGCGATTTGTGCCGTCAGGCGCTCCTGCAATTGCAGGCGGCGGGCAAATACCTCGACCGTGCGCGCAAGTTTAGACAAGCCCGCCACACGCCCGCGCGGCATGTAGCCGATGGTCACCGTACCGTAAAACGGCAGCATGTGGTGCTCGCACAGCGAGTAGAACATGATGTCGCGCTCGATGACCATACCGGAATCGGAAACCTCAAAGGTCTTGGACAGATGGTCTGCGGCACGTTGGTCCATACCGCCTGCGAGCTCGGCATACATGCGGGCCACACGGTCGGGCGTCTCAACGAGACCCTCGCGCGTGGGGTCCTCGCCAATCCCCTCAAGCAACAGGCGAACCGCCTGCCTTACCTTCTCTTGATCGACCATCTTGGACCTCTCCCCACTTCTGTTCTTCACACGCAGTATGGTAACACTGCCCCGATGGCCTAATTACCGTGTGAGATACGGCTTTAGGCCGAAAGCCTACATGCTGTGCGTGGCGTACACTTCCTCGTCGTTCCACAGGCAAATGGCCTCGGCAGGCGTCTTTCCCGCCGCCAAAGCGGCACGCGTGGCTTGCATGTCGATCAAGCGCTGATTCGACGACCCACGAAAACGTAGCGTGATGTCGTACAGTTCCTGCACGAACGGACCGTCGACCAGGATGTCGATGCACTCCATCAGGCGATCGGTGTACTCGGTATAGTGGCGTCCGCCGGGAACGAGCTCGACATGCCAGGTGTCGCCGGTAAAGCACCAAATCGACTTACCGCTCCCCCGCGGGAACGTCTCTCGCACACGCTCAATGAACTCCACCAAACCCGCCTGGTTCTCGGGCTCCATAGGCTCGCCGCCCAGCAGTGTGAGACCGTCCACGTATGAGGGGCGCATGCTCTCGATAATCTGATCTTCGACCTTACGCGTGAAGGGATTGCCCGCAGCAAAGTTCCACGCTACCTCGTTGAAGCAGTTCTTGCATCCGCGACGACATCCGCTCACGAACAGCACCGTACGCACGCCCTCGCCGTTAGCAATATCGAAATATTTGATCTCAGCGTAGTTCACGACAATCTCCGATCCACACTAATAAGCTTGTTTTTGAGATACAAGGCCGTGCAATATGACCATCTCGCTCGAAGGGTCATATTCGTATATCACATCAAATGGACCCACTGCGCACTTACGCACCTGTAAGCCGAAAGCCTCAATGATTGAAGCGGGCAAATTACGAGACCCGCTCTCGGGAAACATTTCTATCATTTGAAGCGTTAGCCTAAGCCGCTTCTCCATCCTCTTGGAATAAATCGTTGATGCATCATCGAGAAACTGCTCGGTATACCGCAGTCTAGTCACAAGAAGCCACCCGTTCATGCAAAGCTGCGAAGAACGCATCGGTTCCCTCAATATAGCGGCCCTCTGCAATATCAGCTCGGCCGTTGAATATACAAGCCTTAACGCGCTCGGCGTATGCGGCCTCTTCGGCCGCATCTTTCAACCTTTGCTCAAATAGCTCCTCGCTCATGAGAACAAAAGCCGCATTGCCATTCTCCGTGATATGGACAACGTCATTACGTGCGGCGTCCCTCACCTCGCGTTGACGGGTTTTTAGGGCAGCAGAGGAATAGATACTCGCCATACCTCATTCACATCCTTTTTAGATGCCTTTTTAGGTATCTCATATGGTACCAGATTTAGGGATAATCCTCATCATCTTACGTACACAAAGCAGTTGCAGAGTGTGCGCAGGATGGCTGCGACATATATCTCCCGCGCGCAGTTCCGCACGCAAAGGAGAGCCCAGCGGGCTCTCCGTCTTGCGCAGGACTGTTTGAGCACGGGCGATATAAGTCGCAGCCGCGCCCCGTCGGGATCAAATTCTACAGATGCAGCACGCGATCGCGGATCTCTTCGGTACGTCCCTGGTTCCAGAACTGCGTACCGATATAGCCGCAGGTACGACGGGCAACGTTCAGCGTTTCCTGGTTGCGGTTGCCGCACTTGGGGCACTCCCACACCAGCTTGCCGTCGTCCTCGACGATCATGATCTCGCCATCGTAACCGCACTCCTGGCAGTAGTCGCTCTTGGTGTTGAGCTCGGCGTACATGATGTTGTCGTAGATGTACTGCATCACGCGGATAACGGCCTTGAGGTTGTCCTGCATGTTGGGCACCTCGACGTAGGAGATGGCACCGCCGGGGCTCAAGCGCTGGAACTGGCTCTCGAACTTCAGCTTGTCGAAGGCGTCGATCTCCTCGCTCACGTGCACGTGATAGCTGTTGGTGATGTAGCCCTTATCCGTGACGCCCGGGATGATGCCAAAGCGGCGCTGCAGGCACTTGGCGAACTTGTAGGTGGTGGACTCGAGCGGCGTGCCGTACAGCGAGTAGTCGATGTTCTCCGCGGCCTTCCACTCGGCGCACTTGTCGTTCATGTGCTGCATGACGTCCATGGCAAACGGCGTACCCTCGGCAGCGGTGTGCGAGGCGCCGGTCATGTACTTCACGCACTCATAGAGGCCCGCATAGCCGAGCGAAATGGTGGAATAACCGCCGTACAGCAGCTTATCGATGGTCTCGCCCTTGTCCAAGCGAGCCAGCGCACCGTACTGCCACAGAATCGGAGCGGCGTCGGAAAGCGTGCCCAGCAGGCGCTCGTGACGGCAACGCAGAGCGCGATGGCAGAGCTCCAGACGCTCATCGAAGATCTCCCAGAAGCGATCCATGTCCTGATGCGAAGAACAGGCCACATCCACCAAGTTGATGGTCACGACGCCCTGGTTAAAGCGACCGTAGTACTTGGGCTTGCCCGGCTCGTAGTTCTTGGCGCGGGCGATGTTGTCATAACCGTTGCCCGTGCGGTCGGGCGTGAGGAAACTGCGGCAGCCCATGCAGGTGTAGCAATCGCCGTTGCCCGGCTCCTCACCCTTGGAGAGCTTGAGCTCGCGCATCTTCTTCTCAGAGATGTAGTCGGGCACCATGCGCTTGGCAGTGCACTTGGCGGCGAGCTGCGTGAGGTAGAAGTACGGGGAGTCCTCGGTAACGTTATCCTCTTCGAGCACGTAGATGAGCTTGGGGAACGCCGGGGTAATCCACACGCCCGCCTCGTTCTTAACGCCCTCGTAGCGCTGGCGCAGCGTCTCCTCGATGATCATGGCGAGGTCACGCTTCTCCGCCTCGGAACGGGCCTCGTTGAGATACATGAACACGGTCACGAACGGAGCCTGGCCATTCGTGGTCATAAGGGTCACGACCTGGTACTGGATGGTCTGGACGCCGCGGCGGATCTCGTCGCGCAGACGGGTCTCCACGACCTCGGCGACCTTCTCCTCGGGAGCATCGACGCCCAGCTCCTTGAGCTCGGCCTCCACCTGACGGCGAATCTTCTGACGGCTCACCTCGACGAACGGGGCGAGGTGCGTAAGCGAGATGGACTGACCGCCGTACTGGCACGATGCGACCTGCGCGATGATCTGCGTGGCAATGTTGCAGGCGGTCGAGAAGCTGTGGGGGCGCTCGATGAGCGTGCCAGAGATGACCGTGCCGTTCTGCAGCATGTCCTCGAGGTTCACGAGGTCGCAGTTGTGCATATGCTGGGCGAAGTAGTCGGAGTCATGGAAGTGAATGATGCCCTCATTGTGAGCTTCGACGACCTCGGCGGGCAGTAACACGCGCTGCGTGAGGTCCTTGGAAACCTCGCCGGCCATATAGTCGCGCTGCACGGAGTTAACCGTGGGATTCTTGTTGGAGTTCTCCTGCTTGACCTCTTCGTTATTGCACTCGATGAGCGAGAGGATCTTGTCGTCGGTGGTGTTCTTCTGGCGCTTGAGGCTCTGCACGTAACGGTAGATGATGTAGCGACGGGCGACCTCATAGCGATCGAGAGCCATGATCTCGTCCTCGACCATGTCCTGGATCTCCTCAACCGAAACGGTGTGACCGGCGGTCTCGCAACGATCGGCGACGTTCTGAGCGGCATAGACCACCTGGCGCTCGGTGAGACGCTCGTTGTCCTTCACCTCTTCGTTGGCCGCCTTGATGGCGTTGATGATCTTTTGTAAGTCGAATACAACTTCGGATCCGCTGCGTTTAATGATCTTCATGACCCGTCCCTTTCACGAGGCGCAAGCGCGCATGCATACCGTTTTCAGAAAGAAAAGCCCCGTTTTGCGTCACGACACAGCGCGAGAAACCGGGGGCTCAACTGATGTCCGCTCTCTATAATAGAGCATCTTTTGGCCATATCTGGTGATTCTTTTTTACATGCACCACTATATATAGTGTTTTAGCAGGTAGACGTAATGTGCTTATTTTGACGCGCATTCGGAAGGGATGCCGACGCAATGAAAGCGTCTTGCCCCACAACGTCCCGACCAGCAGGTTTGATGACAGCTGGGAAAAAGTGGTCTTGTGGACGCTCCACAAGTTTTCCGCTTACCGTCCGCAAACGGTCAAAACCATTTCATTGAAGCGTACCAAACCACATATTGTGATTGGGGGTACGAGGCACTCAGTACCATCTCCGTTCGACATACCCTCGCCCGAACCACATCTGCTTACACTGCTTTCATTTGACACGGGATTCGAAAAGCGTCGCATATACGCAAGAAAATGTAAAGAAATACAAAAACTTGCGGTCCTGCGACGCTTTTGTTTACCGGAGCGTAAAGTCGAGCATTCCGAAGCGCCTGAAAAAACGCCAAACCTCGCACTTATTGCACGCGAAGAATCGCCTCATCACCTTCACGGTCGATTTGCCAGCGGATCGTGGAAACGGCCTGCAAAAGCTGCGTATCATGCGTGACGAGGACAATCGCGCCCGGAAAGGCGACAAGCGCCCGCTCGAGCGCTTCGATTGAACCCACATCAAGATGATTTGTCGGCTCGTCGAGGATGAGCAGGCACGGGTCTCTCAATAGTTGCTCGGCAATGAGAAGTTTCTTGAGCTCACCCGGGCTGATATTCGATCCTTCACACAGCGCATCGGGATCGGTGTTCAACCCTGCGACCAGTGAAAGCACGCGACCCCGGTCCGCGTTATCAAGCGCACGCAGCCGCTCAAGTGCCGCACGCCGCATGGACCCATCGACTTCCTGCGGAATAAACGCGTATTCAATTTGCTCGGGAACCAGCGCCAGCATATGTCGCAACAGAGTCGTCTTCCCCACGCCGTTTTTGCCCGACAGGCCCACATGGTCGCACGGCTCAATCCAAAGCTCGGGGACATGCAATGTTAATGCGCCGTTTCGCACGTCACGGGCGGGAATGTGCAGCACGGACTTCGACTGCGCGGCATGTCCCGGCAGCACAATCGACGCTTCGTAACGTTTGAGGGTACGGCTTTCCAGCGTTGCTTTCGAGGCACGATCAGCACGACTCGCCATCGCGCTTGCCGCTCTGCCCGCAATTGCATCCTTTGAAGTGACCTTCGCAAGACCAAGACGCCCGCGCGTATCGCTATCGTGCTTATCCACATGCCGAGCACTCAAGCGCGCCTTCGAACGGGCGGCCTCCTCGTTGCGCCTTTGAGCCTCAGCGACAAGCCTGCGCTCTTCACGTCGAGCGTTCTCATGCTTTTTCGCCTGCGCATCCCGCTCGTTGCGCGCCAACTCTGCCACCTTCGAATACCCACCCGGACGCGTCACGATGCGTCCGGCTTCAAACACGACACATTGATCGACCAGCGCATCGAGCAGTGTGCGGTCATGGGAGATCAGAACACCGATCCCCTTGTATGACTTTAATCCCCGCAGTAAGAGCTCGCGCGTCGGCGCGTCGAGGTCATTTGTCGGCTCGTCCAACACAAGAACCTCGGGACGCCGACAAAGTGCGCACGCAATCTGCACGCGCTTCTTTTGACCGCCCGAAAGATGGCCGTAATCCCACATCCACGCCTCGTCTATTTCCAACAAGTTCCGGAGCTGCAGGGCCTCGCGCCCCCAATCGACGGCAAATTCATCGAGGTTATCGGGCGCACGTGACGTGTCCTGCGGACAATAAACGGCGAACAGCCGGGGAAACACCGAGCCGGCATCCGGTACAAGCCGACCTGTGGCAATGAGAGCAAGCGTGCTTTTCCCGCATCCGTTGTCGCCGATGACGCCGGTCCAGCCGGACGGAAACGTTGCATTTACGCGCTCGAGAGCGGGCGTTGCAGCACCTTCGTAGGTGTACGTGATATTGGTAAGGTTCAACTGCATGGTATTCCTCCAAAACGGAGGTCGTAATCGAGGTGCATTGCGACGAACATTTCACATGTGCGCGGAACACGCCACATGACACAAGCCACACCACGGCGGGTCAAACAGAAAACAAACGCGTCCGACAACGAAGCGAACCGATGAACTGTGCATAGACTCCGAACGGCGAAAGGCCTACAAGATGCATAACGATGCGGCACCCGAAACACGACCGAGTGATTACAAGGAAGTTGGTTGCCTAAACGGCATCGTTATTTCTTCATGCACCCGACCTCTCCCGAGGCGTCGCTTGCCAAAGGCTCCGCCGGAACAATGCGACGATTATAGCACCAGATCAAGTGTCCGATCCGCTTTGAGGTGGCAGTTGGTCACCAAGTCGACATTGCGGGCATCGGAGTTGAGATAGAACTGCTCAGCCTGCTCGGGTGTGCTCCCGCCGGCAATCTTGCGGCCAACCAGGCGATCGTGCAAAACCGCGGAATCAACGGAAAGGAAAACGGTAAGATCTGCAAGTTGCGCGAGCTCACGCCAGGGATCGGCATCGAGAAGCAGGTAGTTACCCTCTACGAGCAGCGTCTCCGCCGTGAGCGGGATAGTCTCAGACGAAACGTCGTGAAGCTGGCGAGAATACACGGGCCAACGGTCCCGAGCAATAAGGGCGGAATGAAGTGCGTCGAAATCAAACGTCTCCGGCGCGCCCTTTACAGATGCAAGATGATGCTCCTTAAGCCAGGCGTTCGTGTGGTGAAAGCCATCCATGCCGAGTGCCTGAATCGAGCATCCCGCCGCGCGCACGAGAGCCTCGATGACTTGGACGAGCGTCGACTTTCCCGACCCGGGAGCACCGGCCAGCAGCACGAGCTTCGGACGTGTGCGAACGATATGCTCTACCAGAGGAACAATCTGCTCGTTCATCATCTCTGCGGAATAATGGGCCTCAACGGGAAGGCCGTTCACCATGAGAGAATAGTCGGCTGCCTCCCGAACGACTGCCGATGATTGACTCAGAGCTTTCCCCACACCTGCAATTCCCTGCTCCACGACCTGCCTCCTTGCCCTTGGCGAATGAAGCGAGCTTCCCAAACTATAGTCGACAGCCCGCTTTGCGCTCACGCACGGTAAGATAAAACACGATGAAACGGTAAACAGCCGAGCAAACATCAAACATCGACTAAACCTGATAGGCAACTACGACCCGCAGGAGAAACTATGAAAGAAACGCTTACGTATATCGGAGAACAGCTGCACGCGCTCACCGCCATTGCCAGCCCCACCGGATACACCGCGCACGCAGCAGATTATCTCATGGAAACGCTCACCGATATGGGCTTTGCGCCCGAACGCTCCAACAAGGGAAACGTGCTCGTGTGCATCGGCGGCGAGGGTGACCCGCTCGTGCTCGCCTCGCATATCGACACCCTCGGCGCGATGGTCCGCTCCATCAAGGACAACGGGCGTTTGCGCCCCACCACGCTCGGAGGACACCAGTGGAGCACGGCCGACGGCGAGAACTGCACCATCCACACACGCGACGGGCACGTTTACACGGGTGTGGTGCTCAACACCGAGCCCTCTGCCCACGTCGCAGACGAAGCGGTCGAAATCAAAGAGGAGAACATGGAAATCCTGCTCGACGAAAACGTGTCGAGTAAGGAAGATGTGCTGGCACTCGGCGTGCAGACCGGCGACATTATCGCTATGGACCCGCGCACGGTCATCACGAAGAGCGGCTATATCAAGAGCCGTTTTCTAGACGACAAGCTTTCCGCCGCGATTCTATTGGGCATCGCCCGTGCCGTGCGCGAGGAAGGGCTTGCGCTCAACCGCAAAGTCACGCTCATGTTCACGGTTTACGAGGAGGTCGGTCACGGCGGAGCGGTGGTGCCCGCCGATACGTGCGAGATGATCTCGGTTGATATGGGTTGCGTGGGAGCCGATCTCGGCTGCACCGAGCGCATGGTATCCATCTGCGCAAAGGATTCCGGCGGTCCCTACAACTATGAGCTGGTCGGCAAGCTTGCCGAACGGGCGCGCGAACATGGGCTCGGCTATGCCATAGACGTGTATCCGCATTACGGCTCCGACGTCGAGGCGACCGTTTCCGCTGGATATGATATCCGCCATGGCCTTATCGGACCCGGCGTGTACGCCTCACACAACTACGAGCGCTCCCATCTGGACGGCGTGCGCAACACCTACGAGCTCGTCCGCGCTTATATCACGGATTAGCGCTGCGTCGAGAAAGCCTTCGGAAGACGGCTGCAGTGCATGACGGTTACAGTGCACGACAACAGCACGCCGACGCAGCACGCTGCAACAGTGAGAAAATGCAACGCGCCGCAGTACGCTGCAAAAGTACGCCGCCGCAACGCCCACCGTTATCGCATGGTATTCGGCTCGCAGCTACAACACCCAACCGCCATCGCATCCTTGTTAGAAAGGCGCTGTATGCCCACGCTCTTCATCGACGCCGACGCCTGTCCCGTTACCCGCGAAGCTCTCGCCGGTGCGCGAGCGGCGCGCATCCCATGCGTTATCGCAGGTAATACCACGCAAAACCTCGAACGACGCATCCGTCGGGACGACCCGCGCGACGCCGATCACGCCCGCGGTCGCGACAACACGCACCCTGGATTTTGGGTCGAGGTGCTCGACGTCTCCACCGGTGCCGACAGCGCTGATTTTGCCATCATCGAGTGCCTCGAACCAGGTGACGTCGTGGTGACGCAGGACATCGGGCTGGCGAGCATGGCGCTCGGACGAGGCGCCGCCGCCATCGGCGTGCGCGGACACATCTACGAAAAGGCGACGATCGACATGCAGTTGTTCATTCGCCATGAAGAGAAGAAGGTTCGGCGCGCCGGCGGACGGACAAAGGGACCATCCGCCTTTACCGATGACGACCGCGAGCGCTTCACCCGCAACCTCGCCAAGCTGCTGAAAGATGCGTTGAAAGCCTGGGAGCGAAGCTAGGCCCGCGTATAATCGCGCGCAAAGTCAGAGGTCGCTCGAGGAATAGCCCGGCCCACAGAGCTTCTCCGCCCCCGCTTGAAAAGCTGCAGATCAACCCTGGTATCGAGGCAAAACCTACAGTCCCAATACCAGCAAAACGAGTCCCCACGCGATGGACGCGATCAGCATAAGCGCCACGATGAGGAGATTTTCGCGCGGGCGACGATTGGCGCGGAACAAAACCAGATACCCGATACCCGCCGAGACCAAAAGACCTGCCATGAGCGGGGCAAATCCCAGCACACCCGCAAGATAAAGCTGCGTGATCGCCACGCTCGCCGAACAGTTGGGAATCAGGCCCACCAGCGCCGAAAAAATGACCGTCAGCACCGTGTTGCCACCGAGCATCGCCTCGAGAGCGGGCTCCCCCGCCGTTTCCAGCACGGCGACCAATACGAACGAAACCAAGAAGATGAATACGGCTACCTGCAGTGTATGCGAGCAGGCGCTGCGCACGATCGAGGTGAGCGCGCCGCCCGTGTGCTCGTGGGCGTGACCGTGGCCCGCATGGGAGTGACCGTGGTCATCATGTCCATGCCCGCTGCGAGTGTCGCCATCTTGGGCGGCTCCACGCCCCTCATGCCCCTCGCGTTCATCATCCTCGTCGCATGCAACTCCGACAAGGCCACATGCCGCGCCGTCATCACACCCGCAATGATCCTGCTCGCATAGGCGATGGATGTGCTCAACGCCCGACCCCGCCTCAGCCACGTCGTCCATCAGATCGTCTACCTGGGACAACAAATTGGCAGAAGCGGCAACGGCATCCCGGGATACATCGGAACGCGCCGACCTCGCGCGCAAACGACCGCGCACCGCACGCACGCCGAGGTCGATCAAAAAGCCCGTCACCAGGGCGATAAACACTTTGAGCCCTAGAATCTTGCCCACGGTCCCAGCGTCAACACGCTCGGCAACCAACAGGGGCAGCATCTCATCCGACGTCGAGAGCAGCACGGCGACGAGTGTGCCCAAGGTGACCACGCGTCCTGCATACAGCGTGGCGCCCACCGCGGAAAACCCGCATTGGGGCACGACGCCCGCAAGTGCGCCAACCAGAGGACCCGCCGCCCCGGCCCGCTGCACCATGTCGTTTACACGCTGACCCGCAGCATGCTCCAACGCCTCAAGCAGCAGATACGTTACAAACAAAAACGGCACGAGCGCGAGCGTGTCTTTGCCCGCGTCCAGCACGATATCCATCATCAAATCCATACAGGGGCTTCCCCATCACATCGCATCAAGTTGGGCTACCAGCCCATTCGTACGTTTGTATGTTCCCACTTTAGCCATTGCGAGCCTGCCAACGCCAACGCTCCACAACGTAAACACGCCCCAACACTCGCCCAAGCCCCTATACTTTGATAGGCAAATCGTTACGACAGGAGCACCTATGAACGCCCAACAGGCACTTGAATATTCGATGCAGCCCTTCATCCCCATGTTCATCTACGGGGATTACGACGCCATGGAATCCGAACGTCAACGCGGCGAGGAGGCCCTCAAGGCGCTCATCGATGAATGGAACACCAACGAGAACCCCAACTTCTCGTTCGATACCATCCTCACGCTCGCCGACCAAAACCGCGAGCTGTGCGACCAAATCGGCGAGGCGCGCCTGCGCAATCTTTCGAGCCCACTTCTAGCCCGCAGCCTCTCCGACGCCGACACCTGTACGGGCATCGGCAAGCTGCAACACCGTGCTGCCAGCGCCGTCGCACGCGAGGTCCGTGGAGATCGAGACGCATATTCCGTCGCGTACGTGCGCAAACCTATCAAGGGCACGGTCCTTGGCCTCGACATCGAAACCACGGGAAGGGCTCCCGAGCGCGGCTACATCATCAACGTGGGCTGGGAACTCATGGAGCTCACCAGCGATGCGGTGCCAACCGATGCCGAAGCGCATTACTGCGGCATCCCGGAGATGTATCGCGAAACGGGCGTTCCCCTTGAGAACATCCACCATATCCAGTGGAGCGACCTCGAAGGTCAAACGCCGTTCCGCCAGGACGTGAACTTGCAAAAGACCCTGCTCAAGCTCATGAAAAAGTACCCGTATATGGCGCACAACGCCGCATTTGAAGACTCGTGGTTCATGCTGCATCTCCCCGGCTACGCCGAAGCGCGCAAGGCTGGCAAGATTATCCCCATTGACACGCGTCACATTTGCCGCTCCATCGACGGCGAGGTCCGCACGCTTCCGCGCGAAAGCGCACCGGCCAGCCTCGAGAACTGGGCGCGTCGCCGCGGTACGCTTGCAGGAGGAGAGGTCGAAACGCACCTCGGACTGGACGACACCGACCTCATGCTTCGCACAGTCCAGGCGGAGTTCAACCTCAAAAACATGTTCGCCAGGTAAGTGCCTGCGCGTGACCTTGTGCACAAGAGGTCGTTGCGTGGCACTTAGACAGGCACGCGAATGCCTCGCACGTGGCGTAACGCACCGCACTCGGCATCACAATTAAAATCAACTCAAAAACCGCTGGTTGCCTGCATGCCAGGTGCCGGCGGTTTCTTATAACGGCAAACCAAAAATCTGCCAGTCGTCGCTCCTCTGTGCCGTTTTTAGAAAAAACGTATCCGCTCGACAGTTTTATCTTGACATATGAACATACGCTCATATAATCACAAATAGAAAGTATGAACGTCTGCTCATATGAGAGGAGATTTCAATGGAGAGCACCGAATCCACTGTAACCAACGACCTGCCTGATGAGGAGCTTCTTTACGACCTTGCCGACCTGTTCAAGGTCTTTTCCGATACCACGCGCATCAAGATCCTCTATGCGCTCGTCACCGATGAGCACAGCGTCAACGACATTGCCGAGATAACCGGAACCTCGCAGTCCGCTGTTTCCCACCAGCTGCGCATCCTCAAGCAGGCACATCTCGTCAAGTTCCGTCGCGATGGCCGCACGATCAACTATTCACTCGCCGATGACCACGTCCTCACCATCCTCGATCAGGGCCTTACGCATATCTGCGAGTAACACGGCAAAGACAATCAGGCCCAAAACGACAAACACCCGCCTACAAACGCCAACGCATGTATAACCACGTCAACCTCCCCGAAAGGAACCATCATGCGCAAGTCTTTCAAACTCGATGAAATCGATTGCGCCAACTGCGCCGCAAAACTCGAAAACAAGATCAACCAGCTCCCCGGCGTCACGTCCGCTTCCGTCAACTTCATGTTGCAAAAGCTCACGCTCGAGGCAGATGACGCCTCGTTTGACGACGTGCTCGATTCCGTCGTCAAGCTCGTATCTGACATCGAACCGGACTGTGAAATCCTCCGCTAACCGCCGTCAAAAGGGTGGCATCTATGAACAAGAAACAGAAAAAGTTGCTCAAGCGCATCCTCATGGCTTTGGCGATCTTTTTCGCCATTCTCCTTATCGATGAGACCGGCCTCCTCGTATCGGCTTTCGGTAGCACGGGTGCCGTCTATGCAAGCTTCGCGCTGTATCTCATCCCCTACCTCATCGCAGGTCATGACGTGCTGCGCAAAGCGTGGCACAACATCCGCCGAGGCGACGCCTTCGACGAGAGCTTTCTCATGACGGTGGCGACACTCGGCGCCTTTGCCATGGTCTTGTTCCCCAGCGCCGACCCGCATATGGCCGAAGGTGCGGCCGTCATGCTGTTCTACCAGGTAGGAGAACTGTTTCAAAGTTACGCCGTGGGCAAGAGCCGTAAATCCATCGCGGCGCTCATGGACATCGCGCCAGACTACGCGCACATCGAGCGCGACGGCGAACTCGTCGATGTCGATCCCGCGGAGGTGCCGGTGAATGACATCATCGTAGTCAAACCGGGCGAGCGCGTGCCCATCGATGGAATCGTTATCGAGGGAGCAAGCCAGCTCGACACGTCCGCCCTCACGGGCGAATCCGTCCCCCGTTCCGTCGAAGAAGGCAGCGAAGTCATCTCGGGCTGCGTCAACATGACCGGCGTCCTGCATGTGCGCACCACCAAGCCCTTCGGTCAATCCACCGTCAGCCGCATCCTCGAGCTCGTCGAAAACGCAAGCGAGAAGAAGGCCCGCACGGAGAATTTCATCACGCGCTTCGCCCGCGTCTATACTCCTGCGGTCACCATTTCAGCCGCGATGCTCGCCATCATCCCGCCGCTTGCGGGCCTGGGCGCATGGGACGAGTGGATCTTGCGCGGACTGACGTTCCTCGTGGTCAGCTGCCCCTGTGCGCTGGTAATCTCGGTACCGCTTTCGTTCTTCGGCGGCATTGGCGGAGCGAGCCGCTTGGGCATCCTCATCAAGGGGTCCAACTACCTTGAGGCGCTTTCCAAGGTCGACACCGTGGTATTCGACAAGACAGGTACCCTCACCAACGGCACGTTCGAGGTGGTCGCGGTACATCCCGAGGCCGGCGTCGACGCCGATCGCCTACTGTTCCTCGCCGCTCACGCCGAATCGCTCTCCAACCACCCCATCGCCCGTTCCGTCGTTAACGCGTATGACAACGAGGTCGATCAACAGCTCGTGGCAAACGCCCAAGAGCAGTCGGGACACGGCGTAATAGCCACCATCGAGGGGCGCAAGGTCTTGGTCGGTAACGACAAACTCATGGCAGAACACGGTATTGAGCACCCTTCGTGCAAACTCACGGGGACGATGCTCCACGTTGCGTGCGACGGCGCATACCTCGGCCACATCGTCATCTCCGATACAATCAAAGAGGATGCTGCGCAGGCCATACGCGATCTGCACGCAAGCGGTGTCAAACGCTGCATCATGCTCACCGGCGACCGCGCAGATGTGGCAAACGACGTGGCACAGCGTCTTGGAATCGATGAGGTGCATGCACAGCTTTTGCCGCAGGACAAGGTCAGCAAAGTTGAGGAGCTCCTTGCCAACGCTCAGGGTAATCTCGCCTTCGTGGGCGACGGCATCAACGATGCGCCCGTGCTCACACGAGCGGATGTGGGGATCGCCATGGGCGCTATGGGATCCGACGCCGCCATCGAAGCCGCCGATATCGTGCTCATGGACGACAAGCCGAGCAACATCGCGCGGGCCATCCGCGTTTCACGCAAGACGATGCGCATCGTGTGGCAAAACATCGTCTTCGCCATCGGCGTCAAACTGCTGATCCTCGTTCTCGCGGCCGTCGGCATCGCGGGCATGTGGCTCGCGGTTTTTGGCGACGTGGGCGTGGCGATCATCGCCATTCTCAACGCGATGCGCGCCATGCGCATGGCATAATGGAGAGCTGTCTGCGCCGAATCAACCGCTGGCACAGCGCTAGACGCCGGATGGCACGGAACAAGCAAACCGCTGGCCCCGCGCCCAATCCGAATGCAGTTCGCACTTTTCGTCAATGCGCAAACGAGCACATCCCGTCCCTAGGAGTACGTGTCCATGTCGACCCCGAACCCCGAGAGCACCACGTCTACTGAACCCGAGCGCATGTCTGGCTACGCCAAGTTCTGCGTAGGCCTGCTCACCGCACTCGGATTCTCGCTCGGCTGCTCCGAGTTCATCATCATCGGCATCCAGCCCGAGATCGCCGAGGCCTTCCATGTCTCGCTCGCGCAAACCGGTGTGCTCATGAGCATGTTCTCCATCGTCTACGCCGTGCTCACGCCTCTGTTGGCGCTCACCACGGGTCGATTCTCCCGTCGCACGCTGCTCGTCACGTACTGCGTGCTCTACTGCCTGGGCAATGGCCTGTCGGTGCTCGCCGTCAGCTTTGAAATGCTCCTTGCAGCGCGCCTGCTCATCGGCGGTGTATCAGGAGCCCTCCTCGCCGTAGGCACCACGTTCATTCCCGATGTCGCCGGAATGAACCGCATTTCCTGGTGCGTCTCGCTCATGTACGCCGCGTTCTCCGTAGCGCTCGTCATTTGCACGCCCGTTTGCCACTACATCGCTGCGATGTGGGATTGGCATCTCGCCATGATCGGCACGTTTGCCATGACCGTCATCGTGTGCAGCGCGCTCGTCGCCCTACTCCCGCGCACCGGCGCCACCGACGCGCCCGCCACCGCGCGCGATCAGCTGCCGCTCTTACGCGATCCCCGTATGCTGAGCGGCATGGCGATTTTCTTCTTCGGCGTGGGCTCCATGTATGTATTCTACGGCTACATCACCCCGTACCTCGAGGATTTTCTCGGTATGAGCGCCGTCGAGGCGAGCGGCACCTTGATGGCATATGGCGCCATGTGCTGTATCTCCAACCTGATCTCGGGCTGGGGCGATACGCACTTCGGCCTGAAAACGCTGCTGGTGAGCTTCTCCGTCCAAGGGCTGTTGCTGCTCGCCTTG
Organism: Collinsella provencensis; assembly: GCF_900199705.1. GTDB lineage: Bacteria > Actinomycetota > Coriobacteriia > Coriobacteriales > Coriobacteriaceae > Collinsella > Collinsella provencensis. The sequence continues at coordinate 10,681 of NZ_LT904908.1, read as the reverse complement.
TGGGCGGTCGGTCCCGCCATGCCATGGGCACTCGGTGTCGTCCTCGCCCTCGGCATCACGATGTATGTGGTGAGCACGCCGTGCGTCTCGATGTTCATGACCACCGCTGCTGAGAAGTACCCTCAGGCACTTACCCTGGCAAGCTCGCTTGAACCCACCTCCTTCAACATCGGTATCGCCTTTGGCACGGCAGTGGGCGGCATGGTCATTTCAGGGCCCGGCATGGGCTATGTGGGCCTGGTCGGCGCGCTGTTCTCCATCCCCGCGCTCATCATCACGGCGCTCGCCGTCAGGATTTCGCAGCGCTAGCACAAGCGCTCAAGCCAGCCTCACATACCCCCATAACGCAGGCCCTCGACGCTTGCGCTCGCACTCATGCTGGAACTTGCCTCCAACACGAGCCTTCGATATCTCCCGCCGCGGACTCCCTCAGCATGAACTTGGCGAGTACAATGGAAGGGTTGAATATCCGCCCTACGTGCAGACGTGGGGAAACGTGAAAGGAAGTACGCATGAGCTGCGAGCATGCAGAAGCCGCCGGCGGACAGTCCACTCCGCAGGAGTTTGAAGAAAACAACCTTTCCGAGGTCAAGCGCGTTATCGCCGTGCTGTCCGGCAAGGGCGGCGTGGGCAAGTCCCTCGTCACCGGCTCCCTCGCCGTCGAGCTGGCACGCGCGAGCCACAAGGTCGGCATCCTCGACGCCGACATCACCGGCCCCTCCGTTCCCAAGATGTTCGGCATGAGTGGACGCCACGCCATGGGCCTGGGCAACTTGCTCCTTCCCGAGATTTCCGAGCGTGGCGTGAAGGTCATGTCCTCCAACCTGCTGCTGCAAAACGAAACCGACCCGGTACTGTGGCGCGGTCCCGTCATCGCGGGTGCCATCCGCCAGTTCTGGAGCGAGACCTCCTGGGGTCCGCTTGACTACCTGCTCGTTGACATGCCTCCGGGAACCGCGGACGTCGCGCTCACGGTCTTCCAGTCCCTGCCGGTCGACGGTATCGTCATCGTCACAAGCCCGCAGGACCTCGTGTCCATGATCGTGTCCAAGGCCGTGAACATGGCCTCCAAGATGGACATCCCTGTGCTTGGCATTGTAGAGAACATGAGCTACCTCGAATGCCCCGACTGCGGTAAGAAAATCGAGGTCTTCGGCAAGAGCAAGCTCGACGAGGTAGCGGCGCAGTACGGCCTCGATATCCTCGACCGTCTGCCCATCAACCCCGACTTCGCCGCCATGTGCGATGCGGGCACCNGTGCGCCCCGTAGGCGACCCCCCCGCCTATGACGTTGTTGTTATCGGCGGTGGGGCCAGCGGCCTCGCCGCCGCCATTTCCGCCGCACGTCAAGAGGCGCGGACATGCGTAATCGAGCGGGACGTCCAATCGGGTCTCTCCATCCTTGCCACTGGCAACGGCCGCTGCAACATCTCCAACGCCACACTCGAACCACGACATTATCGTCACCCCGATGTAGCTGCCCGCGTGCTGGGCATGGCACCTGAACGCGAGATTGCCGAATTTTTCGAATCCCTCGGTCTGATGTTTGCCGAGGAGGGAGAAGGGCGCCTTTACCCTGTTACGCGACGTGCCGAATCCGTACGCGACGTTTTGCTTGCTGCCTGTTCGCGCGCGGGTGTTGAGCTGCATTGCTCCAGCGAGGTAATCCGCGCCGGATATGCCGGCGGGCGCTGGTCGCTTACAATCAGCGAGCCAGCACAACCTCTTTCGTTCAAGCATGCGCAAGACGGAAAAACCGAGCTGCGACGTGCCCGTAAAGCGGCAGCGGAAGCTGCGCGCACTGAGCGCATGCTACGCGCGCAAAGCGTAATCATCGCGAGCGGCGGCACTTCAAACAATCTATGTGACCTATTCAACATTCCGCATATTGAGGCGAATCCGGTCCTCTGCCCTATCGCCTGCGAGCTCGCTTATCCGAACGCCCCCCAACTTTCCGCACTCGATGGGCTGCGCGTGGAGGCAACACTGGCACTCGTCCGTAAAGGCGCCGTCGTCGCCTATGAGGAGGGCGAGGTGCTTTTCCGACCTTATGGCATTTCTGGCATTGCGGCCTTCAACCTCTCCCGAAAAATCGAGCCGAACGATTCCATCCAACTCGACCTCTTCCCCGCACTCAATGACGCACAGCTTCACCAGCTACTCATTGAGCGTGAGAAACTGCTCGGCCCCTTCGAGGACGATCCTGCGTGGTTTGACGGCTTGCTTGCCCGTCCGCTCGCGCGCGTCGTGTGTGAACTGCTCAGGCCTGCGAACAAACCGCTTGTCTCATGCGCCTCGCTGCTCCATCGCCTTACGTTGCATGTAACCGGTACGACCGAACATGCACAGGCGCAAGTGCAGCGCGGAGGCATCCCCTTCGAGGTCGTCGATCTCGATTCGCTCGCGTTGCTCCACCATGAGGCGCTCTTCGCCTGTGGCGAGGCACTCGATATGGATGCCGATTGCGGAGGCTACAACCTCGCATGGGCCTGGATTTCCGGCATGTGCGCAGGCAACGCTGCGGCATCCGCGCTCGCCCATCGCGCCTAGGGAGGAAATCATGCTCGAAATAACCGAAATTCCCTGCACGCTCAAACGCGGAGCAACGGAAACAGGTTGTCTTGATAGCGCCGTGCGCGCGATTTGTCCCCTCTTGGGAATTGAACCCGACGATATCGTCCACATCGCTCTGCGGCGCAAATCCATCGATGCCCGCAAAAAGACCAATGTCCATTTCATGTTGAGCGTACGCGTCGAACTTGAACCCTCGATCGACGAGCTTGAACTCCTTGAACACGTTGACCCACGTGAATGCCGTCGCGTACGCGCGGTCGATCCTAACGAGATGGAGTTCCCCCCGCGTGTCGCTCCCGCCATCAATCCACGTCCTCGACCCGTCGTCGTGGGCGCGGGGTGTGCCGGGCTCTTTGCCGCCCTCACCCTGGCAGAAGCGGGACTCAGCCCGTTGCTCATCGAGCAGGGCGACGATGCCACGCGCCGAGCCCACGCAGTCGAGCAGTTCAATCGTACGGGCAAGCTCGACCCCCTGAGCAACATTCAATTTGGACTGGGCGGCGCCGGCACGTTTTCGGACGGCAAGCTTAACACGGGCACCAAGAACCCCGCACATCGCCTCGTTCTCCAGACGTTTGTCGATGCGGGCGCCCCGCGCGATATCCTCTGGGACTCCAAACCGCACATCGGCTCGGATATCCTGCCCGAGGTCGTTACCAACATCGTCTCTCGCATCGAATCACTCGGTGGAGAAGTTCGCTTTCGCACGCGCTTGACGCACATCGAGCGAGACAATCAAGGCGCCATCAAATCCATCCTCATCGAGCACGAGGGACATGAGGAGCGTCTTGAAACCCATGAGGTCATCCTTGCCTGCGGGCATTCTGCACGGCCCGTATTCGAGCTCCTGCAGCGTCAGGACATCATGCTGGCGCGAAAGACGTTCGCTATGGGCGTACGCATCGAGCATCTGCAGGCAGATATCGACCGCGCGCTCTATGGAACCGCTGCGAGCCATCCCGCGTTAGGAGCGGCCCCCTACAGCCTGGTTGCGCATCTGCCTAATGGACGCAGCCTGTTTAGCTTCTGCATGTGCCCGGGAGGAGAAGTGGTCGCCGCGGCGTCCGAGCCCGGCGGCGTAGTCACCAATGGTGCAAGCCTCAATGCACGCGCTGGCCGTAACGCAAATGCCGCACTTCTCGTCAACATCACCGAAGACGATCTTCCCGGCACCGATCCACTTGAAGGCTTACGCCTGCAACGCGCCTGTGAAGAAGCGGCCTTTGAGCTGGGAGGTGGCGAGTACCGCGCCCCCGCTCAACTACTCGGCGACTTCCTCAAAAAACGCCCCAGTACTGGCGCGGGACGCATCAAACCCACCTATCCGTGTGACGTCACGTGGACGGAACTCGACAGCACGCTGCCGCCCCACGTCATCGAGACGCTGCGCGCGGGCATACCGTTGCTCGACCGTAAGCTTCGCGGCTACAACGACCCCGAGGCGGTCCTCACAGGCGTAGAAACCCGCTCCAGCTCGCCTGTTACCATCGTGCGCGACCGCAGCACGTGCGTCTCCGTTAATACCCCGGGTCTCTATCCATGCGGAGAGGGCGCGGGCTATGCGGGCGGCATCATGAGCGCCGCAGCCGACGGCATCCGTTGCGCAACCGCAGTCATTGAGCAGATGACCAGCTGATAAACGCCCTTAATTGCGAGGCAGCACATATCTCTCCGTGCTCAGGCAGTCCTTCTCGCGACGAAGGCGCCACTGGCGCCTTCTGTTCGTGCGGAACTGCGCGTGGAGCGATATGTGCCCCGAACAAAGAATCGACTGTTCAACAAACGCGCTCAAACGATATGCATCTCAAACAAAGGAACGGCAATCAACGGCCTTCACACAGACGCATGTTACAAGCAAGCCGCATCATTTGAAATTTCGTGCGCTTGAAACACGTTTTGTGCCTGATCATTTTCATTCAAAAAACCGGACTGCTTGAGCACGGAGTGATATGCGCCCGCGCCCTGTAACACTTAGCAAACTTGCCCATATGCACAAAGCGAACGGCGCCGCAATACGACAAACCTAGTGCTTCATGTGCGGCGTAAAACCCTTGCGTTGGCGCGAGCCGGCGAACTTCGAGCCCTTGCGCGCATCCCTGCGCAACGCCTCAATAACGTCACTCTCACTCGTTCCCTCGAGCATGGCTTTGAGACTCACCACCGCATCGCGCAGACGCGCTGCCTCTTCAAAGTCCATCGCCTCCGAAGCGGTGCGCATGTCGTCTTCCATGGTTGCGATAATGCGCGCAACCTCGTCGCGAGGCAGATCCGCCAATTCAGCTGCAAGGCGCTCGCCCGTCGAGCGAGCGTCATCCGCCGCGCCTTCCTCGCCTTCAGATCCCGCAGGTGAATAGAACGCGCCATGGCCGAGCGAGTCGCCACGCGAACGGCTCTTCTTACCCACGTTGTCCTCGGCCTCGGCGATGAAGCTCGAGATGTCGTTGATTGCCTTGCGTACCGTCTTTGGTTCGATGCCGTGATCCTCGTTGAACTTCATCTGAATGGCGCGACGACGGTTCGTCTCGTCAATCGCCTCGCGCATGGAATCCGTAATACGATCGGCATACATGATGACTTCGCCCTCGGCGTTACGGGCCGCACGACCGATCGTCTGGATGAGCGAACGGCGATTGCGTAGAAAACCTTCTTTGTCGGCATCGAGAATCGCCACAAGCGAAACCTCAGGCAGGTCCAGACCCTCGCGAAGCAGGTTGATACCAACAAGTACGTCGATCTTGCCCTGGCGCAAGTCGCGCAGGATGTCGACGCGATCCATCGTCGCGGTGTCGGAATGCATGTAATTCACGCGAATGCCCGCATCGAGCAGGTGATCCGTCAGGTCCTCCGCCATGCGCTTGGTCAGCGTCGTAACCAGCACGCGTTCTTTCTTCGCCACGCGTGAACGAATCTCGTCCAGCAGGTCGTCAATCTGCCCGCGAACCGGACGCACATCGATCTTGGGATCGAGCAGACCGGTCGGACGAATGATTTGCTCAACGTTGTTCTCGCTCACGCGCAACTCGTAATCGCCCGGCGTCGCGCTCACGTAAATGAACTGCGGAATGCGCGCCTCAAACTCATCGAAACGCAGGGGGCGATTATCGAGCGCACTCGGCAGACGGAATCCGTGCTCAACGAGTGTCACCTTACGTGAACGGTCGCCTTCATGCATGCCGCGAATCTGCGGCACCGTCACATGACTCTCGTCGATGATGCACAACATATCCTTGGGGAAATAATCGATAAGCGTGAACGGCGGCTCTCCCGGTTTACGGCCATCCAAGTGACGCGAATAGTTCTCGATGCCCGTGGTAAAGCCCATCGTCTCGAGCATTTCCAGGTCATAGCTCGTCCGTTGTTCAAGACGCTGCGCTTCAAGCAGCTTATCGGAGGCCTTGAGCTCGGCCACACGCTCCTCAAGTTCCTCTTCAATCGTCTGTAAAGCGGCCGTGACCTTGGGTTTTTCCGTAACATAGTGCGACGCCGGCCACACGGGGATCGCGTCGTACTCGCGAAGCATCTCACCTGTAACCTCATCGATCTCGGCAATGAGCTCAACCTCATCGCCGAAGAACTCGAATCGCAGCGGATGCTCCGCATACGGAGGGTACACATCAACCACGTCTCCGCGCACGCGGAACGTACCGCGTGCAAGGTCGTAGTCATTGCGATCGTATTGGATATCGATGAGCGCATGAATGAACTCGTCGCGTTCTAGCGGCACTTTCTTGTCAACGTTTGGAGCCAGTCCCGCGTAATCCTCGGGCGAACCGATGCCGTAAATGCAACTCACTGAGGCAACCACGATCACGTCCCGTCGCGAGAGCAGCGAAGCAGTTGCCTGATGGCGAAGCATTTCAACTTCCTCGTTAATCGAGGAGTCCTTTTCGATGTACGTATCACTCGAAGGAACGTAGGCTTCGGGCTGATAGTAGTCGTAATAGGACACGAAATACACGACCGCGTTATTCGGAAAGAATTCTTTGAGCTCGCTGGCGAGCTGAGCGGCGAGTGTTTTATTGGGCGCCATGACAAGCGTGGGCTTACCCAACGCTTCAATGGTTTTTGCCATGGTGAATGTTTTGCCGGAGCCCGTCACACCTAACAGAACCTGATATCGATCGCCGTTCTCTACGCCCTTTACCAGCGATTCGATAGCCTCAGGCTGATCTCCGGACGGCTCAAAAGGTGAAACGACCTCAAAAGGTGCGGTTTTGCCCGACACACCAAAACGCTTGAGCTCTCCGCCCACACGCTCAACTTCAATTTCCGCCATAGCGCACCATCCCGCTCGCGCATCCACGCATTTTGATTTCAGGCCGAAGAAGCAAATCCAACAACACTGAAAAAAACGTACATATGTTCTGAATATTTTATTCTACGCAATCAGACCCGCACTGTCTAGGGCAATGCGCTACATGGATGCAAAAGCCTCCGGATACAACTCGCGGTATCGTGACTGTGCCATGTTCACACGCACGAGATACGCCTGTGTCTCGGGAAACGCTATCACCTTATGCAACGCGTCCCCCTCCTGCGTCCATGTCTCAACGTTTCCCATGCCGGCATTATAAGCGGCAATCGCCTTATCGGTCGCACCGTTGAAATAAGACAGCAAGAACGAAAGGTATGCGCAGCCAAACTCGATATTGGTTTCAGGATCCCGCAGGTTATCGGCAGAATAAACCGTGCCATCTATGTAACCTTTGACAACGATATCCTGGGCAGTTTCTGGCATAAGCTGCATCAAACCAAGCGCCCCGCGCTCAGACTCCGCCTCTGAATCCCAGCCAGACTCGGTCCGAATGATTGCAGCAACAAGATACGGATCCACACCATATTTGCTCGCAGCTTCGGTGATTTTTTCCTCATGCTCAAGCGGGTACCACGCCTTGAACAACAGCGAAGGCCCAAAAGAGTACACATAGGAAATCACACCGAAAAGCAAAACAACAGCGAGGGGCAAGACGCGAAACCACGTCAAAAATTTCACGCGTCTATTCATACTCACCTCCACTTGTTGATTGAATTAAGCCATGTTCCGCCAAAAGATTATCGAGGGCGCCAAACAGCGCATCATTATCGCCCTCATTGGGAATCACGCGCGAGGCAAGAGCACAAAGCTCTTCCTCAGAGGGCTGAACTGAAGCACGTGCATCAAAGTCCTCAGGTGACATGCCGCGAGAAATGGCTCGTTTTCGACGCACATCCAAAGACGCAGTGATGGCAATAACTTCATCTGCCAGCCCAAAAGCCTCGGTGAATTGCGCAGCAACGGACACTTCTACAACCGTAAACTCATGCGACGGAACAAACGCACCACAGCAGGGAGAAGGAGAAAGAATGCGCGTTAGGTGTTCAAGAAGAACGGGATAAACAAGTACGTTGAGACGCTTCGTCTGCTCAGAACAGGCAAAAGCACGTTTTGCGAGCACAGGAAAACGTACGGATCCAGACTCATCAAGCACGTCCCAACCAAACTCATCAGCAATCGAAGCAACAAGGTCGGAACCAGGTATATACAGGTCTTTTACCATTGCATCAAGATCAATACGATAAGCGCCCCTTGACTCAAGATATCGCGCGGCAGTCGATTTACCAGAGGCAATGTTGCCAATGAGAAAGATCGTAAACATTGCACTCCGTTTCAAAAAAGACAGACCAACCTACGAAACGACAATTGTAGTCCCAATGTCATGCAGAGTTATGGAGCGAAGAAGTATCCACAAGATACGAAGGGTCGTTGAGAGTAACTCGCTTCAGGTGCCATTTGCAGGCTAAGTCAATAGACGATTAATTTGATTGCAATGAGAATGAACAGGAAGAAAGAACGCGATGTCCCGACTCAGGGAGAATGGGGGGCGACGCGGGTTATAGAAGAGAATACCCGCTCAATGCAGGAGCCACCCGAAAAGAATAACCCCGATCTATCGCAGATCGAGGCATGAAAGAAGGACCGTGCAAACACAAGGAGGGCCCCGGCCGAGACTCGGCCGGGGCCCTCCCCCGCGTCGGGACATGACGCNGGCGGGACGCCGTATCCATGAACTTGAACAAATGTCTGGGTGTCGCACACCGTCACCCGGAACTGGCCGGGCGGCGGTCTTGTCGTTGCAACTTACTCTTTTCAGATTTTGCAGATTGGAAGATTGCTTCGTTCTCGCAATCAAAAAGAAGAATCGATCAGATCGTTTCAAATAGATCCGTCTGTCGCTATGCGGCTCTCAAGGTACGCGGGGTGGACCCCGGGGACCGGACACGCGAAGGGACCTCGGAGGGACGCTGAAACATCGGCACACCTGCCGTAACTTCTTGTGAGATATGTTCTCTGTTGCCTTCTGAAAGCCTTATGCTCCCTAGAAAGGAGGTGATCCAGCCGCACGTTCCCGTACGGCTACCTTGTTACGACTTCACCCCCCTCGCCCTCCACACCTTAGGCGCCTCCCCCCTTGCGGTTGGGCCGGCGACTTCGGGTGCAGACGACTCGGGTGGTGTGACGGGCGGTGTGTACAAGGCCCGGGAACGCATTCACCGCGGCATGCTGATCCGCGATTACTAGCAACTCCGACTTCACGGGGGCGGGTTGCAGCCCCCGATCCGAACTGGGGCCGGCTTTGTGGGATCCGCTCCGGCTCGCGCCATCGCATCCCGCTGTACCGGCCATTGTAGCACGTGTGCAGCCCAGGGCATAAGGGGCATGATGACTTGACGTCGTCCCCGCCCTCCTCCGGATTGACTCCGGCGGTCCCGCATGGGTGCCCAGCTTCACCTGCTGGCAACATGCGGCGGGGGTTGCGCTCGTTGCTGGACTTAACCAAACATCTCACGACACGAGCTGACGACAGCCATGCACCACCTGTGACCGCTCCTTCCGGCCCCCGGGTCTCCCCGGGCTCACGGTCATGTCAAGCCCTGGTAAGGTTCTTCGCGTTGCTTCGAATTAAGCCACATGCTCCGCTGCTTGTGCGGGCCCCCGTCAATTCCTTTGAGTTTTAGCCTTGCGGCCGTACTCCCCAGGCGGGACGCTTAATGCGTTGGCTTCGGCACGGGGGGACGGTTCCCCCCACACCTAGCGTCCATCGTTTACGGCTGGGACTACCAGGGTATCTAATCCTGTTCGCTCCCCCAGCTTTCGCGCCTCAGCGTCGGTGCCGGCCCAGAGGGCCGCCTTCGCCACCGGTGTTCCACCCGATATCTGCGCATTCCACCGCTACACCGGGTGTTCCACCCTCCCCTGCCGGACCCGAGCCGGGCGGTTCCGGGGGCGGGCGGGGGTTGAGCCCCCGCATTTGACCCCCGGCCCTCCCGGCCGCCTACGCGCTCTTTACGCCCAATGAATCCGGATAACGCTCGCCCCCTACGTATTACCGCGGCTGCTGGCACGTAGTTAGCCGGGGCTTCTTCTGCAGGTACCGTCTTGTCTCATCCCTGCTGAAAGCGGTTTACGACCCGAAGGCCTCCATCCCGCACGCGGCGTCGCTGCGTCAGGGTTCCCCCCATTGCGCAAGATTCCCCACTGCTGCCTCCCGTAGGAGTCTGGGCCGTGTCTCAGTCCCAATCTGGCCGGTCGGTCTCTCAACCCGGCTACCCGTCGTCGGCACGGTGGGCCGTCACCCCGCCGTCTACCTGATGGGCCGCGGAGCCATCCCCTCCCGTCTGGGCTTTCCCCGCGCGTCCATGCGGACGTGCGGGCGCATCCGGTATTACCCTCGGTTTCCCGAGGCTATCCCGGAGGAGGGGGCGGGTTCTCCACGTGTTACTCAGCCGTTCGCCACTCGCTTCCGCCCGAGGGCGGGTGCCGTTCGACTTGCATGTGTTAGGCGCGCCGCCAGCGTTCATCCTGAGCCAGGATCGAACTCTCCGTCCAATGAGGGACCCGGGGGGTCCCAATCGGCACGGTGTGCCCGTTCCGGCCAGCGATCATCGCCGATCGGATTCAGTTTCGCGTTTCTTCTAGTCTGGAGTAAAGGTGAATTGAACGGGGCCTGACGTATGATTATCAGACCTTACGCTCGACTCTTCGATACATTCGACTGCTGGCTCCATCCCATCGGATGGGCCTGCCTCTCTCTTCCGTCTCTTCGCGGTATCCGGTTCTCAAGGTACC
>NZ_LT904907.1 GCF_900199705.1 Collinsella provencensis | reverse complement strand
GGCGCGGGCGCCAGCCTTTCCGCCGCCGGGGTTGCAGGGCCTCCCCTCCCGGGAGCTGGCGCTCCCGGCGGGGTTTCCGTCCAGGGGAGCCGAACGGCATGGGAAGGCCGGCGGCACAGGGTTAGGGCCCCGTAGGCGCACCCTGGACGGGCCCCGAGGGAGGTCCCTGAGTAGGGCCGGGCACGTGAAACCCGGTCCGAACCCGGGGGGACCACCCTCCAAGCCTAAGTACTCCCATGTGACCGATAGCGCACCAGTACCGTGAGGGAAAGGTGAAAAGCACCCCGGGAGGGGAGTGAAACAGTACCTGAAACCGTGCGCCCGCAAGGCGTCGGAGCCGGCTTCGTCCGGTGACGGCGTGCCTTTTGTAGAATGAGCCAGCGAGTTGCTGGCACGCGGCGAGGTTAAGCTCATAAGCGAGCCGGAGCGAAAGCGAGTCCGAAACGGGCGCTTTGAGTCGCGTGCCGCAGACGCGAAGCCGGGTGAGCTATCCCTGGGCAGGCTGAAGCGGGGGTAAGACCCCGTGGAGGGCCGAACGGACGTACGTTGAAAAGTGCGCCGATGACCTGGGGATAGGGGTGAAAGGCCTATCAAACCCGGAGATATCTCGTTCTCCCCGAAATAGCTTTAGGGCTAGCGTCGCGCGTTAACCGCCGGAGGTAGAGCACCGGATCGATGAGGGGGCTTCGCCGCCTACCGATTCGAACCGAACTCCGAATGCCGGTCGGTCCAGAGCGCGGCAGTCAGAGCATGTGGGCTAAGCTGTGTGCTCGAGAGGGAAACAGCCCAGACCGCCCGCTAAGGCCCCAAATTCCGAGTTGAGTGGCAAAGGATGTGCGTCCGCGCAGACAACCAGGAGGTTGGCTTAGAAGCAGCCACCCCTTCAAAGAGTGCGTAACAGCTCACTGGTCGAGTGGACATGCGCCGACAATACACGGGGCTAAACTCGGAGCCGAAGCGGCGGGATGATTCATATCATCGGTAGGGGAGCGTCGATGCTGCGGCGAAGCCGGAGGGTCACCGACGGTGGAGCGGCATCGAGTGAGAATGCTGGCATGAGTAGCGAGAGACGAGAGAGTAACTCGTCCGCCGTAAACCCGAGGTTTCCTGGGCGAGGCTAATCCTCCCAGGGTCAGTCGGGGGCTAAGCCGAGGGCGGGAGCCGTAGGCGAAGCGCAGCAGGTGGACATTCCTGCACCGGAAGATCACCGTCACGACCGACGGGGCGACGGATTGGGGTGGCTCGGCGGGGTTCTGGACGTCCCCGTGATGGAGCGCGGCCCGCGGACCAGGCAAATCCGGTCCGCATGAGGGTTAGGCTCCGGACGAAGCGACTGAGCGAAGCGAGTGAGCCCGTGGTCCCCAGAAAAACCCCTAGGCAGGGGGTCTTCCGCCCGTACCGCAAACCGACACAGGTGGGTGGGTAGAACATACCGAGGCGATCGGGTCAACCATGGTCAAGGAACTCGGCAAAATGGCCCCGTAACTTCGGGAGAAGGGGCGCCGGCGCGTACGTGAACCGACTCGCTCGGGGAGCGGAGGCCGGCCGCAGCGAAGAGGCCCAATCGACTGTTTACCAAAAACACAGGACTCTGCAGAAGGCGAGAGCCGACGTATAGGGTCTGACGCCTGCCCGGTGCCGGAAGGTCACGCGGAGGGGTTAGCGCGAGCGAAGCCCCGAAGCCAAGCCCCGGTAAACGGCGGCCGTAACTATAACGGTCCTAAGGTAGCGAAATTCCTTGTCGGGTAAGTTCCGACCTGCACGAAAGGCGCAACGAATTGGGCGCTGTCTCGACCATGGACCCGGTGAAATTCCACTAGTCGTGAAGATGCGACTTACCCGCGGAAGGACGGAAAGACCCCGTGAACCTTCACTGCAGCTTGGCATTGGCCGCTGGCCCGTCGCGTAGAGGATAGGCGGGAGGCTTCGAAGCCCGGGCGCCAGCCCGGGTGGAGCCGACCTTGGAATACCGCCCCCGGCGCGCCGGCGTCCTAACCCGCAGCCGTGATCCGGTGCGGGGACCGTGCCAGGTGGGTAGTTTGACTGGGGCGGTCGCCTCCTAAAGGGTAACGGAGGCGCGCGAAGGTCCGCTCGGGACGGTCGGCAACCGTCCTTTTGAGTGCAAGAGCGTAAGCGGGCTTGACTGCGAGGCAGACACGCCGAGCAGGTGCGAAAGCAGGCTCTAGTGATCCGGCGGCCCCGCGTGGGTGGGCCGTCGCTCAACGGATAAAAGGTACTCCGGGGATAACAGGCTGATCTTGCCCAAGAGTCCACATCGACGGCAAGGTTTGGCACCTCGATGTCGGCTCATCGCATCCTGGGGCTGGAGCAGGTCCCAAGGGTACGGCTGTTCGCCGTTTAAAGCGGTACGCGAGCTGGGTTCAGAACGTCGTGAGACAGTTCGGTCCCTATCCTCCGCGGGCGCAGGAGAATCGAGGGAGGCTGCCCCTAGTACGAGAGGACCGGGGTGGACGCACCTCCCGTGAACCAGTTGTCGACCAACGGCACGGCTGGGTAGCGGCGTGCGGCGCGGATAACCGCTGAAGGCATCTAAGCGGGAAGCCGTTCCCGAGATCAGTTCTCCTTCCGGTAAGGGCCCAGGTAGACTACCTGGTCGATAGGCCGCAGGTGCAAGGCGCGCGAGCGCCTCAGCCGAGCGGTACTAATAGCCCGAGCTCTTACCCGCATCCATCGCGCGGGCGCCGACGCATCCATGCGGGCGTCGCACCGTTGCGGCCGCATCAGAGAGTCTCGAAGGCCCGTCGTCCAAGTCGCTGTGCGGCCCCCAGGGCACGCGAGGTCATATCCCGGGTGGGCGGCAGGAGCCGCCCACCGGTCAGCGGTTCTAGCGCGCGGGGCACGCCCGGTCCCATCCCGAACCCGGAAGCTAAGCCGCGCCGCGCCGATGGTACTGCGGGGGAAGCCCGTGGGAGAGCAGGGCGCCGCTGACCGGTGGACGGCTCC
>NZ_LT904905.1 GCF_900199705.1 Collinsella provencensis | reverse complement strand
GGGCGACGCTGCCGACGAAAACGCGACGGGCGTCGATGCCGCCACCGAGAACATCATGATCGTCACCGCCACGTCGGGCGACACGGGCAAAGCTGCGCTTGCGGGCTTTGCCGACGCCGCGGGCGTGGGCATCACCGTGTTCTACCCCGAGGGCAAGGTCAGCCGCGTGCAGGAACTGCAGATGAGCACCCAGGAAGGCGGCAACGTGGCCGTGTGCGGCGTGCGCGGCAACTTTGACGACGCGCAGAGCGCCGTGAAGCGCATCTTCGCCGACACCGCCCTCGCCGAGCGTCTGGCCGCACAGGGCACCGTGCTCTCGAGCGCCAACTCCATCAACGTGGGACGCCTCGTGCCGCAGGTCGTGTACTACTTCGCCGCCTACGCGCAGCTGCTGCGTGCAGGCACCATCACGGCAGGCGATGCCGTAGAGTTCTGCGTCCCCACGGGCAACTTCGGCGACATTCTCGCCGGTTATTACGCGAAGCGCATGGGCCTTCCCGTTGCAAAGCTCGTCGTTGCGAGCGACAAGAACAACGTGCTCTACGACTTCCTCACCACGGGCACGTACGACCGCCAGCGCCCGTTCTTCACCACCACCTCTCCGAGCATGGACATCCTCATCTCGTCCAACCTCGAGCGCATGCTTTATTACTTGAGCGACGACGATTGTGAGCTCGTAGCGAACCTGATGACGCAGCTTGCCGCTGACGGCGCCTACACGCTGCCCGCTGAGCTGCTCGCCAAGATTCAGGAGGTCTTTGCCTGCGGTTGGGCAGACGAAAACGACGTTGCGGCCGCTATCAAGTCGTGCTGGGACAACAACGGCTACCTCATCGACCCGCACACCGCCTGCGGTTATCACGTCTTGGAGACGATGCCCGCCGCCGAGGGCGCCAAGGCCCGCGTGCTGCTTTCGACGGCAAGCCCGTACAAGTTCCCGCGCGCCGTCGCCGAGGCGCTTGGACTGGAATGCCCCGCTGACGACTTCGCCTGCATGGACGTCCTTGCCGAGGCAACCGGCACAACCGCGCCTGAACAGCTCGCCACGCTGCAGGACAAACCCGTCTTGCACACGGACGTGGTCGACATCGACGAGATGGGCGCCTATGTGGAGCAGGCGGCCCTTAAGCTGTAGTTTTACTTATTTGCGTTAGGCATTCTGCGGGTCTCGTCAGGCTTTGTCCGCCGCGAGTTCCACACGCAAAGGAGAGCCCAGTGGGCTCTCCGTCTTGCGCAGGACTGCCCGAGCGCCGGATAAAGCCTAGCGAGACCCCGGAGGAACCGACATGATCAAGATCACCGTACCGGCCACAAGCGCAAACCTCGGCATTGGCTATGACACACTGGGAATGGCGGTATCGCTGTACTCGCATTTCACGTTCGAGCGCGCCGACGAGCTGTGCATCACCGGATGTCCCGAGGAGTTCCAAAACGAGGACAACCTCGTCTACGTTTCGTTTGTCGACGCACTGCGCGAGTGGGGCGAGCAGCCCTTCCCCGTCAAGCTGCATATCGAAACCGACGTGCCCGTGGCGCGCGGCCTGGGCAGCAGCTCCACCTGCGTCGTCGCTGGCATCATGGCCGCTGCGGCACTCACCGGGCACACCGTGGACCGTGCCGAGCTGGTGCGCATCGCCACGGCGGTCGAGGGGCATCCCGACAACGTTGCGCCCGCCATCCTGGGTGGAG